>NZ_JBQQBT010000001.1:0-1211427 GCF_052245835.1 Streptomyces sp. 8N114 | reverse complement strand
CTTGAGCGAGTAAGGCTCCCTGGAGATGACGGGGTTGATAGGCCGGGTCTGGAAGCACGGTAACGTGTGGAGGTGACCGGTACTAATAGGCCGAGGGCTTGTCCGTAGATGCTCGCGTCCACTGTGTGGGTTCTGAAACAACAACCCCCAACACACCCAGAAATTGGGTTGTGTTGCTGGCTGTGTTGTGTGTTTCGCCGTGTTTCGGTGGTCATAGCGTGAGGGAAACGCCCGGTTACATTCCGAACCCGGAAGCTAAGCCTTACAGCGCCGATGGTACTGCATGCGGGAGCGTGTGGGAGAGTAGGACACCGCCGAACTCATTGTGTGAATAAGCCCCGTTGGCTGACGCCAACGGGGCTTTTCCATGTCCAGGCACGGCCCGATACGGTGGCGGGCATGAGCGGCCGCGCGCAGTTGATGTGGGATGAGGGCGTCACCGGCTACGACTTCGGCCGTGGCCATCCGATGGACCCGGTACGGCTCGCGCTGACCAAGCGCCTGATCGAGTCGCTGGGGGTGGAGCGCAGCCCGGGCTTGAGCGTCGTCGCTGCGAAGCCCGTCGGGGGTTCGACGCTGCGGCTGGTGCACCGACCCGACTACATCGACGCCGTCCGCCGCGCGTCCCTCGATCCCGCGTCCGCTGAGCAGAGATACGGCCTCGGCACCCCGGACGATCCCGCGTTTCCGCGTATGCACGAGGTTTCCGCGCTGATTGCCGGGCAGTCGGTGGGCGGGGCCGAGGCCGTGTGGCAGGGGAAGGCGCAGCATGCCGTGAACTTCGCCGGCGGGCTGCATCATGCGATGCCGCAGAGCGCGTCGGGCTTCTGCGTGTACAACGACCCCGCGCTCGCCATCGCCCGGCTCCTGGAGCTCGGGGCCGAGCGCGTGGCGTACGTGGATCTGGATGTGCACCACGGGGACGGTGTCCAGGACGTGTTCTGGAACGACCCACGTGTGCTGACCATCTCGCTGCATGAGCACCCGGGGACGCTCTTCCCCGGTACTGGATGGCCGGAGGAGTGCGGTGGCGAGGGTGCGGAGGGCAGCGCGGTGAATGTGGCGCTGCCGCCGGGTACGGGGGACGAGGCATGGCTGCGTGCGGTGCACGCGGTGGTGCCGGAGCTGTTGGGGGCCTTCGAGCCGCAGGTGCTGGTCTCGCAGCACGGTGCGGACACCCATGTCGAGGATCCGCTGGCGCACTTGGCGGTCAGCGTGGACGCACAGCGGCTTGCGGCCGAAGCGGCACACGAGTGGGCTCATACGTACGCCGAGGGCCGGTGGCTGGCGACCGGGGGCGGCGGCTATGCGGTCGTCGACGTGGTGCCGCGTACGTGGACGCATCTGGTGGCGATCGCGGCGGGGGCGCCGGTGCCTCGGGAGACCGAAGTGCCTGCCGAGTGGCGGCAGGAGGTCTATGCGCGTACGGGAAGCGTCGGCGCACCGCAGCGGATGACGGACGGGCGCGAGCCGCGCTGGCGGGACTGGGGCGAGGGTTACGACCCCGCGGACCGGCTGGACCAGGCGGTGCGGGCGACCCGACGGGCGGTGTTCCCGGCGCACGGTCTGTTGCCGTAGCCCGCGGGCCCGGACGATCGCCGTGTAGCGCTGGCTGTTCCGCGGGCCCGGCGGGGCGTGCAGCTCGTCACTGCCAGGGTCGGTCCTGCCAGTGGGGCGTACGGTGCAATGACGGTATGGGAGCGAACCGTTCCGGGAGGGTTCGGTTGCGGGACGGCCAGTGCGGGGTATCGGCAGTTCCGGGACCGTTTCCGGGCGGATGGTGCTCGGTTGTGTCAGCGTGGACGACGGCGTGGGCCGCAAGCTGGGTGTCGGCTCGGGTATGTCTCCTGACCGACTCCTGGTCAACTACGTCACATGGGCCTCATCCCTGTCGGCACCGGGATGCCTCGTCCTAGCACTGTCGCAGGGGAGACGTGTCGACATAGCGATGCAATTCGGGGTACGTCAGTGCGGCTTCTCCTACGCAAGGGGGGTCGCGCTGTTCTGCGAAACCAGCGCCCACCCAGGCGGTTGTGCGCGGGGGCGCGAAGGCTTGCGCCCCTCCCCTTGTCCGGGTGGCGCCGCTCGGCGTGGTGGCGCGGGGCAAGCCACCGTCAAGCTGCTTGCAGGGGGCGATGGTTGAGCCGTCAGTGCAGGTCAGCGCCGTAGCGGGGCTGCCGGGCCGCCGGGTGCGCAGGGGGCGGCGCTCGGCGAGGCGCCGCGGGAGTCAGTCAAGGGGCGAGGGCGCACGGGCGTTCCGTCGGATGACGCTGCGCAGTCCGACTACTACCGCGCGCTTACTCGCTATGTACTCAATCGAGCGTGTCTGTCACGGTAGGCGGACGATCCCTACTCGTCTTCACCACTTGCATCACGCGCCCCTAATCTGGGGAGGAGCGCACATGCGAGCAGGAGACACCGGAGGGGAAGCCGGTGCCCGACATGTGCGGAAGGTTCAGGTGTGACATGGCTGCTGACGAACGGCCGTTGAACGAGGTCGTGTTCCTGACCGTGGCGGAGGTCGCCGCGGTGATGCGAGTCTCCAAGATGACCGTGTACCGCCTGGTGCACAGCGGTCATCTGCCGGCGATCCGGGTGGGCAGGTCCTTCCGGGTGCCGGAGAAGGCTGTCCATGAGTACCTCGAGGAGTCGTACGTGGGGGTGGAGAGCGCCTAGGCCGATATCAGGTGTGCGCTCGGTCATCGCTGCACCGGAGTCCCGGTGCACCCTCGATTCACGTCCATTCCCGGGTGGCGGGTAGGGTGGCCCCATGTAGGTCGTGTGGGCTCGGACGCCCCGCACCGAGTATCGAAATGAGTTCGCCCCGCGTTATGCGGGGATGATCCGTGAGCGAGGGTAGTCGTGGGCTCTGTCATCAAGAAGCGGCGTAAGCGGATGGCGAAGAAGAAGCACCGCAAGCTGCTGAAGCGGACGCGAGTGCAGCGTCGCAACAAGAAGTGAGCGAGCGCACCGCACGCCACTGACCGCCGCCTTTCTCTCCGCGCGGGGAGAAAGGCGGCGGTTCTGCTATGGATTCGCGGTGCGGCTCGTACGGGGCGCTGACCGTATCCGGGTGTCAGGGAGGGATCGTGGGCAAGGTCGTGCTCGTCACCGGGGTGGCCAGACCGCTCGGTGGCCGCTTCGTGCGTCGTATCCGGCGAGAGCCCGACGTGGACCGGGTGATCGGCGTGGACGCCCAGACCCCCGCGCATCACCTGGGCGGCGCGGACTTCGTACAGGCCGACATCCGGCAGCCGGCCATCGGCAAGGTGCTGGCCGAGCACGCCGTCGACACCGTCGTCCATATGGATGTGCACGGCACCCCGCCGACACTGGGCGGCGGCGGGCGCGGCACCGTCAAGGAGACCAACGTCATAGGTGCCATGCAGCTGCTCGGTGCCTGTCAGAAGGCGCCCACTGTCAGTCGTCTGGTGATCAAATCGACGACGAGTGTGTACGGTTCCGCGCCTCGTGACCCCGCCGTCTTCGACGAGGCGACGCCCGTCAGGGACCTGCCGAGCGGGGGCTTCGCCAAGGACGCCGTCGAAGTCGAGGGGTACGTACGCGGATTCGCGCGGCGCCGCCCGGACGTCGCCGTGACCGTGCTGCGCTTCGCCCACATCCTCGGCCCCGCGGCCGAGTCGCCGCTCGCCGCGTACTTCTCGCTGCCCGTACTGCCCACCGTGCTGGGATACGATCCCAGGCTGCAGTTCGTGCACGACGACGACGTGATCGAGGTGCTCCGGCTGGCGGCGGGCGAGCCGCGCCGGGGCACGCTCAACGCCGGTACGTTCAACATCGCCGGAGACGGTGTCCTGCTGCTGTCGCAGTGCGCCCGGCGCCTGGGGCGGCCGACGGTGCCCATGCTGCTGCCGACGATCCGGTGGAGCCGGAGCGTGCTGCGCTCGGTGGGTGCGACGGACTTCTCGCCCGAGCAGATACGGCTGCTCACCCACGGGCGCGTCGTACATACCGCCCACGCGCGCGACGTGCTGGGTTTCACCCCGCGCCGGACGACCGCCCAGACGCTGGACGCCTTCCTTCGGGAGCGCGGCCCGGGTCTGCTCCCGCCGCGCAGGCTCGCCGAGGCGGTCGACCGGTTCGCGGCACTGCTGCCGGCAACGCCTGGCCCGGAGGCGTCGAGCGCCGCCGCGGCAGGGCCAGAGGAGGTGCGCCAGGATGACTGACGCGAAGGTCATACCCTTCGACGACGACCGGGACCGCTCGCGCGGCTCGGGGGCCTCGTCCGGACGGAGTCCGGGGGACGGCAGCCGCTCCTCCCGTACGGGCCGCTCCGGAGCTCCGAAGCCCCCTGACGCCACCGATTCCGCCCCGCAGACGGGTTCGGGTTCCGGAGGCGGCTCGGACGCGGGCCGTGGCGGCCGTCGCAGGAGTGGCCGCTCAACCCGGCGCTCCCGGCTGACGACCGTGCCGGAGCAGCAGCCGGACGCGGCCCAGGGCCCGGAGGAGCCGCCGGTACAGGGCGAGCCTGACGGGACGGACGACGCTTCCGGGACGGACTCCGCACCGCAGCCGGCTGCCGGGGAGCTCTCCGGGCTGCTGGAGCGGGTGCTCGGCACGGACTGGGAGACGCGGGCCTCGCGCGGCCTCGCCTTCCTGCGGCGCAGGATCACCGGAGAGTACGAGGTCGACGACTTCGGCTACGACCAGGAGCTGACCGACCAGGTCCTGATGACGCTGCTGCGCCCGGTCTTCGAGAAGTACTTCCGGGTCGAGGTGCGCGGGGTGGAGAACATACCCGCGGACGGCGCCGCGCTCGTGGTCGCCAACCACTCGGGGACCCTGCCGCTGGACGGGCTGATGCTGCAGGTCGCCGTGCACGACCAGCATCCGGCCGACCGCCATCTGCGGCTGCTCGGCGCGGACCTGGTGTTCGTACTGCCGCTCGTCAACACGCTGGCACGCAAGGCCGGGCACACGCTCGCCTGCGCGGAGGACGCCCAGACGCTGCTGGAGCGGGGCGAGGTCGTCGGGGTGATGCCGGAGGGCTTCAAGGGGCTGGGCAAGCCCTTCGCGGACCGCTACAAGCTCCAGCGGTTCGGGAGGGGCGGCTTCGTCTCCACGGCCCTGCGCGCGGGCGCGCCGATCGTGCCGTGCTCGATAGTGGGCGCCGAGGAGATCTATCCGATGGTCGGCAACTCCCGTACTCTCGCGCGGCTGCTCGGCTTCCCGTACTTCCCCCTCACGCCCACCTTCCCGTGGCTCGGCCCGTTGGGTGCGGTGCCGCTGCCGACGAAGTGGACGATCCAGTTCGGCGAGCCGATACCCACCGACGGCTATCCGCCGGAGGCTGCGGAGGATCCGATGCTGATGTTCAACCTCACCGACCAGGTGAGGGAAACGATTCAGCACACGCTCTACAAGCTGCTGGTGCGGCGGCGGTCGGTCTTTTTCTGAGCGTTTCCGAGTGTTTCGTCCCGGCGCTGCTTCCGGGCGCTTTCGTGAACGCTGCAAAACCGATCGCCGCCGCACCGGCCCGATGTGCTGCCGTGGCTAGCTGCCGTTGCCGTCCAGGCCGAGGCGGGGCAGGACATCCGGGACGAGGGGAGGCAGGGTCACCTCGGGCACGCCGCCGGGTGTGGACGGGCTGCCGGAGTTGCTGCCGGAGTGGGACGGGCTGTCCTCCCTGCCCTGGTTCTCGGACGGTTCGAGCAGTCCGCCGCCGAGCAGCCCCTCGCCCTCGCGCTGGGAGTCCGAGGGCGACGGCTCCTCGCTGCCGTCGTGCTGCCGCCCAGCGATGTCGTCGGTGGACGGAGAGCTCGGTGAAGTGGAGGGCTGCTCCTCGCCCGTGCGGTCGCCGGTGCCCGGCTCGCGTTCGGGCGCGGCGTCCTCCCGTTCCCTGGGGAGGAGCGAGCGCAGTGGGCTCACGTCCTGGTCTATGGCGTCGAAGACGGAGCTGACCTCGTCGCTCACATCGTGCAGCTGCATCGGCAGCCGGTCACGCAGCCGGGTCCAGCCCGCGCGGTGGTTCTTGGAGAACGCGGACAGCGACCGGATCGGCGCCAGATCGCCGTTCCGCTGGTAGGCGGCGCTCAGCAGCCGGTGCCCCTCGGAGGCGTCGTGCCGCATCCCGGAGAGGGTCTTGCGGACCTCGGCGAGCGCCTCGTGGTCCAGCTCGCCGGAGCGGTCGCGCTCCATCAGGCGGCGGGCCTCGGCCAGCCGTGTGGAGGCGTGGTTCAGTAGGAGGCTGCCGCGGTCGGCGTCGTCGCCCGCCAAGTCGAGTTGGAGATCCTCCATGCCGCGCTTGAGGCCGTAGAGCGAGTCGCCGGGCAGGGCGTCCGTGCTGGCCGCGGTGGCGCCGCCGAAGGCGCTGGCCGCGACACCGACGCTCAGTCCGCCGGCTGCGAGGCCCTTGCCCAGCCGGGATTTGGGCCGCAGCTTGCTCAGCGGTCCGAGGCTGGGCGCGCGGTGTGCGCCGCCCCGGCCGCGGGAGCCGTAACGGGCGTCGCGCTGTTCCGGGAAGCGCGCGCCGTGTGCCGCCGTCTCGCCCTCCGCGAAGGCGGCCTCCATGGCGGCGATCAGCTGGGCCCGCTGCACCGTCTTGACCTCGGGGGCCAACTCCGGTTTGGGGAGCCCGCCCAGCGAGTCCGCCAGGGACAGCAGCGACCGGTCCGAACCGCCGGCCCGGTGGCTGTGCGGTGTGTCCGTCGGCGGTGCCTCTTCGCTCCTCCCCGCCCCTGGGGGCCCCTCCTGGGAGAGGTAGCTGGGGGACTTCGGCCGGGAGGTACTCCCGACCGGGGACCCCTCGGGCCCTGCATCGGCCGCCGCGCCCGCGTCGCGCTCCTGCTCGTCCAGGGCTTGGGCGAAGGCGATGGCCCGTCGGCTCGTCGGCACGGATCCGATCACCGGCGGCACCTCCTCTCGTCAGCACGGTCGGCTCCCCGGCACACAGCCATGAGCGTGGCCGGCTGCGCTCACTCAGGGGCGAGTGCGGCCCGGGCAGCGGCTACGGGGAGTCTGCAACCCCGACAACGAGCGCAAGCCACTCGGGTTACGGAGTCGGATGTCACGATGATGTGACCGGTGCGAGGGTCGATGGCCGACGGTCGATGTGCTCAGCGCGCGTCGTCGGGGAGGAGTCTGGCGAGGGTGCGGACGGCGCGGTACTGGAGCGTCTTGATGGCGCCCTCGTTCTTGCCCATCACCCGGGCCGTTTCGGCCACGGAGAGCCCTTGGAGAAATCGGAGCGTTACGCACTCCTGCTGTTGGGGGTTGAGCTTACGTACAGCCTCCAGCAGGGCGGCGTTGGAGAGGGACTCGAGGACCGACTCCTCCGGGGAGCGTTCGACCTCGTTGGCGTCGAGCATCTCGCCGGTGGTCACTTCGAGGCGGAAGCGGCTCGACTTGAAGTGATCGGCGACGAGGTTACGGGCGATGGTCACCAGCCAGGCCCCGAAGTCGCGGCCCTGCCAGGTGAAGGTTCCGATGCGGCGGAGGGCGCGCAGAAAGGTCTCACTGGTCAGGTCCTCGGCGGTCGCCCGGCCGCCGACCCGGTAGTAGATGTAGCGGTAGACGGTGTCGCTGTACTGGTCGTACAACCTGCCGAACGCCTCGGCCTCGCCGTCCTGGGCGCGTTCGACCAGGTCCATCATGCGGCGGCTGTCGGTGTCGGAGGCGGCGGGGCGTCGTGCGGCCGCTCCGGTGCCGCGGGCGCGCCTGCCGCTCGCGGTGGAGGCCCGGGACGCGGTCGCCGTGTTGGAGCGGGCGGCCGAAGAGGGGGACGAGGAGGCGGCGGATGTGGCGGACGCAGCGGTGCGTGCGGCGGTAGGCGTGGTCGTGGAGGAGGAGGTACGGGACGATGCCGCCGGGGACGTGGCGGAGGCGGCCGGTCCGGCCGCGGTGGTCATGGCGCGGGCGGCGCGGCGGGCGAGGGCTTGGCAGGGACCTGCGGGGACAGTTGAGGCCCCTGCGGGGACAGGTGCGGTTGTTGCGGCGAGGGCAGGGACGGCGTACGCGGTGGGGACGAACGCACGCAGTTGGTCGATGACTGTCGTGCGCAGCGTAGCCAGGCCCGAGGCGTCAACCCCGACGTGTGGGTACACGGGACTCCCAGAGGCAGAGCTTCCATCACGTGCAGTGCGGGACCAGTCACCCGGCGTAGGGACGGATGGGTACCGAATTGCGTCTGAGGAGAATAACGCTTCGTACAGGCTGCGCTACACCTAGTTGTCAAAAACGTCGCTTCGGTTCGTTCTGTTATGGATTGGAGCCGTAATCAGGTGCGAATCGAGGACGGTTTTTGATCATTTGCATGGCCGGATCTGACGCCTGCGTGATGTGTTCCGCTCGACCGGGCGGAGTGGGACTGCCGGCCCTGAGCGCCGGGTAACACTGCTGGATTGCCTCGCCTGCAGCGGCGCGCGGCGGATCCAGGACGCGCACCGCGCGCCCCCGCGGGTGGACGGCCGCCCTTGTGAGGGCCTTAGCGGCGACGGCGCTGGACCGCGGCGGCGGCGACCGCGCCGCCCGCCAGCGCACCGACACCGGCCGCCGCCGGGATGCCTACCTTGGCCGCCTTGCGGCCCCTGCGGTAGTCCCGCAGTCGCCAGCCCATTTCACGAGCGTGTGCCCGAAGACGGCTGTCAGGATTGATCGCATACGGATAACCGACGAGTGACAGCATCGGGATGTCGTTCGCCGAATCGCTGTACGCGGCGCACCTGTCCAGGTCGAGCCGCTCGGCAGCGGCCAGCGCGCGTACTGCCTCCGCCTTCGCGGGTCCGTGCAGCGGTTCGCCGACCAGCCGCCCGGTGTAGATGCCGCCGACCGACTCGGCGACCGTGCCCAGCGCGCCGGTCAGGCCCAGTCGCCGCGCGATGATCGTTGCCGTCTCGACGGGCGCAGCTGTCACCAGCCACACCTTCTGCCCCGCGTCCAGGTGTGCCTGCGCGAGCGCGCGGGTGCCCGGCCAGATGCGGCCCGCCATGTACTCGTCGTAGATCTCCTCGCCGATCGCCATCAGCTCGGAGACCCGGTGACCCTTGACGATGGACAGCGCGCTCTCCCGCGCGTCCTGCATGTGGTCGGCGTTCTCGGAGCCGGCGAGCCGGAAGTACGCCTGCTGCCAGGCGAAGCGGCTCAGTTCGCGCTTCCGGAAGAACTTGCGCTTGTAGAGACCGCGGCCGAAGTGGAAGAGGGCGGCACCCTGCATGACCGTGTTGTCCAGGTCGAAGAAGGCGGCGGCATGCACGTCCCCGGCCACGGGGAACTCCGCTTCCTCCGCCCCTTCGGCGGCCTCGCGCCGCGCCGCCTGCTCCTGCTCCTGCTTCCGCGCCGCCTCCGCGGCGGCCTCGCCTGCGAGCACGCTGCGCGCAGTCGCCGAGCGCTTGCGAGAAGTGAGCCATGCGGGAAGGGCCATGTCCGCGAGCATAGCCAGTCTGTTCGGAACATCGGTTGCGCCGGGATTGCCGGGGGTGTGGAGCGGGTGAACGGCTGGGTGGGGGTCCTGCCCGGGGAGGGATCGCCGCCGGCGGGGGCGTTGTGTGCGGAGGGGCTGCAGGTGCCTCGGGGGGTTGGAGAATGGAGGGATGAAGACTGTGACCCTCATCGGGAAGCCCGGGTGTCATCTGTGTGACGTGGCGCGGGACGTAGTGGTCCGGGTGTGCGAGGAAGTGGGCGCCACCTGGGAGGAGAAGGACATCAACCAGGACCAGGAGCTGTACCGCCTCTACTGGGAGCAGATCCCGGTCGTGCTCGTCGACGGCCGGCAGCACGACTTCTGGCGGGTCGACCCCCAGCGACTCCGGAGCGCGCTCACGTCGTGACGTAGTGCTGCCGAACGCAAATCCGCGCTCGTGCGGTGCGCGCCTCATGCCCGCTCGAACGCCGCTCAATGGGCGCTTGGGGCGGCCTTGTCCAGTGGGAATGTGGTCAGGGTTCGAGCTCGTTTCGATTAGTATCAAGGGCGTTTTGCCGTCCGGGGGCGTATACGTGAGGAGTGTGGCCGGGTGTCCCCGTTGATGCCTGTGGCGCCGGTCACGTTGGCCGGACAAACCGGACACAATCTTTGTGCACGCGTTCACAAAGGCATAGCCTGGGCGCGACGGAGCGGTCCGGGGGAGTGCCTCACATACGACCGCTCACCGCTTCGCGCAACCGGCAGGAGCACCGTGGCAACTGGCCGAAATCACCGTCCGGCGACGAGTCGGAGCCGAGGAATCCCCGAGGCGACCGTCGCCCGCCTTCCGCTGTATCTGCGGGCACTCACCGCGCTGTCCGAGCGCTCGGTGCCCACGGTCTCCTCGGAGGAGCTGGCCTCCGCGGCGGGCGTGAATTCGGCCAAGCTTCGCAAGGACTTCTCCTACCTCGGCTCGTACGGCACCCGCGGGGTCGGCTACGACGTGGAGTACCTCGTCTACCAGATCTCCCGCGAGCTGGGCCTCACCCAGGACTGGCCGGTCGTCATCGTCGGTATCGGTAACCTCGGCGCAGCGCTTGCCAACTACGGCGGTTTCGCCTCGCGCGGCTTCCGGGTGGCGGCGCTGATCGACGCCGACCCGAGCCTGGCCGGGAAGCCCGTCGCGGGCATCCCCGTGCAGCACACCGACGAGCTGGAAAAGATCATCTCGGACAACGGGGTGTCCATCGGCGTGATCGCCACCCCGGCGGGCGCGGCGCAGCAGGTGTGCGACCGGCTCGTCGCCGCCGGGATCACCTCCATCCTCAACTTCGCGCCGACCGTGCTGTCCGTCCCCGAAGGGGTCGACGTACGCAAGGTCGACCTCTCGATAGAGCTGCAGATCCTCGCCTTCCACGAGCAGCGGAAGGCGGGTGAGGGCGAGGCGGACACGGCACCGCCTGTCGCGCCGCCCGCCGTGGCCGTCGCCAAGCGGCCCCCCGAGTCCGGAAGTGACGGGGACCTGCCCGCCGTGATGCCGGCATGAGTCTGCTCGTCGTCGGTCTGAGCCACCGCAGTGCGCCGGTCAGCGTGCTGGAACGTGCCGTGTTGGCCCCGCAGGCGCGGGGGAAGCTGTTGCAGGACACCGTGGGCGCGGAGCCCGCGGCCGAGGCCGCCGTGCTGTCCACCTGCAACCGGATCGAACTGTACGCGGACGTCGACAAGTTCCACGCGGGTGTCGCCGAGCTCTCGACGCTGCTGGCCCAGCACTGCGGGGTGGAGCTGGACGAGCTCACCCCGTATCTGTACGTGCACTACGAGGACCGGGCCGTGCACCACCTGTTCTCGGTGGCATGCGGGCTCGACTCGATGGTCGTGGGCGAGGGGCAGATCCTCGGCCAGATCAAGGACGCGCTGGCCGTCGCGCAGGAGCAGCACACCGCCGGGCGCCTGCTGAACGATCTGTTCCAGCAGGCGCTGCGGGTGGGCAAGCGCGCCCACTCGGAGACCGGCATCGACAAGGCCGGGCAGTCGTTGGTGACCTTCGGTCTCGAACAGCTGGCCGCGGGGCGCGATGTCGAGGAGTGGGTGCGTGGGCGCCGGGCGCTGGTGATCGGCGCCGGGTCCATGTCCTCCCTCGCCGCTGTGACGCTGGCGCGCGCCGGTGTGGGCGAACTGGTGATCGTCAACCGGACGTTGGAGAGGGCGCAGCGGCTCGCGGAGAGCCTGGGTGCCCGTGCGATGCCGATGGGGGCCGTCGCGGAGGAGCTGGCCGCCGCGGACGTCGTCGTCTCCTGCACCGGGGCTGCCGGGCTCGTGCTGAGGGCTGCGGATATCGAGGGCGCCCTGGGCGGTCGGGGGTCCGGTGCGGCTGCGGGCACACCGGGGCTGGCCGTTCTCGATCTCGCCATGCCCCGGGACGTCGAGGCCGCTGTGCACCGGATCGACCAGGTGCGGCTCGTGGATATCGAGTCGCTGGCCGATGCCGAGGCGAACGCGCCGATGGCGCAGGACGTCGAGGCGGTCCGCGGCATCGTGGCGGAGGAGGTCGCCGCGTTCGGGGCTGCGCAGCGGGCGGCGACGATCACGCCGACCGTCGTGGCGCTGCGCACCATGGCCGCCGATGTCGTCGCCACCGAGATGGCGCGGCTGGAAGGGCGGCTGCACGGGATGGACGACAAACAGCGCGCGGAGATCACGCAGACCGTGCGCCGTGTCGTGGACAAGCTGCTGCACGCGCCGACCGTGCGCGTCAAACAACTCGCGGGCGAGCCCGGCGGTGCCGGGTACGCGGACGCGCTGCGTGAACTCTTCGACCTCGACCCGCAGGCGGTCGCCGCTGTCAGCAATCCGGAACAGGAGCGGCAATGAACACCGACGCCACAGCCAAACCCCCACTGAGGCTGGGCACCCGCCGCAGCAAGCTCGCGATGGCGCAGTCCGGGCTGGTCGCCGAGGAAGTGCGCAGGGTGACGGGGCGGCCCGTCGAGCTGGTGGAGATCACCACGTACGGGGACATCAGCAAGGAACAGCTCGCGCAGATCGGCGGCACCGGGGTATTCGTCAACGCGCTGCGGGACGCGCTCTCGCGCGGGGAGATCGACTTCGCGGTGCACTCGCTGAAGGATCTGCCGACCACCCAGCCGGCGGAGTACGTGCTGGCCGCCGTCCCGGCCCGGGCCGATGCCCGGGACGTGCTGGTGGGCCGGGACGGGCTGGGGCTGGAGGCACTGGCCCGCGCCGCGGCGCCCGGCACCGCTCGGATCGGTACGGGCTCGCCCCGCCGGATGGCGCAATTGCACGCTTGGGCGCGTACGCTCGGGTTCGAGATCGAGACTGTCCCGATCCGGGGGAATATCGATACGCGGATTGGGTACGTGCGCTCCGGTGAGCTCGACGGCGTCGTGCTCGCCGCCGCGGGTCTCGAGCGCATCGGCCGCCTCGACGAGGAGGCCGCCGAGTTGATCGAGCCCGACCAGGTTCTTCCCGCCCCCGGACAGGGGGCACTGGCCGTCGAGTGCGTGGCGTCCGACACGCACCTGGCCGCACAGCTCGCGGAGCTGGACGACCCGTGTACACGGGCGGCCGTCACCGCTGAGCGAACCCTGCTCGCCGCCTTGGAGGCCGGCTGCAGCGCACCCGTGGGGGCGTTGGCCGACCTGCTTGTCGAGGGGCAGGTTGTCACCGAAATGCGCCTGCGCGGCGTCGTCGGCACCACCGACGGTCGCACGCTGGTGCAGTTGTCCACCACCGGTCCCGCACCGGCGTCCGACGGCGATCTGGCTGCCTTTGAGCGTATGGGCCAGGAACTCGCCGGAGAGATGCTCGCCAAGGGTGCGGCCGGTCTGATGGGGGAGCGAGCACTTTGAGCCCCACCGCCGCCGACAAGTCGAGCGCAGCACGCGCTGACACGTCGAGCACCGCACAGAAGACGGCAGTCGCGAACAGACAGCACCTGCACGGTGCACACGGACACGTCACCTTCCTGGGTGCCGGGCCCGGAGACCCGGGACTGCTGACGTTGCGCGCCGTCGAGGCGCTGGGGCAGGCCGACGTCCTGGTCGCCGGTCCACGCGTGTACGACGTCGTACGTGCCCATACCCGGCCAGGTGTGGACACACCGCTGCAAGTCATGGCTGACGAAGCGTCAACTGCCTCCGCAGCGGCTGACGATGCAGCCCTCGACCCGGGCGAGTCTGCCATAGCCGCCGCGCGCGCCGGCAAGCGGGTCGTGCGTGCGGTCGCGGGCGATCCCGGGCTGGACTCGGACGCGGCCCGCGAGATGCTCGTGCTGGCCGCCGAGGGGATTCCGTTCGAGGTCGTACCAGGCGTCGCCGCGGCCGTCGGCGTGCCCGCCTACGCGGGGGTCCCGCTGCGCGACGCGCAGGGCACCGACGTGCGGTTCGTGGACGCGAGCACGGCGGACGACCGGTGCTGGACCGAGCTGGGCGTGAGCGATGCGACCGTCGTCGTCTCCACCACCCTGGACCGGGTCACCTCCGCAGCGGGGGAGCTGGTGGCCGCGGGGCGCAAGCCGGACACCCCGCTGACCGTCACGCTCGCCGGGACGACCACCCGGCAGCGCACCTTCACCGCGACGCTCGGCGGGATCACCCAGACCCTCAAGCAGGCCAAGGTGCTGCCCTCGCCGGACGGCGGGCAGCCCGTCATAGCCGTGGTCGGTGAGCGCAGTGCCGCGGCCCAGCGCGACCAGCTGGCCTGGTTCGAGTCCAAGCCGCTGTTCGGCTGGCAGGTTCTTGTACCCCGTACCAAGGAACAGGCGGCCTCCCTCTCCGACCAGCTCCGTTCCTACGGCGCCGTACCCGCCGAGGTGCCGACCATCGCGGTGGAGCCGCCGCGTACCCCGCAGCAGATGGAGCGCGCGGTCAAGGGTCTGGTGACGGGCCGCTACGAGTGGATCGCGTTCACCTCCGTCAACGCCGTCAAGGCGGTCCGCGAGAAGTTCGAGGAGTACGGGCTGGACGCCCGTGCCTTCGCCGGGATCAAGGTCGCGGCCGTCGGCGAGCAGACGGCGAACGCGCTGATCGAGTTCGGCGTCAAGCCCGATCTGGTGCCCAGCGGCGAGCAGTCGGCGGCCGGGCTGCTGGAGGACTGGCCGCCCTACGACCCGGTCTTCGACCCGATCGACCGGGTGTTCCTGCCGCGCGCCGACATCGCCACCGAGACGCTGGTGGCCGGCCTGATCGAGCTGGGCTGGGAGGTCGACGATGTGACCGCCTACCGCACGGTGCGCGCCTCGCCGCCGCCCGCCGAGACTCGGGAGGCCATCAAGGGCGGCGGGTTCGACGCCGTACTGTTCACCTCGTCGTCGACCGTGCGGAACCTGGTCGGTATCGCGGGCAAGCCGCACAACGTCACGGTCATCGCCTGTATCGGCCCGGCCACCGCGAAGACCGCGGAGGAGCACGGGCTGCGGGTGGATGTCATGTCTCCCGAGCCGTCGGTGCACAAGCTCGCCGAGGCCCTCGCCGACTTCGGCGCCCAGCGGCGCGCCGCGGCCGTGGAGGCAGGTGAACAGGTGAAGCGGCCGAGCGAGAAGCGCCCGGCCAGGAGGAGGGCACGCACATCATGAGCACGCAAGGCGGCAGCTCGACCACGTACGGCGGCAGCCCGAGCACGTACGGCAGTTACCCGGCTGCCCGCCCGAGGCGGCTGCGTACCACGGCGGCCATGCGCCGCCTGGTGGCCGAGCACCGCACCCGGCCGGCGGACCTGATCCTGCCCGCCTTCGTACGGGAGGGCGCCAGCGAGCCGGTGCCGGTCGGTTCGATGCCCGGTGTCGTGCAGCACACCCGCGACACCCTGCGGAAGGCCGCCGTGGAGGCGGTCGAGGCGGGCGTCGGCGGGCTGATGCTGTTCGGCGTCCCGGACGAGGCGAAGAAGGACGCGCAGGGCAGCGCGGGCACCGACCCGGACGGCATCCTCCAGGTGGCGCTGCGGGACGTGCGGGCCGAGGTCGGCGACGAGCTGGTGCTGATGTCCGACCTGTGCCTGGACGAGTACACCGACCACGGCCACTGCGGGGTGCTGGCCGCCGACGGGCGCGTGGACAACGACGCGACGCTCGAGCGGTATGCGGAGATGGCCCGCGTCCAGGCCGATGCGGGCGCCCATGTGCTGGGGCCCAGCGGCATGATGGACGGCCAGATCGCGTACGTCCGCGCGGCGCTGGAGGAGGCCGGGCACTCCGACGTGGCGATGTTCGCCTACACCGCCAAGTACTCCTCCGCGTTCTACGGGCCGTTCCGTGAGGCCGTCGGCTCCTCGCTCGAGGGCGACCGCAAGACCTACCAGCAGGACCCGGCCAACGCCCGTGAGGCGCTGCGCGAGCTGTCGCTGGATCTCGCCGAGGGCGCGGACATGGTGATGGTGAAGCCCGGGCTGCCGTATCTGGACATCCTGCGGGACTTCGCCGAGCGGGCGGAGGTCCCCGTCGGCGTCTACCAGATCTCCGGCGAGTACGCGATGGTCGAGGCAGCCGCCGAGAAGGGGTGGATCGACCGCGAGGCGGCCATCCTTGAGACGCTGACGAGCTTCACCCGCGCCGGGGCGAACATGATCCTCACCTACTGGGCGACGGAGGCCGCGGGGCTGCTGCGCACACAGCGCTGAGCCGGCTGCGAAATGCCGTGAAGGGGCGTCATCCGCTGGACGGATGGCGCTCTTCCGCTTTTCTCCGTGCTTACCGGCAATTAACTCACGTCCCCGTTGTGGCCAGGCGGAAGGATCACTTACGCTCATCCCGCCTTGTTCGAACCGGCGCCGGGGGAAGTCTGCCCGGCGCCCATGCAGTTGACGTCATGTCACCGCACTGTGCTGGGCGGCTTACCCCGCGCGACTTCGACGGCGCACCTCTTCCGTCTCGCGAGTCCCCTTTGTCGCAGAGCCATCGCAGAGAAAGAGGAGCACACCATGACGACTCTCGACCGCCCCGACTTCCATGTGGTCAACACCGAGGCCCTGGGACAGATCGACCCGATCGAGCTCTACCCCGGGGTGACGGCGCAGGTGGTCGACTGGACCAGCCCGGCGGACGGTTCGGACCCGCTGCCGCGCGAGGCGTACGTACGGTTCGCCCCAGGCTCCGGCTACACCGAGCCCGACCACCACGGCGACAGCAGCGAGATCGTCGTCGTCCTGGAGGGCGAACTCCAGGACGAGGCAGGCGCCTACCCGGTCGGCAGCCGGGTCCGCGGGGCACAGGGCTCCACTCACACCCCGCGCAGCGAGCAGGGCTGCCTGCTGTACGTGTTCTTCCCGCAGCGCTGAGGCTGTGCCGGGCCCGGGCGCTGCTGCCGCGGGCCCGGCGGGCGGGGGCCGGAGCGAGGGGCGCGAACCCTCCTGAGATGTGTGGCAGTTGTGACGACGCCGCTTCCGGCCCCCGCCGCCGAATCATGATGGCTACACTCGCCACCCTGTGCGGAGAATGAGTGTTCTCTGCGTGCGGAAGCTTTCCTTCCACTCCATCAGAACCGCTTGAGGGAATCGATGCCCGGACCTCCAAGTTCCCCGACGCACACGCTGCGGGAAGCGCCCGTCGCCGCGGGCGCCGCGGGTGCCGCGGGGAATGACGCGGCACTGCGCCGCCGCCTGGTGCGGCTGGCGTACACGCCCGCGCTCGTCGTGGCACTCGCAGCCGCCGGGGTGGTGACGTATCTGTGGTCCGCCTGGGAGCCGGACGACTCCACCGCCGTGCACACCGGCTTCGGCGACGCCGCCTCGCTGAGCGTGCTCGGCGCCGCGCTGGTGGCGATTGCCGCCGCGCTCGCGGTGGGTGTCCGGAGCGCATCGGCCCAGGCGCGTACGACGTTCGAACAGTACGCCGTGCTGCGGCGCGCAGCCGAGCACAGCCGGCACCGAATACAGAACCAGCTCCGCAGGCTGGAGGCGGGCGAGCCTCCGAGCCCGCCCGCGCCCGGGTACGCCGCGGCATCCGTTCCGCAGGGCATCGACGGCCCGCTCGAATCCCTCGCCCAGGAGCTCGCGCTCGCCCAGCGCACCGCCGAGGCGGCGGTGGCCCAGGCGGCGACGCTGAACCGGTCAGCGCGCGACCGGGCCGTGGCCGCGGGCGAGGGCGGCGCGCAGGGGCTCCAGGCCGCCGACCGGGTCGCCGTCTTCGTCAACCTCGCCCGCCGCCTCCAGTCGCTGCTGCACCGCGAGATCAAGGTGCTGGACGAGCTGGAGAACCAGGTCGAGGACCCGGACATCCTCAAGGGTGTCTTCCAGGTCGACCATCTGGCCACCCGCATCCGCCGCTACGCGGAGAACCTGGCGGTGCTGGGCGGCGCCGTCTCCCGGCGCCAGTGGACGAAACCCGTACCGCTCACCGAGATCCTGCGCTCCTCCGCCGCCGAGGTGGAGCACTACCAGCGAATCAAGCTGGTCCCTCCGATCGAGGGCACCGTACGCGGACAGGCGGTGGCCGACGTCATCCATCTGCTCGCCGAACTGGTGGAGAACGCCACCGTCTACTCCGCGCCGCAGACCCAGGTGCTGCTGCGCACCAGCCATGTCACCGCCGGGCTCGCCATCGAGGTCGAGGACCGGGGCCTGGGTATGACGGACGACGAACAGCGGCGGATGAACGCCCTGTTGGCCGACCCCGAGGGTGTCGATGTCGCCGAGCTGCTGACGGACGGCCGGATCGGCCTCTACGTGGTCGGCACGCTGGCCCGGCGGCACGGCGTCGCCGTACAGCTGCGCAGCAACATCTACGGCGGCATCCAGGCCGTCCTCGTACTGCCCCACACGATGCTGGGCAGCCAAGGGGGCGTTCAGGAGGGCGGCCAGGAGCAGGTGGCCGACGCCGCGCCGGGGGCTTCGCCCCTGGCCGCCGCCCCGGATCCCGCCGTCGGTGGGCTCGGCGCCCCCGAGCCCACGATGCGTCTGCAGCGGGGCCGCCATGCCGCGCCCTCGGCCCCGGCCACGCCTCCGGATGCGGAGGCTCGCGGCCGTGCGGCGGTGGACCGGCCCGACGGCCGTCTCCCGGCGTCCGCCGCCGGACCGGCCGGCCACCCCCACCCACCCGCCGAAGCAGAGGCCCCCGCCCCTGAACGCGCGGACCGGCGCCCGGAGATGCCCGGCGGCGGACCGGCCGGGCAGCCGTACCCCGGCGGGCAGCCGCAGCCGGTTGCGCACTCGCAGCCTGCTGGACAGCCGCACCCCGGCGGGCAGCCGCAACTGGGCGCCGAGGGACGGCCTCAGCTGCCTCGGCGACAGAAGCAGCAGCACATCGTTCCGGAGCTGCGGGACGCGCCGGCGGCCCCGACGGCCGGGGCCGCGGGCGCCCCCGAGGAGGAACCCGTCCACAATCCCGGGCTCATGGCCGCCTTTCAGCGCGGGGTCGGCCGCGCCGACGCCGAAGAGCGCGGCGGGACGCCGCCCGTGCCCCCGCCCCCGCACGACGGCGACAGCTCGCCCCACTAGGAGGAAAACGCGAACATGATGAGCGAAGCACCCACGCGGCGGACGGCGGCGGACCTTTCCTGGCTGTTGACCGGACTCGTGGAGCGCGTACCACACGCCCGCAGCGCCCTCCTGCTGTCGGCGGACGGACTGGTCAAGGCCGCGCACGGGCTGGAGCCCGACTCCGCGGACCATATGGCCGCGCTCGCCTCGGGGCTGTACTCGCTGGGGCGCAGTGCGGGGGTGCGGTTCGCCGACGGGGACAGCGTCCGCCAGGTCGTGGTCGAGCTGGACAGTTCGCTGCTGTTCGTCACGACCGCGGGTCAGGGCGCCTGCCTGGCCGTGTTCGCCGGGAGTGAGGCGGACGCGGGAGTGCTGGGGTACGAGATGGCCATGCTCGTCAAGAGCGTCCGTCCGTATCTGGTCACCCCCGCGCGCCGGCCCAGCGGCGAATGACGGCACTCCCAGGTCCCATCGGCCCAGGCTCCGGTGACGATCCGTGGCTCGACGACGACGCGGGCCGGCTGGTCCGCCCGTACACCGTCAGTGAGGGGCGGACCAAGCCCTCGGCTCCGCTGGACCTGCTGACCATGGTGCGGGCCACCGGGGTGCCCCCGGACGGCTATCTGGGTCCGGAGCACGACCATGTGCTCCGGCTGTGCCGCGGTCCGATGTCCGTTGCCGAGATCGCCGCGCACATCCGGCAGCCCGCCACCGTCACCAAGGTGGTGCTGTCCGACCTGGTGGACTGCGGCGCCGTCGCCACCCGTGGGCCCATCCATCTCCAGGACGGCCCCGACCCGAACGACCGAGAACTGCTGGAGGCGGTGCTGGATGGGCTCCGTAGACGACTCTGACCCCTCATCCTCCGATTCCTCTCCGACCGCGTCCGACGGCTTTCCGACCGCGCTGAAGATCATCGTGGCGGGGGGCTTCGGGGTCGGCAAGACGACCTTCGTGGGAGCGGTCAGCGAGATCGAGCCGCTGAGTACCGAGGAGCTGCTGACGCAGGTGAGCGCGGCCACGGACAGTCTGGAGGGGGTCGAGCAGAAGTCCACCACGACGGTGGCGATGGACTTCGGCCGGCTCACCTTCGACAGCGGCTATGTGCTCTACCTCTTCGGCACCCCGGGCCAGGAGCGGTTCTGGTTCATGTGGGACGAGCTGTCCGCCGGGGCGCTGGGCGCTGTGGTGCTCGCCGACACCCGGCGGCTGGAGCACTGCTTCGCCGCCGTCGACTACTTCGAGCGGCGCGGCATCCGCTTCGTGCTGGCCGTCAACGAGTTCGACGGCTCCTACCGCTACACCCCCGACGAGGTACGGGCCGCGATCGACCTCGACGAGGGCATACCCGTGGTGCTGTGCGACGCGCGGAAGTCCGACTCGTCGACCGGGGTTCTCATCTCTCTCATCCAGCACCTGATCGACCCGAGGAGTGCGCATGTCATCCCCACCGCTTGATCTGACGGCCCGGCTGCTCCTGACCCCGCAGGATCCGGAGGGACCGGCGCGGGCGGCCCGGCTCAAGGAGCTGGGGTTCCACGAGGAGCCTGTGGCGCAGTTGGACGCGTACGCCCATGAGCTGGCCCGGATCACGGACGCGCCGGTCGCGGCGGTCAATCTCATCGACGAAGAGCGCCAGTACTTCGCCGGGCTCTACGACGCGAGCGTGGACCCGGCCAAGGGCCCGGTCGACCCGAACGGGGGCTTCGGCCGGGAGATGCCCCGGAACCTCGGATTCTGTGTGCACGTCGTCGCGCGGCGCACCGCGCTGGTGCTGGAGGACGTACGTGACTTCGCGCGGTTCGGGGTCAACGCCGTGGTGGACGAGGTGGGTGTCACCTCCTATCTGGGAGCACCGCTGATCGACCCGGCCACGGGCATGGCGCTGGGCACGGTCTGTGTCGTCGACACGCGGCCACGCCCGTGGGGACAGCAGGGTCTGCGCACCATCAAGAAGATGGCGGCGGAGGTTCAGCAGGAGATCGTGCGCGGTCGGCCCTGACGCTCCGCAGCGGTGCTCAGAGCCGCTCGGGCGTGCGGATGCCCAGCAGGGCCAGGCCCTGCTGGAGGACCTCGGCCGTCAGATCGCACAGGAACAGCCGGTTCTCGGTCTGCTCCTTCGTGTCCGCCTTGAGCACCGGGCAGTTCTCGAAGAACCGGCTGTAGAGCGTGGCCAGTTCGTACAGATACGCCGTGACCTTGTGCGGCTCGTACTCGTCGGCCGCGGCCACCAGCGTGTCCGCGAACGCGTCCAGGTGCAGGGCCAGCGCCCGCTCGGCCGGGGCCAGTTCCAGCTCGGGGTGCGGCACCGGCTCCAGCTCGCCCGCCTTGCGGAAGATCGAGCGGACCCGCGCATAGGCGTACTGCAGATAGACGCTGGTGTCGCCCTGGAGGGAGACCATCCGGTCCAGGTCGAAGACATAGTCCCGGGTCATCGAGTTGGACAGGTCCGCGTATTTGACCGCGCCGATGCCCACCTGCTTCGCGCGCCGCTGGATCTCCTCCTCGGAGATACCCTCATCGGCCTTCTCGCGTACGACGGCCGCCGCGCGCTCGACCGCCTCGTCCAGCAGGTCCACCAGCCGCACCGTCTCGCCCTCACGGGTCTTGAACGGCTTGCCGTCCTTGCCCAGCACGGTGCCGAACGGCAGCTGCCGAGCCGCGCCCTCGGGCAGCCAGCCCGCGCGCTGCGCCGTCTCGAAGACCATCCGGAAGTGCAGCGACTGCCGGGCGTCCACCACATACAGCAGGGTGTCGGCCTTCAGCTCGCCGACGCGGTTGCGGATGGCGGCCAGGTCGGTGGCGGCGTAGCCGAAACCGCCGTTGGACTTCTGCACGATCAGCGGCGTGGGGGTGCCGTCCGGGCCCTTGACGTCCTCGAAGAACACGCACAGCGCGCCCTCGGAGCGGACGGCGACGCCGGACTCCTCCAGGTCCTTGACGACCTGCTGGAGGTCGTCGTTGTAGGCGCTCTCGCCGACGATGTCCGCGTCCCGGATCTCCACGTCCAGCTCGTCGTAGACGCCCTGGAAGTACGTCTTCGACTCGTCGACGATCTTGTGCCAGAGGGCCAGCGTCTCCGGGTCGCCGCTCTGCAGCGCCGGCACCCGGTCCCGGGCCCGGGACTTGAAGTCCTCGTCGGAGTCGAAGAGGGCGCGCGAGGACTTGTAGAGCCGGTTGAGCCGGGCCATCGCGGCCTCGCCCGCGTCCTTGGCGCCCGCCGCGTCCGACTCGTGGTCCAGCTCGTGCGGATGCTCGATCAGATACTGGATGAGCATGCCGAAGTTGGTGCCCCAGTCGCCGATGTGGTGGCGCCGGACGACCGTCTCGCCGCGGTGCTCCAGCAGGTGCACGATCGCGTCGCCGATCACCGTCGAGCGCAGATGCCCGACGTGCATCTCCTTGGCGACGTTCGGCTGCGAGTAGTCGATCACCGTCGTACCCGGGTTGTCCTTGTACGGCACGCCCAGGCGCTCGTCCTGCCGCCGCGCCGCCAGGTTCTCCACGATCGCCTTGTCGGCGACGGTGATGTTGAGGAAGCCGGGGCCCGAGACCTCGATGTTCGCGATCTCGTCGTTGGCCGGCAGCGCCTCGGTGACCTTGGCGGCCAGCTCCCGCGGGTTGCCCTTGAGCTGCTTGGCCAGCGCGAGCATTCCGTTGGCCTGGAAATCCGCCCGGTCGCTGCGTCGCAGCAGCGGGTCGGCGGAGGCGGCCTCCGGCAGCGCAGCCGAGAGGGCGTCCGAGACGCGCTGGTGGACCGTAGCGGCGAGGGAGGGGACCGTAGCCATGGAGTGCTGACCGTTCCGTCGGGGTGGCTGGATGCGGTGCCCAGTATCCCACGTGCATATAGGGGACCGCCGCCGTGTTTCGGAGTGGGACAATGGGCCCGCAGGCTTGAAGAGTCCCCCGAGAAGAACGAGAAGGAAGTGCCGGACGTGGCTCAGACCACCCACGAGGCCGACTGGGTCTCCCGTATCGCCGATGAGGTCATCGCAGAGGCGGAACGTCGCGGTCTGAAAACAGTGGTCTGCGCGTCCGGGCTGAGCCCCTCAGGGCCGATCCACCTGGGCAACCTGCGTGAGGTGATGGTGCCGCACCTGGTCGCCGACGAGATCAAGCGCCGGGGCACCGCGTGCGAACACATCCTGTCCTGGGACGACTACGACAGGTTCCGCAAGGTCCCGGCCGGTGTCGAGGGCGTCGACGAGTCCTGGAACGAGCACATCGGCCGCCCGCTGACCGCCGTGCCCGCGCCGACCGGCAGCCCGTACGCCAGCTGGGCCGAGCACTTCAAGGCCGCCATGGAGGCGTCCCTGCTGGAGCTGGGCGTGCAGTACCGGGGCATCAGCCAGACCGAGCAGTACACCTCGGGCGTCTACCGCGACCAGATCCTCTTCGCGATGCGCGAGCGCGCCCGTATCGACGCCGTGCTCGACCGCTACCGGACGCTGGAGAAGGGCGCGAAGGGCGGCAAGAAGCAGCAGAAGCAGCAGCCCACCGACGAGGCCGAGGTCCAGGCCGCCGAGGGCTCGGGCGCCGCCGCCGAGGACGACGGCTCGGGCGCCGGCGCGGGCTCCGCGTACTACCCGTACAAGCCCTACTGCACCGCCTGCGGGCGTGACCTGACCACCGTCACGGCGTACGACGACGAGACCACCGAGCTGTCCTACACCTGCCAGTGCGGGCACGGCGAGACGGTGGTGCTGCGCGACTTCCACCACGGCAAGCTGGTGTGGAAGGTCGACTGGCCGATGCGCTGGGCGTACGAGGGCGTCGTCTTCGAGCCGTCCGGCGTCGACCACCAGTCGCCCGGCTCGTCGTTCGTCGTCGGCGGGCAGCTGGTGAAGGAGATCTTCGGCGGCGAGCAGCCCATCGGCCCGATGTACGCCTTCGTGGGCATCAGCGGGATGGCGAAGATGTCCTCCTCCAAGGGCGGCGTGCCCACTCCCGCCGACGCACTCCAGATCATGGAGGCGCCGCTGCTGCGCTGGATGTACGCCCGGCGCAAGCCGAACCAGGCGTTCAAGGTCGCCTTCGACCAGGAGATCCAGCGCACCTACGACGAGTGGGACGCGCTCGGCCGCAAGATCGCCGACGGCTCGGCGCAGCCCGCCGACATCGCCGCGCACACCCGTGCCTCGTCCACCGCGCTGGGCCCGCTGCCGATCACGCCGCGCCCGCTGCCGTACCGCACGCTCGCCTCGGTCACCGACATCACCGGCGGCCACGAGGAGCAGACCCTGCGCATCCTCAGCGAGCTGGACCCGGAGCACCCGGTGCACTCCCTGGACGAGGTCCGCCCGCGGCTGGACCGCGCACAGCGCTGGATCAACACCCAGGTCCCGGCCGACCAGCGCACCCGCGTCCGCGAGGACCCCGACACCGAGTTGCTGGCCTCGCTGGACGAGGAGCAGCGCGAGTCGCTGCGGCTGCTGCTCGACGGGCTGGACGAGCACTGGTCGCTGGAGGGGCTGACCTCGCTGGTGTACGGCGTGCCCAAGGTGCGGGCCGGTCTCGCGCCGGACGCCAAGCCCACCGCGGAGCTGAAGGTGGCACAGCGCGGGTTCTTCGCCCTGCTGTACCGCCTGCTGGTCGGCCGCGAGACGGGCCCCCGGCTGCCCACGCTGCTGCTGGCGGTGGGCGCCGACCGCGTCCGCAAGCTGCTGGGCGCCTGAGCGCGGACTGCTTCAGCCCGCGAGGCCCATCTCGGTGTTGTAGCGGTCCTTGAACTCCCGCATATAGCCGCGCAGATACGTCTCGCTCAGCAGGCTGCCGTCCGCCGAGGTCACCCCGAAGCCCTCGTACAGGGTGCGGGAGAGGAGGCGTGCCGTCGGGAACTCGCCGTGAGAGGCGACGTACTGACGGTACGCCGAGAAGTAGAACTCCTCGCGCGGCACTCCGTCGGGGATGCCGATCGGCTCGTCGCCGAGATCCGGCGCCTCCGCGTACTCCGGTCCGGCCACCTCCGGTTCGGCCTCCGGGCCCGCCGGGAAGGGGCCGGGTTCGACGAAGAGCTCCTGCTGCTCGCGGACCGGCGCCGGGTTGGCCAGAGTGCGGTAGCGGCCGGGGGCCACGGGCACGGGGAACTCGGTGGCGGGCTGCGGTGCGGGCTCGGCAGCGGGCGCGGGAGGGGGCTCCGGCGCCTGTACGGCCTCCGGTTCGGGCACGCGTTCCGGCGCCGGGGCGGTCTCCGGTGCCTGCGTGGTCTCCGGCGCCTGCGTGGTCTCTGACGCCTGCGCGTGTTCTGGTGCCTGTGCGGTCTCCGGTGCGGGCGCGGTCACCGGTTCGGGGGCCGGCACCTGCTCGGGGGTCGGCACGTGCTCGTGGGCCGGTTCCGCACCGGGGCCGGGCGGGTTCTCGCGGGGGGCCAGCTCGTGGCCGGACACTTCACGACCGGACACTTCATGGCCCGGAACGGCGGTCGGCTCCGCGAAGGGCATCGGCGCCGGCTCGGGCAGCGTGGTCGCCTGTGGCGCCGTCCGGTGCAGCGGTACTCCGTAGCGGGTGAGCTTGAGGGGCATGAGTGCCTCGACGGGGGCTTTGCGGCGCCAGGAGCGGCCGTACTGGGCGCGCAGTCTGGTTTCGTAGACGAGGCGGTCCTGTTCCATGCGGATGACGTCGTCGTAGTTGCGCAGTTCCCACAGCTTCATGCGTCGCCACAGCCGGAAGGTGGAGGGGAAGGCCAGCAGCCAGCGGGAGAGGCGTACGCCTTCCATGTGTTTGTCGGCGGTGATGTCCGCCACCCGTCCCGCGGCGTGGCGGGCGGCCTCTACGGTGACGACGAAGAGCACCGGGATCACCGCGTGCATGCCCACGCCGAGGGGGTCGGGCCAGGCGGCGGCGCCGTTGAAGGCGATGGTGGCGGCCGTCAGCAGCCAGGCGGTCTGGCGCAGCAGCGGGAAGGGGATGCGGATCCAGGTCAGCAGCAGGTCGAGGGCGAGCAGTACGACGATGCCCGCGTCCACGCCGATGGGGAAGAACGGGGCGAATGCGCCGAAGCCCTTCCGTTCGGCCAGCTCGCGGACCGCCGCGTAGGAGCCCGCGAAGCCGATCGCCGCGATCACCAGCGCGCCGGCGACCACAACGGCGATGAGTATGCGGTGTATTCGGGTCAGTTGTACGCCCTGCACAGGAGTTGTCCCCCACCCTCGGAAACTGGCGGGCCCAGCCTGGCACAAATGTGCGGCACTTTTTGCCGTGCGGGCATGCGCGGAGCCCGGCCCTCGGGCGAGGGCCGGGCTCCGGTGCGTACGGCGCCGCTGGTGGCAGCGGGTGGCGGCGGTTACTTGATCTGAGTGACCGCTTCCTTGGCCGCCTTCTCGGCCTTCTTCTTCATCTCGTCGGCGCTGGGCTTCTTGGCGCTCTCGAAGCCGGCACCCTCGTAGTCGACGGTGATCACGACGTTGGCGGTACGGGCGATCAGGCGCTCGGCGCGGTATTCCTCCGCTTTGCCCTTGGTGTCCGTCTTCTTGGTCTCGTACCCGAGGGAGCTCGCCTGGTCGCCGATGCCGGAGACCTCGGACTCCTTGATGTTCCTGTTGTCCTTGTTGCTGGTCTTCTCGTCGGCCTGGAGCTTGACGTAGTCCGCGGCGCGCTTGTCGCCGGAGCCGATCGCCGGGTCGGAGTCGAAGCGCTTCAGGGAGAGCGTGAGCTGCCGGTAGTCGTACTTGTCCAGACCGCTCCACAGGCAGCTGTTGGAGTCGTTGGTGTCACCGGAGCCGACGCGCTTGCCCGAGGCGTTCTTCGTGCCGGCAACCAGGTCCTTCACGGTCTTCTTGCCGAGACTCTTGCACGAGTCGGGCAGCTCCTTGAACTTCGCGGGCGCCACGGTGGGGGACTTGCTCGCGGAGGCCGAGGGGGAGTCGGACTCCTTGTCCTGGTCCGAGTCCGAGGAGCAGCCGGCGACCAGCAGGACGGGGAGCGCCACTGCCGCACAGGCGAGCGTGTTCCTGACGGTCTTGCTCCGTCGAGGGGCGTTGCGCGGGGCGTTTCGGTGCATGGTTCCTTCGCTTCCGGGGTCTTCACCAGTTGTGCCGAGCCGGGAGTGGCCGCGGTGCTGACGGAACGGTACGCGGCGCCTGGGGTGGTGTGGGCGTTTCGTGGCACCTTCCACAGCGTGGGACTGCCCACAGGTGGGACTTGCCACAGTGCGGGACCGCTCCTCGGGTCAGGTCCTCGGGTCAGGTCCTGGGTCAGTCCTCCTCGAAGCGCCCGGCGAGCTGCCCGGCGAGCTCGCGCGCCTTCTCCTGGAGTTCATCGCTGTCCGGGATGCGGTGTTTGTCGGTCACCCACTGGTCGTACTCGACGGTGGCGATCACGTTGGCCGTACGGAAGACCAGGGTGATGTCCCGGTGCAGGCCGGAGTCCGCGGTGTGCAGTTCGTCGTCGATGTAGGCGGCGTCACCGACGTCGTCCAGGGAGCGGGGGGCCAGATCCTCGTCCGGGGTGGGGGAGGGGCTGTCCTCGGTGTCGTCTTCCGAACCATCGGAGCCGTCCCGATCACCCGAACTGCCCTTTTTGTCGGTGGGGGAGGTATCTCCGTCGGGTGTCTTCCCCGTCGACTTGCCGGAGGCGGAGCCGGATCCGCCGGGGGCGGGGGCGATGCCCGCCTTGCGGGCCTTCTTGTTGTACAGCCGCTCGGCCTGCTCGTCGTCGCTGACGGCCGGGTCGTAGGAGACCACCCGCTCGAAGTCGACGGACAGATGGCGGGTGCTGAGCGTGGTGGCGCTCTTCCAGCGGCACCCCACGCGCCGGTCGGTGTCGTAGGTGACGCTCGACTCGCCCTCGTACGGGCCGGCGCCGGCACTGGGCGCCGCGGTGTCGTCGTCCTCGGCCGCGGCGGCGCCGGGGAGCATCTCGCGGAGCTGGCCGACGCCGACCGTGCCGCACGGTTCGGGGAGGCTGTCGTACTTGCCGGGCGCCGGGGCCGAGGCGGAGGCGGAGGCGCTGCCCGGTTTGCCGTCCTCGTCGTCGCCGGTGCCCGCGGAGCCGGTGCAGGCGGCGAGGGCTCCGGTGAGTGCTCCGGTCAGCGCGAGGGCCAGCGTGGCGTTGGTCGCGTACGAGGCGAGTGCCCCGCGCTTCGCATACCTCTTTGCCCTCCGCGGCACGGCTGGCCTCCTCGTTCGGGGTCGTCGTCCGGGTCGTCCGGGTCGTCCGGTCGGAATACGCCCGGGAAGCGTTCCGCCGACGGGGCGACGGCACATGTCTATCGCACCCGCCGCCGGAACGTCCGGTTACCCGGCCTCTATGGTGCACAAAGTCAGGCTTTTCCCTTTCGCCTCTTATTCGGCTCTCCCCTGTCCCGGCCCGCCCGTGTCATGTACCGGATCTACAACGACCGTTGCTGTTCTCGTCCAGGGGGGCGCCACGGGTCGGAGGTGGCCCTAGGCTTACCGCGTTCTGCTGGTCACTCGCTGTGGCGATCACGCCTGTGGGGCGGTCAACGTGCCTGAAGCAGGGTGTAGTTGAGCGAAGGAATCGAGCTCCGAGGAGTGTCTTTCGGCCGGATTACTTTGCTGCAAGCCGGGTAGCGGCCCCCCGAATCCATGTCGGAAATGCTGCGTGAGTGAGTGGGCCGCACGTCCACCGGAGGAAGGGCAATAGACAAACGTGAAACCTGAGACAGAGGAGGCACCAGCCTCCAGCGGGGGACTGACCCGGGGTCCGCAGACCGACCGGCTCGTGTTCGGCGTCACGGCGCTCCTCACGCTCGCCTTCGTCATATGGGGCGCGGTCGCGACGGACTCCCTGGCGGACGTCTCGTCCGAGATGCTGAGCTGGACGATGCACAACGGAGGCTGGGCCTTCGTGCTCGCCGCCAGCGGCTTCGTGATCTTCTCGCTGTGGCTGGCCTTCAGCCGTTACGGCAAGATCACCCTCGGCAAGGAGGGGGAGGAGCCGGAGTTCAAGACGGTCTCCTGGATCGCGATGATGTTCAGCGCGGGCATGGGCATCGGGCTGATGTTCTACGGAGTGAGCGAGCCGCTGAGCCACTTCGGCGCCCCGCCGCCCGGAACCAACCCGGGCAACGATGCGGCCCGCATGGAGACCTCGCTGGCCACCACGCTCTTCCACTGGACGCTGCACCCGTGGGCGATCTACGCGGTCGTGGGACTGGCCATCGCCTACAGCTGCTTCCGCCGGGGGCGGCGACAGACGATCAGCGCGGTCTTCACCCCGCTCATCGGTGAGAAGGCGGCCAACGGCGGCATCGGCAAGGTCATCGACATCCTGGCGATCTTCGCGACGCTGTTCGGCTCCGCCGCCTCGCTGGGCCTGGGCGCGCTCCAGATCGGCAGCGGTATGGAGCAGGCCGGCTGGGCGAACAAGGTCGGCACCGGTGTGCTGGTCAGCATCATCGCCGTGCTGACGGTGGCCTTCGTGTTCTCGGCCGTCTCCGGGGTGGAGAAGGGCGTCCAGTGGCTGTCCAACATCAACATGGTGCTGGCCGGGCTCCTGGTGCTGTTCCTGTTCGTGGCCGGCCCGACGATCCTGATGCTCAACATGGTGCCGACCTCGGTCGGCAGCTTCCTGGGGGACCTGCCCCAGATGATCGGCCGCACCGACTCCAGCAGCGGCAAGGGCGTCGCGGAGTGGCTCTCGGGCTGGACGGTCTTCTACTGGGCGTGGTGGATCTCCTGGACGCCGTTCGTCGGCATGTTCATCGCCCGCATCAGCCGGGGCCGCACCATCCGTCAGTTCGTCGGCGGTGTGATCCTGGTCCCCAGCGTCGTGAGCCTCATCTGGTTCTCGATCTTCGGCGGTACCTCCATGAAGCTGGCGTCCGACGGCGCGAAGCTGGGCGACACCGCGGAGGCCCAGCTGTTCAACGTGCTCGACCACTACCCGATCGCCAGCGTCACCGGCCTCATCGTGATGATCCTGGTCGGCATCTTCTTCGTCTCCGGAGCTGACGCCGCCTCGATCGTGATGGGCACGCTCTCGCAGAAGGGCACGCTGGAGCCCAGCCGGGGCGTCGTCGTCGTCTGGGGTGTCCTCACGGGTGGCGTCGGCGCGGTCATGCTGATGATCGGCGGTGGTGGTGACGAAGCCCTGGAGGGGCTGAAGAACCTCACCATCCTGGTGGCGGTGCCGTTCACGGTCGTGATGATCGGGCTGTGCATCGCGCTCACCCGAGACCTGCGCCGGGACCCGCTGATCATCCGCACCGAGCGGGGCGAGGAGGCCGTGGGCAGCGCGGTCGTCGCGGCCCACGAGCAGTACGGCGGCGAGTTCGAGTTCCAGATCGGCCCGGTCGATCCCGACGCGCCGAAGCTGGAGGCCGAGGTGCTGGACGCGGAGGTCGCCCAGGCCTGCGCCGACGCCGTGGTGGCGGCGGACGACTCCGGCGGCTCGGACGGCGGAGAGTTGGGCAGCAGCAGGCCCTGACCCTCGGGTCCGCCCGGACCATGTACGACGGGCGTCCCGCCACCGCACAGCAGGTGGCGGGACGCCCGTCGTATGTCGTGGGGCCGTCGTACGGTGTGGGGCCGTCGTACGTTGTGCGGAAATCCGCCGTCTCAGCTCGTGCGAACGCGGCGCTTGTGCGCCCAGAACAGCTTCTGGCCCAGCAGGGTGAGCGTCCCCGCCAGCACGATTCCGGCGAGGTTCACCAACAGCTGGAGGAACGAGCCGCCCGTCTCCTCCAGGTTGCCGTAGCTGAGCGCCACCGCCGCGTTGGCCGCGGCCGGCACGGTCGTGACCGAGATGGCGACCCCGACGAGGGCGCCGGACTTCGAAGAGGTCAGCGAGACGATCCCGGCGACCCCCGCGAGGAGCGCCACGACGAACGACATCGGGTCCGGCTTCCAGATGAAGGCCGTCATCGGATGCGGGTTGGAGAATTTCTCGTACGAGAAGATGCCGAGCGCGTCCAGCACCACGCTGAAGCCCCCCGTCAGCAGCATCGCCACCGGGAAGCCCACCAGCAGGGCCGTCAGGGACCGCCACAGCAGTCGTGGCGCCCGCCGTACGAGGCCCGTGCACACGCCCGCCAGCGGGCCGAACTCCGGCCCGACGACCATCGCGCCGACGATCAAGATGGCGCTGTCGATCAGCACGCCGCACGCCGCGAGCATCGTCGCGACGGTCAGGAACGTGAGGTAGGTGAGCGTCAGCCGCGACTCCTCGTGCGTGGCCTCGCTCAGCGACTCCCACAGCACCGCGTCCACGCCCTCGCCCGGCGCCAGCTCCTCGGCGAGATCGGCGCGGGCCGAGAGGGACAGATCGATGTCCTCCACGGAAATGGCGCCGTGCTCGGGCAGCCTCATCTCGCGCAGCTCACGCAGGAGTTCGTCCCCCGCCTCGCGGGCGACGTCGCACATGACGAGGTCGCCGACCGGGTCGCGGGCCGCGCCCTCCAGCACCACGAGATGGGTGGTGCCCACGGTCTTCTCCAAGAGGGATGTGACCTCGGTGGTACGGCCTTGAGGAACGATGATCCGCAGGTGCAGCATGGCGCGCAGCGTAGCGCTGTGACGCGCTGTGCAGTGCTACGGCCAGACCAGGCAGTACGCCTGATGGCCCGCTTCGTGGAGGCGGTCGGAGAAGTCCTGCCAGCGGTGCAGGAGTTGGTAGACGTTGAAGGCGTCCTGCGGGCCGGAGCGGTCGGGAACCGTGGACCAGATGAAGGCCGCGGCGCCCACCGTCTCCTCACCGATGCCGCGCAGCGGGTCCACGACCGTCATCGGAAGCTTCACCACCGCGTAGTCCGGGTGCAGGACGACGAGTTCGAGCGGCGGAACGCGGTGCAGCGGTATCCCCTCGATCCCCGTCAGCACCATCGCCGCCATCGTCTCGGGCTTGATCTTGGTGAACATGCCCTGGCCCAGCTCGTCCCCGCCCAGCTCCTCGGGGCGCATCGAGATGGGGACGCGCGCGGCCGTGGCACCGTCCGGTGCCCCGAAGTACTTGTAGGTCACCCCCACTCGGCCGCCACCCCTGCCGCTCCTGGTCTTCGCCGTGCTACCGATGCCCGCGAGGCCGCCGCCCCGCACGAGGCCGCTGCCGCGCGTGGTGCCGCCGCTCGTCGCGCCGCCGCTCGTGGTGCTGCCGGCCGTCCCGCTCTCGGACGCGGCACCGCCGCCTGCCGTTCCCCCGTCGGCCGTGCCGCTGTTCGCGCCGCTCCCCGCCGTGGTTCCGCTCTCGGCCGCAGTGCGCCTGTGGCGCCCCTGGGCTCGCTTCGGGCCAGTCTCCGAGGGGCCGGGCCCCTCTCCCAGTCCGCCACCGCGATGCATGTCACCACCCGACTGCTCATCCGGGCCGCACAGCCGTCCCCGTGCGGCCCGATCATCGTGTCAGAGACCTCCCCGTCCCGCGGACTGTGAAACGCCCCCAGGCCCCCGCGCACGGGGCTCTGACACCATGGCTTTCGTGACTTACTCGTACAGCGCCCCAGTATCGCAGTCGCTCTTCGACCGCGCCGCCGCCGTGACGCCAGGAGGCGTGAACTCTCCGGTCCGCGCCTTCCGCGGCGTGGGCGGTACGCCCCGGTTCATGGTGTCCGGTTCCGGTCCCTACCTCACGGACGCGGACGGCAGGGAGTACGTCGACCTGGTCTGCTCCTGGGGGCCGATGATCCTCGGCCATGCGCACCCCGAGGTGACGGATGCCGTGCGCAAGGCCGTCGAGCGCGGCACCTCCTTCGGTACGCCCGTCGAGGACGAGGTGGCGCTCGCCGAGGAGATCGTGCGCCGTATCGACCCCGTTGAGCAGGTACGACTCGTCTCCTCCGGCACCGAGGCGACCATGTCGGCGATCCGTCTGGCGCGCGGTTTCACCGGCCGTTCCAAGGTCGTCAAGTTCGCCGGGTGCTACCACGGGCACGTGGACGCGCTGCTCGCCGCGGCCGGATCCGGGGTCGCCACGCTGGGTCTGCCGGACACCCCGGGGGTCACCGGGGCGCAGGCGGGCGACACCATCGTGCTGCCGTATAACGATCTGGACGCAGTCCGTGCGGCGTTCGCGGCGCACCCCCGCGAGATCGCCTGTGTGATCACCGAGGCGTCGCCGGGCAACATGGGCATCGTCCCGCCGCGCGACGGCTTCAACCAGGGGCTGAAGGACCTGTGCCGGGCGGACGGCGCGCTCTTCATCTCCGACGAGGTGATGACAGGCTTCCGCGCGAGCGCGCGCGGCTGGTACGGCATCGACGGGGTGATCCCCGATCTGATGACCTTCGGCAAGGTCATGGGCGGCGGCTTCCCGGCGGCGGCGTTCGGCGGCCGCAAGGACGTCATGGACCACCTCGCGCCCGCGGGCCCCGTCTACCAGGCGGGCACCCTGTCCGGGAACCCGGTCGCCACCGCCGCCGGGCTGGCCCAGCTGCGGCTGCTGGCCGCCGACGACTTCGCCGCGCACGCGGTGGTGGACGCCGCGGCCCGGCAGGTGCGGCAGCTGGCCACCGAGGCGCTGAACAAGGAGGGCGTGGCGCACACGGTGCAGACGGCGGGCAGCATGTTCTCCGTGTTCTTCGGGGACTTCGGCGACGCGGGGGTCACCGACTACGCGGCGGCCAAGCAGCAGGAGTCCTTCCGCTTCACCGCGTTCTTCCACTCGATGCTCTCCCAGGGCGTCTATCTGCCGCCCTCCGGCTTCGAGGCGTGGTTCGTCTCCGCAGCGCACGACGAGCGCGCCATCGAGCGCATCGCCGAGGCACTGCCCGCCGCGGCCCGTGCCGCCGCCGAGGCGGTGCCGGCGTGAGCGGGAACATCGACATCGACGGAGTGGCGCCCGAGGCCGGGGCCGGGGCCCGCGCGGACGACAAGACCGTCACCGTCGTCCATGTGATGCGGCACGGCGAGGTCGAGAACCCCGAGGGCATCCTCTACGGACGGCTGGCCGGATATCACCTCTCCGAGCTCGGCGGCCGGATGGCCGACCGGGTCGCCGAGCACCTGGAGCGGCGTGACATCACTCACGTCGTCGCTTCCCCGCTGGAGCGCGCGCAGGAGACCGCGGCGCCGATCGCCAAGCTGCACGGCCTGGACGTCGATACCGACGAGCGGCTGATCGAGGCGGGGAACGTCTTCCAGGGCAAGACCTTCGGCGTCGGCGACGGCGCCCTGCGCAGGCCGGAGAACTGGCGTCATCTGCGCAACCCCTTCCGGCCGTCCTGGGGCGAGCCGTACATCGAGCAGGTCGTACGGATGCGGGGCGCGATCGAGAGCGCCAAGGACGCGGCGTTCGGGCACGAGGCCGTCTGCGTCAGCCACCAGCTGCCCATCTGGATCCTGCGCAGCTTCGTCGAGCGCCGCAGGCTGTGGCACGACCCGCGGAGCCGCCAGTGCACGCTCGCCTCGCTGACGAGCTTCACCTTTCTCGGCGACCGCATCGTCTCCGTCGGCTACTCCGAACCGGCCCGCGATCTGGTGCCGGCGCATCTGCGTGCGGGCGCCAAGCGCCCGAAGGGCAGCGGCGCCCGAAACCGCGGGGCAGGGGCCTGACGCCCGCTTTATTGCAGGGCGCAGCCCTCGCACGGGCATGGGGGAGGGGGCGCGGAAGATCCCTCAAAGGGGGCATGCGAAACTTTTCACATGAGCCAGACCCGCGCCTCCCGCCGCCGCACCACCCTGCTGGCCGCCGGGGTCGCCGCCGGCGCACTGCTGCTGTCCGCATGCGGCGGCGAGCAGACCGGCTCGTCCTCCGGCGACACCAAGTTCGTGAAGGGTACGGGCGAGATCACCAAGGTCTCCAAGGGCGACCGCACCTCGGTGCCTGATCTGTCAGGTCCCTCGGTCGACGGGAAGAAGCTGAAGCTCTCCGACTACAAGGGCAAGGTCGTCGTGCTGAACGTCTGGGGCTCGTGGTGCAGCCCCTGCCGCGCCGAAGCCCCCAACCTCGCCAAGGTCGCCCGGGACACCAAGGGCAAGGACGTCCAGTTCCTCGGCATCAACACCCGTGATCTGGACAAGGCCAACGCCAAGGCGTTCGAGCGGAACTACGAGATCGACTACCCGAGCTTCTACGACCCCAGCGGCAAGCTCATCCTCAAGTTCCCCAAGAACACCCTCTCCCCGCAGGCCATCCCCTCCACCCTGATCCTGGACAAGGACGGCAAGGTCGCGGTGCGGGCCCTGAAGGAACTGAACGAGAAGGAGCTGCGCTCGGCGCTCGACCCTCTGACCGACGCGAAGTGACCGCCCCATGACCTCCCTCGCGGCGACCTCCCTGGCGACGTCACAGGCGACGTCCTCCCTGGCGGCAACGGGGATGAACGGCACCGTCCTCAACGGTGCCCTGCTGCTCGCGCTGCCCATCGCGCTGCTCGGCGGACTGGTCTCGTTCTTCTCGCCGTGCGTGCTGCCGCTGGTACCCGGCTACCTCTCCTACGTCACCGGCGTCAGCGGCACCGACCTGGCCGAGGCGCGGCGGGGTCGGATGTTCCTGGGCGCGGGACTGTTCGTACTCGGCTTCACCGCCGTGTTCGTCTCCGGCGGCGCCCTCTTCGGCGGTTTCGGCTCCACCCTCCAGGAGAACCGCGCCCTCATCTCCCGGGTGATGGGCGGCCTGACGATCCTGCTCGGGCTCGCCTTCATGGGGGCGCTGGGACCGCTGACCCGCTTCACCCAGCGCGAGCTGCGTATCCACAAACGACCCGCGATAGGGCTGGCCGGCGCGCCGATGCTCGGCGTGCTCTTCGGCATCGGCTGGACGCCGTGCATCGGGCCCACGCTCGCCGCTGTTCTCACGCTCTCCTCGAACCAGGCGAGCGCGGGGCGGGGCGCACTGCTGACGGTGGCCTACTGCCTGGGCCTGGGGGTGCCGTTCGTCGTCGCCGCGATCGCCTTCCGGCGGGCGCTGGGCGCCTTCGGCTGGGTGAAGCAGCACTACGCGTGGGTCATGCGGATCGGCGGCGGGATGCTCGTCGCGGTCGGCGTGCTGCTCGTCACAGGCATCTGGGACCGGATCGTCTACGAGATCACGGTCTGGTCGTCCGACTTCACGGTGGGGATCTGATCCATGAGCACGACCGGTACCGGCAAGGGCACCGCCGAGGCGGCAGCCGACGAGGCCGGTGACGCGACCGGGCCCGACGGCGCCGGTAACGCGACCGAGGCCGCGGGCGAGCGTGAGGCCACGGCCCAGCTCTCCACGGCTCCCAGCGAGGAGAAGCTGAACGTTCCCTCGCTCGGTCCGCTGGGCTGGCTGCGCTGGTTCTGGCGGCAGCTCACCTCGATGCGGGTGGCGCTGATCCTGCTCTTCCTGCTGTCGCTGGGTGCCATCCCCGGCTCGGTCATCCCGCAGACACCCGTCGACGCCCTCAAGGTCGAGCGGTTCCGCGAGGAGCACACCACCCTCTCGCCGCTCTACGACAAGCTCCAGCTCTTCGACGTCTATACGTCGGTCTGGTTCTCGGCGATCTACATCCTGCTGTTCATCTCGCTGGTCGGCTGCATCGTGCCGCGTACCTGGCAGTTCATCGGCCAGCTGCGCTCCCGGCCGCCGCGCGCCCCGCGCCGGCTGGACCGGATGCCGGTCTACGCGACCTGGCGCACCGACGCCGAGCCGGAGCAGGTGCTCGACGCCGCTCGCTCGCTGCTGAAGCGCAGGCGGTTCCGTACGCACCAGGACGGCGACGGCACAAGCCGTTCGGATGCCGTCGCCTCCGAGAAGGGCTATCTGCGCGAGGTGGGCAATCTGCTCTTCCACATCGCGCTGATCGTGCTGCTGCTGGCCTTCGCCTCCGGGCAGCTGTTCAAGTCGGAGGGCCGCAAACTGATCGTGCAGGGCGACGGGTTCTCCAACGTCCTGACGCAGTACGACGACTTCCGGTCCGGCTCGCTCTTCAGCGCCGACATGCTCGACCCCTTCGGCTTCCGGCTGAAGAAGTTCCACGCCACCTACGAGGAGAGCGGCCCCAACAAGGGCACCGCACGCGACTACCGCGCCGACGTCGCCTACACCGAGGGCGCGAGCGGCAAGGAGAAGAGCACCTCGATCAAGGTGAACCACCCGCTGCAGATCGGCTCCTCCAAGGTCTACCTGATCGCCAACGGCTACGCCCCCGCGGTCACCGTCAAGGACGGCAAGGGCAACATCGCCTACCGCGGCCCGGTGCCCTTCCTCCAGCAGGACAACAACCAGACCTCCAGCGGCGTGGTGAAGGTCACCGACTACCTGGACGCCAAGGGCCGCAAGGACCAGCTCGGCTTCCAGGGCTTCTTCGTCCCCGACTTCGAGCCGCACAGCGGCACCATGTTCTCCCAGTCGCCCAGCCTGAAGAACCCGGCGATGTTCCTGACCGCCTACCACGGCAACCTGGGCGTCGACGGCGGGCCGGCCCAGAACGTGTACCAGCTGGACACCGAGAACATGACCAAGTTCAAGGACAAGGACGGCAGCCCCTTCGCCAAGAAGCTCACCCCCGGCGACACCATGACCCTCCCGAACGGGGCCGGCAGCCTCAAGTTCGACGGCGTCAAGCAGTGGGCGAACTTCCAGGTCTCCCACCAGGTCGGCAACGACTGGGCACTGGGCGGTGCCCTCACCGCCATCGCGGGGCTCGCGGGCTCGCTGTTCATCCAGCGCCGCAGGGTGTGGGTGCGGGCCTACGCGGCGGACGACGGGCGTACGGTCGTCGAGCTGGCCGGGCTCGGCCGCAGCGAGTCGGCCCGCCTGCCCGACGAACTCGCCTTCTTGGCCACCGACATGCAAGACGCGGCCCCCGTCGCATCCCCGGACACCGCCGATCCTGCTGAAGCCCCCGAAGGAGCAGGCAAGTGAACCTCCTCGCAGCCGAACCCAACGAGCAGCTCGCCCAGATCAGCAACTATCTGATCTATTCGGCGATGGCCGTCTATGTGCTGGCCTTCTTCGCGTACATCGCCGAGTGGACGTTCGGCTCCCGCAGCAAGGTGGCCCGTACAGCTGCCGCGCTGACGAAGAAGCCCGCGGCGGAAGGGGCCGTCCCGGCCCAGGAGTCCGGCGTCTCCGTGCGGACCAAGGAGGAGGGCGGCGGCACGGCGGTGCTGGAGAAGCCCGCACCGCCGAAGATCGTCACCCGCTCCAGCAGCGGTCGCCGCGGCGATCTGCCCGACGGCCCCGGGGCCGCGGCCGGCGACGAGCAGGGCGATATGTACGGGCGGATCGCGGTCTCGCTCACCGTACTGTCCTTCCTGCTGCACTCCGGCGGGGTGCTGACCCGTTCGCTGTCCGTGCAGCGCGCCCCCTGGGGCAACATGTACGAGTTCTCGACGGCCTTCTCGATGGTCGCCGTCGGCGCCTACCTGGGCTTCCTGGCGGCGAAGAAGAACGTCCGCTGGATCGGGCTGCCGCTGGTCACCACCGTCCTGCTGGACCTGGGCCTGGCCGTCACCGTGCTGTACACCGACAGCGACCAGCTCGTCCCGGCGCTCCACTCGTACTGGCTGTGGATCCACGTCTCGCTCGCCATCATCTGCGGCGCGCTGCTCTACCTCGGCTTCGTCGGCTCCCTGCTCTACCTGTTCCGGGACGCGTACGAGACGAAGCTGCTGCGCGGTGACAAGCCCGGGAACGTGCTCTCCTCGATCATGGAGCGGCTGCCCTCGGCGAACTCGCTGGACAAGTTCGCCTACCGGATCAACGCGACCGTCTTCCCTTTCTGGACCTTCACCATCGTCGCGGGCGCCATCTGGGCGGGCGACGCCTGGGGCCGCTACTGGGGCTGGGACCCGAAGGAGGTCTGGTCGTTCATCACCTGGGTCGCCTACGCTTGCTACCTGCACGCGCGTGCCACAGCGGGCTGGAAGGGCCGTAAGGCGGCATACCTCGCACTGCTCGCCTTCGCCTGCTTCCTGTTCAACTACTACGGCGTCAACATCTTCTTCAACGGCAAGCACTCGTACGCGGGAGTCTGAGGGGCCCATCCCGAGGGGGCCCGCTCTCTCCGGCGTGCCGGACGAAGGCAAGGCGGAGCTATGAGCACCGAAAGCCGGCCTGGGACCGTGGCCTCCCTGCCCTACGACATCCCGTACGGGACCGCGCGCAGCAGCGCGGACGGTGCGGCGCACACGGTCGGCTTCGAGCTGTCGTACCCGCATCCACTGGAGAGCGTCTGGGCGGCGGTCGCCACCCCCGCGGGGCTGCGGGGCTGGCTGGCCGCCGCCGACCCGTTCGAGCCGGGCCCCGGCGGAGCGGTGACGCTGCGCTGGCTGAACCGCGGCCCTGCGGGCTCCCTCGACGAGGGCGGCCCCGTCTCCGCTGAGGGCTTCGCCGCGCCCGGGCGGATCACCGCCTGGTCGCGCCGGCGGCTCGCCGAGTACACGGTCGACGGGCGCGGCTCCTTCGGCTTCACCTTGCGGGGCTCCCTCGACGACGACTGCACCCGCGTCCGCTTCCGCAACGACTTCACGGGTGACACGGAGTGGGTGCTCGACGTCCTCGCGGGCTGGCACCAGCACTTCGAACTGCTCGCCGAGGAATTGCGGGGCCACCCGACGGACTGGTCCACCTGGACCCCGGATCGGTTCACCGCGCTGCGTGCGGAGTACAGCACCTCTCGCCGCTGACGCCTTTCTCGCGGCTTGCCTCTCTCGCCGCTTCCCCCTTCTCGCCGCAACGGCGATACGCCACGGCGAGACAGTGTCCGGCGACATGGGCGACGGCCTGAGCCCGTCGACAATTCCGCCGGACTCTCGCCATCGTGGCTGAACGCCGCTGCGGCGAGAAAAGTTCTCAGCGAGATCAAGTTCGCAACGAGATTACTCGTCGCGGTCCCGGCGGTTGCGCAGCTCCTCGTCCGGGCGGTCAGCGTGAGAGGGCTCTGCGCGAGGGGGCTCTGCGAGAGGGGGCTCCGCGTCCTTCGGCGGCTCCGCATTGCGCGGCTCCGCATCATCCTGCGGCTCCGCGTTCTTCGGCGGCTCGCTCCCTCCCGCGGAGGGCTCCGCAGGAGGCTCCGCAGGGGACTGGCCCAGCGACTTGAGGAAGTCCGGGTTGTCATCCGGGGCAACCCAGCGGCGCTCGTTGGCGCGTACCGCGCCATAGGGCGCGTTCCGGCGGGGACGGCCCACCACGAACCAGGCGATGGGGCCCAGCAGGACCTGCCCGAACAGCAGGATGATGATGACCCACAACACCTTCGGCAGCTTGCGCACCTCGTTCTCCGGGGTGTTCAGGCAGTCGATGAAGGCGTAGATCCACAGGGCGAGGATCAGGAGAAAGGGCAGGAGCCTGATGATCACGCGGAACGCCCCCTGGGTGCGAGATGCCGCCGGACGGATGCGGGGTGGGGGCCCGGCGCGCGGAACCCCACGGAGTCAGCGTAATGGCCCGAGCCAAACCCCCGGCGCTCAGGGCGCGGACATCAGGGAGGATACTGAGGCGTATGGCATACGACGATCTCCGCTCGCTCCTGCGAGCCCTGGAGCGTGACCGCGACCTCGTCCGGGTCAAGGCCGAGGTCGATCCGCACCTCGAGGTCGGGGAGCTCGTCGACCGGGTGAACAAGGCGGGCGGCCCCGCGCTGCTGTTCGAGAACGTCAAAGGCTCGGACATGCCGCTGGCCATGAACGTCTACGGCACCGACCGCCGCCTCCTCAAGGCGCTCGGCCTGTCCTCGTACGACGAGATCAGCGAGAAGATCGGCGGCCTGCTCAAGCCGGAGCTGCCGCAGGGCTTCGTGGGCTTCCGGGAGGCGTTCGGGAAGCTCGGTGCGATGGCGCACGTACCGCCGAAGAAGGTCAAGGACGCGCCCGTCCACGAAGTCGTCCAGCAGGGTGACGAGGTCGACCTGGACCGGCTGCCCGCGCTGTTCACCTGGCCCGAGGACGGCGGCTCGTTCTTCAATCTGGGCCTCACCCACACCAAGGACCCCGACACCGGCGTACGGAACCTGGGCCTCTACCGGCTTCAGCGGCACGACCGCCGCACCATCGGGATGCACTGGCAGATCCACAAGGACAGCCGCAACCACTACCAGGTCGCGGCGCGGCGTGGTGAGAAGCTGCCCGTCGCCATCGCCTTCGGCTGCCCGCCCGCCGTCACCTACGCCTCCACCGCGCCGCTCCCCGCGGACATCGACGAATATCTGCTGGCGGGCTTCCTGCAGGGCAAGCGGGTGGAGATGGTGGACTGCAGGACCGTCCCGCTCCAGGTGCCCGCCGCCGCCGAGGTCGTACTGGAAGGGTGGCTGGAGCCGGGCGAGATGCGGCCGGAGGGCCCGTTCGGCGACCACACCGGCTTCTACACGCCGCAGGAGCCCTTCCCCGCGCTGACCATCGACTGCGTCACGACGCGGAAGCGACCGCTGCTCCAGTCCATCGTGGTGGGCCGCCCGCCGACCGAGGACGGGCCGCTGGGCCGGGCCACCGAACGGTTCTTCCTGCCGCTGCTGAAGATCATCGTGCCGGACATCGTCGACTACCACCTGCCCGAGTCGGGCGGCTTCCACAACTGCGCGATCGTCGCCATCGACAAGCGGTACCCCAAGCACGCGCAGAAGGTCATGCACGCCATCTGGGGCGCGCACATGATGTCGCTGACCAAGCTCATCGTCGTCGTGGACAAGGACTGTGACGTGCGGAACCTGCACGAGGTCTCCTGGCGGGCGCTGGGCAACGTCGACTACGCGCGCGACCTCACGGTGGTCGAGGGTCCCGTCGACCATCTCGACCACGCCTCCTACCAGCAGTTCTGGGGCGGCAAGGCAGGCATCGACGCCACCCGGAAGCTGCCCGAGGAGGGCTACACGCGCGACGGCGGCTGGCCGGAGATGATCGAGTCGGATCCGCGGGTGGCCGACCTGGTGAGCCGCCGCTGGAAGGAGTATGGCCTGTGAGCTGGGGGTACCACCGGCCGGAGGCTGGGGGAGTTACTGCGGCTGCCGCGCTGCAGACGACGACGATCTCCGCAGGCTGCCGCGGGAGCGGAGAAGCGAACGGAGATATGCAGTGAGCGGCAGCACAGCTGAGGGGGTGCTCGGGCCCGGCCCGGGTGCGGATATCGGCCGGGTGCGGGCTTTCCTCCGCCTCGTCGTCATCGAGCACTCGGTCTTCGCGCTGCCGTTCGCCTACATCGCAGCGCTCACGGCGATGTTCCGCGACAGCCGCAGCGTCCACTGGTGGCAGCTGTTCCTGGTGACCGTCGCCATGGTGGGAATGCGGACGTTCGCCATGGCCGCCAACCGGATCATCGACCGCGAGATCGACGCCCGGAACCCGCGCACCGCGGAGCGGGAGCTGGTCACCGGCGCGGTGTCCGTCCGTACGGCCTGGACAGGGGCCGTGGTCGCCCTCGTGGTCTTCCTGGGCGCCGCAGCGCTGCTCAATCCGCTGTGCCTGGCTCTGGCGCCGCTCGCCATCCTCCCGATGGTGGTCTATCCGTACGGGAAGCGCTTCACCACCTACCCGCACGCCATCCTGGGGCTCGCGCAGGCCATCGGGCCCACCGGTGCGTGGATCGCCGTCACCGGCGCCTGGTCGTGGCACGCCGTCGTCCTCGGTCTGGCCGTGGGCATCTGGATCGGCGGCTTCGACCTGATCTACGCCTGCCAGGACGTGACGGCCGACCGCGCCAACGGCGTCAGGTCAGTACCCGCCCGCTTCGGCACCGCCGCGGCCCTGTACGCCACCCGCGTTGCGCACCTGATCACGGTGGCACTGCTGGTCGCCTTCGGTCTGCTCACCCACGCCGGCGCCTTCTTCTGGCTGGGGCTGCTGATCGTCGCGGCTGCCTTCGTCTACGAGCACACCATCGTCCGCCCCCACGATCTGTCCCGCCTCAACCGCGCCTTCTTCCAGGTCAACAGCTTCATCGGCATCGCCCTGTTCGGGTGCGCCCTGCTCGACCTGGTGGTGCGAGGGTTCGGCGTCTGAGCAGCCCGCCGCCGCGCAACGGGCCGGCGGCGGCTGTCAGTGCCAGGCCGGCTTGCCCTCGGTCAGGGCGCGGGGCTCGGCGGTGAGGCGGGCGGCGAGGACGCCGCCTATCAGGCCGAAGAGGTGGCCCTGCCAGGAGACGCCGGACTCGGTGGGCAGGACGCCCCACAGGATGGAGCCGTAGAAGACGGCGACGACCGTGCCCAGGGCGACATCGGTGATCCGGCGGTCCACGAAGCCGCGGGCCAGCAGATAGCCGAAGAGGCCGAAGATCAGTCCGGAGGCACCGGCGGTGTTGCTGTTCGCCGGGGCGATCAGCCAGACACCGAGGCCGCTGACCGCGACGATGATCGCGGCGACGGCGAGGAAGCGCCCCACCCCGCGCAGCGCCGCCAGGAAGCCGAGGATCAGCAGGGGCAGCGTGTTGGCTATCAGATGCTCGAAGCCGAAGTGCATGAAGGCGCTGGGGATCACATCGACCAGTTCACCGGTGCGGCGGGGCTGTATGCCGAAGGTGTCCAGGGCGTTGCCCGACGCCTGGTCCACCGCCTCCAGCACCCACAGCAGCGCCACCCAGCCGACGATGAGCTTCCCGGCCGCCATCGCCTTGGCGCCGCCCGAGCCGCCTGAGCCGTTCGCCATGCTGCCTCCCTCGCGGGGCGTCCCCCCGCAGGACGTACCCCGTCACGTTCTATAACGGCGAAAGGTGTGCTGAGGGTTCCCGATGTGCCGGGCAGGGGGTGCCCCTGGGCGGAGTGTGCGGACTGCGGGTTTGTCGTGGCTGGTCGCGCAGTTCCCCGCGCCCCTTCGGGGCGCGGCCCCCATGCCGGGTACCCGAGATCGACAAGTTCTAGATGTCGCCCGTGCCCAGGGCTCCGTACATCACCGCGGCCAGCAGGTCCTGCGGCTTCACCTCGCGGGCCCCGTCGGGGGCCTGCACCGAGACGGCGTCACCGCCGCCGAAGTCCAGCCGCAGGGGGAGGTGCACCTTTTCGGCCTGCTTGCCGCTGAGGAACTGGTCCAGGCCGACGGTGAGCCCCGTCAGCTGGCCGCGCCGGATCTGGAGGTCGGCGCTGACGGTCCTGTCGGGCACCGTCGTCGGGTCCAGCCGGGCGCCCAGCGCCTCCAGGGCCCGCGACAGATCGGGGGCCGCCCGGCGTGCGGGCATGGAGACCGTCACGTGCTCGGCGCCGCCGTACTCGCCCGCCTTGTGGAACCGGGCGTACTTGCCGAGGGTCTTCTCCAGTCCCTCCAGGAACTCCCGCTCGGACTCCCCGTTGAGGGCGCGGCCCGCGGCTGTCGCGCGGCTCAGCCGCTTGCTCGTCTCGTCGCTCTGCTCGGAGCCCTCCGCGGCGTGCTGCTGGGACCCGCCCCGCTGCTCCCCGTGCTTTTCGCTCTTGTTCTCCTCCGCGGTGATCTCCTGTGCGGCGCGCGCGAAGTCGTCGAACGACTCCGGGTCGATCTCGACCCACCTGCCCTTGAGGGCGTCCTTGGCCGAACCGAGCGTCGTCGGCAGGTCCTTGGCCAGGGAGACGATGGTGCGGGCGCGCTGCCGGTCCGCCTTGGAGCCGCCGGTCTGCGCGACGAGGGAGCGCAGGTTCATCCGGACGTACAGCTTCTCCTCGACCGACTTGGCGGCCAGCACGTCCTTTCCGCCGAAGTTGACGGCCGTCGCGAACCGGAGGCGTTCGGAGCGGCTCAGCTCCTTGAGAGGGGTCTCCTCGCGGTCGGAGCCGACGGCGAAGGTGAGTTCGCCGCGGGTGAGGAGCCGGGCCGCGTGCCGGACCGAACCGGCGTCGTCGCCACCGGCGGCGCGCAGAAACTGCTCGGCGTCCGCCCTGCTGCCGTCGACCGACACCAGCACGGAGGCGGAAGGCTGCTCGCCCAGCTTTTCGAAGGCGTGCTTCACCTTGAGCCCTGTGGTCACCTTCTCGGCCATGGAGCAGCCGGTGACGGTGACGGCCAGCACGGTCGCGCACGCCGCTGCCGCGGCGGCCTGTCCTGTGTGCCGTACGTGACTGACGTGCCGTCGGCTGTTGACGTGGTAAAGGCGGGTGACACGCATGCCCTTGAGGCTACGCGCTTCCGCCCCGGCGCGAGCCCGCGGATCTCGCACCCGCACCCTGCGGGATGGGGTAAGGGGCACCCCTCCCCGCCCGGGGGAGGGCGTACCAGGACGTAGGGTCGGGGGCGTGAGCGACATGGCACGCACCCCCTGGGTCGTGGGCGTCTCCGGCGCCTCGGGGACCCCGTACGCGGCGGCGGTCATCCGGGCACTGCTGGCAGCGGGCGAGGACGTCGACCTCATCGTCAGCCGCGCCTCCCGGCTGACGATCCTGGACGAGACCGGTCATCCCTTCCGCGACGCCCACGCGGAGGAGGACCTGCGCCGCTGGCTGGCCCGCGGCGCCGACGGCAGCCCGGACGCGTTCGACACCGACCCGGCCCGGGTGCGGCACTGGTCCCCGGGCGATCTGGCGGCGGGGCCGTCCTCCGGCTCGTATCCGGTACGGGGGATGCTGGTGGTCCCGGCGAGCACGGCGTGCGTCGCCGGGGTGGCACTGGGGCTCTCCAAGGATCTGCTGCAACGGACGGCGAGCGTGACGCTGAAGGAGCGCCGCCCCCTCGTCGTCGCTGTACGGGAGACCCCGCTGAACGGCCAGACGCTGCGCCACCTGGTGACGCTGGACGAGGCGGGCGCCGTGGTGCTGCCCGCGTCCCCGGCGTTCTACGCGGGCGCCCGGCACATTCAGGACCTGGTGGACTTCGTGGCCGGACGGGTGCTGGACGCGGCCGGGGTGCCGCACAAGCTGTACCGGCGGTGGGAAGGGGACCTCGGGCGGTGGGCGGGGGGAACTGGTCGGGGCAGTACGGGGCCCATGCCTTAGATTCGTTCCCCGGACTTCTACGTACAGGAGGCAGCGGCATCCATGGACGCGGTGGACAGGCAGCTCATCCAGGCGCTGCGCGAGAACGGCAGAGCGTCCTACGCCGAACTCGGGCGGCTGGTGGGGCTGTCGGGCCCCAGTGTCACCGACCGGATCAACCGGCTGGAGGCCGCCGGGGTGATCACCGGGTACCGCGCGACCGTCGACGCCCCCTCCCTCGGCCTAGGGGTGACGGCGCTGATCGGCATCCAGCTCTCCGACGCCACCGACCACGAGGAGGTGGCCACCCGGCTGCGCGACCTCCAGGAGGTCGAGGACTGCTGGTTCATCGCCGGTGACGACTCGTACATGCTCAAGGTCCGCGCCGGTGATGTGGACGGGCTGGAGCGCACCATCCGCCGGCTGTCGGGCACCAAGGGCGTCTCGCGGACGCGCACGACGATCGTGCTGTCGACCAAGTGGGAGAACAGGGTCGGGGAGCTGCCCGAGGAATAGGCGCTGCCCAGCAGCACCCGGGGCCTGGCGTAGTGTCGGGCGGGCGCGCGAATCATGACGAAGACGGACCGAGGCAGGCAGGTGGCGCGAGGAATGGACGCGGCGGACATCGAGCGGAAGGTCCGCTCCGGTGAGCGGCTGACCCGCGAGGACGGCATCGCCCTGTACGACTGCGACGACCTGGCCTGGCTCGGCGGCCTCGCCCACCACACGCGGACGCGGCACAACGGCGATGTCGCGTACTTCGCCGTCCACCGGTCGCTGGAGGTGACGGACGTCGCGGAGGCGGTCGAGCGTGCCACCCGGTGGGCTGCCGACGGCGTCACCGAGCTGCGGCCGGCCCCCGGCGGCGGGTCGTGGCGCGACCTCGTCAGCGCGGTGCGTGCCCTGCGGGACGCGCTGCCCGAGGGCGTCGCGCTGACGGTCCGCACGGCCGACGCCGGGGTGGAGGACGTCCTGGACGAGCTGGTGGACGCTGGTGTGACCTCGCTGTCGATCGAGGGTGACTCGGACGCCGAGCTGCCCTGGGAGGACCAGGCGCGAGTGCACCGGCTCGCACACCACAAGGGCCTCACCACCATGTGCACGATGCGCTACGGGAGCGCGGAGGACGCCGCTGACCGTGCGGCGTACGTGGAGCAGGTGCTGCGGCTGCGCGAACTCCAGGACGAGACCGGCGGATTCCACGTCTTCGTGCCGCTGCTCCAGGACGGGCCGCGGGGCGCGACCGGCGCCGAGGTGTTGAAGACCTTCGCCGTCGCACGGCTGCTGTTCGACAACGTGCCGCACGTGGCGGTCGACTGGGCGCTGCACAGTGTGCAGACGGCGCAGCTGGTGCTCCAGCATGGCGCGGACGAGATGGCCGGCCAGGTCGTGAACAGCGAGAGCGAGACGGCGCAGGACGCCGATGCGCTCACCCGCGAGGACCTGCTGGACCTGATCCGGGACACCGGCTTTCGCCCGGTCGAGCGCGACGCCCGCCACGGCGTGCTGCGCAGCTACGAGGGCCCCGACCCGCAGCGCCGCGAGGCGCCCCAGCCCATGCGGGTGTAGGCCGCGTTCCGGCGGTGAGAACCCCCGGCCCCGGGGGTACCGCGAGCCGTATGGCAGCGAAGAAAGCGACAGACGGCGACCGGCCCGAGGACGCGTACGACGCGACGCCCTTCCTCCCCGAGCCCGAGCGGCGGGCGAGCGGCAACACGGGGCTGAAGGCGCTGCGGCAGGCGGCGGCCGGCTGCCGGGGCTGTCCGCTGCACGAGAACGCGACGCAGACCGTCTTCGGTACCGGCGACGCGCATGCCAGGGTCTTCCTCGTCGGGGAGCAGCCGGGCGACCAGGAGGACCGGCGCGGGGAACCGTTCGTCGGTCCGGCGGGCCGGATGCTCGACCGGGCGCTGGACGAGGCCGGCATCGACCCGGCGCAGACCTACGTCACCAACGCCGTCAAACACTTCAAGTGGGCGTACGAGGAAGGGCGCGGGAAGCGGCGTATCCACAAGCCGCCGACGCTGCGAGAGATGACGGCCTGCGGACCGTGGCTCGCGGCCGAGCTGGCGCTGACGGAGCCCGAGGTGCTGGTGGTGCTCGGCGCGACTGCGGGCAAGGCGCTCTTCGGTTCGTCGTTCCGGGTCACCAAGGAGCGGGGTTTGTGTACGGAGCGTGAGGTGCATGGGCGGGCTGAGCGGGTTGTGCCTACCATTCATCCCTCGGCGATCCTGCGGGCCGGGGACGATGATCGTGCCGAGGTCTATGGCGGGTTCCTGGCCGATCTGCGGGTGGCTGCGCGGGAGCTGGATTAGGGGGTGCCCCTGTCCGAGGCTTGCCGTCTGCGGGTGCTCCCCCAAGCTCTTCGAGCAGGGAGGTACCCCCAGGCTTGTCGCGCAGTTCCCCGCGCCCCTTACGGGGCGCGTCCCGCCGGGCAAGCCCTGGGGTGGCGAAGATCGCTTCTGGGGCTGTGCTTGACTGGTGAGGAACCGCGAAACGCCCAAATGCATGGAGAACCCACGTGAGCAGCACCTCGCACGCGACGCTCCGCTACACCACCATGCGGATCGGCATCTTCGTCGGCTGCCTCGTCGTCGTCGGACTGCTGACCCACTTCGGCCTGTTCCCCGCCGGGGTCGGCAAGTCGAACCCGGTCTGGGTGGTGCTCGTCGCGCTCGTCATCTCGGCGCCGCTCAGCTATGTGCTGCTGCGCAGGCAGCGGGAGGCCATGGCGGAGCAGGTCGCGGAGGGCGTGGGCAAGGCCAAGAAGCGGCTGGCGGCGAACCAGAGCCAGGAGGACGAGACCCAGGACGCGCAGCCCAGGGCGACGTAACCCTCGTCACACCGTCGTCGGCGCCCCGTCGGGAATGAGCTTTCCCGGGCGGGGCGTTGAGCTTTTCCGTAACTGTCCCCCAAAGGCAAGCTTTGGGTAAGCCAAAGACGGAGTGTTAGCGTGACGGCCATGACGAACGCAGCCACCACTTCCGACGCGCTTCAGTGCCGACGCGGCCTGGCGCTCGTGGCGCGGCTGCATGTCGATCTCTGCCGCTGTATGTCGGCGACCTGTCGCTGACAGCGCGGCCGGACTACCCTCCGGCGCGACCGCATCGCCCGCGACGCAAACCCTTGCGGCGCATCGCTCCGCGATCTCCTGCTCGCGACGCCCTTCCCCAACAGTCCGCTTCCTGACGCCCCCGGAGTCTGTCCGTGTCTTCGTCGTTCTCGTCGGCCACCGCTGCCGACACCGCCGCGCCCGAAAAGCGGTCCCGTATACCCAAGGTGCCGTTCTGGGCGCAGATCCTGCTCGGTCTCGTACTCGGCGTGGTTCTCGGCTGGGCCGCGCGCAACTGGGACGTGGCCTGGCTCGGCACCACCCTCACCAAGATCGGCGAGATCTTCGTCCAGCTGCTGAAGCTGGCCGTCGCGCCGCTGGTGTTCTTTGCGATCACCATCTCCATCACCAACCTGCGCAACGTGCACAACGCGGCGCGGCTCGCCACCCGCACCCTGCTGTGGTTCATGGCGACCTCGCTGATCGCGGTGGCGATCGGGCTGGTCATCGGCCTGCTCACCAACCCGGGCTCCGGCACAGGGCTGTCCGCCAAGGACGCCGCCAAGCCGGACACCCAGGGCTCCTGGCTGGACTTCCTCACCGGGATCATCCCGACCGACATCATCACGCCGTTCACCGAACTCCAGGTGCTGCAGATCGTCTTCATGGCGGTCGTCGTCGGTATCGCCGCGCTCAAGCTGGGCGAGAAGGCCGAACCCATCCTGAAGCTGGGCGAGTCCGTGCTCGCGCTGCTCCAGAAGGCGCTGTGGTGGATCATCCGGCTGGCCCCGATCGGCACCATCGGTCTGATCGGCACCGCCATCAAGGACTACGGCTGGGACCTGATCGGCAGCTACGCGACCTTCACCGCGGACATCTACATCGGCTGCGCGCTGATTCTCTTCGGCGTCTACCCGCTGCTGCTCGCCACCGTCGCCAAGGTCAACCCGCTGCAGTTCTTCAGGGGCGCCTGGCCCGCCATCCAGCTGGCCTTCGTCTCGCGCTCCTCGGTGGGCACCATGCCGCTGACCCAGAAGGTCACCGAGCGGCTCGGCGTGCCCAAGGAGTACGCGGCCTTCGCGGTGCCCTTCGGCTCGACGACGAAGATGGACGGCTGCGCCTCCATCTACCCGGCGATCGCGGCGATCTTCGTGGGTGAGTTCTTCCACGTCGACATGGGCATCAAGGAGTACCTGCTGATCGTCTTCGTCTCGGTCATCGGTTCGGCCGCCACCGCGGGCCTCACCGGCGCCACCGTGATGCTGACGCTCACCCTCTCCACGCTGGGCCTCCCGCTGGAGGGCGTCGGGCTGCTGCTGGCCATCGACCCCATCCTGGACATGATGCGGACGGCCACCAACGTCGCGGGCCAGGCAGTGATCCCGGTGCTCGTTTCGGCCAAGGAGAAGATCCTCGACCGCGAGGCGTTCGCCACCGCGCGCAGCTTCTCCGTAGAGGAGGCCGACGACACCCCCGCCGGGCCCCGCGTCGCGGGCACCCGGGAACCGGTCGCAACAAGCTGACGTCAACCACCCGGCGCTAGGGCGCCGGGCTTGCACAACGGGCATCACTGGCGGTGCTGCTGCGTTTGCGTCCAGCCCCGCCCCGCTGACGCGGTGGCGGGGCAGGGGCCGTTGACTCGGCCCCGCGTCGCCACAACTCCCGTGCACGGGCGCGGATGTTGCGGGAGGCGTTCCAGTCCGCATGAGCGGCGAAGCCGCAGGACCGGCACGCGAACCAGGGTTGCGTGACCCGGTTCGCCTTGTCGACGTGTCCGCACTCGGCGCAGGTTCGCGAGGTGTACGCCGGATCGACGTACACCACCGGCACCCCCGCCCGGCGGGCCTTGTACGCGATGAACGCCCCCAGCTGGGCAAACGACCAGCTGGAGTGGGTGGCCCGTTGGGGCTTGCGAAGCCGTACCCGCTCGCGAATGCCCCTCAGGTTTTCCAGGGCGATTCCGCGACCGGTGCGTTCTGCCTCGGCCACCACATGTTTCGCGATCTTGTGGTTGATGTCCCGTGCCCGCCGCGCCTCCTTGTGCCTGCGCTTCTTCAGGCGACGTTTGGCAGACGGGGTGTTCTTCTTCTGCAGCTTGGTGCGCAGCTGCCGCTCACGCACCCGACTGCGGTTGAGCTCGCGCCCGGCCAGGAACTCGCCGTCGCTGGTAGTGGCGATGTTGACGATGCCCATGTCGATGCCGAGGACGTCCACCGGGCCAATGTTCAGTGGCGCCTCGGGGACCTCGCAGGTGGCCAGCAGAAACCACATGCCGTCCCGGCAGACGAGGTCGGACTCGCCCCTGCGGTACCGCGCCAAGGTGGTCAACTGCTCAGGGCTTGCGGTGAACGCCACGTCCTTCATCCGACCCGTCACTGTCCAGATGGACACCCGCCGCTCGGGGGTCTGCCAGGAAAGCATCCGGTCGTCATAGGGCTGGGCACCCTCCGGACGGAAGGCGATCGGCTTGTCCGTCGCCTTCCGGTACCGCTTTGAGCCAGGCCTGCCAAGGTTTCCGGCCTCAAGGTTGGCCTTGAGGACGGCGTATGCGTCACACGTCTTCTTGATCACGTGCTGGGCAGCCTGTGCCCCCAGACCCCATCGCGTCTTCACCTCATCGTAGGTGAGCCTGCGCAGCGCGAAGTTCTTCTTCATATCGTTTTCGAACGCTACCTGGCCGACCCAGGTAGCGGCCTCGTTGCATGCGCGCAGGGTTGCCCTAAGTGCCGCCGCTTGCTTGGGCGTCGGCAGTAGCTTCACCTGCATCACCAGCTTCACATCCGCGACGCTATCCGACCCTCAGGTCGTCCGCATTCGAACATGGGGAATGCCCTCGGCTTCCTGCGAGGCTGTCCCCTCGCTCACGCCGGGTGCCGCCGCCGTGCTTCCCACCGACCACCTCAGGACGCGCTTGCCCCCGGGCGTGAACGACTGAGGTCCTTTCAAGAACAGGCCGAAGTCTTCGCTCCGTCGAGGTGCGCCCCGGGCCTCATGGCCAGGGGCGCGTACCCTTTCGTGGAGCCGGAGTTGGTGGGGGAACGGTGCGCTGCACGAGTCGGCGTGGCCGACCGGTGAGGGGGGTTCACGGGGCATACGGGGCTGAAGGGATTGAAGGCGTGGGGCAGAAGCGCATGCCGCGCGAGGTGAGGGAGCGGCAGATGCTGGACGCCGCGGTCGCCGCGTTCGCACGACAGGGGTACCAGGCCGCCTCCATGGACGACATAGCGGAGGCGGCGGGGGTCTCCAAACCGCTGGTCTATCTGTACCTCAAGTCCAAGGAAGATCTGTTCATGGCCTGCGTGCGGCGCGAGGTCGGAGCGCTGGTCGCAGCCGTGCGGGAGGGTACGCGGGAGCGGGAGTTGACCGCCGATCAGCAGTTGTGGAACGGCCTGACGGCGTTCTTCGCACATACCGCGGCCCGCCCGGACGGTGTCGCGGTGCTCTACCGCGCCCGTACCCAGGGTGAGCCCTTCGCCCGCGAGGTCGCCGCCATGCGGGTCGAGGTCGTCACTATCGTGACGGCGCTGCTGGGGCAGGCGGCGCGGGACGCCGGCTGCGACAGCGAGCTGGCCGAACGCGAAGTCTCGGGGCTCGCCCACGCGCTGGTCGGCGCCGCCGAGTCGCTCGCCGAGTGGGCCAACTCCCGTAACCCGGAGCACCCCGAAGCCCCGGCCGCGAAGGAGACGGCGGCGACGCTGATGAACTTCTGCTGGGCGGGCCTGGAGAACCTGATGAAGGGCCGGCGCTGGGCTCTGCGGGGTGCCGAACAACGCGGCTGACACACGCGTGCTCCGGGTGTGTGCGTTCTATGAAGGTGGTCACCGGGTATTCCCGGGCCCTCTCCTGATCCCGTAAATTTACCTGTCGGTAAGGTTACTGTCACGTCAGGAGTTTGGCCGAGGACGGAGCTACCGGTGCAACTGGTCGAGCCGCACAAGAAGATGGAGGGCGGCAGGGTTCGCGAGGTCTCCGTCCCGCCGCTGGCGCCGACAGTGACCAGCGGCTCCCTCGCCGACATCCCCTTCACCAACGCCGCCGAGGCCCCGGACGAGCCTGCCTTCAGCCGCAAGGGCAGGGACGGCGCCTGGTGGGACATGGCGGCCCGCGACTTCGCCGCCGAGGTGCAGGCGATGGCCAAGGGCCTGATCGCGCTGGGTCTGCGGCCGGGGGACCGGCTGGCCATCATGGCCCGCACGACCTACGAGTGGACTCTCACGGACTTCGCCGCCTGGGCGGCGGGTCTGATCACGGTGCCGGTCTACCCGACGTCGTCGGCGTCGCAGGCCCGGCACATCCTGCGGGACTCCCGGGCGCGGGCCTGTTTCGTGGAGGACGTCGAGCAGACCCGGATGCTCAGCGCCGAGCGCGGCAACCTGCCCGCGCTGGAACATCTGTGGCAGTTCAGTTCGGGCGCCGTGGGTCATGTGGTGGACGCGGGCCGCGGGATACCGGACGCGCTGGTCACCGAGCGCCGCGCACAGCTGGGCCCGCAGACCATCGCGACGCTCATCTACACCTCGGGCACCACGGGTCCGCCCAAGGGCTGCGTCCTCACACACGGCAACTTCTTCGCGGAGGTCGACAACGCGATCGAGCTGCTGCACCCGGTCTTCAGAGCGGAGAACTCCGAGCCGGCCTCGACGCTGCTGTTCCTGCCGCTGTCCCATGTGTTCGGCAGGATGGTGGCCGTCGGCTGTCTGCGGGCGAGGGTGCGGCTCGGGCACGCGCCGAGCATCAAGACCGAGGACCTGCTCCCCGATCTGGCGGGCTTCGCGCCGACGTTCCTGCTGGGCATCCCGTATGTGCTGGAGAAGATCTACAACACCGGCCGGGCGACGGCCGAGAAGATGGGGCGGGCCTCGTCCTTCGACCGGGGGGCGCGGATCGCCCAGCGCTACGGGGAGGCCGTCGAGGCCCAGGAGCACGGCTTCGGCAGCGGGCCCGGGTTCGGGCTGCGCGCGGCCCGCGGCCTGTACGACGCGCTCATCTACCGGCGGATCCGGGCCGCGCTGGGCGGTCGCTGCCGGTATGTGATCTGCGGTGGCTCCCCGCTGGGGCACCGGCTCGCGGCGTTCTTCGAGGGCGCGGGCGTCACGGTCTACGAGGGGTACGGCCTCACCGAGACGACGGCCGCGACGACCACCACGCCGCCGCTCAAGCCCCGGCTGGGCACGGTCGGCTGGCCGGTGCCGGGCACGGCGCTGCGGATCGCGGACGACGGTGAGGTGCTCATCAAGGGCGACCACGTCTTCGGCGGCTACTGGGACGCCCGTACGGAGAGCGTGATCCCGCACCGCGACGCCGAGGGCTGGATGCCCACCGGGGACCTGGGCGCGCTCGACTCGGAGGGGTATCTGAGCATCACCGGGCGGAAGAAGGACGTCATCATCACCTCCGCGGGCAAGAACCTGGCGCCCGCGCCGCTGGAGGACTGGCTGCGCGCGCATCCGCTGGTCAGCCAGTGCCTGGTGATCGGCGACAACCGGCCGTTCGTCTCGGCGCTGGTGACGCTGGAGCCGGACGGGCTCGCGCACTGGCAGCGGATGCACAAGAAGGAGCATCTGAGCATGGACGAGCTGCTCGTCGACGGGGACCTGCTGTACAACCTCCAGCAGGCCGTGGACGAGGCCAATTCGCTGGTGTCGCGGGCCGAGTCGATCCGCAAGTTCGCCGTGCTGCCGGGTGACTTCACGGAGGAGGACGGTCATCTCACGCCGTCGATGAAGCTGCGCCGGGGAGCGATCGTGCGGGACTTCGCCGCGGAGATCGACCAGCTCTACGCGCGCTGAGAGGTATCCCGAGAGTAATCCCTTGGCCAAACGGCGGTACCGTGACAACAGTGCCAGGTACAGCACGGCCGGGGGACGGGGTACGCCTCCCTCGCCGGGAGGGACACCCGATGACGACACCCCCGCAGCCGCCGAACCAGCCCCCAGGTCAGCCTCCGGGCGGCGGTGGCTTCGGTCCGCCGTCCGCGGGTGGTTTCGGCCAGCCGCAGGGGCAGGGCGGCGGTTTCGGCCAGCCGCCGAACGGTGGGTTCGGCCAGCCGGGATTTCCCGGCCCGTACGGCAGCCCGCCGCCCCCGCCGCCGAACCGGAGCAGCAACAACAAGGTCGTCGGCATCGTCGTGGCGGCCGTCCTGGTGGTCGCGGTCGCGGTCGCGGGCACGCTGCTGGCCGTCTCGGGCGGTGACGGCGACAAGAACGACTCCGCCGACGGCAAGGCCAAGGCGGAGCAGTCCGAGTTGCCCTCCGACGAGCCGAGCGAGGACGAGCCGACGCCGAGCCCGAGCGAGTCGAAGACCACCTACGAGCTGAAGTTCCCCAAGACGCTGGACGGCGGCAAGTACCGGCTGCGTAAGGACCTCAGCGACTCGGTCGACTCCCCCAACCCGGACGAGGAAGCCCATCTGGGTTCCTACTCCAACTCCTCCGACACCTCCCGGCTCCTCTACGGCGCGGCCTCCGGCGAGGACTACGGCAACCCCGAGTTCTCCAAGAACCAGATGATGAACGGCATGGAGTCCGGCCCGGCCATGGATGTGGCCGTCAAGCGCCGCGACATAACCCCCGCCGGTGGCGACCCGCTGACCTGCGAGGTGCTGGTCAAGTCGCAGGCCGGCCGGAAGCTGACGATCCCCGTCTGCGCCTGGAGCGACCCGGGCACCGCCGCCTACGTCGCCAAGGACAGCGCCGACACCTACTCGGTCCCCCCGAAGGACGTGGACCTGGAGGCGTGGGCGGACCGCGTCAGCGACATCCGCGACGAGGTGCGCACGCCCGCCGACTGACCGGTGCGCACGTTCACCGACTGACCGGTCGGTCTGCGCTGACCGGACCGGTGCGGCCGACGCTCAGTTGGCTTGAACCTCTCTTTGACTTCAACCTCTGTTGAAGTTGAAGACTGCTCTCCTATCCCTCGTCAGCACAAGGAGAGTGGTCGGGATGCGCGGAATTCAGGTGCGGCGGTTCGGCGAGCCGGACGTTCTCGAACTCGTCGAACTGCCCGATCCCGTCCCCGGCCCGGGACAGGCCGTCACCGAGGTGGCGTACGCCGACGTCATCTTCCTGGAGACCCAGATCCGCCGCGACGGGGCCTTCTTCGCGCCGTCGCTGCCGTACGTCCCCGGCGGCGCGGTAGGCGGGCGGATCGACCGGCTGGGCGCGGACGTGGCCGCCGCCTGGCAGGGCAGAGGGGTCGTCGCCAAGACCACCTCGCCCGCCCAGGGCGGTTACGCGCAGCGTGCGCTCGCCGAGATCGAGACGGTCAGCGTCGTACCCGAAGGGCTGGACCTCCGCGAGGCGACGGCGCTGGTGCACGACGGCCCCACCGCCGTACGGCTCTTCGACAACGCCGTCAGCGCGGGCACGCTGCGGCCCGGCGCCTGGGTGCTCGTCCTCGCGGCGGCCGGCGGACTCGGCGCGCTGCTGGTGCAGTTGGCGAAAGCCGCCGGCGCACATGTGGTCGCGGCAGCCCGCGGCGAGCGGAAACTGGCGCTCGCCCGCGAGGAGCTGGGCGCCGACGCCGCCGTCGACTACACCCGGCCCGACTGGGCCGAACAGGTACGCAGGACGGTCGGCGAGCCCGGCATCCATGTGGTGTTCGACGGCGTGGGGGGCGCCATCGGCCGTGCCGCGTTCGATCTGACCGCACGCGGGGCACGGTTCTCCGCGCACGGCGCCCCCTCCGGCGGCTTCGCGGAGCTCGACGCCGGGGCAGCTGCCGCGCGCGAGGTGACCCTGGCCGGCATCGAGCAGGCCCAGTTCTCCCCGGCCGAGGCCAAGCCGCTGCTGGACCGCGCCCTGTTCGAGGCCGCGGCAGGACGGCTGCGCCCGGTGATCGGCCAGACCTTCCCGCTGGAGGACGCCGCCAAGGCACACTCCGCGATCGAGGCCCGCGAAGTGCTGGGCAAAACGCTGCTGACGGTGGCCTGAGGACCCGGAAGAAAGCCTCGCCCGCCCCCACGGGGGGGAAGGGGCGGACGAGGCGGCCGAGAGGGTCAGAAGGGGCGGTCAGAAGGGGCGGTCACCCACGATGGCCACCCGCTCGGCCACCCGCCGGTGCGGCGCGTAGTCGAACAGGGCGTAGTGCTGGGTGGCCCGGTTGTCCCAGAACGCGATGTCACCGGGCTGCCAGGCGAACCGCACCTGATACTCGGGCACATGCGCCTGCCGGACCAGCTCGGCCAGCAGCCGGTCACTCTCCTCGCGCTCCATGCCCACGATGTGGGTGGTGAACGAGGTGTTCACGAACAGCATCCTGCGGCCTGTCTCCGGGTGGGTACGCACCACCGGGTGCTCGACCGGCGGGAACTCCTCCTGCAGTTCGGCCAGCCGCTCCGCCGAGGTGAAGCGCGCAAACCCGGGGATGAAGTCGTGCACCGCCGTCGCCCCGTCGATCCGCTCCCGCACCTGCGACGGCAGATTGTCGTACGCAGCCGCCATGTCCGCCCACATGGTGTGTCCCCCCAGCGGCGGCACCTCGCGCAGCTGCAGCACGGCACCCATGGCGGGCCGCTCACGGAAGGTGACATCGGTGTGCCATACGTTCTCGTACGTGGGCCGGGTCGCGGCACCCTTCTCGAAGCGGACGATCTCGTCGCTGGATCCGCGCGCCAGCAGCGGATTGGTCTCCAGCTCGCCCCAGTGCCGCGCGAACGCGGCCTGCTGCTCGGGAGCGAGGTTCGCGCCCCGGAAGAAGAGCACCTTCCACTCCAGCAGTGCCCGGTTCAGCTCCTCCCGCAGCGCGGGGCTCAGCGGCCGGGACAGATCGGCACCCCGGATCTCCGCGCCGATGACGCGGGTCTGCGGCACGACCTCGATCAGCTCGTAGGGCCGCTCCTCCCAGTTCTCGGGGAACGGCCGCAGAATGCGCACCCCTTCGTACAGGCCGCCCTCCGGGACGCGGGCGTCACGAAGGGGAGCAGGAGCGGCAGTGGTGTCAGGGGCGTCTGGGGCAGTGATGCTCATGAAGGGTCCTCCAGCGGATCCGGTGGGCGGTGGATGTCTGCCGACCGTGCCGACGCACGGCGGCTCCATGGCTCCCTCCCAGGGAGCCGGAGTCACACCTAGAGACCGGATCGCTCGCACCCACGCCGCCACGGGACGCCGTGGCGTCCGAGCGGGGAAGTGGAGTGCGCGACCATGCCGCTCATTGTGGGATTCGCGCTCTGAAACGTCAACATCGTGCAGGTCAGCCCAGGGGAGCGATGGCGCGACCCGCCCATGCGGGAGGCTCCTCGACGAGCGCGGCCAGTTGTTCCCGCACCGGCTCCGGGAACGCCACGCTGCCCTCGGCGCCCACATGCAGCGCGAACAGCTCACTCGTGGCGACCGTACGGTCCTCGACGTACATCTCGTGCGCGAAGCGCAGCTTCTTCCCGGCCACACCGAGGATGCGCGTACGCACCGCGAGCGGTGCCCCCTCCGCCACCTCGCTCACATACCGCACATGCGCCTCGACGGTGTACAACGAGCAGCCCGTGCTCTCCCGGTACTTCGGGCCCAGGCCCACCGCGTCCATCATCGCGTCGGTCGCGTGGCCGAAGACGAGGACGTAGAACGCCTCGCTCATATGGCCGTTGTAGTCGATCCATTCGGCGCGGACCGTCTGCTGGAACAGGGGCAGTCGCGTCATTGGCCGGCCTCCTTCACTTTCGGCTCCGCGTTCGCCGTTGCGCCAGGCAGTCGGCCGGTGGCCCGCAGTACGTCGATGACGCCCTGGTCCCGCTCGGCGACCAGGTCCGCGATGCTGCGTCCGGCGGCGGCCTCCTCGCAGCCGGCCACCATCGCGTCCCGCAACGCCGAGTCCAGCTCGGGTGCCTCCAGCCGAGTCCACGGCGATTTGAGGGACGGGCCGAAGTGGTCGAGCATGTGGCCCATTCCGCCTTCGCCGCCCGCCAGTGCGAACGTCAGGCAGGGCCCCATGAACGCCCACCGCAGCCCCGGCCCCTCGGTGATCGAGTCGTCGATCTCCTTCACCGTGGCCTCGCCGTTGGCGACCATGTGCAGGGCCTCGCGCCACAGTGCCTCTTGAAGGCGGTTGGCGATGAAGCCGGGCAGTTCCCGGTTCATGGTGATCACCGATTTGCCCGCCGCCTCGTAGAATCGCGACGCCCATTCGACGGCCCCGCGCTCGGTGCGTTCGCCTCCGGCCACCTCAACGAGAGGGATCAGGTACGGCGGGTTGAACGGGTGGCCCACCAGGAGCCGGCCCGGGTTTGCCGCTTCCGTCTGCATGTCGGTCATCGGATACCCCGACGTGGACGACGCGATGACGACGCCCTCCGGCGTCGCCGCGTCCAGCTGAGCCAGCAGATCCTTTTTGAGCTCCAGCTTTTCCGGGGCACTCTCCTGGACGAACTGCGCCTGCGCGCAAGCCGCTTCGAGGGAGGCGGCGAATTGGAGCCTATCCGGTGAGGCATCTTTTGCCAGGCCGAGTTGAGTAAGCGCGGGCCACGCCGCGTCCACCAGTCGCCGCAGCTTTTCCGGGGCCCCCGGTGCGGGGTCCCACGCGGTTACGTCATAACCGCGCGCCAGGAAATGGGCGACCCAGCCACCACCTATGACCCCGGCGCCGATGCACGTTATGCGGGTTACTTCGCTGGGAGGGACAGTCATTGTGAGGGTCTCCTTCGGTTCGCTTGTGGGGGCGCGGCCACCGTCACGTTCGGGGCTTGAGCCCAAGACGGGCTCGGGCTTCATCGGGCGAGGCCACCGACACTCCGAGGGCCTCAACAATCTGGACCGCCCTCTCGACGAGCTGCCCATTCGTGGCCTTGACTCCCCGACTCAGATACAGGTTGTCCTCCAGCCCGACCCGCACATTCCCACCGAGCAGAATCGACTGCGCCACCCACGGCATCTGCATCCGCCCCAACGCGAACGACGCCCACTGCGCACCCGGCGGCAGAAAGTTGACCATCGACTGAAGCACACCGGGATCGGCCGGAGCACCCCACGGAATACCCATGCACAGCTGGAAAAGCGTCGGCTGATCCAGCAGCCCCTCCTCCAGCAGCTGCTTGGCGAACCACAGCTGGCCGGTGTCGAAGATCTCCAACTCCGGCTTGACGCCGAGTTCCTGGATCCGCCGAGCCCCCTTCCGCAGCATCTCCGTGGTGGAGACATACAGCTGGTCGCCGAAATTGAGCGAACCGCAGTCCAGGGTGCAGATGTCGGGCAGCAGATCCTCCACGTGCGGCAGCCGGTCGAGGCCGCCGACCAGATCCGTACCCTCCAACGCGCCCTTCTCCAGCGGCTGATCGGCGTCGAGCACCAGGTCACCGCCCATACCGGCGGTCAGATTGATGACGACGTCCGTGCCCGTCTCCTTGATCCGCTCGACGACCTCGCGGTACAGCTTCGGGCCCCGCGAGGGTGCGCCGGTCTCCGGGTCGCGCACATGGATATGGACGACGGCCGCGCCCGCCTCCGCCGCCTCGACAGCCGAGGCGGCTATCTGCTCGGGGGTCACGGGCACATACGGACTGCGCCCGACGGTGTCGCCCGCGCCGGTGAGGGCGCAGGTGATGATGACGTTCTCGTTCAGGGGCATGGCGATCCCTCCAAGTAGGAACGGCGAGGTGCCGGCGGGGAGAAGAAAGGGCGGCCGAGGCTCAGTCCGCGGCCGTCGAGAGCAATTCGGTCCGCACATACGCGAGCAGCGCCGCGTACATGTTGTCGGGACTGGTCCCGTCCTCCGCTCCGGCGGCGCTGGCCAGCACTTGGGAGGCCAGTCCGTCGACGAGCGCGGTCAGCCGCAGTGCGCTGAACTCGGGGTCGACCTCGCGGAAGACGCCCTGTGCGATACCGCGCCGGATGACGTCGGCGACGGTGGTGCGCCATTGCCGGTAGTACTCGACGTGCAGTTGCCCGATGGCGGTCGAGCGCGCGGCTTCGGCCCACAGATCGAGCCACACCAGCCACTGCCGTCGCTGCTGCTCGGTCCGCGGTGTCTGCAGTGCGAGGAGCTCACCCAGCTCGGCCACGGCGTCCTCGGCTGCACCGGCCGCGGCGATCCGCGCCGCGCGGGTGGCGGTGTCCTCGTCCATGCACCAGCGCACGGCAGCCTCCAGCAGCTCGGCGCGGCCGGGGAAGTGGTAGTGGATGGCGGCGGTACTGGTGTCGCACGCGGCGGCGATGTCGGCCACCCGTACGGAGTGGAATCCGTGCTCGGCGATCAGCCGCACCGTCTCCTGCACGATCTGCAACGGACGCCCCGCGGCGGGGAGTACGGCCGCCCGGGACTCCGCCACCGACGACGGTGCGGCATCCGGGTGCTCGGCGTCCTCCGGGCCCGGCCCGGCGGGCACCGTGCTGCCGGAACCGAGCAGCCACCCCGCGTCGACCTGTCCCGCGTCGGCGATCCGGGCCAGTTCGGCGACCGTGAAGCGGCGGGTGCCGCTGAGCGAGCGGGAGAGCTTCGAGGGGTCCATCACGATGCGCCGGGCGAACTCCCGCTGGCTGCATCCGGCGGCCTCGACGACCTTACGGACGCGCTCGGCGATCTCGCCCACGCCGTCCTGAATCCTGTCGCCCGCTGTGTTCGGCATGGGGCCACCGTACGAGGGCGTTGAGATAAACGCAATGAGTAGGTGATGACGGTAGCTGATTGGTCCGCATTTGCTCAGATACAAGTGGGTGCTTGGGGCGTCATTGCGCCCCTGACTGATGCATCAGTCAGGGGCGCAACACCTCGGCGCATCTCAGTGCCGCTCGGCGCGGGAGCAGCAGCGGGGTGACCAGCAGGAGGACTCCGGCGATCGCGATCGCGGTGCGGGGGCCGGTGATGGCGGCGAGCAAGCCCCACGCTGCGGTCAGGGCCGCGATGGCAATGCTGCTGCTGACCGACCAGGCGGTCAGGGTGCGGGCGACCCGGTCGGGGTCGGTGTGCTCGAGCCGGTAGGTGGCCAGTACCGGGTTGAACACGCCACAGCAGGTCACCAGACCGAGCTGGACGGCGATGACGAGCACGATCCCGGAGACGCCGGGTTGCACGAACGCCAAACCGACTGGCCAGTATGCCCGCAGTGCCCCGGCGGTGAGCATCACCTTGCGCTGCCCGAACCGTGTCACGAGCCGGCGCGCGATGCGTGAGCCTACGAGGCCACCGATGCAGGGGGCCGCGAACATCAGACCGTACTGCCAGGGTGTGAACCCGAGGCGGCCCAGCAGGAGTACGGCGAGCAGCGGCTCGGAGGCCATGATCAGGCCGTTCACCACGATCGAGTTGAAGAGCAGCGGGCGCAGTGCGGGCCGGCTGAGGATGTAGCGCCAGCCTTCGAGCAGATCACCTGCGCGAAGCCGCGGTGCACCGGTCCGCGCGGGGCGCGGTTCGCCCCCGCCGATGGCCCGGATGCCCAGGGCTGAGAGCAGGTAGCTGACCGCATCGGCCATCATGGTCGTCACCGGGCCGAACATCCCGATCGCGACTCCCCCGAGCGGTGGTCCGACCATCGTCGCGCTCCATGTCGTGGACTCGAACCGGCCGTTCGCGACGAGCAGGTCCTGCGGCGGCACGAGCGCCTTCAGATACACGCCTCCGGCCGCGTTGAAGGCGATGTTGGCCGCCGCGACGACGACGGAGACGACGAGGAGTTGGGCGAAGCTGAGCCGGCCGAGCGCGAACGCGGCGGGGACGCTCATCAACGCCGCGAACCGGGTCAGGTCCATAGCCACCATGACAGGCCGCTTGCGGCGGAACTCCACCCATGGACCGAGCGGTACCGCCACCACTGCTCCCACCGCCCGCCCCGTGGCAGCCAGCGCCGCCACCTGGGCCGGCCCGGAGTGCAGCGCGAGGACCGCGATCAAGGAAAACGCACCGAACCCGAGCGATGTGCCGTACGCGCTGACGGCATACGACGCCCACAACCACCCGAACCGCCTGCCCAGCGCCCGTCTGCCTGGCATCCCCAACGCATCTCTCGCCGAACTGAACAACCACTGGTGACCACCGGCATCAAAGCGAGTAGCGGATGGCGAGATCAAACAACCGACCAGCCAGGAAGCCACAACCCCTCGTTGTGTCCCACGGTGCCCCTGCCAGAACTCGGGAGGGACGGGGTCAGTGCGCTGCCGGGTAGCGGGCCGAAAGTGCATGGACGGCGTCGATCATGGCCTCCCGTAGTGCGGGCGGCCCCACGACCTCGGCCTCCGCGCCCAGGCTGAGCAGGTCGGAGACGGCGACCGGCTGCGACTCGACGGCCAGCTCCACCTCGACCCACCCGGCCGCGTCCGCCGGCCCCGCACTCTCCAGCGCCCGCTCGCCCGACGTGCCGAACTTCGCCGGGAGCAGCCGCCGGCCGCTCGGCGAGAGCCGGATCCGAGCCACGTCCTGGCGCAACATTGCCTCCAGACGCCGCGCCGAAGCCTCCCAGTACGCCGCCAGATCGAAACCCGCGGGCCGCTCGAAGGTCCCCTCACCGGTGCTGACCTCCACCAGCCGCGAGATCCGGAAGGTACGGACGGCGCCCTCGCCCGGACGTGCGACATCCGCATCCCCGCGCACGCCCGCGTCCCCGCGTACACCTGAGTCCCCGCGTACGCCCGCCTCCCCGTGTACGGCGTCCTCCCTGCCTGCGGCGTCGCTGTCCGGGGCGGCGGACACCGCCACCGCATACCAGATGCCGCCCTTGAGGACGATGCCCAGCGGGCGCAGTTCGCGCCGCACCTCGCCGCGCCAGCGCCGGTAGCGCACCTGCAGCACACGCTGCTCCCACACCGCGTGGGCGACCCGCGGCAGGTACGGCACCGGGTCGGCGTCGCGGAACCAGCCCGGCGCGTCCAGGTGGAACCGGTCCTGGATGCGCCGGCTGTGCTCGGCGAGCGGGGCCGGGAGCGCGGCGCGCACCTTCAGCTGTGCGGTGGTCAGCACGGCACCGAGCCCCAGTTCCTGGGCCGGGCCCGGGAGCCCGGACAGGAAGAGGGAGCCTGCCTCGGAGTCGGTCAGACCGGTCAGCCGGGTGCGGTACCCGGCCATGAGGCGGTAGCCGCCCGCCGGGCCGCGGTCGGCGTAGACGGGGACGCCGGAGCCGCTGAGCGCCTCGATGTCGCGGTAGACGGTGCGGACGGAGATGCCCAGCTCGGCGGCGAGTTCGGGCGCCGTCATCCGGCCGCGGTTCTGCAGCAGGAGGAGCAGCGAGAGGAGCCGGTCGGCGCGCATGCCGTCATTGTCGCGCCCTGGTCCGCCGTACCTGACAGAAGGTGTCAGGTACGGCCGGAAGGATGCCCGTACGCCGTCGAGCAGCAAGTCGAGCAGCAAGTCGAGCAGCAAGTCGAGCAGCAAGCAGAGCGAAAGGCACCGACATGGCCCAGCAGTCCACCACCGCCGTCTTCACCTTCTCCTCCTGGGACGAGAAGAACGTCACCGATGCCGACCGCAGCCCCCGCCTCGCGCACGCCGCCGTCGTCAACAACTACAGCGGGGGCATCGAGGCGGAGGGCACCGCATGCCAGTACGTACTGGCGTACGTCGCCGAGACCCGCGGGTCCTTCTGCGGGATGGAGCTGCTGACCGGCTCCGTCGAGGGCCGGGAGGGCACGTTCGTCATCCAACAGAACGGCACCTTCGACGAGGAGGGCGTCATCCGCTGCTCGTTCGAGGTGGTACCGGGCTCGGGTACGGGGGAGCTCGCCGGTCTGACCGGAACGGGAGGGTACGAGGTCCGCCAGGGGGAGCAGGAGGTGAAGGTGACCTTCTCCTACGAGCTCCAGGGCTGAGGCCCCGCTGCCCTCCCCGCCGAACCCCTCACACGGAAACCCCCTTCTCGCTGCGACGGCGAGAAGGGGGTGTTCCGCGAGAAGAGGCGCTGCCGTGAGAGAGCTAGGCGGGCGAAGGGGCGGAGCTCTTGCCGGAAGGCGACGTGACGCCAGGGGAACCGGAACCGCCCTGCTCCTCCGGCATCTTGAGGAAGAAGGTCAGCACCATGGCGACCAGGTACAGAGCCAGGAAGACGATGGTCACGCCACCCGCGCCCACGAGCGGGAGGAAGATGGACGCGATGGCAGGCCCCACGAAGGCGGCGCCGCCCGCACCGAGGTTGAGGAGAGCCATCGCGCCGCCCTTGTTGTCCGGGGCCATGCTCGGGATCAGCGCCGAGATGGGGACGAAGCCGGCCAGCGTGGCGCCGTACAGCATGCCGGCGAGCACGGCGACCCAGTAGTAGTCGGGGCCGAGCCAGGTCGGCACGAAGTACAGCACCGTCACGCTGATCGCACAGCCGAGGGCGCCGAAGGTGGCGATGGTGGTCCGCCAGCCGATCTTGTCGGAGACGGCCCCGAAGATCAGGTTGAAGAAGATGTTGGTGCCGTAGATGATCGCCAGCAGCTGGAGCCACTTGTCGGTGCCGAAGCCGACATCGTCGGAGAAGATCCGCGGCAGGTAGACGAGCATGCCGAACTCGGGCGCCGTGTTGATGATCCGTACCAGGCAGCCGACCAGCACCCTGGGGTGCGTCCAGATGATCGAGACGCTGTTGAAGAGGGACTCGCCCGTGGTGACGCCGGGCTCAGCCAGCCGGTCGCCGCCCTCCCGCCGCTTGGCGCCGACCAGTGCGATGGCGCCACCGGCCAGGATGAGGGCGAGCGCGCTCCACAGGGTGCCCAGTTCACCGATGGCGGGGATGGTGAAGCTGGACCACAGGGAACCGAGGGTGGGCAGGCCGCCGGTGAAGGCGAAGTAGAACCAGCCCACGGCGGTGCCCAGCCGGGCTTTCGGAGCTGTGCCGGTGATCCAGACGAGGAAGCCGAAGGCGAAGAGCGGATAGCCGAAGCCGCGGATGCCGTAGAGGATCAGCATCATCGGGTAGTTCTCGGTGCCGAGCGCGAAGACCAGGTAGAGCGCGTCGAAGACCGCCCAGATCGCCAGGCCCACCCACATCACCTTGCGCGGGCCCCACACCTCGGAGAGCGCGCCGGAGAACCAGGAGGCCAGCATCACGGTGACGCCGTACGCGGTGATGACGTAGCCGGCCTTCACATCGGTGCCTGCTCCGTGGTCGGCCATGTACGGCGAGATGAAACCGCTCTCGACACCGTCGCCGATCATGAACAGCAGTACGCCGATATACCCGAGGACCAGGGGTTTCGGCAGCCCTATGCGATCGAGTAGCCCTCTCTCGGCAGGTCGGGTCGCTGAATCCGTCATCGGGGGCCTCCGCTCTGAGGTAACCAGTTGGTGCACCGCAGATACTCAGCCCGCCTGCGAGAAATATCAAGAGCTCTGTTAAAAATAACGGTCAAGCCTGTTGCGGCCTAACAGCACGTGAAAGGGGGCGCGCCCCGAAGGGGCGCGGGGAACTGCGCGAGCGACCACAACGAACCCGCAGCCTGCAAGCGCCAGGAAGGGGCAGCCCCCTGCCCAGCACAGCCGAGAGGGCGAGCCAAGACCCGCCGGACAACCCTTACGCGGAGACCACCCGCACATCCGTCAGCTTCCGCATCTCCGCCACCAGCCCTTCGTCCACCGGCCCGCTGAGCACCACATGGTCGAAGGCGCGTACCGGATCCAGCCGGTGCAGCGCGCTGCGGCCGACCTTGCTGTGGTCCATCAGCAGCACGCTCACCGAGCCCGCCTCCCGCATCGCGCGCTTGAGGGCGACGATCTCCTGTTCCTGGTGATAGGTCATGGTGCCGGTGATGGCGGAGGTGGAGACGACGGTCAGGTCCACCGAGAAACTCTTGATCATCTCCAGTGCGGAGAGCCCGATCCATGAGTCGTGGGTGCGCGAGTACTCGCCGCCGATCCCGATGAGCCGTACGTCTTCCACGGGCCGCAGCTCCTCGGTGATCAGCCGGTAGTTGGTCACCACGGTCAGCGGCCCCACCTGCGGCAGCAGCTTCGCGAAGGCCAGCGCCGTGGTCGAGTCGTCCAGCATCAGCGACATTCCCGGCGTCACGAACTCCAGCGCGGCGCCGGCCAGTGCGTCCTTCTCGCCGGTGTGCGCGTGCAGCCGGAAGTCGGAGCTGGACTCGAAGACGGTGGAGGGCTGGGCCGAGACACCGCCGTGGTACTTGCGCAGGATGCCGCGGTCGGCGAGCTCGGCGATGTCCCGGTGCACCGTCATCACGCTGACGCCGGTCAGTTCCGTCAGCTCCGCCACCGAGGCGTCGCCCTTGGCCAGCACATGGTCGACGATCTGCTGCTGACGCTTCTGGCGCGAGGCGCGCGCTGCTGAATGGGCGGTCATACGGACCATCCTGCACCCCGGACGGTCTCTTCCGGTCCCCGGATCACTGGAAGTCTCACATTGTTCCTGGTGTGCGTATCAACCCACAAGTGACAGATAACAGATGCGGTGTTAATTTGCAGGGAGCCGAAGGTGAGGAGTTCCGGCCGTGGCCGATGCAGTGGTGTTTGACATGGACGGAGTGCTCGTCGAGAGCGAGCATCTCTGGGAGCGGCTGTGGACCGCGTTCGCCGCCGAGCGCGGCAAGCAGTGGGGACCCGAGCAGACCAAGAGCTGCCAGGGCATGAGCGCCCCGGAGTGGGCCGCCTTCCTCACCGAGTTCGCCGGGGCCGGCGACAGCGCCGCCGATACGGAGCGCACCGTCGTGGACGGCATGATCAAGGCGCTGGAGGACGGTGAGATCGAACTGCTGCCGGGCGCCCTGGAGATGATCACCGACGCCGCCGCACGCGGGCCCATCGCGCTCGCCTCGTCCGCGCCGCGCCGCGTGATCGACGCCGTCCTCGCGCACCATGGAGTCGACCACCACTTCAAGGCCACCGTCTCCAGCGCCGAGGTCCCGCGTGGCAAGCCCAGCCCGGACGTCTACCTCGCGGCCGCCGACAAGCTCGGCGTCCCCGCGGCCGACTGCCTGGCGGTGGAGGATTCCAGCAACGGGCTGCGCGCCGCCGCGGCGGCCGGGATGACGGTCGTCGCCATCCCCAACCCCGGCTACCCGCCGGCCGCCGACGCGCTGGCGGGCGCCGCACACCGCGCGGCGGACCACGACGACGTACGCCGCTACCTGCTCTCCCGGCTCGCGGAAAGCCCGCAGCTCGCGGAAAGCTCCCAGCTCAAGGAAGGTGACCGGTAATGCCGGACCCGATCAAGGTGCTGGCCTCGGGCGACCACTTCATCGCCCCCCAGCTCTTCGTCGACGCGCTCAAGGAAGCGGCCCCCGGCATCGCGCTGGACTTCCGTACCCAGACCACCCCCTGGCCGCACACCCCCTTCGGCCCCGTCGGCAACGTCAAGGAGGCCAGCGGCACCGAGGACGAGCTGCTCGAAGCGCTCGGCGACGCGGAGGTGGCGCTGATCCAGATGGCGCCGTTCACCGACCGCGTCATCCGCGAGGCCCCGAACCTGAAGCTGATCGCGGTGGCCCGCGGCGGCCCGGTCAACGTCGACGTGCCGGCCGCCACCCGCGCCGGCATCCCCGTCACCTTCACCCCCGGCCGCAACGCGGCTGCCGCCGCCGAGTTCGCCCTCGGGCTGATGCTCGCCGCGCTGCGCCGTATCCCGGCCTCCGACGCGGAACTGAAGAAGGGCACCTGGCGGGGCGATTACTACGCCATCGAGAACGCGGGCATCGAGCTGGACGGCACCACCGTCGGACTCGTCGGATACGGCGCCATCGGCGCGATCGTCGCGCGGGTGCTGCGTGCCTTCGGCTCCAGGGTGCTGGTCGCCGACCCGTACGCCGACCCGGTCAAGGCCGCGGCGGACGGCGTGGAGCTGGTGGCGCTGGAGGAGCTGCTGCGCCGCAGCGCGGTCGTCAGCCTGCACGCCCGCGTCACGCCCGAGACCCGGCACATGCTGAACGCCGACAACCTCAAGCTGCTCCCCAAGGGCGCGGTGCTCGTCAACTCGGCGCGCGGCGAACTGATGGACTACGGCCCGCTGCCGGCGATGCTGGAGTCCGGCCATCTGGGCGCGCTGGCGCTGGATGTGTACGACGTCGAGCCGCCGCCCGCGGACTGGCCGCTGCACCGCGCTCCCCACGTCATCACCACCCCGCACCTGGCGGGCGCAACCCGGCAGACCGCCGACCGCGCCGCGGCCATCACGGCGGCCCAGGCAGCCGCCCATCTGCGCGGTGAGCGCCCCGAGTTCGTGGTCAACCCGGAGGTGTTCGGGACCACGGGGACCGCCGGGGGAGGGCAGCAGTCATGATCGTCGGGGTCGATGTCGGCACCTCGGTCACCAAGGCCCAGCTCATCGCGCGCGACGGGCGCACCAGCCCGGCGCACGAGGCCCGCAGCACGCTGTACACGTTGCCGGGCAACCGCGTCGAGCAGGACATGGACGAGGTCATCGGCACCGTCGTCACCGTCGTACGGGCCGCCGTCGCCGATGCCGCACAACTCGACCCGAACGAGCCCATCGAGGCCCTCGCACTGACCGGCCAGGGCGACGGCCTGTGGCTGCGGGACGCCGACGGCCGTCCGGTGGGCCGGGCGCTGTCCTGGATGGACGGCCGCGCGGCCCCCGTCCTGGACAAGTGGGCCGCCGACGGCACGGCCCGTCAGGTCTACCGGCGCACCGGAGCCGGTATGTTCCCGGGCGCCGCCGGACCCCTCCTCGCCCACCTGGCCGAACACGAGCCCGAGCGGCTGGCCGCGGCCGATGTGGCCGGGTACTGCGTCGACGCCATCGCCCAGCGCTTCACCGGAGAGCGCACGGTGGACGCCTCAGACGCATCGGTGCCGTTCCTGGACGTGGCCCGGCGTACGTACGACGACGAGGCACTTCAGCTGTGCGGGCTGGGCCGGTGGCGCGGACTGCTGGCCGAACCCGCACCGCCCGGTGCCTTGTTCGGACTGCTGCCCAAGGTCGCCGCGGAGCTTGGGCTGCCCGTCGGCCTGCCCGTCAGCGCCGGTCCCTTCGACATCCCGGCGTGCGGCTTCGGCTCGGGCCTGGAGCAGGTCGGCGAGGGCAACCTCATCATCGGTACGACGCTGGCCTGCCAGGTGCTGAGCGACGACCCCGCGCCGGGTGCGGGGGACGAGGCGGCCGGCATGATCCTGGCCACCCCGTACGAGGACCGGTATCTGCGGGTCATGCCCGCCATGATCGGCACGGCCGGGCTGGACTGGCTGCTGGGCATGCTCGGCGTACGCATCGAGGAACTGGACGCGCTGCTGGCGCAGTCCCCATACGGCGCCGCCGGGGTGACGGCCCTGCCGTTCCTGTCCACCAGCGGCGAGCGGGCCCCCTTCGTGGACGCCCGCGCCCGCGGCCGGCTCGACGGGCTCTCGCCCCTGACCGGCCGCGCCGACCTGGTGCGTGCCCTGTGCGAAGCCGTCGCCTACTCGGCACGGCACTGCCTGGAGACCCTCGGCGTCGCCGGGGCTATCACCGCCTGCGGCGGGGGAGCGCGCTCCGGCGAATGGGGGCGCATCTTCGCCGGCGTACTCGGCCGGGATGTCCATGTGCGGGAGGACGCCGTGGGCATCCGCGGCGCCGCACGGGTCGCCTGGCGCGCGCTGGGCGCTGACTCTGCCGACTCAGCTGTCGGGGGCTCCTTGGAAGGGGGCCGTGTCGCCCGCGCCGACGATGCGGCGGTCGCCTTCTACGAAGACGGCTACCACCGCTACCTCGACACCTTGGAAAGAGCCCGCCAGACCTGGTGACCCCGTCCCGGTCCCTTCCCCGGACTCCGTCCGGTCCCGGCAAAACCCACTGCTGGAGTCCCATATGACCCGCGTATTCAACGACCCTGCCCGCTTCGCCGAGGACATGGTCCAAGGCTTCACCGCGGCCCACCCCGAACACGTCCGCGCAGTCCCCGGCGGCGTTGTCAGAGCCCACCGCCCCGGCATCGCGAAGGTCGCGGTGCTGACCGGCGGCGGTTCCGGCCACTACCCCGCGTTCTGCGGCGTGGTCGGCAAGGGGTTCGCCGACGGCTCGGTCATCGGCAACGTCTTCACCTCCCCGTCCGCCGCGCAGGCGTACTCCGTGGCGGCGGAAGCCGAAACGGGGGCAGGCGTGCTGTTCATGTTCGGCAACTACGCGGGCGACGTCATGAACTTCGGCCAGGCAGCCCAGCGGCTGACCGCCGACGGCATACCGGCCCGCTGCTTCGCCGTCACCGACGACATCGCCAGCGCCCCCACCGCGGAGGCGGCCCGGCGGCGCGGTATCGCGGGCGGCTTCACCGTCTACAAGACGGCCTCCGCCGCCGCCGAGGAGGGTGCCGACCTGGACGCGGTGATCCGGATCGCGGAGCACACCAACGCCCGGACCCGCTCGCTCGGCGTGGCCTTCGCTGGGTGCACACTGCCCGGTCAGCGGGAGCCGCTGTTCACCGTGCCGGAGGGCAAGCTGGGCCTCGGCCTGGGCATCCACGGCGAGCCGGGCGTGAGCGAGACCGAGCTGACGACCGCCGAGGACCTGGCCCGCACCCTGGTGGAGGGGCTGCTGGCCGAGCGGCCCGAGGAGGCCGCGGACAGCCGCCGGGTGGCGGTCCTCCTCAACGGCCTGGGCGCCACCAAGTACGAGGAGTTGTACGTTCTGTGGGCATCCGTGGCACGGCTGCTCGACGAGGCGGGACTGGAGCTGGTACGCCCCGAGGTGGGCGAGCTGGTCACCTCGCTGGACATGGCGGGCTGCTCGCTGACCGTCACCTGGCTGGACGACGAGCTGGAACGGCTCTGGCTCGCCCCCGCCGACACCCCGGCCTTCCGCCGGGGCGAGGTCGCCCCGCAAGATCCGTCCGCGAGCGGGACGGTGGCCGCGCCCCGTACGGTCACCGCCGTCACCGCTCAGACCAGTGACGTTCCCGCCACTGGCGAGGCGGTCGCCACCGGGGCCACCGTCGTACGCGCCTTCCAGGCCGCCCACACCCTCCTCCACGAGCAGGAAGAGACACTCGGCCGGCTCGACGCCGTCGCCGGGGACGGGGACCACGGGCGCGGCATGTGCAAAGGCGTGGACGCGGCGCTGGCCGCCGCCGAGAAGGCGCAGGTCAGGGGCGCTGCGCCGGCCGCGCTGCTCGGTGCTGCCGGAGACGCCTGGGCGGCAGAGGCAGGGGGCACCTCCGGAGCGCTGTGGGGCGCAGCACTGCGCGCGTTCGGCTCCGCGCTCCCCGCCGACCGCGCCCCTGTGCCCGCGGAACTGGCGGCCGGCGCACGGGCCGCGCTGGAGGCCGTCACCGCGCTCGGCAAGGCGGAGCCCGGCGACAAGACCCTGGTCGACGCACTCGCCCCGTTCGTGACCGCTTTCGGAGAACGGCTGGCGGCGGGCAGCGCACCGGCGCGGGCGCTGGCCGACGCGGCCGATGTGGCCCGTACCGCCGCAGAGGCCACCGCGGAGCTGCGCCCCAAGCTGGGCCGCGCCCGGCCGCTCGCCGAACGCAGCATCGGCACCCCGGACCCGGGCGCCACCTCGCTGGCGCTGGTCCTGGGCACGGTGGCGGACACCGTAAGCGCCGTGGCCTGACCTCTTCTCCCCCCCCGCCACCAGGAGGAACGCACCATGAGCAGCACCCCCGCAGGGCCCCGGCAGCCCTTCCGTATCGTCGTGGGCTGCGACGACGCGGGTCTCGACTACAAGGAAGCCCTCAAGAAGGACCTGGTCCGCGACGCCCGGGTCGCGGAGGTCACCGATGTCGGCGTCGACAGCGGAGGGGCCGACAAGGACCGGGCCTATCCGCACGTAGCCGTCGAGGCCGCCCGCCGCGTCGCCGACGGCGAGGCCGACCGCGCGCTGCTGATCTGCGGCACCGGTCTGGGCGTCGCCATCAGCGCGAACAAGGTCCCCGGCATCCGCGCCGTCACCGCACACGACAGCTACTCCGTGCAGCGCTCAGTACTCAGCAACAACGCTCAGGTCCTCTGCTTCGGCCAGCGCGTCATCGGCCTGGAGTTGGCCCGCACCCTGCTGGACGAGTGGCTGGACCAGCATTTTGACGAGGGCTCCGCCTCGGCGGCCAAGGTCGCCGCGATAACGGGCTACGAGCACAACTGCTGACCCCCGCCGGGCCGGAAGCGGCACCGGGGAACGGGCCGGGAAACGGCAGCGCGGAACGGGCCGGGAAACTGCAACGTGAAAGGCGCCGGGAAACAGCACCGGGGAAAAGGCGCGCCGAACGGCGCCCCCGGAAAAGGCAGGAGCCCCCGCCGAAGCGGGGGCTCCTTGGATACTGCAGAGTCAGGGACTACTGCGCGGTGACATTCTCCGCCTGCGGACCCTTGGGGCCCTGCGTGACATCGAACGACACCATCTGGTTCTCCTCGAGAGAGCGGAAACCGGATGCGTTGATCGCGGAGTAGTGGACGAAGACATCGGGACCGCCGCCGTCCTGGGCGATGAAACCGAAGCCCTTTTCGGCGTTGAACCACTTAACGGTTCCGGTAGCCATAAGCCCTCCTTGGGCCTATAAGGGTGTCCCTGCTCCCAGAACCCACAAAGAAGCCTGAAAACGACGAGAGCCCGCGGTCACATGCTCCGCAGGCTCTGTACTGCAAGGGAAACCAAACTGCAACTTGGCTCTGAGCCTAGCATGGTGGGGCCGGGGGTGGAAGAGCTGCGGATCATGTCCCACAGCCCTCCCGGAGGACCCCGCGTGGCGGGGCACAGACCGGGGCGTAATCTCCGGAGAGTGACTGCGAAACCGAGGCATGTGCGCACCCGCCCCCGCGTCGCGCACATCCAGTTCCTCAACTGTCTGCCGCTGTACTGGGGCCTGGTCCACACCCACACCCTGCTGGACCTGGACCTGACCAGGGACACCCCCGAGAAGCTCAGCGAGATGATCATCGACGGGCGGCTCGACATGGGGCCCGTCACCCTGGTGGAGTTCCTGCGCAACGCGGACGACCTGGTGGCCCTCCCGGACATCGCGGTGGGCTGCGACGGCGACGTCATGTCGTGCGAGATCGTCTCCCGCGTCCCCCTCGATCAGCTGGATGGCGCCCGGGTGGCCCTCGGCTCGACCTCGCGAACCTCCGTACGCCTCGCCGAGCTGCTGCTCACGGAGCGCTACGGCGTCCAGCCGGACTACTACAGCTGCCCGCCCGATCTGGAGCGGATGATGAAGGAGGCGGACGCCGCCGTCGTCATCGGTGACGTGGGGCTGCGCGCCTATCTGCGGCAGCTGCCCGAGGAGGACCTCCAGGTGCACGATCTGGGGCGGCTGTGGAAGGAGTGGACGGGGCTGCCGTTCGTCTTCGCCGTCTGGGCCGTACGCCGCGACTTCCTGCGGCAGGCTCCCGAGACCGTGCACGAGACGCACCGGGCGTTCCTGGCCTCCCGCGACCTGGCCATGGAGCAGGTCGACCAGGTGGCCGAGCACGCCGCGCGCTACGAGATCTTCGAGCCGAAGGTGCTGGAGCGGTACTTCACCACCCTGGACTTCCGGTTCGGCGAACGGCAACTGGAGGGCGTCGCCGAGTTCGCCCGCCGTACCGGCGCGACAACCGGTTTCCCGCCCGACGTCCGGGTGGAGATGCTCAGCCCAGAGCCCCGCACCTGAGCCCCCCGGGGGCACTCGGGCGACCCTCGGGGACACTCCAGAAGATCGGCCGAATGCCCCTGGCGTAGGCTGGTCCGGCGCCGTTGTGCTGTGGTAAGCGGCGAGATTCAGCGAACGTTTGAAATGCAGTGAATGTGCGAAGTGCGACCTTTGGAGGGACGCCACGGTGACAGCGCACGTGTCGGAAGCCGACCTGCTCTCCGCCCTCGACCGCGCCGCCACCGGAGGGCGCGTCACTCCCGAAGAGGCGCTCGACCTCTACCGCTACGCGCCCCTGCACGCGCTGGGCGCCGCTGCCGACAAGGCGCGCCGCCGCCGGTACGCCGGGACCGAGCACATCGCCACGTACATCATCGAGCGCAACATCAACTACACCAACTCGTGCGTGACGGCCTGCAAGTTCTGCGCCTTCTACGCCTCGCCCAAGAGCGACAAGGTGTGGATCCGGGACCTGGACGACATCCTGCGCCGCTGCGCGGAGACGGTGGAGCTGGGCGGCACCCAGATCATGTTCCAGGGCGGCCACCACCCGGACTTCGGGGTGGAGTACTACGAGGAGCACTTCGCCGCCATCAAGAAGGCGTTCCCGCAGCTGGTCATCCACTCGCTGGGCGCCAGCGAGGTCGAGCACATGGCGCGGATCTCCGGAGTGTCGCCGAAGGAGGCGATCGAGCGCATTCACGCGGCAGGTCTCGACTCCTTCGCGGGCGCCGGCGCCGAGCTGCTGCCCGAGCGGCCCCGTAAGGCCATCGCCCCGCTCAAGGAGTCGGGCGAGCGGTGGCTGGAGATCATGGAGATCGCCCACAACCTCGGTGTGGAGTCCACCTCCACCATGCTGATGGGCACGGGCGAGACCAACGCCGAGCGCATCGAGCACCTGCGGATGATCCGTGATGTGCAGGACCGCACCGGCGGCTTCCGCGCCTTCATCCCGTACACCTACCAGCCGGAGAACAACCACCTGAAGGGGCAGACGCAGGCGACCGTCTTCGAGTACCTGCGGATGATCGCCATCGCGCGGATCTTCCTCGACAACGTCGCCCACATCCAGGGCTCCTGGCTGACCACCGGCAAGGACGTCGGACAGCTCTCGCTGCACTACGGCGCCGACGACCTCGGCTCGGTGATGCTGGAGGAGAACGTCGTCTCCTCGGCGGGCGCCAAGCACCGCTCCAACCGGATGGAGCTGATCGACCTCATCCGCAAGGCGGGCCGTGTTCCGGCGCAGCGTGCCACGACGTACGAGCACTTGGTGGTGCACGACGACCCGGCGAACGACCCCGTGGACGACAAGGTCGTCTCGCACCTCTCCTCCACTGCCATCGAGGGTGGAAGTGCCCACCCCGAACTCGCCCTCATCGACGCGAACTGACGACCGGACGGACAACACAAGACGTGACGCGGGCATCCCTGGACAAGAAGCCGCACGAGGTCGCGGCCATGTTCGACGACGTGGCGGCCAAGTACGACCTCACCAACGATGTGCTCTCGCTCGGCCAGGCCCGGCTGTGGCGGCGGGCGGTCGCCGACGCCGTGGACGCGCGCCCGGGCGAGCGGGTGCTCGACCTCGCGGCGGGTACCGCCACTTCGTCGCTGCCCTTCGTGGAGGCCGGGGCCTTCACGGTGCCGTGCGACTTCTCGCTCGGCATGCTGCGTGAGGGCAAGCAGCGCCACCCCTGGATGCCGCTCACCGCGGGTGACGCGACCCGACTCCCCTTCGCCGACGGCACGTTCGACGCGGTGACCATCTCTTTCGGGCTGCGCAACGTCAGCGCGGTGGATACGGCGCTCGCCGAGATGCGGCGGGTCACCAAGCCCGGTGGGCGCGTGCTGATCTGCGAGTTCAGCCATCCGACGTGGGCGCCGTTCCGCACCGTCTACACGGAGTACCTGATGCGCGCGCTGCCGCCACTCGCCCGGCGGGTCAGCAGCAGCCCGGATGCCTACGTCTATCTCGCGGAGTCCATCCGCGAGTGGCCGAACCAGCCGCAATTGGCGGCCCGTCTCCAGGACGCGGGCTGGACCCGGGTGGCCTGGCGCAATCTGACGGGCGGCATCGTCGCCCTGCACCGCGGCTTCCGTCCGACGGGTCCGACGGGTCCGACTGACTGACGCAGCGTCAATTCGAGGAGTAGTTGGCCAAGTCCGGTTGCGCTTGGATAAATCTCCTTCCCCCAAGGGGCGTTCGGCGGAACGATGTAACCCGTCCCCCACGTACCGTACGCACACACGCGGTTCCCCTGTGTGCCGCTTCTCCCCTCCCCGAACGCCGAACGCAACCGCATCGGAGCGCCATGTCGTCCCCGCCGCCGCCGTCATCGTCGCCGTGCCCGCAATGTGGTGCCGATTCCCCCGCCGAGGCCCGCTTCTGCATGTCCTGCGGCGCCCCCACGGCACCTGCGGCCCCGCCCGAGCCCGCGGCCCCGCCCGAGCCCGCGGCCCCGCCCGCACCGGCGGCCCCGCCCGAGCCTGCGGACTCGCCCGAGCTTGCGGCCCCGCCCGCACCGGCGGGTCCGCCCCCGCCCGCCGCCCCGCCCGAGCCCGCGGCCCCGCCCGCGTACGTACCGACCCAGACCGCGCAGCCTGCGCAGCCCGGCTACGCGCCGCCTCCGCCCGCCCCTCCCCAGCCCGCCCGGCCCAGCCCGGTCGGGATGTTCCTGGCGCGGACCCTCAAGGGCGACTGGCTCGGCGCACTGCGCGTCGCCGGCTGGCCGTTGGGGTTGCTGTTCCTGGCGGCCTGCCTGCTCGGCATCTGGTCCAACGAGGACATCGACGACCTGGACATCGGCTGGGGCACCCGGATGCGGGTCGCACTTGCCGCACTGCTCCAGGGCATCGGCGGCGGATTCGGCGTCTCGGCCGATCCCGATTTCCAGACCCAGGGTGCGCGCGTGGCGGGCGACGCGGAGGTCTCCGGACTGCCGCTGCTCGCGACTGCCTTGTGGATCGGCGCACTCGTCGTCGCGGCCCGTTTCGAGCGGCGCAGACTGGCACCGGCGACACCCTCTGCCGGATTCGAGGCCGCGCTGCGGATCGGCGCAGTGTGCGGACTCGGGGGGCTCGCGCTGGGGCTGTACGCCTCTCCCTCGTACGAGGGACTGGAGTTGGAGTCCTCGCCCGGCCTCACCCTGCTGTGGGCGTTCCTGCTCTCCACCTTCGTCGCGGCGCTCGTGCTGACCCGGGGCGGGACCGACGCCTGGCTGGCCGCGCGCCCCGGCCCGCGCGCTGTGATGGGCGCGCTGCGGACGGCGGGGCTCGCACTGGCGGCTGTGATCGCGCTGGCCTCCGTGGTGATGTTCGTCGTCCTGCTGGCGACCGAGGACGACGTCAACGCCGGTGACGTATGGGGGCTGGTGGCGCTGCTGCCCAACGTCGGCACGTTCGGCCTCGCGCTGTCCTGGGGCGCGCCCATCGACGTGAAGTGGGACATCAGCCAGTGGGACGCGGGGCGCGAGTCGTTCGGCTACGGGGAGTTGAGCGACCTCGTCAATGGCGGCTGGGCGGTCGTCGGCGCGCTGGCCGGCGGGCTGGCGTGCGCGCTGCTGCTGGGCACGCTGGTGGCGCGGCGCAGCGTCGACCGCCGCGAACAACTGCTCGCCGCCGGGTTCTTCGTCCTCGCGCTGCTGCTGGTCGCCGCGCTGGCCGGGGCGAGCTTCGACGCCGGGTTCCGCGACCCGACCGCCGACATCGGTGACGGCAGCGGGGGCGGCCTCGGAGACGACTACGGCGGCAACTACGAAGACGACTACGGAAGCGATTACGGCAGCGAACTCGGGTCCGGCGACCGCTTCTACGCCCACGGTGAGATCGGGGCCGGTATCGCGGAGCTGCTGCTGTTCGCGCTGCTGTGGTCCTACGGCGGCACGCTGCTGGTCCCCTTCCTGCGTGCCCAGTTCGGCAAGGGCGGCCCCGGCGGGACCGGCCTCGGCGGTACGGGCCTGGGTGCGGGCGCTTACGGCACCGGCCCGCACGGCACCGGCCCGCACGGTGCGGGCGCCCACGGCATACCGGCCGCTCCGCCGGTGTCGCCCCCTCCCGCCGCGCCACCCGCGCAGGCCGACCGTCCCGGCGCCGCGTACCCCGCAACCGACCCCGCACCCGGCCCCGACATCCAGGGCCCGGGCGGGGGCGGCGGCCCGGTGGCGCCTCCGCAGCGCAGGCGTGGCCTCATGTGGGCGGGCCTCATCCTCGCCGCGTTCCTGGTGGGCGGCGCAGGGGCCGGGGGTGCCTTCTATCTTGCGGGCGACGACGGCAAGGACGACAGCAAGCCCGCAGCCAAAGAGCCCGCCAAGGCGTCCACAAAGGAGAAGGAGAAGGAGCCCGCCGACGAGAGCCCCGAAGGGCCGAGACCCGCACCGTCCGACAGCTCCGACAGCTCCGACGACTCCGATCCGGACGCGCAGTCGGGCGGCTCCCCCGGCACCCCGGAGACCACCGAGCTGCCCGACGGCTTCACCACGGTGGACGACCCCAAGGGCTTCTCCGTCGGGGTGATGGAGGGCTGGCAGCGCCGGGCGAAGGGCACCCAGGTCGACTACGAGGCTCCCACCGGGGGCGACTATCTGCGTGTCGGCATCATCGAGAACGCGGGCCAGTCGTCGTACGACAACTTCCGAAACCTGGAGGAGGGCGCCCGCAAGCGGGACGGCTACCGGCGCCTCGAACTGACGGAGAACACCTTCCGGGGACGGCCGGGCGCCCGCTGGGAGTTCGTCTACACCTCGGACGAATCGGGCCGCACCATCCACGCCATCGACCAGGCGTACGTCGGCGAGGACGGTACGGAGTACAGCCTCTACGCCGAGAGCCGCTACGACGAGTGGGATCCGGACCGGGAACAGGTCTTCAGCACCGCGCTGCGCACCTGGGACGAGAACGGCACCTGACGGACCGCAGGGCTGACGGACGGCGGGGGAGGGGCCGGAACGCGGCGCGGTCCCGGCTCCCGCATAGACTGGCGAGGTCAGCCGAACCAGCCAGCATGCGGGAGTCCTCGTGGCCGACCCCCAACCGAAGGCGCACTCCGAGTCCGAGGTGCAGCCCCAGCCGGAGGCAGCCGCTTCTGAGCGGGTCGCCGATGTGATCGTCGTCGGCGCCGGGCCCGCGGGCTCCACGACTGCGTACCATCTGGCCCGCAGCGGCCTCGACGTGCTGCTGCTGGAGAAGACGGCGTTCCCGCGCGAGAAGGTGTGCGGCGACGGCCTCACTCCGCGCGCCACCAAGCAACTGGTGGCCATGGGCATCGACATCTCCGAAGAGGCGGGCTGGCTGCGTAACAAGGGGCTGCGCATCATCGGCGGCGGCCACCGTCTCCAGCTGCCGTGGCCGGAGCTGGCCAGCTACCCGGACTACGGGCTCGTCCGCAAGCGCGACGACTTCGACGAACAGCTCGCCCGCCAGGCGCAGAAGGCCGGCGCCCGGCTGCACGAGCGCTGCAACGTGACGGACCCGATCCTGGACGACAGGACCGGCCGGCTCACCGGCGTGCACGCCAAGCTGGGCGAGGAGAAGACCCCGGTCACCTTCCACGCGCCGATCGTGGTGGCCGCGGACGGCAACTCCACCCGGCTCTCCCTGAAGATGGGCCTGCACCGCCGTGAGGACCGCCCGATGGGCGTCGCGGTCCGTACGTACTTCACCTCGCCCCGGCACGACGACGACTATCTGGAGTCCTGGCTGGAGCTGTGGGACCGGCGCGGCGAGCAGGACCGGCTGCTGCCCGGCTACGGCTGGATCTTCGGCATGGGCGACGGCACCTCCAACGTCGGCCTCGGGGTGCTCAACACCTCTTCCGCTTTCAAGGAGCTCGACTGGCGCGAGATCCTCAAGGCGTGGTGCGCCTCGATGCCTCAGGAGTGGGGTTACACCCCGGACAACATGACGGGTCCCATCCGGGGCGCCGCGCTGCCCATGGCGTTCAACCGGCAGCCGCACTACACGCGCGGTCTGCTGCTGGTCGGCGACGCGGGCGGCCTGGTGAACCCGTTCAACGGGGAGGGCATCGCCTACGCGATGGAGTCGGGCGCCATCGCCGCCGAGACCATCGTCCAGGCACACGCGCGGGCGACCGATGCCCAGCGGGAGCTGGCCCTGCGCCGCTACCCGAAGGTCCTCAAGGACACCTACGGCGGCTACTACACGATGGGCCGCGCGTTCGTGAAGCTCATCGGCAACCCGAAGGTCATGAAGCTCGCCACCGAGCGCGGCCTCTCGCACCCGGTCCTGATGCGCTTCACCCTCAAGATGCTCGCCAACCTCACCGACCCCACCGGCGGCGACGCCATGGACCGCATCATCAACGGCCTCACCAAGGTGACCCCCAGGGCCTGACAGCGCACTGACCTACACACGATGAGGGCCCCGCCGGAACGGCGGGGCCCTCATACGTTGCTGCTGCGGCCTAGAGCACTCGTACCGCGCCGGTGGGCTGGTCGTAGTTCATGGGGCGCTCCACGATGCCGGTGGAGGAGTTCTGGGCGCCGATGAACTTGCCGCCGCCCGAGTAGACGGCCACGTGGTAGGCGCTGCCCGCGCTGCCCCAGTAGAGGATGTCGCCCGGCTTGAGGTTGTCCAGGGAGACGGGGGTGCCGGTGGTGGACTGCGGCTGCGAGGTGCGCGGCAGGTTGACGCCGACCTGCTTGAAGGCCGCCTGCGTCAGACCCGAGCAGTCGTAGGCGGAGGGGCCGGTGGCGCCCAGGACGTAGGACTTGCCGATCTGGGCCCGCAGGAAGTTCAGCAGGGTGGCCACGTTCCCGCCCTGAGGCGCGGAGGCCTCGGGAAGGGAGGCGCGGTCGGCGGAGCGGGAGGCGCGCTCCGTCGTCTGTGCCGCTGCCTTACGGGCGGCTTCCGCCTTGCGCTTGGCCTCTGCCTTGCGCTTCGCCTCGGCCTCGGCCTTCTCCTTGTTCTCCTTGGCCTGCTTCTTGGCCTCGGACGCCGCGTCGTCCTGGGCCTCCTGGAGGCTGTACTGCTCGGCGGAGTTGTGGAGGGACTCGGCAGCGAGGGTGCTCGAGTCGGCCGTGGAGAGAGTGGGCATCTCGACGGTCTCGGCCGGTGCGCTCTTGTCGGCCGCGAGGGCCGGCGCCGCCGCCGCGGTGAGGGCGATGGTGCCCATGACGCCGCCCGTCATACCCGCACGCAGCGCCGTATTCATCTTGCTGGAGCGGGGCTTTCGGTGGCTGGGTATCTGAGCTTTCGGGGACATGAGGGAATGCCTAGCAGGCTCCAAACACTTCCCTCAACAATCGTGCGATGCGCCACAGTCGTCGGGTACACGGCCACTTGAGCCCTACAGCTATTGCTCGGCGGCCCTTCTCGGACGTGATCATTGCCCAACTACGGGGCCGTGACCACGCAGTTGTCCGCATTGCCGGAATCCCTTGTGTGCTTACCACGGAGAAAAGGTGAGCGCAAAGAAGACAGCGGCTGCCGGAAATGCGTGTGGCGCAGCTCACATTTTCATCCGGGGCTCGAACTCAACTCTTCGTGCAAAGCGGGCGTTGGGTGCCTATCGCCCATCCTGCTCGGTCACGGGCAGGGCTCGGCCGGATCGCGCGGGGGTCTCGGGGCTTGTGCCGGGCTTCACGAGCGCACGAGCCCCAGTGGTTCGCGCATAGCAGGAGAAACCGTCCAGCGCGAATTTGCCAATGCAGCCCCGTGCTTGGTACAGCGACCCGCCTCCAAGGGGTGTGAGCACGCCTGGCTGTCACCTCGGGTGATCATCTTGGCGCTTTGCGTATGAAGATTACTGCTCATCGGATCGGATGATTGGCCGTCAGGTGGTGGAGATCACAAACTAGTTGCCGCCCCCCGTGTCGCAGATCACAGAGGGGCGGGCTTAAGATGCCTGCGAACAGGGCTTGTGAACTGCCTCACATAAGAGCGATCTTCGTGGGGGTGCGCAGCGGCCCAGCGGTCTGCCGGCAGTCAGAGTCGACGCCTGGAAGGAGACGGGAGCGGTGAACGTCTACACACCAATCCTCGTACTGGGAGCGATCGCGGCTGCGTTCACGGTCTTCTCCGTGGTCGTGGCCTCGATCGTCGGCCCCAAGCGCTACAACCGGGCAAAGCTGGAGGCGTACGAGTGCGGCATCGAGCCCACGCCGCAGCCGGCCGGAGGCGGCCGCTTCCCGGTGAAGTACTACCTGACGGCGATGCTCTTCATCATCTTCGACATCGAAATCGTCTTCCTCTACCCGTGGGCCGTCCATTTCGACTCACTCGGGATGTTCGGGCTCGTCGAAATGCTGGTCTTCGTCGCCCTCATCGGTATCGCGTACGCCTACGACTGGCGGCGCGGCGGCCTGGAATGGGACTAGGGGCAGGATAAGCAATGGGACTTGAAGAGAAACTGCCGAGCGGATTTCTGCTCACCACGGTCGAGAAGATGGCCGGTGCGGCGCGTAAATCATCCATGTTCCCGGCGACGTTCGGGCTCGCCTGCTGTGCCATCGAGATGATGACGACCGGTGCAGGCCGCTACGACCTCGCCCGGTTCGGCATGGAGGTGTTCCGCGGCTCGCCGCGCCAGGCCGACCTGATGATCGTGGCGGGCCGGGTCAGCCAGAAGATGGCGCCGGTGCTGCGGCAGGTATACGACCAGATGCCGAATCCCAAATGGGTCATCTCGATGGGCGTGTGCGCCTCGTCCGGCGGCATGTTCAACAATTACGCCATCGTGCAGGGCGTCGACCACGTCGTTCCCGTCGATATCTATCTGCCCGGCTGCCCCCCGCGCCCCGAAATGTTGCTCGACTCCATTCTCAAACTGCACGAGAAGATTTTGAATTCGAAGCTCGGCGTCAATCAGAAGGAAGCGGCTCGCGAGGCGGAGGAGGCGGCCCTGAAGGCCGTACCGACGATCGAGATGAAAGGGCTGCTGCGATGACGGAGAAGAACGGCCCCGGCGAGCCCAAGCGTCCCAAGGGGCCCAACGAGAACGACCCTGACCAGCGGGCCGAGGAGTCGCTGCCCGTCCCGCAGGGAGACCCGGGCGAGGTCATCGACGTCCGCCGCGGCATGTTCGGCGCCCGCAACGGCGGCGACACCTCCGGCTACGGCGGCCTGGTACGCACCGTACGGCTGCCGGGCGCGACGCCGCGGCCCTATGGGGGGTGGTTCGACGAGGTCGCCGATGAGCTCGAAGGGGCGCTGGAGGAGCAGGGGCTGGACCCCGAGCAGGTCATCGAGCGGACGGTGGTCGACCGCGGCGAGCTGACCTTCCACATCGCCCGCGCACACCTGTCCCGCGTGGCCCGCACCCTGCGCGACGATCCCGCGCTGCGCTTCGAGCTGTGCACCGGGGTCAGCGGCGTCCACTACCCGGGCGACAAGGGCCGGGAGCTGCACGCCGTCTACCACCTGCGCTCGATCACCCACAACCGGCTGATCCGGATGGAGGTCAGCGCGCCCGACGCGGACCCGCACGTGCCCTCGATCGTCGACATCTACCCGACGAACGACTGGCACGAGCGCGAGACGTACGACTTCTTCGGGCTGATCTTCGACGGCCACCCCGCGCTGACGCGGATCATAATGCCGGACGACTGGCAGGGCTTTCCGCAGCGCAAGGACTATCCGCTCGGCGGTATTCCCGTCGAGTACAAGGGCGCCCAGATTCCCGCTCCTGACCAGCGGAGGTCGTACACCTAAATGGCTTCTACAACCCACGCACCCGCAGGCATTCGGGAGACCACCGAAGGCACCGTCTACGACGTCACCGGAGGGGACTGGGACGAGCTGGCCGCGCACGCCGCCAAGAGCGACGACGAGCGGATCATCGTCAACATGGGCCCCCAGCACCCCTCCACGCACGGGGTGCTCCGGCTGATCCTGGAGATCGACGGCGAGACGGTCACCGAGGCCCGCTGCGGCATCGGCTACCTGCACACCGGCATCGAGAAGAACCTCGAGTTCCGGACCTGGACCCAGGGCACCACGTTCGTCACGCGGATGGACTATCTGACGCCGTTCTTCAACGAGACGGCGTACTGCCTGGCCGTGGAGCGGCTGCTGGGCATCGAGAACGAGGTGCCCGACCGCGCCAACGTCATCCGGGTGCTGCTGATGGAGCTCAACCGGCTCTCCTCGCATCTGGTGGCCATCGCCACCGGCGGTATGGAGCTGGGTGCCACCACCGTCATGATCTTCGGCTTCCGGGACCGCGAGCTGATCCTCGACCTGTACGAGCTGATCACCGGGCTGCGGATGAACCACGCCTACATCCGTCCCGGCGGGCTGTCGCAGGACATTCCGCCGGGGACCGTGGACGCGCTGCGCGAGTTCCTCAAGAAGATGCGCAAGAACCTGCCCGAGTACGACGCGCTCGCCACCGGCAACCCCGTCTTCAAGGCCCGGCTGCAGGACATCGGCTATCTCGACCTGGCCGGCTGTATGGCGCTGGGCGCCACGGGTCCGATCCTGCGCTCGGCCGGACTGCCGCACGATCTGCGCAAGGCACAGCCCTACTGCGGTTACGAGACCTACGACTTCGACGTCCCGACCGTCGACACCTGCGACTCCTATGGGCGGTTCCTGGTGCGCCTGGAGGAGATGCGCCAGTCGCTGCGGATCATCGAGCAGTGCGTGGACCGGCTGGAGCCGGGCCCGGTGATGGTCGCCGACAAGAAGATCGCCTGGCCCGCGCAGCTCGCCCTGGGCCCGGACGGGCTCGGCAACTCCCTCGACCACATCAAGAACATCATGGGCACCTCCATGGAGGCGCTGATCCACCACTTCAAGCTGGTGACCGAGGGCTTCCGGGTCCCGCCGGGCGAGGCGTACGCGGCGGTCGAGTCGCCCAAGGGGGAGCTCGGTGTGCACGTGGTCAGCGACGGCGGCACTCGTCCCTACCGGGTGCACTTCCGCGACCCCTCCTTCACCAACCTGCAATCCATGGCGGCGATGTGCGAGGGCGGCATGGTCGCGGACGTCATCGTCGCCGTCGCGTCCATCGACCCCGTGATGGGAGGCGTCGACCGGTGACAAGCGTCGAGATGGGCATCCCCGAGATGCCCGCGCCCGACTACCCCGCCGAGGTACGCGAGCGGCTGGAGGCGGACGCCCGCGACATCATCGCCCGCTACCCGGACAGCCGCTCCGCGCTGCTGCCGATGCTGCACCTGGTGCAGTCCGAGGAGGGCCATGTCACCCGCACCGGGCAGCGCTTCTGCGCGGAGGTGCTGGGCCTGACCACGGCCGAGGTCAACGCCGTCGCCACGTTCTACTCCATGTACCGCCGCAAGGCGTCCGGCGACTACCAGGTCGGGGTGTGCACCAACACGCTGTGCGCCGTGATGGGCGGCGACGCCATCTACGCGTCGCTGCGCGAACACCTGGGTGTGGGGGACGGAGAGACCACCGAGGACGGCAAGATCACGCTGGAGCACGTGGAGTGCAACGCGGCCTGCGACTTCGCGCCGGTCGTGATGGTCAACTGGGAGTTCTTCGACAACCAGACGCCCGAGAGCGCCCGCGCCCTCGTCGACGATCTGCGCGCGGGCCGCGAGGCCACCCCCACCCGTGGCGCCCCGCTGTGCACCTTCAAGGAGACCGCACGGGTGCTGGCGGGCTTCCCCGACCAGCGGCCCGGCGCGGTGGAAGCCTCCGGCAGCGCCGGCCCCGCCTCGCTGGCCGGGCTGCGGCTGGCCAAGGGAGAGAGCACCCCTGGCGTCGTCGCTCCCCGCGACGCGGCATCCGACGAGGAGGGGAAGTGACGACGGTGGCACCACACGACGGCGGGCAGGACGAAACGTCCCCGCAGCCGGGGCAGGGCAGCGCCGACCCGCAGAAGCTGCTGACCCCCGTACTGTCCGCGCACTGGGACGAGTCCGACTCCTACACGCTGGCGGGATACCGGCGGCACGGCGGCTACCAGGCGCTGCGCAAGGCGCTCGACATGGACCCCGACGACCTGATCGCCTACGTCAAGGAGGCAGGGCTGCGCGGCCGCGGCGGCGCCGGCTTCCCCACCGGGATGAAGTGGCAGTTCATTCCGCAGGGCGACGGCAAGCCGCACTATCTCGTCGTCAACGCCGACGAGTCGGAGCCCGGCACCTGCAAGGACATCCCCCTCCTCTTCGCCAACCCGCACTCCCTCATCGAGGGCATCGTGATCGCCTGCCATGCGATCCGCTCCAACCATGCCTTCATCTATCTGCGCGGCGAGGTCGTGCCCGTGCTGCGCCGCCTCCACCTGGCCGTACGCGAGGCGTACGAGGCGGGCTATCTCGGACCGGATGCGCTGGGCCCCGGCAAGGGCCTCGAACTCACCGTGCACGCGGGTGCCGGCGCCTACATCTGCGGCGAGGAGACCGCACTTCTGGACTCGCTCGAAGGGCGCCGCGGCCAGCCGCGGCTGCGTCCCCCCTTCCCGGCCGTCGCCGGCCTGTACGCCTGCCCCACAGTGGTGAACAACGTCGAGTCCATCGCCTCGGTTCCCGCACTCGTGGACAGGGGCAAGGACTGGTTCCGCTCGCTGGCCCTGGGCAGCGAGCGGTCGCCCGGCTTCACGCTCTACTCCCTCAGCGGCCACGTCGCACGGCCCGGCCAGTACGAGGCGCCGCTGGGCATCACCCTGCGCCAGCTGCTCGACATGAGCGGCGGCATGCGGGCAGGGCACCGGCTGAAGTTCTGGACACCCGGCGGCTCCTCCACCCCGCTGCTCACCGATGAGCACCTGGACGTCCCCCTCGACTACGAGGGCGTCGGCAACGCCGGCTCCATGCTCGGCACCAAGGCGCTGCAGTGCTTCGACGAGACCACCTGCGTGGTGCGGGCCGTCACCCGCTGGACCGAGTTCTACGCCCACGAGTCCTGCGGCAAGTGCACCCCCTGCCGCGAGGGCACCTACTGGCTCGTCCAGCTGATGCGGGACATCGAGGCGGGCAAGGCGAGCCCCTCCGATCTGGACAAGATCGCCGACATCGCCGACAACATCAACGGCAAGTCCTTCTGCGCCCTCGGCGACGGCGCGGCATCCCCGATCTTCTCCTCGTTGCAGTACTTCCGCGACGAGTACGAAGCCCACCTCGCGGGCCGCGGCTGCCCCTTCGACCCCGAGAAGTCCACCGCGTGGGCTGATGGCCCAGGCTCCGCTCACCTGGAGGTGAACGCGTGACCGTCACCCCTGCCGGCACTTCCCAAGGGGGAGGGGAGGTCGCCCCGCCGCCCGAAGACCTCGTGTCGCTGACCATCGACGGCGCCCAGATCTCCGTCCCCAAGGGCACGCTGGTGATCCGCGCGGCCGAGCAGCTCGGCATCGAGATCCCCCGCTTCTGCGACCACCCGCTGCTCGACCCGGCGGGCGCCTGCCGGCAGTGCATCGTCGAGGTGGAGGGTCAGCGCAAGCCGATGGCGTCCTGCACCATCCAGTGCACCGACGGCATGGTCGTCAAGACCCATCTCACCTCCCCGGTGGCGAGCAAGGCCCAGCGCGGCGTGATGGAGCTGCTGCTCATCAACCACCCGCTGGACTGCCCCGTCTGCGACAAGGGCGGCGAGTGCCCGCTGCAGAACCAGGCGATGTCGCACGGGAACGCCGACTCCCGCTTCGAGGGCAGGAAGCGCACCTTCGAAAAGCCCGTCGCCGTCTCCACCCAGGTGCTGCTGGACCGGGAGCGCTGCGTGCTGTGTGCGCGCTGCACCCGCTTCTCCAACCAGGTCGCGGGCGACCCGATGATCGAGCTGCTGGAGCGGGGCGCGCTGCAGCAGGTCGGCACCGGCGAGGACCAGCCCTTCCAGTCGTACTTCTCCGGGAACACCATCCAGATCTGCCCGGTCGGCGCGCTCACCTCGGCCGCCTACCGGTTCCGTTCCCGCCCCTTCGACCTGGTCTCCTCGCCCGGTGTCTGCGAGCACTGCGCGGGCGGCTGCGCCATCCGGCACGACCACCGGCGCGGCAAGGTGATGCGGCGGCTGGCCGAGGACGACCCCGAGGTCAACGAGGAGTGGCTGTGCGACAAGGGCCGCTTCGCGTTCCGCTACGCGCAGCGACCCGACCGGCTGCACACGCCGCTGGTCCGCGGCGAGGACGGCGAACTGGCGCCCGCCAGCTGGCCCGAGGCGCTGGATGCCGCAGCCCGCGGACTCGCCGGGGCGCAGGGCCGCGCGGGCGTGCTGACCGGCGGCCGGGTCACCGTCGAGGACGCCTACGCGTACGCCAAGTTCGCCCGGGTCGCGCTGCGCACCAACGACATCGACTTCCGCGCCCGGCCGCACTCGGCCGAGGAAGCCTCCTTCCTCGCCTCCCATGTGGCGGGCCACGGCCGCGATCTGGACTCCACCGGAGTCACCTACACGGCACTGGAGGCCGCGCCCGCCGTGCTGCTGGCCGGACTCGAGGCCGAGGAGGAGGCGCCCGGCGTCTTTCTGCGGCTGCGCAAGGCGTGGCGTAAGCACGGGCAGCGCACCTTCGCGCTGGCGAGCCACGCCAGCCGCGGACTGGAGAAGGCGGGCGGCAGGCTGCTGGCCGCCGCGCCCGGCACCGAGACCGAGTGGCTGGACGCGCTCGCCGGCGGCGTCGGGCTGGACGAACTGGGCGGCGCGGCAGCCGAGGCGCTGCGCGGCGAGGGCTCGTTGATCCTGGTCGGCGAGCGGCTGGCCACCGTGCCGGGTGCGCTCACCGCCGCCGTACGCACCGCGGTCGCCACCGGCGCCAAGCTGGTGTGGGTGCCGCGCCGCGCGGGCGAGCGGGGTGCCGTGGAGGCGGGCTGTCTGCCGGGGCTGCTGCCCGGGGCCCGGTCGGTGGACGATGCAGAGGCGCGTGCGGAGGTCGCTCGCGCCTGGGGCGTTGCCGAGCTCCCCGCGCAGCCTGGCCGGGACACCACGCAGATCATCGAGGCCGCCGCCGAGGGTGAGCTGGCCGCGCTGGTCGTCGGCGGCGTCGGTCTCGAGGACCTGCCCGATCCGGCGCGGGCCCGGCAGGCGCTGGAGGCCGTCGGCTTCCTGGTCAGCCTGGAGCTGCGGCCCGGCGCCGTGACTCAGCTGGCCGATGTGGTGCTGCCGGTCTCCGCCACCGTGGAGAAGTCCGGCACCTTCCTCAACTGGGAGGGCAGGCTGCGGTCGTTCGAGGCGGCGATAAAGCCCGACCAGATGACGCGCCGCCACGCCCAGCCCGACGTCCGGGTGCTCAACATGCTCGCGGACGCACTCGATGTGCACCTCGGGCTGCCGGACGTCGGCATGGTGCGCGGCGAACTCGACCGGCTCGGCCACCGCAAGGGCGGCCCCCGGCCGGCGGCGGCCGTCCCGGCGGCCCGCACCGCGCCGCAGCCGAAGGCGGGCGAGGCCGTGCTGTCCGGGCACCGGCTGCTGCTCGACCAGGGCCGGCTCCAGGAGGGCGACGAGGCGCTGGCCGGTACGCGGCATCCGGCACCCGCCCGGCTGTCGGCCGCGACGGCGGACGAGGTCGGCGTCAAGGACGGCGACGTACTGGCCGTCAGCGGGCCGCGCGGAGAGGTGCGGCTGCCGCTCCAGGTCACCGAGATGCCCGACCGCGTCGTATGGCTGCCGCTCAATTCGCACGGCTCCGGTGTACCGGCCGAGGTCGGTGCGCTGCCCGGCGATGTGGTGCGCATCGGCCCGGCCGGTACCGCCGTGCGGGAAACCACGCAGGAGGTGGGTGCATGAGTGCCGCGACGCTGAGTTCCGAGGTGCTGGGTGGCGGGGCGCTGAGCTCCGGGACGCCGAGCCCGGGGAAGCTGGGCCTGGCCGCCGAGGATCTGTCGATGTTCGGCACGGACCCCTTCTGGCTGATCGCGCTGAAGGCGGTCTTCTGCTTCGCGTTCCTGATGGTGACGGTGCTGGTCTCAATCGTCTTCGAGCGGAAGATCGTGGGCTGGATGCAGCTGCGCATCGGGCCCAACCGGCACGGTCCCTGGGGCTTGCTCCAGTCGCTCGCCGACGGTGTGAAGCTGATGCTCAAGGAGGACATCACCGTCAAGGGCAGCGACAAGCTCGTCTATCTGCTGGCCCCGGTGATCGGCGCCGTGCCCGCCTTCATGGCGATCGCGGTCATCCCGTTCGGACCCGCGGACAACGAGATCTCGATCTTCGGGCACCGTACGGCGATGCAGCTGACGGACATGCCCGTCGCCGTCCTCTACATCCTGGCCACCTCTTCCATCGCCGCCTACGGCGTGGTGCTGGCCGGCTGGTCGTCCGGTTCGACCTACCCGCTGCTGGGCGGGGTGCGGGCCACGGCACAGATCGTCAGCTACGAGCTCGCGATGGGCCTCAGCTTCGCCGCGGTCTTCCTCTACTCCGGCTCGATGTCGACCTCGACCATCGTCGGGGAGCAGGCTGACGGCTGGTTCGCCTATCTGCTGCCGGTCTCCTTCCTGATCTACCTGATCTCGATGGTCGGCGAGGCACACCGCGCGCCCTTCGACATGCCGGAGTCCGAAGGCGACCTGGTCGCGGGCTTCCAGACCGAGTACAGCTCGATCAAGTTCGCGATGTTCATGCTGACCGAGTACATCCACGTGGTGACGGTCTCCGCGCTCGCGGTCACCCTCTTCCTGGGCGGCTGGCGGGCCCCGGCGCCGATCTCCACCTGGTGGGAGGGCGCCAACCACGGCTGGTGGCCGATGCTGTGGTTCGCCGCCAAGCTGGCCGTGCTGATCTTCTTCTTCATCTGGATCCGCGGCACGCTGCCGAGGGTGCGCTACGACCAGTTCATGAAGCTCGGCTGGAAGGTCCTCATCCCGGTCGCGCTGGTGTGGCTGATGCTCGTGGCCACCGTCCGCGCCATGCGCAACGAGGGCTGGGACTACAGCGAGGTCGTCTACTGGGTCGCCGGGACCGCACTGGCGCTGCTGCTGATCACCTTCGTCGTGGACTTCTTCCGCGGCGGCGAGGAGGAGGAAGAGCCCCCGGCAGCGGAGAAACCGTTCGACCCCATGGCCGGCGGCTTCCCCGTACCGCCGCTGCCCGGACAGACGCTGCCACCGGTGCCACGGCGGCCCTCGCGTGCCGACCGGGACCGCGAGCCGGTCGGTGCCCAGGCGGGCGGGCCGGCCACCGCCAATGACGGAACCACCGAGAGCAAGGGGGCTGACGGTGCCTGAGAACCCCGTGGCCGGCTTCGGCGTGACCTTCAAGGACATGTTCAAGAAGCGGCTGACCGAGCAGTACCCCGAGTACAAGAAGCCGACGGCGCCCCGCTTCCACGGCCGCCACCAGCTCAACCGGCACCCGGACGGGCTGGAGAAATGCATCGGCTGCGAACTGTGTGCCTGGGCCTGTCCCGCCGACGCGATCTACGTCGAGGGCGCCGACAACACCGACGAGGAGCGCTACTCGCCCGGCGAGCGCTACGGCCGCGTCTACCAGATCAACTATCTGCGCTGCATCCTGTGCGGTCTGTGCGTCGAGGCGTGCCCCACCCGGGCGCTGACCATGACGAACGACTACGAACTGGCCGACGACAGCCGTGAGTCCCTCATCTACACCAAGGAGGAGCTGCTCGCCGGCCTGGAAGAGGGCATGGTCGACTCGCCGCACGCCATCTTCCCCGGCATGACGGAGAAGGACTACTACCGGGGCCTGGTGAGCGAGGCCGCGCCCGGCACGGTGCGGCAGACCCCCACCGACACCGGGGCGCCGCAGAAGTCCGCTGACACCTTCGGCGCCGACGAACCGGCCGCGGCGGGGGATGCCACCTTCGACGCGGCACCGCACGGCCCCATGACGCACGGGACTGTGACCAGCAGCGGGGAGGGGGACCGATGAGTGCTCTCGCCGCCCCGATGACCGAGCTCGCCGCCCCGATGACCGAGCTCGCGGCCACCTCCACCTCCACCGGTGAGGCCCTCCAGTTCTGGGTGCTGGGCACCATCGCCGTGCTGGGCGGGCTGGGCACCGTACTGATGCGCCGCGCCGTGCACAGTGCGCTGTGCCTGGCCGGGACCATGATCATCCTGGCGCTTTTCTACCTCGCCAACGGCGCCTATTTTCTGGGCGTCGTCCAGATCGTCGTCTACACCGGCGCGGTCATGATGCTGTTCCTGTTCGTGCTGATGCTGGTCGGCGTCACTGCTGCCGACTCCCTCAAGGAGACCCTCAAGGGCCAGCGCTGGCTGGCGGCCGGCTGCGGGCTCGGGCTCGGCATCCTGCTGATCGCGGGTATCGGCCAGGTCTCGGTGGGCAGCTTCAACGGTCTGGAGGCGGCCAACGCGCAGGGCAACGTTCCGGCGCTCGCCTCGCTGCTGTTCACCAAGTACGTGGTCGCCTTCGAGGTCGTCGGCGCGCTGCTGACCATCTCCGCGGTCGGCGCCACGCTGCTCACCCACCGCGAGCGCGTCGAGAAGAACAAGTCCCAGCGCGAGCAGGCCATCGAGCGCGTACGCGGCGGCAAACAGCTCCCGCCGCTGCCCGCGCCCGGCGTCTACGCCCGGCACAACGCGGTGGACCGCCCCGCGCTGCTGCCCGACGGTTCGCCGGCCGAGCTCAGCGTCAACCCCACCCTGCGCAAGCGCGGCCAGATCCGCGAGGTCAGCGCCGAGCAGCTCGCCCGGCTGGCCGCGATCGAGCAGCGCACCGCCGAGTACCACGGCCAGTCCGCCTACCCCGGCCCCAAGGACCCCGGCGAACGCGCCCTCGAACGGGACGCCGCGGCGGACCGTGCCGAGGAGGGGCCAACGGACGAGGAACGAGCCACCGAACGCGGGACCGAGCGCGAGGAGGCCGCCAAGTGAGCCCGATCAACTACGTCTATCTGGCAGCGCTGCTGTTCACCATCGGCGCCGCCGGAGTCCTCATCCGGCGCAACGCCATCGTGGTGTTCATGTGCATCGAGCTGATGCTGAACGCCGCCAACCTCACGCTGGTCGCCTTCTCCCGGATGCACGGCAATCTCGACGGCCAGATCATGGCGTTCTTCGTCATGGTCGTCGCCGCCGCCGAGGTCGTGGTCGGCCTGGCGATCATCGTCATGCTCTACCGCGCCCGCCACTCGGCCTCGGTCGACGACGCCAGCCTGATGAAGCTGTAAGGGGTACGAACCAGTGGAGTCAATGATCGGACTGCTCGTCGGGGTACCCCTGCTCGGTGCCGCCGTGCTGTTGTGCGGCGGGCGACGCCTGGACCGTTCCGGGCACTGGGTGGGGACGCTGCTGGCCGCGGTGTCCTTCGCCATCGGTGCGGCGCTGTTCTTCTCCATGCTGGGGGAGAGCGCCGAGCACCGGGCCATGCACACGAAGCTGTTCTCCTGGGTGCCGGTGGAGGGCTTCCAGGCCGATGTGGCCTTCCAGCTCGACCAGTTGTCGATGACGTTCGTCCTGCTGATCACCGGCGTGGGCACGCTCATCCACCTCTACTCGGTCGGCTACATGGAGCACGACCCGGGGCGGCGGCGCTTCTTCGGCTACCTCAATCTGTTCCTGGCGGCGATGCTGCTGCTCGTCCTCGCCGACAACTATCTGCTGCTGTACGTCGGCTGGGAGGGCGTGGGTCTCGCCTCGTACCTGCTGATCGGGTTCTGGCAGCACAAGCCGACCGCGGCCACCGCGGCGAAGAAGGCGTTCCTGGTCAACCGGGTCGGTGACGCGGGCCTGGCGATCGCCATCTTCCTGATGTTCACCACCTTCGGGTCCTTCGCCTTCGCGCCCGTTCTCTCCTCCGCCGGGGAGGCGAGCGAGGGCAAGCTGACGGCGGTCGGGCTGATGCTGCTGCTGGCGGCGTGCGGCAAGTCGGCGCAGGTGCCGCTCCAGTCCTGGCTCGGCGACGCGATGGAGGGCCCGACCCCGGTCTCGGCCCTCATCCACGCGGCGACGATGGTGACCGCGGGCGTCTACCTGATCACCCGCTCCGGCGCCATCTTCAACGGCGCTCCGGACGCGCAACTGGTGGTGGTCGTCGTCGGCGCGGTCACGCTGCTGTTCGGTGCGATCGTCGGTTGTGCGAAGGACGACATCAAGAAGGCCCTGGCGGGCTCGACCATGTCGCAGATCGGCTACATGATCCTGGCTGCCGGGCTGGGCCCGATCGGCTACGCCTTCGCCATCATGCACCTGGTCACCCACGGCTTCTTCAAGGCCGGGCTCTTCCTCGGCGCCGGTTCGGTGATGCACGGCATGAACGACGAGGTCGACATGCGGCGCTACGGCGGGCTGCGCAAGTACATGCCCGTCACGTTCGTGACGTTCGGGCTGGGTTACCTGGCCATCATCGGATTCCCGGGACTGTCCGGGTTCTTCTCCAAGGACCAGATCATCGAGGCCGCCTTCGCCAAGGGCGGCACCGAGGGCTGGATCCTGGGCGCGGTCACCCTGCTGGGGGCAGCGATCACCGCGTACTACATGACCCGCGTGATGCTGATGACCTTCTTCGGCGAGGAGCGCTGGCGTAAGGCGGCCACCCCCTCCCCCGTCGAGCCGAGCGTGGAGCCCGCCGCCGAGACGCGCGGCGAGCACGCCGAGCCGCACCCCCACGAGTCCCCGAAGGTCATGACGATCCCGATGATCGTGCTGGCCTTCGGTTCCGTCTTCGCGGGCGGCATCTTCAAGGCGGGCGAGTCCTTCGTCAACTGGCTGGAGCCGGTGACGGCGTTCGAGCACGGGCACTCCCCGGTCTCGGCCGCCACCGTGACGACGGCGACGGTCGTGGCGCTGGTCATCGGCGTGGGAGCCGCCTGGTTCCAGTACGGGCGCAAGCCGGTGCCGGTCGTGGCGCCACGCGGCAACCTGCTCACCCGGGCCGCCCGCCGCGACCTGCTTCAGGACGACTTCAACCATGTGGTGCTGGTCAGCGGCGGTACGCATCTGACCCGCAGCCTGGTCTACGTCGACCACAAGGTCGTGGACGGCGCCGTCAACGGCACGGCCGCCACCTTCGGCGGGCTGTCCGGGCGGCTGCGGCGGCTCCAGAACGGTTTCGCCCGTTCCTACGCGGTCTCGATGTTCGGCGGCGCGGCAGTGCTGATCGCCGCGACCCTGCTGATGAGGGCGGTCTGAGCTATGTCATTTCCTCTGCTGACGGTCACGGCAGCGCTGCCCGCCGTCGGGGCCGTTGCCACCGCCGCCGTACCGGCGGCCAAGCGCACCGCCGCGAAGTGGCTGGCGCTGCTGTTCTCGCTGGGCACGCTGGTGCTGGCCGGTGTGGTGCTGGCCCGCTTCGACCCGGACGGCGCCCGCTACCAGCTGACCGAATCACACGCCTGGATCTCCGACTTCGGGGTCCGCTACGAGCTGGGCGTCGACGGGATCGGCGCCGCGCTGATGGCACTGACGGCACTGCTGATCCCGTTCGTCATCGGTGCCGGCTGGCACGACGCCGATCCCGATCCCGACGAGCGGGTCACCAGCCGCTGGCGGCCCACCCAGGGCTTCTTCGCGCTGATCCTGGCCGTCGAGGCGATGGTGCTGATCTCCTTCGCCGCCACCGATGTCTTCCTCTTCTACATCTTCTTCGAGGCCATGCTCATCCCGATGTACTTCCTCATCGGCGGCTTCGGGGACCGGGCGCACGCGGCCGGTGAGGAAGAGGGCGCCAAGCAGCGGTCGTACGCGGCAGTGAAGTTCCTGCTCTACAACCTGGCCGGCGGGCTGATCATGCTGGCGGCCGTCATCGGGCTGTTCGTCGTCAGCTCGGACAGCCTGGGCGAGGGCACCTTCTCGCTGCCCGAGCTGCTCAGGGCCCGCGCGAGCGGCGATCTGACGATGTCGGTGACCACCGAACGGCTGCTGTTCCTCGGCTTCTTCGTCGCCTTCGCCATCAAGGCCCCGCTGTGGCCGCTGCACACCTGGCTGCCCAACGCGATGGGGGAGGCCACGGCGCCGATCGCGGTGCTCATCACGGCGGTCGTCGACAAGGTCGGCACCTTCGCGATGCTCCGCTTCTGCCTGGGCCTGTTCCCGGGCGCCAGCGACTGGGCCACCCCCGTGGTGCTCGGCCTGGCGCTGGTCAGCGTGTTGTACGGGGCGCTGCTGGCGGTCGGCCAGCGGGACATCAAGCGGCTGGTGGCGTACGCCTCCATCTCGCACTTCGGCTTCATCATTCTGGGCATCTTCGCGATGACCAGCCAGGGCCAGGGCGGTGCCACGCTCTACATGGTCTTCCACGGCATCTCGACGGCCGCGCTGATGCTGGTGGCGGGCTTCCTCATCTCGCGCCGCGGCTCGCGTCTGATCGCGGACTACGGCGGAGTGCAGAAGGTCGCACCCGTGCTGGCGGGCACCTTCCTGGTGGGCGGCCTGGCGACGCTCTCGCTGCCCGGACTGGCGCCGTTCGTCAGCGAGTTCCTGGTGCTGGTGGGCACGTACAGCCGCTATCCGGTGGCCGGAATCGTGGCCACCGCCGGGATAATCCTCGCGGCGCTGTACGTGCTGGTCCTCTACCAGCGCACGATGACGGGCCCGGTCCGCAAGCCGGAGATCGAGAGGATGCCGGACCTGAAGGTGCGGGAGCTGGCCGTGGTGGCGCCGCTGGTGGCGCTGCTGATCTTCCTCGGCGTCTTCCCCAAGCCGCTCAGCGAGATCGTGAACCCCGCGGTGGAGCACACGCTTTCGGACGTACAGAAGAAGGATCCCAAGCCGCAGCATCCCGTCGCCGACCACCACGCGTGGTTCGACTACAAGCCGGCTGGACACGGCGGAGGTGACCACGAGTGACAGGCATCGCAGACCTGGCGTCGGCGGGAGGTGCTCCCGGGGCATCCGGCGTCCCCAGCCTGTGGACAGTCGCGGCCGACGCGGGCGACAAGCTCCAGGCCCCCAGCATCGAGTACGGCAAGCTCTCCCCGGTGCTGATCGTGCTCGGCGCCGCCGCGCTCGGCGTGCTGATCGACGCGTTCGCGCCGCGCAAGGCCCGCTACGGCGCTCAGCTGTTCGTCGCGCTGGCGGGGCTGGCCGCCGCGTTCGCCGCCGTCATCGGCCTGGCGGCCAGCGGCGTCGGTACGACCAAGGCACAGATCGCCGGTATGGGCGCGCTCGCCATCGACGGGCCGACGCTCTTCCTGCAGGGCACCCTGCTGCTGGTGGGCATCGTGGGGGCCTTCACCTTCGCCGAGCGCAGGCTGGAGCCGTCCGCGCACGGCAGCCGGGTGGACTCCTTCGCCGCGCAGCCCGCCTCGGTGCCCGGCGGTGACGGCGAGCAGCAGGCCGTCAAGGCGGGCTGGACGACCACGGAGGTCTTCCCGCTGCTGATGTTCGCGGTCGGCGGCATGATGCTCTTTCCCGCCGCCAACGACCTGCTGACCCTCTTCATCGCGCTGGAGGTCTTCTCCCTCCCGCTGTATCTGCTGTGCGCGCTGGCCCGCCGCAGGCGGCTGCTGTCCCAGGAGGCGGCGGTCAAGTACTTCCTGCTGGGCGCGTTCTCCTCGGCGTTCCTGCTGTTCGGCACCGCGCTGCTGTACGGCTACGCGGGCACCGTCAACTACTCGGCCATCGCCCGGGTGGTCTCCGGCGCCGACGCCGTCAGCGACCCCGTGCTGGCCGACACGACGGGCAACGACGCGCTGCTGCTGATCGGCGGCGCGCTGGTGGTGATGGGGCTGCTCTTCAAGGTCGGCGCCGTCCCGTTCCACATGTGGACCCCGGACGTGTACCAGGGCGCACCCACGCCGGTGACCGGTTTCATGGCCGCGGCCACCAAGGTGGCGGCCTTCGGCGCGCTGCTGCGGCTGCTGTACGTGGTGCTGCCGGGGCTGCGCTGGGACTGGCGGCCGGTGATGTGGGGCGTGGCGATCCTGACGATGCTCGGGGGCGCCGTGGTGGCCATCACCCAGACGGACATCAAGCGGCTGCTGGCCTACTCCTCCATCGCACACGCGGGCTTCCTGCTGGCAGGTGTCATCGCCACCTCGGAGGACGGCATCTCCTCGGTGCTGTTCTATCTGGGCGCCTATTCGTTCGTGACGCTGGGCGCCTTCGCGGTGGTCACTCTGGTGCGGGACGCGGGCGGCGAGGCGACGCATCTGTCCAAGTGGGCGGGGCTCGGGCGGCGGTCGCCGTTGCTGGCCGCGGTATTCGCAGTCTTCTTGCTGGCGTTCGCGGGTATCCCTCTAACGTCCGGTTTCGCGGGGAAGTTCGCGGTGTTCAAGGCGGCGGCCGAGGGCGGAGCGGGCGCGCTGGTCGTGGTCGGTGTGATCGCCTCGGCCATCGCCGCCTTCTTCTACCTGCGGGTCATCGTCCTGATGTTCTTCAGCGAGCCGCAGGCCGACGGGCCGAGCGTGGCGGTGCCGAGCGTCATGACGACCTCCGCCATCGCGCTCGGCGTGGTGGTCACGGTCGTGCTCGGTGTGGCGCCGCAGTACTTCCTGGATCTGGCGGGTCAAGCGGGGGTGTTCGTACGGTGATCGCGCAAGGGGCCATGCAGCGCACCCGACCGGCTTGCCGTTCCGCGTCGTAGATGTCGGTCGCAATGCTCACCAAGAGGCCGCCAGAGACCCAAGAGAGGGACTCTGGCGGTCGCTTGTGAGGTAACGGTGACAACAAGTGCGCTGAAACGGTAGGAATTTCTGGCATGGGTTGTGTGATTCTCCGCCGTGAGAACGGCGGTTACGAGGGGAAGCAAGGCGGGATCTTCACCGAGGGGGTATCCGCCGAGTCGGTGGGTGCGAAGGGACTGTGTTTGCACGTTCTGCACATCCCGGCGAACTCCCGGGGCGAGCCCCATCTGCACGCGGGCCACGAGTCGGCGATATACGTCGTCAGCGGCGCGCACGAGATCTGGCACGGGGAGGACCTCTCGAACCGCGACACCCTCCACCCGGGCGACATGGTCTACGTCCCGGCGAACATGCCGCACATGCCGGTCACCGGCGAGGAACCCGTCACCGTCGTGGTGGCGCGCACCGACCCCAACGAGCAGGAGTCGGTGCATCTGCTCTCGCCGCGCGATCCCTGAAGAGAGGCTCGAGACGACGCGGTCCCCGAAGGTCCCGGGCCCTCGTCGGCGCGCTGCCGCAATCGCCGGGGCTTTCGCCGCGCACACCCGCACGTCCCGGGGGCGCGGCGCGCTCCGTCACGCCCTCGGGTTCAGTTCCCGGGGTACTCCCGTACCTTGCCGGGCTCCTCGGTGACCTTCTTGAGCTTGTCCTTGAGGCCGGGTACGTCACCCAGCTCGCCGGGGTCCTTGGGCAGCTTCGCGGGCGCCTTGGCGATCTTGGTGTAGGTGTCGGTGCTGCCGCCGTTCCAGGCGATCTTCAGCGTCTTGGCCGACACCTTCTCGACCTTGCCGTTGGTGCGCTCCTCGCCGACGCCGGCGGGGCACTTGAGCATGAGGGACTTGTCGGCGCCCGTCTTCATGACGTGGCCGTCGCACATCTTCTTGTCCCGCAGCAGGGATACCGCGTCGCCGACGACGGTCAGCGTCAGCTTCTCGCCTTCCGCCTGCCCCGACCACACGCCGGGCAGCTCCGCCTTGCCCGCGGGCTGCTCGCTCGGGGTGGGCTCGGCCGACTTCTTCCCGTCCCCCTTGGGCTTCTCGTCCTTCTTGCCATCGTCGCCGCTGCCGCAGCCGCTCACCAGGAGCGCGATCGCCGCCGCCGCGGCCATTGCCCCCGTCATCCGCGCTGACGTGCGCACTTCCCCTCCTCGGTCGTCGTGCCCTGGTTCTCTCCGCAGGGTCACGACAACCTAGCAGGGGAGTGTGACCGCCCGGTCCAGGGCCGGTCCCGGGAGACCCGGCCACCGATGTCAGCGGCGCCGCCTATCGTGGCGGGCATGCTTCAGGAGAGTGCCGAGGGATCCGGCGGGGCGTCCGAGACGGCGGCGCTGCGCGTACTGCGCAGGGTCTTCGGCTACGACGCGTTCCGCGGGCAGCAGGAAGCCGCCATCGAGCACGTCATCCGCGGTGGTGACGCGGTCGTGCTGATGCCGACCGGCGGCGGCAAGTCACTCTGCTATCAGATCCCGGCCCTGGTCAGACCGGGTACGGGCGTCGTGATCTCTCCCCTCATCGCCCTGATGCAGGACCAGGTGGACGCGCTGCGGGCGCTGGGCGTACGCGCCGGGTTCATCAACTCCACGCTCGACTTCGACCAGCGGCGGGTGGTGGAGGCCGAGTTCCTGGCGGGCGAGCTGGACCTGCTCTACATCGCCCCCGAGCGGCTGCGCCTGGAGGCGACGACGGCGCTGCTGGAGCGCGGCAAGGTGTCGGTCTTCGCGATCGACGAGGCGCACTGTGTCGCCCAATGGGGTCACGATTTCCGCCCCGACTACCTGAACCTGTCGGTGCTCGGAGAGCGCTGGCCCGACGTACCGCGTATCGCGCTGACGGCCACCGCCACCCGCGCCACCCACCGCGAGATCGTCCAGCGGCTCGGGCTGGACGGGGCGCGTGACTTCGTCGCCAGCTTCGACCGGCCCAACGTCCAGTACCGCATCGTGCCCAAGCGCGACCCGAAGAAGCAGCTGCTGCGCTTCCTCAAGGACGAGCACCAGGGCGACGCGGGCATCGTCTACTGCCTGTCGCGGAACGCGGTCGAGCGCACCGCCCGGTTCCTGTGCGACAACGGCGTCGAGGCGGTGCCGTACCACGCGGGGCTGGACGCGGGCACCCGTGCCGCGCACCAGTCGCGTTTTCTGCGTGAGGAGGGCCTGGTCGTGGTGGCCACCATCGCCTTCGGCATGGGCATCGACAAGCCGGATGTGCGCTTCGTCGCCCACCTCGACCTGCCCAAGTCGGTCGAGGGCTACTACCAGGAGACCGGCCGCGCCGGGCGCGACGGCCTGCCGTCGACCGCCTGGCTCGCCTACGGCCTCCAGGACGTCGTCCAGCAGCGCAAGCTGATCGAGAACGGCGAGGGCGATCCGGCCTTCCAGCGCCGGGCACGGACGCATCTGGACGCGATGCTCTCGCTGTGCGAGACGGTCCGCTGCCGGCGCGGGCAGCTGCTCGCCTACTTCGGCCAGGAGCCGGAGGAGGGCGCCGCCGACACCTCGTGCGGCAACTGCGACACCTGTCTGACCCCGCCCGAGTCATGGGACGGGACCGTACCCGCGCAGAAGGTGCTCTCCGCCGTCGTACGGCTCAAGAGGGAGCGCGGCCAGAAGTTCGGTTCGGGCCAGCTGGTGGACATCCTGCTGGGCCGCAGGACCGCCAAGGTCATCCAGTTCGACCACGACGCGCTGTCGGTCTTCGGTATCGGCACCGAGCTGGGCGAGGCCGAATGGCGCGGCGTCATCCGCCAGTTGATCGCCCAGGGCCTGCTGGAGATCGAGGGGGAGCACGGCACGCTGGTGCTCACCGACGCGAGCGCCACAGCGCTGCGCGGCGAGCGGGAGGTGCGGCTGCGCAAGGACCCGGCGCCGGTGAAGGTGCCCCGCCGGCGCGAAGCCGAGGGTTCGCGCTCGCGGGGCGGGGCCGGAAAGAGCGCCGCCCCTGTGGACCTCCCCGAGGAGGCCCAGCCGCTCTTCGAGACCCTGCGCGCCTGGCGCACCGAACAGGCGCGGGAACAGGGCGTCCCGCCGTATTTCGTCTTCCACGATGCGACGCTCCGCGAGATCGCCGTCCGCCGCCCCACCAGCCTGGCGGAGCTCGGCGGCATCGCGGGTGTGGGGGAGAAGAAACTGGCGACCTACGGGGAGGGGGTGCTGTCCGCGTTGGCGGCGGCGCCTGCGGAGTGAGCCCGGCGGCTCTTGCGTACCCGGCATGGGGGCTGCGCTTGCCAGCTCTGCTCCCCCCAAGCTCTTCGAGCAGGGGGTACCCCAGGGCGCAGACTGCCCAAGCTTCGCGGGGGGACGCGCCCCGAAGGGGCGCGGGGAACTGCTCCCCCAGCCTCCGGCCGGGAGGTGCCCCCAAAGCCACAACGCACCAGCAGCCCGCAAGCGTCGGACAGGGGCACCCCCTCACCGGCGCACGGCGAGGGGGCACCCCGCAAGATCGCGGGGCCGGACTTACGCGCTGGGCTCCACCCGGCCGCGTACCTCACCCAGCCCGATCCGGCTCCCGCCTGGGCCGGGGGCCCACGCGGTGAGGGCGACCTCGTCACCGTCCTCCAGGAAGGCCCGCTTGCCGTCGGGGAGTTCCAGCGGCTCGCGACCGCCCCAGGTCAGCTCCAGAAGGGAGCCGCGCTGCTTGTGCTCGGGGCCGCTCACGGTGCCGGACGCGTACAGGTCACCCGTACGCAGCGAAGCGCCGTTCACCGTCATATGCGCCAGCTGCTGCGCCGCCGTCCAGTACATCGCGGCGAACGGCGGCTCCGCGATGACGTGCCCGTTCAGCTCCACCGTGATCCGCAGGTCGAATCCGCCCGGCTCGATCCCCTCCGCCGAGTCGTCCAGATACGGCAGCAGCGGGAAGTCCCGCTGCGGGGGTGCCACCCGGGCGGCGTCCAGTGCCTCCAGAGGGGTGATCCACGGCGAGACGGAGGTGGCGAAGGACTTGCCCAGGAAGGGCCCCAGCGGCACGTACTCCCATGCCTGGAGGTCGCGCGCCGACCAGTCGTTCAGCAGCGTCACCCCGAACACATGGTCGCGGAATCCGGCCAGCCCCACCGGGCGGCCCAGCTCGCTCGGGGTGCCGACGACGAAGCCGACCTCCGCCTCGATGTCCAGCCGCTGCGAGGGGCCGAAGACGGGCAGCGGCTCCTTCGGGGGCTTGCGCTGCCCCTGGGGGCGTACCACGGGCGTGCCCGAGACGACGACGGTGCCTGCGCGCCCGTGGTAACCGATCGGGAGGTGCTTCCAGTTAGGGGTGAGTGCGTCACCGTCGGGGCGGAAGATCCGGCCGACGTTGGTGGCGTGGTGCTCACTGGCGTAGAAGTCGACGTAGTCGGCGACCTCGAACGGGAGATGCAGCTGTACGCCGGACAGCGGCAGCAGATGGCGTGCCGTGGTCTCGCGGTGCGCGTCGTCGGTCAGCCAGCCGCGCAGCTGGCTGCGCACCTCCTGCCAGACCGGCCGGCCGGCGGCCAGCAGCGGGTTGAGCGAGGGCGCTCGCAGCACGTCGGCATGGGCGGAGCCGAACGCGGCGGCGGCCGAACCCAGGTCGAGCACGTCGTCGCCGAACCGGACACCGAGCCGGCGGTGGCCGGGCAGGTCCGGGGTGCTGAAGAGGCCGTACGGAAGGTTGTCCGGGCCGAAAAGGGCACTGTCACGGGCACTGTCACTCATGAGGGTCAGGTTATGTGCCGGGTGCCTGCCCTGGCGCTACCCGTTTCCGCGAAAGACCGGCCCCTCCGGGGGAGTCGGCCGGTCCCGCCGCACGGAGGCCGCCGGCGCTTCCCGGTCGGAGCCCGGCAGCTTCTCCCGAGCCGGGTTTCTCCGGGGGAACGCGCCCGATGCAGCGACTTGCCCCCTGTCCGGGATATACCGGCATGGCACGACAAGAGTGGTCTGCTGGGCAGGCGCCGACCGTGATCGTTATGTGACCGGTTACGCTGCCACAGGAGGGTGCACTCGCGAGACGGGTGACATCCGGCCAGGAAGATGTGCATCGGACACCAGCAGCAGACACCACCAGCGACACCAGCAGGCGTCGAGACGACCCGCTACCCGTTCGTTCCACGTACGCAGACAGGAGTACCCCTCGTGACCGTCGTCGGGCCCTTCGGGCTGAGCGTGCGGGACCAGGCTGTCGAAGCCGATGTCCTGGCCGGGTTGGCGGCCGTCGAGGAGGGCCTCATCGAGGCCACCAAGAGCGACGTGCCCTTCATAACGGAGGCGGCGCAGCACCTCGTGCGGGCCGGCGGCAAACGGTTTCGGCCACTGCTGGTGATGCTCGGCGCCCAGTTCGGCGATCCGCACGCGCCCGGCATCGTCCCCGCCGCGGTGGTCGTCGAGCTGACCCATCTCGCCACGCTCTACCACGACGACGTGATGGACGAGGCCGACGTGCGGCGCGGGGTGCCCAGCGCCAACGCCAACTGGGACAACTCAGTCGCCGTCCTCACCGGTGACTTCCTCTTCTCCCGGGCCTCGCACATACTGGCCGACCTCGGCCCGGAAGCGGTCCGTATCCAGGCCCAGGCGTTCGAACGGCTGGTCACCGGCCAGATCTTGGAGACCGCGGGCCCCGCCGACGGCCACGACGCCATCGACCACTACCTCGAAGTGATCGCGGGCAAGACCGGCTCGCTGATCGCCGTCGCGGGCCGCTTCGGCGCCATGATGTCCGGCGCTGATGAGCGGACCGTCTCGGTGCTCACCCAGTACGGCGAGCGCATCGGTGTCGCCTTCCAGCTCGCCGACGACGTCCTCGATATCGCCAGCGACGAGCATGAGTCCGGCAAGACCCCGGGCACCGACCTGCGGGAGGGCATCGCCACCCTGCCGGTGCTCTATCTGCGCGCGCGTGCGGCGAGCCCGGACGCGACCCGCGAGGACCGCGAGCTGTGCGCCCTGCTCGACGGGGACCTCACCGACGACGGGCGGCTCACCGAGGCGCTGGCCGCGCTGCGCGTCCACCCCGCGCTGGAGCAGGCCCGTCGCGCCACCGTCCGGTACGCCGACGAGGCCCGCGAGATGCTGGCTCCGCTGCCCGAAAACCCCGCCAAGGCCGCGCTGTCCGGGCTGTGCACGGCGGTGGTGGACCGGGCGGGCTGACGCCCGTAGGTCCGTAGGTCCATAGGTCCGTAGTCATGGTCGCCTCGTACGGCTTGCCTCGGACTCTTTGGGCTTCCGTTCTCCGGTGCTTTGGGCGAACTTCGGTGGGTCCGCGACGAGATGAACGACCCTGAGCCACCATCCGCGTTCGACCCCGAAGGCGGATGGCCGTCATCCCAGGGGAGTAGCGGAATGTGCCTCCGTCGGCTGACGCGGCATAGCGCGGGATTTGATGCCATGGAAGCACCCACCCCACACCGATTCGGGTGAGAATGGCGGCGAGGGGTGGACGAGTGCGACCCATGGAGCCGCCGCCGAGCACGGAGGTAGGACAGACAGATGGCACAGATCCAACCGAGGAACCCCCGGCACAAGGCGGCCCGGTACGGCGTACCGGTCGCCGTTGCCGGGGTCGCCGCCGCGACCGTCGGCCTGGTGCCCGCGCTCGCCAGCTCCGGCGATCCTGACCTGCCGAAGGTCAGCGCGGAGGAGCTGGTCGCCAAGGTGGCCAAGTCCGACGTCGACCACATGTCCGGCACCGTCAAAGTGAGCACCGACCTCGGCCTGCCCTCCCTGCCCGGAGGCGGGGGCGGCAGTGGGGGCGGTGGCTTCGGAGGCGGGCCGCACGATTCCGGCGAGGGTGGGGGTGAGGGCAAGGACAGCAAGGGAGACGCCTCCCCGAGCAAGAAGCTGTCCGAGCTGGCCTCCGGGGAGCACACGCTCCGCTTCGCCGCGGACGGTCCCGACAAACAGCGCGTCTCGATCATGGAGGACGCGGCCGAGTACAGCCTCGTCCACAACGGGCGCGACCTGTGGGCGTACGACAGCGGAAGCAACACCGCCTGGCACAAGAAGGCGCCCAAGGACGCGCATCCCACGGACGCGCACGGCAAGTCGGCGCAGCGGTGGAAGGGCGAGAAGCCCGATGCGGTCACCCCGCAGAAGGCTGCGAAGCAGGCGCTCAAGGCGGTCGGCAAGTCCACCTCCGTGACCGTCGACGGGACCGCGAAGATTGCCGGGCGCGACGCCTACCAGCTGGTCATCAAGCCCAAGGGTGCGTCGGACTCCACTCTCGAATCCGTTCGCATAGCTGTGGACGCGGACAACGGCGTGCCGCTCAGGTTCACCCTCAACCCGAAGGACGGTGACAAGCCCGCCGTCGATGTGGCGTACACGAAGGTGGACTTCGGAAAGCCCGACGCGAGCAGCTTCGACTTCACCCCGCCCAAGGGCACCAAGGTCACCGAGGCCAAGCCGCACGAGTCGGCCGGCGGCAGCGACCGACGCGTCCCGGAGGGGCTCGACGGTCTCTCGGGCTCGGGCCTGGAGATCGTCAACAAGTCCGCGAGCGACTGGGGCAAGGTTGCCAGGATCAACACCGGGATGCCCGGCGGGCTGGGCGGCAAGAGCTCCGGCGACGCCGACTCCACGAAGCTGCTGGACCGCTTCACCGACGAGGTCAAGGGCGACTTCGGCACCGGACGGGTCTTCAGCACCCGCCTGGTGAACGCCCTGATGACCGACGACGGCAAGGTCTACGTCGGAGCCGTCACCAAGGACGGCCTGGTCAAGGCCGCCAACCAGGACAAGGCCGCCAAGTAGCAGCGGTCACGTAGTAGCGCGGCCACGTGGCGGCGGCAGCACGTAGCAGTAGCGGCAGCCACGTGGCAGCGGCAGCCAGTAGCAGCGGCAGTCACGTGGCAGCAGTCAGATGGCATGGCGCCCGATCGGGCGGCGGCCGACGAGGAAGGACAGGGAAGGGGGCCAATGACAGAGCCGACCGCCGTAACGGGGGATGACAGCGCGGTGATCTCGACCCAAGGGCTCACCAAGCGCTACCGCGGCGGTCAGCTCGCCGTCGACGCCCTCGACCTGTCCGTCCCGCGCGGCAGCGTCTTCGGTTTCCTCGGGCCCAACGGCTCGGGCAAGACCACCACCATCCGGATGCTGCTCGGCCTCATCGAACCCACCGGCGGCACCGCTCATCTGCTGGGCGAGCCGATGCCGGGCTCGGTCCGGCGGGTGCTGCCCAGGGTGGGCGCCCTCATCGAGGGTCCGGCGCTCTACGGCTTCCTCTCCGGGCGGGAGAACCTGCTGCGCTACGACGCGGCCGATCCCACCGCCGACCCCCGTACCCGCGCGGCCCGGGTGGACCGGGCGCTCGAACGCGTGGGGCTCGCGGCAGCCGCGGGCAAGAAGGCGCGGGCCTACTCGCTGGGCATGAAGCAGCGCCTGGGCCTGGCCGCCGCGCTGCTCCAGCCGCGCGAGCTGCTCGTCCTGGACGAGCCGACCAACGGGCTCGACCCGCAGGGCATGCGGGAGATCCGTTCGCTGGTAAGGGAGTTGGCGAGCGACGGCAGCACTGTCTTCCTCTCCTCCCATCTGCTGGACGAGATCGAACAGGTCTGCACCCATACGGCCGTCATGCACCGCGGCCGGCTCGTCACCCAGGGAACCGTCGCCGAGATGTCGGCGGGCGCCCGGGGCAGGCTGGCCGTCACCACCCCCGATCCGGGCGAGGCCGCCCGGGTGCTGAAGGAGCACGGGGTGGCCGACCTGATCACCGACGGGGAAGAGCTGACCGGCGACCCGCCGTCGGGTGATCTCGCCGAGCTCAACGCAGCTCTCGTCCGGGCCGGCGTCCGGGTCCGCGCCTTCGGCGTGCAGCGTGCTTCGCTGGAGGACGTGTTCGTCTCACTCACCGGGGAGGGCTTCGATGTCGCGGGCTGAGTCGGTGGAGTCGGCTGAGACGGCTGAGACGGCTGAGACGGCGTACGACGAGCGGTCTGTGGCGGCCCCTCGCGCCGTGGGCCCGCTGTGGTCGCTGGGGCTGTTCCGTAGCGAACTGCTCGTCACCTTCCGGCGGTGGCGCACCTTGGCACTGCTGGGAGTGCTGGCGGCCGTACCGGTGCTGGTGGGCATCGCGGTGAAGGTCGAGACCAGCGACGGCGGCTCGATCGGGGACGGCGGGGGAGAGGGTCCGGCGTTCATCTCCCAGATCACCAACAACGGCCTGTTCCTGGTCTTCACCTCACTGGCCGCCACGCTGCCGTTCTTCTTGCCGATGACGGTCGGTGTGGTGGCCGGGGACGCCGTGGCGGGAGAGGCCAGTGCGGGCACCTTGCGCTATCTCCTGGTGGCTCCGGCAGGCCGTACCCGGCTGCTGCTGGCGAAACTGACCACGGTGGTGGCCTTCTGCCTGGCGGCGACCCTGACGGTGGCCCTCTCCGCGCTGGTGACCGGTGCGCTGCTCTTCCCCACCGGAGAGGTCACCCTGCTGTCCGGCACCACCGTCTCCTTCGGCGAGGGGCTGCTCCGCGCCCTGGCCATCGCCGCGGTGGTCGCCCTCAGCCTGTTCGGTCTGGCGGCACTCGGCCTGTTCGTGTCGACCCTCACCAACAGCGGTATCGCCGCCATGGCCGCCACGGTGGGACTGCTGATCACGGTGCAGATCATCAACACCATTCCGCAGCTGGACGAGTTCCACCCGTTCCTGTTCCCCAACTACTGGCTGAGCTTCGCCGATGTGCTGCGGGACCCGGTCTACTGGGACGACATCCTGAAGAACCTGGGCCTGCAGGCCCTGTACGCAGCCGTCTTCGGCTCCGCGGCCTGGGCCCGGTTCAACAACCGGGATGTGACGGCGTAGGGACGCGCCCCCCCGCGCCCCAAAGGGGCGCGGGGAACTGCGCGACAAGCCACAACAAACCAGCAGTCCGCACGCTTCGGACAGGGGCACCCCCTTACCGGAACGCCCTGGCCGCGAGCCTCACCGTTCGGCCGACTCCGCGACGGCCGACTCCGTGACGGCCGACTCCGTGGCGGCCGACTCCGTGACGGCCGACCCCCCGACGGGCGACCCCGCGACAGCGGCCTTCGCGGCAGCCCGCAACTCGAGCCGCCCCCGCCGCGCAGTACGGAGGGCGTCCCAGGTGAGGATCGTGAGCGCCACCCACACCAGGCCGAACCCGGCCCACCGCTCCGGCGGCATCTCCTCGTGGAAGACAGTGAGGCCGAGGACGAACATGAAGGCCGGGGCCAGATACTGGAGCAGCCCGATGGTGGACAGCGGGAGCCGCACGGCGGCGCTGCCGAAGAAGATCAGCGGCAGCGCGGTGGCCACCCCGGCGCAGGCCAGCAGCAGCGCATTGCCGAGCCCGCCGGACGCGAACGACGACTCGCCACGCGACCCGAGGTAGATAAGGAAGCCGAGCGCGGGCAGGAACTGCACCGCGGTCTCCGCGCTGAAGCCCTCCACACCGTCCAGCTTCACGTGCTTCTTGATCAGCCCGTACGTCGCAAAGCTGAACGCCAGGCAGAGGGAGAGCCAGGGCAGCTTGCCGTAGGCGACGGTCATCACGACGACAGCGGTGGCACCGATGGCGACGGCGGCCCACTGGGCGACGCGCAGCCGCTCCCGTAGCAGCAGAACGCCGAAGGCTATGGAGACCAGCGGATTGATGAAGTAGCCGAGGGAGGATTCGAGCACCCGGTCGGCGGCGACAGCCCAGATGAACAGCCCCCAGTTGAAAGAGATGACGGCCGAGGCCAGCACCACCAGACCCAGCTTCTTCGGCTGGCGCACCAACGCGCTCACCCACGACCAGCGGCGCAGCAGCGCGACGATCACCAGCGCTGTCGGCAGCGACCAGAGCATGCGGTGGGCGAGCACCTCTCCGGCACCGGTGTCGGCGACCGCGTGCCAGTACAGGGGCAGCAGGCCCCACATCCCGTACGCCGCGAAGCCGAACAGCAGCCCCGTGCGCTGAGTACTCGGTGTCTGCATGACCCTCCCTGCCTTATGTCCCGACTGCCCCGGCTGCCTCGGCTGTTCCGGCTGCCTCAGCTGCTCCGACTGTCCCGGATGTGATGTGCACCGGCTCCCCGAAAGGTAACGGAGGCATCCCGTCTTGTCATTCCCGTTCTCATTTATGGTCCTGTCGCCCGGCGACCGCCTTCGGAGAGGGCCGACGACGAGACGACAGACAAGACGACGCACAAGACGACGCACAAGACGACGCACGAGACGACGCACACGGGCCCGGCACCCCGAGGGTGCCGGGCCCGTGTCATGGGCGAGGCGTCAGCCGACGACTGTCCAGGTGTCGTTGCCGTGCAGCAGCGCGGAAAGGTCGCCCTTGCCGTTCTGCTCGACGGCGCGCTCCAGCTGGTCGGCCATCTCCGTGTCGTAGACCGGACGCCGCACGTCACGCAGCACCCCGATGGGGGTGTGATGCAGCGTGTCCGGGTCGGCCAGCCGGGAGAGGGCGAACGCGGTGGTCGGCGAGGCGGCCTGGGCGTCGTGCACCAGCACCTCGGCGGTGCCCTCCTCACGGACGTCCACGATCCGCAGATCGCCGGTGGCCCGGTCGCGGACCACGCCCTGGGAGCCGAGACCGTCCTCGGCAGGGGCGCCGAAGCGGATCGGCTCGCCCTGCTCCAGCCGGATCACGGCCTCCTGTGCCTGTTCCTTGTCTTTGAGGGCCTCGAAGGCGCCGTCGTTGAAGATGTTGCAGTTCTGGTAGATCTCCACCAGCGCCGAGCCCGGGTGGTCGGCGGCGGCCCGCAGCACGCTGGTGAGGTGCTTGCGGTCCGAGTCGACCGTACGGGCCACGAACGACGCCTCGGCACCCAGCGCCAGCGACACCGGGTTGAACGGCGCGTCCAGCGAACCCATCGGCGTCGACTTGGTGATCTTCCCGGCCTCCGACGTCGGGCTGTACTGGCCCTTGGTCAGCCCGTAGATCCGGTTGTTGAACAGCAGGATCTTCAGGTTCACATTGCGCCGCAGCGCGTGGATCAGATGGTTGCCGCCGATGGAGAGTGCGTCCCCGTCACCGGTCACCACCCACACGCTCAGGTCGCGCCGCGAGGCCGCCAGCCCGGTGGCGATCGCCGGTGCGCGACCGTGGATGGAGTGCATCCCGTAGGTGTTCATGTAGTACGGGAAGCGGGAGGAGCAGCCGATACCGGAGACGAAGACGATGTTCTCCTTCGCCAGCCCCAGCTCCGGCATGAACCCCTGGACGGCCGCCAGTACGGCGTAGTCGCCGCAGCCGGGGCACCAGCGCACCTCCTGGTCGGACTTGAAGTCCTTCATCGACTGCTTGCCGTCCGCCTTGGGCACCAGCGACAGCGCCTCGGACGTGGGAGCCGATGTGGGGGACGCGGGGGAACCGTTCTGCTGGGCCCGGGCGGTCTCCGGAGCGAGACCGGAGGACGTCTCAGCCATGTGTGATGGCCTCCTTGAGTGCGGTCGCGAGCTGCTCGGCCTTGAAGGGCAGGCCGCGGACCTGCGTATACGACTGTGCGTCGACCAGGTATCGGGCGCGGATCAGAGTGGAGAGCTGGCCGAGGTTCATCTCCGGGACGACGACCTTCTCGTAGCGCCGCAGCACCTCACCGAGATTCTGTGGGAACGGGTTGAGGTGCCGCAGATGCGCCTGCGCGATCTCGTCCCCGGCCTTGCGGATCCGCCGCACGGCGGCGGTGATGGGCCCGTACGTCGAACCCCAGCCCAGCACCAGCAGCCGGGCGTTCCCGTCGGGATCGCTGACCTCCACGTCCGGCACCTCGACGCCGTCCACCTTGGCCTGGCGGGTACGGACCATGAAGTCGTGGTTGGCCGGGTCGTAGGAGATGTTGCCGGTGCCGTCCTGCTTCTCGATGCCGCCGATGCGGTGTTCGAGCCCCGGCGTGCCCGGCACCGCCCACGGGCGGGCCAGGGTGTGCGGGTCGCGCTTGTACGGCCAGAAGACCTCGGTGCCGTCGTCCAGCTCGTGGTTGGGCCCGGAGGCGAACTGCGTCCGCAGATCGGGCAGCTCGTCCACCTCGGGGATCCGCCACGGCTCGGACCCGTTGGCCAGGTAACCGTCCGAAAGGAGGAACACCGGCGTCCGGTATGTGAGCGCGATCCGGGCCGCGTCCAGCGCCGCCGTGAAGCAGTCGGCCGGGGTGGCCGGCGCCACGATCGGCACCGGCGCCTCGCCGTTGCGCCCGTACATCGCCTGGAGCAGGTCGGCCTGCTCCGTCTTGGTCGGCAACCCCGTGGAGGGGCCGCCGCGCTGGATGTCGATGATCAGCAGCGGCAGTTCCAGCGAGACCGCCAGGCCGATGGTCTCCGACTTGAGTGCCACGCCGGGCCCCGAGGTGGTGGTGACCGCCAGCGAGCCGCCGAAGGCTGCACCGAGCGCGGCACCGATGCCCGCGATCTCGTCCTCGGCCTGGAAGGAGCGCACCCCGAAGTTCTTGTGCTTGCTCAGCTCGTGCAGCACATCGGAGGCCGGGGTGATCGGGTACGAGCCGAGGAAGAGCGGCAGGTCCGCTTGCTGAGACGCGGCGATCAATCCGTAAGACAGCGCCAGGTTGCCGGAAATGTTCCGGTACGTCCCCGGCGGGAAGGCGCTGGAGGCGGGCGCGACCTCGTAGGAGACCGCGAAGTCCTCCGTCGTCTCGCCGAAGTTCCACCCGGCGCGGAACGCCGTGATGTTCGCCTCGGCCACCGTCGGCTTCTTCGCGAACTTCGACCGCAGGAACGCCTCGGTCTGCTCGGTCGGCCTGTTGTACATCCACGACAGCAGGCCCAGCGCGAACATGTTCTTCGACCGCCCGGCCTCCTTGCGGCCCAGGTCGTAGCTCTTGAGTGCCTCGACGGTCAGTGTCGTCAGCGGGACCGGATGCACGCTGTAGCCGTCCAGCGAGCCGTCCTCCAGTGGGCTGGCGTCGTAGCCGACCTTCGCCATCGCCCGCTTGGTGAACTCGTCCGTGTTCACGATGATCTCGGCGCCCCGCGGCACGTCCGCGATGTTCGCCTTCAGCGCCGCCGGGTTCATCGCGACCAGCACGTTCGGTGCGTCACCCGGGGTGAGGATGTCGTGGTCGGCGAAGTGCAACTGGAAGCTGGAGACGCCCGGCAGGGTGCCTGCGGGGGCACGGATCTCCGCCGGGAAGTTCGGCAGCGTCGACAGGTCGTTGCCGAACGAGGCCGTCTCGGATGTGAAGCGGTCTCCGGTGAGCTGCATACCGTCGCCGGAGTCTCCCGCGAACCGGATGATGACCCGGTCCAGGCGCCGGACCTCCTTGTCCTGTCCGCTGTCCTGGCCCCCCTCGGGGCCGGACTGATGCCCGGCTGGGCTACTGACCTGACTGGTCACGTTGGATCGGACCTCCCTCAAGGCGGCGGCTCGCCTGCCATCGTACGTCGCTAAGGGTTGCCTTCCCGCGTCTGTTCCCATCGTGGACAGATTCCTGAGACATCTAAGGCACCGGAGATACCTGAGGCGTCTGTGCGCGCCCTGGGACCCACGGTCCGCCCCTCCCCTGGAGGGCTCCTCAAACCAGCCCTGCCGCAGTTACCCCCCGTAAAGCGCCCTCACTGTTCGCCTCTATTCCCCGGTATGCCCCGGCGGTCCCCCGCCCTCCCGCCGCCCCCCGGCCGTGGCTTGCCCGAGCCGCGGAGAGCCTGAGGAGGGCCGCCAGCAGCTCCATGCAGCCCCCGAGAGCTCCGCGGCGGCTCCACGGAAGCTCAGTGGCGGCTCTATGGCAGCTCGGGAAGAGCCCGGCAGAGCTTTCACGAGTTCAGATACGCCAGCACGGCCAGCACCCTGCGGTGATCCGCATCACTCTGGGACAGCCCCAGCTTTACGAAGATGCTGCTGACGTGCTTCTCGACAGCTCCTGGGCTGATCACCAACCGGCCGGCGATCGCGGAGTTCGTCCGGCCCTCCGCCATCAGCGCCAGGACCTCCCGCTCCCGCGGAGTGAGCCCCGCCAGCACATCCTGCTTCCGGCTGCGCCCCAGCAGCTGGGCAACCACCTCCGGGTCCAGGGCGGTGCCGCCGTCCGCCACCCGCGTGACCGCCTCCACGAACTCCCGCACCTCGGCCACCCGGTCCTTGAGCAGATAGCCCACCCCCCGGCTCGATCCGGCCAGCAGCTCCGTCGCGTACTGCTCCTCCACGTACTGCGACAGCACTAGCACCCCCACCGCCGGATGCTCCGCGCGCAGCCGCACTGCGGCCCGTACCCCCTCGTCCGTGTGCGTCGGCGGCATCCGGACATCCGCCACCACCACATCGGGTGCCTCCCCCCGGGAGGCCAGCTCGTTCACGGTCTTCACCAGCGCGTCGCCGTCCCCCACCCCGGCGACCACCTCGTGCCCCCGGTCCGTCAGCAGCCGGGTCAGTCCCTCCCGCAGCAGAACGGAGTCCTCAGCGATCACCACCCGCACCCCGTGGTCCCCGCGCTCCCCGTGCTTCACGTTCTCCCCCACTTGCTCCCCCACCTGTGCTGCCCTTCGCCCTGGCTTTCGGCCTCCTCGGCTTCGAGCATTCCAGAACAGTCACCGCCAGGGCAGCTCCGCTGTCACCATCGTCGGTCCGCCGACCGGGGAGCGCACGGCCAGCAGTCCGTCCACCGCCCGCAGCCGGTCGGCCAGCCCGGCCAGCCCGGAGCCGTCCTCGACCTGGACACCCCCCTTGCCGTCGTCCGTCACCTGTATGAGCAGCCGCTGTTCGCTGCGCCATATCTCCACCGACCCGTGACGCGCTGCGCTGTGCTTGCTGATGTTTTGCAGCAGCTCCGAGACGGTGAAATAGGCGATGCCCTCGATAGCGGCGACCGGTCGCTGCGCCAGCTCGACCGTGACAGAGACCGGCACGGTGCAGCGGGCTGCGAGGGCGGAGAGCGCCGGGCCGAGACCCCGGTCGGTCAGTATCGCCGGGTGGATGCCCCGGGCCAGGTCCCGTAGCTCCTGGAGGGCGAGCTTCACCTCGCCGTGCGCTTCGTCGATCACAGCTGCCACGGCCTGTGGATCCGGGTCCGGATCGTCCTGCAGCTTCTCCTTCGCCAGCCCCAGCTCCATGGCCAGCGAGACCAGGCGCGCCTGTGCGCCGTCGTGCAGATTCCGCTCGATCCGGCGCAGGTCCGCTGCTGCCGTATCCACCACGACCCCCCGGTCCGACTCGAGCTGAGATACCCGCGCGGCCAGCCGCGACGGCCCCAGCAACCCGCTGACCAGCAGTTTGTCCACCTGCACCAATCCGCGTATCAGCCACGGCGTCAGCAGGACGATCACCAGGCCGAGCACCGAGAACAACGCCAGCGCGACCCCTCCGTGCAGCACCACAGAACCTTCCTCGGAGGAAGAGACGGAGGTGAGACCGTCGCTGCTCGCCCGGAGCGGCGGCAGGTGTATGTACTCGCCGGGGGAGATCCACTCCCACAGCGGGAGGGTGAACATCGCCCAGCCGGTACACCAGGCCAGCACTCCTGTACCTCCGCCGAGGAACGCCCACGGCAGGTGCAGCAGCGCGTAGAGCAGGTGCCGCCAGGAGACTCCGCTGCGCAGCAGCGCCCCTATCCACGACATCAGCCCGCTCGACCGCCGCAGTGTCCGCACCGGCTCCGGCTCTCCCACCTCCAGCCCCAGCAGCGCCCGCGCCCGCCCCCGCTCCAGATGTCCCAGCGCCCGGCACCCGGCCAGCCCGGCGGCGAGCACCGGCAGTCCCACAAAGGTGATCAGCAGCGCGGTACCGAGCATGAGCGCGCCGAAGGCATAGCAGAAGGCGATGCCCGCCAGCGGCAGACCCGTCACGACGTACGTCAGTTCGCGCATCGTCTTCCGGGACAGCGGAGCCTGCACGAGGACGAGCCACCATGGGCGACGCCGCGCCGGAACGGCAGGCGGGGGAGGAAGGGAGCAAGCATTGCCAGTCATGAATCAAGCTTCGCCCGCCGAGACGCCGCGGGAAATCGCGTGAGCTGGAGTCTTGATACGGGGGATATCCCCACCCCGAGACCGGTGGCCTTGCTGGGCCGCGCCTCTCTCTTCTCTCTTCCTGCCCGCACGAGGTCGGGCCGCGATCGATGCGGTGGCCCGCGACGTCCCCGCGCAGCCCGACGTCCCCGTGTAGCCCGCGACGTCCTCGCGTCGCCGGGCATGGCCGTTCGGCGGCTGGACGGTGATCTTGGCGAGGGCCCAGCAGTGAAGCCCTGAGTGTGACGCGGCTGTCCTCAGCGAGTCCGGCAGGGCCTACACTCCGTGCGTACAGATCGTCGAACGTATAACACCGACACAGGACTGGGGCAGGCGTGCCGGACTACTTCCACGGCTATACAGTCGTCGGGCTGGTAGCCGTCGTCGGTGTGCTCTTCGTCTGCGTGGCCTTCGCCGCAGGTCGGCTGCTGCGGCCGGTGGTTCCCACGCCCGAGAAGATGCTGACGTACGAGTGCGGGGTCGACCCCGTCGGCGAGGGCTGGGCACACACGCAGATCCGCTACTACGTCTACGCGTTCCTGTACGTCATCTTCGCCGTCGACGCGGTCTTCCTCTTCCCCTGGGCGACGGTGTTCGCCGCGCCCGGTTACGGCGGGACCACGCTCGCGGAGATGTTCGTTTTTCTCGGCTTCCTGGCCGTCGGCCTGCTGTACGCGTACAAGAAGGGCGTCCTGGAATGGACGTAACGAACACCCCGACTCCCGCAGCAACACCGCGAGCCGAGGGACGCCCCCAGCTCGGCCTGCTCTCGCGGCTGGCTCCCGAACCGATGAAGGTGGTCCTCAATTGGGGCCGCCGCTACAGCCTCTGGGTCTTCAACTTCGGCCTGGCCTGCTGCGCCATCGAGTTCATCGCCGCTTCCATGGCACGGCACGACTTCATCCGGCTCGGCGTCATCCCCTTCGCGCCCGGCCCCCGGCAGGCCGATCTGATGGTGGTCTCCGGCACGGTCACCGACAAGATGGCCCCTGCCGTCAAACGGCTGTACGAGCAGATGCCGGAGCCCAAGTACGTCATCTCCTTCGGCGCCTGCTCCAACTGCGGCGGCCCCTACTGGGATTCGTACGCGGTCACCAAGGGCGTCGACCAGATCATCCCCGTCGATGTATATGTGCCCGGCTGCCCGCCCCGGCCCGAGGCACTGCTGCAAGGCGTACTGAAGCTCCAGGAGAAGATCGCCGCCGAGTCCACCGCGGACCGCTATACGCGGAGCGGTGCGGACGGCGCTCCCTCCGCCGGAGCCCCCTCCGCCGGGGCCCTCACCAGCGGCCTGGTCGCCCCACCGACGGCATCGCCGTCGGCACCGGACGCGGGCCCGGACGGTGACGCCAAGGAGGACGGACGGTGACCGAGCCGCCCCAGTGCCCAGGTTGGCTGCCGCGCCCTGCCGACGAACTGTTCGGTGAGGGTGCGACGGCCGAGGACGCCTACGGACTGCTCACCGTCGACGTACCCGCCGACGCCTGGATCCCCGCGCTGACCGCAGCCCGCGACGAGCTGGGCTGCACCTACTTCGACTGGCTCAGCGCCGTCGACGAGCCGGGCACCGGCTTCCGGATCTGCGCCCATCTGGTGGCGCTGCCCACCCCGGGCAGCGGCGTGCGCCGCTTCGTCCTGCGTACGACGGTTCCGCACGAGGCCGCAGCGCTGCCCACCGCCACCGGCGTCTACGCCGGTGCGGCCTGGCACGAGCGCGAGACCCACGAGATGTTCGGCGTCGACTTCCCGGGTCACCCCCATCTCGTACCCCTGCTGCTGCCCGACTCCTTCGAGGGGCACCCCCTGCGCAAGGACTTCGTCCTCGCAGCCCGTGTCGTCAAGGCGTGGCCGGGTGCGAAGGAGCCCGGTGAGTCGGGGCACGGCGGTCCCAAGCGCCGCCAGATGCTCCCTCCCGGCGTTCCCGACCCGAACGAGTGGGGCCCCCTCAAGGGACAGCTCCCCCCGGCCCCCACCCGCGAACGCTCCCGCCGCGCCACCGGCGACACCCCGCGTCGCACCCGCAGCGCGAGCGCCGGTTCGGCGTCTCAGCAGGATGCGGACGCAGCAGCGGCCACCCCGCGCAGGCCACGACGAGCTCGCAGCGCCGGCAGCGGCTCGGCGTCACAGCGCGCGACGGAGGCGGAGAAGCCCGCGTCGACGGAGGAGCCTGCACCGGCGGAGAAGCCTGCACCGGCGGAGAAGCCTGCCCCGGTAGAGGAGTCCGCCCCCGCGGAGAAGCCCGCACCGGCAGAGAAGCCTGTCCCCGCGGAGAAGCCCGCACCGGCAGAGAAGCCTGCCCCGGCGGAGAAGCCCGCACCGACGGAGGAGCGCTCGGCGGCTGAGAAGGGCCGCACCGCGGACGAGCGCCCGGAAACCGGTGCCCGACCCAGGACGCCGCGCTCCACCGACGCCCCCTGGCACCACGCCCCGCCGACCGGCGACGACGGGACCGGCCCCGACAGCCAGGCCCCGGAAAGCACTCTGGAGAACGCCCCGAAGACCGGTCAGGACGCCACCGGTGACGGCAACCAAGGCCCCAGGAACGCCGATCGAGGCCCCCGGAACGCAGGACGAGGCGACCTGGACGTGGACCAGGACGCCACCGGCGACGGCAACCAATCGAGCGACGGCAGCCGAGCCGACAGCAACAACCGAGCCGACAGCGACAACCAAGCCGACAGCGACAACCAAGCCGACAGCAACAACCCACCCGACGGCGACAACCAACCCGGTGACGCCGACCGAACCGGTGGCGACAACCGAACTGGGGACAGCAACCGGAGCCAGAGTCAGAGACCGAACGGCGAGCAGGGGGACGGAGCCTGATGGACGCCCTCGATGTCACCGTCCGCATTCTCGCCGTGCTGCTCGCCTTCCTCGTGCTGCCGCTCCTGGTGGGGCAGACCGAGCACAAGGTCATGGCCCATATGCAAGGACGCGTCGGCCCGATGTACGCGGGCGGCTTCCACGGATGGGCCCAACTGGTGGCCGACGGGGTGAAGTTCGCGCAGAAGGAGGACATCGTCCCCGACGGCGCCGACCGGCGCGTCTTCCAGCTGGCGCCCGCCCTCGCGCTGATCCCGTACCTCCTCGTCCTGGTCGCGATCCCGGTCGCCCCCGGCGGGGGAGTCGCGCAGGCGCTGGACACCGGGATCTTCTTCGTGCTGGCCGTGATGGGCATCGGCATTCTCGGCTCGCTGATGGGCGGCTGGGCGTCGGCCAACAAGTTCTCCCTTCTCGGCGGCCTGCGTACCGCAGCACAGCTGATGGCGTACGAGCTGCCGATGCTGCTCGCCGCCGCTTCCGTCGCCATGGCCGCCGGCACCCTCTCCCTGCCCGGGATCCTGGGGGTGTGGGAGTGGTGGTGGCTGCCGTGGCAGCTGGTCGGGGCCGTCGTCTTCTTCACCGCGGGTCTGGCCGAGTTGCAGCGTCCGCCCTTCGACGCGCCGATCGCCGACTCCGAGATCATCTTCGGCGCGTACACCGAATACACCGGACTGCGCTTCGCGCTCTTCCTGCTCGCCGAGTACGCGGGCATCGTCGTACTCTCCGCGCTCACCGCCGTGCTCTTCCTCGGTGGCTGGCACGGTCCCTTCGCCGACGGTCTGGGCTGGCTGTGGATGCTGCTCAAGACCGGCATCCTCGCCTTCGGCGTGATCTGGCTGCGAGTCAGCTACCCCCGGATGCGCGAGGACCAGATCCAGCGGCTGGCCTGGACGGCGCTCGTCCCGCTCTCCCTCTTCCAGATCGCACTCACCGGTGTCGTCAAGGTGGTGATGTAGCCGTGTCCCACGCCCACTCCGAGGGCGCCCACTCCGCGGGCACGCCCGCCGAGCGGCCCGGCTCGAAGCGCGGAGTGTTCGGCTCCGGGCTGGCCAAGGGCCTGGCTGTCACCCTCCGCACGATGACCCGGCGCTCCGTCACCGAGCACTACCCGGACGTGCAGCCCGAACTGCCGCCCCGCAGCCGGGGCGTCATCGGCCTGTTCGAGGAGAACTGCACGGTCTGCATGCTCTGCGCCCGCGAGTGCCCGGACTGGTGCATCTACATCGACTCCCACAAGGAGACGGTGCCTCCCGCCGCGCCCGGCGGACGTGAGCGCAGCCGCAACGTCCTGGACCGGTTCGCGATCGACTTCGCCCTGTGCATGTACTGCGGTATCTGCATCGAGGTGTGTCCTTTCGACGCGCTCTTCTGGTCGCCCGAGTTCGAGTACGCGGAGACCGATATCCGTGAGCTGACCCACGAGCGGGACAAGCTCCGCGAGTGGATGTGGACCGTGCCGGAACCGCCACCGTTGGACGAGGCCGCCGAGGAGGCCAAGGAGCTGGCCGCAGCCCGCAAGGCCGCCGACAAGGCAGCCCAGGCCGCCGCGACCGACATGCTCGCCGCCCACCGGGAGCAGCCGGCGCAGGAGACCGCCGAGGCCCCCGACCGGAAGCCGACGCAGCGCCCCGGCCAGGACGCGCAGGGCGGTGCCGAGTGAGCACCCTTCCCACGCAGTCCCTCGCCGCCGGTCACCCCGGCTTCCTCTCGCCCTCCGGGGTCGAGATCGTCTTCGTCCTCGTCGGGATCGTCACCCTCGGCGCCGCCCTGGTGACCGTGGCCACCAGGCAGCTCGTGCACGCCGCGCTGTGGCTGGTGGTCGCGCTCGGCGGGGTGGCCGTCGAATACCTCCTGCTGACCGCGGAGTTCATCGCCTGGGTGCAGGTGTTGATCTACGTGGGCTCCGTCGTCGTCCTCATCCTCTTCGGCCTCATGCTCACCAAGGCCCCCATCGGGCGCTCACCCGACGCCGATTCCGGCAACCGCTGGATTGCGCTCGCCGTCTCCCTCGCGGCGGCGGCGACCCTCGTCACCGTCGTCGTCGACGCCTTCCGTTCCACCTGGATCAATCTTCAGCAGCGCACCGGTCCTGGCGTGGGCTCCTCCGAGGTGACCGGCACGGCCCTCTTCCGGCACTGGGTGCTGCCCTTCGAGGCGCTGTCCGTCCTCCTCCTCGCCGCGCTCATCGGCGCCATCGTCCTCTCCAGGCGGAACGACGCCGGTGATGCCCGCACCGGGCAGGACAGCGCCGGTGACGCTCTCCCCGGACAGAACAAAGCCGGTGAGCGCTGATGCATCTCGCCTATCCCGCCGTCCTCGCCGTCCTCCTTTTCTGCGTCGGCCTCTACGGCGTCCTCGCGCGCAGGAACGCCATCCTCGTCCTGATGGCCGTCGAGCTGATGCTCAACGCCGTCAACCTCAACCTCGTCGCCTTCGACGTCTGGCTCCGCGACACCCTGCACGCGGGCCAGGCGCTCACCCTCTTCACCATCGCGATCGCCGCGGCCGAGATCGGCATCGGTCTGGCGATCGTCCTGCTCGTCTACCGCAACCGCGGCAGCTCCGACATCGACAGACTCAGGGACCTCCGCGAGAGCGGCGGCCCACCAGGGGGCGACTCCAGCGGCGGTTCACGCGATGAGAAGAGTGTGGCACCCGCCACTGACAACGACGCCGAGAGCGGCTCTGACCAGCAGGTTCAGGGTCCGGCCGCAGGGAGGCGGCACGCGTGAGCACCACGACCCTCGCAGCGCTCGTCCCCGTCCTGCCGGCGCTCGGCGCCCTCGCCGGGCTGCTCCTCGGCCGCCGCGCCCCGGGCTTCGTACGTCCGCTCGCGGTGCTGCCCACGCTTGCCGCCGCGGCCCTCGCTATCGCCGTCGCGGTCCGCCAGGGCGGCGGCACACCGGTGCGCGCCGCCACCGAGCTGGCGCCCACCGGCAACGAGGCGCTGCCGATCCAGCTCGCGCTCAACCTCGACGGGTTCGCGGTGCTCGTCGCCGTCCTCGTCGGCGTCGTCGCCACCTGCGTACAGCTCTACTCCACCGGCTATCTGCGGGACGACCCGCGCTACTCCTCGTACGCCGCACTGGTCTCGCTCTTCACGGCCGCGATGTTTCTCGTCGTCTACAGCGACGACCTGATCGTGCTGCTCGTCGGCTGGGAAATCATGGGCATCTGCTCGTACTTCCTGGTCGGTCACTACTGGGAGACCCCGGCCGCGCGTGCCGCCTCCCTCAAGGCGTTCCTCGTCACCAAGCTGGGTGATGTGCCGTTCCTCATCGGCATTCTGGCGCTGGCCTCCGAGACGGGCAGCTTCCGCATCAGCACCGTCGTCACCCGGCTCACCTCCAGCCTCTCCGGCTTCGAGCTGACGCACCCCACGCTGATCGCGCTGCTGCTGCTCGCCGGAGTCGCGGGCAAGTCGGCGCAATTGCCGCTGCACTCGTGGCTGCCGGACGCGATGGCGGGCCCTACGCCGGTCTCCGCCCTGATCCACGCGGCAACGATGGTCGCGGCGGGCATCTACTTCGTGGCCCGGCTGCTGCCCGTTTTCACCGCCTCCACGGCCGCACTCGTCGTACTTGCGGTGCTGGCGGCGCTCACCATGACCGGTTCGGCACTCGCCGCGCTCGCCCAGGACGACATCAAGCGCGTACTCGCCTACTCGACCATCAGTCAGCTCGCCTACATGGCGGCAGCGCTGGCTGTTGCCGACCGGGGTGCTGCTGTCTTCCACCTGCTCAGCCATGGCGCGTTCAAGGCGCTGCTCTTCCTCGCTGCCGGAGTTGTCATCCACACCGCCGGCACCAACTCGTTGACGGTGATGGCCCGTACGAGCAACATCGCCAAGCGTGCGCCCGACGCCTACTGGACGATGACCATCGCCCTGCTGGCGCTGGCCGCCGTCCCGCCGTTCTCCGGGTTCTTTTCCAAGGAAGCCGTGCTGGCAGCGGCCGAACATGCTGCCTTCGGCGACGCGCACGCCCCGTTCGAGGGGGCGCACGCCGCCCCCGCGAGCGCCGGATGGATCGTCCTCGCCGCGGGCCTGGTCACCGCGCTGCTGACCGCCGCCTACGCGGCCCGGCTGTGGCTGTTGGCTTTCCGCGGTGCCTCCGCAGTGGCACCGCTCGCCGTCAGGAGCGAGAAGGCCGCCGAACACGTACCCGAGCAGGTGCCGCAACAGGCCCCCGAGACAGAGCTCGCCCACCCCGGTCCGGTGCACCGACCCGCGCACGAACCGGCCGACCGCGACACACGCGCTCACCAGCCCGCGCCCGCTGTCATGACCGTCGTCCTGTGGGTACTCGCGCTGCCCTCCCTGGTGCTCGGACTCTCTTTTCTCGCACTGCCCGATTGGTTCGACGGTGCGTCCCTCAGCCCCACGCTGACCACCTCGGTGCTCGCCACCGGCGTGACCCTGGTGGGCGGCCTTCTCACCTACGCGACCTGGCGCCACAGCAGTGCGCTCGCCGCGCTCCACCCGGAACACGACGCCGACCCCGGGGTGCTGCTTCTCGGACCGCTGCACAGGCACGCAGCAGCCGGTTTCCACCTGGGCGCGCTCTACAGCGCCACTGTCGTACGTCCCGTCCAGGGCGCGGCCCGGCTGGTGCGCTTCTTGGACCGCGAGGTCGTCGACGCCTATGTGGCAGGCGCGGGGCGCGGTTCGCGACTGCTGGGCGCAGCTGTCCGGCGCGCCCAGACGGGCAACGTGCAGACCTACCTCGGCGCGCTGCTGACGGGCTCACTGGTGCTCGCGGTCATCGCCGTGGTGGCCATGACCGGAAACGGAGGGGCGTGACGTGATCCCGCTCGACGACACCGTCATGCAGGCGCTCCTCGTAGCCGTCGTCGTCCTGCCGCTGCTCGGTGCGCTTGCCGCACTGCTGCCCGCACCGCCCGGGCTGCGCGGCCGCGGCCCGGACCAGGCGGTGCTGCGGCACGGCGTGACCGTCACCGGCGGCGTACTCGCCCTGACCGTCGTGCTGGCTCTCGGATTCGACCACGACCGCCCCGGCACCATGCAGGCCGAGTCAAGCGTCAGCTGGATCCCCGCGCTGGGTGTGCGGCTGCACTTCGGGACCGACGGTGTCTCCTTGCCGCTGCTCGTCCTCACCGCACTGCTGACGTTCCTGTGCGCGCTCTACAGCTACGCCAGAATGCCGCAGGGACCGAGCCCCAAGGCGTTCGTCGCACTGCTGCTCCTGCTGGAGTGCGGCACGCTCGCCACGTTCGCGGTGCTCGACCTGATGCTGTTCTTCCTGGCGTTCGAGATGGTGCTCATCCCGATGTACTTCCTCATCGCCCGGTGGGGCGGTGAGGGCAGGGGACCGGCGGCGTGGAAGTTCGTCCTGTACACATTGCTCGGCTCCGTGGTGATGCTGCTCGGACTGCTGGTGCTCGGCCTGAACGCCGGCACGTTCGACATGGTGCGGCTCGCCCACGCCCACGGTGCGGGCCTCAGCCACACCACCCAGCTGATCGCCGCCCTGGCCATCGGTGTCGGACTGGCCGTCAAGGCACCCATGTGGCCGCTGCACAGCTGGCTCCCGGACGCCCACACGGCAGCTCCCACCGTGGGCTCCGTGCTGCTGGCAGGCGTGCTGCTGAAAATGGGCACCTATGGGTTCGTACGCATCCTGCTGCCCGGCGTTCCGGACGGTGCGCACACTTTCGCTCCGTACCTGGCGGCGTTCGCCGTCGTCGGGATCATCTACGGATCGCTCGTCTGTCTCGCCCTCGCGCGGAAGGGTGCCAAGGGTGACCTCAAGAGGCTGATCGCATACTCCTCCGTCGGCCATATGGGCTTCGTCCTGCTGGGCATCGCCACGCTCACCCACACAGGCGTCAACGGCGCCCTCTATGCGAACCTTGCGCACGGCCTCATCACCGGCCTGTTGTTCTTCCTCGTCGGCGCACTGAAGGACCGCACGGGCACCAGTGACCTCGACACCCTGGCCGGTACGACCGGAGGCGCGCTCTACGGCAGGGCGCCACGGCTGGGCGGGCTGCTCGCCTTCGGCGCCGTCGCCTCCCTGGGGCTGCCCGGACTGGCCGGGTTCTGGGGCGAGTTGCTGGCGCTGCTGGGCGCCTACCACCCCGCCGCCGGGCTCAGCAGGCCCGCCTTCATGGTGTTCCTGGCGCTCGGCGCTCTCGGCACCCTGCTGACCGCCGCGTACCTGCTGCTCGTCGTACGCCGCGTCTGCATGGGCGACCCGGCCGAGGACCGTCCGGAACGCCTCGCCGCGGTGCCGGACGTGCGCCCGTACGAGTTCGCTGCCTGGACGCCCCTGGTCGTCCTCACCGTCGTCGCCGGACTGTGGCCCGGGGCCCTCCTCGGACTGATGGACCCGGCCGTGCAGAGCCTCCTGCCAGGAGTGGCCCGATGACAGTGCTCACCGCCCCACAGAGCGCGTACCACCTCGCCCAGTCCGCTCACAGCGTCGACCTCGCCAAAGGCGCCGACCTCGTCCAGAGCATCGACTGGGCCGCCATTGCGCCGCCCACCATCGCCGCTGTCGCCGCGTTGGTCGTCCTGGTGGCCGACTTGTTCCTGGCCGAGCGACACAAGGGGCTGCTCGGCTGGCTGTCCGCCGCCGCGCTCGCGCTCGCCGGGCTGGCATTCGTACCGCTCGTCGGCGAGGACCGCGCCACCTTCTGCCTCACCTCAGGCACGCGCGCGTGCAGCTACATCGCCGACCCCTTCACCCTCACCGTTCAGCTCCTCGTACTGGGCGGCGCCTTTGTGACGGCGCTGCTGTCGATGACCGCTGTACGCCAGGAACGGCTGCCCGCTGGGGAGTTCTGGTTCCTGCTGCTCTCCTCGGCGTCCGGTGCCGCCCTGCTGCCTGCCTCGCGAGACCTGGCGACGCTTGTGGTCGCCCTGGAGGTCGCCTCCCTCCCGGCGTTCGCCCTGGTCGGTCTGCGGCGCGGAGAGCGGCTCTCGTCCGAGGCTGCGCTGAAGTTCTTCCTGTCGTCCGTCGCCGCCACAGCAGTGATGCTGCTGGGCGTCAGCTTCGTCTACGCCGCAACCGGCAGCATGCACCTGAGCACGGTCGCCCAGGCTCTGCCCGATGTCGACAGCAGGCTGAGCACCCTCGCCGCCACAGGCGTGGCGCTCACCCTTGTCGGCTTCGCCTTCAAGACGGCTGCCGCGCCGTTCCACTTCTGGGTTCCGGACACCTACGTGGGCGCACCGGTGCCGGTCGCCGCGTATCTGTCGGTCATCGGCAAGGCGGCGGGCTTCTCAGGGCTGATCCTGGTAACCGTGCGGGCCTTCCCTTCGTACGCGGACGCCTGGGGGCCCGCGCTCGCGGTGCTCGCCGCACTGACCATGAGTGTCGGCAACCTGGGTGCGCTGCGCCAGCGCCCCGACCGCGCGCACAGCGCCGTCCGTCTGCTCGCGTGGTCGTCGGTCGGACAGGCGGGCTATCTGCTCGTCCCGATCGCCGCCGCCGGGTACACGGAGGAGCCCGACCAGGCAGTCGGTGCGACGCTCGCCTACGCGCTGATGTACGCCGTGGTGAACCTCGGCGCCTTCGCCGTCGTCGCCACCCTCCAGCAGCCCGGATCGGACGGCCGTCTCGACGACTACCGGGGCCTGGTCCGGACGCATCCGCTGGCCGCTGCTGCACTGGCGTTCTTCCTGCTGTGCCTGGCAGGGCTGCCGCCCGGGATCGTCGGCCTGTTCGCGAAGGTCACCGTCTTCCAGGCGGCCGTGGACGCGGGGCTGGGCTGGCTCGCCGTCGTCATGGCCCTCAACGTCGTGATCGCGCTCGTCTACTACCTCACCTGGACGGCGCTGCTCTTCCGCCCCGCCACCGGCCAGGAGGCTGCCGCCCCGGCCCGTCCGCGGCTCTCCGCCCCCCTGACCGCGACAGTCGCACTGACCGGGGTGCTCGCCCTGGCCACATCCGGTGCGCCGCAGCTGGTCCTCCGATTCGTCGGCACTGCGTTGTTCTGACCGGAATATGACCGGAATGTGCCAGGGGAACTGAGGACGCCCACTCTCCGTTGACGAAAAGGGAGGGTCCACTGGACGGGGCTGCTGAGGGCGGAAGGTCTGCCTGGCTCAGGGCTCCGCAGCACCATCTGGAGGGCGAACCGTGCACCGCCGGCACAACGGGCTGAGGACAGCTCTGCTCCTGGGAGGGCTGTCCGCTCTCATCATCGTCATCGGGAGTTTCTTCGGCACCACGGGCCTGGTCCTCGCGCTGCTGATCGCGCTGGGCACCAACGCCTACGCGTACTGGAACAGCGACAAGCTCGCGCTGCGCGCCATGCGTGCCCGACCGGTCAGCGAGTTCGAGGCCCCGCAGTTGTACCGCATGGTCCGCGAGCTGTCCACGGCCGCACGGCAGCCCATGCCACGCCTCTACATCTCGCCCACCCAGGCCCCCAACGCCTTCGCGACCGGCCGCAACCCGCGCAACGCGGCCGTGTGCTGCACGGACGGCATCCTGCGCATCCTGGACGAGCGTGAGCTGCGCGGCGTCCTCGGCCACGAGCTGAGCCACGTCTACAACCGGGACATCCTGATCTCCTCCATCGCGGGCGCCCTCGCCTCCGTGGTGCTCTTCCTCGTCAACTTCGCCTGGCTGATCCCGATAGGGCGCTCCGACGACGACGAGGGGCCGGGCCTGGTCGGCATGCTGCTGATCATGCTGCTGGGCCCGCTCGCCGCCTCCCTCATCCAGCTCGCCGTCTCCCGCTCGCGCGAGTACGAGGCGGATGCTTCCGGGGCGCAGCTGACCGGCGACCCTCTCGCGCTCGCCTCGGCGCTGCGCAAGCTGGAGGCGGGTACGGCGCAGCTGCCGCTGCCGCCCGAGCCACGGCTGGAGACAGCGAGCCACATGATGATCGCCAACCCGTTCCGCAAGGGCGAGGGCGGAATGACGAAACTTTTCTCCACCCATCCGCCGATGGCCGAGCGTGTTGCCAGGCTGGAGAAGATGGCAGGCTGGCGAGAGTGAAGACCCTCCTCAACCTCATCTGGCTTATCTTCTCCGGCATTTGGATGGCCCTCGGCTACGTCCTCGCCGGGCTCATCTGCTGCGTGCTCATCATCACGATCCCCTGGGGCCTGGCGTGCTTCCGCATCGCCGCATACGCCCTGTGGCCGTTCGGCAGGACGGTGGTGCAGCGCCGGGACGCGGGTGCGGCATCCGGCGCCGGAAACATCGTCTGGCTCGTCTTCGCTGGAATCTGGCTCACGCTCGGCCACATCACCCTGGGTGCGGCGCTCTGCGTGACCATCATCGGCATCCCCTTCGGACTGGCCCACTTCAAGATGGTCCCGGTCTCGCTGATGCCGCTCGGCCGCGAGATCGTCTCCACCAGCGCCCCGGCGGCCTACCCGGGATACCGCTGGTGAGTGCTTACTCATGGACGCTGGTAAGCACTCACCCACAGCACGGGTGAGCACTCACCCACCAGCAGAGGTAAGCGCTCACCCACCCCTGGTGGTAAGAACTCACCTCCGCTCGGCCACGCTCCAGGACGGTGCGCTCCAGGACGGCGCGCTCCAGTGCGGAGCCGAGCGGGGCGGTGACGGTTCGCTCACCTCCCCCGCGGTGCGCGAACCTCAGCGGAAGTTCACGTACTGCAAGGCGAAGTCGAAGTCCTTGCCCTTCAGCAGGCCGATGACCTCTTGCAGACTGTCCCGACTCTTGGAGGTCACCCGCAGCTCGTCGCCCTGCACCTGGGCCTTGACGCCCTTGGGCCCCTCTTCCCGGATCACCTTCGCGACCTTCTTCGCGTTCTCCTGGGAGATGCCCTCCTGGAGCGACGCGGAGATGCGGTACTCCTTGCCGGACGCCTGCGGCTCCCCGGCGTCCAGCGCCTTCAGCGAGATGCCGCGCTTGATCAGCTTGGACTGGAAGATGTCGAGCACGGCCTTCACTCGCTCCTCCGAGTTCGCCCGCATCTCGATCCGCTCGCCCGACCACGCGATGGAAGCGTCCACACCCTTGAAGTCGTAGCGCTGGGAGATCTCCTTCGCGGCCTGGTTCAGCGCGTTGTCGACCTCCTGCCGCTCGACCTTCGAGACGATGTCGAAACTGGAGTCGGCCATGGTGAGTTGGCTCCTCGTACATAGATCCGGCAGAAAACGGCCCGAGGGCCGTGCGCAAAGCCTAGCCACCCGCGACGGCCGCCCGGCTCCGGCGGCGAGGGGCGTCGCGGCGGAGTATCTACGGAGGCGACCAGGAACCGTCCGGGGGCCGTCCGGTGGATCCGCACGGCGGGTCGTACGCGAATGATCAATCGGGTGGCGAACCACCCCCGGCCATCGGGTATGGTTTACACCGTTGCCACGGCGCAACGCCCCGGGCGGGGTGCCGAGCAGCAATCCCAGGCGGTGTGCCCGAGCGGCCAAAGGGAGCAGACTGTAAATCTGCCGGCTCAGCCTTCCTAGGTTCGAATCCTAGCGCCGCCACAGTAGAGAGCGGCCCCCTCGCAGCAGTGCGAGGGGGCCGCTTTTCGTCGTCGGCTCAGTTGTCGTCCGGCTCATCCGGAGGCGCTGTCGGTGCGCCTCCGGAAGGGGGCTGGCGGCCCCTACGGGAGGGTCAGTTGCCGGTCACTCCGGCTACCTCGTCGATCGCCTCGGGGATCGGCATCCGGCCGCCGACCAGCTCCAGCGTCAGTCCGGAGGTACGCGGCTCGTCCAGCAGGGCCACCAGGACCGCTGCCACGTCGTCCCTCGTCACCTCGGCGCGGCCGGTTTCGGGGGCCAGGTGGACGCGGCCGGTGCCCGGGTCGTCGGTCAGCCGGCCGGGGCGCAGCACCGTCCAGTCGAGGCCGTCCCGGGCCCGCAGGTTGTCGTCGGCGGCGCCTTTGGCGCGCAGGTAGTCCGCGAAGACCGGATCCATGCCCTCGGGCGTCCCCTGCAGGGAGGCGTCGGCGTGCATGGCGGAGACCATCAGATAGCGCCGTACGCCCGCCGCCTCCGCAGCGTCCGCGAACAGGACGGCTGCCTTGTGGTCCACCGTCTCCTTGCGTGCGCTGCCGCTGCCCGGCCCGGCGCCCGCCGCGAAGACGGCCGCGTCGGCGCCCTCCAGATGCCGTGCGACCTCCTCGACACTCGCCGTCTCCAGGTCGCACACGACGGGTTCGGCGCCCGCCGCCAAGAGGTCGCTTGCCTGCTCAGGGCGGCGCACGATACCCGCCGCCCTGTCCCCGCGCCCGGCGAGCAGCCGCTCCAGCCGCAGCGCGATCTGACCGTGTCCACCAGCGATAACTGTGCGCATGCCTCGACCGTACGCCCACCGCGACAGTCACCGGCGCACCCTGGCCCGCCGGAACGAGAGGCCACCACCACCGCACAGGCACCGCCCGCCCGCCGAGTCACCCCTGCGACTGGCGTGGCAGTCCCAACTCGCGTACTCCGACCAGGTCGCAGTACTCACGTACGGCACTGGTGCGCGCCACCACGCGCCCCCGGTGGACGACGATCCGGCTGTAGGCGAGCGAGAGCGCCCCCGCCAGCTCGTTTCCGCGGACCGCGAGCAGCTCGGCGGGAAAGCCGGCTTCGACGCGTACTTCGGGCAGTCCCATTGCGGCTCGTGCGCGCGTGCTGATCGCCTCATAGGCGCTGTACGGGCGGGCCTCACCGTGGGAGGCGAGCAAATAGGCGGCCTCCAGCGGGTCGCCCCGGCCGACCTGGTTGGCGGCGTCCCGCAGGGCTCCGCTGCCCGCGGCGACCGCGACCCCGGCCGCCGTGAGCACCCGTACGGGTGCCGTGCGGGAGGGCACGGTGGGGGTGGGGCGCTCCAGGACGCCGCAGTTGCCCTGGGGCAGACACACCACCGTCACTCCCGCGGCAGCCAGTTGGCCCGCCGCGCGCTGCGCGACTTGGTGCGGCAGCCGGGCGAGGCCGCCGCACGGGCCGATCGTGACGCCGGGGCGCAGCCCGCCCACCGCAGCGGCGAGCCGGGCGAGGCGCGCCGGGTCGCTGCCGTCGGTGTGCAGGTCGACCGGGCAACCGTGTTCGGCTGCGACCTCCAGCACGGCCTCCACGTAGCCGCCCGGATCAGGGTCCAGATCGGGGCAGCCGCCGACCGCCGCCGCGCCCATCTTCACCGCGTCCCGCAGTATCGACAGTCCCTCCGCGCCCGCGGCACCGGTCAGCAGCCGGGGCACGGCGACGGCGCTCAGGTCCACCAGACCGCGCAGCGCCCTGCGCGCCTGGAGCACCGCTGCCAGGGAGCGCAGCCCGGCGACGTCACCAATGTGCACATGGGTGCGCAGCGCGGTGGCGCCCTGACTGAGCTGCAGGAGCGCCGCTTCGGTCGTGCGCCGCTGTACGTCCTCCGCCGCGGGGTCCGCGGTGTCGCCGTGCCGGCTGTCGCCGTGCCGGCCGAGGTCGGGGCGGCCGGGGGGTTCGGCTGTCAGTGCGGTGTCGTAGTGCGCGTGGGGCTCGGCGGGGGCGGGGAGCAGCAGATAGCCCGACAGGTCGATACGCGTGGCGCTGTCCTGACCGGTCCCGAGACTGCCGGCCGTGCCGACGGCCTCGATGCGTTCGCCGACGAGCCGTACGTCCACGGTGCGGCCGTCCGCGAGCCGTGCGCCGCACAGCACGAGAGAGCGTGCCGGGCGGGCGGAATGCCGGGCGGCGGCGTCGCGGAAATCCCGCCCCGCCTTTCCCGGTTCCTGCGGCTCGCTGTCGGTCATCTGGCTCCCACGTCGCATCTGGGACGAGCGTAGGACGCCCGGTGACCGGCGGCGGGGAGGAGGAGAATAGTCGTACTGGTGTGGTGCCGGAGCCGATTGAGACGGCCGGTGCCAGGTACTCGTAGGAGTGCGTGATCGGCCCGGTCCGGGACAAGATCAAGGCATGCCGACGGCACGAATACCGATTTCACGTTTGGCGGCGGGACGTGTAATGTCTTCACCGCTCGCCCCAATAGCTCAGTCGGCAGAGCGTCTCCATGGTAAGGAGAAGGTCAACGGTTCGATTCCGTTTTGGGGCTCTGATGTGAGAGATCTTCCGCCGGGAGGTCGCCGCATCGTGGCGGTGTAGCTCAGTCGGTAGAGCAAGCGGCTCATAATCGCTGTGTCACCGGTTCAAGTCCGGTCACCGCTACTTCACCGACAGTAGCCGGTTGTGGGGTCGGTCCTCCGATCGGCTACTCTTTCTGCGTTAAAACCCGTCCGTTCGTCAAGGAGCACTCACGTGGCTGCCACAGACGTCCGCCCGAAGATCACGCTGGCCTGCGTGGAGTGCAAGGAGCGGAACTACATTACGAAGAAGAACCGGCGCAACAACCCGGACAGGCTTGAGATGAAGAAGTTCTGCCCGCGCGACAACCGGCACACCGTGCACCGCGAGACGCGCTGATTCCTCTCATGCTCTGAGGCCGTCCCCGCCAGTCGGGGTCGGCCTCGTGCTGTGTCCGGCTCCCCTGACCGGCTCCGGGAAACCGGACGTGGCCCGGCTCCAGGGAGCCGGACATCGACTGGCTCCCGAGCCGACGCCCGCGAAGCCGTACCCGCCGTGAAACCGCCACACTGCCGCAGGAGGCGCCGCCGATGGCACTCGATCAGTCCTTCGTCGGACGGACGTACCCGCCCAGCAGGCCGTACGAGGTCGGCAGGGAGAAGATCCGCGAGTTCGCGGAGGCCATCGGTGACGACAATCCCGCCTACACGGACGCCGAGGCGGCCAGGGCGCTCGGCTACCCGGACGTGATCGCGCCGCCCACCTTCGTCTTCTCCGTCACCTTCCAGGAGGCGGCCGGCGTGGTGCGGGACCCGAAGCTTGGCCTGGACTACTCGCGGGTGGTGCATGGGGACCAGCGGTTCGCCTACCACCGCCCCGTCCGTGCCGGGGACCTGCTCTCGGTCACCTCCACGATCGAGTCCATCAAGTCCCTGGCGGGCAACGAGGTCCTCGACGTCCGCGGCGAGGTCCAGGATGCGGCGGGGCAGCCGGTGGTGACCGTGCACACCAAGCTGGTGGCGCGTGCGGTCGAAGCGGTCGAAGGGGAGTGACGGAAATGACAGCGCAGGTCGCCTACGCGGACGTGGAAGTGGGCACTCAGCTGCCCTCCCGCACCTTCCCCGTGGACCGTGCCCGGCTGGTCCGTTACGCCGGGGCGTCCGGGGACTTCAATCCCATTCACTGGAACGAGCGTTTCGCCAAGGACGTCGGCCTGCCCGACGTCATCGCACACGGCATGTTCACCATGGCCGAGGCCGCCCGGGTGATCACCGACTGGACGGGCGACCCCGGTGCGCTGCTGCAGTACGGCGTGCGCTTCACCAAGCCGGTTGTCGTCCCGGACGACGACAAGGGCGCGGCCATCGAGGTGACGGCGAAGGTCGCCAAGAAGCTGGACGACGAGGCCCGTACGGTCCAGGTGGACCTGACGGTCACCAGCGCGGGCGCCAAGGTGCTGGGCATGTCCCGCGCGGTGGTCAAGCTCGCCTGACCCCGCTGGCCACCTTCGGGCGTCCGCCCAGACAGCCCGGCGGACACGGCCTGGGCAGGGCAGCGGCTGAGAGCCTCCCGCCGGGCCTCCGGCAGAGCGGCGTGCGCTTCCCCCGTACTCTGGAGCGCGTGCAGGAACTCTACGTTGACTCCGGTGTCCCTCTGGTTTCGCTCGCCCCGCTGACGACGCTGCGTCTCGGTGGGCCGGCCCAGCGGCTGGTCACGGCGACCACCGACGATGAGGTGATCGCGGCGGTCCGCGAGGCCGACGATAGCGGCACTCCGCTGCTGATCATCGCGGGCGGCAGCAATCTCGTCATCGCCGACGAGGGCTTCGAGGGAACGGTCCTGCACATCGCGACCAGCGGTTTCTCGCTCTCCGGCACCGACTTGGAGCTGGCGGCGGGGGAGAACTGGTCCGACGCCGTCGCCCGTACCGTCGAGGCGGGGCTGGCGGGTATCGAGTGCCTGGCCGGCATCCCGGGCTCCGCGGGCGCCACGCCGATCCAGAACGTGGGCGCGTACGGCCAGGAGGTCTCCAGCACGCTCACCGAGGTCGTCGCCTACGACCGGCAGACCGGCGAGACGGTCACCCTCACGAACGCCGAGTGCGGCTTCTCCTACCGGCACAGCCGCTTCAAGGCCGACCCCGCACGCCATGTCGTGCTGCGGGTGCGCTTCGCGCTGGAGGACGCGGAGGGCCTCTCCGCGCCGATCAAGTACGGGGAGACGGCACGTGTCCTCGGCGTCGAGGCGGGCGACCGGGTGCCGGCCGCCATCGCACGCGGGGCCGTGCTGCGGCTGCGTGCAGGGAAGGGCATGGTGCTCGACCCCGACGATCACGACACCTGGTCGGCCGGGTCCTTCTTCACCAATCCGATCCTGGACGACGCGCAGTTCGCCGCCTTCGTCGACCGGGTCCGGGACCGGCTCGGGCCCGAGGTGGCACCCCCGGCCTTCCCCGCGGGGGAGGCGCGTACCAAGACCTCGGCGGCCTGGCTCATCGACAAGGCGGGTTTCACCAAGGGGTACGGCCAGGGCCCGGCCCGCATCTCCACCAAGCACACCCTGGCGCTCACCAACCGGGGCTCCGCCACCACCGCCGACCTGCTCGCGCTCGCCCGGGAGGTGCGCGAGGGGGTGCACGCCGCCTTCGGTGTCACCCTCGTCAACGAGCCGGTGATGGTGGGCTGCGCGCTGTAGGTCAGCCTGGTGCACGTTGGTGCACGCCAGAGCTCAGTTCGCGATCCCGAAGACCTTCCGCTCCGTGGCCGGGTCGTCCACCATGCCCAGCATCGCGGCCGCCAGATCGGTGCGAGTGATACGCAGCCGTCGCGGTACGGCCGTGCCCTCGCGCCGCAGCCATTCGCCGGTTCCGGGCCGGTCCGTGAGCTGCGGCGGGCGTACGACGGTCCACCGCAGCGCGCTGCTACGGATCTCCTCCTCCATCAGGGCCAGGTCCGCGTAGACGTTCCTGAACGCGCGCCGTACCAAGGGCAGCACCACCGCGCGGTGGAGGCGGCTCTCGTCGTGCGGCTGGGTGCCGACCGGAGCCGCGCTGACCGCCAGGTAGCGCTCCACTCCCTCCGCCTCCAGGGCACGCAGAATGGCGCGGGTCCCCCTCGAGGCGATGCCCGCGGCCTTGTTGGAGGGAGCGCCGAGCCCGGACAGCGCGGCGTCGGCACCGGCGACCAGGGGACGCAGCGCCTCGGCGTCCGTTACGTCGGCGGTGGCGATCTCCAGCAGTTCATGCCGCACCGGCAGCCGGTCTGGGTCGCGCACCACGGCCGTCACCTTGTGGCCCGCTTCCAGGGCCTGCCGTACGAGTTGCTGTCCGGTGCCGCCGGTCGCGCCGAAGACTGTGTAACGCATGCCGCTGTGCCTCCCGTCGAAAGGCCCACCGCGGAAAGAGGGTGGGGGATAGGGGTGGGTGAGTATTCACTCACCGATACGGTGGGTGAATGCCCACTCACAAGTCAACTCGGCAGGTCCGGCCCACCCGTGAGCGCATCATCGACGCTGCTGAGCATCTGCTGCGCACCATCGGCCTCGCCCGTACGACCACGAAAGAGATCGCCCGTGAGGCGGGCTGCTCCGAAGCCGCGCTCTACAAGCACTTCTCCGGCAAGGAGGAGATCTTCGTCCGGGTCCTGCACGACCGGCTGCCGCGCCTCAACCCGCTGCTGAACGAGCTCGCCCAGGAGGCGGGGCGGCGCGGCCTGGAGTCCAACCTCACCGAGATCGCCGAGCACGCCGCCCTCTTCTACGAGCAGAGCGTCCCCATCGCGGCGTCCCTCTTCGCCGAACCGGCCCTCAAGCGGCGTCACTTCGAAGGCGTACGCGAGCTCGGTGTCGGCCCCCGCACGCCGCTGACCACCCTCGCCGCCTACCTGCGCGCCGAGCAGAAACGAGGCGCAGTACGGCCCGATGCCGACGTCGACGCCGCTGCCGCACTGCTGCTGGGTGCTTGCTCGCAGCGCGCCTTCCTGTACGACTTCGCCGCAGGAGAGCGCCCCGAGCAGCTACTGGGCGACTTCGTACGCAGTCTTGTCCGCACCCTGCTGCACGGTCTGGCCCCGGCCGGGACGGACCGTCCCGGGGCGCGTTAGCCCGGATCGGCCGCCAGCCAGGCGTCGATGTCGGCCAGCATCTCGTCCCGTACGTCCTGCGGCATCGAGGCGCCCCGCACCGACTGCCGGGCCAGTTCCGCCAGCTCCGCGTCCGAGAATCCGTGCTTACGGCGCACCAGTTCGTACTGCGCCACCAGCCGGGAGCCGAACAGCAGCGGGTCGTCGGCGCCGAGTGCCATCGGCACGCCGGCGTCCCACAGCGTCCGTACCGGCACGTCCTCCGCCTTGTCGTAGACGCCCAGCGCCACGTTGGAGGTGGGGCAGACCTCGCAGGTGACCTGCCGTTCGGCCAGCCGCGCCAGCAGCCAGGGGTCCTCGGCGGCGCGCACCCCGTGGCCGACCCGGGTGGCGCGCAGATCGTCCAGGCAGTCCCGCACGCTGCTCGGTCCCGACAGCTCGCCCCCGTGCGGCGCCGCGAGCAGGCCGCCCTCCCGCGCAATGGTGAAGGCGCGGTCGAAATCCCGGGCGAAGCCGCGCCGTTCGTCGTTGGAGAGCCCGAAGCCGACGATGCCGCGGTCCCGGTAGCGCACCGCCAGCCGGGCCAGTGTGCGGGCGTCCAGCGGGTGCTTCATCCGGTTCGCCGCCACCAGCACGCGGATGCGGAGACCGGTCTGCCGGGAGGCCGCCTCCACCGCGTCCAGGATGATCTCCAGAGCTGGTGTGAGCCCGCCGAGCCGTGGCGCGTACGAGGTGGGGTCGACCTGGATCTCCAGCCAGCGCGAACCGTCCCGTACGTCCTCCTGCGCCGCCTCCCGCACCAGTCGCTGAATGTCTTCCGGCTCGCGCAGACAGGACCGCGCGATGTCGTACAGCCGCTGGAACCGGAACCAGCCGCGCTCATCGGTCGCCCGCAGCTTCGGAGGCTCGCCCCCGCTCAGCGCGTCCGGCAGATGTACGCCGTACTTGTCGGCCAGTTCGAGCAGGGTGGAGGGGCGCATCGACCCGGTGAAGTGCAGGTGCAGATGAGCTTTCGGCAGCGTACGCAGGTCCCGCTCTCCGGAAGAGTGCAACATCCCAAGATCCTGCCGCATACGGGCCCCGAAGAGGTAGCCGGTTCCTGGAAGCCGGTTCCCGTCAGGGGACGTCCCGAAAGCGCGAGCGGGCCCGGGGGCAGTGCCCTCGAGCCCGCTTCGTTCGCTCCGGAGAGGCCAGGTCAGTCCCGTGCCTCGGCGAGCAGCTTCTGGATCCGCGAGATGCCCTCCACCAGGTCCTCGTCACCCAGTGCGTAGGACAGTCGCAGATAGCCGGGGGTGCCGAAGGCTTCACCCGGTACGACGGCGACCTCGACCTCCTCCAGGATCAGCGCCGCCAGCTCGACCGTGGTGGCGGGCCGCTTGCCGCGGATCTCCTTGCCCAGCAGCGCCTTGACCGACGGGTAGGCGTAGAACGCGCCCTCGGGCTCCGGGCAGAGCACGCCGTCGATGTCGTTGAGCATCTTCACGATGGTGCCGCGGCGCCGGTCGAATGCCTTGCGCATCTCCGCCACGGCTACCAGATCGCCGGAGACGGCGGCCAGCGCGGCGGCCTGCGAGACGTTGCTGACGTTGGACGTGGCGTGTGACTGGAGGTTCGTCGCGCCCTTGATCACGTCCTGAGGGCCGATCAGCCACCCCACGCGCCAGCCAGTCATGGCGTAGGTCTTGGCCACGCCGTTGACGACCACGCACTTGTCGCGCAGCTCGGGCACGACAGCCGGCAGCGAGGCGAACTCGGCGTCGCCGTAGACCAGGTGCTCGTAGATCTCGTCGGTGAGCACCCACAGCCCCTGCTCCAGCGCCCAGCGGCCGATCTCCTCGACCTGCGCGCGCGGGTAGACGGCGCCGGTCGGGTTGGAGGGCGAGACGAAGAGCAGCACCTTGGTCTTCTCGGTGCGCGCGGCCTCCAACTGCTCGACCGAGACCCGGTACCCCGTCGTCTCGTCCGCCACGACCTCGACCGGGACGCCACCCGCGAGCCGGATGGACTCGGGGTAGGTGGTCCAGTAGGGCGCGGGCACGATGACCTCGTCGCCCGGGTCGAGCAGGGCGGCGAACGCCTCGTAGATCGCCTGCTTGCCGCCGTTGGTGACGAGCACCTGGGAAGCGTCGATCTGGTAGCCGGAGTCGCGGAGCGTCTTGTCGACGAGGGCGGACTTGAGTTCGGGGAGTCCACCCGCGGGGGAGTAGCGGTGGTTCTTCGGGTCGCGCGCCGCGTTCACGGCCGCCTCGACGATGTAGTCGGGGGTCGGGAAGTCGGGCTCGCCGGCGCCGAACCCGATCACGGGGCGCCCGGCGGCCTTCAGCGCCTTGGCCTTGGCGTCCACGGCCAGCGTCGCGGACTCGGAGATCGCGCTGATACGGGCCGACAGACGTCGCTCGGACGGGGACTGTGCAGGGGGAGTCGCTGCGGTCATACAGTGCATGTTCCCAGACCCGGCACTCGCGGGGCACCGGGGTTTGGCGGCGACCGGATCACACTCCGCGACGGCGGGCGGGCCGGATCCTGTTCGACGCCCGGCCGCGGAGCACGTACACTCTCACGTCGTTGGCCTTCAACCGTCACTCACAGCGTGCTCTTGGCACGCACTCCATGCAACGGCGTGGATGCGGTAGGTTGAGGGAGACACAAAGGGTCGTAGCTCAATTGGTAGAGCACTGGTCTCCAAAACCAGCGGTTGGGGGTTCGAGTCCCTCCGGCCCTGCTACACACACGTCGCCGAGGTGTGTGCTTGCGTACGTAGAATGCACTGAATTGCACCGCCGTGCGGCCGGGCCGGACGCCGCAGGGCAACGACCCGGATCAGGTGAGGACGAGTGACGGAGATCACGGACACCACCGAGGTCCCCGAGCCCGGAGGGTCGTCCGAAGGCAAGAAGCCCCGAAAGGGCGGAAAGCGGGCGAAGAAGGGGCCGATGGCCAGGCTCGCGCTTTTCTACCGCCAGATCGTCGCGGAGCTTCGGAAGGTCGTCTGGCCGACGCGGCAGCAGCTCTCCACGTACACGAGCGTGGTGATCGTCTTTGTCATCATCATCATCGCTTTGGTGTTCGTGATTGACTATGGGCTGGCCGAAGTCATGAAACACGTCTTCGGCTGACCCTCCGCGCAGAGCCCCCTCCGCGGGGCTTTCCGCATGTTCGACCCCTTGAAGCCAGGAAGAAGCAGCCACCGTGTCTGAGCCGAACATGAACGATGCCGTCGAGCCCGCAGAGGGTGACGACACGGCGCGCGACATCGTCGAGGCAGCGGACAGCAGCGTCGACCGGGCGGAAGCCGCCGAGGCCGCTGCCGGTGAGCCCGCCGAGGAGGCCGCTGTCCGCGAGGAAGGCGAGCCCGCAGCCGAAGCCGCCGAGTCTGCCGACGAGGCGGAGGCCGAGGCCGAAGAGGCCGCTGAGGGCGAAGAGGCCGAGGAGGAGCAGGTCGACCCCGTCGCCCAGCTCCGCGACGAGCTGCGCCATCTGCCCGGCGAGTGGTACGTGATCCACACCTACGCCGGCTACGAGAACCGCGTGAAGACCAACCTGGAGCAGCGCGCCGTCTCGCTCAACGTCGAGGACTTCATCTTCCAGGCCGAGGTGCCGCAGGAGGAGGTCGTCCAGATCAAGAACGGCGACCGCCGCACCGTGCGGCAGAACAAGCTGCCCGGCTATGTGCTGGTCCGGATGGATCTGACCAACGAGTCGTGGGGCGTCGTCCGTAACACACCGGGCGTCACCGGCTTCGTCGGCAACGCCTACGACCCGTACCCGCTGACCCTCGACGAGATCGTCAAGATGCTCGCCCCGGAGGCCGAGGAGAAGGCCGCCAAGGCTGCCGCGGCCGACGAGGAGGGGAAGCCCGCGGGCGTTCCGGGCCGCAAGGTCGAGGTCCAGGTCCTCGACTTCGAGGTCGGCGACTCGGTCACCGTCACCGACGGCCCGTTCGCCACCCTCCAGGCGACCATCAACGAGATCAACGCCGACTCGAAGAAGGTCAAGGGCCTTGTCGAGATCTTCGGCCGCGAGACCCCGGTCGAGCTGAGCTTCGACCAGATCCAGAAGAACTGACTGCCCCGGCCTCCGGCCGGGCAGTACCCCACCCAGCTTCCGGACAGGTCAGGAAGGCGCTCGCGCCCTTCCTGACCTGCTCGGTTTCAAGCCGCGTAACGGTACGGGCTATCGTTGTGCGGTATGCCTCCGCCCGGGTGACGGGCGGAGGGCGAATCACCTCTCACCAGGACCCGGAGAGAACATGCCTCCCAAGAAGAAGAAGGTCGCGGGGCTGATCAAGCTCCAGATCCAGGCCGGTGCAGCCAACCCGGCTCCGCCGGTCGGCCCGGCGCTGGGTCAGCACGGCGTCAACATCATGGAGTTCTGCAAGGCGTACAACGCGGCGACCGAGTCGCAGCGTGGCTGGGTGATCCCGGTGGAGATCACGGTCTACGAGGACCGTTCCTTCACCTTCATCACCAAGACGCCGCCGGCCTCCAAGATGATCCTCAAGGCCGCCGGCGTGGAGAAGGGCTCCGGCACCCCGCACACCAACAAGGTCGCCAAGATCACCCGTGACCAGGTGCGCGAGATCGCCACGACCAAGATGCCCGACCTCAACGCCAACGACCTGGACCAGGCGGAGAAGATCATCGCCGGTACCGCCCGTTCCATGGGTGTGACCGTCGAGGGCTGAGCCCTCGGCACCGGCACCTCTCCCCATCCCCGTGGCAGGGCCAAGCGCTGGCCCGTACCACGACTCCATACCGTCAGGAGCAGCAGTGAAGCGCAGCAAGACTCTCCGCGAAGCGGACGCGAAGATCGACAGGACGCGTCAGTACGCGCCTCTGGAGGCCGTCCGTCTCGCCAAGGAGACCTCCACGAAGAACTTCGACGCGACCGTCGAGGTCGCCATGCGCCTGGGCGTCGACCCGCGCAAGGCCGACCAGATGGTCCGCGGCACCGTCAACCTCCCGCACGGCACCGGTAAGACTGCCCGGGTCCTGGTCTTCGCGACCGGCGACCGTGCTGCGGCGGCGGAGGCCGCGGGGGCCGACATCGTCGGCTCCGACGAGCTCATCGAGGAGGTCGCAGGCGGCCGTCTCGACTTCGACGCCGTCGTCGCCACCCCGGACCTGATGGGCAAGGTCGGCCGCCTCGGCCGCGTGCTCGGTCCGCGTGGTCTGATGCCGAACCCGAAGACCGGCACCGTCACCCCCGACGTGGCCAAGGCCGTGGGCGACATCAAGGGCGGCAAGATCGAATTCCGCGTCGACAAGCACTCCAACCTGCACTTCATCATCGGCAAGGCGTCCTTCGGCGAGCAGCAGCTCGTCGAGAACTACGCCGCAGCCCTTGAGGAGATCACCAGGCTGAAGCCCGCGGCGGCGAAGGGCCGGTACATCAAGAAGGCTTCCGTCGCCACCACGATGGGCCCCGGCATCCCGGTCGACCCGAACCGCACCCGCAACCTCCTCGTCGAGGAGGACCCGGCCGCGGTCTGATCCGCGACCGGCGCGCAGACGCCCGAAGGCCGGTGCCCGCTCCCCGACGGGGGTGGGCACCGGCCTTCGCCGTCTTTCCGGGCCACAGATCCATCGGCTCAGGCGTCTTCGGGGTCGGCGGCTCTGTGCGGCCGTGGAACCCGTCCCGGTGCGTGTGTCGTCTCCCCCGTTGCATAAGGTGCGGATAAGCCGATGAACGGGGCCCGTTCGGGCCCGCCCATAACGAGGGGGGAGTCCTATGCGGAGGACCAGGATGGCGGCAGCTGCCGCGGGCATCGCACTGATGGCGGGCCTGACGGCGTGCGGCAGCGAGAAAGCGGACGGCGGTGGCAGTGGGGGCGGCGGCGACTCCAAGGGCGGCGGCTCGGCCGTCCAGAACGCCCTGACGGCCCTGAAGAAGGCATCGACGGCCACCGACAAGCAGAACTCCGCCAAGGTCGAAGGCGTCAACAAGCAGACGTCCCAGGGCAAGACCATGGAAACCAACATGGACGGCGCCTTCGACTGGTCCGGCGGCGGCATGAAGGGCGAGGCCGACCTCACCATGGCCGGCGGCGCCCAGTCGGCCGAGGCCCGCTATCTGCCGGACGCGATGTACGTCCACCCCTCCACCGGCGGCGCTCCCGGCGGCAAGAAGTGGATGAAGTACGACTACGACGCGCTGGCCAAGCAGGGCGGCGCCTCGGGCGCCATGCTCAAGGACCAGATGCAGAACAACAACCCGGCGCGCTCGGTCCAGCTCGTCCTGGCCTCGGGCAAGGTCAAGGCGCTCGGCTCCGAGACGGTGCGCGGCAAGAAGACCACGCACTACTCCGGCACGGTCTCCGTCTCCGAGCTGACCCGGATGCAGTCGAAGGACCTCTCGGAGAAGGACCTTCAGGCGCTGGAGCAGCAGTTCAAGCAGCAGGGGCTGAAGAAGGAGAAGATCGATCTGTGGATCGATGAGAACGACCTGCTGGTCAAGAAGCACGAGGTCGCCAAGAGCACCGACGGCGCCACAGGCATCGACGCGACCAACTACTACACGGACTACGGCACCCCCGTGAACGTGACCGCTCCGCCCGCCGGCGAGACATCGGACGCCGCGGAGCTGATGAAGAGCGGCGGCGGCCTCAGCTGATCGTCGACGGCCTCAGCTGACCCGCGGCGCACTCTCAGCGGGCCCGGGACCGGATTTGCCGGTCCCGGGCCCGTTCGCGTAGTCTCCATACGAAGCCAAAGACCGCTGGTCGTCGTCGTGCGCGCACAGAGTGCCGACGGCCGAAGGATCCGCTCGCTGCGGACGACCCGCGCAGGTGACTGAGGAAGAACTCCCGAGGTGCTTACGCGCTTCGGTCGAGTCGACGCCCCATGCGCCTGCGCTGGGGCGTTTGTCGTGTTCAGCCCCTTCCGAGCGGTCCTCATCACCCGGAAGGAGGCCGAGGCCCATGGCGAGGGAACAGGTCGCTCCCGACAAGATCGCAGCCGTCGACGAGATCACGGACAAGTTCCGTGACTCCAACGCCGCTGTGGTCACCGCGTACACCGGACTCTCCGTGGCCCAGCTCAAGGAGCTGCGCCGTGCGCTCGGTGACAACGCTCAGTACCGAGTGGTGAAGAACACGCTGACCAAGATCGCGGCCAACGAGGCCGGGATCAACGAGCTCGACGAGTTCCTGACGGGCTCCTCGGCTGTCGCCTTCGTGACCGGTGACCCGGTCGAGGCGGCGAAGGGTCTCCGTGACTTCGCCAAGGACAACCCCGCCCTCGTGATCAAGGGCGGCATCGTCGACGGCGCGCTGTACGGCGCCGACGACCTCAAGAAGCTCGCGGACCTCGAGTCCCGCGAGGTGCTGCTCGCCAAGCTGGCCGGTGGCATGAAGGCGTCCATGGCCAAGGCCGCGGCGACCTTCCAGGCCCCGCTCTCGAAGTTCGTCCGCACCGCGGACGCGCTTCGCAGCAAGGTCGAAGAGCAGGGCGGTGCCGACACCACGGCTCCCGCCGAGGCCGAGTCCGAGTAACCGGCGCAGTCGGTCCCCGCGACAGTGGGTGACCGTCCGTAACCGGTGACCGGCCGCACTCGGTCACAGCGGGCCGTAAGCCCGCCGACATATTGATCCGGCACCAGCCGACTGAAGTGGAAGGACCACCAACCATGGCGAAGCTCAGCCAGGACGAACTGCTTGCCCAGTTCGAGGAGATGACCCTCATCGAGCTGTCGGACTTCGTGAAGAAGTTCGAGGAGAAGTTCGACGTCGAGGCCGCCGCCCCGGCCGCCGCCGTCGTCGCCGCCCCGGGTGCCCCGGGTGCCGCCGCCGAGGCCGAGCCCGAGCAGGACGAGTTCGACGTCATCCTGACCGGCGCCGGCGACAAGAAGATCCAGGTCATCAAGGTCGTGCGTGAGCTGACCTCGCTGGGCCTGAAGGAGGCCAAGGAGCTCGTGGACGGCACCCCGAAGCCGGTCCTCGAGAAGGTCGCCAAGGACGCCGCCGACAAGGCCAAGGAGTCCCTCGAGGGCGCCGGCGCCTCGGTCGAGGTCAAGTGACGCCGACCCCGATGAGCCACCGGCTCGCGGAGTCATCACGGTAGACCGCGGGCTACCTCACGTGGGTAGCTGTGCAGCGAAGGGCGATCACCCAGACGGGTGGTCGCCCTTCGCCGTTGCTGGACGGTCGCGCCCTGGGCGGATGACGGCGGGTATGGTGATCTTCGTTGCTCCTGGGGGCCTTGACGAACGGCACGCAGCGCGCAATTCTCGGGACGCGTCGTCACATCGATCCGAACTCCGAGGCATGGATCGACGGCGAAGCGGGAAGTGTTGCGGCAGGCACGACGAGCCGCAGCAGAGCACGTCCGCCCCGGCGTATCGAGGCCGCCGGGGACGGGGGCGGAACGAGAAGAACAATCGCAGGAGGTGGAGACCGGGGCGTGAGCCGGTTTCCCGTAATCCTTTCTGGACATCAGTGGGCCTTGTGGCTACACTGACCCTTTGCGCTGCCTATTAGCTGCCCCCTGCCCGTCACCAGGGGCACCGGTATGCGTGTAGAGAGTCCGAGCCCTCGGAAGGACCCCCTCTTGGCCGCCTCGCGCACTGCCTCGACTGCCAATTCGAACAACGGCGCCAGCACTGCCCCGCTGCGTATCTCTTTTGCGAAGATCAAGGAGCCCCTTGAGGTTCCGAACCTTCTCGCGCTCCAGACCGAGAGCTTTGACTGGCTGCTCGGCAATGACGCCTGGAAGGCTCGCGTCGAGGCCGCGCTGGACAGTGGACAGGACGTCCCCACCAAGTCCGGTCTGGAAGAGATCTTCGAGGAGATCTCCCCGATCGAGGACTTCTCCGGGTCGATGTCGCTGACCTTCCGCGATCACCGCTTCGAGCCCCCCAAGAACTCGATCGACGAGTGCAAGGAGCGCGACTTCACGTACGCGGCTCCGCTCTTCGTCACGGCCGAGTTCACCAACAACGAGACCGGTGAGATCAAGTCGCAGACGGTCTTCATGGGCGACTTCCCGCTCATGACCAACAAGGGCACCTTCGTGATCAACGGCACCGAGCGTGTCGTCGTCACCCAGCTCGTCCGGTCCCCGGGTGTCTACTTCGACTCCTCCATCGACAAGACCTCCGACAAGGACATCTACTCCGCCAAGATCATCCCGTCCCGCGGTGCCTGGCTGGAGATGGAGATCGACAAGCGCGACATGGTCGGTGTGCGTATCGACCGTAAGCGCAAGCAGTCCGTGACCGTCCTGCTCAAGGCGCTCGGCTGGACCACCGAGCAGATCCTCGAGGAGTTCGGCCAGTACGAGTCCATGCGCGCCACCCTGGAGAAGGACCACACCCAGGGTCAGGATGACGCGCTGCTCGACATCTACCGCAAGCTGCGTCCGGGTGAGCCCCCGACCCGTGAGGCCGCGCAGACGCTGCTGGAGAACCTCTACTTCAACCCGAAGCGGTACGACCTGGCCAAGGTCGGCCGGTACAAGGTCAACAAGAAGCTCGGCGGTGACGAGCCGCTGGACTCCGGCGTGCTCACCACGGCCGACATCATCGCCACGATCAAGTACCTGGTGAAGCTGCACGCGGGCGAGACCGAGTCGCAGTCCGCCGAGGGCGACACGATCGTCATCGAGACCGACGACATCGACCACTTCGGCAACCGCCGGCTGCGCAACGTGGGCGAGCTGATCCAGAACCAGGTCCGTACGGGTCTCGCCCGTATGGAGCGCGTCGTCCGCGAGCGGATGACCACGCAAGACGTCGAGGCGATCACGCCGCAGACGCTGATCAACATCCGGCCGGTCGTCGCCTCCATCAAGGAGTTCTTCGGCACCAGCCAGCTGTCCCAGTTCATGGACCAGACGAACCCGATCTCCGGGCTCACCCACAAGCGCCGTCTCAACGCGCTCGGCCCGGGTGGTCTGAGCCGTGAGCGGGCGGGCTTCGAGGTCCGTGACGTGCACCCCTCGCACTACGGCCGGATGTGCCCGATCGAGACGCCGGAAGGACCGAACATCGGTCTGATCGGTTCGCTCGCCTCGTACGGCCGCGTGAACCCCTTCGGCTTCGTCGAGACGCCGTACCGGAAGGTGGTCGACGGAGTCGTCACCGACGAGGTGCACTACCTCACGGCAGACGAGGAAGACCGCTTCGTGATCGCCCAGGCGAACGCGCCCCTCTCCGAGGAGATGCGGTTCGCCGAGGACCGGGTGCTGGTCCGCCGCCGTGGCGGCGAGGTCGACCTGATCCCGGGCGACGACGTGGACTACATGGACGTCTCGCCGCGCCAGATGGTGTCGGTCGCGACGGCCATGATCCCCTTCCTTGAGCACGACGACGCCAACCGCGCGCTGATGGGGTCGAACATGATGCGGCAAGCCGTGCCGCTCATCAAGGCTGAGGCGCCGCTGGTCGGCACCGGCATGGAGTACCGCTGCGCGGTCGACGCCGGGGATGTCATCAAGGCCGAGAAGGACGGTGTCGTCCAGGAGGTCTCCGCCGACTACATCACGGTGGCCAACGACGACGGTACGTACACCACCTACCGCGTCGCCAAGTTCACCCGCTCCAACCAGGGCACCTCCTTCAACCAGAAGGTGCTCGTGGACGAGGGCTCCCGTGTCATCGAGGGCCAGGTGCTGGCCGACGGTCCGTCCACCGACGAAGGTGAGATGGCGCTCGGCAAGAACCTGCTCGTGGCCTTCATGCCGTGGGAGGGCTACAACTACGAGGACGCGATCATCCTCAGCCAGCGGCTGGTGCAGGACGACGTCCTCTCCTCGATCCACATCGAGGAGCACGAGGTCGACGCCCGTGACACCAAGCTCGGCCCCGAGGAGATCACCCGGGACATCCCGAACGTCTCCGAGGAGGTCCTGGCCGACCTCGACGAGCGCGGCATCATCCGCATCGGCGCCGAGGTCGAGGCGGGCGACATCCTCGTCGGCAAGGTCACCCCGAAGGGTGAGACCGAGCTGACCCCCGAGGAGCGGCTGCTGCGCGCGATCTTCGGTGAGAAGGCGCGCGAGGTCCGTGACACCTCGCTGAAGGTGCCGCACGGCGAGACCGGCAAGGTCATCGGCGTCCGGGTCTTCGACCGCGAGGAGGGCGACGAGCTGCCTCCGGGCGTCAACCAGCTGGTGCGCGTCTACGTCGCGCAGAAGCGCAAGATCACTGACGGTGACAAGCTCGCGGGCCGGCACGGCAACAAGGGCGTCATCTCGAAGATCCTGCCGGTCGAGGACATGCCGTTCCTGGAGGACGGCACCCCGGTCGACGTGATCCTCAACCCGCTGGGCGTCCCCTCCCGGATGAACCCCGGCCAGGTCCTGGAGATCCACCTGGGCTGGCTGGCCTCCCAGGGCTGGAAGGTCGAGGGCTCCGAGGAGTGGATGCAGCGCCTCCAGGCGATCGGCGCGGACGACGTGGCGCCGAAGACCAACGTGGCGACGCCGGTCTTCGACGGCGCCCGCGAGGACGAGATCGCGGGTCTCTTCGAGTCCACGCTCCCGAACCGTGACGGCGACCGGATGGTCCAGCCGTCCGGCAAGGCTCAGCTATTCGACGGCCGCTCCGGCGAGCCGTTCCCGGACCCGATCTCGGTCGGGTACATGTACATCCTCAAGCTGCACCACCTGGTCGACGACAAGCTGCACGCTCGCTCGACCGGTCCGTACTCCATGATCACCCAGCAGCCGCTGGGTGGTAAGGCCCAGTTCGGTGGCCAGCGCTTCGGTGAGATGGAGGTGTGGGCCCTGGAGGCGTACGGCGCCGCGTACGCACTGCAGGAGCTGCTGACCATCAAGTCCGACGACGTCACCGGCCGCGTGAAGGTCTACGAGGCCATCGTCAAGGGCGAGAACATCCCGGAGCCGGGCATCCCCGAGTCCTTCAAGGTGCTCATCAAGGAGATGCAGTCGCTCTGTCTCAACGTCGAGGTGCTGTCCTCGGACGGCATGTCGATCGAGATGCGCGACACCGACGAGGACGTCTTCCGCGCGGCGGAGGAGCTCGGAATCGACCTGTCCCGGCGCGAGCCGAGCAGCGTCGAAGAGGTCTGACGGAGTCGGCCGGGGCGCGCGCCCCGCGTCCCGGCCCTCCCCGCGACCCGTTCAGACCATTGACATACGACCCTGAGAGGGATTGACGAGAGTGCTCGACGTCAACTTCTTCGACGAACTGCGAATCGGCCTTGCCACCGCTGACGACATCCGTCAGTGGTCGCACGGCGAGGTCAAGAAGCCGGAGACCATCAACTACCGCACCCTCAAGCCCGAGAAGGACGGACTCTTCTGCGAGAAGATCTTCGGTCCGACCCGGGACTGGGAGTGCTACTGCGGCAAGTACAAGCGCGTCCGCTTCAAGGGCATCATCTGTGAGCGCTGCGGCGTCGAGGTGACCCGCGCCAAGGTGCGCCGTGAGCGGATGGGCCACATCGAGCTTGCCGCTCCCGTGACCCACATCTGGTACTTCAAGGGTGTTCCCTCCCGCCTGGGCTACCTGCTCGACCTGGCGCCCAAGGACCTGGAGAAGGTCATCTACTTCGCGGCGTACATGATCACGTACGTCGACGAGGAGCGCCGCACCCGCGACCTGCCCTCCCTGGAGGCGCACGTCGGTGTGGAGCGCCAGCAGATCGAGCAGCGCCGTGACGCCGACCTCGAGGCCCGCGCCAAGAAGCAGGAGAGCGACCTGGCCGAGCTGGAGGCCGAGGGCGCCAAGGCGGACGTGCGCCGCAAGGTGCGCGAGGGCGCCGAGCGTGAGATGAAGCAGATCCGCGACCGCGCCCAGCGTGAGCTGGACCGGCTGGACGAGGTCTGGAGCCGCTTCAAGAACCTCAAGGTGCAGGACCTGGAGGGCGACGAGCTGCTCTACCGCGAGCTGCGCGACCGCTTCGGGACCTACTTCGACGGCTCCATGGGCGCTGCCGCGCTGCAGAAGCGCCTGGAGACCTTCGACCTGGAGGAGGAGGCCGAGCGGCTCCGCGAGGTCATCCGCACCGGCAAGGGCCAGAAGAAGACCCGTGCGCTGAAGCGGCTCAAGGTCGTCTCCGCGTTCCTGCAGACCAGCAACAGCCCCAAGGGTATGGTGCTGGACTGCGTGCCGGTCATTCCGCCGGACCTGCGTCCGATGGTGCAGCTGGACGGTGGCCGCTTCGCGACCTCCGACCTGAACGACCTGTACCGCCGTGTCATCAACCGCAACAACCGCCTGAAGCGGCTTCTCGACCTCGGCGCGCCCGAGATCATCGTCAACAACGAGAAGCGGATGCTCCAGGAGGCCGTCGACGCGCTGTTCGACAACGGCCGCCGTGGCCGTCCGGTCACCGGTCCGGGCAACCGTCCGCTGAAGTCCCTCAGCGACATGCTCAAGGGCAAGCAGGGCCGCTTCCGGCAGAACCTGCTGGGTAAGCGCGTCGACTACTCGGCCCGTTCCGTCATCGTCGTCGGTCCGCAGCTCAAGCTGCACCAGTGCGGTCTGCCCAAGGCGATGGCGCTGGAGCTGTTCAAGCCGTTCGTGATGAAGCGGCTGGTGGACCTCAACCACGCGCAGAACATCAAGAGCGCCAAGCGCATGGTCGAGCGCGGCCGCACGGTCGTCTACGACGTGCTGGAAGAGGTCATCGCGGAGCACCCGGTGCTGCTCAACCGGGCACCGACGCTGCACCGTCTCGGCATCCAGGCGTTCGAGCCGCAGCTGGTCGAGGGCAAGGCCATTCAGATCCACCCGCTCGTGTGCACCGCGTTCAACGCGGACTTCGACGGTGACCAGATGGCCGTGCACCTGCCGCTGTCCGCGGAGGCGCAGGCCGAGGCCCGCATCCTGATGCTGTCCTCGAACAACATCCTCAAGCCGGCCGACGGCCGGCCGGTGACGATGCCGACGCAGGACATGGTCCTGGGTCTGTTCTTCCTCACCACGGACGAGGAGCAGCGCGTCACCAAGGGCGACGGCCGCTCGTTCAACTCCACCGCGGAAGCGATCATGGCGTTCGACGCCGGGGAGCTGTCGCTCCAGGCGAAGATCGACATCCGCTTCCCGGTCGGTACCACTCCGCCGCTGGGCTGGACCCCGCCGGTACCGGAGGAGGGCGAGCCCGAGTGGCAGCCCGGTGACCCGTTCCGGCTGCACACCTCCCTGGGCCGTGCGCTTTTCAACGAGCTGCTGCCCGAGGAGTACCCGTTCGTCGACTACACGGTGGGCAAGAAGCAGCTCTCCCAGATCGTCAACGACCTGGCCGAGCGCTACCCCAAGGTCGTCGTCGCCGCGGCGCTCGACAACCTGAAGTCGGCCGGTTACTACTGGGCGACCCGCTCGGGTGTGACCATCGCGATCACGGACGTTGTCGTCCCGGACGCCAAGCCGGAGATCATCGCCGGTTACGAGGCGCAGGACGAGAAGGTCCAGAAGCAGTACGAGCGCGGTCTGATCACCAAGGACGAGCGCACGCAGGAGCTCATCGCCATTTGGACCAAGGCGACCAACGAGGTCTCCGAGGCGATGAACGACAACTTCCCGAAGACGAACCCGATCTTCATGATGGTGGACTCGGGCGCCCGAGGGAACATGATGCAGATGCGTCAGATCGCCGGTATGCGCGGTCTGGTGTCGAACGCGAAGAACGAGACCATCCCGCGGCCCATCAAGGCGTCGTTCCGTGAGGGTCTCTCTGTGCTGGAGTACTTCATCTCCACGCACGGTGCCCGTAAGGGTCTCGCCGACACCGCCCTGCGTACCGCGGACTCGGGTTACCTCACCCGTCGTCTGGTCGACGTCTCGCAGGATGTGATCATCCGCGAGGAGGACTGCGGCACCGAGCGCGGCCTCAAGCTGCGGATCGCCTCCAAGGGCGAGGACGGCGTGCTGCGCAAGGCGGAGGACGCCGAGACCAGCGTGTACGCGCGCTGCCTCGCCGAGGACATCGTCGTCGACGGCATGGTGCTGGCCCCGGCCGGTACCGACCTGGGCGACGTGCTCATCGACGAGCTGGTCCGGCACGGTGTGGAGATCGTCAAGACGCGGTCCATCCTCACCTGTGAGTCGCACGTGGGCACCTGCGCCATGTGCTACGGCCGCTCGCTGGCCACCGGCAAGCTGGTCGACATCGGCGAGGCCGTCGGCATCATCGCCGCCCAGTCGATCGGTGAGCCCGGCACCCAGCTGACGATGCGTACCTTCCACACCGGTGGTGTGGCCGGTGACGACATCACCCAGGGTCTGCCGCGTGTGGTCGAGCTGTTCGAGGCCCGTACGCCCAAGGGCGTCGCGCCGATCTCCGAGTCGGCGGGCCGGGTCCGGATCGAGGAGACGGAGAAGACCAAGAAGGTCGTCGTCACCCCCGATGACGGCTCGGACGAGACCTCCTACAGCGTCTCCAAGCGCGCCCGGCTGCTGGTGGGCGAGGGCGACCACGTCGCCGTCGGCCAGAAGCTGACCGTCGGTACGGAGAACCCGCACGACGTGCTCCGTATCCTCGGCCAGCGCGCGGTTCAGGTGCACCTGGTGGGCGAGGTCCAGAAGGTCTACAACTCGCAGGGTGTGTCGATCCACGACAAGCACATCGAGATCATCATCCGGCAGATGCTGCGCCGCGTGACGATCATCGAGTCCGGCGACGCCGAGCTGCTGCCGGGCGAGCTGGTGGAGCGCACCAAGTTCGAGGGTGAGAACCGGCGCGTGGTGCAGGAGGGCGGCCACCCGGCCTCCGGCCGTCCGCAGCTGATGGGCATCACCAAGGCGTCGCTGGCCACCGAGTCGTGGCTGTCGGCGGCGTCCTTCCAGGAGACGACCAGGGTCCTGACCGACGCGGCGATCAACGCCAAGTCGGACTCCCTGATCGGCCTCAAGGAGAACGTCATCATCGGTAAGCTCATCCCGGCCGGTACGGGCCTGTCCCGCTACCGCAACATCCGGGTCGAGCCCACCGAGGAGGCGAAGGCCGCGATGTACTCGGCCGTCGGTTACGACGACATCGACTACTCGCCCTTCGGCACCGGCTCCGGCCAGGCAGTTCCGCTTGAGGACTACGACTACGGGCCGTACAACGCCTGAGTCCGATCCATCGCCACGGGGCGGTCACCCAGTACGGGTGGCCGCCCCGCGGTCGTATCGGTCCCGGGATCGCGATGTATCCGTGCGGGGGTGAACCAGCCACGGAGCGCCCGCGTCATGGATGATGGAGGGAACGCCAAGCGAGCTGGGAGGTGGGGGCCGGTGGCTTTCGGACCGTGGAATCCTGGAGGTGCCCCGGACCAGGGGCACAGCCCTGGTCTTGTCCCGAGCCAGGGCAAGAACCTTGGCTCAGTTCCGATCCAGAGTCAGCAGCAGATCGGTTCGATGCGCGCCTCGCATTCGGACCGGGAGCGGGCGATCGACGTACTGAAGGCCGGCTTCAGCGAGGGCCGGCTGGGCCAGGACGAGTACGAGCAGCGGCTGGCGCGCGCGACTCAGGCGCAGACCTACGCGGAGCTGACCATGCTCATCGCGGATCTGCCGCAGGGGCCGGTGCCGGTTCCGGCGCCGCAGCCCGCCTATCCGCAGGTGCCGCGCACGTTTCTGCCCACGCCTCCGCCGCGTACCAACGGCTCGGCGGTCGGGGCGCTGGTCTGCGGTGTCCTGACGCCGATGTACGGGCTGACGGCGATCCCCGCGGTGATTCTGGGGCACAAGGCGAAGGCGGAGATCCGGCGGTCGGGAGAGCAGGGCGAAGGACTGGCCACGGCAGGGCTGGTGCTGGGCTGGCTGGCCATCGGCGCCATCCTGGCGATCATCCTCGGAGTGATCGTGGCATCGAGCTGACGCCGCCCATCGGTGGCCTCCATCGGCGCCCTGTTTCTCGCAGGTCGGGGGCGCTATGGTGGCCGGTCCATTTGTTTTGACCCCAGCCGATGAGGTAGGTACCCTCAGTCTCTGTGCCTGGGGTGTCCCCTGCGCTGTTCCCGCCCGCGATTGCGGGCCTACGCGCAGCCGGAGACACCGGACTCTGCTGCTTCTCACCATGGAGAAGCTTCCACCTCAGCGGAGATCTCTCAGTGGATCTCTCCCGGAGGGGACCGCAGTCTTCGACACACCCGACCTCGTGGGTCGGGGATGGCCCAGGTTAGCTTTACCGAGACTGGCACACAGAAACCGGAGAAACGGTGCCTACGATCCAGCAGCTGGTCCGCAAGGGCCGGCAGGACAAGGTCGAGAAGAACAAGACGCCCGCACTCGAGGGTTCGCCCCAGCGCCGAGGCGTCTGCACGCGCGTGTTCACGACCACCCCGAAGAAGCCGAACTCGGCCCTGCGCAAGGTCGCCCGTGTGCGCCTGACCAGCGGGATCGAGGTGACCGCCTACATTCCGGGTGAGGGTCACAACCTGCAGGAGCACTCCATCGTGCTCGTGCGCGGTGGCCGTGTGAAGGACCTGCCGGGTGTTCGCTACAAGATCATCCGCGGCTCCCTCGACACGCAGGGCGTCAAGAACCGCAAGCAGGCTCGCAGCCGCTACGGCGCCAAGAAGGAGAAGTAAGAATGCCTCGTAAGGGCCCTGCCCCGAAGCGCCCGGTCATCATCGACCCGGTCTACGGCTCTCCTCTGGTGACCTCCCTCATCAACAAGGTGCTGCTGAACGGCAAGCGCTCCACCGCTGAGCGCATCGTCTACGGCGCCATGGAGGGGCTGCGCGAGAAGACCGGCAACGACCCGGTCATCACGCTCAAGCGCGCGCTCGAGAACGTCAAGCCGACCCTCGAGGTCCGCTCCCGCCGCGTCGGTGGCGCCACCTACCAGGTTCCGGTCGAGGTCCGCCCCGGCCGTTCCTCCACTCTCGCGCTGCGCTGGATCGTGGGGTACTCCCGCGCCCGCCGCGAGAAGACCATGACCGAGCGTCTGATGAACGAGCTGCTCGATGCCTCCAACGGGCTCGGCGCCGCCGTGAAGAAGCGCGAGGACACGCACAAGATGGCCGAGTCCAACAAGGCCTTCGCGCACTACCGCTGGTAGTCGCTACCCCCATCGAGACCGAGAGAAGACTGAAGCCTTATGGCTACCACTTCACTTGACCTTGCCAAGGTCCGCAACATCGGGATCATGGCGCACATCGACGCGGGCAAGACGACGACCACCGAGCGGATCCTCTTCTACACCGGTCGCAGCTACAAGATCGGTGAGGTCCACGACGGCGCTGCCACGATGGACTGGATGGAGCAGGAGCAGGAGCGCGGCATCACGATCACGTCCGCCGCGACGACCACTCACTGGCCGCTCAACGGCGTCGACTACACCATCAACATCATCGACACCCCGGGCCACGTCGACTTCACCGTCGAGGTGGAGCGTGCGCTGCGCGTGCTCGACGGTGCCGTGACGGTGTTCGACGGTGTCGCCGGTGTGGAGCCGCAGTCCGAAACGGTGTGGCGGCAGGCCGACCGCTACGGCGTTCCGCGCATCTGCTTCGTCAACAAGCTCGACCGTACCGGTGCGGAGTTCCACCGCTGCGTCGACATGATCAGCGACCGCCTGGGTGCGATCCCGCTGGTCATGCAGCTGCCGATCGGCACCGAGGCGGACTTCAAGGGCGTCGTCGACCTGGTGTCGATGAAGGCCCTCGTCTGGTCGCCCGAGGCCAAGATGGGCGAGATGTACGACACCGTCGACATCCCGGACACCCACGCCGAGGCGGCCGAGGAGTGGCGCGGCAAGCTGCTCGAAGCCGTCGCGGAGAACGACGAAGAGATGATGGAGCTGTACCTGGAGGGCCAGGAGCCCACCGAGGAGCAGCTCATCGCGGCGATCCGCCGGGTCACGCTGGCCTCCACGGGCGCCGAGGGCACCATCACGGTGACCCCGGTGTTCTGCGGCACCGCGTTCAAGAACAAGGGCGTGCAGCCCCTGCTCGACGCGATTGCCCGCTACCTGCCGGCCCCGATCGATGTCGAGGCCGTCGAGGGTCAGTCCCCGAAGGACGCCGAAGAGATCATCAAGCGTCGTCCGACCGAGGAAGAGCCGATGTCGGCGCTGGCGTTCAAGATCGCCAGCGACCCGCACCTCGGCAAGCTGACCTTCCTGCGCGTCTACTCGGGCCGCCTGAACACCGGCACCCAGGTGCTGAACTCGGTGAAGGGCCGCAAGGAGCGCATCGGCAAGATCTACCGGATGCACGCGAACAAGCGTGAGGAGATCGACTCGGTGGGTGCCGGCGACATCGTCGCCGTCATGGGTCTGAAGCAGACCACCACTGGTGAGACCCTCTGCGACGCGGGCAACCCGGTGATCCTGGAGTCGATGGACTTCCCGGCCCCGGTCATCGAGGTCGCCATCGAGCCCAAGTCGAAGGGCGACCAGGAGAAGCTGGGCGTCGCGATCCAGCGGCTGGCCGAGGAGGACCCGTCCTTCCAGGTCAAGACGAACGAGGACACCGGCCAGACGATCATCGCGGGCATGGGCGAGCTGCACCTGGACGTGCTGGTCGACCGCATGAAGCGCGAGTTCAAGGTCGAGGCCAACGTCGGTAAGCCGCAGGTGGCCTACCGCGAGTCGCTCCGCAAGAAGGTCGAGAAGGTCGACTACACCCACAAGAAGCAGACCGGTGGTTCCGGTCAGTTCGCGAAGGTGCAGATCGACGTCGAGCCGCTCGAGGGCGACGGCTACGAGTTCGTCAACCAGGTCACCGGTGGCCGTATCCCGCGGGAGTACATCCCGTCCGTGGACGCGGGCTGCCAGGAGGCCATGGAGTTCGGTGTCCTGGCGGGCTACCCGCTGACCGGCGTCCGTGTGACGCTGCTCGACGGTGCCTACCACGACGTCGACTCCTCCGAGATGGCGTTCAAGATCGCCGGTTCCATGGCGTTCAAGGAGGCCGCCCGGAGGGCGAACCCGGCCCTGCTGGAGCCGCTGATGAAGGTCGAGGTGACGACGCCCGAGGACTACATGGGCGACGTGATCGGCGACATCAACTCGCGGCGCGGCCAGGTCCAGTCGATGGACGACCGCGGCAACGCGAAGCTCGTCACCGGCCTGGTACCGCTGTCGGAGATGTTCGGCTACGTCGGGGACCTGCGCAGCAAGACCTCCGGCCGTGCCACGTACTCCATGCAGTTCGACTCCTACGGTGAGGTTCCCAGGAACGTCGCCGAGGAGGTCATCGCGAAGGCCAGGGGCGAGTAATCCACTCGTCCAGGGGCGAGTCGCAGTACTCGCTCAGGGGCGAGTAGGACATTCGTGCTCACCCCTTAGGCTGGAGCAAAGGCATTCGGGGCACTCCGGCACAGATCGCTCGGTCATCGATGCGGACTGTGCCGGGGGCGCCCCGGCCGCCCGCCCACCCAAGCGAACAGGTCAAGGGCATCCCCCTCGGGGTCCTGGCCGGTTCGGTACGACCACCTGAACCCCTCCGCAAAATGTGGGGGGTGTACAGCACCAGTCCACAGGAGGACCCCAGTGGCGAAGGCGAAGTTCGAGCGGACTAAGCCGCACGTCAACATCGGCACCATCGGTCACATCGACCACGGCAAGACCACTCTTACCGCGGCGATTACCAAGGTGCTGCACGACGCGTACCCGGACCTGAACGAGGCTTCGGCGTTCGAGAACATCGACAAGGCTCCCGAGGAGCGCCAGCGCGGTATCACCATCTCCATCGCGCATGTCGAGTACCAGACGGAGAACCGTCACTACGCCCACGTTGACTGCCCGGGTCACGCGGACTACATCAAGAACATGATCACCGGTGCCGCGCAGATGGACGGCGCCATCCTCGTGGTCGCCGCCACCGACGGCCCGATGCCGCAGACCAAGGAGCACGTGCTCCTGGCCCGCCAGGTCGGCGTTCCGTACATCGTCGTCGCCCTGAACAAGGCCGACATGGTGGACGACGAGGAGATCATGGAGCTCGTCGAGCTCGAGGTCCGTGAGCTGCTCTCCGAGTACGAGTTCCCGGGCGACGAGGTTCCGGTCGTCAAGGTCTCCGCGCTCAAGGCCCTCGAGGGCGACAAGGAGTGGGGCGAGTCCGTCGTCAAGCTCATGGCGGCCGTCGACGAGGCGATCCCGCAGCCGGAGCGCGACGTCGAGAAGCCCTTCCTCATGCCGATCGAGGACGTCTTCACCATCACCGGTCGCGGTACGGTCGTCACCGGCCGTATCGAGCGCGGTGTGCTGAAGGTCAACGAGAACGTCGACATCATCGGCATCAAGGAGACCAAGACCTCGACCACCGTCACCGGTATCGAGATGTTCCGCAAGCTCCTTGACGAGGGCCAGGCCGGTGAGAACGTCGGTCTGCTGCTCCGCGGTATCAAGCGCGAGGACGTCGAGCGCGGCCAGGTCATCATCAAGCCGGGCTCGGTCACCCCGCACACGGAGTTCGAGGCGCAGGCGTACATCCTGTCGAAGGACGAGGGTGGCCGCCACACCCCGTTCTTCAACAACTACCGCCCGCAGTTCTACTTCCGTACCACCGACGTGACCGGCGTGGTGACCCTCCCCGAGGGCACCGAGATGGTCATGCCGGGCGACAACACCGAGATGAGCGTCCAGCTCATCCAGCCCGTCGCCATGGAAGAGGGCCTCAAGTTCGCCATCCGCGAGGGTGGCCGGACCGTGGGCGCCGGCCAGGTCACCAAGATCGTCAAGTGACCTAGCGCGTCCAGCGCTCTTCAGCCTCGGCTGAGAAGAGGGCCCGTACGGCAGTGATGCCGTGCGGGCCCTCTTTCGTGTGCCGTTCGGGGTCCTACCATGGACGGGTCGGCGCGCACCCCTGGCTGATGGGGGCGCGACCCTTCTCCTCGTACGGAGTGACGCTGTGCTACGTCTGCGCACTATGTTCAAGTCCAAGATCCACCGGGCCACGGTCACCCAGGCCGATCTGCACTACGTCGGCTCGGTGACGATCGACGCCGAGCTGATGGCGGCAGCGGATCTGCTGCCGGGCGAGCTGGTCCATATCGTCGACATCACCAACGGGGCCCGGCTGGAGACCTACGTCATCGAGGGCGAGCCCGGCTCCGGCGTCATCGGCATCAACGGCGCGGCGGCGCATCTCGTCCACCCCGGGGACCTGGTGATCCTGATCAGCTACGCACAGGTGGACGACTCGGAGGCACGTTCGATGAAGCCACGCGTGGTGCACGTGGATGCGGAGAACCGCATCGTGGGGCTGGGTGCCGACGCGGGGGAGCCGGTGCCGGGCTCGGACACGGCGCGGAGCCCGCAGGCTGTGGCGTCGCGCTGATCACGTGCTGTCCCGGTCGAGGGCCGCGCGGGCGCGGAGCGCCGCGACGGCGGCGGCCGGATCCTCGGCGTAGCAGCGGAAGGTGCGGGCCTGGGCGGGCCTGCCCATCGCGCGGACGAAGCCGACGGGCTCCGTCAGTTCCACGGTGACCGTCGTCTGGCCCGCCACGGCGAGGTCCGCGCCGCCGTCCGCGTCCACGGCCGCGAGCCTGGCGTCCGGGAAGCGCCGCTCGACACGCGCCGCGGCGATGTGCTGTGCGGGGATACGGATGTCGAGCAGCGCCCCGTAACGCAGCCGCAGCGAGCCGTCGGCGCCGATGACGTGCGGACGCACGACGCAGGAAGCGTGCAGGGCGATGACGAAGTAGACGCCCCAGAGGTCGACGACGAGGGTGACGGCGTGCACCACCGGCCAGGGGATGAGATACGCGAGAGCCACCGTCTCGATGACGGAGACGAACAGCAAGCCGTACATGAGGGCCGCCTGGGCGGGGGCGTACGGCACCGCGATGTCGCCCGCGCGCTCACGTAGGCCGTGCGGGCGGCGTCGTGTCACCCAGCGCAGAAAGCTGGTGGAGAGCCTGATCTCGTGGACGGTGAGCCTCTGTACGGGCGTCGGAACCGTGTCCGCGACGGCGGCGTGGAGGGCCGGGCGCCGGCCGAGGCCGTCGCTTCGGTGACGTCGGTAGTCCAGGGCCAGCAGCACTCCCGCTGCCACCGCCACTGCGAGCACCGCCAGTTCGACGGCGACACGTGCCGCCGGGGCGATGCGCACCCCGCCCGCGATGCAGAGCATCAGCACCAGCTCGCCGGGCACCAGTCCGCCGAACGACCACCGCACCGCCCGGCGCAGTCCCCGCACTGTGCGCGGCCCGGTCATCGGTCCTGCTCCTCGTGCAGCAGCTGGACGGCGCGGCGTACCGTCGCGGCCTGGGCCGGTGAGAACTCCGCGAGCAGCGCTTCGGCGAAGCCGCCGCTGTCGGACGCCGATTCCTGGTCGGCGGGGGGCGTCATCGCCTGCCGCGTCGCTTCCGGGAGGCAGTCGACGATGGCACGCGCGGTCTGTTCCACCCGAGGGTCGTCCTCGGCCGCCTCCGCCAGTTGATCCAGCTGGGCGTAGACCGTGTAAGCGCGCGCCATGGCCTCTGGATCGGAGCTGAGCGCCTGCATCATTCCGTGCAGCCAGCCTCGGGTACCGCTTTCGGGGCTGGAGTCCAGCAGGGCCAGCAGCTCGCGCTCCTTCGCCGCCATCGCGGGCTCCGGTCCGGGCAGCCGGGTGGAGAAGCGTGCCATGTCGTGGAACAGTGCGGCGAGTTCGGGGGAGACCGGCGCCTCGGCGGGCAGCCTGCCGCTTTCCTCCGCCTGGTGCAGCAGCTGCGCCAGGCGGGCGCGCCGCTGCCGGATAGCCTCCTCCTGGCGTGCCAGATCCGCGTCCAGCTCGGCGAGCACCTCGGCCAGCTCCTTGCCGGCGTCCTCCGCCAGCACGTCGCGGACCTCGTCGAGGCTCAGGCCCAGCTCTGTGAGCCGACGGACGCGGGCCAGCTCGACGGCGTCCCGCAGCGCGTACTCGCGGTAGCCGTTGGGCTGCCGCGGGGGCTCGGGCAGCAGCCCGATGCGGTGGTAGTGCCGCACGGCACGCGTCGTGATGCCGACGATCTCGGCGAGCTCTCCGATTCGCATGCCGCCAGTAGAAACGTTGTCGCCGCGACAAGGTCAAGTGGCGGTGTCCGGACGCGGTACGGAGACCCGTCCGGGCACGGCGCCGCCCTGTTCCCGGTTCGGCGCGGAGCTGGGGGACGAGCATGAAGCGGGGGTGTGGTACTTCGGGGCGACCTTGCCGCCGCGGGTGCGGCAGGTGCTTCCGGCGGGCACCTCACAGGTGGGGCAGTCGAACTGTTCGACGGGTCGTCACCAGCCTTGCCCCTGCTCCGGCTCGGCACGTCACGAACCTTGTCGGCCAGTAGCGGACGACCGCGCGGAGGCCTGGAAAGTCTCCACCCGATAAAGATGCGGCCCGGACGTGGCCCGCGGGTTCCTGGGCGAGGGCGCACTGAGCGGCGCCCGACGCCCGATCAGCGCCCCCTGGGGAAGGCGGCGCGCAGTGCAGAGCCGCGGGTCATGAACGCGACTCGGATGACGGGCAGCATGCAGACGACCTGCATCACGGCGTACCACGGCGGACAGACACCCGGGATCAGGTCGACGCCGATGATCGCGATCGGCATGATGACGGCGAGAGCCCTCACGCGCTCGAAGGCCCGTCGAGATCCCCGGGAAGCGGATCCGGTCATCCGGTAGATCAGCACGGCGACTACGGGCAGCAGGACTGCCCGGACCCACATGAACGTGTTCACCGTGTGACCGCTGACCGATACCGCGATGACCGCGAAGAGGGCGGCGGCGCTCAGTGCGCCGTAAACCTTGATGCTGCTCTTCGCTGTGTCGAAGGCACCTTGGGTGCGGGGGGTATTGAGGAGTGCTGCCTCGGCCATGGTGTGCGCGTTGGTTTCCATGCTCACGACGCTATGAAGTGCTTGGCTGACGCGGTATCCGCCTGGACACACAGGCGGGTGGGGGTAGCCCCACTCCCTGCCTGAACAGGGAAGTAGCGGGCTCCGCGCGGTGCACAGTGGGAGCACCGAACGGTAAGCGAAGGATGGGTCATGAGGCAGCTGGGTTCGTGGGTGGCGCGCGTCGGCGTGGGTTTCGTGCGGGGATGCGCCGTCGCGGTCGTCAGCATGCTGGTCCCGGCCGTGTGGGCCGCCGCCGTGGCGCTGGGGATCTGGTGGGGGGCGGGAAACCCGTGGTCGTGGGTAGCGCCGCTCGTGCTGGTGTGTGGGGGGACGCTCGCGTTGTCCCGCCCGGTCTGCCGGATGGTCCGCTACCTCGTCGCGAGGTGGACCGCCACCGTCATCCCCGCCGGATACCGGCAGGCCGGAGTGGTGACGCGGATGTCCACCGGGTACTGGTGGAACGGCTTCTCCTACGAGCGCACCCGCCGGGACGCCCTCCTGGACCAGAAGTGGCGGCTCCGGTGGAAAGACCCCGCCAACTGGCGCGACCTGCGGTTCACGGGGATCGTGCCGCTCACCGCGGGCGTGGTCGCCGCCCTACCGCCGGCCGGGGTGGCCGCGGCGGTCCTCGGGCTCGGCCGGCCGGGGCTCGCCACGCGCCTCGTCGGGGCGCTCGGCCTGGTCGTGGCTGTCGCCTCCGCACCGTACGCTTGGCGGCTCGTCGAGCCGGTGGCCGTCCGCTTCCTGCGTCCGTCGCCTGCGATGGTGCTGGCGGACCGAGTGGATGAGTTGACCGCCCAGCGCGCGGACTCGACGGTCGCGCAGGCTGCCGAGATCCGCCGGATCGAAAGGGACCTGCACGACGGGGCGCAGGCCCGTCTGGTTGCGCTCGGGCTCTCCCTGGCGACCGCGGAGAAGCTGATGGAGACCGACCCGGAGGGGGCCAAGGCACTGATGCGGGACGCGCGGGTCGGCGCCACCGCCTCGCTGGCCGAGCTCCGCGAGCTGATCCGGGGGATCAGTCCACCGGTTCTGAACGAGCGGGGACTCGTCGACGCAGTGCGCGCCCTCGCTCTGGACATCCCGCTCGACGTGGCCGTCAGCGCTGATGCCCGGCTGACCCTGGATGCGCCGATCGAGTCGGCCGTCTACTTCGGCGTCGCCGAGTTGCTGACCAACGCGGTCCGGCATGCCCACGCGTCGCGGGCGCGCGTCTGCCTCGCCAGGGACGAGACAGACCTCGTTGTCGAGGTTGAGGACGACGGCCGGGGCGGGGCCGACGAGCGAGCCGACGGCGGGCTCGCCGGTCTGCGCCGCCGCCTCGCGGTCTTCGACGGCACCCTGGAGATCACCAGCCCACCGGGCGGCCCGACCCGTGTCAGGATGGCGCTGCCATGCGAATCGTTGTAGCCGAAGACCTCTACCTCCTGCGCGACGGGATGGTCCGCCTGATCGAGGCGTACGGGCACCAGGTGGTGGCGACAGCGACCACCGGACCTGAAACGCTCGACGCGCTGCGGACGTGGCGCCCGGATGTGTCCGTCATCGACGTTCGCATGCCGCCGGACCAGTCGGACGAGGGCCTGCGGGCGGCCCTCGCCGGCCGCAGCGAGATGCCCGGTCTGCCGGTCCTCATCCTTTCCCAGCACGTCGAGCAGTTGTACGCCCGCGAGCTCCTGGCCGACGGCTCCGGCGGCGTCGGCTACCTCCTCAAGGAGAGCGTGTTCGACGCCGACCAGTTCATCGGCGCCCTGGAGCGCGTCGCGGGCGGCGGGACCGCCATGGACCCGGCTGTCATCGCGAAACTGCTGTCCAACAGTTCCCCGAACCGGGGACTCGAGCGGCTCACCGAACGCGAGTACTCCGTGTTGGCCCTCATGGCCGAGGGACTGTCCAACCAGGCCATCGGCCGCCGCCTCTTTCTCAGCGAGAGCGCCATCAGCAAGTACACCACCTCCCTGTTCGGCAAGCTGGGCATCTCCGACGATGACGACACCAACCGCCGTGTCCGCGCCGTCCTCACCTACCTGAACAAGCCTTAGCTTGGTCCTGCCGCCGGCACGCTCACCTACCCACTCGTACTCGTCGTCCGCGTTCCATCCGGCGTCCCAGTCGTCGACGTCGAGCAGGTCGTCGGCCTCGTGCTCCGTCAGACCCGCATGATGTCGGCCCGGCCGCGGGTCAGGCGGCCGTGCCGAAGCCGGTGGCGGCCAGATCCTGCTCGCGCAGAGGGGTGAAGTCCACGTCCGGCTTCGGGTCGTACGCCTCGGGCTGGATGCCGAGTTCGTGCGTGGAGTACTCGCCGAACCGGTTGATGTGCTCGGTCAGGTACGGCGAGATGCGGGCCAGCTCCTCCGGGTCGATCGTGCAGCCCTCCTCCAGCAGCTGCCGGACGGTCTCCGCGATGTCCAGGGCGTTGTGGGAGACCACCGCGTTGGTGAGCAGCGCGTTGAACTTCATCGCCTTCTCCTGCTCGACGGGGTCGTTGTCGTCAATGACGCCGCGGTTGCCGAAGCCGAGCCACTGGGAGAAGCCGTTGAACGCCTCGACCTTGTTCGTCGCCGCGGTCACCCGCCGGCGCAGCGGCGCGTCCGAGAGGTAGCGCAGCAGCTGCACGGTGCGGATCACGCGGCCGACCTCGCGGAACGCGGTGTAGGTGGCGTTCTTCCGCGATCCCGAGCGCAACCGCTTCAGCAGCGTCGACGAGGAGATCGCCCCCTCGCGTACGGAGATGGCCCACGCCTGCGAGATGTCGAGGCGCGCGTGCGCGTTGACCAGGTCGGCGATCGCCTCGTTCAGCAGCACGATCGAGAGTGCCGGTTCGCCGTGTACGACAGCTCGTGCCCGCTCACCCCGGGGATGTGGCGGGCCGCCTCGTATGGGCCCATGTTGGTGCCCTTCACGAAGGTCGTGATGACGTAGCGGCCGAACGGATCGTCCAGCTTCGGCTCGTTGCCCGAGGCCGGGCCGAAACGGCGCCACCACTCCACCCAGTACGCCGTCCTCGAAAGAATCCCGATCAGCGTGCGCTCCGGCATCCGCGCCTTGATCTCCTGCTCCAGCCGCCTCGCCGAAGCCGTCAGCCCCTCCGCACGGTGCGGCTTGAGCGACGGGATACCTGTCTCCGGGTCGATGACCAGGCCCTCGTTGTCCGGGTACCCGGCGTCCGCCGCCGCGGCGGCCTCGCGGAGCCTAAGATCAACTCATTGCCCCTTTGACCCGTATCTGGGTCACACCCCCAATACAGGCGCGCCTGCGCGGGGCACGGCGCTAGGAGGCGTAGCGGGGCAGGCCCTCGGTGGAGATGGTCCAGTCGCCGATGGTGACGTCCTCGCCGTAGACGAAGTCCTTGCGGGTGGCATAGCGAGGGCCGGCGGGGGTGGGGTGGATGTCGGAGAGGACGGCGCCTTCGCCGGTACGGGGATCGAAGACCACGTAGACCGGGACCCCCAGCAGCGGATAGTCGCGCATCTTGCCCGTCCAGTCGTTGTCCGGGTTGGAGCGGGAGACGACTTCGATGGCGGCGACGAGGGTACGCGGGTCGAAAGGGCCCTCGACCTCCATGTCGTCCTCGGAGATCACCATGATGTCCGGATGACGCACGACGCCGTGCCGTGCGTCCTCCACGTCAGGTGTGCCGGTATGGGCGAGCAGGCCGTCCGGCATCACCTTCTCCAGGCGACGGCTGACGCGCGCCGCCGTCAGCTCATGTGGGCCCCCCGGCGACATCATGTCGTGAACGATTCCTTCCCTGGTGATCTCCAACTTGCCGGGCACACTGCTCTGCATGCGCTCGACGATGTCGCGCATCGCCTGATACTGGACGGCGTCGTGCCCCGTGTGGTGTGGAGAGATCGTCACGGCGCTCGCTCCCTTCTGCGATGGCCGGAGGCCAGGCCACTCATGCTAGCCGCGCACCGGTGACCGCAGCCCGTGACTGCTGTGGCCTTCTGAGCGGCAGGCCCGGCAGCGGCCAGGGTTGGGTGCACGGAAGGGGCGCTCGCAGTCGGGGCACTCCTGGAACGGGTCCGGGCGCGGGCCAGGGGGTGGGGCGTCGGGCAGCGGCGGTGGCAGCTGGGCGGTGAGGCGGTGGGAGAGCAGTGCGGCCGGGCTGCGAAGTGGCCCTGCGGGCAGGTGCGTGGTCAGCACGCGGCGTACGGCCTCCGGCCCCGTACCGCGCTCCAGCCAGGCGTCGACGGCGGGGGAGAGGCGGTCCACGTCCCGTGCGGAGAGCAGCAGCCGGTCGTCGTCACGGCGCAGCGCGGCGAGGAGCGCGCCGGCGGTTCCATGCCGTGCGGGGTCGGGTGTGCGGGGCGCGGGGAGGGGTTCGGGCAGCTTGCGCTGCGGCGTTGGTGCGGGCTCGGGCTCGGGAGCTCGCGGAGGCGGCGTGTCTGCCGCCGCCCCCGGGTTGGCATACGACACCGTGTGGGTGACGATCCGCCCGCCTGGCGCGCGCCGCGCGGTCCGCGACAGATAGCCGTGCGCCTCCAACTCGCGCAGCGCGGCAGCGATACGGGCTTCCCCTTCAGGGAAGCGGGCGGTGAGCGATTTGATGTCCACCCTGGTGCCGTCCGGCACGGACTGGATGTGTACGGCGAGCCCGATCGCGAGGAGGGAGAGCTCCCGGTGCTGGGCGAGGTGGTTGCCGACGACGGTGAAGCGTTCGCGGTGGCGGTACTTGACGTGTACGACGCCGGAACGGGGCCCCGCCCTGTGGCAGGTCCTGTGACGGGAATACGGCACGCGCGCAGGCGCGTTAAGCTGCTGAACAGCCATCGGGAAGGCCCTACTTCCTCGGTGGTCAGGCCCTCGTTCGGGATGCCAGTCCCGGCCGGGGGCCGTCGCATGTGTGGGGTTGTTGTGTGCTTCGTGCTGGAGCATATGCCAGCCAACGGGCGTGCGGGCCAATCGAGTTCGCTGCGTTCACCCGTGTGGGTGATGAGGGCCGGCGGGGCTTGGTGAGGTGCTTCGCGGGTCCTTTTACGCCTTTGATGTCGCGGGGTACCGGGACCCGGCGGGCCGCGATCCGGTGACCACGGCGACGGACTCGAGGGAGATTTCTGCCCATACCGTCTTGCACGGCACCGGTCCATGTGTCACCCCCCACCGCTCGGCGAGCGCCTGAACGATGATGAGGCCGCGCCCCGACTCCGAGTGTCCGGACGGAAGTTGTGGCGGGGAGGTGTCCGGAGCCCCCTCGCTCCGGGTGTCCGTCACCTCGATCCGCAGGGCACCGGGGGTGTCGGCGGTACGGACTCTGAGCCGGAAGCTCCGTCCGGGCACCCGCCCGTGCAGCGCCGCGTTGGCGGCAAGCTCGCCGACGACGTGCGCAGCGGTCTCCGTCGGCAGTCCGCGTGAGCTGAGCTCAGCGACGGTGAGTAGCCGAGCGAGACGCGCGCCACGCCGGGTGGAGGACAGCAGAACGGTGAAGTCCAGCCGTGAAGTGGTGAGTTGGGGCAGCCGAGTAGCGGAGGTCTCATTGATCACCTCACCCAGCGTGGCCGGACGTACGCGCCCTGGATAGAGATGGTGAGCGCACGGGAGGAGGCTGTCCGGGAGTGCGGACGGGATAGTACGGCTTGTACGGCGTAACCGGAGTAGTTTTACGAATTCTGTGACAAACCATCGTGAGCCGCTCCTACGGTATGCGTACCGAATGCGGACGGAGGCGGTACGCGTGGCTGAACACGACGACGAGTGGGAGGCGGGGCTGGAGGACGACTCCAGCGCCGTACTCCGGGCGGTCAGCCGCCAGATCAAGCTGTGGCGCGAGGCTGCCGGAATGACACAGTCCGAACTGGGCGCTGCCATTGGATACGGCGACGAGATGGTCTCCGCTGTGGAACGCGGCAAGCGGCTCCCCAAGCCGGAGTTCCTCGACAACGCGGACGAAGCACTGGGCGCGGGCGGCAAGCTCTCCGCGATGAAGGAGGACGTGAAGCAGGCGCGGTACCCGAAGAAGGTTCGGGACCTGGCGAAGTTGGAAGCGAAGGCTGTGGAGTTGGGTGCCTATGGTGACCGCAACATCGAGGGCCTGCTGCAGACAGAGGAGTACGCGCGCGCCTTGTTCGTGCAGCGGCGCCCTGCGTACAGCGAGGAAGAGATCGACCGCAACGTGGCTGCTCGCATGGCCCGGCAGCAGATCCTCAATGGACAGCCCTCGCCAACCTTCACCTTCGTTCAGGAAGAGGTGACTTTACGGCGGCCAATTGGCGGCAGGACTGTACTTCGGCGGCAACTTGAACACCTCTTGGAGGTAGCACAGTTGCGACACGTGACGATCCAGGTGATGCCGACGGTCTGTGAAGAACACGCAGGCATGATGGGTGGGCACAGGGTGCTGAAGTTCGCGGATGGCAAGACGTTGGGGCACACGGAAGCTCAGCTCACCAGCCGCCTGATCTCTGACCCGAAAGAAGCGCAGGTCCTTGAGTTGCGGTATGGCATGCTGCGCTCACAGGCACTCACTCCGCGTGAGTCGCTGGCCTTCATTGAGAAAGTGCTGGGAGAGACATGACGTTGAAGCTTTCCGCCGAAGACGGCTCCGCGCTGGAGTGGGTCAAGAGCAGCTACAGCGGCGACGACGGTCCGGCCTGCGTGGAGGTCGCCGCCACGCCTGGCGCAGTCCACATCCGGGACTCCAAGAATGTGGCTGGCCCGCGCCTGGCCGTCACCCCTGCCACCTGGGCCGACTTCATCTCGTACGCCGTCGGGGATCAGTTCTTCGGCCAGAGCGGCAAGTCGGCGTGCCGGACCCGGTAATCGCCCTTCGTGACGGGCGCGAAGGCGGCAGGCGCCATGCAAGGGCCTACCGAGTACTCCTTCTGCCCGTCGGGGTCGAACGTCGAGTTGACTCCGTCCGCCCAGGAGAACCCCACCCGGTCCCGGTCCGGTGACGGTCTGCCGGGTCTGTCCGCGCCGCCGTCATGGGCGCTGAAGCCCAGCCGCTTCCCCACCCAGTCCGGCCCTCCCGCGCTCACCTTGGTGATGACGGCGGTCAGCGTGGCGCTGCCCGGTGCGGTCGTCATGCAGTCGACCTTGCCTTCGGCGGTGTACGTGGTGTCTCGCTCCGCCGAGTAGTGGGTGACCTTCACCGTGCCGTACGCGTCGGTCGGCAGCCCGGTGGGCACGCCGGGGACCGGCTTGCTGTAGGGGGCGGCGTGGGCGTCGAACGCGAAGGAGCGGATGTCGTCGTCGTTCACGTACGGCAGCCGGAACTCGGCCGACCCGGTCACGCTCGCGTGCGTCGGCCGCTGCTGAGGCTTGCCGGACGACGCGGGCCCGCTGGCAGCGGTTGCGCCGGTCACCGCGCCGGTGACCGCGATGGTGGCGAGGACCGTGGCGCCGACAATTGCCGCGGAGGTCGCCCTACGCGTACGGAACTGCGGGCGGCGCGGGGGAATGACAGGACTCATGGGTCTCCAGCCGTCGGTGTGAGGCGGGTGAAGAATGCGGTGCCGACCCGCCTGCTCCGATCCTCGGACCCGCACCGGCCCACGTCGTCACTCCGCAGACGCAACCGCCCATGCGGCTGTGGTCGTACCGTCACAGCCGACGTACGCAAGGAGGCTGACGCCGCCGACTTGTTCAGGCGTTCGGATGGTCGGGCACGGGGAAGGCCGCGACGGCGTCATCAAGGATCTGCTCCCGCGTCGAGATGACCATCCTGTTGAGCGCGGTGGCGAGGGCGAGCATCTCTTCCGGCCGGCCCGTGTCGGTGATCCGCCCGGTGGACTCGTCGAGGAAGACCATCGCCTTCCGCATGAGGCTGCGGGCTTCGGGAGTTGTGGGAAGCGCGTCAGCCTTGATCAGGTTGAGCATCGTTTTCCAATGCCTCGGCCATCTGGCGGAGCGCTTCACGCGCCTCTGTATCGTCGGAGTCCACGACGTACACGATCCCGGATCGGCCGCGAACCCGCCACGGCGCGCGGGGACTTGGCGAGCGCCGACGAGCTTGCCGCTCCGCCCTGGAAGGGGCGGCAGCGGAGTTCATCGATCAGCCAAGGCCAGAGTGACCCGCCGTTCGTGCAGATTGATCGACGAGACAACGATGGGATGCTTCTCCCCGATCTTTACCGATTCCTTTGGCATATCGGACACCGGAAGGAGGCCGGAAATGTTCTCCTCAAGTTTGAGAAATACCCCGATCGGTGTGACTTTTTCTACGGTTCCTGTCATCACTGCCCCCAGTTGCGTCGCCGCAAAATCCAGAAAAGGGTCGTGCTGGAGCTCCTTCAGGGACAGCGAGACCTGATCGCGCTCTGAATCAACGCTGAGAAAAACTGCGACAACCTCTTCCCCTACCCGGGCGACCTGTTCCGGGTGAGTGAACCGTGTCCAGGAGAGGTTGGGGGCTGTCACAACGCCGGCTGCCCCGCCGAGGTCGACGAAGAGTACCGTGGCCGATGCGGCTGTGACTGTTCCCCTGCAGACCGCCCCGGGCTGCAGATCTTCGATATCTGGCATCAGTCTTCCCATTTGTACCCTTGGTGGAAATTCCACCACTTAGGCTGTCCGTCGATGAAGGAGTTGAACCGCGGGATATCTTTCTGCGGGATTATCCACTGGTACTCTCCTGGCTTGTTATCGTGAGTTCGCCGGTATTTCTCCGGAGGGAACGCCTCTTCGAAGCCTTCTTTCATGGTGAACTCGTGGTAACCATCCTCGTGAGTGCCCTGCTCGGCATATTTCTGGGCCACACCTTCAGTTTCTCCTAGGTGGGCAGTTCCTTCTCCGCCCTCGGGGGTATAGGGATGCAGGTCAGGGTCGAGGCCGTCGGCCTCGCGGGCGCGGTTACCTCGCGCTGGGTCGCGGTAGAGCTTGAGCGGCTTATCCTCCGGACATCCCGGCGAGAGCCCGAGGGGGTCGATCCAGTAGCACGGGTTGTCAACGTAACCGGCCGGATTCGGATGCGGGGCGGATGTTGCCGTCTTCGGAGACGAGTTCGGTGGGGGTACCGACGAGGTCGGTGACTATCGCGTAGAAGCGGGAGTCGATTTCCTGCTGGGTGGATTCGTTGGTGAGGCGTTCTGTCTGGGTGAGGGGCGTGAAGCCGGTGTGGTCCCAGGTGAAGGTGGTGGTTTCAGCGACTTCCTCGCCGGCCATGCGGTGCTTGGCCACCCTGCGGCCCTGCGGATCGTATGCGTAGCCGCCAGACCGTTCCTCCCCCGGAGCTTCCGGTGCCGGGGGGACCCCCAGGGGTGATGACCTGGGTGAGGCGGTCTTCCACACCTGCGAGAGCGTGAGGCCCTCGGGGCCTATGCGGCGCTCCGTCTCCCGGCCCGCCGCGTCGTGTGTGAAGTCCAACGTGTGGCCGTTGGCAGTGAGGGAGGTGCGGTTGCCCGCCGCGTCGTACGTACTCGTGGAGACGGCGCCGGTCGGGGTGACCCGGCGCGTTCGGCGGCCCAGGGCGTCGTACGTGTGGGTCAGGACGCGGCCGTTGACCAGTTCAGTCTTGACGCGGCCCAGCTTGTCGCGCTGGTAGCGGAGCTCCGCGTCCGGCCCGACGGCCGCCAACAGGCGGCCTGCTGGGTCGTACGCGTACGTCGTCACAGCGCCTGCCGCGTCCTTGCACGTCGTGCGGCCCAGCGCGTCGCGCTCGTACGTGATCACGTCGCCCAGCGCTGTCGTGCGGCGGATGAGCTCCCCCGCCGCGTCCAGCTCGTACCGCTGCGTGCGGTCGTCCAAGTCCGTCTCCGCGACCAGGCGTCCCGCGGGGTCGTACGCGTAATCCCACGTCAGGCCCTGCGGGTTCGTCACCCGCGTCATGCGTAGCTCGGCGTCGTACGTGAACTCGTAGCGCATGCCGTCCGGGCCCGTGCGGGCGGTCAGCATGTCGAAGTGGGTGTACTCGTAGCGGGTTTCGCTGCCTGCGGCGTCCACGTGGCGGGTGCAGTTGCCCTCGCCGTCCCACTCCCAGCGTTCGACGGCACCGTCCGGCCCCGTACGGCTCCGCAAGCGCCCCTCGGGCGTCCACTCCAGTGCCGTCTGCGCGCCCAGTGGGTCCACCACCCGTATCGGGCGGCCGAAGGCGTCGCGCTTGAGCGCGTCACCCCTCCTAATGGGTTCGTGATCTCGGAAGGGAGTCCCGCCGCGTCGCACGCACCCGTATCGTCGCGCCCAGAGCGTCCGTCACCGTCGCCAGCCGCCCCGCCTCGTCGTACGTGAACGTCGTCCGCCGCCCCAGTGCCTCCGTGTGGGACAGCGGATGGTTGTGCGCGTCCCGTTCGGTCGACGTGCGATGACCCAGCGGGTCGATCTCGCCGACGACCAGGCCGCGGTCGTCGAACAGGGTGCGGGTCGTGTGGCCCGCAGCGCTTGTGAGAGTCGTGACCTTGTGGCCGGTCGCCACGTCGATGCCGTCGTAGTCGATACGGACCTGCATATGACCGGCCGTGCCGCCTTCGGCGATGACGCGGTGCAGGTTGTCGCAGACGTAGTCGTAGCGGCGGTCGTTGGTGTCGGTCCACGACACCCCGCTGTTCGTCGGCGTACTCGAAACGGAGGGGGAGACCGGAGGAGTTGGTGACGTCGGTCAGGTTGCCGTCTGTGTAGGTGTAGCGCGTGACCGTCTGGTCGGTATGTGCTCCGTGTGCTCCTGCGAGGGTCAGCGCCGTGACGCGGTTGTCCTGGACGGTCAGCTTCACCACGTAGCCGCCGCTGTGGACCAGGCGCGAGGGCGCGCTGGACGCTGCGTCGTACTCGAAGGTGATGCTGTTGCCGTTGCGGTCGATGATCTGCTCGATCCGGGCGGCGCCGTCCTCGGAAGTGCCGCCTTCCGGGGGTGCGAAGTGCCGTACCCGCCCCATCTCCGGCTCGGTCAGCGTGTAGCCGCCGTCCGGTGTGCGCTCCAGTGGCATTCGGGAGGAGCCCGCCGACGGGAGGGTGGGGACTGCCCATGGCGAGGTCGACCGGGTCGGTCCTGCCGGAGGGCGTCTCGTCGCCATTCCGGGCTGACTGGCTCGGGCCCTTGCCGTCGAGCGCCCTGCGCGCGTCGGCGGCCTCCTTCGCCAGCTTCCCCGCTCTTCCCGCCTTCGTCGCCATCCCGATGCCCTTGGTGCCGAGCAGTTCGGGGATGAAGCGGCCGACGCCTTCTGAGGGGTCCTTCTTGAAGGTGTCCCACATCTGTTTGCCGGTGCCGACGGGGTCGTTGGCGACGCGGGCGATGCCGGTGACGGTGGAGTTGAGGTTGGTGACGTATTCGGCGGGGTGGGTGACGTTGTACGGGTCGAGCGGGTTGATGCCCCGTACGAAGTTGTTGAGGCCCGCCAGGCCCTTGACGACACCGCCGGAGAGGTGGGTGGCGTCCAACTGGAGCCCCTGGAGGCCATCGCCTGCCTGCTCCCAGTAGTCGGGCTTGGGCGGAGCGGCGTCGCGGGCAGCCTTGACGGCGGTCTGGGCAATACCGGCAGCCGTGTTGCGCTGGGAACGGGCTCTGGAGAGCTGTTCCTCGGCTTCGTCTTTCTTGTCGTCCTTGTATTTGGCGACGTTGTCGAACTCGGTCTGGAAGTCCTTCAGATGCTTGGCCGTCGAACGGATCTTTGCCGGGCTGCCGAAGATCAGCTTCTTCGGGTCGTCGGTCTCGTCCAGCTGGAACTCGGCGGTCTCGGCGCCCATGGCGTTCGCCGCCGAGCGGGACTTGTCCCGTACCCAGTCCCCGCCGCTGTCCCAGCCGACATCGTCCAGCCGGTCGGCGCTCCAGTTACCGGCGCCCTCGACGGCGTCATCGGCGCCCTCGACCAGCTCCTCGCCCTTCTCCTCGACGGAGTCGGGTACGAAATCCCGCCAGCCCATCAGCCCTGACCCCCCTGGCTCTCCTGTTCCCCTTGCTGCTGCGCGGCTGCGGCCCGCTCCTCAGGGGACGGGCCGAAGGCCCGGTCCTGTGCGGCTTGTCGTCACCCATCAGGCGCCCTCCCCCTCAGCGGTGCTTCCCACGGCCACCTCGTCCGGCACGATCCCCGGCACGGGCGGAAAGAGCATGGAGCCGTCCTCGTCCGCGACGTCGACGGCGACGCCCGTCGGCCCGTCGAGCGCGGGGATGACCGCATCCAGCAGCCGGGCGCCCAGAACGGACGCGTACTCCCACGGCTCGTCCGGTGCGCCCCCGCTTTCGCGGGCGAACCGCGCCAGCGCCGCCTCGTCCGTGAACGCGAGGATCCAGCGCACCCCGCCGAAGCTGCGCGTCAGCAGCTGATCGGCGTTCGGGCCCAGGGTCGGCACCAGCACCGCCGCACGCCGGAACTCACCCAGCAGCGCGCCGGGGTCCCCGGTCCCGGCACGCATCGCGGCAATCTCTTCCGGAAGCTCCATCTCCGGTCCCCCTTCTTGCGACCGGTCCTTCACTCAAACAGGTACGGCACTGTCACGCAATGCCACCTGATGGCACCGCTTAGTGATCACTGGCACGTTGGTGCACGTCACCGGGGGTGTGGTCGACAGAGGGCCGGTCCGTGCACACCAGCCGCGAGTGTGCTAGTGGCCCGATTGGCGACCGCTCTCACCTCTATGGCACACTGTCCAGGTTGCTCGGTTGAGTGCCGATGCTGCGCGCCTCCCGCCGGGAGGACTGGAAGCGAGTCCCAGGTATTCGTCGCCCCTCATCAGGGGCGGAAGTACGGGAATCTTCCGGGAAGCGCAGGAGGGGCTTCCAGCCAGGCACCCGGTGGGTTTCCTCCCCCGGCTCCTCCTCTCACGGAACCCCTGAGGTCCGCGAGCCTCCGGGTTCGCTAAGGCCCCCAGGGGCGTGCTCATGCGGATCCGTACGAGAAGGAAGCCGACACGCCCGACCGCGTGGGTCGAGCGAAGGGTTGGGACCCATGGGTTCCAGAGCGTTACGAGAGACAGGACTACGAAGTAGCCATGGCGGGACAGAAGATCCGCATCAGGCTCAAGGCCTACGACCACGAGGTCATCGACAACTCGGCGAAGAAGATCGTCGAGACGGTGACGCGTACTGGCGCGTCGGTCGCCGGCCCGGTGCCGCTGCCCACAGAGAAGAACGTGTACTGCGTCATCAAGTCGCCGCACAAGTACAAGGACTCGCGCGAGCACTTCGAGATGCGCACCCACAAGCGTCTGATCGACATCCTCGACCCGACCCCCAAGACCGTTGACTCGCTGATGCGCCTGGACCTCCCGGCCGGCGTCGACATCGAGATCAAGCTCTGAGGGGTGTCGTAGAGATGGCTAAGCAGATCAAGGGCGTCCTGGGCGAGAAGCTCGGCATGACCCAGGTCTGGGACGACAACAACCGCGTTGTCCCCGTGACCGTCGTCAAGGCCGGGCCGAACGTCGTGACCCAGGTCCGCACCGCAGACAAGGACGGCTACGAGGCCGTCCAGATCGCCTTCGGCGAGATCGACCCGCGCAAGGTGAACAAGCCCCTCAAGGGCCACTTCGCCAAGGCCGACGTCACCCCCCGCCGCCACCTGGTGGAGATCCGCACCTCCGACGCGTCCGAGTACACGCTCGGCCAGGAGCTGAACGCGGACACCTTCGAGGCCGGCATCAAGGTGGATGTGACCGGCAAGTCGAAGGGCAAGGGCTTCGCCGGCGGTATGAAGCGCCACGGCTTCCACGGCGGCAAGGCATCGCACGGTGCCCACCGCGTGCACCGCAAGCCGGGCGCCATCGGTGGCTGCGCCACCCCGGGCCGTGTCTTCAAGGGCACCCGCATGGCCGGCCGGATGGGCAACGAGCGGGTCACCACCCAGAACCTGACCGTCCACGCCGTTGACGCGGAGAAGGGCCTGCTGCTCATCAAGGGCGCAGTCCCCGGTCCGAACGGCGGCCTCGTCCTGGTCCGTACCGCGGCCAAGGGGGCTTGAGGAACCGATGAGCACCATTGACATCCTTTCGCCGGCCGGCGACAAGACCGGGACCGTCGAGCTCCCCTCGGGGATCTTCGACGCGCAGGTCAGCGTTCCGCTGATCCACCAGGTCGTCGTCGCCCAGCTGGCCGCGGCCCGCCAGGGCACGCACAAGACGAAGACCCGCGGCGAGGTCCGCGGCGGCGGCAAGAAGCCGTACCGCCAGAAGGGCACCGGGCGCGCCCGTCAGGGCTCGACCCGTGCGCCGCAGTTCGCCGGCGGTGGCGTCGTGCACGGCCCCGTGCCGCGCGACTACTCGCAGCGGACCCCGAAGAAGATGAAGGCCGCCGCGCTGCGCGGTGCCCTCTCCGACCGGGCCCGCCACGGCCGCGTCCACGTCGTCTCCGGCGTGGTCGAGGGTGACATCTCGACCAAGGCCGCGAAGACCCTGTTCGGCAAGATCAGCGAGCGGAAGAACCTGCTGCTGGTCGCCGAGCGCACCGACGAGGCCGCCTGGCTGTCCGCCCGCAACCTGCCCCAGGTGCACATCCTGGAGCCGGGCCAGCTCAACACCTACGACGTGCTCGTCTCGGACGACGTGGTCTTCACCCAGGCCGCGCTCGAGTCCTTCGTTGCTGGCCCGCAGGCCCACACCGAAGGGAGCGACGCCTGATGGCTACGCGACACCCGAGCATTGCCTCCAAGGCAGCGAAGGCCGCGAAGGCCGCCCGCGTCGCCAAGGCCGCCCGCCGGGCTGCCGACGGTCCGGGCCCGGTCGCGCCGGCCGACCCGAGCAAGGTCTTCTCCGACCCGCGTGACCTGCTGCTGCGGCCGGTCGTTTCGGAGAAGAGCTACGCGCTGCTGGACGAGAACAAGTACACGTTCATCGTCGACCCGCGTGCGAACAAGACCCAGATCAAGCAGGCCGTCGAAGAGGTCTTCTCGGTCAAGGTCGCCGGGGTCAACACGATCAACCGCCAGGGCAAGCGCAAGCGCACCCGCACCGGTTACGGCAAGCGCGCCGACACCAAGCGCGCCATCGTGACCCTTGTCGAGGGCGACCGTATCGACATCTTCGGCGGCCCGGCCTCCTGACGGGGGCCAGGTCGTTCAGAAGTCCTGAATCTTCCGAGGACTGAGAAATGGGTATCCGCAAGTACAAGCCGACGACTCCGGGCCGTCGCGGCTCATCCGTCGCCGACTTCGTCGAGATCACGCGGTCCACGCCGGAGAAGTCGCTGGTCCGCCCGCTGCACAGCAAGGGCGGCCGTAACAACGCCGGTCGTGTGACAGCACGCCACCAGGGCGGTGGCCACAAGCGTGCCTACCGCGTGATCGACTTCCGTCGGCACGACAAGGACGGCGTGCCGGCCAAGGTCGCGCACATCGAGTACGACCCGAACCGCACCGCGCGCATCGCGCTGCTGCACTACGCGGACGGCGAGAAGCGTTACATCCTCGCCCCCCGCGGCATCCAGCAGGGCGACCGCGTCGAGAACGGCCAGGGCGCCGACATCAAGCCGGGCAACAACCTGCCGCTGCGCTACATCCCGGTCGGTACCACGATCCACGCGATCGAGCTGAAGCCGGGCGGCGGCGCCAAGTTCGCCCGCTCCGCCGGTGCTTCGGTGCAGCTGCTGGCGAAGGAGGGCCGGATGGCCCACCTGCGTATGCCGTCCGGTGAGATCCGGCTGGTCGACGTCCGCTGCCGCGCCACTGTCGGCGAGGTCGGCAACGCCGAGCAGTCGAACATCAACTGGGGCAAGGCCGGCCGCATGCGCTGGAAGGGCGTCCGCCCGACCGTCCGCGGTGTGGTCATGAACCCGATCGACCACCCGCACGGTGGTGGTGAGGGGCGTACCTCCGGTGGCCGCCACCCGGTCTCGCCGTGGGGTCAGAAGGAGGGGCGTACGCGCTCGCCGAAGAAGGCCAGCAACAAGTACATCGTCCGCCGCCGCAAGACGAACAAGAAGCGCTAGGAGGCGGGTTTAGATGCCGCGCAGTCTCAAGAAGGGGCCCTTCGTCGACGACCACCTCGCCAAGAAGGTGGACGTCCAGAACGACGCGGGCACCAAGAACGTCATCAAGACCTGGTCTCGCCGCTCGATGATCGTCCCGGCAATGCTGGGCCACACGATCGCGGTGCACGACGGCCGCAAGCACGTCCCGGTGTTCGTCACCGAGTCGATGGTCGGCCACAAGCTCGGCGAGTTCGCGCCGACCCGCACCTTCCGCGGCCACGTGAAGGACGACCGCAAGTCGCGTCGTCGCTGAACGGCTGGGTGCGAAGACTATGACTGACACCGAAGGGACAACCATGGAAGCCAGGGCCTCAGCGCGCTACGTGCGCGTCACGCCCATGAAGGCCCGCCGGGTGGTGGACCTTGTTCGTGGCATGAACGCCACGGAGGCTCAGGCGGTCCTGCGTTTCGCCCCGCAGGCCGCGAGCGTGCCGGTGGGCAAGGTGCTCGACAGCGCCATCGCCAACGCCGCGCACAACTACGACCACACGGACGTCGACAGCCTCTACATCTCCGAGGCTTACGTCGACGAGGGCCCGACCCTGAAGCGGTTCCGGCCGCGCGCCCAGGGCCGTGCCTACCGGATCCGTAAGCGGACGAGCCACATCACCGTGGTCGTGAGCAGCAAGGAAGGAACCCGGTAATGGGCCAGAAGGTAAACCCGCACGGGTTCCGGCTCGGCGTCACCACCGACTTCAAGTCGCGGTGGTACGCCGACAAGCTCTACAAGGACTACGTCAAGGAAGACGTCTCGATCCGCCGCATGCTCACCCAGGGCATGGAGCGGGCGGGCATCTCCAAGGTGGAGATCGAGCGCACGCGTGACCGCGTCCGCGTCGACGTCCACACCGCCCGTCCGGGCATCGTCATCGGTCGCCGCGGCGCCGAGGCCGACCGGCTGCGTGGCAACCTGGAGAAGCTCACCGGCAAGCAGATCCAGTTCAACATCCTCGAGGTGAAGAACCCCGAGACGGACGCGCAGCTCGTCGCCCAGGCGGTCGCCGAGCAGCTGTCCTCCCGGGTCTCCTTCCGCCGCGCCATGCGCAAGAGCATGCAGACGGCGATGAAGGCCGGTGCCAAGGGCATCAAGATCCAGTGCGGCGGCCGTCTCGGCGGTGCCGAGATGTCGCGCTCGGAGTTCTACCGCGAGGGCCGGGTTCCGCTGCACACGCTGCGCGCCAACGTCGACTACGGCTTCTTCGAGGCCCGTACGACCTTCGGCCGCATCGGCGTGAAGGTGTGGATCTACAAGGGCGACGTCAAGAACATCGCCGAGGTGCGCGCCGAGAACGCCGCGGCCCGCGCGGGCAACCGCCCGTCGCGCGGTGGCGGCAACGACCGTCCCCGTGGTCGGGGCGGCGAGCGCCGCGGCCGCAAGCCGCAGCAGCAGGGCCAGGGTGGCGCCGAGGCTCCCAAGCCGGAGTCCGCCGCGCCCGCCGGTGCCGCTGCCGAGCCGAGCGCTTCAGGAAAGGAGAGCTGACCCATGCTGATCCCGCGCAGGGTCAAGCACCGCAAGCAGCACCACCCGAAGCGCACGGGTATGGCCAAGGGCGGTACCGAGGTCGCGTTCGGTGAGTACGGCATCCAGGCTGTGACCGGTGCCTACGTGACGAACCGGCAGATCGAGGCCGCTCGTATCTCCATGACTCGTCACATCAAGCGTGGCGGCAAGGTGTGGATCAACATCTACCCGGACCGTCCGCTGACCAAGAAGCCCGCCGAGACCCGCATGGGTTCCGGTAAGGGTTCGCCGGAGTGGTGGATCGCGAACGTCAAGCCGGGGCGCGTGATGTTCGAGCTGTCCTACCCGAACGAGAAGATTGCTCGTGAGGCGCTCACCCGCGCTGCTCACAAGCTTCCGATGAAGTGCCGCATCGTGCGGCGCGAGGCAGGTGACGCGTGATGGCGGCCGGAACCAAGGCGTCCGAGCTGCGCGAGCTGGGCGACGAGGAGCTTGTCTCCAAGCTCCGCGAAGCCAAGGAAGAGCTGTTCAACCTCCGCTTCCAGGCGGCGACGGGACAGCTCGAGAACCACGGCCGGCTCAAGGCCGTCCGCAAGGACATCGCCCGGATCTACACCCTGATGCGTGAGCGCGAGCTGGGCATCGAGACGGTGGAGAGCGCCTGATGAGCGAGACGAATGTGACTGAGACAAAGCAGGAGCGCGGCTTCCGCAAGACCCGGCAGGGTCTTGTCGTCAGCGACAAGATGGACAAGACCGTCGTCGTCGCCGTCGAGGACCGCGTTACGCACGCGCTGTACGGCAAGGTCATCCGCCGTACCAACAAGCTCAAGGCGCACGACGAGCAGAACGCTGCCGGTGTCGGCGACCGCGTCCTCCTGATGGAGACCCGGCCGCTGTCCGCCACCAAGCGCTGGCGCATCGTCGAGATCCTCGAGAAGGCCAAGTAACTCCTTTGAGCCCGTCCTGGGCCCAAAGGTTCGTTCCGCCAGGCTCGGCAGGGATCGTGAGATCCCTGCCGGGAACCGGCAGACATACAGGAGATAGACGTGATCCAGCAGGAGTCCCGGCTTCGCGTCGCCGACAACACGGGTGCGAAGGAGATTCTCACCATCCGTGTGCTCGGCGGCTCGGGCCGGCGCTACGCGGGCATCGGTGACGTCGTCGTCGCTACCGTCAAGGACGCGATCCCCGGCGGGAACGTGAAGAAGGGCGACATCGTCAAGGCCGTCATCGTGCGCACCGTCAAGGAGCGCCGCCGCCCGGACGGCTCGTACATCCGGTTCGACGAGAACGCCGCCGTCATTCTCAAGAACGACGGCGACCCTCGCGGCACCCGCATCTTCGGTCCGGTGGGCCGGGAGCTGCGCGAGAAGAAGTTCATGAAGATCATCTCGCTCGCGCCGGAGGTGCTGTGACCATGAAGATCAAGAAGGGCGACCTGGTTCAGGTCATCACCGGCAAGGACAAGGGCAAGCAGGGCAAGGTCATCGTGGCCTACCCGCGCGAGGACCGGGTCCTGGTCGAGGGTGTCAACCGGGTCAAGAAGCACACCAAGGCCGGTCAGACGGCCCGCGGTTCGAAGACCGGCGGCATCGTGACCACCGAGGCCCCGATCCACATCAGCAACGTTCAGCTGGTCGTGGAGAAGGACGGCAAGAAGGTCGTGACCCGCGTCGGGTACCGCTTCGACGACGAAGGCAACAAGATCCGCGTTGCCAAGCGGACCGGTGAGGACATCTGATGACTGCCACCACCACTGAGGCCCCGCGCCTCAAGCAGCGCTACCGCGCCGAGATCCAGGGCAAGCTGCAGGACGAGTTCTCCTACGACAACGTCATGCGGATCCCCGGTCTGACCAAGATCGTGGTCAACATGGGTGTGGGCGACGCCGCCCGCGACTCCAAGCTGATCGAGGGTGCCATCAAGGACCTCGCCACGATCACCGGCCAGAAGCCCGCCGTCACCAAGGCCCGCAAGTCCATCGCGCAGTTCAAGCTGCGTGAGGGGCAGCCGATCGGCGCCCACGTGACGCTGCGCGGCGACCGGATGTGGGAGTTCCTGGACCGCCTGCTGTCCCTCGCACTGCCGCGCATCCGCGACTTCCGCGGTCTGTCGCCCAAGCAGTTCGACGGCAGGGGCAACTACACCTTCGGTCTCACGGAGCAGGCCATGTTCCACGAGATCGACCAGGACAAGATCGACCGGGTCCGGGGCATGGACATCACCGTGGTCACCACGGCGACCAACGACGACGAGGGTCGTGCCCTGCTTCGTCACCTCGGCTTCCCGTTCAAGGAGAACTGATCATGGCGAAGAAGGCTCTGATCTCGAAGGCCAGTCGCAAGCCGAAGTTCTCGGTGCGCGCCTACACGCGCTGCCAGCGCTGCGGCCGTCCGCACTCCGTCTACCGCAAGTTCGGCCTGTGCCGCGTGTGCCTTCGCCAGATGGCGCACCGTGGCGAGCTGCCGGGCGTGACCAAGAGCTCCTGGTAATCCCACCCGCCAGCCCGACCACCGCCCCTGATGGGCGCCCTTCGGGCGGCAGGATTTTGGGGATTCATCGGGACTCTCGGTAAGCTGAAAAGTCGCTTACTACGCCGTAGGTCCCCCGCGACGCACCCGTCCCGTCGTCGGCCGCAAGGCCGGCGGACGGGGAGAAGGACGACGCATACAGGGAAACCCCGGCGAGAGAGGCCGAAGGCCATCACATGACCATGACCGATCCCATCGCAGACATGCTGACGCGTCTGCGTAACGCGAACTCGGCGTACCACGACACCGTGGAGATGCCGCACAGCAAGATCAAGTCGCACATCGCGGAGATCCTCCAGCAGGAGGGCTACATCACCGGCTGGAAGACCGAGGACGCCAAGGTCGGCAAGAACCTCGTTCTCGAGCTGAAGTTCGGCCCGAACCGCGAGCGCTCGATCGCCGGCATCAAGCGGATCTCGAAGCCGGGTCTGCGGGTCTACGCAAAGTCCACCAACCTGCCGAAGGTGCTCGGCGGCCTGGGCGTGGCGATCATCTCCACGTCGCACGGTCTGCTGACCGACAAGCAGGCACAGAAGAAGGGCGTGGGTGGGGAAGTCCTCGCCTACGTCTGGTAACGGAAGGGAACGGAGGTAAAGCAATGTCGCGTATCGGCAAGCTCCCCATCCAGGTTCCCGCCGGTGTGGACGTCACCATCGATGGCCAGACGGTCGCGGTGAAGGGCCCGAAGGGCTCCCTCTCGCACACCGTTGCCGCGCCCATCGAGATCGCCAAGGGCGAGGACGGCGCGCTCGTCGTCACCCGTCCGAACGACGAGAGCCGGAACAGGGCCCTGCACGGTCTGTCCCGCACGCTGGTGGCGAACATGATCACTGGCGTGACCCAGGGGTTCACCAAGGACCTCGAGATCAGTGGCGTCGGCTACCGCGTCCAGGCCAAGGGCTCCAACCTGGAGTTCTCGCTGGGCTACAGCCACCCGATCCTGGTGGAGGCCCCCGACGGGATCTCCTTCAAGGTCGAGTCCCCGACCAAGTTCACGGTCGAGGGCATCGACAAGCAGCGGGTCGGCGAGGTCGCCGCGAAGATCCGCAAGCTGCGGAAGCCCGACCCCTACAAGGCCAAGGGCGTGAAGTACGCGGGCGAGGTCATCCGCCGCAAGGTCGGAAAGGCTGGTAAGTAAGCCATGGCATACGGCGTGAAGATCGCCAAGGGCGACGCCTACAAGCGTGCCGCTGCCAAGCGTCGTCACATTCGCATCCGCAAGAAGGTCTCGGGAACCCCTGAGCGCCCCCGCCTTGTGGTGACGCGCACCAACCGTGGTATCACCGCTCAGGTGATCGACGACATCGCGGGCCACACGCTGGCCTCGGCGTCGCACCTGGACGGCTCGGTCCGCGGTGGTGAGGGTGACAAGAGCGCGCAGGCCAAGCAGGTCGGCGCACTGGTCGCCGAGCGCGCCAAGGCCGCGGGCATCGAGGCCGTCGTGTTCGACCGCGGCGGCAACAGGTACGCAGGGCGGATTGCCGCTCTGGCTGACGCCGCCCGCGAGGCCGGGCTCAAGTTCTGAGCCCCGGTTCCGTGAGCTAGCGGACAAAGAGAGAGGTAATTCCAATGGCTGGACCCCAGCGCCGCGGTGGCGGCGCCGGTGGCGGCGAGCGGCGGGACCGTAAGGGCCGGGACGGCGGCGCTGCCGCCGAGAAGACCGCGTACGTTGAGCGCGTTGTCGCGATCAACCGCGTCGCCAAGGTTGTGAAGGGTGGTCGTCGCTTCAGCTTCACCGCGCTGGTCGTGGTGGGCGACGGTGACGGCACCGTGGGTGTCGGATACGGCAAGGCCAAGGAGGTGCCGGCCGCCATCGCCAAGGGCGTTGAGGAGGCCAAGAAGCACTTCTTCAAGGTCCCGCGTATCCAGGGCACCATTCCGCACCCGATCCAGGGTGAGGAGGCAGCGGGCGTCGTGCTGCTCAAGCCGGCCTCGCCCGGTACCGGTGTGATCGCCGGTGGCCCGGTGCGTGCCGTGCTGGAGTGCGCGGGCATCCACGACGTGCTCAGCAAGTCGCTGGGCTCGTCGAACCCGATCAACATCGTGCACGCCACGGTGGCGGCGCTCCGCGGGCTTCAGCGCCCGGAGGAGATCGCGGCCCGTCGTGGTCTGCCGCTCGAGGACGTGGCACCCGCCGCTCTGCTGCGGGCGCGTGCAGGGGTGAGCGCGTAATGGCTCGCCTGAAGATCACGCAGACCCGTTCCGTTATCGGGACCAAGCAGAACCACCGTGACACGCTGCGGACCCTCGGTCTCAAGCGCGTCAACGATGTGGCCGTCCGCGAGGACAGCGCCGTCGTGCGCGGTCAGGTGCACACCGTGCGCCACCTCGTGACGGTCGAGGAGGTCGACTGAGATGGCGGACGACAACCCGCTGAAGGTCCACAACCTCCGTCCTGCCCCGGGTGCCAAGACCGCCAAGACCCGCGTGGGTCGTGGTGAGGCGTCCAAGGGCAAGACCGCGGGTCGTGGCACCAAGGGCACCAAGGCCCGGTACCAGGTTCCGGAGCGCTTCGAGGGTGGGCAGATGCCGCTGCACATGCGGCTGCCCAAGCTCAAGGGCTTCAACAACCCCGCCCACAAGCAGTTCCAGGTGGTGAACCTGGAGAAGCTGGCCGCGCTCTACCCCGAGGGTGGCGAGGTCACGGTGGCCGACCTGGTCGCCAAGGGCGCTGTGCGCAAGAACGAGCTGGTCAAGGTGCTCGGCGATGGCGACATCTCGGTGGCGCTGACGGTGACCGTCGACAAGGTCTCCGGCTCCGCCAAGGAGAAAATCACCGCTGCCGGCGGCACCGTCACTGAACTCCTCTGAGTTCGTTGACCAGGTGAACGACAGGCCGGGGATGTCCCAACGGGACATCCCCGGTTGGTCGTTTGCACAGCTGGTCGTTTCTCGGTGGTGCACCGGCCGGTAAGGTGGCACCACGTTGATAACTGTCGATCCTCAAGACCGTCACCTCTCGCGCCAGTAGATCGCGGGGGGCGCAGGAGGCACCGTGCTCACCGCGTTCGCCCGGGCGTTCCAGACGCCCGACCTGCGCAAGAAGCTGCTCTTCACGCTCGGCATCATGGTGCTCTTCCGAATCGGAGCGCACGTTCCCGTGCCGGGCGTCAGCTATGAGAACGTCCAAGCGTGTATGGACGAGGCCAAGGGCGCGCAGGGCCTGTTCGGCCTGGTCAACATGTTCAGTGGTGGCGCGCTGCTGCAGATCACCATCTTCGCGCTCGGGATCATGCCGTACATCACGGCGAGCATCATCCTGCAGCTGCTGGTCGTGGTCATTCCGCGGCTGGAGGCGCTGAAGAAGGAAGGGCAGGCCGGACAGGGGAAGATCACGCAGTACACGCGTTATCTGACCGTCGCCCTCGCCATCCTCCAGGCCACCGGCCTGGTTGCCACCGCACGCAGCGGCAGTCTGTTCCAGAGCTGCAGCGTCGGCACCCAGATCATCCCCGACCAGTCGATCTTCACCACTGTCGTGATGGTCATCACGATGACGGCCGGCTGCGGCCTGATCATGTGGCTGGGTGAGCTGATCACCGACCGCGGAATCGGCAACGGCATGTCGATCCTGATGTTCGTCTCCATCGCGGCCGGTTTCCCCGGCGCCCTGTGGGCCATCAAGAAGCAGGGCAAGCTGGCGGACGGCTGGATCGAGTTCGGTGCCGTCATCCTCTGCGGTCTGGCGATGGTCGCCCTCGTGGTCTTCGTCGAGCAGGCGCAGCGCCGTATTCCGGTGCAGTACGCGAAGCGGATGATCGGCCGACGGAGTTACGGCGGAACCTCGACCTACATTCCGCTCAAGGTCAATCAGGCCGGTGTGATTCCCGTCATCTTCGCCTCGTCGCTGCTCTACATTCCCGCCCTGATCGTTCAGTTCAGCGGCTCCCAGGCGGGCTGGGCGCAGTGGATTCAGGCCCACTTCGTGAAGGGTGATCACCCCCTTTACATTGCGACCTACTTCCTGCTGATTGTCTTCTTCGCCTTCTTCTACGTGGCTATCTCCTTCAACCCCGAAGAAGTTGCCGACAACATGAAGAAGTATGGTGGCTTCATCCCGGGTATCCGGGCTGGTCGTCCCACCGCGGAGTACCTGAGCTACGTGCTGAACCGCATCACGTGGCCCGGCTCTCTGTACCTGGGCCTGATCGCACTGGTGCCGACCGTCGCGCTGATCTTGTTCAACGCCAATCAGAACTTCCCGTTCGGCGGAACGAGCATCCTGATCATCGTGGGCGTCGGTCTCGAAACCGTGAAGCAGATCGAGAGCCAGCTTCAGCAGCGCCATTACGAAGGGTTCCTCCGCTGATGCGTATCGTCCTCGTCGGGCCCCCTGGTGCGGGCAAGGGAACACAGGCGGCGTTCCTCGCCAAGAACCTCGCGATTCCCCACATCGCCACCGGCGACCTCTTCCGCGCCAACATCAGCCAGGGCACCCCGCTCGGGCAGAAGGCGCAGGAGTACATGCGGGCCGGCCAGCTGGTACCCGACGAGGTCACCATCGGGATGGCCAGGAGCCGGATGGAGGAGCCGGACGCCGCGGCCGGATTCATGCTCGACGGCTTCCCGCGGAACATCGCCCAGGCCCAGGCGCTGGACGGCTATCTGGACGAGACCGGCCAGAAGCTGGACGCGGTGCTGGACCTGGAGGTCCCCGAGGACGAGGTCGTCAAGCGGATCGCCGGACGGCGCATCTGCCGCAACGACAGCAGCCATGTCTTCCACGTCGAGTACAGCCCGGCCAAGTCCGCGGGCGTCTGCGACGTGTGTGGCGGCGAGCTCTACCAGCGCGAGGACGACCGCGAGGAGACCGTGCGCAAGCGGCTCGAGGTCTACCACAGTGAAACCGAGCCGATCATCGACCACTACAAGGCGCAGGGGCTCGTGACCACGATCTCCGCGCTGGGTGCGGTCAGCGAGGTGACGGAGCGCGCCATGCAGGCGCTCTCCTCGGAGTAGTCGAACGTAGGGGCTCGGGCGCTTTGTGATGCGGCCGGACCCTGTGGCGCGGTGGTTGCGCGCCGTCGCGGCCGTTCCAAGTTTTTGATGTGGGGCCGGGCTGACGCCCGGCCCCACATCGCTGCCCGGGCAAACCGGAGGGGGCCCGGGCCGGGGGCGTGTCCCGGGAGGGCTGGACCTCACGGTCAAAGCGCCCCGCAGGGGCTGGCAGACTGGGTTGGAGTACTCAGTAAGTGGCGAGGCCCGAGCGGCCAGCGGAGAGGCGGACGTCGGCATGGTCGAGATCAAGACCCCGGAGCAGATCGCGAAGATGCGCGAGGCAGGGCTGGTCGTCGCCGCCATGCACGAGGCATGCGCCGAGGCCGCGGTGCCGGGCGCGACGACCAAGGATCTGGACGAGGTCGCCGCGAAGGTACTGGCCGACCATGGGGCGAAGCCGAACTTCCTCGGCTACGGCGGCTTCCCCGGCAACATCTGCACCTCGGTGAACGATGTCGTCGTCCACGGCATCCCCAGCAAGGAAACCGTCCTCAAGGCCGGTGACCTGCTGTCCATCGACGCCGGAGCGATCATCGACGGCTGGCACGGGGACGCCGCACTGACCGTCTTCGTGGGCGAGGGCCACTCCGCGGAGCTGCACGAGCTCAGCCGGGTGACTCAGGAGTCGATGTGGGCCGGGATCGCCGCCATGCGCAAGGGCAACCGGCTGGTCGACATCTCCAAGGCCATCGAGAGCTACATCCGGCGGCAGCCGCGCCCGGCGGGCGGTAAGTACGGGATCATCGAGGACTACGGCGGCCACGGGATCGGCTCCCAGATGCACATGGACCCCCACCTGCTGAACTACGTCGAGCGGCGGCGGGGCAAGGGGCCGAAGCTGGTGCCGGGGATGTGCCTGGCCATCGAGCCGATGGTGAGCCTGGGCACGCCTCGTACCCACGTTCTGTCGGATGACTGGACGGTCAAGACGAACGACGGCACCTGGTCGTCGCACTGGGAGCACTCCGTCGCGCTGACCGAGCAGGGGCCGTTGGTGCTGACCGCGCGTGACGGTGGCCGCGCGAAGCTCGCGGAGCTCGGTATCGAGGCAGCCCCGGACCCGCTGGGCTGAATTCCTCTCCCTTCCGGCTTCGATCCGGGTTCGGCGGATTAACCCCGTCGCGGGGCGGGGAGACTCCCCGATTCGTCTATTCGGGAGCGGTGTCGTAGACTGGCTCGTCGGCCCAGGTGTACCCGTATGCCTCGGGCCTCCCAGGTAGCCGATCCCGGAAGGTGAAGCGCTCAAGCATGGCCAAAAAACAAGGGGCCATCGAGATCGAGGGCACCGTCGTCGAGTCTCTCCCGAACGCGATGTTCAAGGTTGAGCTCCAGAACGGGCACCAGGTCCTCGCGCATATCAGCGGCAAGATGCGGATGCATTACATCCGTATCCTTCCCGACGACCGGGTCGTGGTGGAGCTCTCTCCTTACGACCTGACGCGCGGACGGATCGTCTACCGCTACAAGTAGATCGACAGATCGTGCCGGCTTCCCGCTCCCGTGGGGAGATGGCCAGACCCGGAGAACCTCACACCATGAAGGTCAAGCCGAGCGTCAAGAAGATCTGCGACAAGTGCAAGGTGATCCGCCGCCACGGCCGGGTCATGGTCATTTGCGAGAACCTGCGCCACAAGCAGCGCCAGGGCTGACGTACGACGACCTGCCTTTCGCAGTTCCTTCGCGCGACGCGAGCAACAGTTGCATAAGCAGGGCCCGACACCGCTGACGGTGTCGACACCCCCGGTCGGAGGCCGGGGACCCTTCCCCAAGCTCTTCGAGCAGGGGGGCACCCCCACAGGTGATGGGAGCGGCACTGCTTCAGACCTCCGACGGAATCATCAGGAGCCACATCCATGGCACGCCTCGCTGGCGTCGACCTCCCGCGCGAGAAGCGCGTCGAGGTTGCCCTCACCTACGTCTTCGGCATCGGCCGCACCCTTGCCCAGCAGACCCTGCGCGAGACCGGGGTCAACCCGGACACCCGCGTGCGGGAACTGGGCGAGGAAGAGCTGGTCAAGCTCCGCGAGTACGTGGACAACAACCTTCGGGTAGAGGGTGACCTCCGCCGTGAGATTCAGGCCGACATCCGCCGCAAGGTGGAGATCGGCTGCTACGAGGGTCTGCGCCACCGGCGCGGTCTCCCGGTCCACGGCCAGCGCACCAAGACCAACGCCCGCACCCGTAAGGGCCCGCGTCGCGCCATCGCCGGCAAGAAGAAGCCGGGCAAGAAGTAGTCCACACCGGACACGCTGCAAGCGGTCCGCGTAGTAGGACCGACCACCTCACGGGAGTTATCTCTATATGCCTCCGAAGGGCCGTACGGCCGGCGCCAAGAAGGTGCGCCGCAAGGAGAAGAAGAACGTCGCCCACGGGCACGCTCACATCAAGAGCACGTTCAACAACACCATCGTTTCGATCACTGACCCCACCGGCAATGTGATCTCCTGGGCCTCCGCCGGCCACGTCGGCTTCAAGGGCTCGCGGAAGTCGACGCCGTTCGCCGCGCAGATGGCCGCCGAGAACGCGGCGCGCCGCGCGCAGGAGCACGGCATGCGGAAGGTGGACGTCTTCGTCAAGGGTCCCGGCTCCGGCCGTGAGACCGCGATCCGCTCCCTCCAGGCCACCGGCCTCGAGGTCGGCTCCATCCAGGACGTCACCCCCACCCCGCACAACGGCTGCCGCCCGCCGAAGCGTCGCCGGGTCTGAGAACTGAAGTAGGAGATCACCAAACATGGCGCGTTACACCGGGGCCGACTGCAAGCGTTGCCGTCGGGAGAAGCAGAAGCTCTTCCTCAAGGGAGCTAAGTGCGAGAGCGCGAAGTGCCCGATCGAGATCCGTCCTTACCCCCCGGGTGAGCACGGGCGCGGGCGCACCAAGGACTCCGAGTACCTGCTGCAGAAGCGTGAGAAGCAGAAGGCCGCCCGTATCTACGGCGTGCTGGAGAAGCAGTTCCGCGGGTACTTCAATGAGGCCAACCGCCAGCAGGGCAAGACGGGTGAAAACCTGCTGCGCATTCTGGAGACCCGTCTGGACAACGTCGTGTACCGGGCTGGCTTCGCCAAGTCCCGTGACCACGCACGTCAGCTGGTCAAGCACGGCCACATCGCGCTGAACGGTCGCAAGACCGACATCCCTTCGGCGCGGGTGTCCGTCAACGACATCATCGAGGTCCGCGAGTCCTCCCGTAACCTGACCCCCTTCCAGGTGGCGGCTGCGGAGGCCGGCGAGAAGACCGTTCCGGCGTGGCTGGAGGCCATCCCGTCGAAGATGCGGATCCTCGTCCACTCGATGCCCGAGCGCCAGGTGATCGACACCCAGGTGCAGGAGCAGCTGATCGTCGAGCTGTACTCGAAGTAACCGAGGCAGTTGATCGTCGAGCTGTACTCGAAGTAATTCGGGGCGGCTCTGGTAAGGGGTGCGGGGCGGTCTCGGCTGTGTTTCGGCCGGGCCGCCCGTACCCTTGCAGTACCGGCATCAAATAGCGGTTGCCGAAGACTGGAGGAACACATCTCATGCTGATCGCTCAGCGCCCTTCCCTGACCGAAGAGGTCGTCGACGAGTTCCGCTCCCGGTTCGTGATCGAACCGCTGGAGCCGGGGTTCGGCTACACCCTCGGTAACTCTCTGCGTCGTACGCTCCTCTCCTCGATCCCCGGCGCTGCTGTGACCAGCATCCGGATCGACGGTGTCCTGCACGAGTTCTCGACCGTGCCGGGCGTCAAGGAGGACGTCACCGACCTGATCCTCAACATCAAGTCCCTCGTCGTCTCCTCGGAGCACGACGAGCCGGTCGTGATGTACCTGCGCAAGCAGGGCCCGGGCCTGGTCACCGCCGCGGACATCGCGCCGCCGGCCGGTGTCGAGGTGCACAACCCGGACCTGGTCCTCGCCACCCTGAACGGCAAGGGCAAGCTGGAGATGGAGCTGACCGTCGAGCGCGGTCGCGGCTACGTCTCCGCCGTGCAGAACAAGCAGGTGGGCCAGGAGATCGGCCGGGTCCCGGTCGACTCCATCTACTCGCCGGTTCTCAAGGTCACCTACAAGGTCGAGGCGACCCGTGTCGAGCAGCGCACCGACTTCGACAAGCTGATCGTCGACGTCGAGACCAAGCAGGCCATGCGGCCCCGTGACGCCATGGCGTCCGCGGGCAAGACGCTGGTCGAGCTGTTCGGCCTGGCACGCGAGCTCAACGTCGACGCCGAGGGCATCGACATGGGCCCGTCGCCGACGGACGCCGCGCTCGCGGCCGACCTGGCGCTGCCGATCGAGGAGCTGGAGCTGACGGTCCGCTCCTACAACTGCCTCAAGCGCGAGGGCATCCACTCGGTGGGCGAGTTGGTGGCCCGCTCCGAGGCGGACCTGCTGGACATCCGCAACTTCGGTGCGAAGTCCATCGACGAGGTCAAGGCGAAGCTGGCCGGCATGGGCCTGGCCCTCAAGGACAGCCCGCCCGGATTCGACCCGACCGCTGCGGCGGACGCCTTTGGGGCGGACGACGACGCTGATGCGGGCTTCGTCGAGACCGAGCAGTACTGAGAGCTCGGGTCTGAAGGTTGTGTTGTGACTGCGGGCCCGGCTTCGGCTGGGCGCGCAGTTCCCCGCGCCCCTGACGGGGCGCACCCCCGCGCCGCGAGGGCGCGGGTCACATACCGGTACCTGATACGGCCGGGACTGCCGCCGGTGCCTGATACGGCCGGTGCAGTGACAACGAAGGAGAGACACCATGCCGAAGCCCACCAAGGGTCCCCGTCTGGGCGGCAGCGCCGCGCACCAGAAGGCGATGCTGGGCAACCTGGCGACCGCGCTGTTCGAGCACGGCCGCATCACGACGACCGAGGCGAAGGCCCGCCGCCTGCGTCCGGTCGCCGAGCGTCTGATCACCAAGGCGAAGAAGGGCGACCTTCACAACCGCCGCCAGGTCATGCGCACGATCCTGGACAAGAGCGTCGTCCACACGCTCTTCACCGAGATCGGTCCCCGGTACGAGAACCGTCCCGGTGGCTACACCCGCATCACCAAGATCGGCCCGCGTCGTGGCGACAACGCCCCGATGGCGGTCATCGAGCTGGTGGAGCCGCTGACGGTGCAGCAGCAGGCGGTCGGCGAGGCCGAGGCCGCGACCAAGCGTTCCGCGAAGGACGCCGCTGGTGACGAGGCTGCCGCCGAGCTGAAGAAGGAGTCGGCCGAGGAGTCCGCCGAGGACGCCGAGGGCGAGTCCAAGGAAGCCTGACGTCTGACGTCGGAGTGCATGTGAGCGGGTCCGTTCCCTGAGGGGAGCGGACCCGTTCCGTTCGAGTGGAGGATGTCGCCGTGGTGCGGATTCGGTTGGACCTGGCCTATGACGGCCGGGAGTTTTCCGGGTGGGCGCGGCAGCGCGGGCAGCGGACGGTCCAGGGCGAGATCGAGGACGCGCTGCGGGTGGTGCTGCGGCGGGAGGAGACGCCGGAGCTGACCGTTGCGGGGCGTACCGACGCGGGGGTGCACGCACGGGGGCAGGTCGCCCATGTGGACCTGCCGGCTCAGGTGTGGGCCGAGCACGGCGAGCACCTGCTGCGGCGGCTGGCGGGGCGGCTCCCGATGGACGTACGGGTATGGCGCCTTTCCGAGGCACCCGCGCACTTCGACGCGCGCTTCTCGGCGGTCTGGCGTCGTTACGCGTACCGCGTCACCGACCACCCCGGCGGCGTCGATCCGCTGCTGCGCGGCCATGTGCTGTGGCACAACTGGGCGCTGGACGTCGATGCGATGAACGAGGCGGCGCGGGGGCTGCTGGGCGAGCACGACTTCGCCGCGTACTGCAAGAAGCGCGAGGGTGCGACGACGATCCGCAGGCTCCAGCGGCTGGAGTGGGTGCGCCGCCCGGACGGCGTACTGGAGGCGACTGTGCAGGCGGACGCGTTTTGCCACAACATGGTCCGCTCCCTGGTGGGCGCCATGCTCTTCGTGGGCGACGGCCACCGGCCACCGGAGTGGCCGGCGAAGGTGCTGGCCGCGGGCGTCCGGGATTCGGCCGTCCACGTCGTACGCCCCCACGGCCTCACTCTGGAAGAGGTCGCCTACCCGGCGGACCACGAGTTGGAGGCCCGCAATCTGGCCTCCCGCAACAAGCGGACGTTGCCGGTGCTGCCGGGCAGCGGTGCGGCTTCCGGCTGCTGCTGACTCCTACTTGGCAGCTGCCGCGGACTGGTCCTTGCCGCGTTTGAGTACGCGGGCATAGGCGTAGTTGGAGCCGTCCAGAGCGGCCTGCTGGGCTTTCTTGTCGCTTGCGTCCGAGGGTTGGCCGTTGGTGCGGCCGGCGATGGTGAAGTAGGCGTAGCGGCCGAGGGAGTTGGCCGTGGTGCGGCAGGTGACGGTGCGGCAGAAGTCGGGGACGCCGCCGCCGGGGAGGGCGACCAGGTTGGGCTGGTACTCCTTCTTGACCTTCTCGGCGGTCTTGGCGTCCTTGAAGACGGCGATGCCCACGGTGACGGCGAGGCCGTTGTGGGTGTAGGTGGCGCGGTAGACAGCGGTGCAGTTGTTACGGGTCAGCACCGGGCCCAGGCCCGCATGGGCGGCGTCTGCGCAGTTCTTGCTCGTACCGGTCTTGGCCAGCTTGTAGGGGTGGCTGTTGATGGTGACGCGCTTGGTGGGGTACAGCGTCTTCGCGCTGAGCGGCGCCTTGTCCCGCTTGGCGTCCGAGATGAAGTCCCGGGGCGGCGGCGGGGGCGGCGGCTCGTCCTTGAAGGTGGGCTTCGGCGGGTCGTCCGTGGGCGACACCTCCTTGGCGGGGGGCAAGGAGTCCGAGGGTTTGTCGGAAGCACCTTGCGAGCTGTCCTCGTTGACGACAGCCACCGCGACGATGCCTGCGATGGCGGCGGTGGCCAGTGCCCCGCCGCCCGCCATCAGCCAGCGTCGACGCCGGGCACGGCTGCGTTCGGCCTGCTCCGCGAGTGCTGCCCAGTCGGGTGCCGGCCCCCCGGGGTCCCCGGGGGGCCAGCCCCCAGGATTCCCGCCGGAGTTCCAGTCGGGTCCGCCTTGGGAACCCCACCCGGGTCCCCCCTGCCCAAAGCTCATGAGCGCATCTTATTGCGCCCGATATTCGCTTGGCTCAGGCGTCGTCGGAACGTGACGATTGCGGGCATGGGACATGTCGAAGTCGCGCATCTGGAGTTCTACCTGCCCGACGGAAGAGCGCTCTTCGACGACGCGTCGCTGCGGGTGGGCGAGGGCGCCTCGGTGGCGCTGGTGGGGGCGAACGGGGCGGGCAAGACGACGCTGCTGCGGCTGATCGCGGGGGAGCTGAAACCGGACGCCGGGACGGTGACGGTCAGCGGCGGGCTGGGGGTGATGCCGCAGTTCGTGGGGAGCGTCCGGGACGAGAGCACGGTGCGGGACCTGCTGGTCTCGGTGGCGCACCCGCGGATCCGGGCGGCGGCGCGGGCGGTCGACGACGCGGAGTACGCGGTCATGACCGTCGACGACGAGGCCGCGCAGATGCAGTACGCGCAGGCGCTCGCCGACTGGGCGGAGGCACGCGGGTACGAGGCGGAGACGCTGTGGGACATGTGCACGGTCGCCGCGCTGGGCATCCCGTACGAGAAGGCGCAGTGGCGGCAGGTGCGCACTCTTTCGGGTGGCGAGCAGAAGCGGCTCGTACTGGAGTCGCTGCTGCGCGGCACCGACGAGGTGCTGCTGCTGGACGAGCCGGACAACTATCTGGACGTCCCCGGCAAGCGGTGGCTGGAGGAGCGGCTGCGCGAGACGAACAAGACGGTGCTGTTCATCTCGCACGACCGCGAGCTGCTGGCCCGTGCCGCCGACCGGATCGTCAGCGTGGAGCCGGGGGCAGCGGGCAGCGACGTATGGGTGCACGGGGGCGGTTTCGCGACGTACCACGAGGCGCGTAAGGAACGGTTCGCGCGGTTCGAGGAGCTGCGGCGGCGCTGGGACGAGGAGCACGCGAAGCTCAAGCGGCTGGTCGCCATGTACAAGCAGAAGGCCGCCTTCAACTCCGATATGGCCTCCCGTTTGCAGGCGGCCCGCACCCGGCTGCAGAAGTTCGAGGAGGCGGGCCCGCCGCTGGAGCCGCCGCGCGAGCAGGACATCCGGATGCGGCTGCGCGGCGGCCGTACGGGGGTACGCGCGATCACCTGCGAGGGGCTGGAGCTGACGGGGCTGATGCGCCCCTTCGACCTGGAGGTCTTCTACGGGGAGCGGGTCGCGGTGCTGGGCTCCAACGGGTCGGGCAAGTCGCACTTCCTGCGGCTGCTGGCGGGCGGTGAGGTCACTCATACGGGTGGCTGGAAGCTGGGTGCCCGCGTCGTCCCGGGCCACTTCGCCCAGACCCATGCCCACCCCGAACTGGAGGGCCGCACCCTCCTGGACATCCTCTGGAAGGAGCACGCCCACGACCGCGGCGCCGCGATGTCCGCCCTACGGCGCTACGAGCTGACCCGGCAGGCCCAGCTCCCCTTCGACCGCCTGTCCGGCGGCCAGCAGGCCCGCTTCCAGATTCTGCTGCTGGAGCTGGCCGGGGCGACGGCGCTGTTGCTGGACGAGCCGACGGACAACTTGGACCTGGAGTCCGCGGAGGCGTTGCAGGAGGGGCTGGAGGTGTACGAGGGGACGGTGCTGGCGGTGACGCATGATCGCTGGTTTGCCCGTTCCTTTGATCGGTTTCTCGTCTTCGGCGCGGACGGCCGGGTGCGGGAGGTTGCGGAGCCGGTGTGGGGTGAGGGGCGGGTGGCGCGGGCTCGGTGAGGGAGGTTGTTTTGACCCTTGCGGGGGAGTGTCGGTATCCTGCCGGTTCGTTGTGTGTATTGGCTTGCCTGTTCTCACGTGGGGGGCTACTACACCGGCCTACCGGTCGATGACCAGCGATCAGCATGCGGATGCGTCACCGCATGCGATCTTGCCTGTCGTGATCTGCCTGGTTGGCCCTGTCAGGACCCAATCACTGAAGAAGCGAAGGCTACGACCGTGCGTACGTACAGCCCCAAGCCTGGCGACATTCAGCGCCAGTGGCACGTCATCGACGCCCAGGACGTCGTCCTCGGCCGTCTGGCCTCCCAGGCCGCCATTCTCCTGCGGGGTAAGCACAAGCCTGTGTACGCGCCTCACGTCGACACCGGTGACTTCGTCGTCATCATCAACGCCGACAAGGTGCACCTCTCGGGCAACAAGCGGACCCAGAAGATGGCGTACCGCCACTCCGGCTACCCGGGTGGTCTGCGGTCCGTCCGCTACGACGAGCTGCTGGAGAAGAACCCGGAGAAGGCCGTGGAGAAGGCCGTCAAGGGCATGCTCCCCAAGAACTCCCTGGGCCGTCAGATGCTCTCGAAGCTGAAGGTCTACTCGGGCGACCAGCACCCTCACGGTGCTCAGCAGCCCGTGCCGTTCGAGATCAGCCAGGTCGCGCAGTAAGTCCGGCCACCCCCTACGACTGAAGAGAAGCTGAGGAGAATCGTGGCCGAGACCACCGCTGAGACCCCCGTCGAGGGTGTCGAGGAGTACACGACCGAGACCCCCGAGGCCCCGGAGGAGTACACCTCCGAGTCCCTCGCCTCCCGTTTCGGTGACCCGCAGCCGGCCGCCGGCACCGGTCGCCGTAAGAACGCCATCGCCCGCGTCCGGATCATCCCGGGCTCCGGTCAGTGGAAGATCAACGGTCGCACCCTCGAGGGTTACTTCCCGAACAAGGTGCACCAGCAGGAAGTCAACGAGCCGTTCAAGGTCCTGGAGCTGGACGACCGCTACGACGTGGTCGCCCGTATCTCCGGCGGCGGCATCTCGGGTCAGGCCGGCGCCCTGCGCCTCGGCGTGGCCCGCGCGCTGAACGAGGCGGACGTGGACAACAACCGCGGCCCGCTCAAGAAGGCCGGTTTCCTTACGCGTGACGCCCGTGCGGTCGAGCGCAAGAAGGCCGGTCTGAAGAAGGCCCGTAAGGGCACGCAGTACAGCAAGCGCTGACCTGGCGCTCGCTGGAGCGGAAAGACTGCAGTCCGGATGCCCCGTCGGCACCTCACCTCGGTGCCGGCGGGGCATCGGTCGTTCGGGCCCGCCTGCGGCGTCCGGCCCGACACCCGGTCTTGTGACGGCGGCGCACATGCCGTCACGCTGACAACGGGGCGTATACCTGGTGTGCCGGGCTTTCCCAGGCCCGCCCGGTGAATGCCCGGAGAACGCCCCCAGAACTCGGAGGAACGACTGTGGCACGACTCTTCGGTACCGACGGTGTACGTGGTGTCGCCAACGAGGGGCTGACGGCCGAGCTGGCGCTCGGTCTGTCGGTCGCGGCGGCACACGTGCTGACCGAGGCGAAGGCGGGAGCGGACGCGGAGGCGGAGGCGAGCGCTCCCGGCGGCTCACGGCCGGTCGCCGTCGTCGGGCGGGATCCGCGGGCCTCCGGCGAGTTCCTGGAGGCCGCTGTCGTGGCCGGGCTGGCCAGCGCGGGGGTCGACGTGCTGCGGGTCGGGGTGCTGCCGACGCCCGCCGTCGCCTATCTGACCGGCTCCCTCGGTGCCGACCTGGGCGTGATGCTGTCTGCCAGCCACAACCCGATGCCCGACAACGGCATCAAGTTCTTCGCGCGCGGCGGCCACAAACTCGCCGACGAGCTGGAGGACCGTATCGAGGCCCTCCACCGCGAGCACACCGCCGGTGAGCCGTGGGCACGGCCCACCGGGGCCGGGGTCGGCCGGGTCAGGGACTACGACGAGGGCTTCGACAACTACGTCGCCCACCTGGTCGGCGTTCTGCCGAACCGGCTCGACGGGCTGAAGATCGTCATCGACGGGGCACACGGCGCAGCGGCCCGTGTCTCGCCCGAGGCGTTCGCACGGGCGGGTGCCGATGTCATCACCATCGGTACCGACCCCGACGGCCTCAACATCAACGACGACTGCGGCTCCACCCATATCGACGGGCTGCGGGACGCCGTCGTACGGCACGGTGCGGATCTCGGCGTCGCGCACGACGGCGACGCCGACCGGTGCCTGGCCGTCGACGCGGACGGCCGCGAGGTCGACGGCGACCAGATCCTCGCCGTCCTCGCGCTCGCCATGAAGGAGGCCGGGAAGCTGCGCAAGGACACCGTCGTCGCGACGGTGATGTCCAATCTCGGCTTCACGCTCGCGATGGAGCGGGCAGGCATCGGCTTGGTGCAGACCGCGGTCGGGGACCGCTATGTGCTGGAGGAGATGAAGCGCGGCGGATTCTCGCTCGGTGGCGAGCAGTCCGGGCATGTGATCGTCCTCGACCACGCCACCACGGGCGACGGGACCTTGACCGGTCTGATGCTGGCCGCGCGGGTCGCCGCGACGGGTAAGCCGCTGGGGGAGCTGGCCGGGGTGATGGAGCGGCTGCCGCAGGTGCTGGTGAACGTGCCGGACGTGGACAGGTCGCGGGTGGGGACCGCGCCCGAGCTGGTTTCCGCCGTCGCGGAGGCGGAACGGGAGCTGGGGGAGACCGGGCGCGTGCTGCTGCGGCCCTCCGGGACGGAGCCGCTGGTGCGGGTCATGGTGGAGGCCGCAGACATCGAGCATGCGCGGGCGGTTGCGGGGCGGCTCGCGGATGTGGTGAAGCGCGCGCTGGGGTGACGCCGCCGCGGATGGGGGCGCCGCCGATGGGTGGCGCCCGCCTCTCGGTGGCGCGGCGCTGGGTGGCGCCCGCCGCTGGGCGGGGGTGCGCGTGGTGGGCGGGCACCAAGGGGTGAGAGTGGTTACAGCTTCCTGAGCGACAGCCGCTGCACCTTGTGGTCGGGGCCCTTGTGGAGTTGGAGAGTGGCTCGGCCACGGGTGGGGGCAATGTTCTGGCGGAGGTTGGGCTCGTTGATGGTGCGCCAGGTGTTGCGGGCGTAGTCGAGGGCTTCTTCCTCGGAGACCGATGTGAAGCGGTGGAAGTACGAGCGCGGGTCCTGGAACGCGGTCTCGCGCAGCTTGCGGAACCGCTCCAGGTACCAGCGCTCGATGTCGGCGGTACGGGCGTCCACGTAGACGGAGAAGTCGAAGTAGTCGGCGACGGCCAGCCGGGTGCGGCCGTCCTTGCCGGGCAGCGCGGGCTGGAGGACGTTGAGGCCCTCGACGATGAGGATGTCCGGCCGGTGCACGGTCAGCCGCTCGCCCGGGACGATGTCGTAGACCAGGTGTGAGTAGACCGGGGCCGTCACCTCCGGTTTGCCCGCCTTGATGTCGGCGACGAAACGGGTCAGCGCGCGGCGGTCGTACGACTCGGGGAAGCCCTTGCGGGACATCAGGCCGCGCCGCTCCAGCTCGGCCTTGGGCAGCAGGAAACCGTCCGTGGTCACGCGCTCCACACGAGGGTGTTCCGGCCAGCGGGCGAGCAGCGCCTGGAGCAGCCGGGAGACCGTGGACTTGCCGACGGCGACGCTGCCCGCGACGCCGATCACGAACGGGATGCCGCGCTGCGGGGCGGGGCGGCCCGGGCGGCTCGGATCGTCGAGGAAGGTGTTGAGCGTCCTGCGCAACTCGTGGGTGGCTCCGACGTACAGGTTGAGCAGCCGGGAGAGCGGCAGGTAGATGTCCCGCACCTCGTCGAGGTCGATGACGTCGCCGAGCCCGCGCAGCGCCTCGACCTCGGCGGCGGTCAGGGGGAGCGGGGTGCGGTCGCGCAGGGCGCTCCACTCCGAGCGGCCGAGATCGACGTAGGGCTTCGTGGACACGGTGCCATTCTGCGCGGGCGGCGCGGGGCGCTCACCTCCGGGGCGGCTGACCCCCGGTAACCCGGGACGGGGCGGTGAGCTGGCCTGATGGTGCCCCTTTGTCGACCGGTCGGACAATCTGCGAACAAAAGGTGTACGTGGTGTGCCGATTGGGGCTATGTTCCGCCCATGTCGTACCCCCTTAGTCGCATACGTCGCCCCCGCATCCGGCGCACCTTCCGGGCCGACCCGTTGGCGGGCCACGCGGGTCACATCTACAGCGATCTGGCCGACGGGCTCCCGGACGAGGATCTGACCGAGGATCTGACCGACTCGCTGGAGCTGTACGTGATGGGCAGCAAGCCGCGGTGCGAGGAGTCGGAGTACCTGGAGCTGATGCAGGAGGCCATAGAGCGGATGGCGCAGGGTGAGTGATCCGGCGGGAGCCGGATCCCTGCGCTGACGTTCCGCGTACTCTCACCTCGTCGGTGACGTGCCGACGACGAGACGGCGGACGAGGTGTGCGGAAGTGAGACAGCCATGATCATCGGGGTGGGGATCGACGTCGCGGAGATCGACCGCTTCGCCACCTCCCTGGCGCGTACGCCTGGCATGGCGGACCGGGTCTTCGTCGACCGGGAGCTGTGGTTGCCCAGCGGGGAGCGGCGCGGGATCGCGTCGCTCGCGGCCCGGTTCGCCGCGAAGGAGGCGCTGGCCAAGGCGCTGGGCGCGCCCAGCGGGCTGCGCTGGACCGACGCGGAGGTGTGTACCGCCGACTCGGGCCAGCCGTATCTGCGGGTACGCGGCACCGTTGCGGAGCGCGCCGCGGAGTTGGGGGTACGCGGGTGGCATGTCTCCCTCTCGCATGACGCGGGGGTCGCCTCGGCTGTGGTCGTCGCGGAGAGCTGATTGAGGGCGTCGTTGTTCTGATCAGGGGAGCCCCTGCCTGTCGTTCGCAGGCTGCGGGTGGGTTGTGGCTTGTCGCTCCCCCAAGTTCTCGGCTTCTCCCCCAGCCTTCGGCCGGGAGGTGCCCCCAGAACAGGGGGACCCCCATCGCGGCGGAGCCGCATATGAGCACAGCCCCGCGCCCCTTCGGGGCGCATCCCCGGGGCGCGACAGGATGAGGCGGACGCCACACTGGGGGCATGAGGACTGGTTACGGCGTGGAGACCGTGCGTGCCGCCGAGCAGGCGCTGATGGCACGGCTGCCCGAGGGCGCGCTGATGCGGCAGGCTGCGGCGGGGCTGGCGGCGGCGTGCGGACGGCTGCTGGGACGGACGTACGGGGCGCGGGTGGTGCTCCTCGTCGGCAGCGGCGACAACGGTGGGGACGCGCTGTACGCAGGCGCCCGGCTGGCGCGCCGCGGCGCCGGGGTGACCGCCGTGCTGCTGGCGCCCGAACGTGTGCACGAGGGCGGGCTGGCCGCGCTGCGGGCCGCCGGGGGACGGGTGCGGGTGGCGCCGGGCGCCGTGGTGGAGGGCGTCGCGGAGCCGGTCGGCGACGTCATCGCGGGCGCCGACCTCGTGGTGGACGGCATCGTCGGGATCGGCGGCAAGGGCGGACTGCGGCCCGCGGCCGTGGAGTTGGCCGACCTGGTGCGGGAGGCCGGAGTGCCGGTCGTCGCCGTGGACCTGCCCAGCGGGGTGGACGCCGATACGGGCGAGGTCCCGGGTCCGGCGCTGGCGGCGCAGGCGACGGTCACCTTCGGCGCGTACAAGCCGGGGCTGCTGATCGACCCGGCCCGGGAGTACGCGGGTGCCGTCCGGCTGGTCGACATCGGTCTCGGCCCGTATCTGCCCGGGACCCCTGAGGTGGAGGCCCTCCAGCACGCCGACGTGGCCCGGCTGCTGCCGAGGCCGCAGGCGGAGAGCGACAAGTACCGGCGCGGCGTCGTCGGAGTCGTCGCGGGCTCCGGGCGCTATCCGGGGGCCGCGGTGCTGGCCGTCTCCGGCGCGCTGCGCAGCGGCGCGGGCGCCGTGCGCTATGTGGGGCCCGGCGCGGAGGCGGTCGTCGGTCGCTACCCGGAGACGCTCGTCTCCGAGGGCCCGCCCGGGCACGCCGGCCGGGTCCAGGCGTGGGCCGTCGGTCCGGGCCTGGGCGACGAACCGGCGGCGCGGCATGCCGTCGACGAGGTGCTGGACTCCGACGTGCCGGTACTCGTGGACGCGGACGGGCTGCGGCTGATGGAGATGGACGCCGTACGCACCCGGACAGCGCCCACCCTGCTGACCCCGCACGCCGGTGAGGCCGCGGCGCTGCTCGGGGTGGCACGCGAGGAGGTTGAGTCCGGGCGGCTGGCGGCGGTACGGCGGCTGGCGGAGCAGACCGGGGCCACCGTGCTGCTCAAGGGCTCCACGACGCTGGTCGCCGAGCCGCCACGGGCCGGCTCCCCGTCTTCCCCCGTACGGGTGAACGCCACCGGGACCGGATGGCTGGCCACGGCGGGCAGCGGCGACGTACTGACCGGGCTGGCGGGCGGGCTGCTGGCGGCGGGCCTGTCCGCGCGCGACGCGGCCTCGGCCGCCGCCTATCTGCACGGCTTCGCCGGCCGCCTCGCCACCGACCCGCCCGCCGCGACGGACGTCGCTGCGGCGCTGGCCACGGCATGGCAGGACGTGCTCCGGGGCGCGTGAGTCTCGGGGGGCCTGAGATCGGGGCGTGAGCCCTCCCTTCACCCCCGCCGCCGGTCCAGCAGCTTCTCGTACGCGGCCAGTTGGGCCTCCGGGGCGACGCCGGCCAGGTTGAGGTCCCAGTGGATCTCGTCGATACCCAGCGCACGGGCGCGGTCGGCCTCGACCGGCGCCGCTTCGAGGAAGGTGCGTTCCGGCTCGGGCGTGTCCTCCCGTACGTTCATGGCGCGCACCGTCACCGGACCCTGGCAGCCGCTGTCCCGGTACTGCCGGACGGTGTCGCGGGTGGCCGCCCAGTCGCCGAACCCGACGGTCACGAAGCCCGCACCGACGCCTACTCGCTCACGGGCTTCCGCTCCTGGAGGGGGGCGAGCACCGGGCGCAGCGGCTTGCCGAACCAGTGATCGGCGTAGGGCGAGTCGTTGAACGGTGCGATCTCCTCGTACCCGTGCCGTGCGTACAGCCGCTTGGCCTCCACCAGATCGCGCCGGGTGTCCAGCCGCACGGACGTCGCGCCCATGTCGAGCGCGGCGCACTCGGCGGTGCGGATCAGCAGTCCGCCGAGGCCGCCGTTGCGGGCGTGCGGGGCCACCCAGACGCGGCGTATCTCGGCGGTCGTCTCCGCCACCATGAGGACGGCGGTGCAACCGGCGACGGCGCCGTCGGCGCGGGTGCGGGCCAGCAGGAACGCGCCCTTGGGCGGGACGAGTTCGTCATCCGGCTCCGCGACCAGCGCGGCGTCGATCTCCTGCTCGGTCGCGGGGCGCTCGTAGTAGCGGCCGACGATCTCGTCCAGATAGGCGCGGATGGTGGCGACAGAGTCCGGGGCTGTCACGGGCTCGGGTTTGATGGTCCAGGTCACAGCGCCATTGTCCGAGCGCGGGCAACCGGTTTTCCTGGCGCTGTCAGTGGCCGGTGTCACACTCCTCGCATGGCTGAAGAACAGACCGGCGGCGGCGTACCGATCGCCCTCGCCCCCCAGTGGGCGGACGACACCCGGGAGCCGCTGCCCCTGGTGGGGGACGAGCGCGAACTGCTGACCCGCTATCTCGACCGGTACCGCGAGACGCTGCTGCTCAAGTGCACAGGAGTGCCGCCCGAAGCGCTCTCGGAGCGTTCGGTCCCGCCTTCCGGTATGAGCCTGCACGGGCTGCTGCGGCATCTGGCGGGGGTGGAGCGCTGGTGGTTCCGCATCCAGTTCGCGGGGGAGGAACTGCCGCTGCTGTACTACTCGGACGACGATCCCGACCAGGACTTCGACGCGCTGGACGGTGACCCGGCCGAGGCGCTGGCCGTATGGCGCGCCGAGTGCGAGCGCTCCCGCGAGATCGTGGCCGCCGCGGAGCTGGACGCGACGGGGACGCATGCCCGCACGGGCCGCCCTGTCTCACTGCGCCGGGTCCTGATCGACATGATCGCGGAGTATGCCCAGCACTGCGGTCACGCCGACCTGCTGCGCGAGCGCATAGACGGGGCGACGGGCCACTGAGAGCGCGAGGGGGCCCTGAGAGCGCGAGGGGCCACCTTGAGGGGCCGCACCGGATCCGGCACCTGCGACACTGAACCGGTGAACGACGTGTACCAGCACCCTGGCGGCGACATCCAGGCCGAAGACTTCGGCAGGGCGCGGGCCGAGATCGATCTCGGCGCTCTGCGGGACAACGTACGGACGCTGCGCGGGTATGCGCCACGGGCCGAGCTGATGGCCGTCGTCAAGTCGGACGGGTACGGACACGGGGCCGTGCCGTGCGCCCGCGCGGCGCGGCAGGCGGGGGCCGGCTGGCTGGGCACCGCCACCCCCGAGGAGGCGATCGCGCTGCGGGACGCCGGGGACCGGGGCCGCCTCCTGTGCTGGCTGTGGACGCCGGGCGGCCCGTGGCGGGAGGCGATCGAGCGGGACATCGACGTCTCGGCGAGCGGGAAATGGGCGCTGGACGAGATCGTGACGGCAGCGCGCGCCACCGGGCGCCCCGCGCGCGTGCATCTGAAGGCCGACACCGGTCTCGGCCGCAACGGCTGCCAGCCCGCCGACTGGCCGCAGCTGGTGGCCGCCGCGCGCGCCGCGGAGGCGGAGGGCGCGCTGAAGGTCACCGGCATCTGGTCGCACTTCGCCTGCGCCGACGAACCGGGCCACCCGGCCAATGCCGCCCAGCTCGACGCCTTCCGGGAGGCCGTCGCCGTCGCCGAGCGGGCCGGGCTCGACCCCGAGGTGCGGCACCACGCGAACTCGCCGGCGACGCTCACTCTGCCCGAGTCCCACTTCGACCTCGTACGACCCGGCGTCTCCGTCTACGGCCTCTCCCCGTCCTCTGAGGTCGGCACGGCGGACAGCCTCGGTCTGCGCCCGGCGATGACGCTCAGCGCCTCGCTCGCGCTGGTCAAGCGGGTGCCCGGCGGCCACGGAGTCAGCTACGGGCACACCTACACCACCCCCGGGGAGACGACCCTCGGGCTGGTGCCGGTCGGTTACGGCGACGGCCTTCCCCGGCATGCGTCCGGCGCCGGTCCTGTGCTGGTCGCGGGCAAGTGGCGGACGGTGGCCGGCCGGGTGGCCATGGACCAGTTCGTCATCGACCTCGGCGGTGACTACGCGGCGGCGGGCGACCGTGTCGTCCTCTTCGGCCCCGGCGATCTGGGCGAACCCACCGCAGAGGACTGGGCCCGCGCGGCAGGCACCATCTCCTACGAGATCGTCACCCGGATCAGCGCCCGGGTCCCCCGGGTATACGCCAATGAGCAGGCCGACCGGTAACCAGGCGGCCGGGCAGACGGACGGGGGGCGGTCATGAGTGACGACAGCAAGGCGCAGAGGGGTGCGCAACGCGCACAACCCGCACAGCAGGGGCAACGCGCGCAGCAGGCGCTGCAGGCCGTCGGCGCCGTACAGACCGCCCGCAGCGCCTGGCGTACGGCAGCAGCAGCCGCCGAGGGCGCGGCGGAACTGTCGGGGGCCCCGCAGCCCTCGCGGGCTGTCGGTGGTGCGGACTGGACGCGCCGGGCGGGTGTCGCGGGTGCGGCGCTCGGCGTCGTCGCGGCCGGTGTCGCCCTCGAACGGCTCACGGTCCACCGCGCCGTACGCCGTAAGGCCAGGCTGGCGCTGGATGCCGCGGGTCCCTACGGCACGCTGCGCGGCACCCCTGGCCGGGCCCGGGCCGAGGACGGCACGGAGCTGTACTACGAGATCGACGAACCCGCCGACTTCCCGCTGCCGCCCGCATCGGCGGACGCCGCGGCGGCAGCCACCGGCTCCGGCGACGGCCTGGGCGGTCCCGAGGTGAGCCCCGTACCCCTCCCCGAACCGTCGTCCGAGGCGGGCGGGGGCGCGGACGGCGAGGGCGCGGAAGCCGGGGGCCCCGGCGCGGCGGCCGGGTACTGGGCGCGGCTGCTGGGGCTGCTGCGCGGGCGGAGCCGGAGCGCTGCGGCGCCGCTCACCGTGGTGTTCTCGCACGGCTACTGCCTCAGCCAGGATGTGTGGCACTTCCAGCGGGCCGCGCTGCGTGGTGCGGTGCGGTGCGTGTACTGGGACCAGCGCAGCCACGGCCGCTCGGCGCGGGCGCCCGCCGGGGAGCCGGTCTCCATCGATCTGCTGGGCCGCGATCTGAAGGCCGTGCTCGACGCCGCAGCACCCGAGGGCCCTGTGGTGCTGGTGGGGCATTCGATGGGCGGCATGACGGTGATGGCGCTGGCCGAGCAGTTTCCGGAGTACGTGGCCGAGCGCGTCGCGGGCGTGGCGCTCCTCGGCACCAGCGCGGGCGGCCTCGCGGAGGTGACCTACGGCCTTCCTGCCGCCGGGGTGCGGGCCGTGCGGCGGGTGGTGCCCGGGGTGCTGCGGGCGCTGGCCGCGCAGTCCGAACTGGTCGAGCGGGGGCGCCGGGCGACCGCCGACCTGTTCGCGGGGGTGGTGAAGCGGTACTCATTCGGCAGCCCGCGCGAGGTGGACCCCGGGGTGGCGCGGTTCGCGGAGCGCCTGATCGAGTCGGTGCCGGTGGACGTCGTCGCGGAGTTCTATCCCGCCTTCGCCGAGCACGAGAAGACCACCGCGCTGGCCGCCTTCGACGGGCGGTCCGTGCTGGTGCTGGCCGGCGACCGCGATCTGATGACGCCGAGCGAGCACAGCGAGCAGATCGCAGCGGCGCTTCCGGACGCCGCGTTCGTGATTCTGGAGGCGACCGGTCACCTGGCCATGCTGGAGCGTCCCGAGCCGGTCAACGAGCACTTGGCCCGGCTGCTGGCGCGTACCATCCGGACGCATGGAAGCACCGCACCACCAGCATCCGCTCCCGCCTCCACAGGCTCCGTCCGACGGCCCTTCCGGCGGTGACGGCGGCCTCCCGGGCGGCCCCACAGACAGCCCCGGTCCCGGCACCCGGCACGAGGTCACCGTCACCGTGCGTACCGCCGAGGCGATGCGCGAGCTCGGCGTACGGCTCGCCCGGCTGCTGCGGGCCGGGGACCTCGTCCTGCTGACGGGTGAACTCGGCGCCGGAAAGACGACGTTGACGCGCGGCCTGGGCGAGGGGCTGGGCGTGCGCGGCGCCGTGACCTCGCCCACCTTCGTCATCGCCCGTGTCCATCCCTCGCTGACGGACGGTCCGCCGCTCGTCCATGTGGACGCCTACCGGCTCGGCGGCGGCCTGGAGGAGATGGAGGACCTCGACCTGGACGTCTCGCTGCCCGAGTCGGTGGTCGTCGTGGAGTGGGGCGAGGGCAAGGTGGAGGAGCTGACGGAGGAGAGGCTGCACGTCGTCATCACCCGCGCGTTGGGAGAGAGCTCGCAGGAGGGTGCCGACGACTCGCGGACCGTCACGTTCGTGGGCGTGGGGGAGCGCTGGGCGGAGGAGGACCTGGAAGCCCTCGCCTGACTGGCGCGCGCGTTCCGACATGGTGTCGGCAAGATGTTGCGCGGTCGGTGCGGGCCGTGGTCCCATGGGAGGTGAGAGCACGGTTAGGTATGCCTAAGTGCCGCCGTGCCGACGCCCCTGGAGGAGCCATGACCGCACAGAAGCCGGAGCAGCGAGCGGCGCACGCGCGGCCGCGCGTGCCCGCGGAGGCGGCGTCCGCCGACAGCAGCAACCACGGCCCCCCACCCATGAGCGAACTGCTCGCGTCCTGCGCCGCCGCGGCTGCCGTGTCCCGGCCCCCGCGGGATGAGGTTGACGCCCCGGCCGGTGAACAGGCCGACCGCGACTGATACGTACCCGGCGACGGGGCTGCGCTTGCCCACCCTGCGCCTGGGGGTACCCCCTGCTCGAAGAGCTTGGGGGAGCAGACTGCCCAAGCTTCGCAGCACAGGGGGGACGCGCCCCGTCAGGGGCGCGGGGAACTGCGCGAGCAACCACATCGCAAGCCGCAGCCTGCGGTCGGCGGGCAGGGGCACCCCCTCGCCAGAGTCTTAGCGAAGGACCACCACGCGGGTCCCAATGGGCGCGTGCAGCCACAACGCCTCGCCGTCCTCGCGCTTCTCCCGGATGCCGCCCGTCTTGCGGGCGGCATCAGGCGTCGGCGTCGAACCATCCAGCGCCGCGCTGAAACCGACCGTGACACCGTCGACGCTGGCGAACCGCACCACGTTCTCGACCGGGACCCCGTCCGAGCCCTTCACATGGGAGGCGCGCGAGCTGACCTTGTAGGTGCCCGGCGGCGGGCTGACGGTGCTGGGGGAGACCTCGTAGGTCCTGGTGACCTTGCCGTTCTTGCCGACCAGCCACACCCGCTGCTGCTTCAGTCCGTAGACGACCCGGTGGCCCTGTCCACTGGCGGCGGGGAGCGCGGTGTCCTTCTCCGCGGGCGCGCGGCCCTTCCCGTCGGAGGCGCCGGGCGAGGGCTTGGCCGTGTTCGCGTCGGACGGCTTTCCGGCCCGCTCCTGAGCGGCCGACGCCTGGTACGCGAAGAAACCGATCACGGCGAGGGCCACTGCCGTCAGCCCGGCCACGATCACTCCGGCGCTGCCGCCGCTGCTGCGTGCCACCGTGCGCTGCCACCTCTCGTGCCTGCGTGCCTGACCGGTGATTGACGGTAGCAGCAGGCTCACGGCGTACGGCTCGCACCGCGTACGGCTCGATACGCCCGGTCCTCCCAGCCGTAGCCGGAGCGGGTAGCCGGGGGGCGGCTGAAGAGAGAACTTGGAGTAACAGCCGTGCCTGTGTTCGCATAAGGCGATGACCCCCCACGGTTCATCGACAAACTCCACAACCTCCATACCGAAAATCCCAGAACCTCAGGCCCATCAGGTCCCCGAGGGCTACGGGGGCCACCCGGGTCATCAGGGCGACGCTCACCTTCCGGCCAACCCGTACGACGAGCTGGCCGCGCTGGCCCCGCCGGACGACGCCGCGCCCATGAGCGGGCCCACCCCGAACCCGTACGAGGCGCTGGCGGACGGCGGGGGCGGCACGCACGGGGACCCCGACGACCCGTACGAGGGCGGACTGCGCGGTTTCGGCCTGCGCTCCGACTACGACGAGCCCGCGTACGAGGACCGGATGCCGTACCTGCGTGCCGTCCGCAGGCGCCGCCGCTCCCGCTTCTCGCGCACCGTCAAGCTGGGCATCGCCTGCTGCGCGCTGCTGGCCTTTCTCGGGATCGGCGACCGCTGGGCCGCGCTCTACGCCGAGGGCAAGGCGGCCGAGAAGGTGCAGGACTCGCTGCATCTGCACGCCCGCCCGGAGGTGCACATCAACGGCTTCCCCTTCCTCACCCAGGTCGCGCGGGGCCGCCTGGACCAGGTGGAAGTGGCAATCCCCGATGTACCCGCCGGCCGGGTTTCGGTCGCACAGGTCAGCGGCACCGTCGACGATGTGAAGATCATCGGCGATGCGCCGTCCTCCGTACGGGGCGCGGTGCTCGGCCGGATGAAGGGCGATGTCCTGCTCGACTTCGACGACCTGGACCGCGAGCTGGGCACTTCGCAGGTGAAGTTCACCCCGGCGGGCAAGCGCACCGTACTGGCCGCGGGGGAGCTGCCCGTCGCGGGTTCGGAGGTCAAGGTGCATGCCCGCGCCCGCGTCGAACGGACCGGCGACCACGGCGTGGGCACCACGGTGGACGACATGCGGCTGGTCGTCCCCAAGATGTTCAGCTTCACGCCCGGCACCGGCAAGCAGGCGGGCCTGCGGCTGTCCCGCCCACTTGCCGAGCGCATCCAGCACGACAGGGAGAAGGCGCGGGCGCTGTTCGGAGTGCGCTCGATCGCCAAGCGGTTCGGCATGACGCCCGAACGCGCCCGGCAGGTGCGGCACAGCGACCGGCAGCTGCACCGGGTGACGGGCTCGCCGCGCTTCACGGACAAGGTGATGCGGCTCAACCTGCTCGACGTCGTCGTCCAGCACCCGCAGCTGTTGAAGAAGATGGGGATCGACCCGGCGCTGATCGAGGCCCTCAAGAAGATCGAGGAGCCGAAGCTCGCCGACAAGCTCGCCCTCCATCTCAAGCTGCCCAAGATGCCCGGTGATGTCCGGCTGCGCGGCGTTTCCGTCGCCAAGGAGGGCATCCGCGCCGAGCTGACCGGCGTCAACGTGCCGTTCGGCAAGGCAGCCACGAACGAGGGCAAGTAGCGGCCGTACAACTCACCGGACAGCGGCGCTTGCAGCCACGAAAGGGGCAGTGGGCCCGCACGGGTGAGGGCGTGCCGCGTGGGCGCCGTAGGCTGGTCGGGTGTTGATGCTCGCGCTGGATACCGCCACACCCGCTGTCACCGTCGCGCTCCACGACGCCGAGGGCGACCGCACGCTCGCCGCCGCCCACAAGGTCGACGCCCGCCGCCACGGCGAACTGCTGCTGCCCTGTGTCGATGCGGTGCTCAGCGAGGCGGGCCGGAAACTCGCCGAGGTCACGGACGTGGTCGTCGGCGTCGGCCCCGGCCCCTACACCGGGCTGCGGGTCGGCCTGGCGACGGCCGAGGCGTTCGCCGCGGCGTTGGGCCAGCGGGTGCACGGGGTGTGCACGCTGGACGGCATCGCGTACGCCTCCGGGCTGACGGAGCCGTTCGTCGTCGCGACGGACGCCCGCCGCAAGGAGGTCTACTGGGCGCGGTACTCCGAAGCCCGTACCCGGGTGACCGACCCGGCCGTGGCCAGGGCCGCCGATATCGAGGCCGCCGACCAGGAGATCGGCGAGCTGCCTGCCGTCGGCGCGGGCGCGCTGCTGTACGAGTCCGTCTTCCGCGGCGTACGCCGCGATCTTCCGGCCGACCAGTCGGCCCCGGCCCTCGCCCGGCTCGCGGCCGAACGGCTGGCGCGCGGCGAGGAGCTGCTGCCGCCCCGCCCGCTGTATCTGCGGCGGCCGGACGCGCAGGTGCCCGCGGGCTACAAGGTGGTCACGCCGAGGTGAGCGCGGCAGAGCCGGCCGGAAACGCGTACGACCCGGTCAGCAGACCGACCGGGGTCACGCTGCGCGAGATGCGCTGGTGGGACATCGAGCCGGTGCTCGGGCTGGAGCAGGAACTCTTCCCCGAGGACGCCTGGTCGGCGGGGATGTTCTGGTCGGAGCTGGCGCACGCCCGGGGGCCGGACGCCACCCGCCGCTATCTGGTCGCCGAGGAGCCGGACGGCTCCCTCGTCGGGTACGGCGGACTGGCGGCGATCGGCGGCACCGGCGACATCCAGACCATCGGCGTCCTGCCCACCCGCCGGGGCACCGGGCTCGGCTCCCGGCTGCTGCGCGCGCTGCTGCGGGCCGCGACCGACTTCGAGTGCGCGGAGGTGCTGCTGGAGGTGCGGGTGGACAACGCACCGGCGCAGCGCCTGTACGAGCGCTTCGGCTTCGCGCCCATCGGCATACGGCGCGGCTACTACCAGCCCGCGAACGTCGACGCGCTGGTGATGCGGCTGGCCGACCCGGCGGCGTACGCCGCCGACACTCCGGGGGACACCCCCGCGAACACCCTTCCGAACACGCACCAAGGATCGAAGAGCCATGGCTGACGAACCGCTCGTTCTCGGCATCGAGACCTCCTGCGACGAGACCGGCGTCGGGATCGTGCGCGGGCACACGCTGCTGGCCGACGCCGTCGCCTCCAGCGTGGACACCCACGCACGGTTCGGCGGCGTCGTGCCGGAGATCGCCAGCCGGGCGCATCTGGAGGCGATGGTCCCGACGATCGAGCGGGCGCTGAAGGAGGCCGGGATCGCCGCTTCCGACCTCGACGGCATCGCCGTGACCGCCGGCCCGGGACTCGCCGGGGCGCTGCTCGTCGGCGTCTCGGCCGCGAAGGCGTACGCGTACGCGCTGGGCAAGCCGCTCTACGGCGTCAACCACCTCGCCTCGCACATCTGCGTCGACCAGCTCGAACACGGGGCGCTGCCCGAGCCGACGATGGCGCTCCTGGTCTCCGGCGGCCACTCCTCGCTGCTGCTGGCGCCCGACATCACCTCCGACGTACGGCCGCTGGGCTCGACCATCGACGACGCGGCGGGCGAGGCGTTCGACAAGGTGGCACGTGTGCTCAACCTGGGCTTCCCCGGCGGACCGGTCATCGACAAGTACGCCAGGGAGGGCGACCCGGACGCCATCGCCTTCCCGCGCGGCCTGACCGGTCCGCGTGACGCGCCGTACGACTTCTCCTTCTCCGGGCTCAAGACCGCCGTGGCCCGCTGGATCGAGGCGAAGCGGAACGCGGGCGAGGACGTGCCCGTCGCCCATGTCGCCGCCTCCTTCCAGGAGGCCGTCACCGACGTGCTGACCCGCAAGGCCGTCCGCGCCTGCCGTGACGAGGGCGTCGACCACCTGATGATCGGCGGCGGCGTCGCCGCCAACTCGCGGCTGCGTGCCATGGCCGAGGAGCGCTGCGCCGCCGCGGGCATCACCCTGCGGGTGCCCCGCCCCAAGCTGTGCACCGACAACGGCGCCATGGTGGCAGCGCTCGGCGCCGAGATGGTCGCCCGCAACCGCGCCACCTCCGCCTGGGACCTGCCCGCCGACTCCTCGCTCCCGGTGACGGAACCCCATGTACCGGACCCCTCGGCGGTCGCACCCGCGCCCGGGGACTCCGACTCGCACGACCACTCCCACTCCCACTCGCACGACCACAACCACGACCACATCCACGAGCTGAGCAGGAAGAACCTCTACACCTGATGCCGACCGTCGCCCTCATGTGGGAGGCCAAGGCCACCCCGGGCCGCGCCCCCGACCTCCTCACCTGGGCCCGCGCCCAGACCCTGCCCCCCTCCGGCGTCCCCTGCGAACGCCGCGAACACTTCACCGCGCCGGGCGACCGGGTACTGGTCATCACCTGGTGGCAGGGCGGTTACGACGCAGACGTGCCCGAACTCCCGGACCCGCCCGAGGAGTTGACGGCCCGGCCGGTACACAGATGGCGGTTCGAGCGGGTGTAACGAGTGAGCTGGGTGTGTTCACGGTGAGTTACGCGGCAGGATGGGCGGGGTCGGGAACGTTGGCTGTCGCGGGGGGCCGGTATGCGCAGGAGGGTTGCGGGAGGCGCGCGGTGGTGGGCGCGGGCCGGGGCGGTGCTGCTCGTCGGCGTGCTGGGGCTCGGCGGGGCTGCGGGGTCCGCAGCGGCGGCCGAGGGCACACAGACGACGCCCGCCGCGTATCTGGCGGAGCAGCTGCGTAAGAGTCCCGTCTATCTTTCCGACCAGCTTCCGCGCACCAACCCCCTCTCCGCCCGGCCCGCCTTCGTCAAGGAGGCGAAGCGGACCGGGGTGCCGACCTATGTGCTGGTGCTGCCCGGGTCCGGGTCCGGGTCCGTGGACGGGGACGGGCTGCTGGCGGCGGTGCACGACCGGCTCGGTAAGGACGGGCTGTACCTGCTGTTCGGCGGGGACGGCGGAAGCCCGGAGGTGGGGACGTTCGGCGTGGACGTCCCGGCCCGGGACGCCGCCATGGCGACCACCTTCGAACTGCCCTACGACGCGGGCACACTGCACACGTTCCGGCACTTCGTGGACGTGCTGCGATCCGGCGACGCGGTGCAGCGCGCCGAGAAGGGGGCGGACGCCAGCCGGGCCGGCGAGGAGCCGGACAACCTGTACACCAGCCGCACCGACCGCGAGAACCAGGGCTTCCTCACCGGCATCCTGCTGACCGGAGTTCCGCTGCTCATCGTCGCCGTCGGCTGGTACGTGCGCCGGTGGCGGGGCGGGAAAGGGCCGGGGCTCCGGCTGCTGGTGCCCGTCGCCGCCGGGGTGGCCCTCACCATCGGCGTCGGCGCGTCGCTCGTCTTCGACGACACCCGCTCGGACGGCGATCCGGTGCCCACCGCCGCCGATATCAAGGCCAGGACCGTCCGGGTCGCCCACGGGCTGCGCTCCGAGCCGGTCTACGTCGACCCGCTGTCGGCGGGGCTGCTGAGCCGCACCGAGCTGGCCCGGCTGCGCAAGCACGCGGAGCGGCTGGACGTGCCGGTGCACCTCGTGGTCGTCCCCCTCGACACGACGGACGAGTCGGGCGGCGACGGCGAACTCCTCGCCAAGCGGCTGCACAGCCGGCTCGGTGCCGAAGGGGACGGCGTCTACGTGGTCGCGGACGCCGCCGAGGACGGCGAGCTGGAGGTCGTCAACTACGGCGCCAAGGTGGACAGCGCAAAGCTGTACGACGCGACGGAAGACCTGCGCTTCGGCGAGGACAGGGCGAGCAAGGACGACGAAGGGCTGTATCCCCGGCTGGGCGAAGCCCTGCGGATCATCGACCGGGCGCCCTCCGGCCCGCGCAGCGGCCCCTATCTGGACCCGCTCGCAGCCGAGGACCCCGTGACGGAGGACGAGTTGCCCTCCCTCTACTCCGGGGATTTCGGGCCCGGAGCGCTGATGGGCGCTGTGGGCGCACTGGCAGCGCTCGGGGTGACGGCTGCCGGGCTGGGTATCGCGCGCCGCGCAGGTCTCGGCGCGCCGCGGGCCACCGCCCGCGGGTCCGCCGCCTCCTCGGACGACACGGCTCCGCAGGCCCCCGCCCGCCCCTCGGCCGGCTGGCTGCGCAAGACGGCACGGCGCGAACTGGACGAGCTGAACGATGAGTTCGAGCGGCTGTCCACCGAGCTGCCGGACGCCGTACGCACCCGCGCCTGGGACTGCCTGGACGCCGCGACCCTGCTCCTCGATCAGGAGGGCGACAACCGGGTGGACGCCGACGCCGACGCGCCCACGCTCGCGGCCGGGCTGGCGCTGATCCGTACCGGCCGTGCCGTGCTCGCCGACCGGGCCACAGCCACCTCCGCCCAGCTCCGGCTGTGCACCCTCAACCCGCTGCACGGGCCCTGGGCCGCGTCCAGGAAGCTGAAACTTCCCGGCGAAGGCGGTGGGGCCCGGTCCCGACCGGTCTGCGCCGAGTGCCGTGCAGCGCTCGACGGACGCGACGGGGCATCGTCCGCGTCCTCTGCGCTGTCCGGCTCGCGGACCACCCGGACGGCCCGCACCGCGAGCGTCGTCGCATCGCGGCTGCTGTGTCTGCGCGCCCCCGGCGCCGGCCGCTCCGCGCCGTACGAGCCCTACCACCGGGTCCCGGGCCCGCTCGATGCCACACAGGGCACCGGCCGGGGCCAGGATCCGACCGCCGAACAGATCGTCCGCCGAGTACGGGAGCAGCTAGGTGTCCACTGAACCGAGCGCCGCACCCGGCGCCCCTTCCGCCCGCCCCGCCCGGCGGCCGGCAGCCGTCCTCGCGTACGTCGTCGCCGCGCTGGCGCTCGCGCTGCTGCTCGGCACGGCAGGTCCGGCCGGTGCCGCCGACGACAAACCGGGCCAACGGATCGCCGAGGGGCTCCGCAAATCACCTGTCTACGTCGATCCGTCGTACCGACAGGCGTTCCCGGCCGACCAGCAGCGCCGGCTGGCGAAGAAGATCAAGGCGTCGGGCATCCCGGTCCGGGTCGTCGTCGTCCCGTTCATCTCCGGCGACGCCTGGGGCGGCGAGCCGGACAAGATGGTCGACGTCGTACGCGACCGGCTCGGCGAGAGCAAGCAGCGGGAAGCCGTCTATATGACCCTCAGCAAAAGCGAGGGCTTCCTGAACGGCTACGAGTTCCCGCGCGACGGCAAGCACCAGGCGTTCTGGGGCGTGGCCGCCGTCGGCCACCAGGAGGACATGGACGGCAAAAGCCTCTACGCGAAGTTCTCCCGCGCCCTGGAGATCGTGAAGTCGGGGAACGGGGACAAGCAGTACGAGCAGGCCACCAAGGACCTGGACCGCAGTGGCACCCCCTCGGCGGATGAGGACGGCGCGGAAGATGCGGACGGTTCCTCCCCGCTGCTGCTCGCGGCGCTGATCGTCCCGGCGCTGGCCGTACTCGTCGTCGCCGTGCTGGTCTACCGGGCTCGCAGATCGCGCACCTCCACCCGGGCGCCGTTCACCTCGCCGCGCTCCGTGTTCGCGACGGCGCGCAAGGCGGGCGTACGCGATCTGCGTAAGCGCGCCCAGCGCGAACTCCTCACGTACAACGAGGAACTGCTCGCCCACGAGCCCGGCGACTCCGCCGCCGACGGTGAAGAGGCCGCCGACACCGACCTGCTCCAGCTGTCCCTCGACGCCTACGCCGCCGCCGGCACGGTGCTGGACAACGCGCGCGACATACCCGACCTCGCGGGCGTTCTCGCGCTCCTCCACGAGGGCCGCGACGCGCTGCGGCGCTCCGCGTCGACCGGATCGGCGCGGAGCACCGCAGCGCTGCCGCTGTGCTTCTTCCACCCGCTGCACGGCCCCGCCGCCGAGCGCGTCCGCTGGCGCCCGCTGGGCCGCCGCGAGTCGCTGGACGTCGCGGCCTGCGGGGACTGTGCCGCCGCTGTGGCTGGCCGCCGCGCGCCGGAAGTCCTCACCCAGGCCCACGAGGACCGCCGGATCCCGTACTTCGAGGTCCCGCCCGAGCACAGCCTGTGGGCCGCCACCGGCTACGGCTCCCTCACCGAGGACACCCTGACCGAACGCGTCCTGCGCGGCGACTTCACGCGTACCCGCTAGGCGGTTCCCCGCATCCGGCCCGCAAGGGCGTTGGCCGTCACCGCAGCGGGCGGCCCAGCAGCATGCTCGGCGCGCCCGCGACGCGGGTCAGGAAAACGGTGCAGGAACCGGCGGCCGACTTCGGGTCCAGCTTCAGCTTCCGGCGCAGCTCCTCCGGTTCGACCGCCGAGCCACGCTTCTTGACGGTGACGACACCGACGCCGCGCTCCCGCAGCAGCGCGCGGAGCTTCTTGACGTTGAACGGTAGTACGTCGGTGATCTCGTACCCGGACGCGTACGGCGTCGGGTGCTCCGCGTCCGTCGTCACGTACGCGATCGTGGCGTCGATCAGCCGCCCCGCCACCTGCTCCGCCAGCTCGGCGACCAGGTGGGCGCGGATGACCGCACCGTCCGGCTCGTAGAGATACCGGCCCACCGGCCCCACCTCCGGGTCGGGCAGCCCGCGTCCGACCAGCGTGTCACCGGCGGGCAGCAGCGTGGCCCGCACCCCACTCGATGTCCCCTGGCCCGCACCGGGGTTCTCCCGGCCCGCGCCGAACCACAGCACCGCTTCCTTGACGTCCCCGCTGTACGAGACCCACTCGGCCTCCGCCTCCGGCGGCACTGCCTCGTGCGGGATGCCCGGCGCCACCTTCAGCGCGGCCAGCGGCGCCGAGCGGACTGTCTCCACCGCCCAGCTGAGCGGCGGCGAGTACGCCTCGGGATCGAAGACGCGACCGCGGCCCGTGCGGCGCGCCGGGTCGGCGAAGAGCGCGTCGTAGCCGTCGGTGGCCACCTCGGTGACATCGGCGCAGCGCACCTCCACGAGATCCGCCAGTCCCAGCGCCTCGGCGTTGGCACGGGCCACCGCACACGTCAGCGGCGAGCGGTCGACCGCCAGTACGCGGATGCCCTCCCGGGCGAGGGCGAGCGCGTCGGCGCCGATGCCGCAGCACAGGTCCACCGCGGTACGGACGCCGAGCTCCCGCATCCGCCGGGCCCGGTGCGCCGCCACAGGGGCGCGGGTGGCCTGTTCGAGACCGTCCGCGGTGAAGTAGAGGGCGTGCGCCTGGTCCGGGCCGAACTTGGCCTCCGCGCGGCTGCGCAGCCGGCCCTGCGCCAGCGCCGCCGAGACGAGCGCGGGCTCGTACCGCTGCCGCAGCCGCGTGGCCACGGCCAGCTCCCGCGCGGGCTCCACACCCCGCACCTGACGCAGCAGCTCCTGCCCCTCCTCGGAGAGCAGCTCCGCGAACACCTCACGATCCACCCGGCCATTGTCCCGTGCGCCCATGCCGTGCCGGCGGCCGGGCCGGGGCCGGTAGAGTCGGGCGCGTGAAGTGACGACACGCGCCGCGTACGGACTCCGCGCCCTCGCCTGCTCTGGGTGGGGGGTGCCCCTGCCTGACGCCCGCAGGCTGCGGGTTCCCCCAAGCTCTTCGAGCAGGGAGGTACCCCCATGGCTTGTCGCGCAGTTCCCCGCGCCCCTTCGGGGCGCGTCTCCCTCCGCGGCGCTTGGCAGTCACCACTTGTCACTCACTTCACCGAGGAACCTCACATGCCCGAGAACCCCTCTCCCGCGCCGTACGCCATGCCGGATGCGGCCTTCCTCGACCACGTCGCCGAGCGGCTGGCCACGTTGCCGACCGTGCGCGCCGTCACCCTCGGCGGCTCGCGCGCCCAGGGGACGCACAGCCCCGACAGCGACTGGGATCTCGCCGTCTACTACCGCGGCTCGTTCGACCCCGCAGATCTGCGTGCCCTCGGCTGGCCGGGCGAGGTCTCGCAGGTCGGTGAGTGGGGCGGTGGTGTCTTCAACGGCGGGGCGTGGCTGACCATCGACGGCCGGCACGTCGACGTCCACTACCGCGACTTGGACGTGGTCGAACACGAGCTCGCGGAGGCCCGGCAAGGCCGCTTCCACTGGGAGCCGCTGATGTTTCACCTCGCGGGCATCCCCAGCTATCTCGTTGTCGCCGAACTCGCCCTCAACCGGGTGCTGCGCGCTGCCCTGCCCCGCCCGGAGTACCCCGCAGCGCTGCGCGCCGCGGCCCCGCCGGTGTGGCGGGAGCGCGCCGCGCTGACCCTGCGGTACGCCAAGGGGGCCTACGCCCCGCGCGGCCAGGCCACCGAGGTCGCGGGCGCCCTCGCCACCGCCGCGGCGCAGGCGGCGCACGCGGTGCTCGCGGCCCGCGGCGAGTGGGTCACCAACGAAAAGCGCCTCCTCACCCAGGCGGGGCTACGCACCCTTGACCCCCTGATCGCCGGTCTCCGCCCGTCCCCGGAGTCCCTCCTCGGGGCCCTGGAAAAGGCCGAGGAACTTCTGGACGCCCCGTAAGGGGCGCGGGGAACTGCGCGACCAGCCACAACGGCGCCGCACCCGGCAGACGACACCACTCCCACGGCGAATCTCCGCACGGAACGACGGCGAGAGGGGGCGCCCTCACATCGGCGCAAGCCGGTGCGGCTAGCACTCCGCTTGACCGAGTGCTAAGCCAGGCATAATCTCGACCTTGGCACTCTCCCCGTGGGAGTGCCAGCAGTACGCGACGGGCAGATCCGGCACCCGCGACGACGGATCTACCAGGTCGCCACCCCAGACATAAGACCCCGTTTTGAGATCTCCGAAGGGGGAGGTCGGATCGTGACGACCGCCAGCTCCAAGGTTGCCATCAAGCCGCTCGAGGACCGCATTGTGGTCCAGCCGCTCGACGCCGAGGAGACCACGGCCTCTGGCCTGGTCATCCCGGACACTGCCAAGGAGAAGCCCCAGGAGGGCACCGTCCTGGCCGTGGGCCCGGGCCGCTTCGAGGACGGCAACCGCCTGCCGCTCGACGTGTCCGTCGGCGACATCGTGCTGTACAGCAAGTACGGCGGCACCGAAGTGAAGTACAGCGGCGAGGAGTACCTCGTCCTCTCGGCCCGCGACGTTCTCGCGATCGTCGAGAAGTAATTCAGCCGCACAGTTTGCAGCGACCCGCGCCCTGGTGCCCGCTCCCGATGAGGTAGCAGGGGCCAGGGCGCAGCTCGTACGAGACGTGCGAGACGTGTGAGAGGACACAACAGCTTCCATGGCGAAGATCCTGAAGTTCGACGAGGACGCCCGTCGCGCCCTTGAGCGCGGCGTCAACAGCCTCGCCGACACCGTGAAGGTGACCATCGGCCCCAAGGGCCGCAATGTCGTCATCGACAAGAAGTTCGGCGCCCCCACCATCACCAACGACGGCGTCACCATCGCCCGTGAGGTCGAGGTCGAGGACCCGTACGAGAACCTGGGCGCCCAGCTCCTCAAGGAGGTGGCGACCAAGACCAACGACATCGCGGGTGACGGCACCACCACCGCCACGGTGCTGGCCCAGGCGCTGGTCCGTGAGGGCCTGCGCAACGTGGCCGCCGGTGCCTCCCCGGCCGCCCTGAAGAAGGGCATCGACGCCGCGGTCGGCGCGATCTCGGACGAGCTGGTCAAGACGGCCCGCCCGATCGACTCCAAGGAGGACATCGCCTCCGTCGCCGCCCTGTCCGCGCAGGACAAGCAGGTCGGCGAGCTGATCGCCGAGGCGATGGACAAGGTCGGCAAGGACGGCGTCATCACCGTCGAGGAGTCCCAGACCTTCGGTCTGGAGCTGGACTTCACCGAGGGTATGGCCTTCGACAAGGGCTACCTCTCGCCGTACTTCGTCACCGACCAGGAGCGTATGGAGGCCGTCCTCGACGACCCGTACATCCTGATCCACCAGGGCAAGATCGGCTCCATCCAGGACCTGCTGCCGCTGCTGGAGAAGATCATGCAGGCGGGCGGCTCCAGGCCGCTGCTGATCATCGCCGAGGACGTGGAGGGCGAGGCCCTCTCCACCCTCGTCGTCAACAAGATCCGCGGCACCTTCAACGCCGTCGCCGTCAAGGCGCCCGGCTTCGGTGACCGCCGCAAGGCCATGCTCGGCGACATGGCGACGCTGACCGGCGCCACCGTCATCGCCGAGGAGGTCGGCCTCAAGCTCGACCAGGCCGGTCTCGACGTGCTGGGCTCGGCCCGCCGCATCACCGTCACCAAGGACGACACCACGATCGTCGACGGCGCCGGCAAGGCTGAGGACGTGCAGGGCCGCGTCGCTCAGATCAAGGCCGAGATCGAGACGACCGACTCCGACTGGGACCGCGAGAAGCTCCAGGAGCGCCTCGCCAAGCTGGCCGGCGGCGTGTGCGTCATCCGCGTCGGCGCCGCCACCGAGGTGGAGCTGAAGGAGAAGAAGCACCGCCTGGAGGACGCGATCTCCGCGACCCGTGCTGCGGTCGAGGAGGGCATCGTCTCCGGCGGCGGCTCCGCGCTCGTGCACGCGGCCAAGGTGCTGGACGGCAGCCTCGGCAAGGAGGGCGACGAGGCGACCGGTGTCGCCACCGTCCGCCGCGCCGCGGTCGAGCCGCTGCGCTGGATCGCCGAGAACGCGGGTCTGGAGGGCTACGTCATCACCGCCAAGGTCGCGGAGATGGAGGCCGGCCAGGGCTTCAACGCCGCCACCAGCGAGTACGGCGACCTGATCAAGGCCGGTGTCATCGACCCGGTGAAGGTGACCCGCTCCGCGCTGGAGAACGCCGCCTCGATCGCCTCGCTGCTGCTGACGACCGAGACGCTGGTCGTCGAGAAGCCGGCGGAGGAGGAAGAGGCCGCCGGTCACGGCCACGGTCACGGCCACGCCCACTGAGGCAACGCCCGAACAACGCCGTTCCCCGCGCCCCGCCAGGGGGCGCGGGGAACGACGCGTTCAGCCACGAACAACGGGCACCCGGCGACGCACTGGCAACCTCAGCGGCGGCGACCCGCACCTACTTGGGCCCGTACTTCCGCCCGGTCGTCGACGACGCCCGCGCCAGCACCCCGCGGGGAAGAAACTTCGAAGCCCCCAGCAGAGCCTTGTACCGCGGGTCCGGCACGGACAAGGTCCGCCCTCGCGCCAGGTCCCGCAGGGCCGTCTCGACCACCTGATCGGCATCCAGCCACAGCCACTTGGGAATGTCCCCGGAGTCCATCCCGGCCCGCTCATGGAACTCCGTACGGACGAATCCCGGGCACAGCGCCAGCAGCCGCACGCCCTGACCGGCGAGGTCCTTGGCCGCGCCCTGGGTGAACTGGGTGACCCACGCCTTGGAGGCGCCGTACGTCCCCCGCGGGAAGAACGCGGCGACGGAGGCGACGTTGATCACGCCGCCGCGCCCCCGTTCGCACATGGACTCCCCGGCGGCGGATGTCAGCCGCAGCACCGCTTCGCAGTGCACCTTGAGCATCTTCAGCTCGTCGGCGACCGGCACTTCGAGATAGCGGCCCTTGTTGCCGAACCCTGCGTTGTTGACCAGCAGATCGACGGGGTGCTCGCGGTCCCGGAGCCGGTCCTCGACGGCGGTGATGCCCTTCTCCGTCGCCAGGTCGGCGGTGATGACGTCGGCCTCCACGCCGTGCCGGTCGTGCAGTTCGGTCGCCTCGCGCCAGAGCCGGTCCGTGTTCCGCGCGGCGAGCACGAGATGGTAGCCGCGGCTCGCGAGCCGCCGCGCGAAGGCGGCGCCGATGCCGGCGGTGGCTCCCGTAATGAGTGCAGTCGTCATACGGCCACGCTATCGGCACCGCACTGCCGGCCCGGCCGCCACAACCGCCGTGGCCGACGGCGGGTGTGGCGACGCGTCAGGCGGCGCGCCCCGTCAGCCCCGCGTCCGCCGCAGCGCCTTCTCCCGCGCCTCCGGATCCAGCGCCTCGCCGGCCGCCAGGATGCGCGGCAGCAGTTCGGGTTCCTGGGTCAGGGAGCGGAACACGAAGCTGACCGAGACCTCGTGGTCGGGGCGGTGGACGACGGTGACGGGGTCGCCCGCGCGCACCTCGCCGGGCTCGATGACCCGCAGATAGGCGCCGGGCATCTGCCGGTTCATGAATCGCTTGATCCAGCCCTGTTCGCCCAGCCAGCCCGCGAACGTACGGCAGGGGATCCGCATGGAACAGACCTCCAGCAGCGGCCCGGTACCGGGTGAGCCGAGCTGCCAGCGTTCGCCGATGCGGGCGTCGTCGACGTGGACGTCGCGGGTGGTGAGGTTCTCGCCGAAGACGCCGTTGGGCAGCTTCCGGCCCAGCTCGCGCTCCCAGAAGTCGAGCTCTTCGCGGGCGAAGGCGTAGACGGCCTGTTCCTCGCCGCCGTGGTGGCGCAGGTCGCCGATGGTGTCGCCGGCCAGACCGCTGCCGCCGGTGCCGCGCGGGCCGGGCGCTGTGACGGTGACGGCGCCCTCGACGGGCTGTTTGTCGATGCCGGTCAACTGGCCCTCGGCGTCGGTGTGCTCCGAACGGTGGGGCTTGGCGAGGTTCACGGAAAGCAGCTGCATGGCCAGAGGCTAACGGCGTACTTCTCCAAGCCGCGAGTCGGTTTTACCGGCGTCCCTCCAAGGCAGTCTTATGGTCGCCTATGCTCGGGCCCATGATCGAGGCCCGTCATCTGCGCGTCCTGCGCGCGGTCGCCAGCACCGGTTCGTTCTCCGCGGCGGCACGCGAGCTGGGCTGTACCCAGCCTGCCGTCAGCCAGCAGATGAAGGCGCTGGAGGGCGCCGCAGGCACCCCGCTGCTGGTGCGCGCCGGCCGCGAGATGCGGCTGACGGAGGCGGGCGAGGCGCTGGTACGGCACGCGACGGGCATTCTGGCGGGGCTGGCGGCGGCCGAGGAAGAAGTCGCGGCGCTGGCCGGGCTGCGCGCCGGCCGGGTGCGGCTGGTCTCCTTCCCCAGCGGCAGCTCCACGCTGGTGCCCACCGCCGTAGCGGCGATGCGGGCCGACCACCCCGGCACCCGGGTATCGCTGGTGGAGGCCGAGCCGCCGCGCTCGGTGGAGATGCTGCGGGCGGGGGACTGCGAGATCGCCCTGGCCTTCCGCTACGAGCCGGCGCCCGAGTGGGAGGACCTGGTGGTGCGGCCGGTGCTGACTGACCGACTGGTCGGTCTGGTGCCGGAAGGGCACCCGTTCGCGGACGCCGAGGAGGTGGGCATCGGCACCCTCGCCGAGGAGCCGTGGATCGCGGGCTGCCCGCGCTGCCGCAGACATCTCGTCCAGGTCTGCGAGGCGGCGGGGTTCACACCGCGGATCGACTTCGCGACCGACGACTACCCGGCGGTGGTGGGCCTGGTCGGCGCGGGCCTGGGCGTCGCGGTCCTGCCGGAGCTGGCCGTGGAGTCCGTACGCCCGCGGGGAACGCGTGCGGTGCGGGTGAGCCCGGCGGTGCAGCGCGAGGTGGTCGCCCTCACCTTGCCCGACCTGGCGCAGGTGCCTGCCGTCGCGGGGATGCTGGACCGGCTGGCGGCGGCAGCACGCCGCTGACCGCTCCGGCCGGGTCCTTGCGGGGCTAAGCCTCGCCGGCCGGCTCCGTGGTGCTCTCGGCGGAAGGCGCGGGGGACGAACCGCCCTCCGCGGAGCCGTGCGTCGTCACCAGCCGGTTGCGCGCCCGGCCCAGCAGCTCCTCGCGCTCGTCCTCGGTGAGCCCGCCCCACACTCCGTAGGGCTCGCGTACCTGGAGAGCGTGCGCCGCGCACTCGGCGCGCACGGGGCAGCGCATACACACCTCCTTCGCGGACGCTTCCCGCGCACTGCGGGCGGCGCCGCGTTCCCCCTCGGGGTGGAAGAACAGCGAGCTGTCCACCCCCCGGCAGGCGGCCAGAAGCTGCCAGTCCCACAGGTCCGCGTTGGGGCCAGGAAGGCGGGAGAAGTCTGCCATCGCGTCTCTCCTGAGTGCTGCTGGAGGGTGTGACCTGTCACTCGTGCGTAAATATGACTCTTTCGCGAATCTAGCCAGCAATTGCGCAAATTTAGAGAAATGCATCTGAATAGGGCACTTCTGGACGGAAGGTGCGTCGACTGCCGCAAAGCCCGGATGTTGCTCCTCTGTGTACGGACGCTCACGTAGAGTGCTGATGTCGGTGGCCGGAAGCCGTAACTCTTTCGGGTGACCGTCGTTGAGAGAGCGAAAGCGATTGGCTCGGAACCGGCCGGGGCATGCACGTCCGAGGCCGTCAATCGTGCAGGTGACGATTCTCAAGCAGCCTGGAGGCTCAAGGTGATGCGCATCAGCAGCGGAGGGCGGCCATGACATCCGTCCTCGTATGCGACGACTCCCCGCTCGCCCGAGAGGCCCTGCGCCGCGCGGTCGCGACCGTGCCCGGCGTCGAGCGTGTGACGACGGCGGCCAACGGCGAGGAAGTCCTCCGCCGCTGGGGCGCCGACAGGTCCGACCTGATCCTGATGGACGTGAGGATGCCCGGCCTGGGCGGAGTGGAGACCGTGCGCCGGCTGCTCTCCGCCGACCCCGGCGCCCGCATCATCATGCTGACCGTGGCCGAGGACCTCGACGGTGTGGCACTGGCCGTCGCGGCCGGTGCACGCGGCTATCTGCACAAGGACGCGTCCCGCGCCGAGCTGCGCGCGACCGTCACCCAGGCGCTGGCCGACCCGACCTGGCGGCTCGCCCCCCGGCGGCTGCGCTCGGCTGAGATGGGTGCCGCGCCGACGCTCACCGCACGCGAGATCCAGGTGTTGGAAGGCATGAGCCACGGCCGCTCCAACGCGGAGATCGGACGTGAGTTGTTTCTCTCCGAGGACACCGTCAAGACGCACGCCAGGCGGCTCTTCAAGAAGCTCGGCGCCTCGGACCGCGCGCACGCGGTGGCGCTCGGCTTCCGCTGGGGCCTCGTCCGCTGACCGGATGCCGGGCGCCCGCCTGGGGGCGCCTCGCGGCCGACAGCCGGCCGGGGGAGCACAGCCCCCCGGCCTCGAACGATTCCCGCTCGCCCGCCCGCTCGTCCGCGCCCGGCACCGGTCGCAGACGGGTGGGACGGCGGCCCTCGCCCGGGTAGGGGTCCCCGTGGATTCCCCCGCGGCAGCCGGGAAATCTCGCGCGTGCCGCATGCTTGTTGTATGGAGTTCCTCGGGGACCGGTCGGTCAGGCGTGAGGGGAGGGCGTGGACATGAGGGCCAGTGCGCCTGCTCATAACGCTTCGGCTCACATCTACGAGCGCGGTGCGGCGAACCGCGCGGCATCGGTGCACCATGGACCGATGCGCGACGAGGAGAACGGGCCGCCGCCGCCCGGGGCCGCGGACGCGGCCGAGGTCGCGAAGGTCAGCAAGCTCGTCCAACGCGCGGTCGAGGGCGACCGCCAGGCCACGCACGATCTGCTCGCCCATGTACACCCACTGGCCCTGCGCTACTGCCGTACCCGGCTGACGCGACTGCCCGGTGATGCGCGTCACTTCGTCGACGACCTCGCCCAAGAGGTCTGCATCGCGGTGCTCTGCGCGCTGCCGCGCTACCGGGACACCGGAAAGCCGTTCGAGGCTTTCGTCGTCGCCATCGCCCAGCACAAGGTCGCCGACCTTCAGCGGGCCGCGATGCGAGGGCCTGGCTCGACCGCCGTGCCCTCGGACGAGATGCCCGAGCGGCCCGACGACTCCCTCGGCCCGGAGGAGCGGGCGCTGCTGTCCAGCGACGCGGAGTGGGCCAAGAAGCTGCTCGCCAATCTGCCCGAACACCAGCGCGAGCTGGTGCTGCTGCGGGTGGCCGTGGGGCTGACGGCCGAGGAGACCGGACAGATGCTGGGAATGTCACCCGGTGCCGTCCGCGTTGCCCAGCATCGGGCGCTCAGCAGACTGCGGGCGCTGGCCGAGCAGTAGTTTTCCGGCGCCGGGCCTGCCCGTGGGGGTTGTCCACAGGCGGTCCGGTCACCCTCTCCGGGCCGATAGCATGGACATCCGGCCGGGGCAAGCAGTGGCTCCCCGCGTGAGTCGGGGTGGACCGCATGGGAAAGGTGTCATGACTGAGAACGTCGACGGAGTGCCCGCAAAATTCGCCACTCTGGGCCTGACATACGACGACGTACTGCTTCTGCCAGGCGAGTCGGACATGGCCCCGCAGGACATCGACACCGCGTCGTACGTCTCGCGCAACGTACGCGTCAATGTGCCGCTGCTGTCCGCCGCCATGGACAAGGTCACCGAAGGACGCATGGCCATCGCCATGGCCCGGCAGGGCGGCGTGGGCGTGCTGCACCGCAATCTGTCCATCGAGGACCAGGCCAACCAGGTCGACCAGGTCAAGCGGTCCGAGTCCGGCATGGTCACCGACCCCATCACCATCCGCCCCGACGCCACGCTCCAGGAGGCCGACGCGCTGTGCGGCCGGTTCCGGATCAGCGGCGTCCCGGTCACCGACGCCGCGGGCAAGCTGCTCGGCATCGTCACCAACCGCGACATGGCCTTCGAGCTGGACCGCAGCCGTCAGGTGCGGGACGTCATGACGCCGATGCCGCTGGTCACCGGCGAGGTCGGCATCTCGCGCCCCGAGGCGATGGAGCTGCTGCGCCGCCACAAGATCGAGAAGCTGCCGCTGGTGGACGGTGCCGGCACGCTCAAGGGCCTCATCACCGTCAAGGACTTCGTCAAGGCCGAGCAGTACCCCAACGCTTCCAAGGACGCCGAGGGCCGGCTGGTCGTCGGCGCCGCCGTCGGTGTGGCGGGTGACGCGTACGAGCGGGCGCAGGCACTGATCGAGGCGGGCGTCGACTTCATCGTCGTCGACACGGCCCACGGCCACTCGCGGCTGGTCGGCGACATGGTCGCCAAGATCAAGTCGAACCACCCGGGCGTCGACGTCGTCGGCGGCAACGTCGCCACCCGCGACGGCGCCAAGGCGCTGATCGATGCCGGTGTCGACGGTGTGAAGGTCGGCGTGGGGCCGGGCTCCATCTGCACCACCCGCGTCGTCGCCGGCATCGGCGTCCCGCAGGTCACCGCCATCTACGAGGCGTCGCTGGCCGCGCAGGAGGCGGGCGTCCCGGTCATCGGCGACGGCGGTCTCCAGTACAGCGGCGACATCGCCAAGGCTCTGGTGGCAGGCGCCGACACGGTGATGCTGGGCAGCCTGCTGGCGGGCTGCGAGGAGTCGCCGGGCGAGCTGCTGTTCATCAACGGCAAGCAGTTCAAGTCCTACCGCGGCATGGGTTCGCTCGGCGCGATGCAGACTCGCGGCGATGCCAGGTCCTACTCCAAGGACCGCTACTTCCAGGAGGGCATCAGCGGCGACGACAAGCTGATCCCCGAGGGCGTCGAGGGCCAGGTCGCCTACCGCGGCCCGCTCTCCGCCGTCGTGCACCAGCTCGTCGGCGGCCTGAGGCAGTCGATGTTCTACGTCGGCGGCCGTACCGTCCCAGAGCTGAAGGCCCGCGGCCGGTTCGTCCGCATCACCGCGGCGGGGCTCAAGGAAAGCCACCCGCACGATGTGCAGATGACGACCGAGGCCCCGAACTATTCGAGGCGCTGACCCTCGCGGGGAGGACGGCGCTGTGTCGGTGATACTGGGTCGCGGCACATCAGAGTGAGAGGCAGTGGACGTGACTGAGATCGAGATCGGGCGCGGCAAGCGCGGGCGGAAGGCGTACGCCTTCGACGACATCGCCGTGGTGCCCAGCAGGCGCACCCGTGACCCGAAGGAGGTCTCGATCGCGTGGCAGATCGACGCCTACCGCTTCGAGCTGCCGTTCCTCGCCGCCCCCATGGACTCGGTCGTCTCGCCGCGCACCGCCATCCGAATCGGTGAGCTCGGTGGCCTCGGCGTCCTCAACCTCGAGGGCCTGTGGACCCGGTACGAGGACCCGGAGCCGCTGCTGGCGGAGATCGCCGAGCTCGACGAGGCCACGGCCAACCGCCGGATGCAGGAGATCTACGCGGAGCCGATCAAGGAAGAACTGATCGGGCAGCGGATCAAGGAGGTCCGTGACTCGGGTGTGGTGACGGCCGCCGCGCTGTCGCCGCAGCGTACGGCGCAGTTCTCCAAGGCCGTGGTGGACGCGGGCGTGGATCTGTTCGTGATTCGCGGGACGACGGTGTCGGCCGAGCACGTGTCCGGCGCGGCCGAGCCGCTGAACCTGAAGCAGTTCATCTACGAGCTGGATGTGCCGGTCATCGTCGGCGGCTGCGCCACGTACACCGCTGCGCTGCATCTGATGCGTACCGGTGCGGCCGGTGTGCTGGTCGGATTCGGCGGAGGTGCCGCGCATACGACGCGGAACGTGCTCGGCATCCAGGTGCCGATGGCGTCCGCCGTCGCCGATGTCGCCGCTGCGCGGCGGGACTACATGGACGAGTCCGGCGGTCGTTACGTCCACGTCATCGCGGACGGTGGCGTCGGCTGGTCCGGGGACCTGCCCAAGGCCATTGCCTGCGGCGCCGACGCCGTGATGATGGGCTCGCCGCTGGCCCGGGCCACCGACGCGCCGGGCAAGGGGCACCACTGGGGCATGGAGGCCGTGCACGCCGATGTGCCGCGTGGCCGCCGGGTCGACCTCGGTGCGGTCGGCACCATGGAGGAGGTTCTGCTCGGGCCCTCCCACACTCCCGACGGGTCGATGAACTTCTTCGGCGCGCTGCGGAGGGCGATGGCGACGACGGGGTACTCCGAGCTGAAGGAGTTCCAGCGCGTCGAGGTGACTGTCGCGCGCTCCCGCTGACCGCTTCGGCCCTCACAGGCGGTGGGCCGCGCCGGTGGGGCTGGCGCCGCGGGTGTCCAGCAGCAACTGGGCCTTGGCCGCGAGCCCCTGAAGGTCGTACACCCGATGGTTCTGCAGCAGCAGCGTGAGATCCGCGTCGGCGGCGGCTTCGTAGAGCGCGTCGGCGCGGGGGACGGGCTGACCCGCGACGCGCCACTGGGGAACGTACGGGTCGTGGTAGCTCAGCTGGGCGCCCAGTTCCTTGAGGCGGCCGGCGACTTCGCGGGCCGGTGCCCCCTCCTGACTGGCGAGGTCGGGCTTGTAGGTGACCCCCAGCAGCAGAATGCGTGCCCCGCGTGCGGACTTGCCGTGTTCATTGAGCAGTACGGCCGCGCGCTGTGAGACATAGCGCGGCATGCGCTCGTTGACTTCCTGCGCGAGCTCCACCATGCGGAGCGGATAGCCCAGCGAACGGCTGTGGTACGAGAGGTAGTTGGGGTCTACCGGAATTCCGGGGCCGCCCACCCCCGGACCGGGGCGGAAGGACTGGAAGCCGAAGGGCTTGGTCTCCGCGCACCGTACGACGTCCCACAGATCGATGCCGAGATCGTGGCAGAAGACGGCCATCTCGTTCATGAGGGCGATGTTGATGTGCCGGTAGTTGGTCTCCAGCAGCTTGGTGGTCTCGGCCTCGCGCGGCCCGCGGGCCCGGACGACCTTGGTGAGCCGCCCGTAGAACGCCGCGGCCGCCTCTGTGCAGGCGGGGGTGAGGCCGCCGATGACCTTGGGAATGGTGGCGTAGTCGTGGCTGCGGTTGCCCGGGTCGACCCGGGTGGGTGAGTGGGCGAGATGGAAGTCGCGCCCGGCACGCAGCCCGGAGCCCTCCTCCAGCAGCGGCCGTACGACGTCCTCCGTGCAGCCGGGGTAGACGCTCGACTCGACGATGACGATGGTGCGCGGTCGCAGCCGTGCGGCCAGCGTGCGGGCCGTCGAGCGGACCGCGCTCATGTCGGGCGCCCGGTTGGGGCCGAGTGAGGTGGGCGCGCAGATCACGGCGGTACGGACGCGGCCGAGGACGGCGGGGTCGCTGCTGGCGCGGAACCCCTTGGCGAGCATCCGCCGTACCTCGGCGGCGGTCAGCGGCGCGTCCCCGGACGGGCGGCCCGATCCGATCTCGGCGACGGTCGCATGGTCGGGGTCGTACCCGATGGTGCTGATTCCGTTCGCCGTGGCTGCCTGGGCGAGCGGCAGCCCCGAATGGGCGAGTCCCAGCACGGCGAGATCTGCGGGCATGACAGCGGTCTTCCCTTCCCCTTATCGTCCCGGTTCCGTCCCCGGGCAGCACCGGGAGTGGCGAGCGGCGCGCATTAAGGTTAAGAGCCCATATGACAGACAAGTCGGATTGCGCGCTCAGCAGGGCCGACGCTCGGCCAAAGTCGCGGGAATGGGGGACCATCGTCAGGGGGACCACACGGGGGCGGTGTCCGAGAACTGACGACGACCTGACAGCGAGCACCAGTCGAGGAGCTTGGGAGGCAGCAGTGAGGACAGCGGCACTGGGACCGGAACAGCGCGCGGAGGCGCTGGCGAGGATGGCCGAGACCGAACTGGACATGCTGGTGGTCGGCGGCGGCATCGTCGGCGCGGGCACGGCGCTGGACGCGGTGACCCGCGGCCTGTCCACCGGCATCGTGGAGGCGCGCGACTGGGCCTCGGGCACCTCCAGTCGTTCCAGCAAGCTCATCCATGGCGGACTGCGCTATCTGGAGATGCTGGATTTCGCACTGGTGCGCGAAGCACTCAAGGAACGCGGACTGCTTCTGGAGCGGCTGGCGCCGCACCTGGTCAAGCCGGTGCCGTTCCTCTATCCGTTGCAGCACCGCGCCTGGGAGCGGCTGTACGCGGGCGCGGGCGTGGCGATGTACGACGCGATGTCCGTCTCCTCCGGGCACGGCCGCGGACTGCCGAGGCACCGTCACCTGTCCCGCCGTCACGCGCTCCAGGTGGCACCCGCGTTGAAGAAGGAAGCGCTGGTAGGTGCGCTGCAGTACTACGACGCGCAGATGGACGACGCGCGGTTCGTCGCCACGATGGTGCGCACGGCGGCGGAGTACGGGGCGCTCGCCGCCAACCGTGCGCGAGTCGTGGGCTTCCTCCGGGAGGGTGAGCGGGTCGTCGGGGCGCGTATCGAGGACCTGGAGCAGGGCGGGGAGTTCGAGGTGCGGGCCCGTCAGGTCGTCAACGCGACCGGGGTATGGACGGACGACACCCAGGGGCTGATCGCCGAGCGCGGCCAGTTCCATGTCCGCGCCTCCAAGGGCATCCACCTGGTCGTGCCGAAGGACCGCATCAACTCCACGACGGGGCTCATCCTCCGCACGGAGAAGAGCGTGCTGTTCGTCATCCCGTGGGGGCGGCACTGGATCATCGGCACCACGGACACCGACTGGGACCTGGACAAGGCCCATCCGGCCGCGTCCAGCGCCGACATCGACTATCTGCTCGACCACGTCAACTCGGTGCTGGCCGTTCCGCTGACCCGCGACGACGTGGAGGGCGTCTACGCGGGGCTGCGCCCGCTGCTGGCGGGCGAGTCGGAGGCGACGAGCAAGCTGTCCCGCGAGCACACCGTCGCCCACCCGGTGCCGGGCCTCGTCGTCATCGCGGGCGGCAAGTACACGACGTACCGGGTGATGGCCAAGGACGCGGTGGACGAGGCGGTGCACGGGCTCGATCACCGGGTCGCCGACTGCGTCACCGAACAGGTACGGCTGGCGGGCGCCGAGGGCTACCACGCGCTGTGGAACGGGCGTGCGCGTCTCGCCCAGCGGGCCGGGCTGCATGTGGCGCGGGTGGAGCATCTGCTGGGCCGCTACGGCTCGATGACCGAAGAAGTGCTCGATCTGGTCGAGAAGGACCCCGAGCTGGGCGCGCCGCTGCCCGCGGCCGACGACTATCTGAAGGCGGAGATCGTCTACGCCTGCACGCACGAGGGCGCCCGCCATCTGGACGACGTCCTGACGCGCCGTACGCGGATCTCCATCGAGACCTTCGACCGGGGCGTACGGAGCGCCCGTGAGTGTGCCGAGCTGATGGCGCCGGTGCTGGGCTGGGACTCGGACCAGGTGGACAGGGAGGTTGAGCACTACGAGAAGCGCGTCGAGGCCGAACGGGAGTCGCAGCTGCAGCCCGACGACCAGACGGCGGACGCCGCACGGCTGGGGGCTCCCGACATCGTGCCGGTGTAGCAGCACATCTGTGGCGCCACACTGGTGGAGCCCGGGTAGTCCGGGGGGACCCCGCCGCGGGTCCCCCGTTGGACTGGTCCTCTCCGCAAGGTTTGTTGGGGGTGTGAACCCGGGTGAGAAGTGGTGGGGCTGTGGTGTAACTGTGCCGCCCCCGTACACGTCTTGTCAGAGCAATGGTTCACAATGAGGCTCTGCCGGGGGCGGGCTCTCACGCAGAGGGGACACAAGGGGATTCATGAGCGAGGACGCGGGACGGCTGGTAGGTGGGCGCTATCGGCTCGGGGGAGTCCTCGGGCGTGGCGGTATGGGCACCGTCTGGCGCGGCGAGGACGAAGTCCTGGGCCGGCGTGTCGCGGTGAAGGAGCTTCGGTTCCCCTCCAGCGTCGACGAGGAGGAGAAGCAGCGGCTCATCACCCGCACCCTGCGTGAGGCCAAGGCCATCGCGAGGATCCGCAGCGGCAGCGCCATCACCGTCTTCGATGTCGTCAACGAGGACAGCCGGCCCTGGATCGTGATGGAGCTGGTCGAGGGCCGCTCCCTCGCCGACAAGATCAAGACCGACGGCCCGCTGGACCCGCAGCGCGCGGCCGAGGTCGGCCTCGCCATCCTCGACGTGCTCCGCGCCGCCCACCGCGAAGGCATCCTGCACCGCGATGTGAAGCCCTCCAACGTGCTGCTGGAGGACGGCACAGGCCGCGTGGTCCTCACCGACTTCGGCATCGCCAAGGTCGAGGGCGACCCCTCCGTCACCTCCACCGGCATGCTCGTCGGCGCGCCCTCCTACATCTCGCCCGAGCGGGCGCGCGGCAAGCCTCCGGGCCCGCCGGCCGACCTGTGGTCGCTGGGCGGCCTGCTGTTCGCCGCCGTCGAGGGCCGCCCGCCGTACGACAAGGGCTCCGCCATCTCGACGCTGACGGCCGTGATGACCGAGCCCGTCCCCTACCCCGAGCACGCGGGCGAGCTGCGCGAGGTCATCTCCGGACTGCTGGTCAAGGACCCGGAGAAGCGGCTCGATGTGAACGGCGCACGGCTGCTGCTGGAGCCGGTCGCCTCCGGCCACAAGAGCCCGTCGGCATCGGGTCCCGTGGACGGCCCCGCGGAACGCACGTCGATACTGCCGCCGGTACCGGACGAGCCCTCCGCGTCCGCTTCCTCGTCTCCCTCGGCACCCTCGTCCGGCAAGAGCAGCGGCCCCGCCTACAGCGCCGGTACGACCGGTGGCAGGCGCAAGCGGCGCTCGGAGGGCAGCAGTTCGGGCGAGCGGCTGCGCGGTGCTTTCAAGTCCGTCCGCAACGCGGCGGGCGGTGCCGGCGCCGCCGGTTCGGCAGGTGCGGGCACGGCCGGTTCCCCGGGCCGTACGGGCACCGGCTCCGGCTCCCGGTCCTCCTCCCCGACGCGGGGCACCGGCTCCGGCGGCGCGGCGTCCGGCGGTACGCGCTCGGGCCCCAAGCACGGCGGCAACTCCGCCGGCGGAGCGACCCCCTCCGCGGCGCGCTCCTCGGCCACGCCGGCGGTACCTGCGGGTCCGCCGCCCTCCGCACCTGCGGGTCCGCCGCGCCCCTCGACGCCGCCCGCGTCTTCGCCGGGCCGGCACTCGGGCAGGAAGAGCGACGGCGGGGCCAAGCACGGCGGCGGCCAGGGCGCTCGGACGACGGGCGCGGCAGCGGCCGGCAGCGGCGCGGGTTCCGTCGGCCGCGGTCGGCAGGGAGCCGGCGCGTCCGACGGCGCCGAGGCGGCGCCCGGCCCGGGCTCCGGCAACGGCGGTTCGGGCGGCGCTCCGCTGCCGGGCACCGGAAGCGGCGGCAGGGCGCTGCCCCCCGAGAGCGGCGGCAGCGACGCGATCACCTCGCTGCGCGACCTGCGGGAGCTGCCCGAGCTGCGGAAGGGCGTCTCGCGCCGGACGCTGGCCATCGCGGCGGCGGCCCTGGCCGTCGTCATCCTCGTCATCGTGCTGATCGTGGTGAACGCCGTGGGCGGCGGGGACAACAGCGCGTCCAAGGGCGGCTCCGCCGACACCAGCGAGTCGGACGGCAAGGGCGGCACCAGAGAAGCCGAGCAGGCCGTCGCCGGTACGGCAGGGCAGTCCGACGACAAGCCCGAGGGCGAGCAGGACGACAAGGCGGACGACGGCGGGAAGCCGGATGATGCCAAGGACGAAGGCAAGGACGACCCCGCGCTGCCCGACGGCTACACCACGGTCAAGGACGGCCGGTTCCACTTCTCCGTCGCCCTGCCGGACAACTGGAAGCCTGCCGGGATAGCGGGCCAGAACTCGGGCCGCAAGTACGCCCCGCCCGGTGGCGGTTACCCGCGGATCCAGATCGACCACACCAGCAGTCCCGGCGCCGACGCGGCCGCCGCCTGGCGCCAGCTGGAGCCCGCGGTCAAGCGCTCCAGCCCCGGCTACAAGTCGCTCGGCGTCAAGAAGGTCGGATGGCGCGGCTATCCGACCGTCGCCGACTGGCAGTTCCTCCGCAAGGAGAACGGCAAGAAGGTCCACGCCCTCAACCGCGGCTTCAAGGTCGACGGCAAGAACGGTTACGCCATCCTCATCACCTGCAAGGCCGACGGCTGGCAGGACAAGCCGTGTGCGACGCTCCGGAAGGCCGCGTTCAAGTCGTTCAAGCCGCACGCCTGACCGGTCGCCCCGCTACCGAGTCCCGGGGCCGACGTCGCCCCCCTTTTCCACCGCGATGATGCGGCGCGCCCCGGCACGGGCCACTGCGGCAGCCGCCGCGCGGTGACGCGGGCGGTTCCCGGACGTATCGTGAAGGACGCGGATCGTAGCTATCCGCAAGAAGACGGAAACAGAACGGAATTGGCGGTCTCGTGCGCGGTGGGGAGGGCGTCGTGGAGGAGAACGCGGGATACGCGGGCCGGCTGCTGGCCGGTCGTTACCGCCTGCCCCTGCCGCCTGCCGACGCGTACGAACTCGCCGAGTCCCTGGCCTGGGACACCGCCAGCGGACAGGAAGTCCTCGTCCGCCAGGTGCCGTTGCCCGAGGTCGTCGAGGCAGAGGTGGTCGACGACGGCTACGGCACTCCCGGCCGGGGTCCGGACGGCGGCCCGCGCGGGCAAGGCGGGCAGCCGGTACGGCGCCCGGCGGACCCCGCGGTGCGCAGGGCGATGGAGGCTGCCGTCGCCGCGGCACAGCTGCCCGACCATCCGCGGCTCGACCAGGTCTTCGACGTCTTCGTCGAGGACGACGGGCTGTGGATAGTGAGCGAGTCGGTGCCGGCCAGGCCCCTCGCCTCACTGCTGGCCGACAGGCCGCTGGGCGCACACCGCGCCGCCGAGATCGCCGCCGATCTGCTCGCCGCCCTGCGCATCGTGCATGCGCACGGCTGGGTGCACCACAACGTGACCGCCCGCACCGTACTCATCTGCGAGGACGGGCGGGCGCTGCTGACCGGCCTCGCGGTGGGGGCCGCCGAGGAGGCGCTGTGCGGCTATGACCCGCTGCCCCCGCCTCTGCCGGACGGCCCTGAGACCGCCACCGGGCCGGGACAGGCGGCCGGTTCCGCGGCCGGCCTCGCGCCCCGGTCCCGTCAGGAGGCCGAGGGCGCCGGCGGTCCCGCGCATCCGGACGCGCCGCACCGGCCGGGCCACGGCGGGCCGGCACCCGCGACGTGGACCGGTCACCGGCTGCCCGAGGGCTTCACCCCGCGCGACAGCGGCTCGTTCGAGGCGCGGCGGGACGAGGGGGACGGCCTCGGGCCCCACCCGTACGGCGGGGAGGAGCGCCGCAGGGGCATCTTCGGCTTCGAGGGCATCGAGCCGGAGGAGGACGTACGCGGACCCCGCGGGCAGGGCCTCCCCGGCCGGGAGGGCCCGAACGATGACCTCTCCGCACGGGCCGCGCGGCGTGGCGCGATCGCCGCGTACCGCGAGGGCGCCCAGCGCGCCGCCGCCGACACCCGGGACGCCGGGCGCCCCCAGGGGCGCCCCCAGGACGGGGACGAGGGTGCCCGGCGCCCGCCCGCACCCGACTGGTGGGCCGGCGCTCCGGGCGGCGGTCCGGCCGGGCAGGACGCCGAGGAGGAAGGCGGCGCCGGTCCCACGCACGCCCTCGACGACGACGTGCGCTGGCTGCCGTCCGACGAGGACGAGGTGCTGCCCGGCACACTGGCCAACGGCAGTGTGCGTGAGGTCGAGCGCGACGAGATCTACGGCCCGCACGCGGCGGGCCCCTATGGCACGCCCCCGCCGTACGGCCGGACCGGCGCGGAACGCGGCCCCGGCACGGCCGGCGGACACAGACCCGGGACCGCCGACGGGCCCACGGCGTTGCCCGGCGCCCGGTCCGCCGATGACCGCAGCCTCCCCGCCCCCTGGACGACCGACCGCGGCGAACCCCACCGCGAGCAGCCCGCGGGGGAGCCGGCCGAGCAACCCACCGACGAGCCCGCCGGGCAGCCCACCACTGCGTACGGCACGGGAGCCGGCACCGGTACGGGAACCGGCACCGGCACGGGAATCGGCCCCGGTACGGGGATCGGCAGTGGAACCGGCACCGGCACGGGAATCGGCCCCGGAATCGGCCCCGGAATCGGCCCCGGAATCGGCACCGGCACCGGCCCCGGCATCGAAGCCTCCGCCGACCGGGAGCCGTCCGTCGGCCCGGACGACGGCGCGCCCTGGGGCGGTGCGGACGCTTCCGCGGGCCGCTATCGCGGACCGGCGACGGCGCTCGCGGCGGAGCGGGCACGGCACGCCCGGATGACGGTCGTCGGACCGGTCACCGAGCGCTGGGCACCGGAGCAGGCGGGGCCCGTGTACGACAACTGGCGGCTGGCCCCGCCCGTGGGCCCGGCCGCCGATCTGTGGGCACTGGGCGTGCTGCTCTTCCGCGCCGTGCAGGGTCACGCCCCCTATCCCGAGGACAGCGCGGCCGAGCTGGTGCAGATGGTGTGCGCGGAGCCGCCCGCGTTCGCGGAGGACTGCGGGCCGCTGCGCCCGGTGGTCGAGTCGCTGATGCGGCAGGACCCCACCGAGCGGCCGGACTTCGAGGAGCTGCGGGGCTGGCTGCGGTCGATCATCCGCTCCGCGCCGGAGCCGGACGTCGGGCTGCATACGGTCACAGCGCCGCTCACCCTGGACCCCGGTGGCCCGGCCGACCCCCGCCGGCTGCCGATCGTCCGGCGGCGCGGCGAACTGGTGCGCAGGCGCCGGCGGGCCAGGCGGGCAGCGGCAGTTGACCGTCCCCCGCGCCCCGAGCCGCGCCGCGAGCGGCAGCAGCCGCAGGCCGAGCCGGTCGCGGAGCCGGTGCAGCGGCACCGTGGCCCGAAGCGCGGCGGCCCGCGGCGCCTGGGGCTGCTGGTCCTGGCGCTGATACTGCTCGGCATGGCGGCGGCGGTGGCCTTCGTCGCGTTGTTCCTGCCGGACAACGGGGGAGGGAAGGGCGCCCAGAAGGGCTCGGTGGTGGTGCCCGAGGAGCAGAAGTCCGAACCGGCGCCGGAGCCGACGGGTGACGGCAAGTCCGGCGAAGACAAGCCCGGCGACAAAAACGGCAGCAAGCCCGGCGACAGGAACGGCAGCAAGCCCGGCGACGAGGGCGACGGCAACGACCGGAGCGACGAGTCCGTGAAGGCCCCCAAGGGCTACCGGATCAGCAACGACCCCGCCGGGTTCCGGATCGCCGTGCCGAAGGAGTGGGACCGCCGCTCCGCCACCGGGCGCGGACAAGTGCGCTACAACGGCGGCGAGGTCGAGATGGTCGTCGTCAACGGCCGGGACAGCACGGGCAAGTTCGGCAAGGACCCGATGGCCTACCAGAGCGAGGACGAGCCGGAGCTGTCCGCCTACCGTGCCTCCGACTGGGCGAGCACCGGCGGGCTCCGGCGTATCGACGTGGGGGACACGGCGATGGCCGAGGGCACCTTCAGCTGGCGTGAGGACGGCGGCCGTCAGGTGTACGCGCGCAACCGGGCGATGATCCTGGGCGGTCGCTATCACGTGCTGCTCGTGCTCGGCTCCAAGAGCCAGAAGGCGGACATCGACCGGCACTTCGAGGCGGTCGCCGACACCTACCGCGTCACCCGCGCTCCCTGACGTCACAGCTGCGTGAACCCACTGGCGACCGCGCTGCCAGGCGGGTAAAGGTGGGCGCATGATGAACGAGGGGGACCGGTTGGACGAGTCGACCAGCTACGGGTTGCAGCCACCACGACAGCCCGGCCCGCCCGAACCGGAGGCCCCCGCTCCCGCTCCCCGTTCGTACGAGCCGACCGAGGTCGCGGCGCCCCCGTCGGGCGCGGCCGGCGGCGACCCGGGCGCCGGACGTCTGATCGGCGGCCGGTACCGCCTCACGGGTCGGCTGGGGCACGGCGGTATGGGCACCGTGTGGCGGGCGCACGACGAGGTGGTGGACCGGGACGTGGCCGTCAAGGAGCCGCGGCTGCCCGGCCATCTCTCCGCGCGTGAGCGGGAGACGATGTACACGCGGATGCGGCGTGAGGCGCGTACGGCAGCGCAGATCGATCACCCCTCCGTCGTCACCATCCACGACGTGGTGGTGGAGGACGAGCAGCCGTGGATCGTCATGGAACTGGTCCAGGGGCGTTCGCTGGCCGATGTGCTGGGCGAGGGCACCATCGATGTCCGCGAGGCCGCCCGGATCGGGCTCGCCGTCGCGGGCGCGCTGGACGCCGCGCACGAGAAGGGCGTGCTGCACCGCGATGTGAAGCCGGACAACGTGCTGCTGGGCCGTTATGACAGGGTCGTGCTCACCGACTTCGGGATCGCCAAGGTCCAGGGCGAGCAGGGGCTCACGGAGACCGGCGCGTTCGTCGGTTCCCCGGAGTTCGTGGCGCCGGAGCGGGTGCTGGGACAGCGGCCGGGCCCGGAGTCGGACCTGTGGTCGCTGGGAGTGGTGCTGTACGCGGCGGTCGAGGGCGTCTCGCCGTTCCGCCGCTCCAACAGCCCCGCCACCCTGCAGGCGGTGCTCTCTTCCGAACCGCAGCGGCCGGCACGCGCGTTGAGCGGCTCCGGCGCTTTCGGGATGCTGCTCACCCGGCTGCTGAGCAAGGAGCCGGGGCTGCGTCCCGACGCTGCGGAGATCCGGCAGACCCTCGCCGAAGTGGCCCGCCCGCCGCAGCAGTCGCGCCGGTCGGTGCCGGGCCCGGACGGCGGCAACGCCCTCGCCCGCGTGCTGCGCGGCTTCTTCGGCAAGCTGCGGACCAGCCGCGGGTGGCAGTTCGGTACGGGCGGTGTGGTGGTCGCGATCGCCGCGGCGCTGGCGCTGTTCTTCGTCTACACCGCCGATCAGGCACCGGAGGGCTACAAGACGCGGAACGAGGACGCACGGGTGCGGGCGTCCCTCGCGGTGCCGGAGGACTACAAGCGCAGCGCGAACGAGGACGAGGTGACCTACACAGACCCGGGGAACGTCGTATCCCTCAAGCTGAGCCGCAGCAGCCAGGACGTCAAGGAGAACTCCCTGGTCGAGGCCAACTCCTGGAAGAGCTTCTACGAGGACGGGGCCGAGGAGTCCTACATCGAGACGATGGTGGAGGTCGTCTCCCGGGTCACCGAGGCGAAGCAGCAGGGCAAGGAAGCGGCCGAGATCTCCACCACCTACCGGCCCAAGACCGATGTCGGGGAGCCCGAGGAGCCCAAGAAGTTCCGGCACGAGCTGGTCTTCGTCAACGAGGACGGCGAGCGCTGGCGGCTGTACGCGGACATGCCCGCCGCGGGCAAGTCGCGCAAGGACGGCGAAGCCGTCTACCAGGAGGCGAAGAAGTCCCTCAAGATCAACGATCTGTAGGCGGACGGTCCGCAGATCGTTCTGCCAGCAATCACTGGCAGATTCCGTGAAAAGCGGTTACCGCTGGGTATACGAGCCCGCGTCGGTAGTCGTACGCTCGCTCGCATGACGGACTCGCAGGACAGCACCCGCCCCACGTCGAGTACTGCGCGCACCCCCGGCAACCCGGTGGCCGAGGCACCGGACAAGGCCCGGTCGGCGGCCGATGTGGTCACCCCGGCCCTCGTCGCCGCGCTGGCCCGCGGTGTGGTGGGCAGCGGCAAGACCAGCAGCCGTTCCCCGTTCACGGGGGAGGTGCTGGCCGAGCTGCCCGAGTCCACACCCGAGGACGTGGCCTCCGCTTTCGAGAAGGCCCGCGCGGCGCAGCGCGACTGGGCCGCCACCCCGGTGCGGCAGCGCGCCGCGGTGCTGCTGCGCTTCCACGACCTCGTGCTGGCCCGCCAGTCGGAGGTGCTGGACCTCATTCAGCTGGAGACCGGCAAGGCGCGGTTGCATGCGCACGAGGAGGTGCAGGCGGTTGCCGTCGCCGCTCGCCACTACGGGCGCAAGGCCGCCTCGTATCTGCGCCCCAAGCGGCACACCGGCGCGATACCCACGCTGACCAAGGTCACCGAACTGCGTCACCCGCGCGGTGTCATCGGCCAGATAGCGCCCTGGAACTACCCCTTCGAGCTGTCGGTCGGTGACGCGCTGCCTGCCTTCGTCGCGGGCAACGCCGTCGTGATGAAGCCCGACACCCAGACCGCGCTGACCGCGCTGTGGGCGCGTGACCTGCTCGTGGAGGCGGGGCTGCCCGCCGATGTGTGGCAGGTCGTGCTCGGCGAGGGCCCGGTGGTCGGCCCCGAGGTCGCCGACCGCGGCGACTACGTCTCCTTCACCGGCTCCACCCGCACCGGGCGAGAGGTCGCCCGGCGGGCCGCGGCGCGTCTGGTGGGCTGCTCCCTGGAGCTGGGCGGCAAGAACGCGATGCTCGTCCTGGAGGACGCCGACCTCGACAAGGCCGCGGCGGGCGCGGTGCGCGGCGCCTTCTCCTCCGCCGGGCAACTGTGCATCTCCATCGAGCGGCTGTACGTCCACGAGTCGGTCGCCGACGCCTTCCTGGAGCGCTTCGTGGCCCGCACCCGCGCCATGCGGCTGGGCGCGTCCCTGGCCTACGGCGCCGACATGGGCTCCCTCGTCTCCGAGCGGCAGCTGGAGACCGTCGAGCAGCATGTCGAGGACGCCGTCGCCAAGGGCGCCACCGTGCTGACGGGCGGCAGGGCGCGCCCCGACGTCGGTCCGCTGTTCTACGAGCCCACCGTGCTGGAGGGCGTCGAGCCGGCGATGACCGTGTGCGGCGAGGAGACCTTCGGTCCCGTCGTCTCCGTCTACCGCTTCTCGGACGTGGAAGAGGCCGTCGAACTCGCCAACGCGACCTCCTACGGGCTCAACTCCAGCGTGTGGAGCGGCAACGGACGCCGGGCGCGTCAGATCGCGGCCCGGCTGCGTACCGGCACCGTCAACGTCAACGAGGGGTACGCCTCCGCCTACGGCAGCGCCCAGGCTCCCATGGGCGGCATGGGCGACTCCGGACTCGGCCGCCGGCACGGCTCGGAGGGCATCCTCAAGTACACCGAGCCGCAGACGGTGGCGCACCAGCGGGTGCTGCCGATGGCACCGTCGTTCGGCATGAGCGACGAGGCGTACGCCGCGTTCATGTCCCGCTCCCTCAAGGCGCTGAAGGCGCTCCGCTTTCGCTGACGCCTGTCCGGTGGCTTCGGTGCTCTTGAAGCCGCCGTACCCACGCCGTCGTGGCTTGTCGCCGCTGCGGCGGGAACAGGTTCGGGGGCTTCGCCCCGGACCCCCTCACCGTGGAACCGGAGGTATTCGTGGCCCAGGCGCTTTTCGACTACGACGTGGTCGTCGTCGGCTCCGGCTTCGGCGGCGCGGTCTCGGCGCTGCGGCTGACCGAGAAGGGCTACCGGGTGTGCGTACTGGAGGCCGGACGGCGCTTCACCCGCGAGGAACTGCCCAAGAACTCCTGGGACCTGAAGAACTTCCTGTGGGCGCCCTCGCTCGGCCTCTACGGCATCCAGCGCATCCATCTGCTCGCCAATGTCATGATCCTGGCGGGCGCCGGAGTGGGCGGCGGCTCGCTGAACTACGCCAACACCCTCTACGTGCCCCCCAAGCAGTTCTTCGAGGACCGTCAGTGGGGTCACATCACCGACTGGCAGGCCGAACTCGCGCCCTACTACGACCAGGCCAAGCGCATGCTCGGCGTCCGCCTCAACCCCACCACCACCCCCTCCGACGTCCACCTGAAGGCCGCAGCCGACCGTCTGGGCTACGGCGACACCTTCCACCTCGCACCCGTGGGCGTCTTCTTCGGCGACGGCGAGGACGCCGACGGCACGGTACGGGCAGCCGCGGGCGAGAGCGTCCCCGACCCGTACTTCGGCGGCGCGGGCCCCGAGCGCACCGCCTGCGTGGAGTGCGGCGAGTGCATGACCGGCTGCCGCAGGGGCGCCAAGAACACGCTCAACGAGAACTACCTGCACCTCGCGGAGCGGGCCGGCGCCGAGATCCGCCCCCTGACCACCGTCGTCGGTCTCCGGGAGCGCACCCCGGGCACCGATGCGGACGGCTACGAAGTGCTGACCGTCCGCACCGACAAGCGCCGCGGCGGGAAGCCCCGCATCCTGCGCGCCCGGCACGTCGTACTGGCCGCCGGCACCTACGGCACCCAGAAGCTGCTGCACCGCGTGAAGGACGCCGGCACCCTCCCACGGCTCTCGCCGCGGCTGGGCGAGCTGACCCGCACCAACTCCGAAGCGCTGGTCGGAGCGCAGACGGTGCCGCGCCGGTACCGCAACAAGTGGGGCAAGGACGCCGAACTCGACTTCACCAAGGGCGTCGCCATCACCTCCTCGGTGCACCCCGACGCCAACACCCATATCGAGCCCGTGCGCTACGGCAAGGGCTCCAACTCCATGAGCGCCCTGACCACGCTCCAGGTACGGCAGAACACCCTGCTGCCGCGCGCGCTCGCCCATGTCGTCACCTGCCTGCGCCACCCGGCGCTCTTCCTGCGCTCGCTGTCCGCACGCAAATGGTCGGAGCGCATCATCATCGGGCTGGTCATGCAGACCCTCGACAACTCGCTGACCACCTACCGGAAGGACAAGGGCCTCGGCAAGGGCATGCTCACCGCACGGCAGGGACATGGAGCGCCCAACCCCGTGCACATCCCCGAGAGCGCCGAGGCCGCGAGCGCGCTCGCCGAGGAGATCAACGGCTTCCCGGGCACCAATGTCGGCGAGCTGATGGGCACCCCCCTCACCGCCCACTTCCTCGGCGGCTGCCCGATCGGCGACAGCACCGAACGCGGTGTCATCGACCCTTACCACCGGCTGTACGGACACCCCGGCATCTCCGTCGTCGACGGCTCCGCGGTCTCCGCCAACCTCGGCGTCAATCCGTCCCTCACCATCACCGCGCAGGCCGAGCGCGCCATGTCGTTCTGGCCGAACAACGGCGAGGAGGACCCGCGCCCCGCACAGGACGCCGACTACCAGCGGCTGAAGCCCGTCGCCCCGGCCCGGCCCGCGGTGCCTGAACGCGCCTTCGGGGCGCTGCGGCTGCCGGTCGTGACGGTGTCGCACGGCGAGCGGGCGAGTGCGGCGGAATCGGACGGCGAGCGGGCGACGGCGCAGGCCGACGAGAGGGCGGCCGTGCCGGAGGAGGAGAGGGCGTGACGAAGGGCCCCGGGCGCCGACCGGGTGGGTGGCGGCAGCCGCGGGGCCCTCGGGTCAGCACCGGCGTCAGGGCAGCGCCTGTGCTGAGGGCGGCGCCGGGGGGAAGCGCCGCCGGATTGGTCGAACCAATGGCAGAACTCTGCCACGGTCCACCAACTGGCCTTGTGGTCAGGTGGTTTGCTCGTCGACTCTCTGCATCGTGGTGGATACGCCGCGCCCCGCGCAACCATTTCGACGGAGAGGGACTTTCAGGTTCTGGCAAAGACGCGGCAGGGGCCGGTGCGCCGCACCGGGAGGACCGTGAAGGGTTGGAGAGCCGCGGAGCGGCCGGCCCAGAGCGTCCCCGGGACCGGCCGCTGTCGTGACCGGGCTGCTGTCCCCTGCCGTCCGGTCACAGCACCGGAGCGAGGTCCCACGACACCCGGCGTCTCCCCTCCCGGGGAGGACGGGCGTCTCATCGCTCCGGTGACGCCGCCCCGCTCGCCGCCGGGCGCCCGGCGGAGATCAGGGACACCGGGTCCAACGAAGCCCCTTCGGGGCGGTCACGCGCCGTACGGGTGAGGGCCCCACCAGGCCCCTCGGGGTGCCCCTGTCCGTCGTCCCCGGGCTGCGGCCCGGCTGTGGCTGGGTGCGCCCACGCGGCGGAGCCGCACATGAGCACAGTCCCGCGCCCCTGACGGGGCGCAGCCCCCCACGCCTAGTGCCCCCGGCACAGCCGCAGCAGTGTGCGGGCCAGCTCCCGGCCCGGCGCCCCGAGCGCGGCGCTGTAGTGGTCGAGGATCTGCATCTCGCGGGACAGATGCACCCGCCGCCCGCCCGACTCGATCCGCGTCTGCTGGATGGTCTCGGAGATCTCCATACGGTCGCGTACGAGCGCGATCAGGCGGGCGTCGAGCGCGTCGATACGGGCGCGCTCGGCCGCGATCAACGCCTCCGGCGCGGGCGTCGCCTCGGTGCTGGTGCTGGTGCTGGTGCTGGTGCTGGTGCTCGTCGTAGTCATCTGCTGCGTGCTCCTCGGCTCACGGAGCCCGCGGGTCGCGGCGGCCCGGGCGGACACACACAGGCGCCCCGGGCCTGACCGGCCCGGGGCGCCTGGGGGAAGTTCGTATGTGGCTTCTCTCACACAGAACGACGACCATGGCAGCCGGCCGGGCCGGTGCCATAGCTAAACCACACGTTCTGTACGAGCATGCGCCCAGTATGCCACCCCTCCAGCGGCGGGATCGGCCACCCAGGGGCACCGTTATCATCGGTGGTGAACCCCCGCTCACCGCCGAAAGGCATCAGCTTCGTGGCTTCCAACCCGTCCGAGAGCACCGTTCCGGACACCGTTCTCGTCGTCGACTTCGGCGCGCAGTACGCCCAGCTCATCGCGCGCCGCGTGCGCGAGGCGCGGGTGTACAGCGAGATCGTGCCGTCGACCATGCCGGCCGCCGAGATGCTCGCCAAGGACCCGAAGGCGATCATCCTCTCCGGCGGTCCCTCTTCCGTGTACGCGGAGGGCGCACCCTCGATCGAGCGCGAGCTCTTCGAGGCGGGCGTCCCCGTCCTGGGCATCTGCTACGGCTTCCAGCTGATGGCGACGACGCTGGGCGGCACGGTCGACAACACCGGCAGCCGGGAGTACGGCCGTACTCAGCTGACCGTCGCCAAGGCGTCCTCGACGCTGTTCGAGGGCACCCCGGGCGAGCAGCAGGTGTGGATGTCGCACGGCGACGCCTGCTCGGCGGCGCCGAAGGGCTTCACCGTCACGGCGTCCACGGACCTGGTCCCGGTGGCGGCGTTCGAGGACGACGGGCGGAAGCTGTACGGCATCCAGCACCACCCCGAGGTGATGCACTCCACCTACGGCCAGCAGGTGCTGGAGCACTTCCTGTACCGGGGTGCGGGGCTGTCCCCGTCGTGGACCACGGAGAGCATCGTCGACGAGCAAGTGGCGGCGGTCCGCGCGCAGGTCGGCAGCAGGCGCGCCATCTGCGGGCTGTCCGGCGGCGTGGACTCGGCGGTGGCAGCAGCGCTGGTCCAGCGGGCCATCGGCGACCAGCTGACCTGCGTGTACGTCGATCACGGGCTGATGCGCAAGGGCGAGACGGAGCAGGTCGAGAAGGACTTCGTCGCAGCGACCGGCGTCCAGCTGAAGGTCGTGGACGCCTCCGACCGCTTCATCGACGCGCTGGCCGGGGTCTCCGACCCGGAACAGAAGCGCAAGATCATCGGCCGGGAGTTCATCCGGGTCTTCGAGCAGGCGCAGGCGGAGATCGTTGCCGGGGCGCCCAGCGACGAGCCGGTGGCGTTCCTGGTCCAGGGCACGCTCTACCCGGACGTGGTGGAGTCCGGCGGCGGCACGGGCGCGGCCAACATCAAGTCGCACCACAATGTGGGCGGCCTCCCCGAGGACCTCGAGTTCGAACTGGTGGAGCCGCTGCGTAAGCTGTTCAAGGACGAGGTCCGGATGGTCGGGCAGGAGCTCGGGCTGCCGGACGAGATCGTCCAGCGCCAGCCGTTCCCGGGCCCGGGCCTGGGCATCCGTATCGTCGGCGAGGTCACCCGCGAGCGGCTCGACCTGCTGCGGGAGGCGGACGCCATCGCCCGCGAGGAGCTGACGGCCGCGGGTCTGGACCGGGACATCTGGCAGTGCCCGGTGGTGCTGCTCGCGGAGGTCCGCAGCGTCGGCGTCCAGGGCGACGCGCGCACCTACGGTCACCCGGTGGTGCTGCGTCCGGTCTCGTCGGAGGACGCCATGACGGCCGACTGGTCGCGGCTGCCCTACGACGTGCTGGCCCGCATCTCGACGCGGATCACCAACGAGGTCGCCGAGGTCAACCGCGTCACGGTGGACGTCACCAGCAAGCCCCCGGGAACCATCGAGTGGGAGTGAGCTCCCGCTGAGCAGTCAGCTGTGTGCCCCGCACTCCTCACGGAGTTCGGGGCACACGTGTGTTCGGGCCGTGAGCCGGGCTGGGATACGGTGCCGGGGTGTCGGATGCGGAGGAGCAGCAACAGACGGACGAGGACGAGCGACGTGAGCGGTGGCGCGCCCTCCAGGAGCGCGCGGACCGGCGTCGCCGCCGTACGAGGATCGCCGTGTGGTGCGGCCTCGGCGTGCTGGTGCTCGGTGGCGTGGGATGGGCCCTCACACCCACCGTCAAGGACAAGGTGATCGCGTCGGGCGCCTGCGACGGGGCGCTGCCCGACGGCAGTCTGGACACCCTGCGTGCCACCACGGGCAACGCCGACGCGCATCTGTCCGAGTCCGAAAGCGAGACCGACAGCGGCCTCGGGCGCTACAGCTGCGAGGTGGCGAACGAGGAAGGCGAGCGGATCCTCGAAGTCCGCGTCTACAGCCGCCGGGACGACATCGACAGCGAGCTGGTACGCGAGTTCCGGGACGACGGAGTACTCCCGGCCGCGGCGCTCCCCGGCGGGCTGCCGGGCTTCGAGTCCCGGCTGGCCGGTGTGACGCTGATGCCCGAGTGCCCGGGGCGCGGCAAGGACGCCGCCGGGCACCCGGGGCAGCTCCTGGTCGATGTGCTGTCCGGACACCGCTCCGAGCCGCACCAGTTGGTCCGTGCGGGCGCGGCGGTCGCCAACAAGGCGGCCGAAAAGCTCGGGTGCGACACCGACCCGCTGCCCGTCCCGGCGCAGGACACCGAGAAGGCCGAGCCCAAGGGCGTACCGACCGGACGCGCGGCGGGCACGACGTGTGCGGCGCTCGCCCGCGGCCCCTTCCAGGGCGCCGGCTGGTCCGTCGACCTGCGGATCCCCAAGGGCCATGCCCCCATGACCAGTTGCGTGGTGCGGCCGTCCGGCAGCGACGAGGACGGCGAATCACACAGCCCGGTGATCACGCTCTACGGCCTGTACGGGGAATGGTCGCAGCGGGTGATGTTCGGCCAGGCCGGTCTCAGCGGCGCGCGCACGGACGAGTCGCGGACCCGGCCGTGGCTCACCGACGACAACGGCTGGGCCACGGCACGGTGCGGTGGCCGGCCGGCGGGCTTCCAGCTCGCCGTCAGCCGCCCGGACGACGAGTCGGACGGACAGCGGACGCTGAGCCGCGAGCTGTTGGACCGCGATGCCATGCGGGAGGTACTCGCGTCCTTCGCCGAGAAGGAGAGCGCCGAACGCGGCTGTACGCGGCTTCGGCTGCCCGCGGCGGACTGATCCGGCGTCGGCCGCTGGGGAGGGGGTGCCCCTGCCTGATGCTTGCAGGCTGCGGGTGCGTCGTGGCTTGGCGCGCAGTTCCCCGCGCCCCTGTGGGGCGCAGCCGTCCTGTGGGGCGCAGCCCCCTCCGGGGGACGCGTCAGAGCAGGTTGAGGGAGTTGGCGTACCGCGTGTCCAGCTGGATGCGGAGGCGTTCGGCTCGGCCTGCGGGTATGCCGCGGTCCCGCGCCCACGCGTCGAACACCGCGAAGAGCTGGACCCTGCCGTCCATCAGTCGTTGGACGGCCCGCTTCCCGCTGCCCGCCGACGCGTCGGGGCGGCGCTGCGCGAGGGTGGCGGCCGAGGGCCGGCTCCGTACCTGGTGGTCGGCGGGGTGGTAGAGGCCGCGGGTGTGCCGCAGCACCGCGCGGTCGAACTGTGCGAGAGGGGGCGCGAGTCCTTCCTTGACGGCGACCGTGCGGGCGGCCATGAGTTCGGCGACGAGGGTGGCGCTCTCCTCGAGCTCCATCTCGGTGGACATCACGCCGTCCTTGGGCTTGTCGCCTGGCTCCTGCGCGTCGTCGGTCAGCCGCTCCAGATACCAGGCGAACCGGGCCCGTTCGGCGTCGTACAGCATGGCGAACGCGCGCGGCGAAGCGGCCACCCGGCGTACCACTTTCTGCGCCCTCTCGAACTCCGGGAAGACGACGTGCACGTCGTGCCCGTGGGGGAAGGGGGTGGCCCAGTTGCCGCTGCCGTCCCCGAATTCGGCTTCCTCGTCGGTGGCGGTGGGGTGCTGCCAGTCGTGGGGCGCCCCGTACGCCACCGATCTGCTGGTGTCCTGGATGTAGGCGGCGAACATCCGGGCGAGGTAGGGGTTCAGGCCGAGGGGGAAGTCGGGCAGATATTGCTTCCGGCCCTTGCTGAGCAGCAGCACGGCGGCGTGCGCGACGCGTGCCGACCGTTCGGTATGTGGCCGCGCCGGCTTGTGCTGGTCGTCGGCGGTGCGGCCGGTCGTCGCCGCGACGAGCGCGCGGCCCGCGAGCTGTGTACCGTCCGCGCCGTCGCACAGTGGGGCGCCGGTGGTGTGCAGCAGCCGCTTGAGCGGTCCCGTACGGGTGATGTCCGGGCCAGGGTCCAGCGCCTTCGCGGCCCGCTCGGGGTCGCGGGCCTGCGCGCGGGCGGAAACCGGCGCCTGTCGGCACGCTTCGGCGTCGTCCTCGTCGAGTACGAGCAGAGGCACGAGAACGGCGACGAGGGCGAGCGCCAGCACGCCGCCCACGATGAGCAACAGGACGCGCCGTGGGACGGCGCCGCGTATCCGGCCGAGGAGAGACACCGGGCGAGACTACCCGGGCGGCTGTCGTATGCGGAGCGGGGCCGTCTGTTGCGGGCTGGAGCCGTCTGGTGCGGGGCGCCCGGCTCAGTGCTCCCAGGCGCGGGTCAGTGCGGCGGCCTCGCCCCGGGTGGTCACGCCCAGCTTGGCCAGGATGTTGGAGACGTGGAACTTCACCGTCGACTGGCTGATGCCGAGCGCGTCGGCGATCTCGCGGTTGCGGCGCCCGAGGGCGAGGTGTTCCAGTACGTGCACCTCGCGCGGATGGAGTGCGTCCAGGCCCTCCGGAGCGTTGTCGGCAGTGCGCCGGGGCAACGGCGTGGAGGGCGCCAGCGGCAGGGTGACCGTGACCGTCGTCCCCCAGTCCGGTACCGCGTCCACATGCAGGGTGCCGCCGAGCGCCGCGACGCGTTCGCTGGCGTTCGTGGTGACGGCCTCCTCGACACGCAGCCTCCCCGGGCCGTCGTCCCGTACGGCGGCCCGCAGCTCCTCGTTCTCGAGCCACCACCCGACGTGCACCCGCTGTACCCCCTCCTGCTCGAGCAGGGCCAGCGTGGCGGCCCGTACGGCGGCGCGTGCGGTGTGCGCGGCGTCGGACGGGACGGACCGCGTACTGCCCGGCGCGCGCAGCACCAGCCGCGCCGTGTGGTGGCGGAAGAGCGGACGCAGCTCGCGGGCCGCGCGGTGGAAGGCGTCGTCAGCCGGCTCCTCGCTCAACTCGCGGTTCCAGTACGGCGCCCGCCGCAGCGCAGCCAGCGCTTCGACGGCCAGCTCGGTGGCCGTGGCACGCGCTGCCGCGTCGTCGAGCGCGGGCGCCCGCAGCGCGGCGAGGACGCCGGTGAGTGCCGCACCGTGGGCGTCGGCCAGCTCCGCCAGGGCGGTGGCCCGCGCTGCGGACGCTGCGCGGGAGACGGCGGTGCGCTCCGGGTACGCCTCGGCGTGGAGTTGGTAGGTGTAGACGGTCACCAGGTCCCAGACGCGCTGCACGGTGCGCAGCACGTCGGCGGGTACGGGGGCCGGTTCGGCGCCGAGACCGGTGAGGGCCAGCAGCGCGCCACCCTTTCCGCGCGGGGCCGAGGCGACGCCGAGCACGGCATGGGGCCCGCCGGCCAGCACCGCCTCGCCCTGCCAGGGCGTGCCGACGGGCACCTGGACCGCGAGCCGGCCCAGTTCGGCCGAGGTGATCCGGCCGGCAAGCGCGCTGTCCGTGCCGACGGCCTGCCTCGGCGCGTACGCGCACACCTCGCTCAGCTGCGCCGCGGCGGTGTGCGGTACCAGTCCGCGCAGCACCTGCGAGGTGCGGTGCAGGAGTTGGGGCAGCGGCGCGGCCACGATCTCCGTCACCCTGGCCAGCGCGTCCTCGGTACTCGTCCAGCGGCGTTCCACCTGCCCACCGTACGGCGGTGCGGCGCGGGCGTGCCTGGTCGTCGGGGGAGGTGCCGACCGGCCGTACGACGGGTCCGGTGGCGGCGCTGCCGGGCACACAGTGGTGCGGCGCCGTCCGTCCGACGGTGCGGAACTGCCTGAACGACGAGGGAGCACCTTCCGCATGCCATTCACCACCCACGCCATGGCCTTCGACCGCTTCGGCGCCGCTGACGTCCTCGCCCCGCGGGAGGTCGAACTGCCCGAGCCAGGGCCCGGCCAGGTCCGCCTGGCCGTACGGACAGCCGCGGTCAATCCGCTGGACTGCAAGATCCGCAGAGGGGAGATGCAGGAGCTGTTCCCGCTGCCGCTGCCGCATGTGCCCGGGCTGGAGGGGGCCGGGATCGTCGAGGCGGTCGGGCCGGACGCCGGTGAACTGGCCGTCGGCGACGAGGTGTTCGGCTGGACGCTGACCGGCAGCTATGCCCGGCACGCGCTGGCCGAGGCCGGCAACCTGGCCCGCCGTCCCCACCAGCTCGGCTGGGCCGAGGCCGCGGCGGTGCCGTCCGCCGCGGAGACGGCGCTGCGCTGCTTCGCGCTGCTGGGCCTCAAGCCCGGCGAGACCCTGCTGGTGCACGCGGCGGCCGGTGGTGTCGGCACGCTCGCCCTCCAGTTGGCGGCCGCCCGCGGGATCCGGGTGATCGGCACCGCCGGCGAGCGCAACCACGCGTACATACGCGAGTTGGGCGGCGTTCCCGTCACCTACGGGGAGGGTCTGGCCGAACGGGTGCGGGCCGTCGCGCCGCAGGGGGTGGACGCGGCGCTCGACGGTGCGGGGCGAGGGGGAGCCATCGAGGCGTCGATCGAGCTGACGGGCGGCACCGAGCGGGTCGTCACCATCACCCATCCCGCCGAGGCCGCCCGGCACGGGGTGCGCTTCGCGGAGGGCGGCGAGAGCCTCGACCTCGCGGGGGCGCTGGCCGAGGCGACCGCGCTCCATGTCGCCGACGGACTGCGGCTGCCGGTGCACCGCCTCTACCCGCTCGCGGAGGCCGCCGAAGCGATGCGGGAGAGCGAACGGGGACATGTCCGGGGGAAGTTGGTGCTGGTCGTGCGGTGACCGACGGACAGTTTCTCGGTAGCCGTCGGTGTTGCGGATGTGCTCCCAGATGTAGTACTCCTTATACATGAGCGAGCACGTACACAACAGGCTGGCGGTCGTTCGGGCGGAACGGAAGGTGTCCCGACAGGTGCTGGCCGAAGCGGTGGGCGCGCACTACCAGACGATCGGCTACATCGAACGCGGGCAGTACAACCCGAGCCTCGACCTGGCGCTGCGCATCGCCGCCTACTTCCGGCTGCCGGTGGAGGCCCTGTTCTCCCTGGAGCCGTTCCGCCCGCTCACCGACGAGGTGTACGGCCCGGGCAGCGCCCCGGACACGGCCGGCACCACCGCACGCAACACGGGGAGGACCACCACATGAGCTTCAGCGCTCCTGCTTCGCGCCCGTCCGCGACGGGCTACGACACATGGCTGCTCAAGACGATGAACGACGCCCGCGTCAAGCGCTATCACGCCACCCGCGGGGCACGGCGCCGCATCGTGGTGGCACACGTGGTGACGACAGCGGTCGGACTGGCGGGCATGGTGGGTTCCTACGCCTGGGCATCACCGTGGCCCCTGGTCGGGCTGCTGGCCGCGCTGCTCGCCTGGATCCCGCTCACCGGCTTCCTCAATTCCATGACCCGCGGGCTGCTGGAGCTGCGGAAACGGGTGCTGGACGAGCGCCAGGTGGCCGAGCGCGGCGAGGTGCACGCGAGGGCGTACCGGATCAACTCCTGGGTGATGACAGCCGCGCTGCTCGGCTTCTACGTCGCCTGGCTCGCCGAGACCTCCCTGGCCGAGCTCGCCGTCCCGCTCGCGGCCACCGGGTTGGTCGTCTGGGCGCTGCACCGACTGCTGCCGCTGTGGATCGCGGCCCTGCGGGTGCAGGACGAGCCGGAGGACGACGAGGTGGCGGAGCCGGCCTGAACGGCGGCGCGGGACAGCTGGGCCGTTCGAGGGGACTCCGGGAATTGCCGCGCGCGGCTCCCGGGGTCCGCCTGGTGTCGGTGCTAACCAGAGGTCATGCGATCCGATAGTCATATTGTTTCGCGCAGGGCTCTGCTGTGCGTCGGTCTCGGCGTCGGTACGGCGGGGATCGTGGGCGTCGGCGTAACCGCACTCACCGGCGAAGACGCCGGTAGCGGTGGCGGTGGCAGTGGCGGCGGGGAGCCCGCTCCCGGTGGCGCGGCCCCCGACAGCTACCGCCTTCGCCCCCTCGCAGGCGAGACCTCCATGGGCGAACCGGCAGCCCACCCCCCGGTCCACACCCGGGCGGAATCAACCCTCCCGGCAGCCGCAGGCGGGCGCGTGCTGGCCCTCACGTTCGACGACGGACCGCACCCCGAGCACACTCCGCGGCTGCTCGAAGTACTGCGCCGCCACGACGTACAGGCCACCTTTTTCGTCGTCGGTGAGAACGCCGCCGCCTTCCCGGGCTTGCTGAACGCCATGGCGGCCGACGGCCATGTGGTGGGCAACCACTCCTGGGCCCACCGAACTCTGACCCGGATGCGCCCGTCCGACGTACGTGACGACCTGGGCCGCACCAGTGAACTGATCGACCGGGTCGTCGGTACCCCGCCCCGCTGGTGCCGTGCCCCCTACGGAGCCTGGCACCCGCCCTCGCTCAAGGTCTGCGCCGACCTGGGCATGGAACCGATGGGCTGGTCCGTGGACACCCACGACTGGACCCGTCCGGGCACCGCCCGCATCGTCCGCGCCGTCACCGACCGGGCCACCCCAGGCGCCATCGTCCTCCAGCACGACGGCGGCGGCCCCCGCCACCAGACGGTCGCCGCCGTCGACCGCTACCTGCCGCTCCTCCGGGCCCACGGCTACACCTGCGTCCGCCCCCAGTTGTGAACCGGCCGCCGCCCGGCCCGGCCAGCTGTCGGACGTGCCGGTTTGCTGCGCGCTTTCGTGCCCCTTCTGCGCCAGCTGCTTCTAGACGAGCCGCCGTGCCGTCGCCCACCGGGTGAGCTCGTGGCGGTTGGAGAGCTGCAGCTTGCGCAGGACGGCCGAGACGTGGGACTCGACTGTCTTGACGGAGATGAACAGCTGCTTGGCGACCTCCTTGTAGGCGTAGCCGCGGGCGATGAGGCGCAGGACCTCGCGTTCGCGCTGGGTGAGGCGGTCGAGGTCCTCGTCGACCGGTGGGGCGTCCGTGGAGGCGAAGGCGTCCAGGACGAAGCCCGCCAGGCGGGGGGAGAAGACGGCGTCGCCGTCCGCGACCCGGAAGATGGCGCCGACCAGGTCGTCGCCGGTGATCGTCTTGGTGACGTAGCCGCGTGCGCCGCCGCGGATGACGCCGATGACGTCCTCGGCGGCGTCCGAGACGGACAGCGCGAGGAAGCGCACGGGCTGCTCGACATCGCCCATCAGCGGGGCACTGCGGCGCAGCACCTCCACCCCGCCGCCGCCCGGCAGATGGACGTCCAGCAGGACGACATCGGGGCGGGTGGCCTCGATGACCGTCATCGCCTGGTCGACGTCGCCCGCCTCGCCGACCACGTCCACGCCCGTCTCTTCGGTGCGGCCGATCTCCGCCTGTACGCCAGCGCGGAACATGCGGTGGTCGTCCACCAGGACGACCCGGACGCGGCGGCCCGCGTCCGTATTCCGCTGCTCGCCCGCCCGGCCCGTCCCGCCGCTCGCCTCGTTCGACCCGTCCGTCACGACTCCGCCGCCCTCTCCATCTCCAGCTCGACCTCTGTCCCCTCGCCCGGTGCGGTGCGCAGCCGGGCCGTGCCGCCGTTGCGCCGCATCCGGCCGACGATGGACTCGCGTACGCCCATCCTGTCCTCCGGGACGGCGTCCGGATCGAAGCCCGGCCCGCGGTCCCGTACGGAGATGAAGACGGTACGACCCTCCACCTCGGCGAAGACCTGTACGGCGCCGCCCTCGCCACCGTACTTGGCGGCGTTGACCATCGCCTCGCGTGCGGCCTGAAGCTGGGCGCCCAGCGCCTCGTCGAGGGGGCAGTCGCCGACGCAGACCACCTCCACGGGCACCCCATGGTGGTCCTCGACCTCGGCGGCCGTGGCCTTGACCCCCTCGGCGAGAGTCTTGGGCTCGTCCTCCTCCTCGGCCGCCGCACCGGAGGCGTCGGCGGGCTTGTAGAGCCAGGCACGCAGCTCCCGCTCTTGGGCGCGGGCGAGCCGGGCCACTTCGCGGGGCTTGTCGGCGTTGCGCTGGATCAGGGTGAGGGTGTGCAGCACCGAGTCGTGGACGTGCGCGGCCACTTCGGCCCGCTCCTGCGCGCGGATGCGCATCAGCCGTTCCTCGGACAGGTCCTGCATCATCCGTACGAGATACGGGCCCGCCATCAGCGCGATGCCGACCAGCACGGCGAGCGCGGCCTGGAGGACCGAACCCAGATGGCTGACCGAGCCCTGGACGACGACGATGCCGGTCACGCCCACGGCGACCAGCGCGACACCGGCCGCGCTGCGCGCGATCGGCAGCAGTCGCGTACGGCGGCTGACCGCCGCCCAGTGGGCGCGGCGGGAGTTGTCGGCCTGGCGCCACACCAGTGCGACACCGATGCCGATGAGGACGACGGGCCACAGATAGGTGTTGGCGGCGCCGAACTGGAGGTTGTCCGCGGTGATGAAGATGGCGACGATCAGCGCCAGGACGGCGATGAGCTGGCCCTTGTCGGGCTTGCGGAGGATGCGGCGGCGCAGCCCGTCGCGGTCGGTGACGGCCTCGGACAGCCCTGCCGCTCCGGTGCGGTGCCCGGCACCGACTCCGCCCGTACCGAGCGGCACCACGAACCAGAACGCCGCGTACAGCAGCACTCCGAGGCCGTTGGCGAGGCTCAGCGCGATGAAGACGATCCGCACCCAGGAGACGGGCAGCCCCAGGTGCCCCGCGAGTCCGCGCGCCACCCCGCCGAGCATCCGGCCCTCCGCGCTGCGGTAGAGCTTGCGCAGGGGCGGTTCTTCGGCCGGCGGCTCCGAGGACACGGCTCCGGGTCCGGGTCCCTGCGAGGCCGCCTCGGGGGCGGGCGAGGCGGGCGCTGTCATGTTCCGATCGTCACACGGCGGGCGCAGCCGGACATCAGGGTTCGGCCCTGAGCCACCCCCGAACCGGCCCTGAAGCCCTGCCGCCGATCTCAGGGATCGCTCGGGGTAGGCCCCCGATGCCTCCGCGTGCCCGGGGCGCGACCATAGGGGCTATGAGCGAGGAGGAGCAGCACACGGCGGAACCCGCCGAGGGCGTCGGCCGGGCACGGCGGAGGACCGGTCCCGACGCGGGTGCCGGCGCGGCCGACACGGGGGCGGCCGACGCGGGCGCGGCCGATGCGGGTCCCGGTTCCGCCGGTGCTGCTGCCGACGCGGGGGTGAGCGACGGGGGGCCTGGTGCTGCCCGTGGCGGGGGTGCCGACGCCGGTGCGGGCGACTCCCGGTCGGGGGGCGCCCGGCCCGGGGACGCCCGGCCCGGGGGAGGGGCAGGGGGTTCCGGCGGGGGCGGCTCCTGGGGGGCGCACAATCCGGTGCCTCAGCCCCGGCACGGCAAGCTGCGGCGGAGCCGTGCGCACAAGGTCGCGGGGGGCGTATGCGGCGGCATGGGGCGGTACTTCGACCTCGATCCGGTGCTCTTCCGGGTGCCGCTGGTCGTGCTGTCCGTCCTCGGGGGGCTCGGACTCATCTTCTACGGGTTCGCCTGGCTGCTCATCCCCGCCGAGGGGGAGACGCAGAACGAGGGACGGCGGCTGCTGTCCGGCCGGGTGGAGGGCAGCTCGCTGTCGGCGATCCTGGTGGCGCTCGTCGGCTGCGGCCTCTTCCTCGCCTCGCTCGGCAACCGCAGCGTGCCCTTCTCGGTGCTGCTGATCGGCGTGGTGGCGGGCGCAGCGTACTGGTCGCAGCACCGGCGTCAGGTCGAGGCAGCGGGGGCCGAGGGCGCACAGATCGATCCGGCGACGGCGCACGCCGTCGCCGACGCGCCGCCTGAGGCGCAGGCACCGCCCGTCCCGGTGCCCGCCTCCTGGTGGCGGGAGCCCCTCACCAAGGAGGCCGGGGCCACCAAGGGATCCGGCCCCGCCTGGGGTCGGGCCGGGGCGGCCACCGGCTATCTGTGGGGCCCCGAGGACGCCCTGCAGTACGCAGCGCCGCCCAGCGCCCACGAGCGTCCAGGGGCGCCCCCCAGGGTCCCCGTCGTCGCCGGAGCACCCGGTGCAGGGCCGCCTGCCGAGACCCGCCAGGGCGCGGGGTTCTCGCTGGGCGGACTCACCTTCCTGCTGGCCCTGCTGGCCGGCGGTGTCTCCACGGCCGCCTCCTGGAACGGCTATTCCCTCGCCACCACCCTCACCATTGGTCTGAGCTGCGCGCTGGGCGTCTTCGGTCTCGGGCTGGCCGTCAGCGCGTTCGTCGGCCGCACGGGACCGGGCACCATCGTCTGCATCGTCCTGACGGCCGGACTGTTGGCAGCCGCGACGGCGCTGCCGGACGACATCACGACGCACTTCCGCGAGACTCGCTGGGTGCCCTCGGCGACAAAGGAGGTCAAGCCGCGTTATGCACTCGGCTCCGGTTCCGGCGAACTCGACCTGCGCGGTACGGGCCTGAAGGCGGGCCAGACGCTGCGGACCGAGGCGCGGGTCGGGCTGGGCGAGATGAAGGTGGTCGTACCGAAAGACGCGGTGGTCGAGGTGAGTGCGGACGTCGACGTCGGGGAAGCCGAGTTTCCCCGGGCCCTGGACAGCAACGGCGAGGTCGTCTCCGACAACGCGAGCGGCCTGGGGGCGGAGCGGAAGTTGACCCTGCACCCGCTCGGCAGCAAGAAGGCGAAGGGCACGATCGTGCTGAAGCTGAGCGTCGGCGTGGGCCGCGCCGAGATCGTCCGGGAGCTGCCTTCGGGCGTGCGTTCCGACAACCAGCCGCTGTCGGACCCCCCGACCGGACCGAGTGCACCCCCCACGAACGGACCGAGTGCGCCTCCCTCGAGACCGAGTGAGCCCTCGCCGACGGCACCGAGCGAGTCCCCGACGGGAGGGACCCGATGAGGCACCGCTTCGAACCCTCCCGGCTGCTGCTCGGACTCGCCATGTGCGCGGTCGCTGTGGTCTGTCTGCTGGACGCCGCAGGCGAGGTGGAGGTTCCGTTCTGGGTGCTGCTGGTGGTGGTTCCGGTCTCGCTGGTGCTGGCGGGCCTCACGGCGCTGGCGACGTTCCTGGTCCGGCGCTCGGTCTCCCGGCGGCGGGAGCTGCGCGAATGAGCGCCCGTCAGCGAGCTAGCCGAAGATCTGCTGCCCCTTGCGCCGCTTGCGTACTGCCAGCAGTGAATCCAGCGAGAACATCGGCGCTCCTGCCATCAGCAGGGGCAGCCACGCCATGAGGTAGGGCAGGTCGTTGCCGTAGTAGTACGGATCGCTGGCCCAGCTCATCGTCAGCCACAGGGAGAGGGAGAGCAGCGCCCCGCCGGCCGCCGCCATCCTTGCCCACAGTCCGCACAGCGTGCCGAGCCCGACGGCTATCTCCCCTGCGGCGATGGCAGTACCGAAACCCCGCGGGCTCTGTTGCGCCAGTTCGACCAGCCACGTGGCCGCCGCGGAGTCGTGCACGGCCGACAGCGTCCCGGCGAGCGAATCGGGTCCGTCACCGGTGAGGAACTCGGGGTCGATCAGCTTGTCGATCCCGGCGTAGAGAAAAGTGATGCCGAGGAAGAGGCGTAGCGGGAGCAGCGCGTACTTCGCGGCGTTACCGCGTATCCCGATGGGCGGTCCGGCGACCGGCCCCGGATAGGCGCTGACGGTCTTGGCCTTGTCGTTGGTGCCGCCACCCACCGGCCCTGTCACAGACATCCGTCGCTCCCGCCTTCCGCAAACGCGTTCGGTGTGCGGAGGCGATTCTTCCCCCTGTGCCTACCCGGCTCGCAAGTGCCCGTCGGCCGTGCCCGGGATGCCGGTTCCACCCGTCATTCGACCACGTCGATCGGATAACGGTTCGTCTCCACGCCTGCCGCCGTGACGACTTGGACCTCCACCCGGCCCGGTTCGACCTCGACCGGGACCGGCACCGTCAGTGCTGTGTCGGCGGGGCTGCTGAAGCCGCCGGGGACGGGGATGAGGGGCGCGTGCACATGGACGGCGCCGATCCGGACGACCATACGGGCCAGCCGGTCGGGAGCGGTGGCGCCCGGAGGGACGAAGCCCGCGCCGCGGATCTCGATGTCGTCGCCGGTGCGGATGGGGGAGTGCAGATCGCCCATCTCGCGTGCCCGGACGACCGAGAGCACGACGGGGCGGCCGCCCTCGGCGTACTTCCCGGCCAGATACGTCGCAGCCGAGACGACGACCAGCAGGGCCAGTCCCCAGGGCAGGTCGGGCAGTTGATCGGGCTGGCGGGCCAGCCGGACCGTGGCGAAGACCACCGCGACCGCGCTGATGAGGACGTACTGCACATCGGAGAAGGCGCCACGGCCCGCGTCGTCCGTGAGCAGATCGGCAGCGCGCGGCCGGTCGGCCCGTACCTTCTGCAACCGCCTGCCCTGCACCCGTACGGCCACCGTACGGCGCACCACGACGGCAACCGCGCAGGTCAGCGCGAGCACCGTCACCACCCCCGCGCCCCGCGACAGATCCAGGCCGGCCAGCAGCGCACGGCGCTCGTCGGAGCCGGAGGCCACGGCCAGCTCGACGGCCAGGACCAGCACGGAGAACACGGACAGCAGCACCCAGCCGGCAGCCACCGTGCGGGAGGTGGAGAGCCGGTTGTCCTCGCCGATGACGGGTGCCAGAACGCCGCCGCGCGCCCGGTGCAGCCAGGCGGCGACGGACAGCAGCGCCGCCGAGACGAAAGCCGCCACCAGGCCGGCCGTCCGTCCTGCCGACCAGCCACCGGCGAGTGCCAGCAGCAGCTCAACCAGCAGCAGCACGCCGACAGCGGCCCATACGCCGAACACGGTGCGCCGCCACAGCCGGACCACCCACGCCTCGCCCTCCTCGCGGCTCCGGTCGGCGACAGCACGCGCGGCCTCGGTCAGCTCGTCCGAGACCCACTGGCGGGAGGCACCCGCCGAGTGCGCCAGCCCCACGGGGACCCCCTCGCCCCCGGCCAGCTCGTCCCGGCGCCGTACGAAGGCGGCCAGCGCCTTGCGGTAGCCCTCGCGGGCGCTGTGCGGACAGTTGTCGCACTGGCACGGCGGCTTGGTGTCGCTGCTGGTGGGAGGGGGTTCGCCGGCGGGGCGGCTCGGCGCGGCCGGGGCGGGGGAGCTGGGTCGGGAGGGAGAGGTGGCGCCGGAGGAGGTGGCGGGGGTGGTGGCCGGATCCGGGTACCGCGAGGCGCGCCTGGGGGAGGGGGCTCCGGGTACGCGGGCTGTGCCTGTGCCGGGGGCTGTGCCCGTGCCGGAGGCGGCGGCCTTCCCTGTGGCGGGGCCCTGCTCCGCGGCGGGCCCCTGCCGGGTGGCGGCCCCCTTCCCCGTGGTGGGGCTCTTCCCGGTGGGGGCGCCCTTTCCCGCGTCGGGGCCCGTACCGGCCGCCCGGCCCGTGCTGGGGACACCGCTCGCGCCCTGCGCGCCGCTGCCCTGCCCGTCCTCGTCGCCCGGGCCCTTCGAGCCGTCCTGAGCCGTGTCCACGGCCACTGCGCAACCCCGCCTCTCAACTTCCGTGGGATGGAAGGGGATTGTGCCTTACGTGAGTCGGTGTCAGCTCAGCAGGCCTGACCCGTCCCGGGTGATCCTGGTGGAGAGAGGTTGATAGTTGTGCCATCCGGCGAGATCGCCGCCCGGCTGCCCATGGGTCGCGACAGCGCTCTCGTGGTCGATCGGCACCGGCCTTCCGGCCGCCTTGACCAGCCCGCGGCGTCCATCGGATCCCCGGCCGTAACAGGCCGTGACTGCGCAGGATGACGCCTCTGTGCGGCCCCAGCACTGCGGGTCTGCGCCTCCCTCGCCTTGCACCTGTGAGTGAACGGCGAACGCCACCTGGTTGACATGGCGGCGCCCCAGGGCGTGTCCGGCGGACGTTGCGTACCCGGCACAGGGCTGCGCTTTCCCGGAGACAACCGGTGCCCCCAGGAGGGGCCGGGTACCCCCGGCCCGGGCCGGCCCGCAGTCGGGGTGGCCGCGCCGACCGGCAGGGCGCGGCCACCTGGACAGAACGCTATGCGGAACGGCGGCGGCCGGGCACGGGGATGACCGCAAGTGAACCTTTTCGCCGCAAAGCTGCTCAGGCCGGTCCGCTTGGCGGTGCAATGCAGGGGGCGCCTGTGCAGTCGCCGACCGGTGCCCCGTGAGCCTCGACGGAGAAGCCGGGGGTGTGGTAAAGGCCCCGAAAACGCCCGGATACGCTCGCGCCCATGGACGTACTCATCAATGTCTTCGTCGGCCTGCACATCATCGGCATAGCCGCACTCCTGGGCGGCTTCTTCACGCAGATGAAGGCGATCGGCAAGGGCGAGGCCCGGATCAGCCCCAGCATGCTCCACGGTGCGCTGACCATGCTGGTCACCGGCGTGGCTCTGGTCGGGCTCAACCAGGCCGACGACAGCTCGGTGAACAACGTCAAGATCGGGCTCAAGCTGGCGCTGCTCGTGGTGATCCTCGGCATCACCTATGTGAAGCGGGACGAGGAGCGGCTCAGCGCTCCCCTCTTCGGCACCGTCGGCCTGCTGACGACAGCGAACATCTTCATCGCCGTGCTCTGGGTCTGAGCGGTCCGGACACCGGCGAGCCGTCGCGAAAGCGCCGGTTTTTCCACAGGGCAATCCGGGTGTCGGTGCGGCGGCCTAGACTCGTACGACGATGAGCAGCCTCTTCGACGACAGCTTCCTGGCGGACCTCGACGGTATGGCACCCGAGGCGGACGCGCCCCCGCCGCCCGACCACGAGGGCTCCGGGCACCCGGGCCCCGCCGAGGAGATCCCGGACGATCTCTTCGCGGGCACCTTCGCGGGCGGAGCGGGCGCCGCCGCGGGCACCGGCGGGCGTGACGCGTACCACCGTGACGGCGCCCCCCGGTCCGCCGTCGACCCTGCCGCGCTGCTGGAGGGGATGAACGAGCAGCAGCGTGATGCCGTGCTGCATGCGGGCTCCCCGCTGCTCATCGTCGCCGGTGCGGGCTCCGGCAAGACGCGGGTGCTCACCCACCGCATCGCCTATCTGCTGGGCGCCCGCAGTGTGCACCCGGGCCAGATCCTCGCCATCACCTTCACCAACAAGGCGGCTGGCGAGATGAAGGAGCGCGTCGCCGAGCTGGTGGGCCCGCGGGCTCAGTCGATGTGGGTCTCCACCTTCCACAGCGCGTGCGTGCGCATCCTGCGCCGCGAGAGCAAGAAGCTGGGCTTCACCTCGTCGTTCTCGATCTACGACGCCGCGGACTCCAAGCGGCTGATGGCTCTGGTCTGCCGCGATCTGGATCTGGATCCCAAGCGCTTCCCGCCCAAGGCGTTCAGCGCCAAGGTCTCCAACCTCAAGAACGAGCTGATCGACGAGGAGGACTTCGCGGGGCAGGCCAGTGACGGCTTCGAGAAGACCCTCGCTGAGGCGTACACGATGTACCAGGCGCGGCTGCGCGAGGCCAACGCGCTGGACTTCGACGACCTGATCATGACCACGGTCCATCTGCTCCAGGCGTTCCCCGACGTGGCCGAGCACTATCGCCGCCGCTTCCGGCACGTCCTCGTCGACGAGTACCAGGACACCAACCATGCGCAGTACCAGCTGGTGCGCGAGCTGGTCGGCCCGGCCGAGGAGCAGGCCGAGCTGTGCGTCGTCGGCGACGCCGACCAGTCGATCTACGCCTTCCGCGGCGCGACCATCCGCAACATCCTCCAGTTCGAGGAGGACTACCCGAACGCGACCACGATCCTGCTGGAGCAGAACTACCGCTCCACGCAGACGATCCTCAGCGCCGCCAACGCCGTCATCGAGCGCAACGCCGACCGCCGCCCCAAGAACCTGTGGACCAAGGCGGGCTCTGGCCCCCGGATCACCGGCTATGTCGCCGACACCGAGCACGACGAGGCACAGTTCGTCGCCGACGAGATCGACCGGCTCAGCGACGGAGAGCAGCAAGAGGGCGAGGGAGGCGAGGGCAGGGTCCGGCCCGGCGACATCGCCGTCTTCTACCGCACCAACGCCCAGTCCCGTGTCTTCGAAGAGGTCTTCATCCGCGTCGGCCTGCCCTACAAGGTCGTCGGCGGAGTGCGCTTCTACGAGCGCCGGGAGGTCCGCGACATCCTGGCGTATCTGCGGGTGCTGGCCAACCCGGAGGACGCGGTGCCGCTGCGCCGTATCCTCAACGTCCCCAAGCGCGGCATCGGGGATCGCGCCGAGGCCATGATCGAGGCGCTGGCGCTGCGCGAGAAGATCACCTTCCCGCAGGCGCTCGCGCGCGTGGACGAGGCGTACGGCATGGCCGCGCGCTCCCTCAACGCCGTCAAGCGGTTCAACGCGCTCCTGGAGGAGCTGCGCACCATCGTGGAGTCCGGCGCCGGCCCGGCCACGGTGCTGGAGGCGGTGCTGGAGCAGACCGGCTATCTGGCCGAGCTCCAGGCGTCCACCGACCCACAGGACGAGACGCGTATCGAGAACCTGCAGGAACTGGCCGCTGTCGCCCTGGAGTTCGAGCAGGAGCGCGGCGAGGAAGAGACCCCCGGCACGCTCGCCGACTTCCTCGAGCAGGTCGCCCTGGTCGCCGACTCCGACCAGATTCCCGAGGAGGGCGAGGACGAGGGCGTCGTCACGCTCATGACTCTGCACACCGCCAAGGGCCTCGAATTCCCCGTGGTCTTCCTGACAGGCATGGAGGACGGCGTCTTCCCGCATATGCGCGCCCTGGGGCAGACCAAGGAACTGGAGGAGGAGCGCCGGCTGGCATACGTCGGCATCACACGCGCCCAGGAGCGGCTGTATCTCACCCGCGCCACCATGCGCAGCGCCTGGGGCCAGCCCTCCTACAACCCGCCCTCCCGCTTCCTGGAGGAGATCCCCGCCGAGTACCTCGACTGGAAGCGGACGGGCAGCGGCGCCGGTGCCCTGGGCGGCGCGGCCGGGGGTGGCGCCGGGATCAGCGCGTCCCTCTCCTCCTCCGCGAACGCCTCGGCCCGGCGTGGAGGGCCGTCCGGCTTCGCGACGCGGCGTGCCGGTGACCGGCCGGTGGTCTCCCTCCAGGTCGGCGACCGCGTCACGCACGACAGCTTCGGGCTCGGCACGGTGCAGTCGGTGAAGGGCAGCGGCGACAACGCCGAGGCGACGATCGACTTCGGCGGCGAGAAGCCCAAGCGGCTGCTGCTGCGCTATGCGCCGGTGGAGAAGCTGTGAGGCCGTAGTAGCCCAGAGGCCCGACAGGAGGCGGCCCCGGGGCATATCCCCCGGGGCATGACGTCCGGGCGTAGCGCCTCGGGGCCCCATGGGGGGCGTCGGCCTCAGCTGATGTTGAGGCCCTTGCCCTGGAGCCACGGGATCGGGTCCACCGCCGAGCCGCCGCCCGGATGGATCTCGAAGTGCAGATGCGGGCCCGTGGAGTTGCCGGAGTTGCCGGAGTAGGCGATCACGTCGCCCGCCTTGACCTGGCCGGAGCGGATCTTGTTGCTGCTCAGATGGCAGTACCAGGTCTCGGTGCCGTCCTTCGCCGTCACGACGGCCATGTTCCCGTACGACACATCGTGCTTCGTGGAGACGGTGCCGTCGGTGGCGGCCATGACGGGGGTGCCGTAGCTGACGGGGAAGTCGATCCCGGTGTGGATCGACATCCAGTTGACGCCTGCCTGGCCGTAACGCGCGCTGAGGGTGTGGTTCTTGACCGGGATCACGTACTTGGGGCGCATGGCCTCCTTGCGCGCCGCCTCCTTCGCCTTCCGCTCCTTCTCCGCCTCCTGGCGCTGCTTGAGGTCGATGCGCTCCTGGGTGCGGCTGGCGCGGTCGGCGAAGTCGTCGGCGTCGGCGGAGAGGCCCTGGAGCTGGCTGTCCAGCTTGTTGTTGGCGCTCGACGGCTTCACGGGTGCGGCATCCGGGGCGGCGACGGTGGCGCTGTCCTTGTCGCCGTCGTCCCCCATCACGCTCGCCGCCGCGGCGCCCGCGACACCCATGACGGCGACGGACGGCACCGCCACGGTCATCAGTGCCCGGCGGCGCGGGCGGGGCTTGGGGGAGCGGCGGCGCCCGCGCCCGTGCGGGCCGCCGACACTGCCGAGTGCGGCGGGTTCGGCAGCGTCCTCGTGACCGTCCCGCGCGTCGTCCGGCTCGGGGGATGCGGGGAAGTCGGGCGCCGCGGCGTCGAACTCGTGCTGGTGCTGGTGCTCGTAGTCGAACGACGGCTCGGGCTCGTGCTGTGCGACTCCGGAGAAATCCCACTGGGCGGTGGCGTCCTGGCCCTGGTCGGGAGCGGTGTAGCCGTGGTCGAGCCCGAACTGTGCGGCCCCGGCGCCATAAGCACCTTCCGCGCCGTAACCGGGCTCTGTGGCGTAGCCGTCCTCCGCGCCGTAGCCGGGCTCGGCGCCGTAGCCGGGCTCGGCGCCGTAGCCAGGCTGCTCACCGTAACCGGGCTGCTCGGGCCCGTTCGGCTGCTGCCCGCCGGGACCGCTGTAGCTGTCGTAGCCCTCGTAACTCTCGTAGGCGGCATAGCCGCTGTGGCTCTCGTGACTGCCGAGGCTGGCGTGCTGGTCGCCGTACGCGGCGTGCTCTTCGTAGCCGGTGTGCTCGTAACCGGTGTAGCCCTCGTGGCCCTCGTAGCCGTACGCCGCAGCACTCTGGCTGCCTGTCGCCCAGCCGCCGGTTTCCGGTCCGGCCGCCTCCCAGCCGCCGGTGCCCCAGGCCGTCGTGTCCCAGCCGCCGGTCTCCTGCACACCGAACGTCCATTGGCCGGTGCCGTCATCCGCGGTGGGCAGACCGTGGCCGAACTCCGCTGCGGGGTAGCCCCCGGGAGCCTGCTCGGGCCCTGCCTGCGCCGGAACGTCGGGCGCTGCCATGGCGTCGGGGCCGTAACTTCCCGCGTCCCACGCGGGGTTGGCGTCCCAGGACGCGGTCGTATAGCTGCCGGTGTCTGCCCCGGCGGCACCGGGGAGGGTGCCGAAGAGGGGGTCGTCGTCACCGTAGGAGGTGTACGAGGTGTACGAGCCGTCGGCGTAGGAGGCGCCGGCGGTGTCGTAGGTGCCGGTGGAGTATCCGTCGTGCGAGCCGGCCTGGTAGGCGTTCTCGCTGTACGCGCCGTACGCCGACGGTCCATGGTCCGCGTCGTAGGTGCCGTACGAGAAGCCGGAACCGGGGTCGTCGGGACTCGGGACTCCCGACGGATGACGGTCGTTCACCACCAACTTCTCTTTCGCCTCGGCGACAGGGGCGGAGCAGTGCGGTGACTGTACCCGGCGGTACTCGACGGCGACAATCTTCGGGAGGTTTTAGCGACGCAGGAAACGGGCAATCGGCCGCCTTTCGGCGGACTACGGACCGGTAGCAGAGGTTGAGTTCGAAATTCGTTCGAAAGAGTGAGCCCTGCGTCCGGTGCGTCAGCCGTCCCGGTGGCCGGCGTGACGATCACGGCCTCCGGCCCTCGCCGGGTTCCAACTCCCCCCGGACACGGAATGATCGACCCGGTCGGTTTCCGACCGAAAGATAAATGGTTCCGGGAAACCGGTGAAGTCGGCGAAATATGGACGGCCGACTCCTGGACGGTCGACCCCGCGGCTCCTTTTTCCGGTGAGGGATGGTCCTGTCCGTCGGTTGCGGGGTGCGGGTCCGTTGTGGCTGGTCGCGCAGTTCCCCGCGCCCCTTACGGGGCGCGTTCCCCTCGGACGAGCTCTGGGCGCGGCTCCGTGTGATTTCCCCCTCGCTTGCGAGCGCGGAACGGACGGGTGCGGGATGCTGGGGATAACGTGCGTTCACACCCCGTGGCCCGTTCCGGCCGGGAGGTCGTTCAGAGGGAGGCAGTGATGGATGTGTCCGGTCCGATCCGCGTGGTGGTAGCGAAGCCGGGCCTCGACGGCCACGACCGGGGCGCCAAGGTCATCGCCCGAGCCCTGCGCGACGCCGGCATGGAGGTCATCTACACCGGGTTGCACCAGACCCCGGAACAGGTCGTGGACACCGCCATTCAGGAAGACGCCGACGCCATCGGCCTCTCCATCCTCTCCGGCGCACACAACACGCTTTTCGCCCGCGTGCTGGAGCTGCTGCGCGAGCGGGACGCCACTGACATCAAGGTTTTCGGCGGCGGCATCATCCCCGAGGCGGACATCCCGCTACTGAAGGAGCAGGGCGTCGCCGAGATCTTCACGCCGGGCGCCAGCACCAGCGAGGTCGTCGACTGGATCCGCACCCACGTGGGCCCGGTGGCAGCCTGAGCGGTCGCCCCCACCGGCGCGGTTGCCCCAACTCGTGCGTTGCCTCAACTCGTGACTGCCCTCATTGCGCGTCGTGACTGCCCTCATTGCGCGGTGGCGCCCCCGGTGCCCCGCCCTCGTTACCCCTCTCTTCCCCCTTGGTTCCCCTCCTGCCTCCCCTCCCACAGCTCCGTGCCCTCCCGCAGCTCCGTGAGCATCGCGGAGCGCAGCCGCAGAGTGGCGACCAGTCGCTGGAACGACTCCGCCCAGTAAGCCCCGGCGCCTGGTGACTCCCCCTCCTTCTCGTCCGGGACCGCGGCGAGCGGCGCGAGCCGTTCCGCGTCGGCCGGGTCCAGACAGCGTTCGGCCAGTCCCATCACGCCGCTGAAGCTCCACGGGTAGCTGCCCGCGTCCCGGGCGATCTCCAGCGCGTCCACCACCGCCCGCCCCAGCGGCAGCGGCCACGGCACGCCGCAAACCCCCAGGATGCGGAACGCCTCCGACAGTCCGTGTGCGGCGACGAAGCGTGCGGCCCACTCGCCGCGCTCCTCCTCGGGCAGCACCGACAGCAGCTTCGCCGGGTCGCCCGGGCCTTCGGCGAACGGCTCGGTGGGCTCCCCGATGAGGGCGCGCGCCCATGCGACGTTCCGCTGCCGTACGGCCGCCCCGCACCATGCCGCGTGCAGATCGTCCCGCCAGCCGTCGGCGACCGGCAGCGCCACGAGCTGTTCCGGCGACAGCCCGCCCAGCTGCTCGCTCCACACCTCCAGCGGTGCCGCCTCCACCAACTGGCCCAGCCACCAGGCCCGTTCCCCCCGTCCCGTGGGCGGTTTGGGTATGACGCCGTCGCGCTGCATGTCGGCGTCGCAGGTGTGCGGCGCCTCCACCACGATCCCTCCCCCGACGTTCGGCCGGGAGGCGCCCCCACCGCCCATCCGGTTGAGCGCCACACAGCTGCGGGCGCGCTCCGCCATCCTGGAGGCCAGCGCGGAGCCGGGAAGTGCGGCCAGCAGCTCGGCGGCGGTCGCCCGCACGGTGCGGCTGCGGTCGGCCAGCGCACGCTCCAGGAACGGCTCGTCGGCGGGGCCGAGGCCCTGGCGCAGCGAGTCGAGGAACATCAGCCTGTCCTCGGCCCGCTCGGTCTGCCAGGTGGAGGCCAGCAGCGCCAGCGCCCCCTCTGGATCGCGCTGCCGCAGGGCCGCAAGCAGGGCCACCCGCTCGGCGAACAACCCCTCCTGCCAGAGCCGTTCGGCCTCTTCCGGGCGCCCCTCGGGCACCTGGCGCCGGACACCGTCGCGCAGCGCGAACTTCCAGTCGGCGTTCTGCCGCGCCAGCCACAGTGCCCGCGGACCGGCGAACGCCAGCGTCTCGGCCCGCAAATCGGTGCGGGCGCGAGCCGCGTCCAGCAGGGCGGGCAGCAGCGCGGCGGGCGCGCGGTAGCCCTGCGCGTTCGCCTCCGCGAGCCACTGCGGGAGCAGCTCACCCAGGTCCGGGCCCGAACCGCGCCGCCCGGCCGCCGCGCCCGCCGGGCTCGACCCGCTCAGCGCCCGGTCCGCGAGCAGCGTCGCCAGCCGCCGCTCGGCCGTGGTTGGCAGCGGCTCACGCTCGTCCGCCGGTGCCAACTCGGGCCGCTGCCCGGGTACGACGGCCCGCGCGCCGGCCCGACGGCGGACGGTCTCGGTGGCCGCCGCGTCCAGCAGCGCCGTCACGCTCCCACCCGGCGGGCGCCGCCGCTCGGCTCCCAGCAGGGCAGCAGCCACCAACTCCGCCCAGGCCCCGGTGCCTCCTGCTGCTGGCCCTACTTCCGGTTCTCCCTCCACTCCAGTTCCCTCTCCTCCCCTCGGTCCAGCTCCCGGTCCTGCCCTGCCGTCCGATGGCTCGCCTGCGGGTGTGCGCCGACCCGCGTCCGTTTCAACCGTCACGTCCGCCCCTTCTGTTGCCCCGCCGTTTCGCCTTCGGTCCTGCTCCCACGGTCGGTCCCGGCTCCGTCCCCCTCAGGCTTCGCGCCCCGGCTCCGCCCCCTTCCCGCGCCGCCCCGCCGTCACAAGGGGATGGCCTTGCCTCCGCTCCACGCCGTATGCGGGGCGAAGCCGCGGTGGCCGCACTCGCCGAAGACCGTGACCGGGCCATCGGCGGAGATCGCCAGCAGCCTCCACAGGGCTGCCGTGCCGGTGCCCGGCGCCACCGGGAGGGCGGACTCCTGGTCGGCCGCCGCGAGGCGCCATCCGCCGCTGCCGCCTCCGCTCCCGTCCCGGTCCCCGGCGCGGCCTGCCCCGCCGCGTTGTGCCCCCGCGCCGCCGTTCGCCGGGCCGGCATCGGGCGGCGGAACGGGGATCACATCCCGGAGCACGCACGGCCAGCCCTCCAGCCATGGGTCGCTCCGGAGCGCCAGGGCATAGGCGTCCAGAGCCTGCGGGATGCCCCCTCCCGGCGGCTGGAAGCCGGGCAGCGGCGTCCCGTGCCGCTCTCCGAGGGCGGCCCGCAGCGGACCGGCTCCCGGGTAGTAGGCCAGCTCCGCGTCCAGCGCCGCGCCCACCGGCAGCGCCAGATCCGGAGCGCGCCCGCCCGCGCCGTAGGACAGCAGCAGCGCGTGCCGTCCGGTGGCGTGCCCGTACAGCCAGACGCGGCGTACCGTCAGGCGCCCCTCGTCCGTGTCCCGCTGGGCCAGTACCAGCCACTGGTCGCGTATCAACGCCTGCTCGTCGGCCAGCAGTTCGGCCGCCTCCACCGTCAGGCCCACCCGCGACCTGACGGTTTCGGCGAGCGGAGCCGGCAGCTCGTCGGCCCGCATCCAGCCACGGGCCAGCAGGTGGAGCAGCGCGCACTCGGCCAGCAGCCGTTCCGGCCAGCCCTCTCCGGAGCCGGGGATCGCCCCCAGTTCACGTATCCGGGTGGCCAGACCGGGAGCCTGGGCGTCGACCATGCGAGCTGCCATCTCCTCCCACGGCGCATACCCCGTCCGCTCCGCGCCTGCGAGGCCGCCGCGCAGCAGATCAGCCAGCCGCTGCTCCAACTCCTCGGCGCCCGCGGTGATGCGCGCGGCACGCTGCTCGGCTCGCCGACGCGCGGCCTCGGCCCGCGAGCGGGCGTCCCCGTCGTCCCCCGCCGCTTCCCCAGCGGTCACCCCCTCCCCGGCGGCCTGCGCCGCACCGGATGCACTGTTCGTCCCGCCTGTGGCCTTGCCGCCGTTGGCCGCCGTCTTCTTCTCCGCGCGCTGTCTGCGGCCGCTCAGCCAGCCGTTCGCCCACTCCGGAGCTTCGCCCCCCTCCTTGACGGCCGACTCGTCGCCCGCCCAGAGCAGCAGCAGTCCGACCGCGTGCTTGCACGGGAACTTCCTGCTGGGGCACGAGCACTTGTACCCGGGACTCTGGCCCCCGTTCAGGTCCACCACCGTCTGATACGGCTTGCTTCCGCTGCCCTTGCACAGCCCCCAGACCGCCCCGCCGCCCGACCCGGCCTCCGTCCACGGGCCGGGCGCCGACAGCTTGCTCCCCGCGCGACGTGACGCATCGTCAGGCGCCAGCGCCATTACTTGCTCCGCCGTCCAGCGGACCGCCTGTCCACCCATGCCGAAAACGGTAGGCGGCGCCACTGACAACCGGGCTCCGACTGCCCGACGCCGCAGGTCAGAGCGATTGTCAGTGGCGGGGTGCAGAGTGGTTGTCGGATCGGCCGAGGCGCTGCGGCGCGGGGGTTCCTTCCTTGGCCATCCCCTTGTCTTTTTCCGTACGAGAGCCCTGCGTTGAGGGGGAGTTGTGACCGAGAGCCATGTCGCAGACCCGGCCGCCGAGTCCGCAGCAGAGCCGGCGCCAGGCCCGGCCGCCGCGGCCGCTCCTGCCACCGCGCTGCGCCCGCATGCCGAGGACGCCTTCGCCGACGAACTGACGGCCCTCGCCGAGGCGGACGACCGCCCGCGGCCCGCTCGCTGGCGGCTGTCCCCGTGGGCGGTGGCGACATATCTGCTCGGCGGTGAGCTGCCGGGTGGCCAGGTGATCACGCCCAAGTACGTGGGTCCGCGCCGCATCGTGGAGGTCGCGATCAGCACGCTGGCCACGGACCGGGCGCTGCTGCTGCTCGGCGTGCCCGGCACGGCCAAGACCTGGGTGTCGGAGCATCTGGCCGCGGCTGTCAGCGGGGACTCGACGCTGCTGGTCCAGGGCACGGCCGGCACGGCGGAGGAGGCGATCCGCTACGGGTGGAACTACGCACAGCTGCTCGCCCAGGGCCCGAGCCGCGAGGCCCTGGTGCCGAGCCCGGTGATGCGCGCGATGGCCGAGGGGATGACGGCCCGGGTCGAGGAGCTGACCCGTATCCCCGCCGATGTGCAGGACACGCTGATCACCGTGCTGTCGGAGAAGACCCTGCCGATCCCCGAACTGGGCGAGGAAGTGCAGGCGGTCAGCGGCTTCAACCTGATCGCGACGGCCAACGACCGGGACCGGGGGGTCAACGAGCTGTCCAGCGCGCTGCGCCGCCGCTTCAACACCGTGGTGCTGCCGCTGCCCGAGACGGCGGAGGCAGAGGTGGAGATCGTGGCACGCCGGGTCGGGCAGCTCGGCCGCTCCCTCGATCTGCCGCCCGCGCCCGAGGGGTTCGACGAGATCCGCAGGGTCGTCACCGTCTTCCGCGAGCTGCGCGATGGCGTCACCGACGACGGCCGCACCAAGCTCAAGTCGCCTTCCGGCACGCTCTCGACGGCCGAGGCCATCTCGGTCGTCACCGGCGGCCTCGCGCTGGCGGCGCACTTCGGGGACGGTGTGCTGCGCGCGGGCGATGTGGCCGCGGGAATCCTCGGTGCCGTCGTCCGCGACCCGTCCTCGGACCAGGTGGTGTGGCAGGAGTACCTCGAGGCGGTCGTGCGCGAGCGCGAGGGCTGGAAGGACTTCTACCGCGCCTGCCGAGAGGTGTCCGCATGACGGCAGTTCACGAGGGCTCGGGGGACTCCGGCGCCCGAGAGGGCGCGGCAGGACCGTTGCTGCTTGGGGTGCGGCATCACGGTCCCGGCTCGGCCCGCGCGGTCGGTGCCGTGCTGGAGGCGTACGAGCCGCGTGTCGTCCTGATCGAGGGCCCGCCCGAGGGTGACGCGGTGGCCGAGCTGGCCGGGGACGAGGGCATGGTCCCGCCGGTGGCGCTGCTGGCGCACGCCGTCAACGAGCCGGGCAAGGCCGCGTTCTGGCCGCTGGCGGAGTTCTCGCCGGAGTGGGTGGCGATCCGCTGGGCGGTACGGCGTGGCGTCCCGGTCCGCTTCATCGACCTGCCCGCAGCGCACACGCTCGCGATGAGCGACGGGGAGGACAAGCCGGGGGGAGAGGGGGGAAAGACCGTCCCCGGCGGCACCGACGGGGGTGGTGCTGCCGGGGACACCGAAGCCGACGCCGACACCGGCAATGGCGCCAACACCGGCACCGACACCGGCACCACGTCGGCGCCGGAGCGCGGGGACGGCGTACGGCTGGACCCGCTGGCGGCGCTCGCGGAGGCCGCCGGCTACGACGATCCGGAGCGCTGGTGGGAGGACGCGGTCGAACACCGGGGCGGCGGGCGCGGCACCCAGGCCGCCGACCCCTACGAGCCGTTCGCCGCGCTCGGCGAGGCCATGGCCGAGCTGCGCGCTGTGCACGGGGAGGGCGGCCATGAGCGGGACCTCGTCCGGGAGGCCCATATGCGGCTGCGGCTGCGCGAGGCCCGCAAGGAGTTCGGGGACGCGGCGACGGCCGTGATCTGCGGTGCCTGGCACGTGCCCGCGCTCACCGAGGCCACCACGGTCACCGCCGACCGGCAGGCGCTCAAAGGGCTGCCCAAGGTGAAGGCCGAGATCACCTGGGTGCCCTGGACGCACCGGCGCCTTGCGCGCCAGTCCGGATACGGCGCCGGCATCGCCTCCCCCGGGTGGTACGGCCACCTCTTCTCCGCCCCGGACCGGCCCGTGGAGCGGTGGATGACCAAGGTGGCGGGCCTGCTGCGGGAACAGGACCACTCGGTCTCGTCCGCACATCTCATCGAGGCCGTGCGGCTGGCCGAGACGCTGGCCGCGATGCGCGGCCGCCCGCTGGCCGGGCTGACCGAGACCACCGACGCCGTACGGGCCGTGCTGTGCGAGGGCTCGGACGTGCCGTTGGAGCTGATCCGGGACCAACTCGTGGTCGGCGATGTGCTGGGCGAGGTGCCCGAGGGGGCTCCGGCCGTCCCCCTCCAGCGCGACCTGGCACGTCAGCAGCGTGCCGTGCGGCTGAAGCCGGCCGCTGCCGAACGCGAGCTGGATCTGGACCTGCGCAAGGAGACCGACGCGGAACGCAGCCGCCTGCTGCACCGGCTGCGGCTGCTCGGCATCGGCTGGGGCGAGCCCGCCCGCTCCCGGAGCGGCAGCACCGGCACCTTCCGCGAGAGCTGGCGGCTGCGCTGGGAGCCTGAGCTGTCCGTACGGGTGGCCGAGGCCGGTATCTGGGGCACGACCGTGTACGAGGCGGCCACCGCCAAAGCGCGGTCCCAGGCGACGGAGGAGGGCGGCAGCACGCTCGCCGACGTCACGGCGCTGGCCGAGCTGTGTCTGCTGTCCCAGCTGCCGGACGCGCTGCCTGTCGTGATGCGGGTGCTGGCCGACCGGGCGGCACTGGAGTCGGATGTCGGGCACCTGGCGCAGGCGCTCCCCGCGCTGGTGCGCACGCTGCGCTACGGCGATGTGCGGGGCACCGACGCGGGCGCGCTGGAAAGGGTCGCCGGAGGTATGGCCGAGCGGGTCTGCGTCGGCCTCCCGCCCGCCTGCGCGGGGCTCGACGATGAGGGCGCCCGCGACATGCGCAGCCACCTGGACGCCGCGCACCAGGCGGTGAACCTGCTCGCCCGCGAGGGGGCGGACGCCACCGGCACCGAGCCGTCCCCGGATACGGAGGGCCGGACCGGCGGGGGGCTGCTGGGCAGATGGCGGGGGGTGTTGCGCACGCTCGCCGGGCGGGAGCGGATACCCGGTCTGCTGCGTGGCCGCTGCGCCCGACTGCTGCTGGACGACGGCCAGTTGGCGGACGAGGAGGCGGAGCGGCTGATGAGCCTGGCGCTGTCCCCGGGTACGCCGCCCGCGGAGGCCGCGGCGTGGGTCGAGGGCTTTCTCTCGGGCGGCGGAATGCTGCTGGTCCACGACGAACGGCTGCTCGCGCTCGTCGACCGCTGGCTGACGGGCGTCCCCGGCGACGCGTTCACGGATGTGCTGCCGCTGCTGCGGCGGACGTTCGCGGAGTACGAGGCGGGAGTGCGCCGCACCCTCGGTGAGCTGATACGGCGCGGCCCGGTGGGCGACGGTGGCCGGCGGGCGGACGGGGCCGCGGAGGGGCTGCCCGGGTTCGGGGCCGGACTGGATGCGGCGCGGGCCGATGCCGTGCTGGAGACGGTGCGGCTGCTGCTGGGCGGTGCCCACGAGGGAGACAGCAGCGCAGCGAGAGACGAGAGCGGCGAGAGGGAGGAGGTACGCATATGACGGTCCAGGCGGAAGATACGGCGGCCACCGGCGCCGAGGCCACCGGCGCCGAGGAGGCCGAGCGGTTGCGGCGCTGGCGGCTGGTGCTGGGCGGCGGCGCGGCGGACGGCACCGGCTGCGTGCTGGGCGCCACCGACAGCGGCATGGACCGCACCCTGGAAGCGGTCTACGGCGGAGGCGGCGGGCCGGGCGGCAGTGGCCCAGGCAGCGGACCGGGCGGTGGCGGCAGCGGCGGCGGCGCCTCGGGCGGGCTCGGCGCCTCGGCCCCGCATGTGTCGCGCTGGCTGGGGGACATCCGTACCTACTTCCCCAGCTCCGTGGTGCAGGTCATGCAGCGCGACGCCATCGACCGGCTCGGGCTCTCAGCGCTGCTGCTGGAGCCGGAGATGCTGGAGGCCGTCGAGCCGGACGTGCACCTGGTCGGCACGCTGCTGTCGCTCAACAAGGCGATGCCGGAGACCAGCAGGGAGACCGCACGGGCTGTGGTGCGCAAGGTCGTCGCGGAGCTGGAGAAGCGGCTCGCCTCCCGGACCCGTTCGACCCTCACCGGCGCGCTCGACCGCTCGGCGAAGGTCAACCGGCCTCGGCACCGCGACATCGACTGGGACCGCACCATCCGCGCCAACCTCAAGAACTATCTGCCCGAGCACGGCACGATCGTTCCCGAGCGGCTGATCGGCTACGGGCGGGCGGCGCAGGCCGTCAAGAAGGACGTCATCCTCTGTATCGACCAGTCCGGCTCGATGGCGTCCTCCGTCGTCTACGCCTCCGTCTTCGGCGCGGTGCTGGCGTCGATGCGGACGCTGAACACCCGGCTCGTCGTCTTCGACACCAGCGTGGTGGACCTGACGGACGACCTGGACGACCCCGTCGACGTGCTCTTCGGTACGCAGCTGGGCGGGGGCACCGACATCAACCGTGCGCTCGCCTACTGCCAGTCCCGGATCAGCCGCCCGGCCGAGACGGTCGTCGTACTGATCAGCGACCTGTACGAGGGCGGGATACGGCAGGAGATGCTGAAGCGGGTCGCCGCCATGAAGGCCGCCGGTGTTCAGTTCGTCACCCTCCTCGCCCTGTCCGACGAGGGCGCGCCCTCCTACGACCGCGACCACGCAGCCGCCCTCGGGGCGCTGGGTGCTCCCGCGTTCGCCTGCACTCCCGACCACTTCCCGGAGGTGATGGCGGCGGCGATCGAAAAGCGCCCCCTGCCGATTCCGGACTGAGCCGTGCCCGGCAAGCGCAGGATGTGGCCCGCCCGGGACGTGCCCCGAAGGGGCGCGGGGAGGCCACGATGTGCCCGCAGTCTGCGGACGCCGAGCAGTGGCAGCCCCTCCCCAGCACAAGGGAGGGCGCCGGGGCCCCGGGACCCGCACATGCTTGCCGTTCGCGCTGTGACCGTTGTCACCGCCTATGTGTGAGGTGCGATTTAGGCAGCGCACGCACGCAGGGCTAACCTGCAAGGCGGACATGCCGCGCGACCCGTGGACGCCGCGGCCCTGCGGCACGCCCACGCTGACAACGACCGCGAGACCACTGATTAAGGGGACGGACGCGCGTGGACCTGTTCGAGTACCAGGCGAGGGACATCTTCGCCAAGCATGACGTACCGGTGCTGGCCGGTGAAGTCATCGAGACGCCCGAGGCGGCGCGCGAGGTGACCGAGCGGCTCGGCGGCCGGGCGGTCGTCAAGGCGCAGGTCAAGACCGGCGGCCGCGGCAAGGCCGGTGGCGTCAAGCTGGCCTCCGACCCGGCGGACGCGGTGGAGAAGGCCGGCCAGATCCTGGGCATGGACATCAAGGGCCACACGGTCCACAAGGTGATGCTCGCCCAGACCGCGGACATCCAGGAGGAGTACTACGTCTCCTTCCTCCTCGACCGCACCAACCGCACCTTCCTGGCCATGGCCTCCGTCGAGGGCGGCGTGGAGATCGAGGAGGTCGCGGCCACCAAGCCCGAGGCGCTGGCCAAGATCCCGGTGGACGCCATCGAGGGTGTGACCGAGGCGAAGGCCCGCGAGATCGCCGAGGCCGCGAAGTTCCCGGCCGAGCTGGTCGACCAGATCAGCAATGTGCTGGTCAAGCTGTGGGATGTGTTCGTCAAGGAGGACGCCCTCCTCGTCGAGGTCAACCCGCTGGTCAAGACCGCCGACGGCAAGGTCATCGCGCTGGACGGCAAGGTGTCGCTGGACGCCAACGCCGACTTCCGGCAGCCCGAGCACGAGGCGCTGGAGGACAAGGCGGCGGCCAACCCGCTGGAGGCCGCGGCCAAGGCCAAGAACCTCAACTACGTGAAGCTGGACGGCCAGGTCGGCATCATCGGCAACGGCGCGGGCCTGGTCATGTCCACCCTCGACGTCGTCGCGTACGCAGGCGAGGCGCACAACAACGTCAAGCCCGCCAACTTCCTCGACATCGGCGGCGGCGCCTCCGCCGAGGTGATGGCCAACGGCCTGGAGATCATCCTCGGTGACCCCGACGTCAAGTCGGTCTTCGTGAACGTCTTCGGCGGCATCACCGCCTGCGACGCGGTCGCCAACGGCATCGTGCAGGCGCTGGAGCTGCTCAAGTCCAAGGGCGAGGACGTCAACAAGCCGCTGGTCGTCCGCCTCGACGGCAACAACGCCGAGCTGGGCCGCAAGATCCTGACCGACGCAGCGCACCCGCTCGTGCAGCAGGTGGACACCATGGACGGCGCGGCCGACAAGGCCGCCGAGCTGGCCGCCAAGTAAGCCCGGACGAGACCGAACGAGGACACCGACACACCATGGCTATCTTCCTCACCAAGGAGAGCAAGGTCATCGTCCAGGGGATGACCGGCTCGGAGGGCCAGAAGCACACCAAGCGGATGCTGGCCTCCGGCACCAACATCGTCGGCGGTGTGAACCCCCGCAAGGCGGGCACGACCGTTGACTTCGACGGCACCGAGGTGCCCGTCTTCGGCGGCGTCAAGGAGGCCATGGAGGCCACCGGCGCCGACGTCACCGTGATCTTCGTCCCGCCGAAGTTCACCAAGGACGCCGTCATCGAGGCGATCGACGCGGGCATCGGCCTCGCCGTCGTGATCACCGAGGGCATCGCCGTCCACGACACCGCCTACTTCTGGGACTACGCCACCCAGAAGGGCAACAACACACGGATCGTCGGCCCGAACTGCCCGGGTCTGATCACCCCCGGCCAGTCCAACGCCGGCATCATCCCGGCCGACATCACCAAGCCCGGCCGCATCGGCCTGGTCTCCAAGTCGGGCACGCTGACGTACCAGATGATGTACGAGCTGCGGGACATCGGCTTCTCGACGTGCGTCGGCATCGGCGGTGACCCGGTCATCGGCACCACCCACATCGACGCCCTCAAGGCGTTCGAGGCCGACCCGGACACCGACCTGATCGTCATGATCGGTGAGATCGGCGGTGACGCGGAGGAGCGCGCGGCCGACTTCATCAAGGAGAACGTGACCAAGCCGGTCGTCGGTTACGTCGCGGGCTTCACCGCCCCGGAGGGCAAGACCATGGGCCACGCGGGCGCCATCGTCTCCGGCTCCTCCGGCACCGCGCAGGCGAAGCAGGAGGCCCTCGAGGCCGCGGGCGTGAAGGTCGGCAAGACCCCGTCCGAGACCGCGCGGCTCGCGCGGGAGCGCCTCAGCGCCTGATTGCGCAACTGATCGGTCGGCTGGGCGCTCGACCGACTGCTCGACGGGCCCGCACCTTCGGAAGGTGCGGGCCCGTCAGCTGTTCGGCTCCGGCACGGCGGCGCTCCCGGCTCCGTCGGCGTCCTGCTGCCGGGCCTCATGCGGGTGCACGCGCTCGTTGGTGGAGCGGAGCTGCGGGAGGTAGGCGTGACCGGCCCCGCCGGCCGGCCCCTGATGAGCGCGTCCGGCCTTGTGCACATCACTCGTACGAGTGATGCCCGTGCCCGCCCCCGCTTCCGCCCCCAGGCCCGTGCCCGCGCCCGCGCCCGGTCCGGCCGGGAGCGTCACCGGCGCGAACGTCCGTGGCGGTGTACGGACGACGGGCTTCTCCGCCGGGCCGCTACCGGTCTCCGTCGTCAGCAGGGTGAACGCCGTCGCCGCCGTCACCGCCGCCGTCAGACCGATCGAGGCGCGGGTCCACAGCCGCGTCGTACGGAGACTGTCGTGCCGTACCAGCCGGGGCGGCAGAGGGCGTACCGGCTGCGCGGCGGCCAGCTCGCGCAGCGTGCGCGCCAGAACGGCGCCGCGCTGCCGCCGCGGCGTCTGTGCCAGCAGCGGCCAGTCCCCTTCGAGCGCCGCCCGGCCGTGCGTGACCCGTCCGGCCGCCGCCTCCGTGCTGCACTCGACCTCGGCAGCCGTCTCGGGCAGCGTCAGTCCGAGCCCGTAGTGCAGCAGCAGCGCGGCACGGTAGCTGCGCGGCAGCCCCAGAAACGCAGCCAGCACCGCCCGGTCCGCCGGGGGTCCCGGATACGCCCGGGGCGTGCGGCGCCCCGGATGGAACCGGTGCCAGGGGGAGAGGGCGTAGTCGTACGTCTTCGCCCGCACCGTGCGCGTCGGATCGCCCGCTGCCAGCACCTTCGGCCAGTGCTGCCACGCCTGGTGGAACGCCCAGCGCACGGCCCGTTCGGCTACCCGGCGATGCCCGCACAGCAGGAACGCCTGCCGGGTCAGCGCCCGTGCCTGCCACAGATACAGCTCGTCGAACGCCCCAACCGGATCGTCCGGCAACTCCTGGGGCTGCCTGGCCGACCGTACGAACTCCGCCACCGGGCCGGGCACCGTCGTCACCACCTCGACCCGCGGCTCCGGCTCGACCCGTGGCTCCGGCTCGCTCCGCGGCGCCGGCGCCGACACCCGCGGCGGCGAGACCGCATCCGGTCGCGGCTCACTCCGCGGAGTCGAGACGACATCCGGTCGCGGCTCGCTCCGCGGCGTCGGTGGGAGGGGCGTCCGGCTGTCACCGCCCCACTCGTCCGACACCTCGGGCTCGGTCTCTCTCGGTGCCAGGGGTGCTTCTCGCGCCAGGGGAGCTGGGGGTGCGGTGGGTGTTGCCTCCTGTGCGTCCGGTGGGGCCTGTGTGTCCGGTGGCCCGTGTTCGTTCGGTGCCTTTTGTGGGTCCGTAGAGGCTTGGGTGTCTGCTGCTACCTGTGTGTCTGATGCCGATGGCGCGTTCGGTGCTGCCTCTTCGTCCGGTGCTGCCTGTTCGTCCGGTGCCATCTGCGCAGTCGGTGCCGTCTGCGTGTCCGGTTCCGCTGGTGCGGGTGGTGCTGCTGGTGTGTCCGGTGCCTCTGACGCCTCGGAGTCCGCTGGAACCGCTTGGCCCGGTTGTACCTCTGGTGACTTCGGTGCCTCTGACGCCTCCGGTGCCTCTCTCGGCCCCAGCTCCCCGGTCGCCCCAGCTTTCCCGGTCGGCCCGGGCTCTTCGAGGGTGCCCTGCTCCACCCGCTCCACCGGCTCCGTCGGTTCCGCCAGGGCTGGCGTGGCCGCCTCGTGAGACGACTGCTTCGCCGCGGTGGCGGCCTGCTTCTTCGGCGGGTGAGAGGGCGGTGAATCGGTGTGGTCCTTCGCCCGGTTCGCGGCGGAGCGTTTCCCCTGCTTCCTTTGCTTCCCCTGCGCCCCCGATGCCCCCTTCTTTCCCTGCGTCCCTTGTCTCCCCTGCCTCCCGTGCGGTGACGGCTTTCCCTTCTTCCCCCGCGCTCCCTTCTTCGCGCTCTTCTTCCCTGTCGCGCTCTCTGCCGGTGCCTTCGCCGCAGGGGCGGCGGCAGCAGCGGAGGCCGCCTCGGTGGGGGGAGCGTCAGGTGCTCCTGGGGAGCGGCGCTTCGCCGTATTCGCGGCCGCATCGGCAGAGGCGGAAGAAGGATGCATAACCCATAGCTTGTGCGACACAGCGACAAAATGCCTGCTACTAGGGCAAAACGGGTGTTCTTGGCAGCATGGCGCTGTGAGCCAAGTGACGCACCGCGGTCCCTCGTTGTCCTCGGGCCGTGGCCACCCCCGCCCCCTGCCCCTCACCAGCGGCTGGTTGCTGGGCGGCGCCGTGGCCGCCGGGCTCGGGCTCGGCGCGTTCGCCGTCGTCGTCCTGCTGCTATGGACCGTCTCGCCGTTCCCCGACAGCGGGGCCGACGGAGCCCTGCGTACGGCGGCCGACCTGTGGTTGCTGGCGCACGGGGCGCATCTCGTACGGCACGAAACGCTGTCCGGCCTGCCCGTACCCGTGGGGGTGACGCCGTTGCTGCTGACGGCGGTACCCGCGTGGCTGCTGTGGCGTGCCACGCGTGAGGGGCTGGACGCACGGCTATCGGCCGGTGACGGCGGCGACGAGTACGGGGCGCTCGCCGTCGCGGGCTGGGTCTCGGGGGGCTATCTCCTCGTCACCGCCGCCGCGGTCGCCTACGTGTCCGGCAGTCCGATCGAGGCGGAACCCGTCAGCACCGTCTGCCGGCTGCCCCTGTTCGTCGTCGTGGTGACCGGCCTGTGCACGGCCTACTTCGCGCAGGGCCCCTCTGTCGCGACGGCCTGGCAGGCGCTCTCCCGCCGGCTGCCGGAAGCCCTCCGGGTGCGGATGCAGCGACTCCTGCGGCACATCACCGGGGAGCGTGCGGTGGTCGCCGTACAGGCCGGTTGCGCGGCCACAGTGGTGGTGTGCGCCGGAGGCGCGGCGCTGCTCGGGGGCGCCCTCGTCTGGAACGTACAGTCCGTTTTCGGTGCCTTTTCGCAGCTCACCGACGACCTCTCCGGACAGTTCGCAGTGCTGTTGCTCACAGTCGCGCTGCTGCCCAACGGGGTGCTGTGGGCGACGTCGTACGGCCTGGGGCCCGGCTTCACGCTGGGTGCCGACAGTGTCGCCGGCCCGATCGCGACGACAGGGCCGCCCGAGTTGCCACCGTTCCCGCTGTTGTCCGCCGTTCCGGAAGAGGGGACAGGCAGCTTTGTGGAGTGGTGTCTGGCGGGCGCCGTCCCGCTGCTGGGCGGTCTGATGTGCGGCTGGTGGGTCGGCCGCTCCCATGTGGCGGTCGGCACCGCGCCGCGAAGGGCTCCCCGTGAGACCACCGGCTGGCGGGCCGTCGTCGTGGCCGTGCCCCTTGCCGCGGTCCTGTCCGGCACCGTCCTGGCGCTGCTGGCGGCATGCGCGAGCGGCCCGCTCGGCAACCGAGCCCTCGCGCATCTGGGCCCTTACTGGTGGCAGACAGGTGGTGCGGCGTGCGGCTGGGTGATCGTCGTCGGCCTGCCGACCGGGCTGTGGGTGCGGTGGTGGACGCGGTACAGCGCGCGCCGGGCGGCAGCCGCCGCGCAACAGGCGGCTGAGACGGCGGCGCTTGCTGCCCGGGGACACGGTCCGGACGCCGCCTGGCACACGGACGAGGCCCGCCGCGAGCGCTGGTCCGCGATGAAGGCCGCCTCCGGGGGGCTGATGCCCGACTTCGAACCCGGCGACCCGAGAGAGCACGCGCACTGCGAGTACTTCGAACGATCCGAGCCGGACTTGCGGGACCCCGCACCCGCACCCGGACCCCGACCCGTACGTGGACCGGAAGCCGCCCCCGCCCCGGACTCCGGACCTGCCCCTGGTTCCGAACCTGCCCCCGGCTCCGGACCTGCCCCTGAATCTGGACCCGTTCCCGGAGCGGGATCTGTTCCCGGGGCCGGACCTATCCCCGGGGCCGGACCTTTTCCCGGGGCCGACCCCGTCCCCGGGCCCCTCCCCGGATCCGGCCCCGCCCCCGGATCCGTACCCGATTCCGAGCCGGAGCCCGACCCCTCCGGTGCCAGCACCTAGCTGTGCAACAGCGAGAAGCGAGCGGAGGTCAGCGGTCCTCCAGGAACGGCCGCAGTTCCTCGGGCAGGTGCCGCTTGCACTCGTCGCGGGAGGACTGGGTGAGCGCGTCGTTCTGGCAGGCGAAGAAGTCGCTGTACACGAATTGGAAGGCGAACGTCGCGGCCACGATCGCCAGCGTCAGGCTCGCGGTGACCAGGCCGCTTACCGCCGCTGTCCGCTTGGCCTTGTCCGCCTGCGCCGGGGTCACGGCGATGGGGATCGGCGGCCGACCACCCGCGCCGCCACCGGCACCGCCCGCACCGGCACCCGCCTCGTCCGGCTCCGTGCTGCGGGACGTACCCGCCACGTCCTCTGCGGTCGCGCCCACTCCACGGCGTCCGCGTTTGCCGCCTTTGCCCGGCTTCTCCCTCGCGGACTTGGGCAACTTGCCGCGCAGCGCGCTGATGCCCCAGTACATCGAGAGCGCCCCCAGCAGCAGGGCGACCTGCGGCACGCTCAACAGGGCGAAGAAAAGGCCCCAGATACCGGCGTGGAGCGAGTAGCGGGCGTGCCGTTGGAGAGGGTCGGTGGGGTCCCAACGCATGCCACGGGTGCCACCGGGACCGGCCGGACCGCCCATTCCACCCGGACCGCCGGGGCCACCCGGACCACCGGGCCGCTGGCCTCCGCCACCTGGACCGCCACCTCCGTTGCCGCCGCCGGCGTCTCCCGGTCCGCCACCGAATCCGCCGCCCTGCCGCCCCGGTTGCCGGCTGCTCCACTGGCTGCCCCAGGCCGACGGCTGCTGCTCTCCGTCCGAGGAACCGGAATCAGCGCCTTCCCCCTCGCCCGACCCGTTGCCGCTCCCGCTCCCGCTTCCCGAACCGTCGCCGTCCCCGTCGGCTCCGCCCCGGGCTCCTGGGCCGGAGGATCCGGACGGACCGGACGATCCCGATGCCCCGGGCATCCGCGGCTCCCACGGCTGGTCCGGCTGCCCCTCCGGCGGTGGCGCGAAGGGGTTGTCCTCGCGGGAGGTGCTGTCGGATGCGGCCGCACGGCGGCGTCGGTCGGTCATCTGGTGTGTGTCTTCCTCGTCGCTTCCGCGTCGCTTCCACGGCCCTACGGCCCCCGAGCCCCCGCGGGAACCCAAGGAGACCGTGTCCCTGACGCTACCTTCCGCATGCGCCCCCGTCCCGTGGGGGCCGTTCCGAGTGCCGGTATCGTTGCCGACGGTCGGACGCTTCGTAGAGTTCCCCGGAATCATCGGGTCCACGTACTTGTACGACCACACACTTCCGTCTCCCTGCGAGAGAGAGCCCCGTCGTGGACGCGCAGTCCTTCCGTCCCGTCGCCCCCGTGCGTCTCGTCGTCCTGGTGTCCGGTTCCGGTACGAACCTGCAGGCGCTGATCGACGCCGCGGCCGACCCCGCCGTCGACACCCCGTACGAGATCACCGCCGTCGGGGCCGACCGGAGCGGCATCGAGGGGCTGGCACGTGCCGAGCGGGCCGGGATCCCGACGTTCGTGTGCCGGGTCAAGGACTACGACAGCCGCGAGGAGTGGGATGCCGCGCTCGCCGAGGCCGCCGCGGCATATGCGCCGGATCTGGTGGTCTCCGCGGGTTTCATGAAGGTGGTCGGCAGTCGCTTCCTGGCGCGTTTCGGCGGGCGGTTCCTCAACACCCACCCCGCACTGCTCCCCAGTTTTCCCGGCGCCCACGGCGTACGTGACGCGCTCGCGTACGGCGCGAAGGTGACCGGGTGCACCGTCCACTTCGTCGACGACGGCGTCGACACCGGACCCGTCATCGCACAGCGCGCCGTCGAGGTCCTGGACGAGGACGACGAGTCCGCTCTGCATGAGCGGATCAAGGAAGTCGAGCGACTGCTGCTCGTCGAGGTCGTGGTGCGCATCGCCCGCCACGGCTACGCCCTCGAAGGGCCGAACATGAGAAGGGTACGACTGGGTCATGAGTGAGAGTGCTGCGCTGGGCGCCAAGCGGCCGATCCGCCGCGCGCTGGTCAGTGTGTTCGACAAGACAGGGCTCAAGGAACTGGCGCGGGGGCTGCACGCCGCCGGGGTGCAGCTCGTCTCGACCGGTTCGACGGCGAAGCGGATCGCGGACGCCGGGGTTCCGGTCACCCCCGTCGAAGAGCTGACCGGCTTCCCCGAGTGCCTGGACGGGCGGGTCAAGACGCTGCACCCGCGCGTGCACGCGGGCATCCTCGCCGACCAGCGACTGGAGGCGCACCGCGAACAACTGGGTGAGCTCGGCGTCGAGCCGTTCGAGCTGGTCGTCGTCAATCTCTACCCGTTCGCGGAGACCGTCGACTCCGGTGCCTCCGACGACGAGTGCGTGGAGCAGATCGACATCGGCGGCCCCTCGATGGTGCGTGCTGCCGCCAAGAACCACCCGTCCGTGGCGGTTGTCGTCAACCCGGACCGCTACGGCGAGGTTCTCAAGGCGGTCGAGGAGGGCGGTTTCGACCTGGCGGCGCGCAAGCGGCTGGCAGGCGAGGCGTTCCAGCACACGGCCTCGTACGACGTGGCAGTGGCCGGCTGGTTCGCCACGTACGCGGAGAACGCCGGCGGGGCCGGGGCTGCCGAGGCCGAGGCCGAGGCCAAGGAAGAGGCCGCCTCGTCCCAGTTCGCCTCCTTCCTCGGCGTCACCTACGAGCGCAAGAGCGTGCTGCGGTACGGCGAGAACCCGCACCAGCCCGCAGCCCTCTACACGGGAGGCTGCGGTGGTCTGGCCGAGGCCGAGCAGCTGCACGGCAAGGAGATGTCGTACAACAACTACGTCGACACCGATGCCGCGCGCCGTGCCGCCTACGACCACATCGAGCCGTGCGTCGCCGTGATCAAGCACACCAACCCCTGCGGTGTCGCGGTCGGCGCGGACGTCGCCGAGGCACACCGGAAGGCACACGCCTGTGACCCGCAGTCCGCGTACGGCGGCGTGATCGCCGTGAACCGGCCGGTGTCCCTGGCGATGGCCGAGCAGGTCGCGGAGATCTTCACCGAGGTCATCGTCGCTCCCGAGTACGAGGACGGGGCGCTGGAGGCCCTCTCCCGCAAGAAGAACATCCGCGTGCTGCGCTGCCCCGAGGCGCCGACCACGCCAGCCGAGTTCCGTCCCATCGACGGCGGCGGTCTCGCCCAGGTCAAGGACGCCTTCCAGGCGGCAGGCGACGATCCGGCGAACTGGACCCTGGCCGCCGGGGAGCCGCTCTCCGCCGACGAGCTGGCCGAACTGGCCTTCGCCTGGCGGGCCTGCCGCGCGGTGAAGTCCAACGCGATCCTGCTCGGCAAGGACCGTGCGACCGTGGGCGTCGGCATGGGCCAGGTCAACCGCGTCGACTCGGCCCGTCTCGCGGTCCAGCGCGCCGGTGCGGAGCGGGCGCGCGGGTCGTACGCGGCGTCCGACGCGTTCTTCCCCTTCCCCGACGGCCTGGAGGTACTGGCCGAGGCGGGCGTGCGCGCCGTCGTCCAGCCGGGCGGCTCGGTCCGCGACGAGCTGACCGTCGAGGCCGCCACCAAGGCGGGCGTGACGATGTACCTCACGGGGACACGGCACTTCTTCCACTGAGCGCTGCGCCACGCCGGTACGGCACAGGAACGGGCCCCTCACATGAACCGTGAGGGGCCCGTTTCCTGCTCTGTTCACGCCCGGGCTGTCGGTCAATGCTGCGGCCGGTTGAACCACTGACTGGCCGCGCTCGCCGAGCAGAAGACGATGGTCAGCGCGGTGATCGCCAGGTACAGGAGGTAGAAGAAGGCAGCCCCGGCGGCCGCGGCGCTGTCGGAGGTGTCGGCGGACAGGAAGGCGATGAAGCCGATGATGGGCACCAGGCTGTTCAGCGAGCCGGCGATGACGGCGGTGATGCGCGTATTGGAACGGCCCTTGCCGAACAGGCACGCAGGCACTATGTGCAGGGCTGCCATGCCTGCGTACAGCAGGAAGAGCAACAGCATGATGCCCAGCGCGGAACCCGCCCCGGGACCCAGCCCACCGGGCAGGGCCACAGCGCCGCCCGCCGAGAGGGCTAGCAATGTCAGGAATGCGGTGATCGTCCACAGCGCCCCGGCGAAGAACAGGAACACACGCGCGGTGATGACCTGGCCCGGCATCTTCACCACCGGCTGCATCGGCCCCGCCGGATAGGCCGGCATCCCGCCCGGGTAGCCGCCGTAGCCGGGCTGTCCTGCGCCCTGCTGCGGATAGCCGTAAGGGGCCCCGGGAGCGCCGTGCTGGGGTGTGGAGTAAGGGTTGTTCGGGTTCTGCCCGGGGGGCGGGGGGTAGCTCACGGGCTGTTTCCTCCGACGGTGTTGAGGAGCGGACGGGGGCCGAGTGACTCCGGAGAATCACGGCCTGCCCTCAGCAATGTCGCTTCCCCCGGTACGGCGCCGCACCGTCGGCCCTCCTGCACTGCCCGACGCCGTTCACCAATGGTGATGGTCCGACTGTCGGCCTGTCCAGCCAAGTTTCCCGGCTGTGGCGAACTCGCAATGCCAGGTCAGCGCCTCCTGCGCTCCCGTTCCGGCCCAGCTGTTGCGCACCCCCTCACACCAACTGGCCCTCCAGCACGGCGAGATGCTCCTCCTGCACGAGGTCGAACCGGAGCGCGAACCGCACCAGGGCTTCCCGCACCTTGTCCCGATCGTCCGGTGTGCGCAGCCGCAGCTTCACCCGCAAATAGTCGATGTTCCAGGCGACGGCAGCCGGAGTGGCGTCGGGCCATACGGGGTGGAGCCTCTCCGTCAGCTCCGCGACGCCCGGGACGGGGGCCGCCGCCGCGTCGCCGGTGCGCAGACTCGCCTCGCACAGCGCTGTCAGGACGAGGAAGTAGTGACAGGTGTGGTCGAGGGGGTAGGGCCGCGGGAACGGGTCGAAGCTCCAGTCCTCCGCCCCGCGCGCCCCGTCGGCGAGCGTTCCCTCGACGGCGGCCCCGTCCGCACCGGACCCGTCGACGAGTGCCCCACCGGCCGGCGAGCCGCTCGGCGCGAGGTAGTCATGGCGCGGCGCCAGTACGTCGAAGCCGCAGCCGGGTCTGGACTCACCGGCGCACAGGCGTACGCGTGCGAACTCGAAGGGGACCGGCGCGTCGGCCCGCCCGGGCGCGACCCTGATGTGCTCTCCCGCGCCCTCGGGATTCTCGACGATGTAGGTCTGGTCGCTGCTGAAGTTGGTCAGTATCCAGAAGGCACCGGTCGCCGTGATCTCCCCGGCCGCACATGCGACGGCGGGGTGGGAGATGGTCAGGCCGTTGCCTGCCGGTGCCGTGCGGCCGAAGCGCAGCGTGTGGCCCGGCTCCAGCCGGTACTGCTCCTCGGGTCCCCGGCACCCGTCCGGGACGATGATCACGCTGAACACGCCCGGCACGGTACTGACTCTCCGTCCCTGTGCACAACGGAGCGTAGGGGTAGCAGAGAGGCACATGAACCGACCTTTGCCGTCCCGTTGCCAAGGCGACGCCACGCGGGTGACACGGGCTCGCACAGCAGGCTGGGCGGATCGCACAGCAGCACCGTGCCGCACACCGCGCGGCAGCGCCCGGGGCAGTGCCGCGCGGCAGCGCCCCGCAGCAACGAGGGCCGGCTGGGCGGACCTGAACGGACCTGAGTGGAGAGCAAGGGCCCCGATCCGCGAGGATGGGCGTATGACCGCCCAGATTCTCGATGGCAAGGCCACCGCCGCCGCGATCAAGTCCGACCTCACCGCGCGAGTCGAGGCGCTCAAGGCGAAGGGCATCACGCCCGGCCTGGGCACACTGCTCGTCGGCGAGGACGTCGGCTCCCAGAAGTACGTCGCCGGCAAGCACCGCGACAGCCAGCAGATCGGTATCAACTCCATCCAGCGGGAGCTGCCCGCCACGGCGACGCAGGAGGAGATCGAGGCGGTCGTCCGCGAGCTGAACGAGGACCCGGCCTGCACCGGCTACATCGTCCAGCTGCCGCTCCCGAAGGGCATCGACGTCAACCGGGTGCTGGAGCTGATGGACCCGGCCAAGGACGCCGACGGGCTCCACCCGACCAACCTGGGCCGCCTGGTCCTCAACAAGCCCGCACCGCTGCCGTGCACCCCGCAGGGCATGGTCGTACTGCTGCGCCGCTACGGCGTCGAACTGAACGGCGCACATGTGGCGGTGGTCGGACGCGGCGTGACCGCGGGCCGTCCGCTGCCGCTGCTGCTGACCCGGCGCAGTGAGAACGCGACGGTCACGCAGTGCCACACCGGCACGCGTGATCTGCCGGGGGTGCTGCGGCAGGCGGACATCGTCGTCGCGGCTGCCGGGGTGCCGCACCTGATCAAGCCGGAGGACGTACGTCCGGGCGCCGCAGTGCTGGACGTGGGCGTCAGCCGGGACGAGACCGGCAAGATCGTGGGCGATGTGCACCCGGGCGTGGCGGAGGTCGCGGGCTGGATCTCGCCCAACCCGGGCGGCGTCGGGCCGATGACCCGGGCGCAGTTGCTGGTGAACGTGGTGGAGGCAGCCGAGGCGGCGGCCCACTGAGCGCGGTCAGGGGGACTGCCGTCATGGACGAGGGTGACCGGACCGTCCCGGACAGCGGCGCCGGCAACCGGAACGGTGCCAAGGGCGGTGACGGAGACGGAGGTGGCGACGTGAATGGGGACTCCGCGACGGCTGCGCAGGAAGCGGCCCAGGAGACACCCCCACCGCGCAAGGCGTCGCGGCGCTTCCCGGTTCTCACCCGGGACACCGCGCGGCCCGAGGGCGGCGGACGCGCCATAGGAGGGCACCGTCCGGCCCCGTACCGGCAGTGGCCGCTGCTGGCCGTGTGCGCCGGAGTGCTGCTGGGCCTGCTGGTGACGGTCGTCGAGTTCCGGGCCGGCACCATCATCGTGGGCCTGTCGCTGCTGGGCGGCGCCGTGCTGCGCTGGTGGAAGCCCTCGGTCGGCATGCTGGCGGTGCGCTCGCGCTTCACCGACATGATCACCTATGGCGTACTCGGCCTCGCCATCGTGCTGTTGGCCATGATGGCGCAGCCCAGGCCGTGGATCTCGGTGCCGCTCCTGGACACCATTGTGCACTTCACCGTGCGCTGACCTGCGCATTTGCATGCGCTGAGCTCCACTGTCGCGCCGTTGCGGCGCCGCTGACGTTCTACTGCTGCGCCGTTGCGACAGTGCTGCGAAAAGTGACGGCGGCCCGCCCTTCCCGGGGCGGGCCGGCCGTACCGGCACGCCCGGTACGGCCCGTACACCAGCAGCAGCACAGGCACCGACGCAGAACCACCCACCCGCCGCGTGGGGCTGCGCTCGTCGCTGCTCGGGGTGCCGGCGGCTGCCGTGTCCGCCGGGACATGCGCGCTGACGCTGCTGCTGTGGCCCACGGTCGCCCCCGCGCCGACGGGGCCCGATGTCGTCGGCTGCCATGGGGCGCGCTGCACGAGCGAGGAGCCGGTGCGGATGGGCTGCGTTGCGGGCTCGGGCGACGCGACGGGCCGCATGGCTGCGATGTGACGGGCGGTTACATGGGGGACGTAACGGTTGGCGTCCGGACGGGCTGGCACACTAGGGGGCGTTTGCGCGGACGAGCACCCGGGGCCGTGGCGCGACACGGGGGAAGGAAAAAACTGAGAGCGCACTCGCGGACAAGGGGGAGGCAATGCCTCGTTGGAGGTCGCTACCGGAGGATCTGGACCCGCAGATCCGGGAGTTCGCGAGCCAGCTACGGCGGCTCGTCGACCGCAGCGGGCTGAGCGTCGCCACCATCGCCGACCGGACCGGATACAGCAAGTCGTCCTGGGAGCGCTATCTGAACGGCCGCCTGTTGCCACCGCGCGGTGCGACCCAGGCGCTCGCCGAGGTGACCGGTACCGATGTGCGCCACCTCGGCACGATGTGGGAGCTGGCCGAACGGGCGTGGAGCCGTAGCGAGATGCGGCACGACACCACTCTGGAGGCCATTCAGATCGCCCAGGCGCGGGCCGCGCTGAACGAGTCCGGGGAGGCTCGCGAGAAGGGGCGCAGACGGCGCAAGAGCAAGAGCGCGCCGGATGGTGCCGCACCCGATGGGGGCACGCCCGTCGGCGGCGCGCCCGTTGATGGCGTACCCGAGCCCGGCGCACCCGATGCCCGTGTGCCCGATGCCCGCATGCCCGACGGTGGCGTGCCCCCACAGAGCGGCACACCGCACCAAGACGCCCCGGAGAACGGGGACGTGGGGACGGCCATTCTGCGCAAGGACGCCATCCGTGCGGCGGGCAACGACACCTCCCGCGCGGGGAGCAAGGACGCCTCCCGTGCGGCGGGCAACAGTGCGAGCCTGCGCGAACGACGCCACCAGTCCGATTCCACCGACTGGGGAGCGTCCGCCCGTGCCACCACGGACAGCACCGCCACCTCCGGCAACCCCGGCACAGCAGCCGGCCAGGGCGTGGCAAGTGCACCGGGCGCCCCCGGGCAGACCCCGGCTGCTCCGGGCACCGGCGCAACCCCGCATGGCGTCCCCGTACCGCCGGCCCCCGCAGGTTCCGACAGCGACCGTACGGCGAAGGCTTCAGGCGGCCGTCGCAAGGTCACCGTGCTGCTGGCGTCCCTCGTGGCCGTTCTGGTCGTCGCAGCAGGCGCTGTGCTCTTCTTCGACCTCGGTGGCGGCAACGACGACTCCGCCGGACCGGAGCCCAGCCCCAGCCGGAAGAGCTCACCGAAGCTCCCCGCCGGGGTGAAGTGTTCGGGCAAGGACTGTTCGGGCAAGGACCCGGAGGACATGGGCTGCGGCGGCAAGCACGCGGGCACCAGCAGCTCCGCGTGGGTCGGCACCAGCTTCGTCGAGGTGCGCTACAGCAAGGTCTGCAAGGCGTCCTGGGCCCGGATCACCAGGGCCAGAACGGACGACGCGCTGCGCATCACCGGACCGGGCGGCCAGGCGGAGAGCGACAAGGTGCGGACGACGAACGACGCCTACACCGCAATGGTCTCCGTAGGCACGCAGAACGAGGCGCGCGCCTGCGCGACGCTGGCGGCGGGCGGCAAGGGCTGCACCGTTCCGGGGAAGAAGGCGCGGTGAGCGGACCCGGGGGTAGGGCGGGCACGGGGTCGGATAGCCTGACCGATGGGTCTCTTGACGTAGAGAGACTTCCGGCCACCCGCCAGCCACGTCAGGTACTACGGAGAACGCCATGACCCGCACTCCCGTCAGCCCCGTCAACGTCACCGTCACCGGCGCCGCAGGCCAGATCGGCTACGCGCTGCTGTTCCGTATCGCCTCCGGCCAGCTGCTGGGCGCCGACGTACCGGTCAGGCTCCGCCTGCTGGAGATCACCCCGGCGCTGAAGGCCGCCGAGGGCACCGCCATGGAGCTGGACGACTGTGCCTTCCCGCTGCTCCAGGGCATCGACATCACCGACGACCCGAACGTCGCCTTCGACGGCGCCAACGTGGCACTGCTCGTCGGCGCCCGGCCCCGCACCAAGGGCATGGAGCGCGGCGACCTGCTGGAGGCCAACGGGGGCATCTTCAAGCCGCAGGGCAAGGCCATCAACGACCACGCGGCGGACGACATCAAGGTCCTCGTCGTCGGCAACCCGGCCAACACCAACGCCCTGATCGCCCAGTCGGCGGCGCCGGACGTACCGGCCGAGCGGTTCACCGCCATGACCCGCCTCGACCACAACCGCGCGCTCAGCCAGCTCGCGAAGAAGACCGGCTCCTCCGTCGCCGACATCAAGAAGCTGACGATCTGGGGTAACCACTCCGCCACGCAGTACCCGGACATCTTCCACGCGGAGATCGCCGGCAAGAACGCCGCGCAGCTCGTCGGCGACGAGAAGTGGCTGGCCGACGACTTCATCCCGACCGTCGCCAAGCGCGGTGCAGCCATCATCGAGGCGCGCGGCGCCTCCTCGGCCGCCTCCGCAGCGAACGCCGCCATCGACCACGTGCACACCTGGGTCAACGGCACCCCCGAGGGCGACTGGACCTCCATGGGAATTCCCTCGGACGGGTCCTACGGCGTGCCGGAGGGCATCATCTCCTCCTTCCCGGTGACCACGAAGGACGGCAAGTACGAGATCGTTCAGGGCCTGGAGATCAACGAGTTCTCCCGCACCCGCATCGACGCCTCCGTCAAGGAGTTGACCGACGAGCGCGAAGCGGTCCGCGGTCTCGGCCTGGTCTGAGCCGGCCGCCCCACAGCCACACCGCCCCGAGGGCCCGTACGGATCCGGTGATCCGTACGGGCCCTCGGGCTTTCCGGGTGCATGCTGTGTTTCGGTTTGCCGGTGCCGGTGCCGGTGCCGGTGCCGGTGCCGGTGCCGGTGCCGGCGCTGATGCCGGTGGTGCGTGGTGCTCCGGATGCTCGGGGTGCTCCGGGAGCGGCTCCGGCGTGGGCCGGCGTGGGTCGGTCGGGGTCGGCCTGGGCCGGCAGGGAGCCGGCGCCGGGTGCGTCAGTCCTCGTCGCCGCCGTCCTCCTCGGCCATCGCGTCCTCGTATGCGCGCAGGGTGGCGACGATCAGGGCGCGCTCGGCGGGGGAGAGCTCGGTCAGCACCTGGCGCCAGGCGCCGGCGCCGCGGGCCAGCCAGCGCGAGATGGTGGGGCGGTGGGCCTCGGTGATGCTCACGATGCGGCGGCGCCGGTCGTTCTCGTCCTCCTGCCGCTCCAGCACGCCCTTCCGGCTCAGCTCGCCCACCAGCAGGCTGACCGTGGTGGGAGCGACCTCCAGCCGGGTGGCCAGATCGTTGACGGTCATCGGGCCGTCGAAGAGGAGGTACGAGAGCAGGGACAGGTGGCGCGGAGCCAGCGCGAGGGATTGCAGTTCCTCGGGTACGGGGATGCGTTTGACCCGGCCGACGATGCGCGGCATGAGCAGCAGGAGTGCGCGTATGGCGTCGTCCTCGGCCAGCTCCCCCTGCTGACCCCTGACTCCCTGCAGCTCCATTGTCCCCAGGCGTCCCTTCTCGTTCTCCCGTCTCTCTCTGTGACCGTCCATTGACATGGCGGCGGGCCTCCCCTTAGCTTTGTTACCAAAGATGTTTTGCAGTCAAAGGTGAATCTATCGCGATAGTAGCGATCCGGCTGTTCACCTTGCCGATCGGGGAGATGCCATGCCGCACTTCGAGGTGCAGATTCACGAGGAAGCCCTGGATGGGGAGGAATCATCCGTAAGCGGACAGTTCGTCAAGGAGCTGACGGAGGCGGCGCTGACGGTGTATCCCGAGTCGTTCCGGGAGCTGGTCGGCGTCGAGATCTTCGGCGTCCCGCGCGGGAGATGGGGTGTGGGCGGCAAGGTGACGGACGAGCTGTCGCCGATCGTCACCTTGCGCTCCCGAGAAGGGCTCTTCCACCATCCGGACCTCGTGGAAGCGCCCGCCCGGCTGATATCCGCGATCACCGATGCCGTCGTCGCTGTGCTCGGAGAGAGCGTCCGGCGACGGGTGACGGTGCGGTTGGTGGGGATTCCGGCGGGGCGTTCGGGCGTGGGCGGGGAGCTGGCCTGAGCAGGCGGCCCCGACGCTTCTCGGAGCGGAGGCCCGGCCGCTCCCCACGGTGGAGGCCGGGGGCGAGGCTGAGAGTCACGATGAGGGAGAGCCCGGCGATCACGGTCATGGCAGTGGCGGGGGAGGTGCGTTCCGCGACGGCGCCCGCGAGCGCGGCGCCCACACCCTGCATGGCCAGCATCCCGGACGCGTGCAGCCCCAGCGCATGACCGCTGAGCTCCTCCGGGGTCAGCTCCATCAACCGCTCTTGGAGCAGCAGGCTGGCCCCGAAACCGATGGAAGCCAGCGCCACCAGCCCCGCCGCAGAGGACAGCGAAGGGTGCAGTACGAAGAGGAGATAGGGGGAGGCCAGCAGCACAAGCATCGGTACGGCCAGCCGTTTCCGCCAGTGAGGGGGCACAAAGCGGCCGACGGTGGTGTCCCCGGCCAGCATGCCCACCGCTGCGCACGCGAACAGGAGCCCGGCCTCCCGTGGGGCGAACGGCACGAAGAGGGACTCGCAACCGACCACCAGACCGTTGGGCACCCACAGCCCCAGATAGACGAAGCGACGAGAAGGAGACGACCACAGCAGGGAGTTGGTCCGCCAAGTCTGAGCCACGGAGGGTCGGCCCGTAGCGCGGGGCGGGCGCTGCCCCAGTCCGAGCCGGGCAACGCCGGCACCCGTCAAGTACAGCGCGGCACCGGCCAGCAGCGTGCCGCGCGGGGAGAGGACAGCGACAAGCACACCGCCAAGTGCGTAGCCGCAGATCTGCATGACGCCGTTGGACATGTTGAGCACCGAACGACCGAGGAGGTAGCCGTCCTTGGAGAGGATCTCGTTGAGGAGCCCATAGCGCACTCCACCCCCCAACGAGGCCAGCACGCCGAGGACCAGCAGTACGGAGAACGACGCCGCGACGGGCAGCCCTGGCACGGCCTGGACAGCGGTACCGAACGCGAATGCCAGGGGCAGCGCGGTCATCGCGGCACGCGGCCGCAGCCGGTCAGCGGCCGACAGCAGCGTCGTCGCTCCGATGAGCTGCGCCAGCGAGGGACCGAACATGGCGAGGGAGGACAGCAGCGGGGATCCGGTGGCGGCATAGATGAGCGTGCCCAGCGCCAGGCCGCTCACCGTGTGCCCCGCCACATGGAAGGTGCTGGCAAGGAAGAGAGGGGTGAACTCGGGCGCCCGGAACAGCTCGCGGTAAGTGCGCATGGCCGGGAGTCTCGGGCGGATCGGAACAGCCGGTTACTGTTTCGCGGGAGAGCGAAACGTCCGCCGCTGAAGTTCGGGTCCGGGCGGTTGGCGGTTGGCGGTTGGCGGTTGGCGGTTGATGGTTGGCGTTCGCGGATAGCGGGCCGTGGCAGGGGTGAGCCGGGGAGCGGACGGCGTTGGCTGACGGCGAGTTCGCTGCGGGACCGCCCGGTGTCCGGGCGTCAGTCAGCGGCGGGTCATGGGTGACGGTCAGCGGGCTGACGGGTCAGCTACGGGCTGACGGTGAACGGCGGGCCGGTGGGCCGGCAGGCCGCGACGGGGTGGCGGGTCGTCGGCGCGTGAGAGGCCAGCGGGTCAGGGGGACAGGTGAGCGGTGGGGGAACAGGTCGCCGGCTGGCCAAGGGCGCGTCGATGGCGGGCCAACGGCGGGTCGGCGGTGGGCTAATGGCGGGTCGGCGGTGGGCTAACAGGTCGCCGGTGGGTCGGCGGCGGGGCGACCGGCCGGTGACCGTCCGCCGACGGGTCGGCGGCGGGCCCAATGGTGGGCTAACGGGTCGGCGACGGGAGACGGATCGACGGGGGAGTGAGCCGTGGGGTGGTGGCAGGTCAACGCCGACACGTTGGCGGGCAGCCGGTTCGTGGTGTCGCCGCTCGCGGAGGCGATAGCGAGCCTCAAGGTGCTGGAGCGGGGGAGCGCCGCACACCCCGGCGAGCGCGCTTGGCTCGACGCGCATCAGCCCGCCTACCGTGCCCGCCAGGCGGCCGACCCGGTCACGGAGAAACTGATACGCGCTGCGCTCGGCCCCACCTGGAACGCCGACTTCCTCACTCCGACACCGGACCCTGACCCAGGTGCGCCCGCCGGGGAGACCTTCGAGGAGGAAGTCGCGCGGGTGCGGGAGACACCGCCGCACGTGGCGCGTGCCGACCTGCTGGTGTCGTTGGGCAGCAAGGGCCCGCTGCCCGCGCCGCTCCGCCGGGACGACCTGCCGCAGCGCACGGCGGACACCCTGGAGTGGGTGTGGCGGGAGACGGTGCTACCGTACTGGCCGCGGCGGCGCCGGATCATCGAGGCCGATGTGGTGGCGCGTACCGCGCAGTTGAGCCGGGGTGGCTGGGCCGAGGCGCTCGACGACATGCGGCCCGGCATGCGCTGGCTCGGCGGGAGCCGACTCCAGATCAACGCCAGGGACTATCCGCCGCGCGAACTGGCGGGAGCGCGGCTGATGTTCGTGCCGGTGACTCCGCGTACGGGATGGGTGTCCTGGGAGGCGGCCCCGGACTGCCCCCAGGATGGGCCCGCCCGTACACCTGGATCTCCCGCCGGGCGGGCCGGGCCCCGCTATGCCGTGGTGTATCCGTGCTCCGGGGCACTCACCGACGCCGAAGGGGAGCCTGTTCCCGAGGCGTTGGGGGCTCTGCTCGGATATGCGCGGGCGACGGTTCTGGTGCTGCTCGACTCTCCGAAGAGCACCAGCCAACTCGTTGCGCTGACCGGGCAGGGGCTGGGCTCGGTGGGCCGCCATCTGCGAGTGCTGCGCGACGCGCGGCTGATCCAACGGCGACGGGCGGGACGCTCGGTGCTCTACTACCGCACCGCGGCGGGCGACTGCCTCCTCCAGGCCCAATCCTGAGCACACCGATTCCAACTGCGGCCCCACCCGCGCCTCCGCCTGGGAACGGCCTCCCGCCCACCCATGGCCCGGCACCTGCCCACGGCCCGGTACCTGCCCATGCTGCCCATGGCCAGCACCTGCCCACGGCCCCACCACTGTGCCCCGTCCGGGCCTGCCCCGCCCGGGCTTGTCCCGCCTCGTCTGTACCCGCTCCCTGTCCTGCCCGTTCCGACTCTCCCGGTCGGCTCCGCCCCTCTCTTGTCCACTCCAGCCCTCGCCCGGCCGACCCCGACTCCCCCAGGGCCCCGGGCAATTACCCCCCTGGTAATCGACCTGCCCCGGGCAGGGGGAGATGCTCGGGAATGGCTGGTGAGACGGCCGAAATGGCTGGGACAGGTGGGACGGGGGAGAGGGTTGTGACTGGTACGGATATTGAGGGACGCGGTTCCGGCGCTGCGCCCGCCTCCGCTTCTGCGGCCACGCGGGCTGTGGTGGAGGAGTTTCTGGGGCGGGTGGAAAAGGGGGATGCCGAGCGGATCGCGGAGCTGTTCGCGGAGGAGGTCGACTGGATGATTGCCGCGAACCCGACGGTGCCCTGGATACGGCCCCGTTCGACGCGGGCGGACGTGGCCGCGCACTTCCGGGAGCTGGCTGCGGGCGTGGAGCCGATGGCGGGCAGCGGGCGGGCGGTGGAGGCGCTCGTCGTCGAGGGGAACGAGGCGATGCTCACCGGCAACATCGCGGGCCGGGTGCGGGCGACGGGCAAAGAGCTCACCTCACCTTTCGCCATGCGGCTCACGGTGGAGAACGGCGAGGTGACGCGCTACCACCTCTACGAGGACAGCTTGGCCGTGGCGGCTGCCTGCGCCCCGGAGGACTGAGCGCGCGGCTCGGAGGCGTCGGCCTCATCGCCGTTGGGCCGGGGGCCGGGGCGCAGCCACAGCACCGTCACCGCGCCGAGTACGGCGAGGACGGCTGCCGCGGCGCGGAATCCGGCGGCCATTCCGTCGGTGAAACCGCCGGTGTGGGAGGCCATCACGGTGCCCATCGCGGCGACGCCGAGGGCGCTGCCGAACTCCCGGGCCGCACCGTTGAGTCCGGAGCCCAGGCCTGCGCGGTCGGCGGGCAGTGATCTGAGGACGGCCATGGAGAGCGGCGGCATCGACAGCCCCATGCCGACGGCCATCACCAGCAGGACGGCGGCGTAGGGGAGGTAGGGCGTCTCGGCGTCGATCAGGGAGAGCGCGCCCAGCCCGGCCGTGAGGCAGACCAGTCCGGTGGCCACCATCGGGCGAGGGCCGAACCGGTGCGTGAGCCGGGGGCTGAGGCGGGAGAAGACCAGCATCCCGATGGCGAGGGGCCCGATGGCGAGCCCGGCGACGGCGGGGGAGTAGCCCTTGGCGTACTGCAAGTACTGGGCGTTGACGAAGAACAGGGCGAAGAGCCCGAAGAAGGTGGCCGTCACCCCCAGTACTCCTGCCCGCAGCGGGCGGGCCCGGAAGAGCCGCGGGTCCACCAGCGGGCGTGCCGCACGTAGCCCGTGTCCGACGAAGGCGCTCAGCAGGAGGGCGGCCAGCGCGAAGGAGACCAGTACCAGCGGCGAACTCCAGCCGTGGCCGGGGCCCTCGATGAGGGCTGTGAGCAGCGCGAGCGAGCCGAGCACCAGCAGCGCGGTGCCCACGGGGTCGGCCGGGCCCGCAGGGGCTGCGGCGGTGCGCGGTGTCATCCGTGCGGTCAGCGCCAGCAGGAGCAGCGCCGCGGGGGCAGAGGCCCAGAACAGCCCCTGCCAGGGCAGATATTGGAGTATGAGACCGCCGCCGAGGTTGCCCAGCATTCCCGCGGCCCCGGTCGCGCCGGTCCAGACGGCGACGGCGTGGGCCCGGCGCTCGGGCGGTGCGGAGCGTACGGCGATCGACAGCGTCGCGGGCATCACCAGCGCCGCACCCGCGCCGGAGAGCGCCCGGGCGGCGATGAGGACCGCCACGTTCGGGGCGAGGGCCGCCAGCAGGCAGCCGGTGGCGAAGACGCCGAGTCCGGCCAGCAGGGCGCCCTTGGGGCCGCGCCGGTCGCCCAGCGCCCCCGCGGGGATGAGGAGTCCGGCGAAGACGAGGACGTAGGAGTCGACGATCCACAGCAGTTGCGCCGAGGTCGGGTGCAGGCTGCCGGCGCTGAGCTTGGGCAGCGCAAGGTTGACGGCGGCCACCAGCGCGACGGCGAGCATGACGCACGCCGATGTCACGCCGAGCACCGTGCCGTGGCGCGGGGCTCGGGCGGAACGAGAGACACGGGATGCGGGCAGGACGTTTTCAGGCATAGGTGTACCCCGAGGAGGTGTAAGGGAAGGTGAGTTGGGCTGCGGGTGCGGGTGCGGGTGCGCGCCCGGTCTGCGGATCGCTTCCGCGTCGTCGGTGCCGCATCCGGCGTCCCGGCATTCGGGCGTCCCGGCATCCGGCTGCCCCGGCGTCCCGGCATCCGGGCGTCCCGGAATCCCGGCATCCGGCTGTCCCGGCGTCCGGCATCCCGGCATCCGGCGCCCCGGCGTCCCGCGGCCACCAGTACGGTAGGCAGCTCACCCGGATTACTTCAATTGCAACCTTCGCAAGGGGAAGTTGCCCCGTATGCAATCCACCTCGTCGTTGGACCTCAACCTGCTCGTCGCGCTCGACGCCCTGCTCACCGAGGGCAGCGTCACCGGTGCCGCGCAGCGGCTGCATCTGTCCGCGCCCGCCATGAGCCGCACCCTGACCCGGATCCGGCGCGCGCTGGACGATCCGGTGCTGGTGCGCGCCGGGCGGCACATGGTGCCGACGCCCCGTGCGCTGGAGCTGGCCGGTGAGGTGCGGGAGATCGTCGAGCGTGCCGAGGCCGTCTTCACCGCGGGAGCGGGCGCGGACGGGACCTTCGATCCGGGCACGCTGGAGCGTACGTTCACACTGCTCGCCGACGACGCGCTGCTGACGGGTATCGGGATGCGGCTGCTGGAGCGGGTACGTACGGAGGCGCCGGGCGTCTCACTGCGGCTGATCCCGGAGGGGCCTGGGGAGTCCACGGCGCTGCGGGAGGGCAGCGCCGATCTGGAGCTGGGCGTGGTGAGCGCGCCGGCGCCGGAGACGCGGGTCGAGCAGCTCTTCACCGACACCAACGTCGGCGTCGTCCGCCAGGGGCACCCGTTGTTGGAGGGGGAGATCACCCTGGAGCGGTTCGCGGCGGCCGACCATGTGACGGGCTCGCGCCGTGGCAGGCTGCACGGTCCGATCGACGAGTTGCTGGCCGCGCACGGGCTGCGCCGCCGGGTGGTCGCCTCCGTACCGACGCTGACGAGCACGCTGCTAGTGGTGGCGCAGACCGATCTGGTGGGCCGTACCGGGCTGCGGCTGGGTGCGGGGCATGTGGCGCGGCTCGGGCTGGCCACGTTCGAGATTCCGCTGGACCTGCCGGCCCTCCCCATCGCCCAGGCGTGGCACCCCCGTTACGAGAAGGACCCGGCGCACTGCTGGCTGCGCCGCTGCGTACGGGAGATCGCGCGGGAGATGGGGCCCGCGCGATCCACCGTCTGACGCCGCCGCCCGCGCGCCGGCGAACAAGTCGTGTTCGGCGGACCTTGCCCCGTCCCTCCCGTGGTCTGGTCAGCGGGTGCCCCTGCCCGGCGTCCGCAGGCTGCGGGTGTTTTCTGGCTGGGCGCGCAGTTCCCCGCGCCCCTTCGGGGCGCCCCCAAGCCCGCCCCCCACCCGCGACTACACCGACTCCGACGGCGGTTCCTTCTGCTGGGAGCCCCCGAAGTGGCGGCGGAGCTGGTCGACGGTGATGGTGCGGTCCTTGGGCGGGGTGGCCCGGGGTACGGGGCGGTCGAAGCGGCCGAGGTTGATCTCGTCGTGGTTGCGGCCCGCCTTGCGCTCCAGGCGCAGCGGATAGGGCTTGCCCTCGGTGGAGACGTGCATGGTGACGCGGGCCTTCTTCTGGGCGCGGGTGACGGGGATGGAGCGGTGGCCGTGCACGCTCCCCTCGTCGCCCCGTTTCCAGCGCGGTCCTGGTGTGTCGCGCACCCCGGAGGCGGCGCGGAAGGCGTCCAGGTCGCAGGCGGTGGCCAGGCCCTTGCCGCCGAGGTCGTCGTTATGGGCGCTGCCCTTGATGTAGCGGCCCTTGAACTTCTCGGCAGCCGCAGCGCCCTGCTCGGGGCCGAGCTTCGCCTTCCAGAAGGCGGCGTTTGGCTTGATCCAGACGGTGTCGCCGTGCTTGACCAGCTGTACGGAACCTTTGCCGGGAACCCCTACTTTTCCGGAACAGTTCGCCTTTTCATCGAGGGTGAGATCGAGCCGGAGGTCGGGCGCCTTCATTCTGACCCGCACGGAGTGTGCGGAATTCAGCTCGGCGGACGCTTTTGCCGCTATTTCCTCTCCCGACAACTCTCCGATATCAGGCCCGTCACGCTGGGTGGCCGTGGGAGTGGCATGAGCCGGGGCCAGGAGTCCGCCGGAGGAGGCCGTCGCGGCAGCGCATACGGCTACGACCAGTGAGGCTCGGTGCTGCTTTCGCATGGGAGGGCTCCGATCCGCCGTGGGGGAGGCAGCGGTTGCGCGGAGGCGCACCGAACTGCCGAATACGGACAAAGACCTACTTACCGTACGTTCCACCGAGGGGTGGCGCACTTCGGCCAGTGATGAAGCCCACTTGCCATCAGTTTTTGGACATGAGACCGGGAGATCGGGGCAGGGTTCCCGACTGCCATCTGCCCAGGGCTGTGGCAAAAGCCCCCAACGGGGCACCGGGCTCCACCCGGGGAAAGCAGTAAGAAACGGAAGGCAGTACCGAAGGTGTCCGTTCTGGAGAGCATTCATATTGACGGCGCGTGGCGAACGGCCGCAGCCGGCGGTACGCGGGAGGTGCTGGACCCCGCGGACGCCACCACGCTCGCCGTCGTCGCCGAGGGCGACGCAGCGGACACCGACGCGGCCGTCGCCGCGGCCCGCCGCGCATTCGACGAGGGCCCCTGGCCGCACACCCCCACCGCCGAGCGGGCCGCGCTGCTGCGGCGCGTCGCCGACCTCCTCCAGCGCGACCGCGAGGAGATCGCACTGATCGAGTCCCGCGACACCGGCAAGACCCTCGAAGAGGGCCGGGTGGACGTGGACGACGTCACCAATGCGTTCCGCTACTTCGCCGACCTGGTGATGAACGAGTCCGGCGGCCGGGTCGTGGACGCGGGCAGCGCGGATGTGCACAGCGTCGTCGTGCATGAGCCGGTCGGTGTCTGCGCCATGATCACGCCCTGGAACTATCCCCTTCTCCAGGCGAGCTGGAAGGTTGCCCCGGCACTGGCCGCGGGCAACACTTTTGTGATCAAGCCCAGCGAGGTCACTCCGCTGTCCACCGTGCACCTGGTGAAGCTGCTGGTGGAGGCCGGGCTTCCGGCGGGGGTGGCCAACCTCGTCACCGGGGCCGGGGCCCCGGTAGGTGCCCGGCTGTCCGAGCACCCCGACGTGGATCTGATCTCCTTCACCGGCGGGCTGGCCAGCGGCACCAAGGTGGCGCAGGCCGCGGCGCCCTCCGTCAAGAAGGTCGCGCTGGAGCTCGGCGGCAAGAACCCCAACGTGGTCTTCGCCGACGCCTGCGCCACCGAGGAGGGCTTCGACACCGCCGTCGACCAGGCCCTGAACGCCGCGTTCATCCACAGCGGCCAGGTCTGCTCCGCCGGTGCCCGCCTGATCATCGAGGAGTCCGTCAAGGACCGCTTCGTGACGGAGCTCGCCTCCCGCGCCCAGCGCATCAGGCTCGGCCGCGGTACCGAGGAGGGCGTCGAGTGCGGCCCGCTCGTCTCCCGGCAGCAGCTGGAGAAGACGGAAGCCTATGTCGCCTCCGCGCTGGAGGAGGGCGCCGAGCTGCGGTGCGGCGGTGAGCGCCCGAAGCCGTCCGAGGTGCGGCCCGAGGGCGGCTACTTCTACTCACCGACGGTGCTGGACAACTGTCACCGTGCGATGCGGGTGGTCCGCGAGGAAACCTTTGGCCCAATCGTGACGGTAGAGGGCTTCAGCACCGAGGACGAAGCTGTAACGCTTGCCAACGACACCGAGTACGGCCTGGCGGGCGCCGTCTTCTCCGGCGACACCGCCCGTGCGCGCAGGGTTGCCGCACGACTGCGCCACGGCACGGTGTGGATCAACGACTTCCACCCGTACCTGCCGCAGGCCGAGTGGGGAGGCTTCGGCAAGTCCGGCGTCGGCCGGGAACTGGGCCCCCACGGTCTGGCCGAGTACCGCGAGTCCAAGCACGTGTACGAGAACCTGCGCCCCGCCCCGGTCCGTTGGTTCGCCGGCTGAGGTCACCGCAACCCCCCCACACCCCCGAACAGAGCGCAACGGCGGCTCGCCCTCACGGGCCGCCGGGGCGCACCCGTATCAACCGCAAGTCCCCTCCCGGATGTCCCCAAGGAGCAGTACCTCTATGTCCCGCTTTGACTACGTGATCGTCGGAGGTGGGACGGCCGGCTCGGTGATCGCCTCACGGCTCGCCGAGGACCCGGACGTCACTGTCGCCCTCATCGAAGGCGGCCCCTCGGACATCGACCGCCCCGAGGTGCTCACCCTCCGTAAGTGGCTGGGCCTGCTGGGTGGTGAGCTCGACTACGAGTACACGACCACCGAACAGCCCCGCGGGAACTCGCACATCCTGCACAGCCGCGCCAAGGTGCTCGGCGGCTGCTCGTCGCACAACACCCTGATCTCCTTCAAGCCGCTGCCCTCCGACTGGGACGAGTGGGAGGCTGCCGGCGCCACCGGCTGGGGCGCAGAGGCGATGGAGCCGTACTTCGGCAAGCTGCGCAACAACATCGTGCGCGTCGCCAAGAAGGACCAGAACGCCATCGCGCAGGACTGGATCGACGCCGCCAAGGAAGCCCTCGACATCCCCGAGGTGGTCGGCTTCAATGACCGGCCCTTCGAGGAGGGCGTCGGCTTCTTCGACCTCTCCTACCACCCGGAGAACAACAAGCGCTCCTCCGCCTCGGTCGCCTATCTGCACCCGCACATCGAGGCCGGCGACCGCCCCAACCTGCACATCCTGCTGGAGACGTGGGCGTACAGGCTGGAAATCAGCGGCGAGGACGGCAGGACCGTCACCGGCGTCCACGTACGCACCAAGGACGGCGAGGAGCAGCTGCTGACCGCCGGCCGGGAGGTGCTGGTGTGCGCGGGCGCCGTCGATACCCCGCGGCTGCTGATGCACTCGGGCGTCGGCAAGCGGGAGGACCTGGAGGCGCTGGGCATCCCGGTCGTGCACGATCTGCCGGGCGTCGGCGAGAACCTCATCGACCACCCGGAGTCGGTGATCGTGTGGGAGACGAACGGACCGATCCCGGACAACTCCGCGATGGACTCCGACGCGGGCCTGTTCGTCAAGCGGGACGCGGACCACAAGGGCCCCGACCTGATGTTCCACTTCTACCAGATCCCCTTCACCGACAACCCCGAGCGGCTGGGCTACGAGCGCCCCGAGCACGGCGTGTCGATGACCCCCAACATCCCCAAGTCCCGCAGCCGCGGCCGGGTCTATCTGACCTCCGCCGACCCCGAGGTCAAGCCCGCGCTCGACTTCAAGTACTTCGAGGACGAGGGCGATTACGACGGCCGGACCCTGGTTGACGGCATCAAGCTCGCCCGCAAGGTCGCCCAGGCCGAACCGTTCGCCAAGTGGCTCAAGCGGGAGGTCTTCCCCGGGCCCGAGGTGACGGACGACGCGGAGATCAGCGAGCTGGTGCGCAAGGCCGCGCACACCGTCTACCACCCGGCGGGCACCTGCCGGATGGGCGCCGAGGACGACGCGCTCGCCGTCGTCGACCCACAGCTGCGCGTGCGCGGTCTGTCGGGTATCCGCATCGCGGACGCCTCCGTCTTCCCGACCATGCCCGCCGTCAACCCGATGATCGGTGTCCTGATGCTCGGCGAGAAGGCGGTCGATCTCATCCGACCCACTGTGTCCGACAAACGAGCCACTACGGCACCGGGAGGTGTTGCGTGATGTCCGAGACCGCTGAAGCCACAGCCACCACCGAGACCGAGAACGCGAACGTGCAGGACGGCGGGTCAGGTCCCGTCTTCTCCGTACGCAACCTGTGGAAGGTCTTCGGGCCCAAGGCGGACCGGGTACCGGGCGACGCGTCGGTCACCGAGCTCTCGCAGACCGAGCTGCGCGAGAGGACGGGCTGCACCGCCGCCGTCCGCGATGTCTCCTTCGACGTGCACAAGGGCGAGGTCTTCGTCGTCATGGGCCTGTCCGGCTCCGGCAAGTCCACCCTGGTGCGCTGTCTGACCCGGCTGATCGAACCCACCGCGGGCACGCTGGAGTTCAACGGCGAGGACGTCATCTCCATGGGCAAGGAAGCGCTGCGGCAGCTGCGCAGGCACCGTGCCTCCATGGTGTTCCAGAACTTCGGACTGCTGCCGCACCGCAGCGTGCTGGACAACGTCGCCTACGGCCTGGAGATCCAGGGCATGGGCAAGGCCGAACGCCGCGGGCGCGCCGCCGAGATGGTCGCCAAGGTCGGGCTGGAGGGCCTGGGCGAGCGCCGCCCGGGACAGCTCTCCGGTGGCCAGCAGCAGCGCGTCGGCCTGGCCCGCGCGCTCGCCGTCGACCCGGAAGTGATGCTGTTCGACGAGCCGTTCAGCGCCCTGGACCCGCTGATCCGCCGCGACATGCAGGAGGAGGTCATCCGGCTGCACCGCGAGGAGGGCCGGACGATGGTCTTCATCACCCACGACCTGTCCGAGGCGCTGCGCCTGGGCGACCGCATCGCGCTGATGCGCGACGGCGAGATCGTCCAGCTGGGCACCCCGGAGGAGATCGTCGCCAACCCGGCCGACGACTACGTACGGGACTTCGTCCGCGACGTCCCCCGCGAGCAGGTCATCTCGGTGCGGCGCGCGATGCGCCCGGCGGACGCCGCCGAGGCGAAGACCGGCACCGAGGTCGCCCCCGACACGCTCGTCTCGGAGGCGATCGCGACCGTCGCGCGCAGCGGCGAGCACTGCCGCGTCGTCGAGAACGGCCGGATGCTCGGCATCGTCGACCACGCGAGCCTGCTGACCGTCGTGGCCGGTCTCGACAAGGACGCCACGGAAGAAGGCGGCAAGGGACGGGAGGTGGCCGCGGTATGAGCACCACACACAGCGGTACGAACACCGCACATCACGGCGCCGCGGAGGCGGCCCATACCGGCGGGGGGCTGATATGAGTTCCCCGACCCTCACCAAGGACGAGGCCGACAAGTCCGCGCCCCCGGCCGGCGGATCGTCCGAGCCGCGGCCGACGGCGGGCCCGCCCTCGGCGCTCGCCCGCTTCCTGGCGAACCCGAAGGCCCTCGCGCTGCTCGTCGCCGCGCTGGTGGTCGTCGTCAGCTCGCTGGTCACCGGTTCGGGCGCCTGGCCGCACGCGCTGACCGCCGATGTGAAGTCGCCGCTGAACGACCTGGACAACTGGCTGGTCGACAACCGCGACACGCACTGGATCTTCCTGTACTTCCTGCTGCACATCAGCAACTTCGCGCAGGCTGCCTATGACACGTTGCTGAGCCTGCTGGAGTCGATGAGCTACGTCGGCGTCATCGTCGTCGGCACCCTGACCGCCTGGGCCGCGGGCGGGGCCGATCTGTCCCGGCGTGCGCTGCGCACCGGCGGCACGGCACTTGCGGTCTTCGTGGTGTGCGGCGTCCTGGACGTGTGGGAGCCGACGATGGAGACGCTGGCGCTGATGATCGTCGCGGTCGTCTTCTCCGCGCTCCTCGGCGCCCTGCTGGGCCTGGCCTCCGGGCTCTCGGACCGCTTCGAGAAGATCCTGCGGCCCGTCTTCGACACCATGCAGGTCATGCCGGCCTTCGCGTACCTGCTGCCGCTTGTGCTGATGTTCGACATCGGTGTCCCGTCGGCGCTCATCGCGACGGTGATCTACGCGGCGCCGCCGATGGCCCGGCTCACCTCGCTCGGTCTGCGCCAGGCCGATCCCACCGCGCTGGAGGCGGCCACCTCGCTGGGCGCCGACGCCCGGCAGCGGCTGCTGACGGCCCGGCTGCCGCTGGCCCGTAAGCAGATGATGCTGGGCCTCAACCAGACGATCATGATGTGTCTGTCCATGGTCGTCCTGGCCTCGCTCATCGGCTCCGGCGGCCTGGGGTCCGAGGTCTACGAGGCGCTCGGCGCGCTCAAGATCGGTGACGCGCTGGTCGCGGGCATCGCGGTCGTCCTGCTGGCCGTGCTGCTGGACCGGACGACGGCCGCAGCCGGCGAGCGGCTCGACGACGTCGTCAAGGCGGGCATCTCGCGCACGATGGCACAGCTGCGGCTGGTCCTCTGGGGCGTGATCGCCGCGCTGACCGCCGTGTTCGCGTTCGTCGGCACCGCGATCGCCGGAGACGAGTGGCCCGAGGGCTGGGTCGTCGACTTCTCCAACTCCGTCGACACGGCCGTCGACTGGTTCACCGACCACCTGGGCTCCGGCATCCCCGTCCTCGGCGGCACCATCACCTGGGCCGAGGGCTTCACCGAGTACGTCCTCAACCCGCTGCGTGACGGGCTGCTGGCCACCCCCTGGTGGGCGCTGGCGCTGCTCGTCGCCGTCGTCGGATGGATCGTCGGCACCTGGCGCGCCGCGCTGGCCGGCGTGATCTGCCTGGGGCTGGTCGGCTGGATGCGGCTGTGGGACGTCGCCATGGACACGCTCTCGCAGGTGCTCGCGGGCCTCGTTCTGACCATCGTCGTCGGTGTGCTGGTCGGCATTCTGTGCGCCCGCGTGGAACGGGTGGACAGGATGCTGCGGCCGGTGCTGGACACCATGCAGACCATGCCGCAGTTCGTGTACCTGATCCCCGTGATCGCGCTGGTCGGCCAGAACCGCACGGGCGGCATCCTCGCCGCGGTCATCTACGCGGCTCCGGCGGTCATCCGCATCACCGCGCAGGGGCTGCGCCACGTCGACCCGGCCGCGATGGAGGCATCGACCTCTCTCGGAGCCACCGGCAAGCAGCAGTTGTTCGGTGTGCAGCTGCCGCTGGCGCGGAAGTCCATCCTGGTCGCGCTCAACCAGGGTGTCGTGCTGGTTCTCTCGATGGTCGTCATCGCCGGGCTCATTGGCGGCGGCGCGCTCGGCTACATGGTTGTGCAGGGTCTGTCGAAGGGCGACCTTTCGCAGGGCTTCCCGGCCGGTATCGCCATCGTCTGCCTCGGCATCATGCTCGACCGCCTGTCTCAGCCTGCCATCAAGCGCGTACGCGACTGAGGCTCACCCCGAGGAAAAACCCCCGCCCGACGGGTCCCCCCCGCCCGTCCCTCACGAAAGAGAAATTCGCATGAGAATCAAGCGTGTAGGCACTATCGGCGTCGCCGGCGCCGGAATTCTGGGCGTCCTCGCCCTCACGACCGGCTGTGCCGCCGACACCAAGGCGAGCGGCGGTGGCGACGACAAGGTCGTGCTGGCCGAGCCGTCGTGGGTCGGCGCCACCGCCAACGCGGCTGTTGTCAAGAAGCTTCTCGAGGACGAGCTCGACGTGAAGGTCGAGGCCAAGCAGATGGACGAGCCCGTCGCCTTCGACGCGCTCAACAGCGGCAAGGCCGACGCCATTCTCGAGGACTGGCACGGCGTTCCGAAGAAGCAGAAGCTGTACGTCGACAAGAAGAAGACCGTGGTCTCCGGCGGTGACCTGGGCGTGGTCGGCCACATCGGCTGGTTCGTGCCGAAGTACTGGGCCGACAAGCACCCGGACGCCGTCAAGGATTTCAAGAAGCTCAACAAGTACTACAAGGACTTCAAGACCTCCGAGAGCGGCGACCTGGGGCACTTCATCGGTGCCGCGCCGTCGTACTCGCAGCATGACAAGGAACTCATCAAGAACTTCAACATGAAGTTCAAGCACATCCCGTCCGGTGCGGAGGCGGCTCAGCTCAAGGAGCTGAAGCGGCTGTACGACGCCAAGAAGCCGTTCCTCACCTACTGGTGGGAGCCGCAGTGGATGAACGAGAAGATCGACATGGTCGAGGTGAAGCTGCCCAAGCACACCCCGGGCTGCGAGGAACCCGCTTCCAAGGCGAAGTGCGGCTATGAGACCAACCAGCTCGAGAAGTTCATGAACGCGGACTTCGCGAAGGGCAACAGCAAGGCCGCGCAGTTCATCAAGAAGTTCCACTGGTCCACCAAGGACCAGAACGAGGTCGCCGGAATGATCGCCGGGCAGAAGATGGACCCGGAGGACGCCGCCGCCAAGTGGATCAAGGAGAACAAGCCCAAGTGGGAGAAGTGGATCCCCAAGAAGTAAGGCTGCGACCGCGCCTTTTTTCCTGAGACAGCCACCCCTCACCCCCACTCGCCCCCGTGACGCCCGCGTCACGGGGGCGAGGGCGCTTTCGGGCCTCGCCGCCAGGGCTGAGCAGCATGGGGGATGCGCCCCGAAGGGGCGCGGGGAACTGCTCCCCTGGGGGTACCTCCCGGCCGGAGGCTGGGGGACTCCGGCCGGGAGGTGCCCCCACAGCCACACCAAGCCCGCAGCCCGCAAGCATCGGCCAGGGGCACCCTCTCACCGGACCCCGGCACGCAGCTCCGCCGCCAGCTCGCGTACCCCCTCGTAAGCACGGGCCGCGAGCCCACCGCCGAAGGTGACCCGCGCACAACCGGCCGCCGCCAGCTCGGCGACGGAGGGCCCGCCGGAAGCGCGAGCCGACCCGTTGACGGGCTCCTTCAACTCGCGGGCCAGCCCATTGACCGGCACCACCAACTCGCGGGCCAGCACGGCGAGGTCATCGAGGGGCGCGCCGATGGGATACACCCCGTCCGCACCGGCCTCGATATAGGCGCGCCCCCGAGCCAGCGCCTCCTCCAAAGGCTTTTCGGCGCCGCGGAGATAGACGTCGATCCGGGCGTTCACAAAGGGACCGGGCCCCAGTGCCTCGCGTACGGACGCCAGGAACGCGGCCTGTTCCCCGGCGGCCACCAGCTCGCCGCCCACCGAGTCCTCCAGGTTGCACCCGACGGCCCCCGCATCCCGCAGCCGCTCGGCGATCTCGGACGGCGGCAGCCCGTACCCCCGCTCGATGTCGGCCGTCACCGGGATGGTGACCGCCCGGACGATCCGGGCGACGGCGGCGAACATCTCCTCCGCGGGGCACTCCCCGTCGGCGTATCCGAGCGACGCCGAGACCCCCGCGCTCGGCGTGGCCAGCGCGGCGAACCCCGCCTCGGCGAAGATCCGGGCGGCTGCCGCGTCCCAGGCGCCGGGCAGCACCAGCGCCTCGCCCGGCTTCCGGTCGCGGTGCAGCTTCCGGAGCCGGGCGGCGGGATCGGTACCGCTCATCGAGCGGTGTCCTGCACGGCGCCGTCCCGCAGGCTCTGCGGAAGGCCCCGTACGGTCACGTTGAACCGGTTCCAGGAATTGATGGCCACGATCTGGCCGATCAGCGCTGCGAGTTCGCTCTCATCGAAGTGCTTGGCGGCCCGCTCGTACACCTCGTCGGGCACGAAGCCGTCCGTCAGCTCGGTGACGGCCTCCGTCAGGGCGAGCGCGGCCCGCTCCCGCTCGGTGAACAGGTCGCCGGCTTCCTCCCAGGCCGGGAGCAGGTCCAGCCGCAGCTGCGATTCGCCGTTCTTGCGGGCGTCGGCGAGGTGCATGTCCAGGCAGTAGGCGCAGCGGTTGATCTGCGAGGCGCGGATCTTGACCAGCTCGCCGACCACCGGGTCGAGCCCTGCCGCCGAGGCGGCCTGCTGGAAGGCGTACATGCCCTTCATCAGTGCGGGTGCGGTCTTCCAGATGTCCATACGCGGTGTCGTCGTCATGCCTCCGAGCCTATGCGGGAATGGGCCACGTGTATGGTCCACTTTCATGGCAGATTCATGGGCCAATTCCGAGCCGCGAGGCCATGGGGAGCCACAAGGGCACCGCCATGGGGAGCCGCAAGGGCACCGCCAGGACGAGCCCCAAGGGCACCGCCAGGAGCGCCGCACCGGCAGTGACCTCCACCTCGACCTCCCGCCGTCCGCGGGTCCCGGCGCGCCCCGCCCCCGCGCCGCCCTTCTCGCCGCGCTCCGCGACGCCATCCGCACCGGCCGCCTCGCCCCGGGCACCCGCCTCCCCTCGTCCCGTACCCTCGCCGCCGACCTGGGCCTGGCCCGCAACACCGTGGCCGGGGCCTACGCCGAACTCGTCGCGGAGGGGTGGCTGTCGGCGCAGCAGGGCTCCGGCACCAGGGTGGCGGACCGCGCCGAACCGGCGCCCCCGGGCCGCCCGCGCTCCCCGTCACCGGCCGGCGCCGAGCGGGCGTCCCGGGTGTCGTTCAGCCGCGACCAGCGCTGGCGGCAGCGCCCCACCCACGATCTGCGGACCGGCGCGCCCGACGTCTCGGCGTTCCCCCGCTCGGCGTGGCTGACCTCGGCCCGGCGCGCGCTCACCGCAGCCCCAGCGCACGCCTTCTCGCACGGTGATCTGCTGGGCGCCGTCCAGCTGCGGCAGGCGCTGGCCGGCTATCTGGCCCGGGCGCGCGGCGTGCGTGCCGACCCCGACCGCATCGTGGTCTGCGCCGGCTTCGCACAGGGCGTCGCGCTGCTGGCGCGTGCGGTGCCGGGGGACATCGCCGTCGAGGAGTACGGTCTGCCCTTCCACCGCGAGCTGCTGGAGCCGGCGGCCCGCACCCGCCCTCTCCCGGTGGACACGCGGGGCGCCCGTACGCAACTCCTGGACACCGACCCGCACTTCGCCGACGTACGCGCGGTGTTGCTCACCCCCGCACACCAGTACCCGCTCGGAACCCCGCTGCACCCCGATCGCAGGTCAGCCGTGGTCGACTGGGCGGGCCGGACCGGCGGACTGGTCCTGGAGGACGACTACGACGGCGAGTTCCGCTACGACAGAAACCCGGTGGGCGCTCTCCAAGGGCTCGACCCCGAGCGCGTCGTCTACCTCGGCACCGCCAGCAAAGCCCTCGCCCCCGCACTGCGGCTGGCATGGATGGTGCTCCCCGATCACCTGGTGGAGCCGGTCCTGGCCACGAAGACGCCCGCCGAGTGGACGTCCGGCACTTTCGACCAGCTCATCCTCGCGGACTTCCTGGAGTGCGGCGCCTACGACCGGCACGTACGCGCCATGCGGCACCGCTACCGCACGCGCCGCGACCGCCTGGTCGAACAGCTTGCCGCCCATGTCCCCGCCGCGCGTGCCACCGGCATCGCCGCCGGCCTGCACGCCGTCCTCCGCCTCCCGCCCGGCGTCACGGAAGCAGCCGCTCTGCGCGCCCTGCACCGCGCCGGCGTCGCCCTCGACCCCCTCTCCGCCTTCCACCACCCGTCGGCTCCCCGTAACCCACCGCCCGACCCCGCGCTGGTCGTCGGCTACGGCACTCCCGCCGAGCACGCCTACACGGCCGCCCTGAACGCCCTGTGCGGGGCGCTGGCACAGTGCCGCCGCGACGGGGCTTGACGGTTCGCCCCGCCCACCCTGATCTTGATTCGGCGCGGGCCGAGGAACGGCCGTGAACGAAACGGGGGTGCGGCGCCATGCCGGCAGTCGAGGAGAACGGCCTCAACGTCATAGCGGAGGCCGAGCGCAAAGGGCGGCCCGCGCAGCTGTTCTGGCCGTGGTTCGGCTCGAACGTCTCGGTCCTCGGCCTCAGTTACGGCTCGTTCGCGCTGGGCTTCGGGCTGTCCTTCCGGCAGGCGCTGGTCGCGGGTGTGCTGGGCATCGTCGTCTCGTTCCTGCTGTGCGGGCTGGTGGCGGTGGCCGGCAAGCGCGGCTCGGCGCCGACCATGGTGCTGAGCCGGGCCGCGTTCGGAGTACGCGGCAACCGGCTGCCGTCCGCCGTCTCCTGGGTGCTGACCGTCGGCTGGGAGACCGTCCTGGTGACCCTCGCAACCCTGGCGACGGCCACGGTCCTCGACCGGCTCGGCTGGGGCGGCGGTACGGGTACGAAGGTGGCGGCGCTGGTGGTCGTCTCCGCGCTGACGGTGGCCGCCGGTATCGCCGGCTTCCAGCTCATCATGCGCCTCCAGACGGTCATCACGGTGGTGACGGGCGTGCTGACCGTCGGCTACATGGCGCTGGTGGCGGACGAGATCCATTGGACGCGGGTCACGGCGTTGCCGGACGGTTCGGCGCAACAGATGCTGGGTGCCCTGGCATTCGTGATGACGGGCTTCGGCCTGGGCTGGGTCAACGCGGCAGCCGACTACTCCCGCTATCTGCCCAGGAGAACACGGGGCGCGGCGGTGGCGGGCTGGACCACGCTCGGCGGCTCCCTCGCCCCTCTCCTCCTGTTCGTCTTCGGCCTGCTGCTGGCGGGCTCCTCCTCCCGGCTGAACGAGGCGGTGGCCGCCGATCCCATCGGCGCCCTCACCACCCTCCTCCCGCTGTGGTTCCTCCTCCCGTTCACCCTCGTCGCCGTGCTGGGGCTGGTCGGCGGCGCCGTCCTCGACATCTACTCCTCGGGCCTGGCGCTGCTGGCCGCGGGGCTACGAGTACCGCGCTACGCAGCCGCCGCCTTGGACGGCGCCCTGATGGTCGCGGGCACCGTCGCCCTCGTCTTCTTCGCCGACGACTTCCTCGCCACCTTCATGGCCTTCCTGACGACGCTGGGCGTGCCCGTCGCCGCCTGGTGCGGCATCATGCTGGCCGACCTCGCGCTGCGCCGCCGCCCTCTCGACGACGCCGACCTCTTCAGCCCGGGGGGCCGCTACGGCGACATCCGCCTCCTTCCGGTCGCTCTGCTGGCCGCCGCCACGGCGGTCGGCTGGGGCCTGGTCACCAACACCGGCGCCGGCTGGCTCGACTGGCAGGGCTACCTGCTCTCCCCCCTCGCCCTGGGCGGCCGCACCGGCCCCTGGGCCGACGCCAACATGGGCCTCCTCGCCGCCCTGCTCCTCTCCTTCACCCTGACCCTGCTCACGCAGCGCCGGACGGTACGCACGCAGGAGGCCGCCCCTCACGGGGAGGGGCGGCCGTAGCCCACGGGGCACACTGTTCATGCCTTCCCGTGGCCGGAGTTGCACGTATTCTTCTGAATCACCCCGTTGTTCATGAGGCAGACGATGAACTCGACCTTGCGGCCTTCCGCCCACGAAGAGTTGAAGTCGATCGTCGTTCCTGCTCCCCTGAGATTCTTGCGGCTGGGGTCGAGGACGACGCCGTCAACTGTTATCTGCAGAAACACCCCGGCCCCGTCCGTGGACCTGTCGGAGAGATAGAAGTGCTCTCCCTCGGCCTGGAACCGCGCGAAACCGGCGCACCTTTCGTACGAGCCGGCCTTATCGGTGCACGCCTTGCCGTTCTCCCCCGCCTGCGCCACCCCCGGGGACACGAACGTCAACGCGGCCGCCGACATGGCAACTGCACAAGTTGTGAGTGCACGCCTGGAGTTGCTCATTCGCAGCTCCTTACTCCGATGTCCGGCTGATTCGCGGGCCGGCTACCGACACCTGTTCTTTGCCGTCCCATGCGGAGGCGTGCCAGAGCATTTCGCGGTTCTCAGGAATCTTTCCCGAGAAGCTGTCGCACTTCTGCCACCCGGCCTTGGGCCCACCGTAGTCGTAGCAACGGAAGCCGTCATTGGTGGAGTTGATGAGCCCCCTCATCTCGATGTGATAGCCATCGGCGTTCGAGTCCTTGATGTAGAAATCATCGCCGCGCTTCTCGAAGCAGGCGATGCCCGCCGCCTCGCGATCGGCATTGACGACGAGGCAGTCGCCCAGCTCCGGCGCGTTCGACTTGCTGGCGCGTTCCTCATAGATCTCCCTCGCCGAAGCAGACCCCGCAAAGCTGACCGCCAGAATGGCGGCGACGAGAGCCGCAAGCAGCAGCGTCATCCTCCGTGTCTTCGCCCCCGTGCCCCTCACTAGACCGCTGAAGTTTCTCTTCACGTGCATTGCCCTCCGTTGGGTGGTGCAACTCGACACATCGGCGTCGCCGACCGCCGAGTCGTGCTGATGCCCCAACTCTCAAGGCGGCCGATGTTGTCTGTAAGCCCGTTCCGGGGGCGTAGACAATCAACTTTCCTCTCACACATGTGGAGACATGAAGGTGAGCGCATGGAATGGCGGCACTCTTGACTCGATCGGGATTTCGGGAAATCCCAGGGACAGCTCTAGGAGCTCAAGTGAGTCCTAGCCTCGAAATTTCATGACGGCCGGTTGGGTCTTCCGGCGTGCCGTTTCGGCTTGACTTCCGTTTATGGGGCAGGGGAGCCAAGTTCCCGGCTCAGGTAATGGTCTGGCGCGTCACCGCACAACCCGACAACGCCACGCAACTGCAGCCATGCGCAGGACCTCGTCTGCGGGAGGACGCAGACACACATCGGCGACCGTCTCCGCTGCCACCTCACCTCAGGATGTCCAGGAGGAGCGGTGCCGCCGACACATCTGGTAGCGGCCCTACGCCGCCAGAGTGGGAAGAGCAACCCATTCGCGTACGACGGCGAGATGGTCGGCCTCCAGGCCACGGTACGGGTCGGGCTGCACGAGCAGCGTCGGAACTCGATGCTCCTCTCGCCGCTCGGCCCATTCGTGGTCCAGGTCGGTGAAGTCGTCATCGATCCAGATGACAGGCGCTTCCCCGAGGCAGTCCGCAACGTAGTCGCGCTTCCATAGGTAGCCGTTGGGGTGGCTGGTGGTGATGTTGGAACGGGGCAGCTCTAGGTAGGGAAGCGGCGGCAGGTGGAGAATCGGCGCGATCAGGGCAGAGGCGTCGGCCTGCCAACTGGTGCACCAGTGAATGTCGACGATGTTCTCGGCCAGCAGCGCGTTGATCATGCTGCCGTGGGCCGGGTCGAGCCATACGTCGACCGGGGCAGCACGGCCTGTCGGTGTGACGCTGTGACGGTTGTGCGAGGGCGGCACCGTACCGTCGGCGTCCGGGAAGGGGATGAGCACACCGTCGATGTCAAGGAGCAGGTAAGGCTTGCGCATGAGAGCCTCCGAGAGGGGAGTCAGAACCTGCGTGCTGTGATGAGGAGAGTCGTGGGGCTGCTGCTCTCTGTGGGATGGGAGAAGCCCAATGCGCCGGTCAGGGTGAGACCTGCGTGGTGAAGATGCCGGGCCCACAGATCGGCGTCGAACTCCCATCGCGTAATCGGCAGTCGGTCGTGGTCGGGCAGGAGCACGAAGTCTCGCGCTGGGCCGACATGCGTCCCGGGAGGCCGTTCCCTGCGACAGGGGTGGGGCACGGAGAAGGCCAACAGTCCACCCGATACCAGCCGCTCGTGGATCGCGGGTAGGAGCAGGCCCGGCGGAACTATGCCCACGGCGCCGAAGACGGAGTAGATGACGTCGAAGCGCTCGCGGACCGCCTGGAGATAGTGCAGGGCGTGGCCGGCGGCGAAGGTGAGCTTGTCGATGTGGCCGTAGTGACTGCGGGCGCGTCGGACCTGGAGACCGACGAGGTCCACGCCAATGGCGTTTGCCCGCTGATGCGCTGCGAGGTGGGCGATGTTGTGTCCCGGTCCGCAGCCCAGCTCCACAACGCGACGCCCAAGGGTACAGGGGCCCAGAATCTCAGAGCCCGGTCCATGACCAGGATGAGGGGTCCACTCCATCCGAGGGGGCGGTAGCAGCGCCCTCGCAGGTCCCTCTGCCAGCCGCTGGGCAGCATGCGCGTGCCATGGGGAGGGATGCGCAAGGCGCATCGCTAGACCTCCAGCAGCTCGACGCCATCAGCGATATGGCGGCGTACGACGGAGAGGTAGGCCGGGTCGGTGGCCGGGTCGTTGATCCAGCAGCAGGCCTGCTCCATGAACCACTCCACGACCCACACCCGGTGCCAGCCCAGCGCCCACCGCTCGGCGGACAGGCCACCCCGCTCGGCGAGTGCGTCCGGGGTTCCGCCCGCAGCGACGTACGAGTCAAGGAGCGCGCGGAGCCGCTGAGGGTCGGGCGCCTCGACCGTGCCGTGCCAGGAGGCCAGGTCGAGCAGTCCGGGGCCGGTGAATGTCCGTGCCAAATCCAGCAGGTGCCAACCCTCGGCGCTGATGTGGAGGCTGGTCGGGTGGAACTCGGAGTGCACCCAGCCGAACGGCGCGAGAGTAGCTCCCTGCGCCCTCTTCCGGGCAGCCCGGGCCAGACGGTCCAGCAGCTGTTCGACATCTTCGGTGTCGGCCCAGCGTTCGGCCTTCCGAAGCTCGCCGAGGTGATCGAGTGCCCGAGCCGGGAGTGCGGCAAGGCGTGACTCGTCCAGGAGAGGCAGGACGGTGGCCGGGCGAGCGGCGTGCAGGACGACCGCAGCGGCAGCACCGTCGAGGTCGTCGGCCTCACGCACGGGGGCGCCGAGGTCGTCCATGAACATGCCCAGCCAGCCCTCCTGCACGGCGGACGTGTGCAGCCGGGGCACTGGGACGCCACGCGTGCGCGCCATGCGAAGCGCCTGGTCCTCGCCGTCGAAGGGCCTCCGCGCGTACTTGAAGATGCACGTCGTGCCATCGGGGAAGGTCAGGCGCTCGACGCCCGACATCGACCACACGCGCACCTCCTCGCGTTGCGGGATCGGGCGGCTCGCAAGCGTGCACAGGTCAGAAAGGAGTTCGTTCGCGGCCTGTTGCTGGTCCATCGGTGGTGCTCCTGAAGTGAGGGGGTGGTGCTGCGGGGCGAGTGCCAAGGGCCTCCGCTCGCCCCCACAGCAGTACGGAAATCGGGGGTCAGGCTGCCCTAGTCGGCCGGGGTCGGCGGTGGGCGTACACCTGGGCGATCCAGTCGGCCTTCAGCGCGGAGAGTTCCTCGCGGAAGGTGGACAAGGAGACGCCGTAGGGAGCGACGACGCCGCCAGTCTGGTCGGGCACGGACTGGCAACCATGCACCAGGCGACCGCCAAGGGCAGCGTGGGCCTTGGTCGACTCGATGCGGCGGTACTCGTTGAACCAGCCGCCGTGGTACACCTCGTCCAGCAGGCCGCCCATTTCGTCATCCAGGTCGAAGACGACAGAGGTAGCGGCGGGGAAGAACCAGCACGGGCCGACGTTGGAGATGTGGCCATCCAGTTCGACCTTGTTGAGCGCCATCAGCGTGGCCGCCTGCCGGAGCATTCGCAGGTGGTCCTCGGTGATCTGGGGCAAGCCCAGGCTCGGCAGGTGTTCCGCGCGGAACAGATAGGCGTACACCTCGTACGCGGTCGCGATGACCCGGGTCGCGTCCGTGGTCGGTGTGGCGTGGGCTTTCACGAACTCCAGCGCCATCTGCTCCACGGACTGCTCCGTGCTCTCCTGCGCGGGCAGCAGTTGGGCCTTGACCTGTTCCCAGTCGGCAAGCAGCCAACTGTGGGATTCGAAGCGGAAGAAGTACTCGGCCGGGTCCACGCTGAGGCGGTACCCGTCCACGCTGACGCCGGGCAGGCGGTTCCAGCGCGGGTCGAACGCCTCGGGCAGTTCGACCGAGATGGTCGTGGTGTTGAGAGTGGTCATGGATTGCCTCCGTCTCTCGTACGGATAGGAGGGCCGCCCGGGCTCGGGAGCGGATGGGTGCCGCTGCCCCGGGCGACCTGCACTCAGTGAACCCACAAGTGGCCACAGCCGGTACGGTGTTGGACACGCAAGGTGGTATACGCGGTTTACAGCCCGGCTCCGGGGAGAAGCCTGTGGCACCCAGACACCAGCCCAATGAACGCCTCCGCGACGTCATCGCCCAGGCGCAGTGCACGTATGACGCTCTGGCCCGCGCCGTGCGGCAGGTGGCGGCGGAGAACGGCGAGGTGCTTCAGACCAACAAGTCGGCTGTTTCGCACTGGGTCAACGGCACGAGACGGCCAACCGGACGTGTACCGCGATACCTCGCGGAGGCGCTGTCCCGCCGTCTCGGCCGTACGGTCACCGCCCGCGAACTCGGATACGAGGACGTGTCCGAACCACCGACCGGTGAAGATCCCGTGGCCACCGCCACTGACCTGGGCCGCGCGGACGTTGAACGCCGTCGCTTCCTGGCAGTCGCCGCGTTCACCACGGCCGGGGTGGCAATGCCGCTGGGCTACGACCACCGAAGCCACCTCCCGCCTGCTCCAGGCCCGTTGCGGACAGGTGCTGATCGGCGAGGACGACGTCGAGGTCGTACGACACATCACCACCGCCTTCAGCGATGCCGACGAACGCCTCGGTGGCGGCCACGGCCTCACTACCGTCACTGCCTACCTCGCTGACACGGCCGCGCCGATGCTCCGAGCCCGTTTTCCCAGCGAGCACGTCCGCCGCCAAGCGTTCGGCGCGGTTGCCGAACTGGCCTACCTGGCAGGCTGGAAGCACCACGACCTCGGCCAAGAAGGCGCAGCGCAGCGTTATTACCAAGTCGGCTACCAGCTCGCCTGCGAGGCCGACCCCCACGCACACGCGGCCTGGATGATGCGAGCCCTCGCCCACCAAGCTCTTAGCCTCAAACAGCCCCACCACTGCGTCGATCTCGTCGAAGGCGCCCTCGCACGAGGACTCGGTCACGTCGACGGACAGACCCAGGCGCTCCTGCACATCACGCATGCCCGCGCGTACGCCGCCGTGGACGAGAAGTCCGCTGCTGCCCGCGCGCTGCTGGCCGCCGAAGATGCGCTGCTACGCGACGACCGGGCGCAACCCAGCTACTCCCTCGTCTCCGGCCCAGCCGCGGGCACCGTAGCCAGCCACACCGCCCGCACGCTCACGGTCCTCGCCGACCACCCCGGCACCGAGAGCCAGCACCGTGCGGCCCTCACTCGCTGGGATCCGGCCAAGTACAAGCGCGTCCACGCCCTCACCCACGCGGACCTCGGCGACAGCCTCGCCGCCCAGGCCCGAGCCGACGAGGCCGTAGCGGCCTGGGCCTCAGCCCTCGACCTCATGGACGGCATGACCTCGAACCGCACACGCAAGGCAATCACCAGCATCCGGCCGACCCTGGCCATCTACCAACGGCGAGGCGTTCCCGGTGCCGCCGAACTCGCCCGCCGCGCGCGCGAGGCCCTCCTCTAGCATCACGACCACCACCGGCGAACGAAGGGAACCACCCTGTGGCCCACCCGCGGACCGACCAGCCCGACGCTCTCCCACCCGCCCTGGACTCCATGACGCTGCTCGTCGCCGCCGTCATCGTCCACGACAAGAACAGCAACCGCGTCCTACTCCTCCAACGCGGTCCGAACGCCAAGTTCGCCCAAGGCAAATGGGACCTGCCCGTCGGCAAAAGTGACCTCGGCGAGCCCATCACCGCCACGGCGGTCCGCGAGCTGTACGAGGAGACCGGCGTCACCGTACGGCCGGAAGACCTCCGAGTCGCCCACATCATCCACAGCGCCTGGGGCGTCGAAGCCCCCAACGGCTTCCTGACGGTCGTCTTCGTCGCTCACGAATGGTCCGGCGAACCCGAGAACCGCGAGCCCCGCAAGCACGCGCAGGTGCGCTGGGTGGATGCCGACGCCGTACCCGAGGCGTTCGTTGACACCACGGCCACCGCTCTCCGCCAGTATCTGGCTGGTGGGCCCGGGGTCTCACTGGACGGCTGGGAGTAGAGCACCTCCCTACTCGCCATGTCGCCGGTGCACATCGATCAGCTGCGGCCGTCATGTCCGCCGAGCCAGGGGTCTGCGACCACGAACGGCCCTGAGGCTGCTCGGGGGACAGTCGCCCGGCATGATCAGCGTTGATCCGGCACCGGACAGGGATCGGAGTGAACCGCTGTGTCACGTCTGCGCTGTGTTCTCCTCGACGACTTCCAGTCCGTCGGAGCCTCCATGGCGGACTGGTCCCTGGTGGAGGAACACGTCGAGGTCGTCAGCTTTCAGGAACACCCCGCGGACGAGGACGCGCTGGTCGCGATGCTCGACGGGTTCGACATCGCGGTGACCCTGCGGGAGCGGATCGCGTTCCCGGCGGCCGTCTTCGCGCGGCTGCCCCGCCTCGAACTGCTGATCGCGTCCGGGATGCGGAACACCGTCATCGACTACGCGGCGGCCGAGGCGCACGGGGTGACCGTATGCGGGACGGCGAGTTCGCAGGCGCCGCCCGTCGAGCTGACGTGGGCGCTGCTGCTGGGTCTCGCGCGGGGGATCGGCACGGAGAGCGCCGCCTTCCGCGACGGCGGCCCGTGGCAGCAGACGGTGGGGGCCGACCTGCACGGGCGGCGGCTCGGGTTGCTCGGGCTCGGCAAGATCGGCGGGCGGATGGCCCCCATCGCCGCCGCCTTCGGCATGGAAGTGGTGGCCTGGAGCCAGAACCTCACCCAGGAACGGGCCGACGAGGCGGGTGCCCTGCGGGCGGCGTCGCTGCACGAACTGCTGCGGACCAGCGACTTCGTCTCCATCCACCTCGCCCTCAGCGACCGTACGCGGGGCCTGCTGGGCGCCGCCGAGCTCGCACTGATGAAGCCGGACGCCTATCTCGTCAACACCTCCCGGGCCGCCATCGTCGACCAGGACGCGCTGCTGGACGCCCTGCACAAGGGCATGATCGCGGGCGCCGCCACCGATGTGTTCGACACCGAGCCCCTCCCCGCCGACCACCCCCTCCGCACCGCGCCCCGCCTCCTGGCAACCCCACACCTGGGCTACGTCACCCGCGACAACTACCGCCGTCACTACGGCCAGGCGGTGGAGAACATCCAGGCGTATCTGGAAGGCACGCCTCTTCGTCGCCTCCCCTGACGGCAGTCAGGGGAGGCGACGAAGAGGGGAGACGCGCCCCGTCAGGGGCGCGGGGAACTGCGCGAACGACCTGGGAGTACCTCCCTGCTCGAAGAGCTTGGGGGAGCGCCCGCAGCATGCGGACAGCAGGCGGGGGCAAGCCCCTACCCCGCCAAGACCGACCGCAACTGCTCCAGCCCCCAGTCCAGGTCCTCCTTGGAGATGCACAGCGGCGGCGCCAGCCGAATCGTGGAGCCGTGGGTGTCCTTGACGAGGACTCCGCGGGCCAGGAGCTGTTCGGAGATCTCACGGCCGGTGCCGTGGGCGGGCACGATGTCGACGCCGGCCCACAGCCCGCGACCCCGCACCTCCCGGACGGCCGAGCTCGGCAGCAGGTTCAGCTCGCGGTGCAGATGCTCGCCGAGCTCCTTGGCACGCTGCTGATACTCACCGCTGCGCAGCATGTCGAGGACTTCCAGGGCCACCGCACAGGCCAGCGGGTTGCCGCCGAAGGTGGAGCCGTGCTCGCCGGGGCGGTGGACGCCCAGCACCTCGCGGGAGGAGACGACGGCGGAGACGGGCACCACACCGCCGCCCAGCGCCTTGCCCAGGACGTACATGTCGGGGACGACGCCCTCCTGCTCGCAGGCGAACGTGGCTCCGGTACGGCCCAGCCCCGACTGGATCTCGTCGGCGATGAACAGCACCCCGCGCGAGCGGGTCAGCTCCCGGACACCGGCCAGATAGCCGGGCGGCGGCACCAGGACGCCCGCCTCACCCTGCACGGGTTCCAGCAGGACGGCGACGGTGTGCTCGTCGACGGCCGCCTCCAGCGCCGCGAGATCGCCGTACGGGACGACCTCGAAACCCGGCGTGTACGGACCGTGATCGGCCCGGGCCTCCTCGTCGGTGGAGAAGCTGATGATCGTCGTCGTACGGCCGTGGAAGTTGTTGTCCGCGACGATGATCTTCGCCTGCCCGTCGGGCACCCCTTTGACCCGGTAGCCCCACTTGCGCGCCGTCTTGACGGCCGTCTCCACTGCCTCAGCGCCGGTGTTCATCGGCAGCACCATCTCCATCCCGCACAGGTCGGCGAGCTGCGCGGCGAAGTCGGCGAAGCGGTCGTGGTGGAAGGCGCGGGAGGTGAGGGTGACCCGGTCGAGCTGGGCCTTGGCCGCCTCGATGAGGCGCGGGTTGCGGTGGCCGAAGTTCAGGGCCGAGTAACCGGCCAGCATGTCGAGATAGCGGCGCCCCTCGACGTCGGTCACCCACGCGCCGTCCGCGGTGGCGATGACGACGGGGAGCGGGTGGTAGTTGTGCGCACTGTGAGCCTCCGCTGTAGCGATGCTCTGCGCGCTCGAAGGGCTCGAGAGGGTGGACATCGTCGTCTCCGTTCCTCTGTACATACCGGCGTGCCTGCCCGGTGGGGCCGCACCTTTCTATCTTCTGTCGGCGCCGTCCGTCTCCCTCGCCCGGCGTGTGCGAGGAGCCCGGCTCGCTTCCCTGCGCCCCCTGCCCGGTCCGTGTGCTCCCAGGGGCCGGGCCCCGTGCCCCAGCTCACCCGGAACAGGGGCGCAGGCGGCTCCGGACACCTGAGAGAATGGCCGCATGGTCAATGATCGTCCTCGTGTGCTGTCCGGAATCCAGCCCACCGCCGGTTCGTTCCATCTCGGCAACTACCTCGGTGCCGTGCGCCAGTGGGTGGCGCTCCAGGAGACCCACGACGCGTACTACATGGTCGTCGACCTGCACGCCATGACGATCCCGAAGGACCCGGCCGACCTGCGCAACAACTCGCGGATGGCCGCTGCCCAGCTGCTGGCCGCCGGGCTGGACCCGGAGCGCTGCACGCTCTTCCTCCAGAGCCATGTGCCCGAGCACACCCAGCTGAGCTGGGTCGTGGAGTGCCTCACCGGTTTCGGCGAGGCAGCGCGCATGACGCAGTTCAAGGACAAGTCCGCCAAGCAGGGCACCGACCACACCAGCGTCGGGCTGTTCACCTACCCCGCGCTGATGGTCGCCGACATCCTGGTCTACCAGGCGCACCAGGTCCCGGTCGGCGAGGACCAGCGCCAGCACCTGGAGCTGACCCGCACCATCGCCGAGCGGTTCAACGGGCGGTACGGCGCCACGTTCCCCGTCCCGGACGCGTACATCCCCAAGGAGACGGCGAAGATCTACGATCTCCAGGACCCGGCGGTCAAGATGAGCAAGTCCGCCTCGGCGCCCAAGGGGATCATCGAGCTGCTGGACGAGCCGAAGACCACCGCCAAGAAGATCAAGAGCGCGGTCACCGACACCGACACCGTCATCCGGTTCGACCGGGACAAGAAGCCCGGCATCAGCAACCTGCTGACGATCTACTCGACGCTCACCGGTGCCGGAATCCAGGAACTGGAAGATAAGTACGCGGGCAAGGGCTACGGTGCGCTGAAGACGGATCTCGCGGAGATCGTCACGGACTGGGTGACGCCGTTCCGTGACCGGACCCGGGAGTTCATGGACGACCCGGCCGCGCTGGACAAGATCCTGTTCGACGGTGCGGAGAAGGCCAGGGCCGTGGCGAGCGAGACGCTGCGGACCGTGTACGACAAGGTGGGCCTCGTGCCCGGCAGGCGGTGAAGGGAGAACCTATGGGCGCGGGAGCGACCGTCACCCTCGGCGTATCGCTCGCCGTCCCGGAGCCGTACGGCACACTGCTCCAGGAGCGGCGGGCCTCCTTCGGCGACGCCGCCGCCCATGGCATCCCCACCCACATCACGCTGCTGCCGCCCACCGAGGTCCCGGCCTCGGCGCGGCCGGCGATCGAGGCGCACCTGGCGGGCGTGGCCCTGGCCGGGCGCGCCTTCCCGGTGCGGCTGGCGGGTACGGGCACGTTCCGGCCGCTGTCGCCGGTGGTGTTCGTCCAGGTCGTGGAAGGCGCCACGGCCTGCTCCCGGCTCCAGGAGCGGGTCCGCGCCCCGGAGGGCCCGCTGGCCCGCGAGCTGCACTTCCCGTACCACCCGCATGTGACGGTCGCGCACGGCATCCCGGAGCCGGCCATGGACCGGGCCTACGAGGAGCTGTCCGACTTCGAGTGCGCGTGGACGGCTGGCGGGTTCGCCCTCTACGAGCAGGGCGCGGACCAGGTGTGGCGGCTGAAGCGGGAGTTCCCCTTCGCGCAGGCACCCAGCCCGGACACCGGCCCGGCCCCTGCCACAGGCCCCGGCTGTCCGCAGGGTCCGGGGCCGGCTACCGCGTCGCTGTTCGAGGTCACCGTACCGGCCGCGTCCTGCCGCCCGCCGCACCAGCGCCGCTCGCCGCTGCGCCCGCCCGCCACGCTCTGAACGGCGACGGAACCGGCAAGGCTACGTAACGGACGGTAACGTCCAGTAGCGGCCGGAGACCGTTGGAGACCGCTGGGCTGGGCAGGTGGCTGGTGTGGAAAGACTGAAGAAGCTGCCGCTCGTGGGCCCGCTCATCGGACCGCTGTCGGCATGGTTCCGCACCGTGCTCGCCCGGCTGCGCACCACGCGGATCTGGCGGATCTACCAGCACCTGGAAGACCGGAAGTGGACGCGGCTGGCCGCCGCCATCACCTTCATCAGCTTCCTGGCACTGTTTCCGATGCTCGCCATCGGCGTCGCCGTCGCCGCCGCGCTGCTCTCCCACGACCAGACGAACCGGCTCCAAGAGACCCTCACCGACCAGGTGCCCGGCATCTCCGACCAGCTCGAACTCCAGTCGCTGGTGGACAACGCGGGCACCGTCGGCGGTATCGCGGGCGTAGCGCTGCTGCTCACCGGCGGGCGCTGGGTCGGCACCCTGCGCGAGAGCCTGCGCGCCGTGTGGGACCTGGAGGAGGACCCCGGCAACCTCGTCGTCCGCCGCGCCGTGGACGTGGGCATCCTGCTGGGCCTCGGCGTCGTCGGGCTGGTCTCCTTCGGCGGCTCCGCGTTCGCCGTGACCGCCGCCCGATGGGTCGCCGAGCAGCTCTCACTGGCCGAGGGCGGCGCTGGGACGGTGCTGTTGCGCGCCGCCGGCTACACCGCCGCCGTCGCCGCCGACTTCGTCCTGCTGTGGTACGTGCTCACCCTGCTGCCCCGCGTGCAGCCGCCGCGCCGCGCGACCCTGGCGGCGGCCCTCCAGGGCGCGGTCGGCTTCGAACTGCTGAAGCTGCTGCTCGGCGGCTACCTCCAGCAGGTAGCCGCCAAGAACATCTACGGCGCCTTCGGCGTACCCATCGCACTGCTGCTGTGGATCAGCTTCATGACCAAGCTGCTGCTCTACTGCGCCGCCTGGACGGCCACGGCCCCCGCCCCCGGCGAGGGCCCCGATGCCCAGCAGCCCGTCAAGGACCTCACCGGCGACGGCGAGGGCGTCAGCGGCGACGGCGACGCGCCAGCTCCGGAAGCGGCCAGCGACGGTGCACCCCGTACGCCACCAGAGCCAGGGCGACCAGAACACCGGCCGTGATCCCGAGCGCCGTCCCGGCGCCGCCCGAGGGCTTGCTGTCGGTGTGCGCAGCCGCGCGGGCGTCCGAGCCGCCCGCCTGGCCGTCCTTGCCCGCCGGTGCGCCCCCGCCGCTGGCGGCGCTGCCCGGTGCCGCCAGCTCGCCGACCGGCTCGACCTTGCCGTCGGCGGCGAAGCCCCAGTCCAGCAGCTTGGCGGTCTCCTTGTAGACGCCGTGTGCCTCGGTCGCCTCCGGGTGCATGACCGTCACCAGCAGTACCCGCTTGCCGCGCTGTGCCACGCCGGTGAAGGTGTTGCCCGCGTTCGTCGTCGAGCCGTTCTTGATGCCGGCGATGCCCGGGTAGGGGTCGATGCCGACGTCACCGGTCAGCAGTCGGTTGGTGTTCTGGATCTGGAAGCTCTCGCGCTTCTTCTTGCCGGTCTTCTTGTCCTTCTTCGTCTCGCCGGGGAACTTCGCGGAGGCGGTGGCCGCGTATTCGCGGAAGTCCTTGTTCTGCAGGCCGGAGCGGGCGAACAGCGTCAGGTCGTACGCCGAGGAGACCTGGCCCTTGTGGTCGTAGCCGTCCGGGCTGACCACCTTGGTGTCGTTGGCGTGCAGGGTCCGGGCCCGCTCGTTCATCTCCTTGACCGTCTTCGCCTTGCCGCCGTTCATGGCCGCCAGCACATGCACCGCGTCGTTGCCGGAGCGCAGGAAGACACCGAGCCACAGGTCGTGCACGGTGTAGGACTCGCCCTCCTTGACGCCGACGAGGCTGCTGCCCTCGCCCATCCCCGCCAGGTCGGAGCGGACGACCTTGTGGCTGCGGTTCTTCGGCAGCTTGGGCAGCACCGTGTCGGCGAAGAGCATCTTCAGGGTGCTGGCCGGAGGCAGCCGCCAGTGCGCGTTGTGGGAGGCCAGCACCTTGCCCGACTCGGCGTCCGTGACGATCCAGGAGCGCGCCGAGAGCTTGGTGGGCACCTTGGGCGCGCCCTTCTTCAGGCTCACCTGGGTACCGGGGCGGCCGAGCCGCTCGCCGCCGATCGTCGACATCTGCGCGGGCGGCTTGGGCTCGGCCTTCTTGTCGGCCGGCTCGTTCTCGTCGGCGTAAGAGGGCTGGGCTCCCGTGGCGGTCAGCAGGGAGAGGACGAGGGCGGTGGAGGCAAGGCCACCGATCGTGGTGGCGCGGCGTTTGCGCGAGCCGCCGCGCGGGTGCGGGCGCGCGGCACGGTCTGAATAATGCGAAGAAATGGGCACCCTGCGAACGTACAGGCCCATGGGCGCGTTGGGGACGTCGAGCCCCTCCATGAGCGGATTCGGATCGCCCAACTCGCGCAGTTCCGTAGGCCAATGGGGGCGGGGGCCGCAGCACGCCCCCGCCGGACGACGCCCCCGGCCCCCGCCGGGTGACGGCCCCGGACCCCCGCCGGACGACGGCCCCGGACCCCCGCCAGGTGACGGCCCGGGACCCCGCCGGGCGGCGGAGGAAGGCGTGGCGGCCATACTGGACATCATGCGCGACACCTCCACCACACCCCCCGCCACGGAGCCCGAGCCGCAGCCGGCGGCGGAGCCCTCGGCAGCGCGGCGGACCGGGCTGGTGCTCTCCCGGCGGGTCTCCTGGTTCCTCCTGGCCTTCGGGGTCTGGTCCTGGTTCGTCTGGATCACGTTCGTCAAGAACCTCTGGAAGGACAGCAGCGGGCTGGCTTTCGACGACGCCGGCGAGCCGACGGGTTATTTTTGGGTCCATCTGCTGCTGGCGATCACCTCGTTCCTGCTGGGAACGGCGATCGGTCTGATCGGTCTTCGCGGACTGCGGGCGGCCCGGCGCACCTGATGCCGCCCGGGGCAGGTCCGGGAGCGGGGGAGAGCGAGGGGGAGGAGCGGCCTTGATGGTGGTCGTATTCGTACTGATCGGGCTCGTCGTGCTGAGCCTGCTGGCGGGCACGCACGTCTATCTGTGGCGGCGCTTCGTACGCGATGTGTCCGCGCCACGGAGCTGGTGGCGCCGCCTGGGCACGGCGGGGGCGGTAGTACTGCCGGTCACCACGTTCGGCGCGCTGATCTCCGGCCGCTCGGGCGCCCCCTTCACTCTGGTACAGGTGCTGGCCTGGCCGGGCTACCTGTGGCTGGCCTGCGTCCTCTATCTGACGTTCGCGCTGCTCGCCGGGGAACTGGTGCGGTTCGTACTGCGGCGCACGGCATGGGGGAGAGAGCGGGCGGCCGGGACCCTCGTGACGGAACCGGCCCCCGTCACGGCAGAGCCCGCACCTGCGGTGGAACCGGAACCCGTCGCGGAACCCGCAGCTGTGGCGGCGGAGGCGGCGGGCGGTACAGGCGGCGGCGTCGCCACCGAGCCCAGTGCCCCCTCGCACACCAGCCCACACACCGTCCCCCTCACAGCCCCCGTCCCCACCCGCCGGGTCTTCCTCGCCCGCACCCTCGCCGGCACAGCCGCAGTGGCCGGCCTCGGCACGACGGCCGCCGGGGCCTACAGCGTGCTGAACGGGCCGACGCTCAAGCACGTCACCGTCCCGCTGGCCAAGCTGGGCCGGCGTGCGCACGGTTACCGGGTCGCGGTGGTCAGCGACATCCACCTCGGGCCGATCCTCGGCCGTGCCCACACCCAGCGGGTCGTCGACACCATCAACAGGGCGCAGCCCGACCTGGTGACGATAGTCGGCGACCTGGTCGACGGCAGCGTCGCCGATCTCGGCCCCGCGGCGGAGCCGCTGCGCGAGCTGCGGTCCCGGCACGGGTCGTTCTTCGTGACGGGAAACCACGAGTACTTCGGCAACGCCCGCGAGTGGATCGACCACCTGCGCGAGCTGGACGTCCACCCGCTGGAGAACGCCCGGCGCGAGCTGCCGGGCTTCGACCTCGCCGGGGTCAACGACATCTCCGGCGAGGAGCAGGGCGAGGGGCCCGACTACGGCAAGGCGCTCCGTGACCGGGACACCTCACGTGCCTGCGTACTGATGGCACATCAGCCGGTGCAGATCCACGAGGCCGTCGACCACGACGTCGACCTCCAGCTCTCCGGCCACTCCCACGGCGGGCAGATGTGGCCCGGCCCTTATCTGGCGGCGCTGGCCAACCCGACCGTCGCCGGGCTGGAGCGCTACGGCGACACCCAGCTGTACGTCACCCGCGGCGCCGGCGCCTGGGGCCCACCCGTCCGGGTGGGCGCCGACTCGGACGTCACCATCGTGACCCTGGCCGCGAAGAAGGCGTAGCTGTGTAGCCGCCGGCCTCACCGATCTGGACGGGAGCTGCCCCTGTTTGCCCGTCGCAGGCTGCCGGGTAGGTCGTGGCCGCTCGCGCAGTTCCCCGCGCCCCTTCGGGGCGCGCCCTACTGTGCCAGCAGCTGGAGCACCCTCCGCCAGGAGTCGGCGCGGGCGGCCTGGTCGGCCTTTGCGGTGGCGGCGACGGCACCATTGCGGCCGCCCTCCTGGCCGGGCTGCCCGAGCGGGAACCAGTTCACATGGTGCCCGGCATCCGGGTACACCAGCTTCTTCGCACCCTGCCGGGCCATGGCGGCAGCCGAGTCCGCCGAGCCCCACATCCTGTCGTTGCCGCCCGCGACGGCGAGCACTGTGCCGCGTACGTGGTCGAGCGGGATGGGGCCGGTCGGGACCGGCTTGCCGTGGTCGGTCCAGGCGGTGGTACCGCTCGGATAGGGGCCGTTGACATTGGACGAGGGCGCGTACGCGATGACGTCGCGGAAGACGTCCGGGCGGCGCTGTCCGAGCAGCTGGGCCGCCTCGCTGCCGCGCGAGTTGCCCATGGCGGCCAGCCGGTCCGGATCGGCACCTTCCTGCTTACGCAGCAGCTCGCCGGCCCTGGTGAAGTAGTCCAGATCGATGTCGTCGATGCCGTTGGGACGTCCGGAGCCGGAGCCGCAGCGGAAGTAGCACACCGACATCGCGGGGTGCCCGTGCGAGGCGAGCAGCGCCGCAGCGTACGTACCGGCGTTGCCGCCTTCCGAGCCGCCGAACACCAGCACGGGTGCCTTCTTGCCGCCGCCCTTCGCCGGCAGGTACAGATCGCCCGCGATCTTGTCCCCGGCGACGGTGAGTTTGCGGTGCGTCGTGCCCTTGGTCAGCCACTGGCGGACCAGGTCCCGGCGGGCGACCCGCTCGCCCTTGTCCTTGCCCGACAGGGCCGTCGCACCGAACCGGACCGTGTACGAGCGCTGCTTTCCGGGCGGACCCGGGTGGTACGAGAACGCCTTGCCGCTGCCGATCAGCTTCGCGGCCGGTCCGCTCGTCGGCAGCATGTTCTCCAGCAGCCGCGCGGTGCCCTTGTCGCCCAGCTGAACGGTGCCCTTGCTGTCGGCCGTGCGCGTCACCGTGGCTGCCCAGCGCCCGCCGCTGCGGTCCTCGGCCTGGGCGGCGATCTTCACCCGGGTACGGGGCGCCAGCCCCTTGAGCCGTACGTTCACGGGCGCATCCGCACGTGCGACCGGGCGGTCCGCCTCGAAGCGCACCCCGTGCTGCCCCGAGGGCTTTGCGGGGCCGCCCTGCTTCGCGCCGTCGCCGCCCGCGCAGCCCGCCGCGAGCGTCAGGGCGAGGGCCGCCGTCACCGTCGGTACGATCCGCATCCGTCCCATCGGCCGCACGATACGCAACGGGTCCGCACCCCCTCCAAGAGGGGCCGGTGCCCACCAATAAGGGACGCAGTACGACGTACGCTTTCTGCCCGACCACCAATGGAGGACACGGTGACCTTTCCGGACCCGGACCTGCTGAAACAGATCCCCGCACCGCACCCGGACGAGGCTCCCCTCCCACCCGCCGCGTCCCTTGGCGGCATCCGGCTGCTGCGCGGCGTGCCCTACGCCGTTCCCGACGGCAGCCGTCCGCTCGAACTGGACCTGTGGCTCCCCGAAGGGCCGGCTCCCGTGGTGCTTTACGTCCACGGCGGCGCGTGGCGGCGCGGACGCCGCGACGACCTGGGGATGCGCACCCGCGACTGGGACCCCGGTCCCTTCCACCGGCTCGCCGCCGCGGGCCTCGCGGTCGCCTGCGTCGACTACCGCCTCAGCGGCGAGGCGCTCTTCCCGGCCCCGCTGGACGACCTGCGCGCTGCCCTGCGCTGGCTCACTCTCCGCTCGGCGGAGCTCGCCATCGACACCGACCGCACGGTGGTCTGGGGCGAGTCCGCGGGAGGGCACCTGGCCGCCCTGCTGGCGCTGACGCACCCGCAGCCCTCGCTGGCGGGTGCCGTCATCTGGTACGCCCCCACCGATCTGACCGCCCCCCGAGGCGGCTTCTCCCCGGACGCCGCCAACACTCCTGAGGCCGCACTCCTGGGCGCCGCCCCGGCTGCACGCGCCGAGCTGGCCCGCGCCGCCAGCCCCCTCGCCCAAGTACACGCCGCGGCCCCGCCGTTCTTCCTCGCCCACGGCACGGAGGACACCATGGTCTCCCCCTCGCACTCCGAAGACCTGGCAACCGCCTTGCGGGCCGCCGGCGTCCCGGCCCACCTCCACCTGATCCCCGGCGCCGACCACGCCTGGTACGGCGCCCCCACCACGGAGGTCGACAACCTCTTCGCGGCGTCCCAGCAATTCGCCGCCCAACCCCGGTAACCCCTCTTTACTGAGGCTTACCGGGATTGGGCGGCGAAGCGGCGTACCAACCTCAGAAGCGCCGCGTAATGAGCGCCCGCTTGACTTCCTGAATCGCCTTCGTCACCTCAATACCCCGCGGACAAGCATCGGTGCAGTTGAACGTCGTCCGGCACCGCCAAACCCCGTCCCGGTCGTTGAGGATCTCCAACCGCTGCTCCCCGGCCTCGTCCCGCGAGTCGAAAATGAACCGGTGCGCATTGACAATCGCGGCCGGGCCAAAGTACTGCCCGTCGTTCCAGAAAACAGGGCAGGACGACGTGCACGCCGCACAAAGAATGCACTTGGTGGTGTCGTCGAACCGCTCCCGGTCCTCCGCGGACTGATACCGCTCACGGGTCGGCTCGTTCCCCGTCGTCACCAAGAACGGCATCACATCGCGGTAAGCCTGAAAGAAGGGATCCATGTCGACGACGAGATCCTTCAGCACCGTAAGCCCCTTGATGGCCTCCACGGTGATCGGCTTCTCCGGCGAAATGTCCTTCAGCAGCGTCTTGCAGGCAAGCCGATTACGCCCGTTGATCCGCATGGCGTCCGAACCGCAGATGCCGTGCGCGCAGGACCGGCGGAACGTCAGCGTCCCGTCCAGCTCCCACTTGATCTTGTGCAGCGCGTCCAGGACGCGCTCCTTCGGGTCGATCTCCAGCGTGAAGTCCTGCCACTGCGGCTCGTCGGAGACCTCCGGGTTGAACCGGCGGATCCGCAGCGTGACGGTGATCAGGTGCGCAGCGGCACCCGCGGAGCCGTCGGGCCCCGCGGAGTCGTTCTTGTCCAGCGTTGCGGTGCTCATCAGTACTTACGCTCCATCGGCTGGTAGCGGGTCTGCACGACCGGCTTGTAGTCCAGCCGGATCGACTCGGTGCCGTCGTCGCCCACCTCGCGGTACGCCATGGTGTGCCGCATGAAGTTGACGTCGTCGCGGTTGGGGAAGTCCTCGCGGTAGTGGCCGCCGCGCGACTCCTTGCGGGCGAGCGCGGAGACCGCCGTGACCTCGGCCAGGTCGAGCAGGTTGCCCAGCTCGATGGCCTCCAGCAGGTCGGTGTTGAAGCGCTTGCCCTTGTCCTGGACGCTGATGTCGCGGTAGCGCTTGCGCAGGGCGCCGATCTCCTCGACGGCCTCCTTCAGCGTCTGCTCCGTACGGAAGACCATGACGTTCTTGTCCATGCACTCCTGGAGCGCCTTGCGGATCTCGACCACGCGCTCGCTGCCGGTGGCGTCCCGCAGGTTCTCGATCTCGTCGAGAACGAACTTCGCGGGCTCGTCGGGCAGTTCGACGTAGTCGGCGGTCGCCGAGTACTCGGCGGCAGCGATACCGGCCCGGCGGCCGAAGACGTTGATGTCCAGCAGCGAGTTGGTGCCCAGCCGGTTGGCGCCGTGCACGGAGACGCAGGCCACCTCGCCCGCCGCGTACAGACCGGGGACCGGCGTGGAGTTGTCGGCCAGCACCTCGCCCCGCACGTTGGTGGGGATGCCGCCCATCGCGTAGTGCGCGGTCGGCTGGATCGGCACCGGGTCGGTGTACGGCTCGATGCCCAGGTACGTACGGGCGAACTCGGTGATGTCCGGCAGCTTGGCGTCCAGCTGCTCCGGCGGCAGGTGGGTGAGGTCCAGGAAGACGTGGTCGCCCTCGGGGCCGCAGCCACGGCCCTCACGGATCTCGGTGTAGATCGCGCGGGAGACGACGTCGCGGGAGGCCAGGTCCTTCATGACGGGCGCGTACTTCTCCATGAAGCGCTCGCCGTCCTTGTTGCGCAGGATTCCGCCCTCACCGCGGGCGCCCTCCGTGAGCAGGATGCCCATCTTCCAGATGCCGGTCGGGTGGAACTGGAAGAACTCCATGTCCTCCAGCGGCAGCCCGCGCCGGAACGCGGCGGCCTGGCCGTCGCCGGTGAGGGTGTGCGCGTTGGAGGTCACCTTGAAGAACTTGCCGTTGCCGCCCGAGGCGAAGACCACGGCCTTGGCCTGGAAGACGTGCACGTCACCGGTGGCCAGCTCGTAGGCGACGACGCCGGAGGTCTTCTTGACGCCCTCGTCGTCGTTGAGCAGCAGGTCCAGGACGTAGAACTCGTTGAAGAACTCCACACCCTCCTTGACGCAGTTCTGGTACAGCGTCTGGAGGATCATGTGGCCTGTGCGGTCCGCCGCGTAGCAGGAGCGGCGCACCGGGGCCTCGCCGTGGTTGCGCGAGTGCCCGCCGAACCGCCGCTGGTCGATGGTGCCGTTCGGGGTGCGGTTGAAGGGCAGGCCCATCTTCTCCAGGTCGAGGACGGAGTCGATGGCCTCCTTCGCCAGGATCTCGGCGGCGTCCTGGTCGACCAGGTAGTCGCCGCCCTTGATCGTGTCGAAGGTGTGCCACTCCCAGTTGTCCTCCTCGACGTTGGCGAGGGCCGCGGCCATGCCGCCCTGCGCGGCGCCGGTGTGGGAGCGGGTGGGGTAGAGCTTGGTCAGCACCGCGGTGCGGCTGCGCTTGGTGGCCTCGATGGCCGCGCGCATACCGGCGCCGCCCGCGCCGACGATGACGGTGTCGTACTTGTGGATCTTGACGTTGTTCATCGGGAAAACCTCAGCCTTCAGCCCCGGTACGTCAGCGGATGTTCGGGTCGAAGGTGAAGATCACCAGCGTGCCCAGCAGGACGGTGAAGACGGTGGCCGTGTACAGCAGCATCTTCAGCCAGAAGCGGGTGTTGTCGCGCTCGGCGTAGTCGTTGATCACCGTGCGCAGCCCGTTGGCGCCGTGCAGCATCGCCAGCCACAGCATCAACAGGTCCCACGTCTGCCAGAACGGCGAGGCCCAGCGGCCCGCGACGAACGCGAACCCGATCTTGCTCACGCCGCCGTCCAGCACCAGCTGGATCAGCAGATGGCCCAGGACGAGCACCACCAGCACGATGCCCGACAGCCGCATGAACAGCCACGCCTGCATCTCGAAGTTGCCGCGGGACGCCTTCGGCGTCTTCCCGGTCCGCTTGCGCGGCGGCTCGATCACGGGGGCCGGGTGGTCCACGTCGAACAGCGTGACACTGTCGGTGGGCTCACCGGCGCCGTCGTTCTTCGACTGCTCAGTCGTCTCGGTCGTCGACATCACGCATCAGCTCCCGAACAGTTCGCGCAGCGTGTGCTGGAGGACCGGGTAGAAGGCACCCGCCATGAGGACGGTCCACACGCCCAGCACGGTCCAGAGCATCTGCTTCTGGTACCTCGCGCCCTTCGACCAGAAGTCCACGGCGATGACCCGCAGGCCGTTCAGCGCGTGGAACAGGATGGCGGCCACCAGGCCGTACTCCATCAGGTTGACGAGCGGAGTCTTGTAGATCGCGACAGTGTCGTCGTACGCCTCGGGCGAGACGCGCACGAGCGCGGTGTCGAGGACGTGCACGAACAGGAAGAAGAAGATGAGGACGCCGGTGACTCGATGAGCCACCCAGGACCACATTCCTTCCCGGCCGCGGTACAGCGTTCCAGCCGGCACGGAATAACCCTCCGGGAGCGGATATTGGGGCCTGCCGGCTTGGTAGGTCGGGCGGGCCCGGCCGGGTACGGTCCACCGGCCTCGGTCATCGTAGCGACGGGCTGTCGGCACGTTCGCGCAGGGGTATGCAGGTGTGATCAATCAGGCACGGACGGCCTACCTGCGTGTGAGGGCCGCCACAATGCTTTTCCGGCGCCTCTTGCGTACCCGGCATGGGGGGCAAGCTTCGCAGCAGGGGTTGCGCCCCGTCATGGGCGCGGGGAACTGCTCCCCCCGGACGGGCCGGCTACCGACCCCGACGAGGCCAGCCGCCCCAGGCGACCCCGTGCAAGGCGCCGCAGCTCCTCCGCCGTCACGGCCCATTCCTCGTCCGCATCGTTCTCCAACCGCAACCGAATCCCCGCCAGCACCTGGTCCAGCCGCTCCTCCACCGCGAAACCGTCCAGACAGCACAGGAACGCGTGTCCGAACTTGCGCTCGTATGCGCCGTGGGCCGCCCGCAGGGCGGTGTGCGCGGCGAGCACGCCCAGCTGCGGCTCCCCTTCCAGCGGGTGCGCGGCCGACTCGCAGACCAGCGCCTCCCGCAGGTCCGCGGAGGTCAGGTCGTAGCTTGCCTCGTCGGCCGCCGCCAGCAGCGCCTCCACGTCGGGGTAAGGCCGGTGTGCCACGATCCGTCGCGCCCAGCGGCGGCTGCCGCAACAGCGCAGAAGGAGGGATTCGACCGTGTCCACGGCCGCGGTGTTGAGCCGGTCCAGAGGTGTCCGCGTCTGCGACTGCGAAGGGGTGCGAAGGCTCATGCGCTCCGTAAAGTCCGAAGGATCCCGATGTCGGCAGGGAGTCGCCACCGTAGTCGGGAGCAGGAAAGATCGGCCGACCTGACCCTGTTTTTCACCCGGAAGGGAACGCGCTGGAGCGCATAGCTGACAGGGAAGGGTTGGAAAGGGGAAATACCGTATCCGCATGGGACGAAACTGGTGGAAGAAGTCCGAGGGGGCTGCCGTCTGGGCAGCCGGCCGCCCCGGCGCGCTGCTGGCACTCACCCTCGCCGCCGGTCTGGCGGGGCTGACGGGCCTGACCGGCTGCTCCGGCAACGGCGAAGGAGGCAGCGACCGCGACTCGCCCGCGTCCTCCGCCCCCGAGCGCCACCGCGGGTCCCCGCAGCCGCCCAAGGGTCCCGACCGGCTCGGTCCGGCTCCCTCCGCCGTTCCCTCCGTACGCGAATGGAAAGCCGTGCGCGGCCCCGGCTGGCAGCGTACGGAGCACACCCGCGTCGTCACCGGCACGGACTCGCTCCGCGACGAGGCCAAGCTGCTCGCCGACGAGTTGAAGGTGGGCGTGGCCAAGGGTCCGGCCCGTACGGGGGACATCGAGCTCAAGCGCGACAAGAGCAGCAAGGGTGATGAGAGCGGCAAGAGCGGCAAGAGCGGCAAGGAGGGTGAGCCGGGTAGCGGGCCGGAGAGCTATCGGCTGGTCAGCCGAGACGGCAGGGTCACCATCACCGGCGACGACGACGCCGGGGTCTTCTACGGCACCCGCACCCTGCTCCAGACCCACCGTGTGCAGGGCCGGTTCGCCGAGGGCACCGCACAGGACGCGCCGGACCGCCCGCAGCGCGGCTTCTCCCTCGACATCGCGCGCAAGCACTTCAGCGCCGACTGGATCAAGGCCCGGATCCGTGAGATGGGCGATCTGAAGCTCAACCAGCTCCAGCTGCACCTCTCCGACGACCAGGCGTTCCGCGTCGAGAGCGACACCCACCCCGAGATCGTCTCCGACCCGCATCTGACCAAGGCGCAGGTCCGCGACATCATCGAGCTCGCTGCGTCCCGGCACATCACCGTCATCCCGGAGATCGACTCACCCGGCCACCTCGGCGCCGTGCTGAGGGCCCACCCCGAGCTCCAGCTGCGCAGCGTCACCGGCCGTACGCCGCGCGGCGCCATCGACATCGGCAAGCCCGCGGCGGCGAAGCTCGTCGACGACCTGCTGACCGAGTTCGCCGATCTGTTCCCCGGCAAGTACGCACACGCGGGCGGCGACGAGTACCAGGCGCTGATGACGCAGAGCCCCGAGCAGACCTATCCGGGCCTCGCGGAAAAGGCGCGGGAGAAGTTCGGGGACCAGGCAAAGGTCCAGGACCTGGCGACCGCCTGGCTCAACGACCGCGCCGCGACGCTCCGCAAACACGGCAAGACCCCGCAGGTGTGGAACGACGGCATGCACCGCGGCGGCGTCGTCAAGCCGGACAAACCCCGCGAGGTCGCCTACTGGACCGGGCGGGAAGAGGGCGAGCGGCAGCCCGCGGAGTATCTGAAGGAGGGCTGGCAGGTCGTCAACCTCAACGACGAGTACCTGTACTACGTCCTCGGCCAGCCCAACAACTTCATCTACCCGACGGGCCGCCGCATCTACGAGCACTGGACCCCGGCAGTGGTGCGCGGTACCGAGCCGGTGCCCGCGAAGTGGGCCGGGAGGGAGCACATCCTCGGCGGCCGGTTCGCCGTCTGGGGAGACCTCGCGGGCGCGCAGACCACCGAGCAGGTGGCGCGCGGTGTCCGGCTGCCGCTCGCCGCGACTGCCCAGAAGCTGTGGGACCCCCAGCAGCCCAAGCGCTCGTGGAGCGACTTCGTGAAGCTGGCGGACCAGGTGGACTGACCACGCGGCGCCGTCTCCCCGGGCCCGGATTTTCCGGGTGCCCGCACGGCCTCGACATGCAGCACGAAGGCGGCAGGAGGACCATGGAGGTAAGGAGCGTCCCCCCGAGGAGCAGCACGATGACACGGTTCATGGACGTACATCACGGAATGACCGGGATCACGGCCGGCCAGCTCATGGCCGCCCACCGGGCGGACCAGGAGATCGAGGGTGAGGAAGGCGTGCGCTTCGAGCGGGCGTGGGCGGACCCCGAGTCGGGGATCGTCTACTGCCTCTCCGAGGCACCCTCGGCCGACGCCGTCCAGCGCGTGCACGACCGCGCCGGACACCCGGCGGACGAGATCCACCCGGTGCCCCTGATGGTGTGAGCCCGCCGCCGGGGCCCTGGTGGGAGCCCGGCTACCAGTAGGCGCGGTCCGACCACGGCTCGAAGCCGATGAAGTCCAGGGGGTCGTCGTCCTCGTCGAGCTCCGCGAAGCCCGGCGCGGCGAAGCGACCCCGCAGCCACGCGAGAAGGACCTCCGTGAGGGAGCCCTCCAGCGGGGGTCCCTGCTTGGCGTGGCGGGGCCAGACGAGCAGCGGCCAGCGGTCGGGATCGGCGTTCTCCGTCAGCCAGCCGAGCACGTCGCCGTCGATGGAGTTGGCGAACGGCAGGAAGCCACCCGGCTCGGGCCAGACCGCCAGCCGGTACTCCTCGGCCCAGTTGCCGCGCAGCGACCGGTAGGCGTCGTTGACCTGCTGCGCGTGCCAGACGAACCCTCCACCGGCCTGCGACTGAGCGGTGCCCTCGGCGCGGCGCAGCGGCGTGTGGAAGCGCAGCCACTCCGACCAGCAGCCGGCCCCGTACGTCTCCAGCAGCGTGACGTACTCGTGCGGAAGCCGGGTGCCGAGCTCGGCGAAGAGGGGCTCCCAGCCGTCAGCCGCCGCGGCGCCCAGATACGGCTGCGGCGGGGGCGGGACGAGCGTGGTGAGCGCTGTCAGCCCGCTGCCCTCGCGCAACGCGGCGCGGCGCGTCGGATCGTGCGCGGGCGCGGCCGGTGGCGGGGTCCAGGCGGCAGCGTCGGGAAGGAACGCGGTGCGCCGCGCGGTGCCTGGGAGCGGGCCGAACTGCCCGCCGCCGTCCATGGGGATGCCGGTGGTCAGCAGCGCGGTGAGGGTTTCTGTGGCGGTGCGGCCGAGGGGGTACCAGGGGCGGGTCCCGGAGGTGGCGTCCGGGTCGGAGCTGGGGAAGGGGTCCCAGTCGAAGAGGACGACGGGCCATTCGTCCGGATCGTCGGAGGCCGAGGTGTCCCAGAAGAGCACCGCGCTGCCCCGCGTCTCGCCCCAGGCCAGCAGTCCGCCGGGCGCGGGATGGAAGGGCGGCGGTCCCTCGGGGGTGGCACCCCGGGAGTTGATGCGGGTCTGCCGGTGGGTGTCGCGCAGCCAGTCGCCGTAGTCGAACCTGCCCTGCTGCACGCACGGCGCATGCACCCAGACGTACTCGCCGATGTCGAGCGGCCCGTAGCCGGTGACCAGTTCCTTGTAGTCGCTGGGCAGGGCCACCCCGAGCCAGGACTCGACGGCGGGCCAGTCCACCGGGACGGGTGCGGGAGCCGACGGCGGGGTGGTGCCCGCTTCGGCGTCGGGCAGCGCGAAGTGCCGGCTCAACCTGTCGAGGCGGGAGGGCCGGGACGGCGTGGGACGGTTCATGCCGCCGCATCGTGGCACGGCCACCCGCGAGCAGGGACGCCAGGGCCGCACCCGCGTAAGGCCGGACTAGCGCGGCCGGACGCGAACGACCGGACGGGCACGACCGGACGGGAACGACCGTACGGGCGCTGCCGGACGCGTACGAGGCGAGTGCCCCGATCCGAAAAGCCGAAGACGACCGGGGTCGCCACCCCCCACAGGAGAGACCCCGGTCGCCGTCGGACACGGGCTCACTACGCCAGCGGCTTGCCCGTACTCCCCTCAGCGTCACTGCCGCGCAATGTGTTACGCCGTCACGCCGCATCACCGCGCGCAGGTGTCACCGCCCCGCGCGCTTGTCCCCGTACGCGCCGGTGTCTCCGGCCCGCAACAGGTGCGTACTTGTCACCCGCGTACAGGTTGCTGACGGGGGGCGACGACGCCCTCACACACAGCGCAGTGTCGCCCCGCCCCTCCCTCCGGCATGGACGAGCGTGCACACTTGGCCTTAGCGTGCTCCTCGCGCCGCGCCAGGTTGACCGTTCCTGGCAGTCGGGACGCGAACCTGGCAGTCGGGACGCCGACTCCCGGCAGCGGCGCGTGGCACAGACACCTTCGCGGAGTGGGGCGAGACACGAGCGTGCAGGGGGACGACGCGGAGCTGACCGCTGCGGTAGCCGCGGCGCAGGAGGGGGACGAGCCCGCCTTCCGCACCGTCTACCGCTCCGTGCATCCGCGCCTGCTCGGCTACGTCCGCACATTGGTGGCGGACGCGGATGCCGAGGACGTGGCTTCCGAGGCGTGGCTGCAGATCGCTCGCGATCTGCCGCGCTTCAAGGGCGACGCGGACCGGTTCCGTGGCTGGGCGGCGCGAATAGCCCGCAATCGGGCGCTGGACCATCTGCGGATGCGGGGCCGCCGCCCGGCCGTGGGCGGCGACGAGAGCGAACTGACCAGCCTGCCGGCGGGCGCCGACACGGCGGACGAGGCGTTGGAGGCGCTGGGGACGAGCGACACGATGGCGCTGATATCCCAACTCCCGCGCGACCAGGCCGAGGCCGTGGTGCTGCGGGTGGTGGTCGGACTGGACGCCAAGAGCGCCGCACAGGTGCTCGGCAAACGGTCGGGTGCCGTACGGACGGCGGCCCACCGCGGACTGCGCAAACTCGCGGAGCTGCTGGAAGAGGGAGCGCCGGGGCCTTCCGGCGGCGCAGCCGACGGCGTGGGTGGGCCGGTGACCGACGGGCCCAGGCCGGGCGGGGGTGTGGCCAAGGGCAGGGCACGCGGCATGGCCCGCGGTGTGACGCATAAAGCCACACGAACGCTGAGGGAAACGTGATGGCGGACGACCGGTACAACTGGCTGGATGAAGAGACTGCGGAGCGCTTGCTGCGCGGGCTGCCGGTCGACGCCTGCAACGGCGACGACCCCGGTGCGGGCTCGGAGCACGAGCCCTCGCACGAATCCGCCACCACTTCGGACGCCACCACGTCGGATGCCGCCGCGTTGAACGGCCCCGCGCCGGAGGAGCGTCCGGAGGCAGCCGTGACCGGCCGGTCCGTACGGCCGGAACAGCCTGGACGGTCCGAACAGCCCGGACGGTCCGAACAGCCTGGACGAAGAGTCGAGGGCCGTCTCGACGTGCCCTCCCACGCCTGGTTCCGCGAAGCCGACCGCCGTACGGTCGCCCGGCTTGCCGCCGCGCTGGACGAACTGTCCGCCACCTACAGCACGCCCCCGCCCACCACCCCCGGCACCACCCCGGTCGAACTTCCCGGCGAGGCCGCGGCGCTGGACGCCTTCCGTGCCGCCCGGGTCGGTGCGGCGCGCGGTGGCGCGCCCGGTGCTGCCTCGGCCGCGCTCGGCGGCGGCGGAGCACCGGGCGGTGCCCGCAGCCGTGCCCGCCACCTGCTGACGGGCAGGCCCCTGCGCGCCGGATTCGCTGTCGCCCTCGCGGGCTGCGCGCTCGGCGGTGTCGCGGTCGCGGCCGGAACAGGTGTGCTGCCCACCCCCTTCCACAGCGGCGAGGCCCCCGCGCCCACCGTCTCCCCGGCCGTCAGCCCCAGTGGCGGCGGCTCCGAGGGCGGCAGCAGCGCCGAGGAGACTCCGGGCCACGACACCGCGGATGACCGGCACGACGGCCGCGGCCGATCCGACGGCGCTACCGAGGACGGCGACAAGGGGAACGGACAGGACAGCCCCCGGGACCTCGCCGACTCCGGAGGTGCCGGAGGCGACAAGAACGGCAAGGACAAGGACAACGGCAAGCCGGACGGCAAGCTCCCCGGCACCGGCAAGCAGCTCGACGACTCCCAGAAGGAAGCCATCGCCGCGGCCCTGTGCAAGGGGTACGCGACGAACAAGCTCGAAGCCGACGACCGCAGAAAGCTGGAGCGCGCGGCGGGCGGACCGTCCGTGGTGCGGAAGTTCTGCGCGGAGCACGGCAACGGCGGCTCCGGTGGCGATTCATCCGGCTCCGGCCAGAGCGGCAGCGGCGGCGGCGGGAGCGAGGGGGCCGACGGGGGAAACGGCAGCAGCGGGGGAGACGGCGGCTCGACGGGCGGTGAGGGCGACCCCCCGGCCCCGGGTGACCCGGGCGGCTCGGCCACCGGCGGCTCCGGTGCGACGGGCGGCAGCACGCCGTCCACCTCCTCGCAGCCCGCGCCGAGCGCGACGGTGACAGGCACCACACCGGCGGCCTGAACCGGTGGTGTGACACTTTCGCCGCGCACGGCGCTGAAGAGAGTGAGCCGACTGGTCATCGGCGGCGCGGTAAGCCCGAGGTTCCCCCCGTACCTCTGGGTTCGCGCGATGGCGCGGGTGGGACACGTTCCCCCGGTCCCACCCGCGCCCCCTTTTCCTCGGGGGTCTTTTTTCTTCGGGGTCTTTTTCTGGCGGATGGCCGCCGTAGGAGCTTCGCTGATTTTCCGGGTGCAGGCGCGTTGTGGTTGCTCGCGCAGTTCCCCGCGCCCCTTCGGGACGCAACCCCTGGGCTCCCGGCCGGGGGTTCGGGGGTTGTCCCCCGGAAGGTTGCAGTCCCGCGCCCCTTCGGGGCGCAATCCGTGGCCTCCCGGCCGGGGGTTTGGGGGTTGTCCCCCGGGAGGTTGCAGTCCCGCGCCCCTTCGGGGCGCAATCTGTGGCCTCCCGGCCGGGGGTTTGGGGGTTGTCCCCCGGGAGGTTGCAGTCCCGCGCCCCTTCGGGCGCGTTACTTGTAGACGATGACCTTGTCGCCCGGGCGGATCTCGGCGAAGATCTTGGCGATCTTCTGCTTGTCGCGGACGTTCACACATCCGTGTGAGGCTCCGGCGTACCCGCGGGCGGCGAAGTCCGCCGAGTAGTGCACCGCTTGGCCGCGGCTGAAGAACATCGCGTACGGCATCGGGGTGTCGTAGAGGGTCGAATGGTGGTGCCGGCTCTTGAAGTTGACCTTGAACTGGCCTTCCCGGGTCGGCGTGTAGGCCGACCCGAACCGTACGTCCATGGCCGTCCGCACCTTCCCGTCGACCATCCACAACGCCGTGCGGCTCGCCTTGCTGACGCACAGCACGCGTCCGGTCAGACAGCGCGGATCGGGCTTGGCCGGCGGGCGGCTGGTGGGCGGGTACAGCTCGCTGCGGGTGGGCTCGTGGGTACGGGCGCGCAGGGCGCTCAGCACCGCGTCGGTGACCGTGCCGGTGCGGGACATACCACGCTGCTTCTGGAACGTGGTGACCGATCCGGCCGTGATCGGGCCGTAGTAGCCGGTCGGGTTCCGGTGGAAGAGCCCCAGCTGCCGCAGCCGCGCCTGGAGTTCGCGTACGTGTGCACCGCGTGCGCCGGGCGCCATCCGTACGGTCTGCGCGATCGGTTGCGCCGCCTCGGGCTTGGGCGCCGGCCGAGCGGGATTCACCGGTCTCGGCGCCGTGTTCGCGCGTGCGGGCGCCGTGGACGGTTCGGACGGCGGCTTCCGCGGTGCCTGCTGCGGCGCCTTGGAGACGCGTACAGCCGGACCGGCCGCTCCGTCCTTGACCTGGCATCCGGCGAGTGCGCCCGCCGACAGCAGCACCGCCGCCGAGGCCGCGACACCGCGCCGGGCCGCCTCTCCCCTCCTGTGCATCCCGAGCATCCCCACCCCCGGACGGTTCAACGGATGTACGGGTCCATGACTGCCCAGCGCGCCGCCCTCGCGAACCTACGGCGCCCCGGGTGATGCTGGGTGGGACGACGCCCGCCGAGCGCCCGCGCGCCCCTGGGTGCGGGGTTTTCCAGGAGGCATTGCGATGACACGTCCCACCGATTCCGGCCGGCTGTCCGAGTCGGGACTGCCCGTGGAGCCGGTCTACGGACCGGATGCGCTGGGGGACTGGGATCCCGCCGTACGGCTGGGGGAACCGGGCGGCTATCCGTTCACGCGGGGCGTCTACCCGACGATGTACACCGGGCGGCCGTGGACGGTGCGGCAGTACGCGGGTTTCGGGACGGCGGCGGAGTCCAACGCGCGTTACCGGCAGTTGATCGAGCACGGCACCACGGGCCTGTCCGTCGCCTTCGACCTGCCGACCCAGATGGGGTACGACAGCGATGCCCCGCAGGCCACCGGCGAGGTCGGCAAGGTGGGGGTGGCGATCGACTCCGTGGAGGACATGCGGGCCCTTTTCGACGGCATCCCGCTGGGCGAGGTCTCCACGTCCATGACCATCAACGCGCCTGCCGCACTGCTGCTGTTGCTCTATCAGCTCGTCGCCGAGGAGCAGGGGGTGGCTTCCGCGGCGCTGACCGGCACCGTGCAGAACGACGTACTCAAGGAGTACATCGCCCGCGGCACCTACATCTTCCCGCCGAAGCCCTCGCTGCGGCTGACCGCGGACATCTTCCGCTACTGCGGCGCCGAACTGCCCCGCTGGAACACCATCTCCATCTCCGGCTACCACATGGCCGAGGCGGGGGCGACTCCTGTGCAGGAGGTCGCCTTCACGCTGGCCAACGGGATCGCGTACGTACGTGCTGCTGTCGCGGCGGGCATGGACGTCGACGCGTTCGCGCCCCGGCTGTCGTTCTTCTTCGTGGCCCGTACGACGCTGCTGGAGGAGGTGGCCAAGTTCCGGGCGGCCCGCCGGATCTGGGCGCGGGTGATGCGCGAGGAATTCGGCGCACGCAACCCCAAGTCGCAGATGCTGCGCTTCCACACCCAGACGGCCGGGGTCCAACTGACCGCACAGCAGCCCGAGGTGAACGTCTCGCGCGTCACCGTGCAGGCGCTGGCCGCGGTGCTGGGCGGTACGCAGTCGCTGCACACCAACTCCTACGACGAGGCGCTGGCCCTGCCCTCGGAGTCGGCGGCCCGGCTGGCGCTGCGAACCCAGCAGGTGCTGGCACACGAGACGGACGTGACCGCGACGGTGGACCCGTTCGCCGGTTCGTACGCCGTCGAGTCGCTGACCGACGGCGTGGAGGAGGCGGCGCTCGACCTGATGCGGCGGATCGAGGACCGGGGCGGCGCGGTGGCCGCCGTCGAACAGGGCTTCCAGAAGAGCGAGATCGAGCGCAGCGCCTACACCGTCGCGCAGGAGATCGAGAACGGGGATCGCGTCGTGGTCGGCGTCAACCGCTTCCGCACCGAGGGCCAGGACGAGAAGCCGTACGTCCCGCTCACCGTCGACCCCGGCCTGGAGGCGGCCCAGGCGGAGCGGCTGGAGCGGCTGCGCGCCGGGCGCGACGCCGCCGCCGTACGGTCCGCGCTGGACGTCCTGCGTACGGCGGCCGGGCGGGAGGAGGCGAACGTGCTGTACCCGATGCGGGAGGCGCTGCGCGCCCGCGCGACGCTGGGCGAGGTGTGCGACGCGCTGCGCGAGGTGTGGGGCGCCTACGAACCGCGGGACGCGCTGTGACGCCTTCCGGGTGGAGCTCGCCCGAGCAGAGTTGTTACTGACGGGTTTCAACGAGGGCGGGGATCGGGGACAGTAGGCGCAGGCGTGACCGACGACCGACGAGCAGCCTGCGAGGTGTCCATGTCGACCGGTACCGGCACCGGGTCCGCCGAACAGCCGCAGCCTGGGCCCCGCCGCCCTGAGGACGGGCCACAGCCCTCGGCAGGCGGCCACGGGGAGTCGGAGCCGCTGCCCGGCCTCGCCCGCGCAGCGGCGGCGCTCGCGGCCGGTGAGACGACCTCCCGGGCGCTGACCGAGCGGGCGCTGGCCCGGATCGAGGCGACGCAGCCCACGCTGAACGCGTTCCGGCTGGTGCGGGCCGAGGCGGCGCTCGCCGAGGCCGACGCGGCTGACGCGGCGCTGCGCCGGGGCGAGCGGAGCCCGCTGCTGGGCGTACCGCTCGCCGTCAAGGACGACACGGATGTGTGCGGCGAGCCCACCGCTTTCGGCTGCGCCGGCAGCTTCCCGGCCAAGACGGCCGACGCGGAGGTGGTGCGCAGGCTGCGGGGCGTCGGTGCGGTGATCGTCGGCAAGACCAACAGCCCGGAACTGGGGCAGTGGCCCTTCACCGAGGGCCCGGCCTTCGGTGACACCCGCAACCCGTGGAGCCTGGACCACACCCCTGGCGGCTCCTCCGGCGGCGCGGCGGCGGCCGTCGCGGCCGGGCTGGTGCCAGCGGCGCTGGGCTCGGACGGCGCCGGGTCGGTGCGCATCCCCGCCGCGTGGACCCATCTGGTCGGCATCAAGCCGCAGCGCGGCCGGATCTCCACCTGGCCGGACCCGGAGTCGTTCAACGGCATCACCGTCTTCGGGCCGTTGGCGCGCACCGTCGAGGACGCGGCGCTGCTGCTGGCCGCCGCCTCCGGCAACCACCCCGGCGACCGGCACCGGCCGCCGCCGGTGGACGTGCTCTCCGCGGTCCACCGGGAGCCGGGCAGCCTGCGGATCGCTCTGTCCACCCGGTGGGCGTTCACCGCCACCCACAAGCGACTGGACCCGCGCGTGGCGGCGGCCGTGCGGGCGCTGGCCGAGCGGTTGGCGGCGCTCGGCCACGAGGTGGAGGAGGCGGACCCGCACTACGGCCCGGTCGGCCTCACGTTCGTGCCCCGCTCCACCGCAGGTGTCCGCGCCTGGGCGCAGCGCGTCCCCGACCCCGCACTGCTGGACCCGCGCACCCGGGCCGTGGCCCGCGCCGGGCGGCTGCTGGGCGGCCCCGTGCTGCGGATGGCGCGGGCCGCCGAGGTTCCGCTGCGCCGCCACGTGGGCCGGATCTTCCACCGCTACGACGTCGTGCTGACCCCGACCACCGCGACCCCGCCGCCCCGCGTCGGCGCCCTGGCGCGGCTGTCCGGCTGGCGCACCGACATCCGCATGATCGCCCACTGTCCGTACGCCTGGCCGTGGAACGTGCTCGGCTGGCCCGGCATCAACGTCCCCGCCGCGATCAACGAGCCCGGCGGCCTGCCGCTGGGCGCGCAACTCCTCGGCCCCGCCCACAGCGAACCCCTGCTGATCTCCCTCGCGGCCCAGCTGGAGGCCGACCGGCGCTGGCACGAGCGGTGGCCGCCGCTGATGTGAACGCGCCGATGTCAGTGGCCTCTGCCACGGTGGAGAGATGGACGGCACGGTGCGCACGGCCGGTGGCGACGGCTGGCAGATGTGGGCGCGGGACCCTGCGCCGCCGCTTGGGCACGCGGTGGCCGCTCCCTATCAGGGCTACCGGGAGCAGCGGGACGCGGCGCTGCGCCGGGCCGAGCTGCCCTGGTGCGGGGTGACGCTGATCCTCAGCTTCGGCGACCGGATCTCCGTCACCCCACGCGTGGACTCGGGCACGCCCGCGCCGCCCGTGCCGTACGAGAGCTTCGTCGCCGGACTGTTCGACAGACCCGTCACCACGGAGCACGCCGGGACGCAGCACGGGCTGGAGGTCCAGCTCAGCCCGGCCGGTGCCTATGCCGTCTTCGGCATACCGACCGGTGAGTATGCGAACCAGGTGGTGCCCGTCGAGGAGTTGGCCGGCGAGGCACCGCGCGGCAGCAGCGCGGCCCGCACCCTGGCCGGGCTGCCGGAGCAGCTGGCCGAGGCCCCCTCGTGGGAGGCCCGGTTCGGCCTGGTCGACCGGACGCTGGGCCGGCTGACAGCCGACGGACCGCACATGGCCCCGGAGGTGGCCCACGCCGCCGAACTGCTGACCCGTACCGGTGGCCGTACGACAGTGGGGGAGCTGGCGCATGTGACGGGGTGGAGCAGACGCCATCTGACCAGCCGGTTCACCGAGCAGGTCGGGATGGGGCCGAAGGTCTACGGGAGGGTGCGCCGGTTCCGGAGCGCCCTGCGCCTGCTGGAGGCGGGGTGCCGCGGCCCCGGCCCGGACGGCGGCGCCGCACAGCGCGGTCCGGCCCGCGGGCTGGCCCAGATCGCGGAGCAGTGCGGCTATTACGACCAGGCACATCTCAACCGCGACTTCCGCGAGCTGGCCGGCTGCCCGCCGACCGGCTATCTGGCCGCCCTCGCCGAGGGGGAGCCGGGGGCCTTCCCATTCGTCCAAGACGCGGACCTGACCGGTGCCTAACGTCGAGGACGCGATACGGCAAGACGCACAGAGCCCCAAGGAGGTCACCATGCCGCTCAACCCCGTACTCACCTACCGCGACCCCCGTGCCGCCCTCGACTTCCTGCAGAAGGCTTTCGGCTTCGAGCCCGTCCACCTCTACGAGGCCGACGACGGCTCGGTCGCCCATGCCGAGCTGCGGTTCGGGGACGGCGTCGTCATGCTCGGCACCGCCCGGAACAGCGGCGTGATGGGCGGCCTGGGCCCCGGTGCCGTCTATGTGGCCGTGCAGGACCCGGACGCCCACCACGCCCGCGCGGCGGAGGCGGGCGCGGAGATCGTGCTGCCCCTCACGGACCAGGACTACGGCTCCCGTGAGTACGCCGCCAAGGACCCGGAAGGGAATCTGTGGTCCTTCGGCACCTACGTCGCCAAGGTCTGAACGGGAACACCGCCTGCCGGGCGGCCTTCGCGCAGCCCCACCAGATACGCCGTCACCTCGCCCGGATCCCCGGTGATCAGGGCGAGGTACCCGTCCGGGCGGACGAGACAGAGGCCGTCGGGCGCGTAGGGCGCGGTCGGGGGGATCGCGTAGACCCGCACATACGCGGGGAGACCGGCGGGCGGTACGGCGCCACCGACCGCCAGCAGAGTGAAGTGCGGGCCGCGCAGCAGATCGAAGACCCGTGAGTTGCCGCGCGCGGTGGCGAGGTGGGCGTCCGGCGCCCGGTCGCCCGGGAACAGGGGCCGAGGCCGGGCTGCGGCTGCTGAACGAGACCGGGCTGGAGGGGCTCGGCCTGCGGGGCATCGCCAAGGAGCTGAACGCCGCGGCGCGCGCCTACTCCATCGCCTACAGCTACCAGGTTGTCGGCAGTGCTTCGCCCTCTAGGGCGGAGGTGAAGCCGGTCTTTGGCCCCGGGGCGCGAAGCGCCGAGCCTCGCGGCGTTGTCAGTGACCTGCACTAGGTTGATCGCATCAGCTGAGGGGGGTGTCTCATGCAGCTCAGGTATTCGTTCCGCCTTTACCCGAACGGTCCTCAGCGTTCCTTGCTAGCCAGGGCATTCGGGTGTGCACGGGTGGTCTACAACGACGCGCTCCGCGCTCGTGAGGCCGCCCGCGCCGCCCGTGAGGCGTTCCCGAAGACGGGGGAGCTATCCAAGCTGCTGATCACCGAGGCGAAGAAGACCACCGAGCGAGCCTGGCTCGGCGAGGTTTCGGCCGTGGTGCTGCAACAGTCGCTCCGGGACTTGGACACCGCGTACCGGAACTTCTTTGACGGCCTCAAGGGCAAGCGCCCGCGTATGGGCGCACCCCGGTTCAAGTCCCGCAAGGACCAGCGCCAGGCCGTCAGGTTTACCGCCAACGCCCGATGGAAGATCACGGCCGGCGGGGACCTGTCCCTGCCGAAGATCGGGGATGTGCGGGTGAAGTGGTCCCGCAACCTTCCCTCGGTCCCTTCCACGGTGACCGTGATCAAGGACGCTGCCGGTAGGTACTTCGCGTCCTTCGTCGTTGAGACCGAGCCCACCACTCTGCCCGAGACGGAACAGGTCGTCGGCATCGATCTTGGTTTAGGACACTTCGCAGTCCTCTCGGATGGTACGAAAATCGATGCCCCGCGTTTCCTCCGGCGGGCCGAGAAGAGGCTCAAGCGCGCACAACAGTCCCTCAGCCGGAAGGCAAAGGGATCGAACAACTGGGACAAGGCCAGGGTCAAGGTCGCACGGGCACACACCCGTGTCGCGGACGCACGGCGCGAGTTCCACCATCAGCTCTCAACGAGGATCGTCCGCGATAATCAAGCGGTTGCAGTTGAGGATCTGGCGGTCAAGGGACTCGCCCGTACGCGCCTGGCCAAGTCCGTGCACGATGCCGGATGGTCCGCGTTCGTCAGCATGCTGGAGTACAAGGCGGCCAAGCACGGCCGGACCTTCCACCGCATCGGACGCTTCGAGCCGACCTCTCAGGTCTGCTCGGACTGCGGCATCAAGGACGGCCCCAAACCCCTCCACTTCCGTGTCTGGGAGTGCGGGGCGTGCGGGACCGTCCTCGACCGGGACATCAACGCGGCGGTCAACGTCGCGAAGGTGGCCGGACTGGCCGTTTCAGCCTGTGGAGCGCAGGTAAGCCGGGCATCCGTGCCCGCTCAGCGCTGTGAAGCAGGAACCCACCGAGACGGTCAGACGACCGTGGTAGGAATCCCCGCTCTTTAGAGCAGGGAGCGGAAGTCAAACCGTCGGGTTCGTCATCGAGGAGCAGGCGGTCCAGCCCCTCCCCGGCGAACGCACCGAGGGCTACGACCCGGCCGAACGCGCCGCACGGATGGCCGCCTTTCCGCTGGCCGCGCAGATCAGCGCGGAGCTGTTCACCGACTACGAGGCCCGCTTCGAGGAGGGCCTGCGGGCCCTCCTCGCCGGGCTGCGCACCACAGTGCTCGCCGAGGACGGCGGGGACCGAGGGCGAGCCCGGGGACGGGACGTCAGCCCAGGGCCGCGCGCTTGAGGGCGCGGGCGCGGCGGGCGACGCGGCGGACCGTGCGGTTGCGGGGGACGAACGCGAACTGGCGGGGCACGGCGCCGGGGAGGCCCAGCGCGGTCAGCCGGCGGCGCTTGAAGTAGCGGCGGGTCGCCGGGGTCAGCCGGGTGGCCAGATAGCGCTCCGCCTCGGGACGCAGCTCCGGATAGATCTGCGACTGCATGCAGAAGCCGACGGCGCGGATCAGCCCCGTCAGCTCGCGGCCCGTCGGCGGGGTGAAGCCGTCGCCCGCGGCAGCGTCGTCCAGGTCGGGCAGCACGGCGTCCACCAGCGTCACGGGCACCCGGTTGCTGTTCTGGTACGGCGTCACCCGCTCCAGCAGGACCTCGGTGCCGGTGCGGGCCACCGGCAGGCCGTAGAACGCGGACGCCGTCAGCAGCGCCGTCGAGAAGCAGCCCACCACCAGCGCCGGGCGCATGCGCTCGTACAGCGCCTCCGCCAGCACCGGTGCGTCCAGCACCGTCAGGCTGATGCCCAGCTCGCCCGCCTCCTTCTCCAGGGAACGGGAGTGGCGGACCGGAGCCACCGGGTGCGGTTTGAAGACCACCTCACGGTGGCCGCGCGCCGCGGCACCGCGCAGCATGCGCAGATGCAGCCGCTCCTCCTCGTCGGGGGAGAGGATGTCCAGCGCGGACAGATACTGGCCCAGCAGCAGCGCCCCGCCGCGCGGCGCTTCCGTCACCGACGGCGGCACGTCCTGCGCCACCTCGGCCAGCACCGCGCGGAACGCCTCCGTGGGGACGACCTCGGGCTCCACCCCGAACTCCGAGAGCAGCAGCGGTGTCAGTCCGGGCACCAGGTCCAGATGGAGCAGCCGCCGCACCCGGGCGCCCACCAGCGGGTCCAGCTTGTTGCGGGTGGGGCCGTAGCTCATCAGCCCGTCCGCGTACACCTCGATCGGCGCGTCCGGGAACAGCCGCGCCACCGCCAGCGCGGGGTCGACCTGGATCGACTCCAGGACGAGCGCGACCTCGTCCTCCGGGCCGTCCCCCAGGCCCCACAGCAGCCGCAGATGGCGCTCCCACAGCGGGGCGTCGTCCGCGCGCGGTGACCAGCCGCCCGGGTGGAAGGGGCGGATCGTCTCGTTCCACGACAGCACCCGGTCGAAGCGGCCACGCAGCCGTTCGAAGCCCGGCATGACATCGAGCGAGGGCGCGGTCTCCGGGTTGGCGGCATTGTTGCTCACCAACAGCAGCCGCTGGTCGGCGGGTTCGAAGTGGTTCGCGTCGATGGCCGCCGCGAGGGTGGCCGCACCGTAGAGGGTGGAAGCGAAGAACAGCTGCGTACGCATCAGGCCGCCACCTCCGTGTCACGCGCACCCGCGGTGGCGCCGGCCGCGGCGTCGCCGGGGGCGCTGCCCGCCGTACCGGCCGCGGGTTCGTTGTGGCCCGGGCGCCTGCGGAGCCTGCGGAGCCGGGAGGCCCGTTCGCTGTCCATCGAGTCCAGTGCCTCGGAGAGCAGATCCGCCGGGAGCCGCTTGAGTGCCGCCGCGCTCATCGCCCGCAGCTTGCGGGCCACCTGCGGCTCGAACCTGCCGCTGGTGAGGTGGTGGGAGATGATCGCGCAGTACGTGCGGATCGCCTTGGGCAGCAGCTGCTGCGCATCCCGGTCCCGCGCGGTCTCCTCGATGACCTGGTCGAAAGCGCGGATGAAGTCCAGCTGCCGTACGTCACCGATCTGGGTGAGCGAGGAGGCCACCCCGCGCCGGTAGAAGACGCCCAGCAGGCCGACGGCGGCGAAAGAGCGGGCCTCGCGGTGCAGCCGCCAGATCCAGGGCCGGTCCTCCGCCGTACGCAGCCCGTCGGTGAAGTGCAGCAGCCCCTCGTCCAGCAGTCTGCGGTGGTAGATCCCCGCCCAGGCGTAGGCGTAGTCCACGGACGTGCTGCGGGTGGCGGGCAGGATCGCCGCGCGCGGGTCGTCCACCACGCCTCGCCGGCCGTGCGGCACCCGCGCCAGGGTGCGGGAGCGCGCCGTGCACTGGACGTGATCGGTACGGACGAAGTCGCAGCCCAGCCGCTCGATGGAGGCGACCAGCTGCTCGTAGTACCCGGGCGCCAGCCAGTCGTCGCCGTCCAGGAACGTGACGTACTCGCCGTTCGCCCGGTCCAGTCCCGTGTTGCGCGCGGTCGCCAGACCGCCGTTGCGCGCGTGCCGGGTCCGGATCACCTGCGCGACGTCCTTAAGATCGTTTTCGGCGCGTTCCAGAATCTCCGGCGTCTCGTCCTTGGAAGCGTCGTCCACCAGAATGAACTCGAAATCCTGGCGGGCGTTGGCTCGGAGACTGCGAAGCGTTTCCGGGGCGTATGACTGCACGTTGTAAAACGGCACGATGACGGAGAGCTTGACCACCCGATGGACCTTAGGGTCCGTGCCCCGCCCCGTCTTGACCTGCGGCGGGCCCGGGGGTGAACGGCGCGTGGCGGGATGGTGAACGGGGCGGCGGCGCGGGCGCGTTGGGTATTCGTCGGTGTGCTGTTAACCGGCTGTTGCCTTCACGTTGGGCCGCCTTCCGGAATCCCTTTCTAGCGTCGACGACGTGCCCTCCCGAGAAATCCTCTCAGCTTCTGCCGCGAATGCGCCGGCTGCCGCGACCGATGCGCCGGCTGCCGCGACCGAACTCGTCCCGCACGAGCGGTCGGCACCGCGCCGGGTGGCTGTCCTGGCGGATTCCGACACCCGCTGGAAGTGGGGTGTACTGACCGCTCGCAGGCTGGCGCCCGAGGCCGCCATCGACGGTCTGCTGCTGCGCGGTCGCGCCACGCCCACACCGCGCCAGCTCGCCGAGGTCGGCGTCAGCGTCGACACGCTGCGTGAGGTCACCACCGCCGAGTTCCTCCGCGCGGCCACCGCGCCCGGCGCCTACGACGTGATCGTCCTCGCCTGCGTGGGCGGCGCCGTACAGGCCATGCTGCACGGGCTGGGACGAGCCGTTGCCGGGGAAGCCGGCGAGGGCGGGCATGCGCGCCGTCCGGTGGTCGTCACCGGGTACGTCGGCGTTGTCTACGAGAAGCTCGCCGACGGGCTGCTGCTGCGGCACGGCGCCGATGTCGTCCTCGCCAACTCGCGCCACGACGCCGACCGCTTCCGCGCCGTGTACGAGGGCGTGGGCGCCGACGGCGGAAGCGTGGTGGAGTGCGCGCTGCCGTTCCTGGAGGGGACGGGCGAGGCCACCGCGGAGGAGGCGCCGAACGGTCCGTTCACCGTCGTCTTCGCCGTGCAGCCCTCCGTGCCGGCCGGCCGCGCCGACCGCGCCTATCTGCTGCGCCGGGCCGTCGGCCACGCGCTGCGGCACCCCGAGCGCGACGTACTGATCAAACTGCGCAGCAAGCCCGGCGAGCACACCACGCATATCGAGGAACTCCCGTACCAGAAACTGGTCCGCAAGCTGCCCGGCGGAGGGGACGGGGCGAGAGGCGGACTGCCGCCCAACTGCCGCCTCGTCTACGGGAACATGGGGGAGATCCTCGACCGGGCGCAGCACACCGGAGGGCTGCTGGTGACGGTCAGCTCCACCGCGGCCCTGGAGTCCCTGCACCGGTCCATCCCCACCGCCGTCCTCACCGACCTCGGCGTCCGCGAGGCCCTGGGCAACCACTACTTCACCGGTTCGGGCTGCCTCGCCTCCTGGGACGAGCTCGACGACGGCCTGCTGCCGGAAGCCGACGAGAAGTGGGCACTGCGGCAGGGCGTGCGCGGCGGCGACGGCTTCGCAGCCGCCCGCGAACGGGTCGCTGAACTCGTCACCTGCTCGACCGGTGACGGTTTGCCGCCGCTGGCGCCGTACTACACCGTCCGGACAGCGCCCGGCTATCTGCCCGGCATCCTGCGCCGCTACGGGCTCGAAACCGACGGGTCACCGGCGGGGGGCGTGCCGGACGAATCCGCCGACGGTCTCGGTGCGGCCGGACGCGGTGTCGTACGGCGCGTCGTCCGCGAAGCCGCGCGGGGCGCCTACCGGCATGGGGTCCAGCGGGTCGCCCCGCTGATCCGGAAGGCGGGCGAACTGTGATGCCACACCGCCGCCCGGACACCTTCCCGCCGCCGTCGTCGGCCTCGTCGCCTTCGGGGGTCTCGCCGCCGGCCTCGTCGGCCGCGCCCAAGTTTCGTTCCTCTGCTCTGTCCGAGTCTCTGTCTCACTCAGGAGCCAGCATGTCCCCAACCCCCGCCGTGCTCGCGGTGATACCGGCCCGGGGCGGGTCGAAGGGCGTGGCCGCCAAGAACCTCGCCCCGGTCGCGGGCGTTCCACTCGTCGCCCGCGCCGCACGCGAGTGCCTGGCCGCGCGGAACGTGACCGACGTGGTCGTCTCCACCGACGACACGGCCATCGCCGAGGCAGCCCGCTCCGCCGGCGCCGAAGTGGTCGAACGGCCTGCCGACATCGCCGGTGACCTGGCCACCAGCGAGGCTGCCGTGCTGCACGCCATGGACGTGTACGAGAAGCGGCACCGGCGACCGCTGCAAACCGTGCTGCTCGTGCAGTGCACCAGCCCCTTCCTCGTACGGGAGGACGTCGAGCAGGTGGCGGCGGCCGTTATCGAGGACGGTGCGGACAGCGCGCTGACGGTGGCGCCGTTCCACGGCTTCGTATGGCGGGACGGCGCTTCTGAGGGCGGTTCGGAGATCGCTTCGGGGATCGCTCCGGAGGCTGGTTCGGAGAAGGCTTCGGGTATCGCTTGGGAGGCGGACTCGGACGCGGGCTCGGTGCGGAGTGCGTACGGCGTCAATCACGACCGTTCCGTACGCCCCCGGCGCCAGGACCGGCCCGAGGACCTGCTGGAGACCGGCGCCGCCTATGCCATGGACGCCATGGGGTTCCGGGAGTCGGGGCACCGGTTCTTCGGGCGTACGGCTGTCGTCCGTACCGACCCGGCCCGCGTACTGGAGATCGACGACCCGCACGACCTCGCCCGCGCCCGCGCGCTGGCGCCCCTGCTGGACGCCCGACGCGACGGTCCGGGAGCGCTGCCGACGCGGGAGGACGTGGACGCGGTCGTACTGGACTTCGACGGCACCCAGACCGACGACCGGGTCTACATCGACGCCGAGGGGCGGGAGATCGTCTCCGTGCACCGCGGTGACGGACTCGGCATCGCCGCGCTGCGCCGCTCCGGCCTGGAGGTGCTGATCCTCTCCACGGAGACCAACCCGGTCGTGGCGGCCCGCGCGGCGAAGTTGAAGCTGCCGGTGCTGCACGGCATCGACCGTAAGGACCTCGCGCTCAAGCAGTGGTGCGAGGAGAAGGGCATCGCGCCGGAGCGCGTGCTGTACGCCGGCAACGACGCGAACGACCTGCCGTGCTTCGCGCTGGCGGGCTGGCCCGTCGCCGTCGCCGACGCCCACGACGTGGTGCGGGCCGCCGCCCGGGCCGTCACCACGCGGGGCGGCGGAGCGGGGGCCGTCCGCGAGATCGCGGGCTGGCTGGTGGGGGCGGAGCTGTGAGGGGGCGGCGCGTTGGCCCGGGGGAGGGGCGGAGCGTCCGGGCTCTTGAGGCGCGGAGCCTCGGCCCTCTTGAGGCGCGGAGCGTCGGCCTTCTTGAGGGGCGGAGCGTCGGCTTGCAGGCGCGGAGCGTCGGGGCCCCGGAGGGGGGAGCCCCGGGGCCTGGAAGGGCGGAGCCGTGGCGGGAGGGGGGCGGTGTCTTCGCGGGAGGGGGTGGGGCGGCGGCTTGGAGGGCGCAGGCTCGGCGCTTTGGCTGGGCCCACCCACAAAGGAAGCCCGCCGGAGCCCCCGACGCCCCCACCCGCCGCCTCCTGACCAGCGCAAAACCTACCCCGCCCGCACTACCCACCACCCCGAAAACCACCCACTGACCTTCTGCACCCACGCAAGAACGAAACCCCCGGAAATGGTGAACATGTCCAGCAACGCCCAGCACACCAACGGCCGCGGCATCGCCCACGCCACCCCCCGCGTCCGCACCCTCGGCGCCAAGACCCTCGGCCCGGGCCACCCCGTCTACGTCACCGGCGAGATCGGCATCAACCACAACGGTGACCTCGACAACGCGTTCGCCCTCATCGACGCCGCCGCCGAGGCCGGCTGCGACGCGGTCAAGTTCCAGAAGCGGACCCCCGAGATCTGCACCCCGCGCGACCAGTGGGACCTGGAGCGCGACACCCCCTGGGGCCGCATGACCTACATCGACTACCGGCACCGCGTCGAGTTCGGCGAGGACGACTACCGCGCCATCAGCGAGCACTGTGCCAAGCGCGGCATAGACTGGTTCGCCTCCCCGTGGGACGAGGAAGCCGTCGCCTTCCTGGAGAAGTTCGACGTGCCCGCGCACAAGGTCGCCTCCGCCTCGCTCACCGACGACGACCTGCTGCGTGCCCTGCGCGCCACCGGCCGCACGGTCATCCTCTCCACCGGCATGTCCACCCCCAAGCAGATCCGGCACGCGGTCGAGGTGCTGGGCAGCGAGAACATCGTGCTCTGCCACGCGACCTCCACCTACCCGGCCAAGGCCGAGGAGCTGAACCTGCGGGTCATCCACACCCTCCAGGACGAGTTCCCCAACGTCCCGATCGGCTACAGCGGCCACGAGACCGGCCTCCAGACCACCCTGGCCGCCGTCGCGCTCGGCGCCGTCTTCGTGGAGCGGCACATCACCCTCGACCGCGCCATGTGGGGCTCGGACCAGGCCGCCTCCGTCGAGCCGCAGGGCCTGCAGCGCCTGGTGCGGGACATCCGCACCATCGAGGAGTCCCTCGGCGACGGCGTCAAGAAGGTGTACGACAGCGAGCTGGCGCCCATGCGCAAGCTGCGCCGCGTCAAGGGCGTCGTGGCCGAGGAGACCGAAGCCACCGAGACCCGCGAGCCGGTCACGGTCTGACGGGGGCACTGCCCTCCGTCCGGTACCACCCCACAACCGCAACACCGCGCACAACCCCCCACAGCGGAACGGAGCGTATGCGCACATGTCCCGTAGCCGCTCCGCGCAAGGAGCGATGAGCCGCTCCAGCCAAGGAGCACCCACGGCAGCACCGCCCGCGGGCCTCGGCTCCGTACAAGGAGCCGAGCCCGCGGCGGGGCTCGCCGGCAACGGCCCCGCGAACAACAGCTCCCCGACCCCGAGCTCCTCCCAAGGAACTCAGCGGGCCCAGTCAACCCCAGAAACGACCACACCCGCGGCACAGTCCGCGACCGGCCCCGGGGGCGGAGCCAACCCCGGGACGGAAGCGCGGGACGGGGCTCTCGCATTTGTCGAGAGCCCCGTCCAGCTCCTCAACGTCCTCGAATGGGCGCACAACCACCCCGCCCCCGACACCGCGATCCCCCTCACTCTCGTCGTGCTGCCCCCGCACGACCCCATGACCCGCGGCCAGTTGCGCCGGATGGCGGAGCTGGCCCGCGACGAGGGGATCACCGTGCGCTGGCAGGAGGCCCGCGACGGGATCGGGGGTGCCCTGACGGGCGTGCTGTCCCTCGCGCGCAGGCTGCGCCGAGCCCGCACCCTGGTGATCGGCGATCCCTTCTCGCGCTACGTCCAGTTGCTGCTCGCCCTCACTCCCGCCCGCGCCGAACGGCGGATCACCGTGGTGGACGACGGCACCGCCACCATGGAGTTCGTCGCCCAACTTGCCCGTGGCGAGCGCTTCGTACGCTGGCACCGGCGCGGCGTACGGGGAGGCATGCGCGGACTGCTGTTCGCGCCGGTCTCCCGCCGCGCACGCCGTCGCCTCACGCCGCGTCCGGACGGTAAGCGTCCCGTGGAGGTCTTCAGCTCCATGCCGGTGGAGCCGCCCGAGAACGTGATCGTGACGGCCAACGAGTTCGCCTGGACCCGCTCCAGGTTCGGACCGCCCCGCCTCACCAAGGGCGCCGACCTGGTGGGCACTTCTCTCGTGGAGACGGGCGTGGTGGACACCGAGCGCTATCTGGAGGCGGTCGCCTCGCTGGCCCGCGCCTACGGCGCCACCCGCTACTTCGCCCACCGCCGCGAGAGCAGCGAGAAGCTCCAGCAGGTCAGCGCCGCCACCGGGCTGGAGATCGTCCGCCCGGACCTGCCGCTCGAACTGGTCGCGCGCCGTGGCCCCGTCGGCCGTACGATCCTCAGCTTCCCCTCCACCGTCGTCCACACCCTGCCGCTGGCCCTCGCGGGCACCGCCGTGACCGTGGCCGTGTGCGACGTCGACCCGGCCTGGCTGACCCGCAACGCCTCACCCCGCGCCCAGGGCTTCCTCGCCGGCGTCACCGGCACCGCCCGCGGCGCCCGCCGCCTCCCCTCAGCCCTCCCCTCCCCACCGGGCCAGAGCGCCTGAGAGCCCCAGCCGTACGCTCCTCAGCTCCCTCCCGGCCCCGGTCCGGTCGCAAACGCCAGCGGCGGTGCTATCGCCTGGGCGTCCGCGCCCTCTCCGACCCACAGCCCGATGAACAGCGCGGCGGTCGCCTCCAGCAGCCCGGCTCGTTCGAGTCCGCCTGCGGCCACCGGCTCGCAGCCCGCATCCCGCACCAGCTCACTGACGAGCGCGAGGGCCGCCGCCTCGTCGCCACAGACCGGCACCGCCAGCGGCCGCCCGTCGAAGACCGGCGGGTTCATGCGCCATACGTCCTCATGGCAGAGGTTGAACGCCTTGACGACGCGTGCGCCCGGCGCCGCCGCTGCCAGCTGCTGCGCTGCCGAGGGGCCGTCGTCCGTGAGCAGCCGGAAACCGGCCCCGACGGGGTTGGAGCAGTCGACCAGAACCTTCCCCTCCAGGAGCCCTCGCAGCTCCCCCGCCACCTCCTGCCCCACGCCGTACGGCAGCGCTGCCAGCACCACCTCGCCGAACCTGGCCGCCGCACGCAGGCTCCCGTACCGAACGCCGTCGCCAACGCCGACACCGGCGTCATCGCCGACACCGGCGTCATCGCCGATACGCGCCGCGAGCCGCCGCGCCTTCTCCTCATCCCGTCCGCCGACGAGCACCTCGTGCCCGGCGCGCACCCAGTGCGTGGCGAGTGCGTCCGCCATGTTGCCCGTACCCAGTACGCCGATCCGCATCAAAGGCCCCTCTCCGCGGGTTCACGTGCTTTCGGAAGGACACTAGAAAGCCGGTCAGGCACCATTCGGTACGTGACGACCGATGCCTTCCTCGCCGACTGCCGGGCCCGCCTCGCCTTCGATCTGCTCTCCAACACCTGGAATGCCGTGGTCCTGTGGGCGCTGCGCGACGGCCCAAGCCGCCATGGGGAGCTGCGCGAGCGGATCGGCGGTATCAGCTCGAAGGTGCTGACCGAAACGGTTCGGCGCCTGGAGTTCAACGGCCTGGTGGAACGGCACGCCTACGCGGAAGCCCCGCCCCGCGTGGAATACGAGCTCACACCCCTCGGCCGCACCCTGCTCGCCCCCATCGGCACCATCGGTGCCTGGGCCTTCGCACACGGCGACGAGGTGATGGCAGCCCAGGACCGCGCAACCGGGCTCCGGTGACCCCGCGGCTGTCCACGGGCCGTGCGCAAAGCGCGTAGGTATACCCAGCCGCATCTGGACATAACCGCCGCGCCGCGGAAATTTTCTTCCCCTGGAGGGTTGAACTTTGGTGGATCTCTAGTGAGTTGCGGTGTCAAGGGGCCTACTCTTCGGACCATGAACGAACTCCTGTCCCCTGCAGCACCGGAGGTAGACGCACGCGGGGCCGCCGGCGTACTTCCCGAGCTGCCCGGCCGGCTGACCGAATCCCTCCGCCGCGAGCTCATCGCTTTCCGTCGCGACCTCCATATGCACCCAGAGCTGGGTAACCAGGAGTTCCGCACGACCACCGCCCTCAAGACCAGGCTGGAGCGGGCGGGGCTGCGGCCCCGGGTGCTGGCCATGGGCACCGGGCTCATCTGCGACATCCACCCGGAGGCGGGGGAGGGGGCAGGGGACGAATCGGGCGCCGCCGACCAGGGCGCCACCGACCAGGGCGCCGCCGACCAGCGTGCCGCCGATCACGGCGCCGTCGCTCCAGGCGCCGTCGCCCAGAGGGCCCGGGAGGGCTCCGTCTCCCCTCAGCCCTCGACCCCGCACACCGCCCCGCCGCCGATGCTGGCCCTCCGCGCCGACATCGACGCGCTGCCCATCCCGGACACCAAGGACGTGCCGTACCGCTCGACGGTCCCGGACCGGGCGCACGCGTGCGGGCACGACGTACACACCACCGTCGTGCTCGGTGCCGGCCTGGTGCTGGCCGAGCTGGCGCGCGCGGGTGCGCTGCACCGTCCCGTACGGCTGCTGTTCCAGCCCGCCGAGGAGGTGCTGCCGGGCGGCGCTGCCGACGCGGTGGACTGCGGGGTGCTGGACGGAGTGGGCTCGATCCTCGCCGTGCACTGCGATCCGCGGGTGGACGTGGGCCGGATCGGGCTGCGCGCGGGGCCGATCACCTCGGCCTGCGACCGGCTGGAGGTGGTGCTCAGCGGCGCCGGCGGGCACACCGCGCGGCCGCATCTGACGACCGACCTGGTCACGGCCGCCGCGAAGCTGGTCACCGAGGCGCCCGCGCTGCTGGCCCGCCGGGTGGACGCGCGCTCCGGGCTGTCGCTGACATGGGGGCGGATCGAGTCCGGGCACGCGCCGAACGTGATCCCGCAGCGCGCCGAGCTGTCCGGCACGCTGCGCTGCCTGGACCTGCCGACCTGGCGCGAGGCCCCCGATCTGGTGCACGCGGCCATCGACGAGTTGGCGACGCTGCACCGTGCCAAGTGCGAGCTGACCTACGTACGCGGCGTGCCGCCCGTGGTCAACGAGCCGTCGGCGACGGCGCTGCTGCGCGAGGCGATGGCGGCGCGTTCGGGTGCGGCCTCCGTGGAGACGACGGAGCAGAGCCTGGGCGGCGAGGACTTCTCCTGGTATCTGGAGCATGTGCCGGGGGCGATGGCCCGGCTGGGGGTGCGGCCCGTGGGTGACCGCCGGACCCGCGATCTGCACCAGGGCGATTTCGACGCGGACGAGGCTGCGATCACCACCGGCGTCGAGCTTTTCACGGCCGCCGCGCTGCTGCACCGTTCGTGACCTGACCCGGTACGTACGCGTACGGCACCGCACACGCTCTCGCTGCCCCGACGGAACAAATGGGGCAGTTGCGTGGAAGTCGCCGCCGTTCGCGACGATCCGATAACAGCGGTTCCCGTCTTCTTCTGCTGGAAATCTACGCGCGTTAATCTGTGGCCGTCTCAAGGGCCGGAACCCTCCTGCGGTGCCGGAACCGGTGCTCCACGACTCGAAGGGGACTCCTGTTGCGTCGGGTAACAAAGCTGGCTGCCGCGGTCACCACCGCCGCGGCTCTCGCACTGACGGCCACCGCGTGCGGTGAGAGCTCTACGGAGTCGGGTGGCAAGAAGAACAAGGGCGTCGGACTCGCTTTCGACGTCGGCGGCCGTGACGACCACTCGTTCAACGAGGCGGCGGCCCGCGGTACCGACAAGGCCGAGAAGGAACTCGGCGTCAAGACCAAGGAGATGACCGCCGGCAACAACGAGACCGAGGAGACCCGCGAGCAGCGCCTCTCCTCCCTCGCGAAGGCGGGCTACAACCCGGTCATCGGCGTCGGCTTCAACTACGGCAAGTCGGTCAACAAGGTGGCCAAGGACTTCCCCGACACCACCTTCGGCGTGGTGGACGAGCAGTCCCACGCGAAGAACGTCGTCGGCATGACCTTTGCCGAGAACGAGTCGTCCTACCTGGTCGGCGTGGCCGCTGCCAAGAAGACCAAGAGCAACAAGGTCTCCTTCATAGGCGGCGTGGACAACGCGCTCATCCAGAAGTTCGAGGCCGGTTACGTCAAGGGCGTCAAGGACACCAACCCGAAGGCCAAGGTTGAGGTCGACTACCTCTACAAGGACGACGACAAGGGCTTCAACGACCCCGATCGCGCCCAGAAGATGGCCAAGGGCATGCTCGCCCGCGGCAACGACGTGATCTACACGGCAGCCGGCGGGTCCGGCAGCGGCTCCATCGAAGAGGTCAGCAAGAAGAAGGGCGCCTGGGCCATCGGGGTCGACTCCGACCAGTACCGGCAGAAGGGCCTGGAGAAGTACCGGGACGCCATCCTGACCTCGTCGGTCAAGAACGTCGACGTCGCCGTCTTCGAGCTGATCAAGAGCATCAAGGACAAGAAGCCGCTCAAGGGCAACCAGACCTTCTCCCTCAAGGAGAAGGGTGTCTCCGTCGCCACGTCCGGCGGCTACATCGACGACATCAAGGGCGACATCGACAAGGCGAGCGAGGACATCACCTCCGGCAAGGTCAAGGTCCCGGCCACGCCGTGACCTGGCGGGGACGGCACCGTACGCTGCGCGGCGCACCACCGCGGCGCGTACGGTGCCGCCCTTAGTCCCCGTAGTCCCCCCTAGTCCCCGTCAGTCCCCCCGCAGGTAAGCCGGTGTGGCCCCAGCGCCAGCAAGGGAGCGCGTCAGTCAAGTGTCCAGCGAGTCCAGCGGCAGCAGCGGCGCGCCGTCCGGGGCGGGCCAGGGGTCCGCGGCGGCCGTCGAACTGCGCGGCATCACCAAAAGGTTCCCCGGCGTCGTCGCCAACCGCGATATCGACATCCGGGTCGACCGCGGCACCGTGCACGCCCTCGTGGGCGAGAACGGCGCGGGCAAGTCCACCCTGATGAAGATCCTCTACGGCATGCAGCGGCCGGACGAGGGCACCATCAGCGTCGACGGCGAGTACGTCAGCCTGCACAGCCCGGCGGACGCCATCGCCCGCGGCATCGGCATGGTGCACCAGCACTTCATGCTGGCCGACAACCTCACCGTGCTGGAGAACACCGTTCTGGGCGCGGAGAAGCTGCACGGCATCGGCTCCCGTGCCCGCAAGAAGGTCAGGGAGCTGTCGGACGCCTACCAGCTCGGTATACGCCCCGACGTCCTCGTCGAGGAGCTCGGCGTGGCCGACCGGCAGCGCGTGGAGATCCTCAAGGCCCTCTACCGCGGCGCCCGCATCCTCATCCTCGACGAGCCGACTGCCGTACTGGTCCCGCAGGAGGTCGACGCGCTCTTCGCCAACCTGCGCGAACTCAAGGCCGAGGGCCTGACGGTGCTGTTCATCTCGCACAAGCTGGGCGAGGTGCTGTCCGTCGCCGACGCGATCACCGTCATCCGGCGCGGTACGACGGTGGCGTCCGTACGGCCCGAGGAGACGACACCCAAGCAGCTCGCGGAGCTGATGGTGGGCAGCGAGCTGCCGTCGGCCGAGACCCGCGAGTCGACGGTCACCGACGAGCCGATGCTGTGCGTGGAGGGCCTGCACCTGTCGGCGACCGACTCCGACGGCGGCCGGCGCACCGTGCTGGACGGGATCTCCCTCACCATCCACAAGGGCGAAGTGCTCGGCGTCGCCGGTGTGGAGGGCAACGGGCAGGCCGAACTGGTCGAGGCCGTCATGGGCATGAGCGACCCGGACGACGGGACCGTCACCCTCGACGGCCAGGACATCTCGCACGCCTCCACCCGCGTCCGGCGCGAGAGCGGCATCGGCTACATCCCCGAGGACCGCCACCGGCACGGGCTGCTGCTGGAGGCCCCGCTGTGGGAGAACCGCATCCTGGGGCACGTCACCGAGAAGCCCAACGCCAAGGGCCCGGCGCTCGGTATCCCCGGCGCGCCCCACGTGCTGGCCCTCAAGGAGGCGCGGGCCGACGCGGAGCGGATCGTCGCCGAGTACGACGTACGCACCCCCGGCATCGAGGTGACCGCCGCCAGCCTCTCCGGCGGCAACCAGCAAAAGTTCATCGTCGGCCGCGAGATGAGCCACGAACCCAAGCTGCTGATCGCCGCGCACCCCACCCGGGGCGTGGACGTCGGCGCGCAGGCGCAGATCTGGGACCAGATACGCACGGCCCGCCGCGAGGGCCTGGCCGTGCTGCTGATCTCCGCCGACCTGGACGAACTGATCGGCCTCTCGGACACCCTGCGGGTGATGTACCGGGGCCGGCTGGTGGCGGACGCCGACCCGGCGACCGTCACCCCGGAGGAGCTGGGTTCGGCGATGACCGGCGCGGCCACCGGCCACTTGGAGCACCGGAAGGACGACGCGGAGCCGGACGACGCGGAGCCGGGTGACGCAGAGCCGGACAACGCGGACGATCCGCAGGACTCCGAGAGCACCAACTCCGAGAGGGGAGGCGACAAGTGAGCCGTCTCAAGGACAAGTTCAGCGCCCAGGCCGTGCTGCAGGCACTGGCCGCGCCGGCGCTCGCCCTCCTCGCGGCGTTCGTGCTCTCCTCCGCCGTCATCGCGGCGACCGGCAAGGACCCGTTCCACGCCTTCTTCGTCATGATCGACTTCGGCTCGAAGAGCGACAGCCAGGTCTGGATCATCAACAAGGCGATCCCGTACTACCTCTCGGCGGCGGCCGTGGCCATCGGCTTCCGGATGAACCTCTTCAACATCGGGGTGGACGGGCAGTACCGGGTGGCCGCGTTCTTCGCGGCGGTCGTCGGCGGGGCGCTCGCGCTGCCCGGCGCGCTCCAGATCCCGCTGATCATCCTCGTCGCGATGGCCGTCGGGGCGCTGTGGGCCGGCATCGCAGGCGTGCTCAAGACGACCCGCGGGGTCAGCGAGGTCATCACCACGATCATGCTGAACTCCATCGCGGGTTCGCTGATCGGCTACTTCCTCGCCGAGGACAAGCTGGCGGTCAAGGACGGCAACCTCTTCCATACGCCGGACATCCCCGAATCCAGCCACTTCTTCCTCATCCCGACCACGCCCGACCCGATCTACGGCACCGTGATCATCGCCGTCGTCATCGGACTGGCCTACTGGTTCGTGCTGGGCCGCACCCGTTTCGGCTTCGACCTGCGCGCGGTGGGACGCAGCGAGTCGGCGGCCTCCGCCAGCGGCGTCAGCGTCCGCCGGATGGTCGTCACCAGCATGGTGCTCTCCGGCGCCGTCGCGGGCCTGGTCGGCATCCCGACGCTGCTGAACAAGTCCTTCAGCTACGGCACCGACTTCCCCACCGGCGTCGGCTTCACCGGCATCGCCATCGCCCTGCTGGGCCGCAACCACCCCATCGGCATGGCACTGGCCGCGCTGCTGTGGGGCTTCCTCGAACGCACCGGCCTCCAGCTGGAGTTCGAGGGATACGCCCAGGAGATCGTCGGCGTCATGCAGGGGATCATCGTGCTGTGCGTGGTCATCGCGTACGAGATCGTCCGCCGCGTCGTGCTGCGCAGGCAGCAGAGCGCGGTCGGCGCCGAGCTGAGTGCCCGCAGCGCTCATGGCGCGGCAGGCGCCGAGAGTGCAGCAGACACCGAGAGCGCAGAGAGCACCCAGGCTAAGAAGGCGGGGACCACCGCATGAGCACCACCACGTCCTCCTCGTCCACGTCCTCCGCACCGAAGAGCGCGTCCGCGGGGCCGGCGGCCCCGAGCGGCAAGCGCAAGCTCTCCTACCCGCTCGTCCTGCTGCTCATCGCGGGCGGACTGCTGCTGCTCTCCCTGATCCGGGTCGTCACCGGCGACGAGCAGCTCAGCAACAGCGACCAGTTCTCCTCGGCGCTGAGCGCCGCCGTGCCTATCGGACTGGCCGGGCTCGGCGGGCTGTGGGCCGAACGCGCCGGCGTCATCAACATCGGCCTCGAAGGCATGATGATGCTCGGCACCTTCGCCGCCGGCTGGATCGGCTGGCAGCACGGGCCGTGGGCCGCCCTCCTCGCCGGGGTCGTCGGAGGCGCGCTGGGCGGGATGCTGCACGCGCTGGCCACCGTCACCTTCGGCGTCGACCACATCGTCTCCGGTGTCGCCCTCAACATCCTCGCGCTCGGCCTCGTCCGCTATCTGGCCAAGCTGTGGTTCGGCGCCCCTGGCAGCGAGGCCGCCCAGGCGGGCGGCAACGACAAGCAGTCCCCGCCGATGGACAGCATGCCCGACTTCACCGTCCCCGGGCTGGCCGACGGGTTGGGCAGCATCGAGAAGCACCACTGGTTCCTCGTCTCCGACCTGGCCGGCATTCTGCGCGCCCTGGTCGACGACGTCTCCTGGGTGACGGTGCTGACCGCGCTGCTGTTCGTCGGCAGCTTCTACGTCCTGTGGCGCTCCTCCTTCGGACTGCGGCTGCGCTCCTGCGGTGAGAACCCGGTGGCCGCCGAGTCGCTGGGTGTGAACGTCTACACCTACAAGTACGCGGCGCTGGCCATCTCCGGCGCGCTGGCCGGGCTCGGCGGCGCGTTCCTCGCCGTCGGCGTGCACATCTACCAGGAGAACCAGACCGGCGGCCGCGGTTACATCGGCCTCGCCACCATGATCTTCGGCAACTGGCGCCCCGGCGGCGTGGCCATGGGAGCCGGACTGTTCGGCTTCATGGACGCGCTGCGCGTCGTCGGCGGCGGCACCACGGTGCACGCCATGCTGCTGCTGATGGCCGTCCTCCTGGTGGGACTCGCCGTCTGGAAGCTGCGCTCGGGCCTGCGCGGCGCCCGTATCCAGGCCGCCGTCAGCCTCGTTATCGCCGTGCTGCTCGTGCTGTGGTACGCGCTGACCGACACCGTGGCACTGGAGTTCGTCGAGATGACCCCGTACGTCACGACGCTGCTGGTGCTCTCCCTCGCGGCCCAGCGACTGCGTGCGCCACGCGCGATCGGCAAGTCGTACCGCCGAGGCGAGGGAACGTAAAGCCGTGCACGATGCCGATGCCGATGCCGCTGGCATCGACTGGGAAACCCTGCGAGAACGCGCCCGAGCGGCCATGAACCGGGCGTACGCGCCCTACTCCGGCTTCCGCGTCGGCGCCGCGGCGCTGGTGGACGACGGGCGCACCGTGACCGGCTGCAACGTGGAGAACGCCTCCTACGGAGTCGGCCTGTGCGCCGAGTGCGGCCTGGTCTCCGAGCTGTTCGCCACCGGAGGCGGCCGTCTCGTCGCCTTCACCTGTGTGGGCGGCGACGACGGCCGGGTCGTCGCCCCCTGCGGCCGCTGCCGCCAGCTGCTGTGGGAGCACGGCGGCGGCACCCTCCTGGTGGAGGCACCTTCGGGGGTACGCCCCCTCTCGGAACTGCTCGCCGAAGCGTTCGGCCCGGAGCAACTGGCCCGCTGAGCGGGCGTCTCCGGGCTGTCGGATCCGGGCTGTCGGAAAGAAAGAGGTACCAAGGCATGGACGCCATCTCCGTCATCCGCGCGAAGCGCGACCGCCAGGAGCTGACCGGCGAGCAGATCGACTGGGTCATCGACGCCTATACGCGCGGAGTGGTGGCCGACGAACAGATGTCGGCCCTCGCCATGGCCGTCTACCTCAACGGCATGACCCGCGCCGAGATCTCCCGCTGGACCGCCGCGATGATCGCCTCCGGCGAGCGGATGGACTTCGGCGCGCTGGACCGCCCCACCGCGGACAAGCACTCGACGGGCGGCGTCGGCGACAAGATCACCCTGCCCCTCGCCCCCTTGGTGGCCGCCTGCGGTGCGGCCGTCCCCCAGCTCTCCGGCCGCGGCCTCGGCCACACCGGCGGCACCCTCGACAAGCTGGAGTCCATCCCCGGCTGGCGGGCCTCGCTGACCAACGCCGAGATGATGAATGTCCTCCAGGACGCCGGCTCCGTCATCTGCGCTGCGGGCGACGGACTGGCCCCCGCCGACAAGCGGTTGTACGCCCTGCGTGATGTGACGGGCACGGTGGAGTCCCTCCCCCTGATCGCCTCGTCCATCATGTCCAAGAAGATCGCGGAGGGGACCGGCGCCCTTGTCCTGGACGTCAAGGCGGGCTCCGGCGCGTTCATGAAGAACGTCGACGACGCCCGCGAACTGGCCGCCACCATGGTCGAACTGGGCCAGGACCACGGCGTACGCACCGTCGCCCTGCTGACCGACATGAACACTCCTCTCGGCCTGACAGCGGGCAACGCCCTCGAAGTCCGCGAATCGGTCGAGGTCCTGGCCGGCGGCGGCCCCGCGGACGTCGTGGAACTCACCCTCGCCCTGGCCCGCGAGATGCTCGACGCCGCGGGGCTGGTCGACGCCGACCCAGCCAAGGCCCTCGCCGACGGCTCCGCCATGGACGTATGGCGCCGAATGGTCACCGCCCAAGGTGGTGACGCTGACGCGGCCCTCCCCACGGCGAGGGAGCGCCATGTGGTGACGGCGCCGATGTCCGGCGTTCTGACCCGCCTCGACGCCTACGCCATCGGCCTCTCCGCCTGGCGCCTCGGCGCCGGCCGCGCCCGCAAGGAGGACTCCGTCCAGGCGGGCGCCGGCGTGGAGTTGCACGCCCGCCCCGGCGACCAAGTCACGGCGGGCTCCCCCCTGCTGACGCTGCACACGGACACCCCGGAGGCATTCGCTTACGCGGAGGCGGCGTTGGAGGGGGCCATCGACATCAGCGCATCGGGCCCGTTCGAGACAACCCCACTGATCCTGGACCGCATCGGATAAGGCCAAGCAGGTAGGCACGGGTGGGCGGTTCGCGGATCGTTACCAGTCTGCGAAAGGTGGGGTCTCCGCGACGATGGGGCAGGCGGATTCCAAGGCGGCCTTGAATTCTCTGGCCAGGTTGGTAAACAGGCGATGCACGTCTTGGCGCACCGCTTGCTCTTCGCTCGGGTCCGGCTGCCACCGAGAGCGCGAGGAGCACCGGATTGTCACGGTTTCTCCTCCGGGAGTGAAAGTGAGAGCTCGTTCGATCCCCTGGCCGTAGAGATCGATCACGGCCTCTACGTCTTTTTGTAACGCAGTCAGGGCTGCCGGTAGTTGCTCGATGACCGAAGAGAGGTCGTAGGAGACATCGACCGGCCAGGAATCCTGACCGAATCCCGAGATCTCGAACTTGCAGTTGGTTTGCGACAGGAGCTCACAGCTGTCCATGACCAGGGATTCGTAATCTGTCGACAGGTCGAAATCAGGGGTGAGCGGAGACTGGTTCGACGGTGGAGTGATCGACATGGAGAGATTCATGGAGTTGCTCATTTCGCGATGAGGAAGGCTGATTTGTAAGTTCCTTCCGGATTCGGGACGAACGGCACATGGGTGGGCTGGACGATCTCACCGTCGGGCTTCCGTGCCCGATCGATCGACGTCGCTGTCCTTTCGGCTCAACTTTCAGCTCTCCCGTGGCCTTTCTTCTTTCTACCCCTTCACCCCGAAAGGTTCGGGGCTGACCAACTGGCCGGTTCGGGGCCGTAGTAGCGGAAGCAGTTGTAGTTGAGGCCCACTGCCGGGGCGGTTCTGCCGAGCGGCTGCCGCCGCCAGGGGCGTGTCCGGCGATCTTGCCTACCCGGCATGGGAGGGCTGCGCGTGCCCACCCTGCGCCTGGGGGTACCCCCTGCTCGAAGAGCTTGGGGGAGCAGACTGCCCAAGCACAGCAGGGGGACGTGCCCTGTCAGGGGCGCGGGGAACTGCGCGACCAGCCACAACGAGCCCGCAGCCTGCGGGCGTCGGGCAGGGGCACCCCCTGGCCAGCACACGGGAGGGACGGTCCAAGATCCGCCGGGCAAGCCCTATCGCGCCTCCAGCAGTGGGCTCAGCAGGCGGCCGATGCTTGCCATCGCGTCCGGGTGGCCCATGGCGGCGTGGGTGCAGGGGATGTCGTGGAGGGTGAGGTGGCCGGTGAGGTGGGGGTGCCAGGCGGCGGGGTGGGGGGCGTGGGCCGGGGCGGTTTCGGTGGCGCGGAAGTAGTGGGCGTCGCCCCGGTGGACGGCCGGGGCCCAGGTCGGGCGCAGCGCTGCGTAGTGGGCCAGCATGCGGGTGACGGCGGTCAGTTGGGCGTCGTCGACCAGATCGTGGCCGACGGCCTCGGTGACCAGGCGGCGGACGACGGACGGGTCGGCGTCGGGGTCGAGCCGCGGCGTGCGGTCGAGGGGCACCGAGTCCAGCAGCGCCAGGAGGCTGACGTCTTCGCCCTCCTCCTGGAGACGGGCGGCGACGGCGTGCGCCAGCGCCCCGCCCAGCGACCAGCCGAGCAGCCGGTAGGGACCGTGCGGCTGTACGGAGCGGACGCGGGCGACGTACTCCGCGATCAGGTCGGCGAAGGTTCCGGCGAGTTGGTCCGCCGGGCGCAGGCCCTGTGCCTGGAGGGCGTAGACCGGGACGGACGGCGGCAGGTGCGGCGGGAGGGTGGCGTAGCACCAGCCCAGCCCGCCCGCCGGGTGGACGCAGAACAGCGGCGCCGCCTCACCCGCCGTACGCAGCGGCAGCAGCATGTCGTAGGCGTTGTCGGCCGGGGCCGGCGGCTCAGCCGTCACCTGCAGCAGCTTCGCCAACTGGGCGACGGTGGGGGCCTGGTAGAGCGCGCCGAGGGAGAGTTCCGTGCCCAGTTCGGCGTGGATGCGGGCCAGCAGGCGGGTGGCGGCCAGCGAATGGCCGCCCAGCGCGAAGAAGTCGTCGTCGAGCCCCACCTCGGCCACATCGAGCACCTCGGCGAACAGCGCACACAGCGTGCGCTCCCGGCCGCTGGCCGCCGTACGGGGTCGCCGGTCGCGGTCCGTACCGGTGGCCTGGGCCGGAACGGCGGTGGCAAGGAGCGCCGCGCGGTCCAGCTTGCCCTGCGGTGTCATGGGCAGCGCCTCATGGGCGTAGAAGGCGGCGGGCACCATGGCGGAGGGCAGCCGGGAGGCGGCCCACGAGCGCAACTCGGCCGGGTCCAGCAGGGCCGTGGGGGAGGGACGGCCTTCCCCGGACGCCGGGCGGGCGGCCTTCCCCGGACGGCCCCGAACGCGCGGACCCCCCGGACTCCGCGGACCTCCCGGACTCCGCGGACGCGCCGGACTCCGCGGACGCGCCGGACTCCGCGGACGCGCCGGACTCCGCGGAAGCTCCGGCTCCCGCGGCCCCCGCGGCCCCCGCGGCCCCCGCGGCCCCCGCGGACCCTCCGGACTCCGCGGTAGCCCCGGATCCCGCGGCCCCCACGGACCCTGCGGACCCTCCGGAAGCCCCGGATCCCGCAGACCCCCCGGCTCCCGCGGACCCCGCCAACCCCCCGGACCCGCGCGGCGCCGGCACCACATGCGCCGCCAGATGCACCGGCCCGTTCGCCGGGTCGTCCCCGGCCCGCTGTGCCGCGACGGCGACCTGCGCCACGTACGGATGCCGGGCCAGTACGGTCTCGACCTCCTGCGGTTCGATCCGTACGCCGTGCACCTTCAACTGGGTGTCGGTGCGGCCGAGGTACTCCAGTACGCCGTCGTCCGTCCACCGCACCAGATCCCCGGTGCGGTACATACGGGGTGCTGCCCCGTCGGGGCCCGAGGGCCCGGCCGGTGCGAACGGATCCGGGAGGAACTTCTCCTCCGTCAGCTCGGGCGCGCCCAGGTAGCCGCGGGCCACCTGGGCACCGCCCAGATGGAGCTCGCCCGGGACACCTGGGGGCACCAGCTGGCCGTGCCGGTCCAGGACGTAGGCCCGCAGATTGTGGCCGGGCCGGCCGATGACCGGCTGGGGGCCCTCGGCGTCCAGCCGGCACCAGACGGCGTCCACCGCGCACTCGGCGGGGCCGTAGCAGTTGTGCACGGCGACGCCGGGGAGGGAGCGCAGCCGCTGCCACAGGACGGGGTCCACCGCCTCCCCGCCGACCAGCAGTGTGCTCGGGTGGTGGTGCCGCGCGGGGTCGAAGAGACCGGCTGCCAGCAGGGCCCGCATATGGGTGGGGGTGAGGGCGAGCACGTCGAGGCGCTGCTCCTCGACACGGGTGACCAGCGCGGCCGGGTCGTGGCGTACCCCGTCCTCGATCAGGTGGAGTTCGTGCCCGGCGGCCAGACACAGCCACGCCTCCCAGGAGGCGTCGAAGCAGAACGAGGCGGTCTGGGCCGCCCGCAGCCGGCGCCCCGCGGCCTCGGCTGCGGGCGAGATGAGCGCTGTGAGGTGGTCGTGGAACAGGTTGGCCAGCTGCCGGTGCTCGACCGCGACGCCCTTGGGACGCCCGGTGGTGCCGGAGGTGAAGGCGAGGTAGGCCACGTCGTGCGGGCGCAGCGGCCGCGGCCGGTCGCCGTCGTCCGGGTCGGCCGCCGACTGCTGCGCCAACTCCCGTACCGTCGCCGCCGCGTCGACGACCAGCAGCGGTGCCCCCTCCGACGGCACAGTGGCGGCCGACTCACCGGTTCCGGCTGTCAGCACGCACACCGGCGCGGCATCCGCGAGCATCTGCCGGGTGCGTTCGGCCGGGTGGTCGGCGTCCAGCGTCAGACAGGCGGAACCCGTCTTGAGAACGGCCAGCAGCGCGACGGCGTAGTCGGCCGTGCGGGGAAGGGCGAGCGCCACGGTGCTGCCGGGGCCCGCGCCCCGGCCCAGCAGCAGGTGCGCGAGCCGGTTGGCCCGCGCGTTGACCTCACCCCGGGACAGCCCGGCGCCACCCCGGGACGGAGCCCCCGCGTCGGTGACCGCGCCGGCGACAGCGCCGCACACCAGCGCGCTCGCCCCGGGCTCCTCCCGTACCCGCTCCTCGAAGGCGGCGTGCAACGGCACGAAGGGGAAGCCGCGTTCGGGCCCGCGCCCCCAGGCCAGCACGCGCTCCCGCTCGTCCGCCGTCACCAGCTGCACGTCCTCCAGCGGGGTCGCCTCCGTGGCGGCGGCGAGGGTACGCAGCAGGGCGAGGAAGCGGCGGTGGTGTGCGGCGATCCGCTCGGCCGGGTAGACGTCGGGATCGGCCTGGAAGTCGATGCGCAGGGAGCCGTCGGAAGGGCGGTCGTAGACGTTGACGGCCATACCGGTCACCGGGCCGTTGGACAGGTTGTGCAGCGTGGCGGGGTGCCGGCCGAAGCTGATCTGCGGGTCGTGGAGCATCACGTTGATGCCCCAGTCCTCCATCCGCCCTGCGGCCGGCCGCCGCGCGTGCGGGCCGCGCACCAGATTGACGTACGAGTAGCGCTGGTGCCGCAGCAGGGCCTTGGCCTGTACGGCGGTCTTGCGCAGCAGTTCGCCCACCGTGCCGGACGACGGCTGCGGGACGCGCAGCGGCAGCACGTTGGCGACCATGCACGGTACGTCGCGGGTCGCCGGGCCGCGCGCCGCGACGGTGACGTCCACGACCGCGTCGTCCCGCGCGTCGTCGGCGAGCCGGTGTACGTACAGTGTCAGCGCCGCCATGGCCACGGTCGCGATTCCGGTGCGGGCGGTACGGGCCAGTCCCCGCAGCTCGTCGGCGGTTCCGGCGTCCAGATGGCTGGTCTCCCGTACGAAGGCCGGTGCCGGTTTCGGCAGCCGGCCCGAGGTGGCGGGCGCCGAGACGGCGCACTGGGCCAACTCCTCGGCCCAGTAGGCACGGTCGCGCTCCTTGCGCTCGGAGCGTGCGTAGGCGGCCTCGTCCTCCAGCGCCTGCCGCAGCGGCGCCAGCCGGGACGGCGGCACGGGCTCGCCGCTCTCCAGCGCGGTGTAGATCTCGGCGATCCGCGGGACGAACAGGCTGGTGGCGTAGCCGTCCATGAGGATGTGGTGGCTGCACATGTAGAACAGGAAGCGCTCGTTCGCCGGACGCAGCACGGCGAACGAGAACAGCCCGGCACGGTGCATGTCCATCGGGGCCTTCAGATCGGCCCACATCCACTCCTGCGCCGCCGCGTCCGGGTCGGCCTCGTGCCGCAGGTCGATCAGTGGCAACGGCCAGTCCGCGCACGGCTCGATGATCTGCTGTACGCCCTCGTCGCCGTCCGGCCCGCCGGGGACGAACCGTACGCGGAGCGCCTCTGTCTCGAACACGGCCCGCCTGAGCGCCCGCTCCAGCAGCTCCACTTCGACAGCGCCGTGAATCTCGATCACCTCGGCGGGCCGCAGGCAGGCGCTGTCCGGGGCAAGCTGCTGCGTGAACCACATCCCCGACTGCGCCGCCGTCAACGGCAGACCCTCACCGATGTCGAACCTGGCCATCCGTACCAACTCCCGATCGCAGCCTCACGTCTGGGAGCACAACGAGAAGGGCAGGGGAGAGGGCACCTTCAGAGCGAAAGGCGCCCTCCGGGTCTGGAGGACGCCTTCCGGGCGGGGCCCTTCGAGCTGCACGGCGCACGCGCTCGGACGCGCGGGGCGCACTCTCAGGCGCGCGCCAGCACCACCGCGCGGCGGGTCGCGTACAGGGTGATCCCGGCGGCGAGCACCATGGCGCCGAGCGCCAGGGCCACGGTGGCGGCCCAGCCGCCCGCGGCGAACGCGAGGGCGCCCAGTGCGCCGCCGAGCGAGCTGCCGATGTAGTAGCTCATCTGGTAGAGCGCCGATGCCTGCGCGGCTCCGTGGGCGGCGGTGTGGCTCACCGAACCGGAGGCCACCGCATGTCCCGCGAAGAACCCGGCGGTGATCAGGACCAGGCCCGCGACCACTGCCACGATGCTGTCGGCCAGACTGATCAGCAGCCCCGCCGAGGCGGTGCCGATGCCCAGGTACAGGGTGCCGCGCCGGCCGAGCCGCGCGTTGAGCCGGCCGGCCGTGGCCGCCCCCGCCGTACCCACCAGATAGATGACGAAGATCGAGCCCACCAGGCCCTGCGAGAGCCCGAACGGCTCGTCCACCAGCCGGTAGCCGATGACGGTGTAGACGGCGCCGAACACCGTCATGAACAGCAGCCCGATCGCGTACAGCCGCAGCAGCAGCGGGTTGCCCAGGTGCGCGCGTACGGTCGCGGCGACGCGGCGCGGGTGCAGCGGGGCTGGGGTGAAGTGCCGGGCCGGGGGGACCAGGAGCCGGAAGGCGACCGCGCACAGCAGCGAGGTGACGGCGACGGCGCCGAGCCCTGCTCGCCAGCCCCACGCCTCGGTGACCCACCCGGTGAGGATGCGCCCGCTCATCCCGCCGACGCTGTTGCCCGCGACGAACAGCCCGACGGCGCCCACCAGATGCCTGGCCCGCACCTCGTCCGACAGGAACGCCATCGCCGAGGCGGGCACCCCGGCGACGGCGGCGCCCTGGAGCGTCCGCAGCGCGATCAGCACCGGCAGGCTGGGCGCGAACGGGATGACGAGGGCGAGCGCCACCGCGACCGCCATGGAGACGGTCAGCATCCGGCGCCGCCCGAAACGCTCGGAGAGCGCGGCCAGCGGCAGCACGGCGACGGCCAGCCCGATGGTCGCCCCGGAGACGGTCCAGCTCGCCTGTGCGGGAGCGGCGTGCAGGGCGCGGGAGATCTCGGGGAGGAGCGCCTGGGTGGAGTAGAGCAGCGCGAACGTCGACAGACCGGCGGCGAACAGCGCGAGCCGCATCCGCCCGTGCCCGGGTTCGCCGGGGCTCAGCTTCGTGGCGTCGGAGTGCTTCGCCGCACAGGAGTGCTTCGCCGCGTCGGAGTTCCGGGGAGTCGGGGAGGTGCGAGTGACAGCTGAGGCGTCCACCGGTGCGGTGGACGCCCCGGTATCAAGAGCAGGCATGCCTCGAACGTACGACCCCGTATTTCATCCGTCCAATGCATGAAAGTGCGAGAATCGATCCCCTCACGCATCACCGCAGCTAGTCACAGTCCGAGGGAGCCTCTTGTCACCGTCACGCAACAAGAAAGACACCTCCGTCCCGTCGTCATCAGGCATCGCCGCACCCTCGGCAGCACTCTCCCTCACCCCCCGCCTCGCGCAGTTCGCCGCCGTGGCGCGGCACGAACACGTCACCCGGGCCGCGCAGGAGCTCGGCATCCCGCAGTCCTCCCTCAGCCGCGCCCTCGCCCGGCTGGAGGAGGATCTCGGCGTCGCCCTCTTCGCGCGGCACGGCCGTGCGCTCTCCCTCACGCCGGCGGGCCGCACCTTCCTCGCCTCCGCGGACCGCGCGCTGGCCGCCGTCGAACAGGCGGCGGAGGCCGTGCGGTCCGACGCCGACCCCGCCACCGGCAAGGTCGCCTTCGGCTTTCTGCACACCCTCGGCTGGGAGACGGTCCCCGAGCTGCTGCGTGCCTTCCGCGCCGACCATCCGCGGGTCCGCTTCGCCCTGGTGCAGAACTACGGTGAGGCCATGCTCGACCGACTCCGCGCCGGCGAGCTGGATCTGTGCCTCACCTCGCCCATCCCGGAGGCACCGGACCTGGTCGCCCGGCGCCTTGACGAACAGCGGCTGCGGCTGGTCGTACCGGACGACCATCGGCTGGCGGCGCGCAAGCGGGTACGGCTCGCCGAGGCGGCCGAGGAGTCCTTCGTCACCCTGGAGCCCGGCTACGGCATGCGGCGCATCCTCGAGACGCTGTGCGCCGAGGCCGGGTTCACCCCCCGGATCGCCTTCGAGGGCGAGGAGGCCGAGACCATCCGCGGGCTGGTCGCCGCTGGTCTCGGTGTCGCGCTGCTGCCGCCGCCCGTCTTCCCGCGGCCCGGCGTACGCGAGCTGACGGTCACCGCGCCGCGCGCCGTGCGCGAGATCGGGCTCGCCTGGTCGGCCGGGCGCCCCGACACCCCGCCGGTCGCCGCGTTCAAGAAGTTCCTGCTCAGCCGCAGGGGCCGGCTCCTGCGCGCCGAGCCGGCCCCCGAGCCCACCCGTCCCGCACCCGAGCAGCCCGCCCACACCGCACCCGAGGAGTCTCGATGACCCCGCACGCGCACGGTCACCACAGCCACCACAGCCACGGTCACGCCCACTCGTCCACCGCCATGGAGCCCGACTGGGAGGCGCTCGCCGCGAACCTCGAACGTGATGCCGAACTGAAGGTCTCGTTCCTGGAGGAGGCCGCCGCCTGGCTGCGCGATCTGCTCTGTCACCGCGAGGTCACCCGCGTCCTCGATCTGGGCAGCGGCCCCGGCGTCACCACGACCGCGCTGGCCCACGCCTTTCCCGGCGCCGAGACGGTCGCGGTGGACAGCACGCCCGCGCTGCTGGAGCGGGCCCGCGCCCGCGCCGAACGCGAGGGGCTGGCCTCCCGCATCACCATCCGGGAGGCCGAACTCCCCGCCGACCTGCCCGACCTGGGTACGGCCGAACTCATCTGGACCAGCAACGTCGTCCACCACTTCGGTGACCAGCGCGCCGCACTGGAGACCTTCGCCGGAGCGCTGCGCCCTGGCGGGGTACTGGCGGTGCGCGAGGGCGGCCTGCCCACCCGCTTCCTGCCCCGCGACATCGGCATCGGACGGCCCGGTCTGCAGGCGCGCCTGGACGTCGCCGAGGAGGACTGGTTCGCCGCGATGCGCACCGAACTCCCCGGCCACACCCGCACCGTGGAGGACTGGCCCGCGCTGCTCGTCGCGGCCGGACTCGCGCCCACCGGCAGCCGCACCTTCCTCACCGATCTGTCCGCACCGCTGGACCCCGTCGCCCGCGCCCACGTACGCGCCCGCGTCGAACGCTTCCGCGACGGCCTCGCCGACAGCCTCTCCGCCGAGGACCTCGCCACCCTCGACACTCTCCTGGACGACGCCTCCCCCGACGGCATCCTCCGCCGCCCCGACGTCTTCTACCTGACGGCGACAACGGTGCACACGGCCGTACGGACCTGAGCCGCCCGCCCTCACCCTCGTAGCGTCATCTGCCAGTACGCGGTGTCGCGGTACATGCCGGCGTCCTGGCCTTCCGGGAGGACGGAGACGGTCAGCGAGGTCTTGTCGCCGTTGCCGGGGCTGACGGTCACCCGCACCGGAACGGTGACGCTCTCGTCCTCGCCGAGCGGCTTCGTCAGCGTGCGCCCCGCGGCTTCCCTGTTGTGCCAGTCGCTGGTGCTGCCGTCCTCGGCACCGGTGTCGTCGAGGGACTCACCCGCGCGCACCACGAGCGGGGCGTCGTCGTACTCGGAAGCGTTCGTCTCGGCGCCCCGCTCGCCGATCCGCAGCTCGCCGTCCGAGTCGTTCTCGTAGGTGACGGTGAAGCGGTACGTACCCGCGGCGGCGCCCGCCACCCGCTCCACCTCGCCGACGGTCACCCTCAGCCCGTCCTCGTACTCCGCGGTGGCGCCCGGCGCGAGCGGATCGGCGACGGAGCCGCTGGTGCCGTCGGCGCCTTCCTCCAGCTGGCCGTAGCCATCGAGGCCCTTCTCCAACTCGGCCAGCAACAGCATCCCGACGACGAGCAACAGCGTGCCGACGCCAAGCAGGACCAGGCAGCCCACCTGGCAGCCGGACATCCGCCCGGCCGCCCCGCTCGTTCGCCCGTTCGTATCCGTCATACCCGGAACGCTAAGCAGCGCCGGGCACCCGGACATGAGCGCGCGTACTCATCCGCCGCTGGGTAGGGGCAGCCCCTGCCTGACTCCCGCAGTGTGCGGGTGCTCCCCCAAGCTCTTCGAGCAGGGGGTACCCCAGGCTTGTCGCGCAGTTCCCCGCGCCCCTGACGGGGCGCGTCCCCCTGCGAAGCTTGGGCAGTCTGCTCCCCCAAGCTCTTCGAGCAGGGGGTACCCCCAGGGCGCAGGGTGGGCAAGCGCAGCCCCCCCATGCGGGGTACGCAAGAGGCGCCGGATACGCCTACCGCAGGTGCCGGCCGAACCCGCTCGCCAACGGCATCCGCAGCCCCAACGGCGGGGGAGCGGCGAGCGCGTCGGTCAACGGGCGGCAGAGATCGCCCCCGCACAGGGTGCCGAGGACGAAGTCCTGGGTCAGCGCCGCGACTTCGGAGGCGTAGCCGCGCAGGCCGTGCCCGTCGGTGTGCACCTCGAAGCGGCACACCTGGGCGTTGACCTTCTTCGCGCGCTCGGCGAGGCGGAAGGACAGCTCGGGGTCGCAGCGGGTGTCGTTCGTCCCGTGCACGATCAGCACCTGGCGCCCCCGCAACTGCTGTACGGGCTCCGCGCCGTCGCCTTCCCCCGGCCGGGCCTCCTCGCACAGCAACGGCCCCAGGGCCACCACCGAGGCGACCGCCCGGTGCCCGGCGGCGCGCCATGCGGCCAAGGCGCCGATGTCGGTGCCGACCAGGCAGACGGGCACGTCCCCGTACCGCCGCAGCACCTCCTCCACCGCCCACTCCGCGTCGGCCGTACGGTCCGCGTCGGCCGTACGGTCCGCGATACAGCTCCCGGCCCCGTCCGCCGCACGGCTCGTGCCCTCGCCCGCCGTTCCGCCGTTCCGGCCGTCTCGGCGGCTGCTGTTGCGGTAGTGCACGATGTGGGTGACCAGGGGGTCGTCGTCCGAGGTGGCGCGCCCGAGCCGGCGCGCCAGCGGCACCGCGGAGGCTGCCGCCGCCAGTGCGGCTCCGCGACGGGGGCCCACGGCGGGCCCGCCGCCCGGCAGTAGGAGAACAACGGCGTGCGGGGCCCTCCCCACGGCCCCGCGGGGCCGTCCCAGTCGTGTTTCCCTCTCGGGCAACGCTCGCTGAGCCATGGCGCAACAATGGCACGCCGACCCGCTTTCGTAAGGCAGTTGACAAAGCACATGCGATCTACGCGCGTAGGAGCTACAGTGCCGTGATGGCAAGCGAATCTCCGAACACCGTCCCCACCAGGGAGCAGATCCGCCGGGCACCCAAGGTTCTGCTCCACGATCACCTCGACGGCGGGCTGCGCCCCGCGACCATCGTCGAGCTGGCCCGCGAGACCGGCTACGACGCGCTTCCGGAGACGGACGCGGACCGGCTGGAGGTCTGGTTCCGCGAGTCGGCCGACTCCGGCTCCCTGGAGCGCTATCTGGAGACGTTCTCGCACACGGTCGGCGTGATGCAGACGCGCGAGGCGCTCTTCCGCGTCGCCGCCGAGTGCGCCGAGGACCTGGCAGCCGACGGCGTCGTCTACGCCGAGGTCCGTTACGCGCCGGAGCAGCACCTGCTGGGCGGGCTGACCCTGGAGCAGGTGGTCGAGGCCGTCGACGAGGGCTTCCGCGAGGGCGAGCGCCGTGCCCGCGCCGCCGGCCGGCGGATCCGGGTCGGCGCGCTGCTGACCGCCATGCGGCACGCGGCCCGCGCCCTGGAGATCGCCGAGCTGGCCAACCGCTACCGCGATCTGGGCGTCGTCGGCTTCGACATCGCGGGCGCCGAGGCGGGCCACCCGCCCACCCGTCACCTGGACGCGTTCGAGTACCTCAAGCGCGAGAACAACCACTTCACCATCCACGCGGGGGAGGCGTTCGGGCTGCCTTCCATCTGGCAGGCCCTCCAGTGGTGCGGCGCCGACCGGCTCGGGCATGGGGTGCGCATCATCGACGACATCCAGGTCGGCGAGAACGGCGCCGTCAAGCTGGGCCGTCTGGCGTCCTACGTGCGGGACAAGCGCATCCCGCTGGAGCTGTGCCCCACCTCGAACCTCCAGACGGGCGCAGCCCCGTCCTACGCCGAGCACCCCATCGGACTGCTGCGCAGGCTGCACTTCCGGGCCACGGTCAACACCGACAACCGGCTGATGAGCGGTACGAGCATGAGCCACGAGTTCGAACAGCTCGTGGGAACCTTCGACTACACGCTGGACGACATGCAGTGGTTCACGGTCAATGCGATGAAGTCGGCGTTCATTCCTTTCGATGAACGTCTCGCCATGATCAACGACGTGGTCAAGCCCGGATATGCCGCCCTCAAATCCGAATGGCTTTTCCAGGATTCTTCCCGCTGACCCCTGGTGACCAGCGGTTCAGCCGTCGCCGTACACCCGGTACGGGGCGGCTGAGCCCTCTCGGAATACCGTCGGAAAACACTGGGGAACGGCGACTTACGGTGCGGCCTACGTGTTTGCGACTCCTCGGAATTCCTGGCTATTTTCGCCGGGCTGCTCAAGCCCCTCCGGGCTGCTCAAGCCCCCGTTCCGAGGACGTAAACACTGATGAAGCAGGTAGCCAAGAAGACCCTGGGTGTCGCCGCGATGAGCGCGGCGGTCGTAGTGTCGGGCGCGGGTACCGCCTCCGCGCTCCCCGTCGACACGCTCGGTGCCCCTACCGGCCTACTCGGCAGCGAGGCGGTCAAGGCGGGCGGCCGTGCGCTGGGCCCCGCAGTCGAGACCACCGCGCAGACCACCGGGAAGGCCCTGGGGGAGCTCCCCCTCAAGGAGGCCGCTCAGGGCCTTCCGGGCAATCTCTCCGAGCCGGTCGGCGTCGCCCAGGAGGCCCTGGCCGGAACGCTGACCGGCACCCCGGTGGAAGAAACCACCGAGAGGCTGGCCGACCGCCCCCAGAAGACGGTCAAGGGCAAGAGCTCCGCTCCCGGCGGCGGCATGCTCGGCGGGCTGCCGCTGGGCAAGGCCCTGCCGGTCGGCGGCTCGCACTGACAGGCGAGGTCCTGACGCACGCCACGGCGGGCACCCCGGAAGGGGCGCCCGCCGTGGCGTGCTGTTGCATCCGTACGGGCGCGGTCACCAGGCGGCGCTGTGCTTGCGGCTCTCGTCCGGGAGGAGGATCCACAGCGCGATGTAGAGCAGGAACTGCGGTCCCGGCAGCAGGCACGAGGCGAGGAAGAGCGCCCGCATCGTGGTGGGTGTGGTGCCGAACCGGCGGGCGAGCGCGGCGCACACGCCGCCGATCATCCGGCCTTCGGTGGGGCGGGCAAGTGCGGCCATGAGGACTGCTCCTTCGCTGTCCGGTCTGACTCCGGTCTGATGCCGTACGGCTGTCGTCGCCGTACTGCCTTCGACGGTAGGCCGGACTTACGGGGCATACCTCCCCTCAGGGTGCCATTTCGACCCTGGTTGCTCTCGGGGTCGAACCCTGAGCCTTCTCCTCCCGCAGCCGGAGCCCGGCCCTGGGCGAGGCGGGCCCGGACCGCTGCCGACGGTCCCTGAGACGGTCCCCCTGCCCCGAGTAGTCGCGATCCCGGTGCCGGAGCCAGCGGCGCACCGGGGGGAAGACCAGCCCGGCGGCCAGCGCCACCCCCGTGGTGTTCAGCAGTACCGAATCGACGTCCACGACGTGCCCCGGCACCCCCGTCTGCGCCAGGGTGAGCACGACCGACACCATCGCCCCCGCGAAGACGGTGCGCGCCACGGTGCCCGGCAGCCGCCGGTGCAGTCGACCGGTGGCCAGCGGCAGCAGCACCCCGAAGGGCGCCAGCAGCAGCAGTCCGCCGCCGAGCCCCTCCAGCGCGGCCTGCGGCCCGTCGGCCAGGTCGGTGCGGATGGTGGCCAGTGGGCGCAGATTGGCCGGTGCCACCCAGGGCACCGCCAGCGGGCGCAGCGACAGCCAGCCGACGAAACACAGATGCGCCGCCAGTAGGAGGAGTCCCACGAGGCGGATTCGGGAGGCGGGGGAGGTATGACCGCCGGAGCCTAGGCGCTGCACGTCACTGAAGACGCCATCGCGTTCCGCTGTGGTTCCGGGGCGGTGTCCTGAGCAGGTCAGGGCTATGTCACACGCGTGTTCCGCGCCGTGCTGCGAAGACCGCCGTTGCGGCTGTGTTCTCGTGCGTCTGCCGATGCTCTGTGGCTGAGCGCGCGGTTCCCCGCGCCCCTGCGGGGCGCGCCCCCGGTCCCCCCGTTCCCCGCCTTACAGGTGGGTGCCTGCTGTCTCGGCCGACTGCGGGTGCCTACGCAGCGCCGAACCGCACTCGTAGCGCCGCAGCGATGCCGTGCTTTCGTCGTCGCCGCCCGTGGAGCCGCTGTCGGCGGGCCCGCCGAGGACCACGCCGCCCTCGGCGTCGGCCGCCGAGGTGTCCGCGTAGGTGCACACGATCTGCGCCAGCGCGTACGGCGGCAGCTCGTCCAGCGGCTCGCTCAGCCGCAGTGCCTCGTCCGGGTCGCCGTCCGTCCCCTTGCTGATCGTCAGCTCCCGGGGCACGGCCGTCTCGAAGCCCGCCGTGTCCTCCACTGCGCGCGGCTCCTGCTTCAGCTCGTCCAGCAGTTTGCGGGCCACCGGCAGCCGTTCGGCCGAGGAGCGTCCGCCGGGCATCCGCACCTTCCGCTCGACGGGCGAGACGCGCGAACCGCACACCAGATAGACGCGGACGACGGAGGTCCCGGCGCCACCGTCCGGGTTCTGGCGGTCGTTCGGCAGCACACAGCCCACCCGCGAGGGTGCGCCGCCGGCGTCCACCGGCACCGACGTGGCGCGGATACCGCACCCCGTGGCGGTGACCAGGGAGGCGAGGACGCACAGCAGCGCCGACGCGGCGCCACGGCGGCGGGCACGGCCGGGCCCGCGCAGAGCGGTACGGCGGCTCATCGGTCGCCTCCCTTGTCCCGTCCGTCGGTGCGTCCGTCGCCCCGGTTCACGCCGCCGTCACCAGCGCCGTCGCCGTCCGCGTGCCCCGCACCGTGCCCGTCCTTCGCACCGCCCTCCCCGTTGTCGCCGTTCTCACCGTTCTCGCGCTCCTCGGCGACCCGGCGGGAGTCCCGGGGCAGCCACAGGGTGAAGACCGCGCCGCCCTCGCCCTCGGGCGCGTTGTGCGCGGTGATCTCGCCGCCGTGGATATGGGCGTTCTCCAGCGCGATGGACAAGCCGAGACCACTGCCCTCGGAGCGCGGGCGGGAGGCGCTGGCCTTGTAGAAGCGGTCGAAGACGTGCGGCAGCACGTCCTCCGGGATGCCGGGGCCCTGGTCGGCGACCTCGATCACCAGCTCGTCGTCCTCGGTCCGTACGGAGACCCGCACCGGGGAGCCGCCGTGCTTGAGGGCGTTGCCGATGAGATTGGCGAGGATGACATCGAGCCGCCGCGGGTCGAGCCGGGCCATGATCCCGCGGTCGGCGTCCAGTTCCACCGCGTCCAGCCAGGCGCGGGCGTCGATGCAGGCGGTCACCTGGTCCGCCACGTCCACATCGTCCAGCACCAGCTTGGCCGTTCCCGCGTCGAAGCGGGTGACCTCCATCAGGTTCTCCACGAGGTCGTTGAGCCGCCGGGTCTCGCTCACCACCAGCTGTACGGCGGGCGCGATCATCGGGTCGAGGTTGTCCTGCTCCTCCTCCAGCACCTCGGTGACTGCGGAGATCGCCGTCATCGGCGTACGCAGCTCGTGCGACATGTCGGCGACGAAGCGCCTGCTGGACGCCTCCCGGGCGCTCAGCTCGGCGACGCGCTGCTCCAGGGAGGCCGCCGCGTCGTTGAACGTATGGGACAGCTCGGCCAGCTCGTCGGTGCCCGAGACGCGCAAGCGGGTCTCCAGCTTCCCCTCGCCCAGCCTGCGTGCCGCCTCCCCCAGCCGCCGTACGGGCCGCAGCACGGTCGTCGCGGCGGCCTGCGCCAGCAGCATCGCGCCGATCAGCGCCAGCGCGGTGGCGATCCCCAGCGACCAGGCCAGCGAATTGAGGTCGTCCCGTTCGGGCGCCAGTGACTTGAGCAGATAGCCGGTCGGTGTCGGCTCCTTGCCGATCACCTTCGCGCCACCGATCAGGTACGGGTCGCCGTCCAGCGTGATCCGCTGCCAGTACAGGTGGTACGGGTGCCTGTTCTTCTTGTCGACGGCGCGCTTGTCGACGACGGCGCTGCGCAGCCGCTCGGGGATGTCCCGCAGGGTGAAGTCGTCCTCGTTGGAGGCCGCGGCGCACTGCTTGTCGTCCTCGGTCCTGTCGACGAGCAGCACTTGGTAGTTCTGCGAGCTGCGCGCCATCTTGGCGGCGGCCTCGCGCAGTTCCTGGCAGCTGACCTTGCGGGGCAGGTTGCCCGCGTTGTCCTCCATCGCCTTACGGAAGTCGTTGAGGGCCGCGTTCTGGGCGCGGGTGAGGACCGCGTCACGGTTCAGCCAGTAGGCGATGCCGGAAGCGGAAACGGCGGCGGTGAGCGCCACCAGCGCGAAGACGACGACCAGGCGCAGCCGCAGACTTGGCAGCATTCCGGCGAGCCGGCCACGCAGGCGCTCGCCGAGGGAGGGAGCGTCGGTCACTCGCCGGTCCCGTCCGCCGTACGCGTCAGCACTGCTGCTCCATCTGTTCCGCTCGTACGTGCTGTTGCGCCCGTTGCGTCCGTACGTGGGGTCACTGCGGGGCATCCAGCCGGTAGCCCACGCCGCGCACCGTGCGGATCAGGGTAGGGGAGGAGGGCACGTCCTCGACCTTGGCGCGCAGCCGCTGCACACAGGCGTCGACCAGCCGCGAATCGCCCAGGTAGTCGTGCTCCCACACCAGCCGGAGCAACTGCTGCCGGGAGAGGGCCTGGCCGGGCCGCCGGCTCAGCTCCAGCAGCAACCGCAACTCGGTCGGGGTGAGTTGCAGGTCCTCGCCGTTCTTGGTGACCGTCATCGCCGAGCGGTCGATCACCAGCGAGCCGAACGTCGCCGAGTCGTTGGACTCCCGTTCGCCGCGCCGCATCACGGCGCGGATCCGCGCGTCCAGCACCCGGCCCTGGACGGGTTTGACGACATAGTCGTCCGCACCCGACTCCAGGCCCACCACGACGTCGATGTCGTCGCTGCGCGCCGTCAGCAGGATGATCGGCAGCTGGTCGGTGCGGCGGATGCGCCGGCACACCTCGAAGCCGTCGATGCCGGGCAGCATCACGTCCAGCACGATCAGGTCGGGGCGCTGTTCGCGCAGCAGTTTCAGGCCGTCCTCGCCGGTCGCGGCGGTCACCACGCGGTGGCCCTGGCGGGTGAGACCCATCTCCAGGGCGGTACGGACAGCGTCATCGTCCTCGATCAGCAACAGGAAAGGCACGCGCGCCATTCTGGCCCATGGCACCCCCATACTTCGACCGGCGGTCGCCGCGGGACAACGACACGCCCGCCGGCCTGCGCGTTGTGGCGTCCGACGATCCTTGTGACACCGCTGTGACAGAGGGGGGACCTGGCCATGAAACTGGGGCGGCAGGGTTTTGGTCGTCAAGCAAGCGACCGGTTCTGCTCCGAGGGGGCGCGAGATGAACACACTGCATGGCACGAATACGAGCGCAGTCCTTCACACGCGTCTGCACGTCCCTTCGGTTCCCGCTTCCCAGGCCCGGTCTGCTGAGAAGTCCGGTGCCGAGGCGGCCACCGCCCTGCTCGAGCGGAAACCAGAGCTTGGGCGGGGCTGCGCACGCGGTGCCGGGCGGATGCGCCCGCGGACCGTTTTCGGGCCCGCGGTCGAGGGGCTGAGGGGGAAGGCCCCTGGGGGGAAGACGGGGGACACGGGGGAGAACGGGAGTCGGGGGGACTCCCGGGATCGTGGCGAGTACAGGGAGGCCACCGTTCTGGGCACGGCCGAGAAAGGCGCGGGGGGCGCGGCAACCTCGGACGTGGACGCGGATGCGGAGGCGGCGTTCACCGCGTATGTACGCGAGCGCCGGGCCTCCCTGTACGCCACCGCCTACCACCTGACCGGTGACCGGTACGAGGCCGAGGACCTGTTGCAGAGCGCCCTCTTCTCCACGTACCGGGCCTGGGGACGGATCAGCGACAAGGCCGCCGTCGGCGGTTATCTGCGCCGCACCATGACCAACCTGCACATCAGCGCCTGGCGCCGCCGGAAGCTGAACGAGTACCCGACCGAGGAACTGCCCGAGACGGCCGGCGACCAGGACGCCATGCGCGGCACCGAGCTGCGCACCGTGCTGTGGCAGGCCCTGGCCCGACTGCCCGAGCTGCAGCGCACGATGCTGGTGCTGCGGTACTACGAGGGCCGCACCGACCCGGAAATCGCCGACATTCTGGACATCAGCGTCGGCACGGTCAAGAGCAGCATCTGGCGCTCGCTCCGCCGTCTCCGCGACGACGAGGTCCTCAGCTTCGGCCGCAACCAGGAGGAGTCCTTCGACGAACTGGTCGCCTGACGCGGCCACCTGAAGCGATCGCCTGCCCTCGCGGGGACACGAGGCCCAGGCGGTACGGGGGAAACGCGGGGGGAGAGGGAAAAGGGGAAACAGGGGGGAACGGGGATACGGGGAACACCGGGGGGACAGGGAAAGAGCGGTTCCGGCCGAGGCACAAGCCTCAGCCGGAACCGCTCTTTTCGCGTGCGGAGACCGACCCGGCCGCGTGCAGGCGGGCGATGCGGGCCGCGGCTTCCGGGTGGGCGCAGGGGTGGGCGCCCAGGGATTGGTGGCGGGCGACGATGGCCGGTTCGGTGCGCAGGAGGCGCAAGCCTCGGGTGAGGAGCACCGGGAGGGGCTTGCGGGATTCGCGGATGTCGCGGAGCAGCCTGCGGCGGAAGGTGGTGGTGGGACGGCCGCGCAGGCAGATGGCGTCGGCGAGCAGGCCGAGCGCTGTGCAGCGCGCGGTGATGTCCGCGGCGAAGATGCCCTCCGCGATGAAGAGGGGCGAGTCGGCGAGGTCCAGGCGCTCCTGGCCGGTGCGGGCGCTGGTGGAGATGTCGTACAGCGGAACCGTCGCGGCGCCCTCGCGGCAGAGCCGGGTGATGGCGCGTACGGCGGCGTCCGCGTCCCAGGAGAGTGGCGAGTCCCAGTCGACCTCGGCCCCGACGAAGGGGAGGGTCGGGTCGTCGCCCTCCTTGTAGAAGTCGTCCAGGCGGAGGACGGGGAGCCCGCTGCGTGCTGCCAGCCGGGTCTTGCCGGAGCCGGAGGGGCCCGTGAGGAGGATGACCCGGGCGGTGGGGGCCGGGGCCGATGCGGGAGCCGGGACTGCGGGGGTCGCTCTCTCGGAGAGGTCGCATGCGTCGCTGGAGTCGGTCACGGGCAACCATTGTCCGCTATGCACCGGGTGGATTCGAAGACGCGTGCGGAAACGAGCGGTCGTCCCCAGCGGGAGCGGGTGGCGGAAAGGCGACGGAGTGGCGGCGGAAAATCGTTCGCACCGACCCGTGTCCGCCCCTCCCGAAATCCGCCCCCGGCCAGCGAGAATGGCGCCTCACAGCACCCGATGGAAGAGGGAGGCCCTCACGTATGGCTCAGGAAGTACGCGGGGTCGTCGCGCCGGGCAAGAACGAGGCGGTGCGGGTCGAGACGATCGTCGTTCCCGACCCCGGCCCCGGCGAGGCCGTCGTTCAGGTGCAGGCGTGCGGCGTGTGCCACACGGACCTGCACTACAAGCAGGGCGGGATCAGTGACGACTACCCCTTCCTCCTCGGGCACGAGGCGGCGGGCGTCGTGGAGGCGGTCGGCGAGGGGGTCATGGACGTCGAGCCGGGCGACTTCGTGATCCTCAACTGGCGTGCGGTGTGCGGACAGTGCCGGGCCTGCAAGCGCGGGCGGCCGTGGTACTGCTTCGACACCCACAATGCCGAGCAGAAGATGACCCTCAAGAGTGACGGCCGCGCGCTGGAGCCGGCGCTGGGCATCGGCGCGTTCGCCGAGAAGACGCTGGTCGCCGCCGGGCAGTGCACCAAGGTCGACCCGGCGGTCTCGCCCGCCGTCGCCGGGCTGCTGGGCTGCGGCGTGATGGCCGGGATCGGTGCGGCGATCAACACCGGGCAGGTGACCCGCGGGGACACCGTGGCCGTCATCGGGTGTGGCGGCGTCGGGGACGCCGCCATCGCGGGGGCACGGCTCGCGGGCGCGGCGAAGATCATCGCCGTGGACATCGACGACCGGAAGCTCACCACCGCGGAGAAGATCGGCGCCACGCACATCGTCAACTCGGCCACCGCGGATCCGGTCGACGCCATCCGCGAGCTGACCGGCGGCTTCGGTGCGGACGTCGTCATCGAGGCGGTCGGCCGTCCCGAGACGTACAAGCAGGCGTTCTACGCCCGCGATCTGGCGGGCACCGTCGTCCTCGTCGGTGTACCGACGCCGGAGATGATGCTGGAGCTGCCGCTGCTGGACGTCTTCGGCCGGGGCGGCTCGCTCAAGTCCTCCTGGTACGGCGACTGTCTGCCCTCCCGGGACTTCCCCATGCTGATCGACCTGCACCAGCAGGGGCGGCTGGACCTGGGGGCTTTTGTGACCGAGACCATCGCGGTGGACGAGGTCGAGAAGGCGTTCGAGCGGATGCACGGCGGGGATGTGCTGCGTTCGGTGGTGGTGTTCTGATGGCGGCCCGTATCGATCACCTCGTCACCAGCGGGGAGTTCCGCCTCGACGGCGAGACGCACCAGGTCGACAACAATGTGTGGATCGTCGGCGACGACACCGAGGCCGTCGTCATCGACGCGGCCCACGATGCCGATGCCATCGCCGCGGCGGTGGGGGAGCGGACGCTGCGCGCGATCGTGTGCACCCACGCGCACAACGACCACATCGACGCCGCGCCTGCGCTCGCGGACCGTACGGGCGCACCGATCCTGCTGCACCCGGACGACCTGCCGCTGTGGAAGATGACCCACCCGGACCGGTCACCGGACGGCGAACTGGCCGACGGTGAGGTGGTGTCGGTGGCGGGTACCGACCTGACCGTCCTGCACACCCCGGGCCACGCCCCGGGCGCCGTCTGCCTCTACGCCCCGACGCTCGGCACCGTCTTCACCGGCGACACCCTCTTCCAGGGCGGCCCGGGTGCGACCGGCCGTTCGTTCTCGGACCACCCGACGATTGTGCGGTCCATCCGGGAGCGGCTGCTGACGCTGCCGTTGGAGACCGTCGTACGGACGGGCCACGGGGACAGCACGACGGTGGGAGAGGAGACGCCGAACGTCTGAGGGCGCGGCCGGGGTCGGACGTCAGTACGATGCTCCTTTCGTCAAGGGAGGCATCGTCACTTTGCAGGGAAACACCGTCCACACCCCCGGCCGACCCGAAGACCTGCCGAACCCCGAACGACTTTGGCGGTACGGGGTGTTGTGCGCCCTGTCCGCCGCCGCGACGGGGCGGCGGTGTGCCGAGCGCTTCCACTACCCGTGGTGGGTGTTCCGGGAGCCGGCCGAACTCGGCTGGGACGACGCGGGCGGGCAGTGGTGGATCCTGGAGCCGCTGCCCGCGGGCCGGGCTGTGCTCTATGGCGTGGATCACGAGGCGAGCGACACCCGCAATCCGTACGCCCCGCTCACCGACATCTTCGACGGCGCCCCCGACTGGCTGCCGCTCGCGGAACTCCGGGACATGGACGACATGCTCGGGTACCTCTACTGGTGGGACGGCGCGGCCTGGCACCGCGCCCCGTACCCCGAGGGCCTGCGGGACGACGGCCTCCGGTCGACCGTCGGCAAGTTCACCACCGAAGATCTGGCCCTCATCGAGGCGGGGGAAGCCCTCACAGAGGGCCTCGGGCCGACGGAGGTCACCTTGCCCGTCGTACGCGGGCTGCTCGACGCAGTCGAGCGGCGCGCGGTGACCCAGGAGGCGGTACGGGCGCTCTTCGACGCGCTGCCCGCCGACGAGATCGAGCCGCCCGAAGGCAGTTGGGACCTCGCGGCGCTGGCCGATGTCGCCCAGCGGGCCGGCGTCACCCCGTCCTGAGGAGGCCGGAACGGCTCACTGCCGGTAGCTTTCCAAGAAGCGGCCGATCCGTGAGATCGCGGCGTCCAGGTCGTCCGCCCTGGGCAGGGTGAGGATGCGGAAGTGGTCGGGGTGGGCCCAGTTGAAGCCGGTGCCCTGGACGACCTGGATCTTCTCCCGGAGCAGCAGGTCGAGGACGAAGCGTTCGTCGTCGTAGATCTTGTGGAACTCGGGGTCCAGCCGGGGGAACGCGTACAGCGCGCCCTTCGGTTTCACGCAGCTGACGCCGGGGATCTCGTTCAGCTTCCGCCAGGCCACGTCGCGCTGTTCGTGCAGCCGCCCACCGGGCAGCACCAGGCCCTCGATCGACTGACGGCCACCGAGTGCGGCCTGGATGGCGTGCTGGGCGGGGGCGTTGGGGCACAGCCGCATGGAGGCGAGCATGCCCAGGCCCTCCAGATAGTCGCGGGCGTGCTGCTTGGGCCCTGAGACCAGGAGCCAGCCGGAGCGGAAGCCCGCCACCCGGTAGGACTTGGACAGTCCGCTGAAGGTGAGGCATACCAGATCGGGGGCGAGGGCGCCCACGTGGTGGTGGACGGCGCCGTCGTAGAGGATCTTGTCGTAGATCTCGTCGGAGAAGACCAACAGCCCGTTGCGGCGGGCCAGGTCGAGGATGCCCTCCAGCAGTTCGCGGGGGTAGACCGCGCCGGTGGGGTTGTTGGGGCTGATGATGACGACGGCCTTGGTACAGGGTGTGATCTTCGCCGCCATGTCGTCCAGGTCGGGCAGCCAGTCCGCCTGCTCGTCGCACACATAGTGCACGGCCTTGCCGCCCGCCATCGTCGTGACAGCCGTCCACAGCGGGAAGTCCGGTGCGGGGATGAGGATTTCGTCGCCGTCCTCGACCAGCGCCTGTACGGCCATCGAGACGAGCTCCGAGACGCCGTTGCCGAGGTAGATGTCGTCCACGTCGGCCTCGGGGAAGCCCCGCTGCTGGTAGTGCTGGGCGACGGCGCGGCGGGCCGGGAGGATGCCGCGCGACTCGGTGTAGCCGTGCGCCTGGGGGAGCATCCGCACCATGTCCTGGATGATCTCCTCCGGCGCCTCGAAACCGAACAGCGCGGGGTTGCCGGTGTTCAGCCGCAGCACGCTGTGACCGGCCTCCTCCAGCGCGTCGGCCTGCTCGATCACCGGGCCGCGGATCTCGTAACAGACCTCGCTGAGCTTGTTCGACTGCCGGAACTCCATGCTGCCCCGCCCTCCTGGTCCACATTTGGCTACTTGGTTCTACCAAGCTTGGACTTGGAAAGTCCAACCACATGTCTAGACTGAGCAGCATGCCGAGTCAGCGTCACGCGAGTACGACCAGCCCGGGGCGGTCCCGCCGCAGCTACGACCAGTTCTGCGCCATGGCGCGCGCCCTCGACTCCGTGGGGGACCGCTGGACCCTGCTCATCGTCCGCGAACTCCTCGCCGGGCCCCGCCGTTACACCGACCTGCACGCCGACCTGCCCGGCGTCAGCACCGACGTACTGGCCGCGCGGCTCAAGCACATGGAGGGCGAGGGGCTGGCCGAACGGCGCCGCCAGCCGCGGCCCGCCTCCGGCTACGTCTACGAACTGACCGAGCGGGGCCACGCCCTGCTGCCCGTACTGACCGCGCTCGCCTCCTGGGGCGCCCCCGCACTGGGCAAGCCCCGCGCCACCGACGCGGTACGCGCCCACTGGTGGGCCCTGCCGCTACGGGACGCCGTGCGGCGGGTGGTCGGGGAGGAAGTGGCCGCCCTCGTCCATGTCGTACTGCCCGAGGGCGCCTTCCACCTGTGGCTGGGCGACGCACCGGACGGCCGCCCGCTGTACGGCGAGGGCCCGGCGCCCGAGGGCGCCGAGGCGCGGCTGGAGCTGGACGCCGAGGCATGCGTCGCCCTCGCCGACGGCTCCCTGACCCTGGCGGACGGCGTCCGGGCCGGGACGGTGCGGGTGAGCTCCCAGCACGGCGAACTGGCAGCGGCGTTGGGGGCGGACGACTGATTTTGCATACCCGGCATGGGGGGGCTGCGCTTGCCCACCCTGCGCCCCTGGCGCAGACTGCCCAAGGTTCGCAGCAGGGAGTTGCGCCCCGTAAGGGGCGCGGGGAACTGCGCGAGCAACCACAACGCTCCCGCAGTCCGCCCGCGTCGGACAGGGGCACCCCCTACCGCAACGAACCCTCAGGCCCCGATCGGATGCCAGACCGTCTTCGTCTCCAGGAAGGCGGTCACCCGCTCAAGGCCGGGCTCGACCGCCCAGTCCGCGGCGCCGGGCGCCTCCGGCCGCAACACCCGCTTGAGATTCTCCGCGGCGGCGCCCTCCAACTCGGCGGCCAACTCCGCATCGGCGCCCGCCAGATCGATCGCGTTCACATCCTGGTGCGCGGCCAGGGGGCGGGCGATCTCCGCGGTGTCGCCGGACAGCACATTGACCACGCCGCCGGGCAGATCGGAGGTCGCCAGCACCTCCGCGAGGGAGAGCGCGGGCAGCGGCGCGGTGCGCGAGGGGACGAGGACTGCCGTGTTGCCGGTGACGATCACCGGCGCCAGCACGGAGACCAGTCCGAGCAGCGACGACTTCTGCGGGGCCAGCACCGCCACCACGCCTGTCGGCTCCGGGGTGGAGAGGTTGAAGAACGGGCCGGCGACCGGGTTGCCGCCGCCCACCACCTGGGCCACCTTGTCGGACCAGCCCGCGTACCAGACCCAGCGGTCGATCGCCGCGTCCGTGTGCGCCTGCGCCTTCGCCTTCGACAGCCCCTCGGCCGCCGCCACCTCGGCGGCGAACTGTTCGCGGCGGCCTTCCAGCATCTCCGCGATCCGGTAGAGGATCTGGCCCCGGTTGTAGGCCGTCGCTCCCGACCAGCCGCCGAACGCCTTACGGGCCGCGACGACCGCGTCCCGCGCGTCCTTACGGGAAGCGAGCGGGGCATTGGCCAGCCACTGGCCCTTTCCGTCGGTCACCTCGTACACCCTGCCGCTCTCGCTGCGGGGGAACTTCCCCCCGACGTACAGCTTGTAGGTCTTCAGCACGGACAGCCGGGCGGCCCGTGCCGGGGATGTACGTGCCTCAGGCGTGCTCAAGGTAAGCCTCCAGACCGTGCCTGCCACCCTCGCGGCCGTAACCGGACTCCTTGTAGCCACCGAACGGCGAGGTCGGATCGAACTTGTTGAACGTGTTGGCCCATACGACGCCGGCCCGCAGCTGGTTGGCCAGCTTCAGAATGCGCGAGCCCTTCTCCGTCCAGATACCGGCGGAGAGGCCGTAGGGGGTGTTGTTGGCCTTCGCCACCGCCTCGTCGGGCGTACGGAAGGTGAGCACCGACAGCACCGGGCCGAAGATCTCCTCCCGGGCGATCCGATGTGCCTGGCTGACGCCCGTGAAGACGGTCGGCGCGAACCAGTAGCCCTCGCCGGGCAGCTCGCACGGCGGCGACCAGCGCTGGGCACCCTCCGCCTCGCCCGCCTCGGCCAGCTCGGTGATCCGGGCCAGCTGCTCCGCGGAGTTGATGGCGCCCACATCGGTGTTCTTGTCCAGCGGATCACCGACCCGCAGGGTGCCCAGCCGCCGCTTGAGCGCGTCCAGCACTTCCTCCTGCACCGACTCCTGCACCAGCAGCCGGGAGCCCGCGCAGCACACCTGCCCCTGGTTGAAGAAGATGCCGCCGACGATGCCCTCCACAGCCTGGTCCAGCGGCGCGTCCTCGAACACGATGTTCGCGCCCTTCCCGCCGAGCTCGAGGGTCAGCCGCTTGTCCGTCCCTGCGACGGTCCGCGCGATCTGTTTCCCCACGGCGGTCGACCCGGTGAAGGCCACCTTGTTCACATCGGGGTGCGCGACCAGCGCCGCGCCCGTCGCACCGTCCCCCGTCACGATGTTGACGACGCCCTTGGGCAGCCCGGCCTGCCGGCAGATGTCCGCGAAGAACAGCGCCGACAGCGGCGTCGTCTCGGCGGGCTTGAGCACCACCGTATTGCCGGTGGCCAGCGCCGGAGCGACCTTCCAGGCGAGCATCAGCAACGGGAAGTTCCACGGGATGACCTGCGCGGCAACCCCCAGCGGACGCGGATCGGGCCCGCACCCGGCGTACGAGAGCTTGTCGGCCCACCCCGCGTAGTAGAAGAAGTGCGCCGCCACCAGCGGCAGATCGGCGTCCCGCGTCTCCCGGATCGGCTTGCCGTTGTCCAGCGTCTCCAGCACCGCCAGCTCGCGGGAACGCTCCTGGACAATACGAGCAATCCGGAACAGATACTTCGCCCGCTCGGAGCCCGGCAGGCCCGCCCACGCCGCGAAAGCACCACGAGCAGCGCGCACCGCCGCGTCGACATCGTCCTGATCCCCGTACGCGACCTCGGACAACACCTCTTCACTGGCGGGCGCCAGCGTCTTGAACACCCTCCCGGAGGCCGCCTCGCGGAACTCCCCGTCGACGAAAAGCCCGTAGGACGGCGCGATGTCGACGACGGAACGGGACTCGGGCGCAGGCGCGTAAGCGAACAACTTCGACGGCTGGTCGTTCATGGCTCAGTCCACCGTTACGTAGTCGGGACCGGAGTAGCGCCCGGTCGAGAGCTTCTGGCGCTGCATCAGCAGATCGTTCAGCAGGCTGGAGGCACCGAACCGGAACCAGTCCGGGCTGAGCCAGTCGTCACCCAGCGTCTCGTTCACCATCACCAGATACGCGACCGCGTCCTTCGCCGTACGGATTCCACCCGCGGGCTTCACCCCCACCTGCCGCCCGGTGGCAGCCCGGAAATCGCGGACGGCCTCCAGCATCAGCAACGTATTGGGCAGCGTGGCATTGACTCCGACCTTCCCGGTCGACGTCTTGATGAAATCGGCCCCGGCGAGCATGGCCAGCCAGGAGGCCCGCCGGATGTTGTCGTAGGTGGCCAGCTCCCCGTTCTCGAAGATCACCTTCAGATGAGCACCCCCGCAGGCGGCCTTCACCTCCTGGATCTCCTCGAACACCTGCATATAGCGACCGGCCAGGAAAGCGCCCCGGTCGATCACCATGTCGATCTCGTCGGCCCCGGCCGCGACCGCCTCCCGGGTGTCCGCCAGCTTGACCGACATCGCGGCCCGCCCGGACGGAAACGCGGTGGCCACGGACGCCACATTGATCTCAGCCGCCCCCAGCTCCGCCAGCGCCTGCTTGGCGACGGCCACCATGTCCGCATACACGCAGATGGCGGCGACACGCGGCGCAGACCTGTCACTCGGATCGGGATTGGCACCCTTGGCACACAGGGACCGCACCTTGCCCGGCGTATCGGCCCCCTCCAGCGTCGTCAGGTCGATCATCGAGATCGCCAGATCGAGCGCGTACGCCTTGGCGGTCGTCTTGATGGAACGGGTCCTCAGCGCACCGGCCCGGGCCTCCAGCCCGACCGCGTCGACACCGGGAAGCCCCTGCAGAAAGCGACGGAGAGCGGCATCGGAAGTCACGACGTCGGAGAGGGAGCCCCTCCCCGCGTCGCGAGGGGCCGCATCGGTAGACATGCTCACCAGGGCACCATATCTACGCGCGTAGTGACTGTCACCCCATCCATCCGACCCATTCCCCCGAGGCCGACACCCTGGGGCGCACGCCGACCCCCGCACCACCTCATAAATGAGACCCCCACCCCCGGCCCACCGGCCACCGGCGTGCCACGAGCGGAGCGAGAGTACGAAACCGCAATCCCAAGGCAGTAGCAGCCAGCTCCCCCGCAACCCATACCGACCGCCCGGTCGGCTCACGAACCCCAACCCCGCGACGGCGGCGCCACGGCGCCCAGCCCCCCACTCACCCGCACCGGCAACCAGCACGCACCGCAACCCACGACCCCTCCCCCCGTAGCCAGCCCCAAGGCGCGTTCGCACGAAACGCAAACCCGGCAACCAACGCCAAATTTACGCATCCCACAGAAGCCGCCACCGCCACCCTCACACGGAGCTCCGAGACATCGATTGCGATGCCTCGGCCGGGAGCGAAAAAGCAAAGAGAACGTCGACGTCAACGAAACCGGCATGGTCATACAAGGCCCCGGCGGCCGTCCGATCGCGTACGTCCTGCACAGATGCCTCCTCCTCGGCGTCGAGGAGAAGAACCACCTGCGAGGCCCCCAAATCGTGCAGTGCCGTCAAAGCGGACCCCAGCAGGCGGCGGCCGTACCCCTGACCTCGGGCATGCTCTTCAACACCGAGCCAGCACAGCGCCCCGCAACCGTCGACCGGCGTACTGATCAGCGCTTCTCCGACGAGACGACCCCCTTCGCACAGGGTCAACTGCCAGTACGGCAGGTCATCCTGGCTGCGCTCGACGGTTACACCGTCGGCGCGCGGCAGTTGCGGCGCGGGCAGACCGCGCCGCAGATAGCGCCAGCGTCTGGCCCCGGCGAAGCCGGCCTGCTCCAATGCGGCGCGGGTGACGCGCCGGTGCCGTACGAGCAGCGACTCAAGGCCGAGCGTCAGTGCGGAGGTGATGTGAAAGGCGTCCACCGCACGGGGCGCGAACGCACGCACAGCATGCTGGACGAGCGCCTGCGCAACCGCAGGGTCCTCGCGGCAATGCGCCCACAGGATCAGGCCGGTGTCGTCCTTCCTGCGGAGCGCGTAGGAGACGACGCCGAGCACGTCCCCCGCCGGGTCAGGGCCGGTGGCCACCATGGTGACCGGCGGGTCGAGCTCGGCCCACCAGTCGTTGTCGGCAACGGAGCGTCCGGCAAGGGCGTCGGCGAGCATCGCACCGGTCGCCGGTGGCTGACCAGGAATCCGGTCCGCATTGATCAGCTCCAGTACCGCAGCCTCATCGGCGGGCTCGTACGGCCGCAACCGGGTCCCGGTCTCTCGCAGTAAGTCTGACGGTGAGTGGGCGGTCATCGGGGCTCCTTCATCACCTGTGGACAGAGCTGAGCGAGTCCATGATCCCCCCACCGCGCGCGCCCCTCCGCCTCACCCCAGCCACGACGCACCCCCAGCCCGCAAGCGACGGGCAGGGCCACCCCTCACTGGGACAACGGCCCGTAAACGAGGTGCGCCACCCCGCCCTCGAACCGTTCGCACGCCATCAGAGACAGCTTCTGCCCGCGCCCTCCGGGAACAACCGCTGTCCCTTGCCGAGGGTGCGCGGATACATGAACAGGTGCAGCTCATCGACGAGACCGTCCGCGAGCAGCGCCCGCACCAGGGTGGCGCTGCCGCTCACGTAGATGCCCCGCGTGTTCGTCTTCAGCTCGCGCACGGCCTCCGGGTCGTACGGGCCGAGGATCGTCGTGTTGTTCCAGTCGGCCTTCTCCAACGTCGAGGAGACGACGTACTTGGCCGTCTCGTTGAAGAAGGGGGCGCCGGGGTCGTCCTCCGCGGTACGGGTCGACCACGCGGGCGCGAACATCTCGTAGGTGTTGCGCCCCAGCAGGATGGCGTCGCTGGAAGCCGCGAGCGCACCGGTGGCCTCCAACATCTCTTCCCCGAACGGATAGTCCGCCGTCCAGGCCCGGGCCTCGATGACGCCGTCGAGGCTTCGATGCCGTACCGCAATGTCCGTCATGCGGACGGTCCGGCACAATCGTTCGCATGACGAGCGAGGAGAAGGATCAAGGCGACGGAGCCGGAAACGGAGCCGGCGGCGAGGCCGGCGACGGAACCGGCGGCGAGGCCGGCGACGGAACCGGCGGCGAGGCCGGAAAGGGATCCGGAAGCGGCGGGCAGGAGTTCCCGGACCGGGTGTACCGCTCGCCTGCCGGAATGGCGGGCGGCATCGTGCTGCTGGCCATCGGCGTGTGGCTCTCGGCCGACGCGATCGTCGGCGGCGAGGGCCGCACACCGTGGCTCGCCCTCGCCGGACTGCTGTTCGTCGTGCCGCTCGTCGTCGCCTTCACCCTGCGCCCCGCCGTGTTCGCGGGGGAGCGGCGGATGCGGGTGCGCAACCCCTTCCGGACGATCGAGGTGCCGTGGGGGACCGTGGAGACGGTCCGCGCCGGGTACTCCAACGAGGTCGTAGCGGACGGCACGAAGTACCAGCTCTGGGCCATCCCCGTCTCGCTGCGGGCCCGCAAGAAGGCGACCCGGCACAACGAGCGCATTGCCTCGGGCCGGCCGCCCGCCGCCGGGCCTGGTGGGCTGTTCGGCGGACGGGGCCTGCCGAACCTCGGCACGGACGAGTCCGAGCTACGGGAGAAGCGGGCCCCCTCCGACCAGTCCATCGACGAACTCCGCGAGCTGGTGGAGACCCACGGCCGGCAGGAGGAGGCCCAGGGCGAGGTCGCCGTCCGCTGGTCCTTCGAGGTCATTGCCCCGGCCGCGGCGGGCGCGGTCCTCCTGGCCGTCCTGCTGCTGGTCTAACTCTCCAGCTGCTGCACCCGCTCGACCAGCAACTCCGCCTCCTCCAGCGACAGCTCCACACCGAAGGTGTCCGACAGCAGCTTGGGCAGCTCGTGCGGCTCCACGGTGCGCTTCTCGTCCGGCTCGGCGCTGCCGGCAGCGGTGGTCGTCCAGGTGAGGCCGTCGAGCTGGTCGGTGCGGTCGGGGCGGATGCGCTGGAGGAAGGGCCGGCGGTTGAAGGGGGAGTGGTCGCTGGAGGCTATGAAGTGGTTGCCGACCTGGTAGTCCACCGGGTACTGCGGGTTCTCGGTGAAGTTGTGCCGCACCATCCAGCCACCCTGGGCGTCCGGCTGGTACAGCGCCCAGCCGTCCGCGCCCGGCGTGATCTCCGTACGGCGCAGCAGGAACGGCCGCCCCTCGATCGTCACCTCGCTGGCGTTCCCGCCGTTCCCGCCGTCTCCGCCATCTCCGCCCTCCACCAGCTCGATCGGGGCGAGCGGGCTGCTGCCGAAGCCGACGTCGCTCAGCCAGCGCCGCCCGTCGATGCTGACCAGCATCATCGCGTGCGTCGCCGGAAGGATCTTCTCCGCGCCCAACTGCACCCGCCCGCTCAGCGCGGTGAAGCGGAAGCCCAGCCGCTCCAGCGCCGCCGCGTACAGCGTGGCGTGCTCGTAGCAGTAACCGCCCCGGCCGCGGCGGACCAGCTTGTCCTGGAGATCGGCGAGGTCGAGCGAGACCGACCGGTACAGAAAGCTGTCCAGATTGTCCCAGCGCACCGAGAGCACATGCGCCCGGTGCAGCGCACGCAGCGTCTCCAGCGTGGGCGCACGCTCCCCCTCGTATCCCAGCCGCGCGAGGTACGCCTCAAGATCGAGCTGTTCACCGTGCCACATGATCGTCGGTCTCTCCCACCCGGAGTTCTGCGAGTACGTTCGGCTGACATCCGGGGAACTCACGCGACGGGGGCGGCTATTCCGCAGCACAGCCGCCCCCGCCCTTCCGGGGCTCAGAGCCCGGTGGCCTGCTTCAGGTCGGCCTTGATCCGGTCCAGAACGCCCGCCGCGCGCTCCCGTGCGGCGGCGAGATCCGAGGGCTCGCCGACCGGGGCGACGACCTCCAGGTAGCACTTGAGTTTCGGCTCCGTACCGCTGGGCCGGACGATGACTCGGCCGCCCTCGATCGCCTCCATACCGGCCAGTCGGTAGCGCAGCCCGTCCGTCGGGGGCAGGGACTCGCTGCCCTGGTTCAGATCGTCGGCCTGCGCAACGGCCAGCCCGCCCAGGGCAGTCGGCGGCTCGGCGCGCAGCCGCCGCATACCGGCGGCGATCAGCGACAGGTCCGCCACCCGCACCGACAGCTGGTCGGTCGCGTGGACGCCGTACTCGACGTCGAGGTCGTCCAGCAGATCCGTCAGCGTGCGCCCGTCCTGCTTCAGTTCGGCGGCCAGCTCGGCGACGAGCAGCGCCGTCGTGATGCCGTCCTTGTCGCGTACGCCCTCCGGGTCGACGCAGTAGCCGAGCGCCTCCTCGTAGCCGTATCGCAGCCCCTCCACCCGGGCCAGCCACTTGAAGCCGGTCAGCGTCTCGGCGTACGGCAGCTGCGCGGCCTCGGCGATCCGGGAGAGCAGCGAGGAGGAGACGATGGTCGTCGTGAACGTGCCCTTGGCGTGCTTGTGGATCAGATGGGTGGCCAGTAGGGCGCCCACCTGGTCGCCGCGCAGCATCCGCCAGCCGCTCTCGGCGGTCGCGTCCGGTACGGCGACGCCGCAGCGGTCCGCGTCCGGGTCGTTGGCGATGATCACGTCCGGGCGCTCGCCGTGCTCGACCTCCCAGGCGCGCGCGGTCGCGAACGCGCGGTCCATCGCGCCGGGCTCCTCCGGATTGGGGAACGCGACGGTGGAGAAGTCGGGGTCCGGCTCGGCCTGTTCCGGCACCGGAACGATCCCCGGGAAACCCGCACGCTCGAAGGCGAGCTGCGCCGTGCGGTGGCCGACGCCGTGCATCGCGGTGTGCACGACCCGCACCTCGCGCGGCGAGCCCTCGGTGAGGACGGCGCCGGTACGCGCGAGGTAGGCGTTCCGTACGTCGTCGCCGAGCACCTGCCAGCCGGAGTCGGGGCGCGGCACGCCGCTCAGCGGACCCACGGATGCGATCTCGTCGGCGATCTCCCCGTCGGCGGGCGGCACGATCTGCAGACCGTCGTCCAGGTAGACCTTGTAGCCGTTGTCCCGCGGCGGATTGTGGCTGGCGGTGACCATGATCCCGGCGGCGGCGCCCAGGTGCCGTACGGCGAACGCCAGCACGGGGGTGGGCAGCGGCTCGGGCAGCGTCGCAGCGCGCAGCCCGGCGCCGGTCACCACGGCAGCGGTGTCCCGCGCGAAGTCGGCGCTCTTGTGCCGCGCGTCGTACCCGATCACGACCAGCGGCTGGGTCCCCTCCTGCGTGCGGGCCCGCAGATAAGCGGCGATCCCGGCCGCCGCGCGGATGACGACGGACCGGTTCATCCGCATCGGACCCGCGCCCAGTTCACCGCGGAGCCCGGCCGTGCCGAACTGGAGGGTGCCGGAGAACCGGTCCCGCAGCTCCTCCAGGTCCCGGGCCTCGACGAGTTTGGCGAGCTCCTCGCGGGTCTCCGGGTCCGGGTCCTCGGCCAGCCAGTCGCGGGCCCGGGCGAGCAGCGCGTCGTCGTCCCGCAGGCCGTCGCTCATCTCTTGGTCCTGCCTTTCACAGTGGGGCTGGAGAGCCGGAAGGGGTGAGTGCCGGCCGCCCTCGAGCTGTGGAAAGGCGGCCTCGAACCGTAAAGGGGTGGCTGTACGGACCGGTCAGATCCGCTTCAGCACCTCGCCGAGCAGCGTCCCCATGCGTACCGCCGAGTCCCGGCCCGCCTGAAGGACCTCCTCATGGTTGAGGGGCTCGCCCGTCATCCCGGCGGCCAGGTTGGTCACCAGCGAGATCCCGAGCACCTCGGCGCCGGCCTCACGGGCGGCGATGGCCTCCAGAACGGTGGACATGCCGACCAGGTCTCCGCCGATGGTGCGGACGAAACCGATCTCCGCGGGGGTCTCGTAGTGCGGCCCGGGGAACTGGACGTAGACGCCCTCTTCCAGCGTCGGGTCGACCTCCTTGCAGAGCGCGCGTAGTCGCGGCGAGTACAGATCGGTCAGGTCGACGAAGTTGGAACCGACGATGGGGGAGGTGGCGGTGAGGTTGATGTGGTCGCTGATGAGTACCGGCTGACCCGGCCGCATACCCGGCCGCAGCCCGCCGCAGCCGTTCGTGAGGACGATGGTCTTGCAGCCCGCCGCCACGGCCGTGCGCACCCCGTGCGCGACGGCCGCGACACCGCGGCCCTCGTACGCGTGCGTACGGCCGAGGAAGACGAGCGCGCGCTTGTCGCCCACCCGGTGCGAGCGGATCTTGCCGGCATGGCCCGCGGCGGTCGGCGGCGGGAACCCCGGCAGCTCGGTGACCGCGAGCTCGTGGTCGGCCACCCCGAGCGTGTCGGCCGCTGGTACCCAGCCCGAGCCCATGACGAGGGCCACGTCGTGACTGTCCTCGCCGGTCAGGGCCCGCAGCTTGGCGGCGGCCTCCTCGGCGGAGCGGTAGGGGTCGTCGGCGATGTGCGTAGTGGCAGAAGCGTTCACGCGACGAGGGTAGCCCGTTATCGCCTACGCGCGTAGACGTGGGACGCAACTCGTCTCCAAGTCCGGACGAACACACGGCCGAAACCGGCGCGGGACGGTATTTTCTGCTAGCAGGGCCGCTTACGGAGCTCCATGACGTAGTCGTGCGGCGCCCCCGCCGACTCCGCGGCGTCCGCCACGTCCCCCAGATAGCGGGCCGAGGGCAGGCCGCCCTCATAACCGTTGAGCACAAAACACCACGCGGGCTCCTCGCCCTCCAGTGTCTGCACCCGCACCCGCATCCGCCGGTATATGTCCAGCCCGACGCCCTCCCAGCGGTCCACGGAGTCCTCGTCCATCGGCGCGATGTCGTACAGCGCCACAAAGGTCTGGCAACGCGGCGCCTCCACGATTGTGGCCAGCGCCCCGTCCCACCCCATGTGCTCCCCTCCGAAGGTGAGCCGCCAGTCCGTGAGCCACCCGGTCCCCCGAAGCGGAGAGTGCGGCGCACGGCGGGCCATCAGACGGGCGTCGAGATTGCCGGCATACGCGGCGTAGAGCGACATCCCCCGAGCGTAACGGGCCCTTGAGAGAGGGGCCCCTCTCACGCGGCGAGAGCACAGCGGCACTGCGGGTAACCCCCACGCGGACGGGGGCGAAGCCCTCCTGGCGGGGGGCCGTTGGGGGGCGGAGCCCCCCGACACGACCACTCGGCGCCGGCCGAAAAGACCAGGGGGCGTGCCCCCACAAACCAAAGCGCCCAGGGCCGAGCCCGCAAAACCAGAAGCCCGAGCCCGGAAAAATCGGCGCCCCCTCCCGCAGGGAGGGAGCCCCACCGCGCGGCCCTCATGACGGGTGCGGGACAATAGGGCATGTGACTCGGATCGTGATCATCGGCGGCGGCCCTGGCGGATACGAAGCAGCCCTGGTGGCAGCGCAACTCGGCGCGGAAGTCTCCGTCGTCGACTGCGACGGCCTCGGCGGCGCCTCGGTCCTCACCGACTGCGTACCGTCCAAGACGCTCATCGCCACCGCCGAGGTGATGACCAACTTCGACTCCTCCTACGAGGAGCTCGGCATCCGGGTCGAGGACACCACCCACGACCCCGACGACCCGGCCCGCGTCGTGGGCGTCGACATCCGCAAGGTCAACCGCCGCGTCAAGCGGCTGGCCCTCGCCCAGTCGCACGACATCACCGCTTCCGTCACCCGCGCGGGAGGCCGCGTCGTCCGCGGCCGTGGCCGCATCGAGTCCGGCCAGGCGACGGACGGCTCCCGCATCGTCACCGTCACGGCGGCGGACGGCAGCCAGGAGCAGCTCACGGCGGACGCCGTACTGATCGCCACCGGCGGCCACCCGCGCGAGATCCCCGACGCCCGCCCGGACGGCGAACGCATCCTGAACTGGACGCAGCTCTACGACCTGCAGGAACAGCCCGAGGAGCTCATCGTCATCGGCTCCGGCGTGACCGGAGCCGAGTTCGCCGGCGCCTACCAGGCGCTGGGCTCGCAGGTCACCCTCGTCTCCTCGCGCGACCGGGTGCTGCCCGGAGAGGACCCGGACGCCGCCGCCGTCCTGGAGGACGTCTTCCGGCGACGCGGCATGAACGTGATGAGCCGCTCCCGCGCCGCCTCCGCCAAGAGGACCGAGGACGACCGGGTGGAGGTCACCCTCCAGGACGGCCGTACGATCACCGGCACGCACTGCCTGGTGGCGGTCGGCGCCATCCCGAACACCGCGGACATGGGTCTGGAGGAGGCCGGGGTCCGGCTCAAGGAGTCGGGCCACATCTGGACCGACAAGGTCTCCCGCACCACGGCCCCCGGCGTCTACGCCGCGGGCGACTGCACCGGCGTTCTCGCGCTCGCCTCCGTCGCAGCCATGCAGGGCCGGATCGCGATGTACCACTTCCTCGGCGACACGGTGAACCCGCTCGACCTCAAGACGGTCTCCGCGAACGTCTTCACCGACCCGGAGATCGCGACCGTCGGCTACACCCAGGCGGACGTCGACAAGGGCGCCATCGAGGCCCGCGTCGTCAAGCTGCCGCTGCTGCGCAACCCGCGGGCCAAGATGCAGGGCATCAGGGACGGTTTCGTGAAGCTGTTCTGCCGTCCCGGCACCGGGATCGTCGTCGGCGGTGTGGTCGTCGCGCCGCGGGCCAGCGAGCTGATCCATCCGATCTCGATCGCCGTTGACAACAATCTGACCGTCGAGCAGATCGCGAACACCTTCACCGTCTACCCGTCTCTCACGGGCTCGATCGCCGAGGTCGCCCGCCAGCTGCACACCCGCAAGCTGGCCGAACTCCACTGAAGCGCCGCCGAGGCGAAGCCGCAGCAGACGAGCCGAAAGACGAGGCGCCGAACCGGACGAGGCGCCAACATGCGAGGCGGGCCCGCCCAAAACGATCCCCTATACCACGTTCAGTGCCGCCGTACGAACAATTTCTGTTAATCGGCGCATAGCGCTGAAAGCAGACGGTCGTTGGCGTTACTGTCAGTTTCGTGTTCGCTGCGGAACGTCGTCAATTGATCCTAGAAATGGTGCGAGCTAACGGAGCGGTCTCGCTCCGCGAGCTGGCCCGCGTCGTCCAGACCTCCGAGGTGACCGTACGCCGTGACGTACGGGCGCTGGAGGCCGAAGGACTCCTCGACCGCCGTCACGGCGGGGCCGTGCTACCGGGGGGCTTCACCCGGGAGTCCGGCTTCCCCCAGAAATCCCATCTGGCCACCGCGGAGAAGACGGCCATCGCCGACCTCGCCGCTGGCCTCGTCTCGGAGGGCGAGGCCGTCGTCGTCGGAGCCGGTACGACGACACAGGAGCTCGCGCGGCGGCTCGCGAGAGTGCCGGGCCTGACCGTCGTCACCAACTCGCTGCTGGTGGCGCAGGCGTTGGCGCACGCCAACCGCGTGGAAGTGGTGATGACCGGCGGCACCCTGCGCGGCTCCAACTACGCGCTGGTCGGCAGCGGCGCCGAGCAGTCCCTCCAGGGGCTGCGGGTCTCCCGCGCCTTCCTGTCCGGAAGCGGACTGACGGCCGAGCGCGGGCTGTCCACCTCCAACATGCTCTCCGCGAGCGTGGACCGGGCGCTGGTGCAGGCGGCCGGCGAGGTGGTGGTCCTCGCCGACCACACCAAGCTGGGGACCGACACCATGTTCCAGACGGTGCCCACCGACGTGATCACCCGACTCGTGACGGACGAACCACCTCCGCACGACGACCGCGCGGACACCGAGTTGCAGGCCCTCGCCGACCGCGGCGTCCAGGTCACCGTCGCCGGAACCGCGCCGGCCCCCCATGACAGGGGGCGCTCCGAGGTCCCCATGCCCACCCCGCGCCGGGCCGCCGCCTCCCAGGGCGGGAACCCGAACCAGGGAGGGGGTGCCCCTCCCACCCATCTGCGGTCGGCCCCCGCGGGCCCGCCCCGGGTGGCGGACCTGGCTCCCAGGCGTCGCTAGCAGGGGATGCAGATCGCCGGGCTCCCGCGAGGCGAAGCCCTCGCGAGAGCCCTGGCGAGTAGCAGCGGATGAGAGGGCTCCACTACCGTGGAGACGTGTCCGGGAACGCGGTCACGCTAGCCCTGACCGGCGACGTCATGCTGGGGCGCGGCGTCGATCAGATCCTGCCGTACCCCGGCGATCCCGTGCTGCGCGAGCCCTTCATGCAGGATGCCGGGGATTACGCCGCACTCGCGGAGGCGGCGAACGGGCCGGTGCCACGCCCGGCCGACTTCGCCTGGCCCTGGGGCGAAGCCCTGCGCACGCTCGACGAACTGGCCCCCGACGCCAGGGTCTGCAACCTGGAGACCAGCGTCACGCGCAACGGCGACTTCGCCCCCTGCAAGGACGTCCACTACCGGATGAGCCCCGCGAATGCGCCTGCCCTCGGCGTCGCCCGGCCCGACGTGACCGTACTGGCCAACAACCACGTGCTCGACTTCGGCGTACGCGGGCTGGTGGAAACGCTCGACACCCTGGCGGAGGCCGGGCTGCGGACGGCCGGTGCGGGCCGGGACGCGACCGAGGCCCGGACACCGGCGGTCGTCCCGCTCGGCCGGCCCGGCGCGGAAAGCGGCGGCCGGCTGCTCGTCGTCTCGCTGGGGTCGCCGTCCAGCGGCATCCCCCGGCACTGGGCCGCGACGGGCAGGCGGCCGGGCGTGCGCCTGGTACGGGAGTCGTCCCTCGCGGACGCGGAGGAAGTCGGCCGCCGGGTGGCCGAGTTGAAACGCCCGGGCGACCTCGCCGTCGCCTCGGTCCACTGGGGCTCGAACTGGGGCTACGACGTACCGCCCGAGCAGGTGCGTTTCGCGCACGCGCTGATCGACGGCGGGCTGGACCTCGTCCACGGTCACTCCTCGCACCACCCGCGCCCCGTCGAGCTCTACCGGGGCAGGCTCGTCCTCTACGGCTGCGGGGACTTCATCGACGACTACGAGGGCATCGGCGGTTACGGCGCATACCGCGACGATCTGCGGCTGCTCTACGCCGTCACGCTCGATGCGGACACCGGACTGGCGTCCGACGTGCGGCTCATCCCCTTTCAGGCCCGCCGGATCCGCCTCGTGCCTGCGTCGCCCGCAGACACCGAGTGGCTACGGGCGACCCTCGATCGGGTCAGCGCTCCCTTCGGAGCACGGGTCGAGTCGGACCCGCCCGGGGCTCTCACGGTACGGGCCCGCACCATTTCCCGCCGCAACGGTGCTCAGCCACGGCAAACGTGAACGGCGGTGCCGAACTCACCGGTTGGGGTGGGTTCGGCACCGCCGAAAGCAGGCGGCGGGAAGAAGCCGAGGCTTCAGTCCTTGATCTCGCAGATGACGGCGCCGGACGTCACCGAGGCGCCGATCTCCGCTTGGAGGTCCTTCACGGTGCCGGCGCGGTGCGCGTTCAGCGGCTGCTCCATCTTCATCGCTTCCAGGACGATGATGAGTTCGCCCTCCTCGACCTGCTGGCCCTCCTCGACGGCGACCTTGACGATGGTGCCCTGCATGGGAGAGGCGAGCGCGTCGCCGGAGACGGCGGTGCCGGACTTCTTGGCGGCCTTCCGCCGCGGCTTGCGGGCGCCGCCCTCGACGGCGGCGCGCGCCAGCGGCATGCCCAGCGAGGACGGGAGGGAGACCTCCAGCCGCTTGCCGCCGACCTCGACGACGACGGTCTCGCGACCCGCGGCATCCTCCTCGTCGGTCTCTCCGACGACGGGAGCCGCGAACGGCTTGATGTCGTTGACGAACTCCGTCTCGATCCACCGGGTGTGGACGTCGAACGACTCGCCCTCGCGGCCGTTGACCTCGGGGGCGAAGGCGGTGTCCCGTACCACCGTGCGGTGGAAGGGGATCGCGGTGGCCATGCCGGTCACCTCGAACTCGTCCAGTGCGCGGGCCGCCCGCTGAAGGGCCTGCTGCCGGGTGGCGCCGGAGACGATGAGCTTGGCGAGCAGCGAGTCCCACGCCGGGCCGATCACCGAGCCGGACTCCACACCCGCGTCGAGCCGGACACCGGGACCGGTCGGCGGGGCGAAGGTGGTGACGGTGCCGGGGGCCGGGAGGAAGTTGCGGCCCGGGTCCTCGCCGTTGATACGAAACTCGAAGGAGTGACCGCGCAGCGGGGGGTCGTCGTAGCCCAGCTCTTCGCCGTCGGCGATCCGGAACATCTCGCGGACGAGGTCGATGCCGGTGACCTCCTCCGTCACCGGGTGCTCCACCTGGAGGCGGGTGTTGACCTCCAGGAAGGAGATGGTGCCGTCCTGGCCGACGAGGAACTCGCAGGTACCGGCGCCCTCGTAACCGGCCTCGCGAAGGATGGCCTTGGACGCGCGGTAGAGTTCCGCGTTCTGCTCGTCCGTCAGATAGGGCGCCGGGGCCTCCTCGACCAGCTTCTGGTGGCGGCGCTGGAGGGAGCAGTCGCGGGTGGAGACGACGACCACGTTGCCGTGCTTGTCGGCCAGGCACTGCGTCTCCACGTGCCGGGGCCGGTCGAGATAGCGCTCGACGAAGCACTCGCCGCGGCCGAAGGCGGCCACGGCCTCGCGCACCGCCGAGTCGTACAGCTCGGGGACCTCCTCCAGCGTGCGGGCGACCTTCAGACCGCGCCCGCCGCCGCCGAAGGCGGCCTTGATGGCGATGGGCAGGCCGTGCTCCTCGGCGAAGGCGACGACCTCCTCCGAGCCGGAGACCGGGTCCTTGGTGCCCGCGACGAGGGGGGCGCCCGCGCGCTGCGCGATGTGCCGGGCCGCGACCTTGTCGCCCAGGTCGCGGATGGCCTGCGGGGGCGGGCCGATCCAGTTGAGGCCCGCGTCGATGACGGCCTGCGCGAAGTCGGCGTTCTCGGAGAGGAATCCGTAGCCGGGGTGTACGGCGTCGGCGCCCGAATCGGCGGCGGCCTTCAGCACCTTGGTGACATCCAGATAGCTCGCCGCCGGGGTGTCACCGCCCAGGGCGAATGCCTCGTCGGCCACGCGGACGTGCAACGCGTCCCGGTCCGGCTCGGCATAGACGGCGACGCTCGCGATCCCCGCATCCCGGCACGCGCGGGCAACGCGGACGGCGATTTCGCCGCGGTTGGCGATGAGCACCTTGCGCACGATGGCTCCCTCCTTGAAACAAGCTGAGTTTAGGTACAGGCGACACCTGACGCCGAGCCGCCAAGGGGGGTGAGCTTGCCCACACGGAGTGTCACCCGTGGGTCGCGCAGAACCGGATCTCCCCTCGTTGTCCCACGGTACGCCGCATTCGGCGCGGGATCGTCCGCCTCAGGCATGTGGGCTAGCTCTCTGTCGGAGTCGTGCGCCTGGAGGGCTCGTCTTTGTGGAGTCCCTACGACTTGGAGAGCGAAATTTTGCTTTGCGTCGATTCCCTTGCCCCGGCTTGTACCCGTGAGTAGCGTTCGCCCTGCCAAGAGCACATACCTGGAGTAACGCAGAGCACGTAACGGCAAACAGCAGAGCGGGCAGCGGGAACGCATCGGCGGGCGGGTGGCCAAGTGGCGGCCCGCTTACCGCAGATGCGCGGCGACGGAAGAGGTGGCTAAGTGGCAGGGCGCAGACGGGCGGTGGCCGCGGTGACCGCGTTGGTGCTGACGGTGGAAGTAGCCGTGCTCGTAGGACTCAATCTCTTCCTGGGCAAGGTCGCCGACGCCCAGCAGATGTCCCTGGCGGGCATCGACCCGCGTGCCATGACGGTTTCGGCGGTGATCGGTGCCGTGCTCGTCGGCGGCTATGTGCTCGGCTGTGCGCTGATCCTGGTCCGAACAGCGATACGTGATGTGCCGCCGCGCGGCTTGCTGCGCATCGTGCTGATCAGCTGCGCCGTGGTGCATGGAGTGCTCGGTGCCTTCTCCGTCGGCCTGGTCGGCTGGCCGGCCTTCCTGGCGATGATGGCCGTCCTCGGCCTGATCGTCTGGTCGTTGACCTGGTACGGCGAGGCGATGGAGCAGCCCGTCGACCGTTCCGCCGGCCGGCCCGTCGACGGATCCGCGATCAGCGCGGAGCCCACAGGTCCGTGACGGTGACGCCCAGCTCGCGCAGCAGCCTGCGCAGCGTGGGAAGTGAGAGACCCAGCACATTGCCGTGGTCGCCCTCGATGCCGTCGACGAACGGACCCGAGCGGCCGTCCAGCGTGAACGCCCCGGCCACGTGCAGGGGTTCACCGCTGGCGACATAAGCCGCGATCTCCTCGTCCGTCGGCTCACCGAAGTGCACCGTCGTGGAGGCAGTCACCGAGCGGCGTCCTTCCTCTCCGGGGACGCGGGTGTCGATGACGCAGTGCCCGGTGTGCAGGACGCCGGAGCGGCCCCGCATGTCCTTCCAGCGCGCCGTCGCGTCCTCGGCGTCCGCGGGCTTGCCCAGTGGACGCCCGTCGAGCTCCAGCACCGAATCGCAGCCGACGACCAGCGCGCCCGCCGTCTCCGCCCGTCCGGCGACCGCTGCCGCCTTCGCCTCGGCCAGGACCCTGGCCAGCTCGGAGGGGGTCGGTGCGCTGAGCGCGTCCTCGTCCACGCCGCTGACGACCACCTCGGGTGCCATCCCCGCCTGCCGCAGCAGCGCGAGACGGGCAGGGGAAGCGGAGGCCAGTACGAGACGCGGAGAGTTCATGCCGCCATCGTAAGGAGTCGGCGCGCGTGCCGCCCATGAGCACTCGTGAGCTGAGCGCTCATGAGTACGCGGCGGACAGGAGCAGCAGCATCACCACCCCGGTGACGACTAACAGCACCCAGCCGAGGCGGTTCATCTGCTCCTGGGTCCTGCTCAGTTCCGGCGGCGGCTCGTCTCGGGGGTCCGACCACAGCATGCGCCCATGGTGGTCGTGCGAAGGTGCCTGCGCCTGAGTACGCGTACTCAGCCGCAGGCCCCCACGCGAGCGCGCCGGATACCGGTCAGCCGGGCCAGAACGTACGGCGCCAGGCGCCAGGGCCCGGCGTGGGCAGGGGGCCCGGAACGGTGCGGGCCGGGTCGGACCAGGCGCTCGGCGCCGGCCGCTGGGGCTCCCCGGCCGCCGCGGCGGAAGCACGGACCCGCACCACCGCCAGCGCCGCCGCCAGCTCCTCGGGCGTGGGGTTGCCCCGTACGACGCGGATGGGCGGCTCGGCGGGCGCGGCCGGGCCCCCGGCGGTTCCATGCACGGTTTCGATGGACTCCGTCGTCATCGCGGCCTCCTCACAGCGGGATGTTGCCGTGCTTCTTCGGCGGGAGCTGTTCCCGCTTGGTGCGCAGCGTGCGCAGGCCGCGGGTGATGTGGCGGCGGGTCTCCGCCGGGCGGATCACCGCGTCCACATAGCCGCGCTCGGCCGCCACATACGGGTTGAGCAGCGCGTCCTCGTACTCCTGGGTGAGCCGGGCACGCAGCTCCTCGGTCTCCTCGGGCGTACCGGCCGCGGCCAGCTTCTTGCGGTGCAGGATGTTGACCGCGCCCTGCGCGCCCATCACGGCGATCTGGGCGGTGGGCCAGGCGAAGTTGAGGTCGGCGCCCAGGTGCTTGGAGCCCATGACGTCGTACGCGCCGCCGAACGCCTTCCGCGTGATGACTGTGATCAGCGGCACCGTCGCCTCCGCGTACGCGAAGATCAGCTTGGCGCCGCGCCGGATGATCCCGTCGTACTCCTGGTCCGTACCGGGCAGAAAGCCCGGCACATCCACAAAAGTGAGCACCGGAATATTGAAGGCGTCGCAGGTACGGACGAAGCGTGCCGCCTTCTCGCTCGCGTCGATGTTGAGACAGCCCGCGAACTGGAGCGGCTGGTTGGCCACCACGCCCACCGACTGACCCTCGACGCGGCCGAAGCCGGTGACGATGTTCGGGGCGAACAGCGCCTGCGTCTCCAGGAATTCGCCGTCGTCCAGCACATGCTCGATGACGGCGTGCATGTCGTACGGCTGGTTCGCCGAGTCCGGGATCAGTACGTCGAGCTCCCGGTCCTCCTCGGAGGTCTCCAGGTCCGCCTCCTCCGGGTAGCCCGGCGGTTCGGAGAGGTTGTTGGACGGCAGGTACGACAGCAGCGCCTTCACATACTCGATGGCGTCCTTCTCGTCGCCCGCCATGTGGTGCGCCACGCCGGAGGTGGCGTTGTGCGTACGGGCGCCGCCCAGCTCCTCGAAGCCGACGTCCTCACCGGTGACCGTCTTGATCACGTCCGGGCCCGTGATGAACATGTGCGACGTCTGGTCCACCATCACGGTGAAGTCCGTGATCGCGGGTGAATACACGGCGCCGCCCGCGCACGGGCCGAGGACCAGCGAAATCTGCGGGATCACGCCGGAGGCATGGGTGTTCCGGCGGAAGATCTCCGCGAACAGGCCGAGTGCCGCCACGCCTTCCTGGATGCGGGCGCCGCCGCCGTCGTTGATGCCGACGACGGGGCAGCCCGTCTTCAGCGCGAAGTCCATGACCTTCACGATCTTCTCGCCGTACACCTCACCGAGGGCGCCGCCGAAGATGGTGAAGTCCTGCGAGAAGACGCAGACGGGGCGGCCGTCGACGGTGCCGTAGCCGGTGACCACGCCGTCCCCGTACGGGCGGTTCTTCTCCAGCCCGAAGTTGGTGGAGCGGTGCCGTGCGAACTCGTCCAGCTCCGTGAACGAACCCTCGTCGAGGAGCAGCTCGATGCGCTCGCGTGCGGTGAGCTTGCCCTTGGCGTGCTGCTTCTCCACTGCGCGTTCGGAGCCCGCGTGAACGGCTTCCGTGGTGCGGCGCTCGAAATCCGCGAGTTTGCCCGCGGTGGTGTGGATGTCGAGGTCGTCGATGTCGGGGCTGGGCGAGGACATCTCGGAGGGCTCCTTACCGTCGCGGGTTGGCTACCGACCCGTAGGCTATCGGCGACCTGCCCATTTGCGGAGTGCGGCGTTGAACACATCCCCGCCCATGCTTGAGGGCCCATCCTTGGGCCCCCTCCCTCTGTTGGGGTGCGGAGCCCCTCGACGCGACCTGTCGACAGCAGCCGAAAACGCGAAGAGGCGTGCCCCCACAAGAGGCGAACCCACCCATAGCCTGGCGGCATGACGCCCAATCGTTGGTCTGACCTCGACCGCCCCCCTCTCAATCAGGCGGCACTCCGCAAAGCTTTGCTCGGCGAGGGTTCGATCTGGACCGATCTGGAGGTGGTCGAGTCGATCGGCTCGACCAACACGGAGCTCGCCGACCGCGCCCGCAAGGGCGCAGCCGCACCGGGCAGCATCCTCGTCGCGGAGGAGCAGACGGCCGGCAAGGGCCGTCTCGACCGCTCGTGGACGGCTCCACCCCGTTCGGGACTGTTCTTCTCGATGCTGCTGCGGCCGGACCCTCCGGCCACGCGCTGGGGCTGGCTCCCACTCCTCGGCGGCGTGGCCGCCGCAGGCGCCCTCGCCCGTTCTGCAGGCGTCGACACCGGCCTCAAGTGGCCCAACGACGTACTGACCACCGGCAAGGGCGGCGAACGCAAGATCGGCGGAATCCTCGCGGAACGCGTCGGGGAGGACTCCGTCGTCCTCGGCATCGGCCTCAACGTCACCCTCCGCGAGGACGAGCTGCCGGTGCCCACCGCCGGCTCGCTCGCCCTCGCTGGTGCCCAGGGCACCGACCGGGACCCGCTGCTGCGCGCGGTACTGCGGGCGGTGGAGGACTGGTACGGCCGCTGGACGGCGGCCGACGGCGACGCCGCGGCCGGCGCTCTGCTGGACGCGTACGCGGCGGGCTGCGTCACGCTCGGCAGGACCGTACGGGCGATGCTGCCCGGCGGGAACGAGCTGGTGGGGGAGGCGGTCGCGGTGGACGGCGACGGCCGGTTGATCATCGCCTCGGAACAGGGCGTACAGCATCCGGTTGCTGCCGGTGACATCGTCCATCTGCGCCCCGCAGCTGAAGAGTGAGGTAGCGCACAACTGCCGTATGGTGGGCAATCGGCAGTGACATCGGGTGCCACACGGCAGCGGTGTCCCGGCCCGGAGCAGGTTGAGCAAGAGGAACGGAAGGGCTGTGCGCAGGGACGACGCGAGGCCGCGACACCACGCCGCGGAGGGTGCGGGGAGCCCGCGGTGACCGTGGACGAACCGGGCATGCCCGAACGTAATGCGGCTTCCTCCCCCAGCCTCGGGCCGGGAGGTGCGCCCGGGTCCTCGGCGGCCCCGGGCGCCTCGGACACGGCCGAGGGCGCCGACCGCGGAACGCCCGGTTCCGCCGGTTCCGCAGCCCAGGAGCACCCCGGGCCGAGCCCTGCCGGTAGCGATGCGGGGAGCGACGGCGGGAGCGACACCGGGAGCGTTACCCCCAGTGAGGCGGTGGCGCCGGGTGACGGCTCCGGCGCCATCGGCTCCGCGGACGGCGCTCTGCGGGGTCCGTTCGCCGTCGGGGACGACGAGGAGGGGGAGGACCCGGAGGACGAGCCCGATCCCAGCGCGCTGCGGATCGAGGAGCTCATCCTCGGCTCCCAACGGCAGTACACGCCGTTCCAGGCCGCCCGCGCGGCCGGGGTCTCCATGGAGCTGGCGTCCCGGTTCTGGCGGGCGATGGGCTTCGCCGACGTGGGGCAGGCCCGTGCGCTGACCGAGGCCGACGTGCTGGCGCTGCGGCGGCTGTCGGGTCTGGTGGAGGCGGGGCTGCTGAGCGAGACGATGGCGGTGCAGGTGGCCCGGTCGACGGGGCAGACCACGGCGCGGCTCGCGGACTGGCAGATCGACTCCTTCCTGATGGGACTGACCGAGCCGCCCGAGCCGGGCATGACCCGTAACGAAGTCACCTTCCCGTTGGTGCAGTTGCTGCTGCCCGAGCTGGAGGAGTTCCTGGTCTACGTGTGGCGCCGGCAGCTGGCCGCGGCCACGGGCCGGGTCGTACAGGCGCAGGACGACGAGGAGATGGTCAACCGGCGGCAGGCGATCGGCTTCGCCGACCTGGTGGGCTTCACCCGGCTGACGCGGCGGCTGGAGGACGAGGAACTGGGCGAGCTGGTGGAGGCGTTCGAGACCACCTCCGCCGATCTGGTCGCCGCGCACGGCGGGCGGCTGATCAAGGCGCTCGGGGACGAGATCCTCTACGTCGCCGAGGACGCGAGCACCGCGGCGGAGATCGGGCTGCGGCTGATCGAGACGATGGCGAACGACGAGACGATGCCCGAGCTGCGGGTCGGCATCGCGTTCGGCACGATGACGACCCGGATGGGCGACGTCTTCGGCAACACGGTCAACCTCGCCAGCCGGCTGACGTCGATAGCGCCCAAGGACACTGTGCTGGTCGACGGCGCCTTCCGTGCCGAGCTGACCGCCTCGGGTGCCGCGCCGGAGTCCGAGAAGGAGAGCGAGGACCTGTCCGGGTACCGGTTCGCGCTCCAGCCCCTCTACCAGCGGCCCGTGCGTGGGCTGGGCGTGGTGGAACCCTGGCTGCTGCGGCGCCGTACCCAACAAAGTTAGCGAGCGTTATCGTACGGGCCATGGACGCCAATGATCTCAGCGAGCAGACGTTCGGGGAGTGGGTGCGGGTCCGCAGGGACGGGCACGTCGCGGAGCTGGTGATGGACCGGCGGGGTGCCATGAACGCGGTGTCGACGGCGTTCGCGGGCGCGCTCGCCGACGCGTGTGCCGCGCTCGCGCGGGACGGCGACGTACGGGCCACTGTGCTGACTTCCACGCACGAGCGTGCGTTCTGCGTCGGCGCCGACCTGAAGGAGCGCAACTCCCTCAGCGATGCGGAGCTGGCCGCGCAGCGCCCGCACTCCCGGGCGGCCTACAACGGGGTGCTGGAGCTGCCGATGCCCACCATCGCCGCCGTGCACGGCTATGCGCTGGGCGGCGGGTACGAACTGGCGCTCTCCTGCGATCTGATCGTCGCCGACCCCACGGCCGTGGTGGGGCTGCCCGAGGTGTCGGTCGGCGTGGTGCCCGGCGGGGGCGGCACCCAGTTGCTGCCGCGCCGGGTGGGTGCGGCCCGCGCCGCCGAGCTGATCTTCTCGGCGCGCCGGGTGGCGGCCGGCGAGGCGCACGCGCTCGGCATGGTCGACCTGCTCGCCGCGGAGGGCGAGGACCGCAGCGAGGCGCTGGCGCTGGCGGAGCGGATCGCCGCCAACTCACCGGTCGGGCTGCGGGCCGCCAAGCGGGCGCTGCGCACCGGATGGGGCATGGACCTGCGCGCAGGACTGGAGGTGGAGGAGGCCGCCTGGCGCACCGTCGCCTTCTCGGGCGACCGCGCAGAGGGCGTAGCCGCCTTCAACGAGAAGCGGAAGCCGGACTGGCCGGGAAAGTGACCGACCGGCCGGGGAAGGGACTACGGCGACCTCGCCCCAGGACAGTTGCGATTCCCCGGCAAGACTGCGGCTTTCTTCGTAGAGTGAGGCTCTCCGCAGGGGTCTGCGCGGCAGAACGGGGCGAAGCCTCCTAATCTTGGCGGTATGGGCGGAACAGGAGCGGGCGGCGAGGACGCGGACGCGCGCCTCAGCGCTGTCGTAGGGCTGTCCCAGGCCATGGCGGCAGCACAGACGTCTGCGCCCGCGACGGCCCGCCCGCACCCCTACGACGAGGACGAGCCGGAGGCAGCCGCCGCGCTCTCCCACCGGGACATAGCCCACGCGGCCGCATGGGGCGCCTGCGAGGCGATGGGCGGCGCCTTCGCGTCGATATCCGTCTGGGAGCGGGCACGCGGCCGGCTGCGAGTGCTGGTCAACGTGGGGGAGCGGGCGCCGGAGGAGGCCGAGTTCCCCACCGACGAGTCGTATCCCGTACGCGACTTCCCGCAGGTCGCCGAGTTGCTGCACGAGTGGTGGGCGGGCGGCGGCAGGCCGCAGGCGTGGGTGGAGGGCGACGGGCCCGAGGAGACCGCGGAGGCCGAGGGCGAGGCCGCACACAGCTATCGGCGGGTGGCAGCGCTGCGCCGCAGGGGCCGTGGCTCCTGCGTGATCGCGCCGATAGTGCTGCACGGCAGGGCCTGGGGCGAGCTGTACGTGGCCCGGCCCGCCGCGACGCCCCCCTTCACCCGGGACGACGCCGACTTCGCCGCGGTGCTCGCAGCCCTCATAGCCTCCGGCATCGCGCAGAACGAGCGGCTGGAAGAGGTCCGCCGACTCGCCTACACCGATCCCCTCACCGGCCTGGCCAACCGCCGCGCCATCGAGAACCGGCTGGACGAGGCCGTCGAACTCCACCGCGATCTGGGCACCGTCGTCAGCCTCGTCGTCTGCGACATCAACGGGCTCAAGGGCGTCAACGACGCACAGGGGCACGAGGCCGGCGACCGGCTGCTGGAGCGGTTCGCCGCCGTCCTGTCCGCCGGTGCGGCGACGCTGCCCGGCGCACTGGCCGGACGGCTCGGCGGGGACGAGTTCTGTCTGCTGGCCGTCGGGCCCACCGCCGACGAGGTCGTACGTGCCGCGGACGAGCTGTGCCGGGGCGCGGCCGAACTGGAGCTGGGGGAGGGCGTGGCCTGCGGGGTCGCCTCCACCGGCGATCCGGTCGGCGAAGTGCGTACCGCACACCGGATCTTCCGGCTCGCGGACGCGGCCCAGTACCGCGCCAAGGCGCTGCGTTCCGGCAAGCCGGTGGTGGCGGGCCGGGAGGGCGGGCCCCAGGACCCCACGGTGCGGCTGGCCGCCACCCCCGACCCACTGCCCCCCACCCCGGAACGCCGCCGCTTCCGCCGCAGCTGATCGCGCCCCGTCAGGGGCGCGGGGAACTGCGCGACCAGCCTGGGGGTACCTCCCTGCTCGAAGAGCTTGGGGGAGCACCCGCAGCCTGCGAAGTCCGGGCAGGGGTAGCCCCTCATCAGAGCAGCGTGGCAGCCAGCGCACGCGCAAACGCGGCGGGGTACTCGACACTGCCGATGTGGCCACCCGGGAAGGCACGGCACTCCGCGCCCACGTTCTCCGCCAGCGCCGTGGCGAGGGTGTGCGGGAGCTGCCCGCGCGAGGTGCGGCCGACGCCGACGACGAGCCGGTCCGAGGCGGCCTTCAGCCGGGCGAGGTCCGGGCTGTGGTGGGTGAAGGGCTTCAGCATGTGCTGGAGGAACTGGGCACTGCTCGCCTCCACGGTCGCCCGCAACCGCGCGGACATCGGCTCCGGCTCACCCGCCTCGTCCTCGACCGGCTCCGCCTCGCCCATGGCAGCGCCCATCCGCTGGTAGGCGGGGCCGACCCCCTCGCGTACGGCGATGTCGCCGATCTCCGCGAAGGCGGTCAGCGCGGCTTCGGGTTCCGCCGGCATCCGGGCGAGCGGCGGCTCGTGTGCGACGGCGAGGCGGACCCGCTCCGGGTGCCGGGCCAGCAGTTCGACGGCGACGATGCCGCCGGAGCTGGTGCCGCAGACATAGCCGGGCTCGGTGGGCGAGAACAGGTCGAGCAGGCGGTGCGCATCGGCCGCGTGCACCTCGGCCTGCTGGTCCTTGCCGGGTACGTCCAGCGTGCTGGCGCCGATACCGCGCGGGTCGTAGCTCGCCACGGTGAAGCGGTCGGCGAGCGCTTCCGCAACGCCCTGGAAGACTGCCAGGCCACCGGCGCCGCCCGGTATGAGCAGCAGCAGCGGCCCTGAGCCGCGTACCTCGTAGTGGAGGGTGGCGCCCGGGACGGGCAGGGTGCCGATGCGGGGCTCGGTGGTGTTGGTGGGTCGGTCGTTCATAGGTCTCCTTCATGCGTCTGCTGAGGTGTCGTCGTCCGGTTCTCCGGAAGGCGGCCAGTTCTCCAACAGGAAGTGCAGCGCCTCCAGGGAGCGGTGCCAGGAGTCGTCGAGCCGCCGGGGGTGACTGAAGCCGGTGCGGGTCTCCAGATCGGCGTAGCCGTGGAAGGTGCTGCGCAGCAGCCGCCCGGCGTCGGTCAGATCGGGCTCCCGGAGGCCGTAGGCGCGGAGCATCCCGTATGTCAGATCGATGCTGCGGCGGTGGCCGACCGACTCGGCGGCCACCGCCGGGTCGATCTGCAGCTGGCCTGCGGCGTAGCGCCCGGGGTGGTCGAGGGCGTAGCCGCGGTAGGCGTCGGCGAACGCGATCAGCGCGTCCTTGCCCGCGCGCCCGGCGACGGCGGCGCCGATCCGGTCGGTCATCTCGCGCGCTGCCAGCACGCACAGCCGGGTACGCAGGTCGGAGAGGCTGCGGACGTGGGAGTAGAGGCTGGCGTCCTTGACGCCGAACCTCCGGGCCAGCGCGGACAGCGTGACGTTGTCCAGGCCCACCTCGTCCGCCAGTTCGGCCGCCGCCTGGACGACCCGTTCCGCCGTAAGACCCGCGCGCACCATGCGCCGCCACCCGCCTCTCCCGCTCGTGGCCGTATGGTGCAGATCGTAAAACTAGAGGTCCTAGGAAGAAAGCTATTTATCCTAGGCAGAGTGGGCCCCGTCGCCCGTGACAGATCGCAATTCACTCACTAGGGTTCGTGAATATGAATATGCACACTGTGGTGGTCGGAAGCTCGGGCACCAGCCCCGAGGAGGTCATCGCCGTCGCCCGGGACGGTGCCCGCATCGAGCTGCACCAGGAGGCGCTGGAGGCGCTGCGTACCGCTCGCCGCTTCATCGACGACCTCGCTGCCAAGCCCGACCCCGTCTACGGCGTCTCCACCGGCTTCGGCGCCCTTGCCGTCCGCCACATCGGCCCTGACCTGCGCGCTCAGCTCCAGCGCAACATCGTCCGCTCGCACGCCGCCGGCATGGGCCCGCGGGTGGAGCGCGAGGTGGTGCGCGCACTGATGTTCCTGCGGCTGAAGACCCTCGCCTCCGGCCGCACCGGAGTACGCCCCGAGGTCGCCCAGGCCATGGCGGACCTGCTGAACGCGGGCATCACTCCTGTCGTGCACGAGTACGGATCCCTCGGCTGCTCCGGCGACCTCGCCCCGCTCTCGCACTGCGCCCTCACGCTGATGGGCGAGGGCGAGGCGGAGGGCCCCGACGGCGTGCTGCGGCCGACCGGCGAACTGCTCGCCGAGCACGGCCTCACCCCCGTGGAACTGCGCGAGAAGGAGGGGCTGGCCCTCCTCAACGGCACCGACGGCATGCTCGGCATGCTGCTGATGGCCTGCGCCGACCTCGCGCGCCTGTTCACCTCGGCCGACATCTCCGCGGCCCTGTCGCTGGAGGCGCTGCTGGGCACGGACCGGGTGCTCGCGCCCGAGCTGCACGCCATCCGGCCGCACCCGGGCCAGGCCGCCAGCGCCGCCAACATGCTCAAGGTGCTGGCCGGTTCAGGGCTGACCGGGCACCACCAGGACGACGCGCCACGGGTGCAGGACGCCTACTCCGTACGGTGCGCTCCGCAGGTCGCCGGCGCGGGCCGGGACACCCTGGCGCACGCCCGTACGGTCGCCGAACGGGAGCTGGCCTCGGCCGTGGACAACCCCGTCGTGCTGCCCGACGGGCGGGTGGAGTCCAACGGCAACTTCCACGGCGCGCCGGTCGCCTACGTTCTCGACTTCCTCGCCGTCGCCGCCGCCGACCTCGCCTCCATCGCGGAGCGGCGTACGGACCGGCTGCTCGACAAGAACCGCTCGCACGGTCTGCCGCCGTTCCTCGCCCACGACGCCGGGGTCGACTCGGGGCTGATGATCGCCCAGTACACGCAGGCGGCGCTGGTCAGCGAGCTGAAGCGGCTGGCGGTACCCGCGTCGGTGGACTCGATCCCCTCCTCCGCGATGCAGGAGGACCATGTGTCCATGGGCTGGTCCGCGGCGCGGAAACTGCGTACGGCCGTGGACGGACTGGCCCGGGTGATCGCCGTCGAGGTGTACGCGGCCACGCGGGCCATCGAGCTCCGCTCCGGGACGGCCGGGCTGGTTCCGGGAGCTGCCGCCCAGGCCGTGGTGGCCGCGCTGCGGAAGACCGGGGCCGAGGGGCCCGGTGGGGACCGGTACCTCGCGCCGGATTTGGCGGCCACTGAGGGATTTGTCCGGTCTGGTGCGCTGGTGGCCGCCGCGGAGTCGGCCACCGGGCCGCTGGCCTAGACCGTCGCAGCGGGACTACTCCGCGCCCTGGCCATGTTCCAACCGCGTCACAGTGTTGCTGTGATGGGTGGGATGGTCAGGTTTTTCGGGGGTAGCGTTGGCTGTGGGCACGAACCAAAGGGCGAACAGTACGCCGCCGGCCGCCGCAGCGGTGGCCAGGGGGCGGCGGTGGACTGACAGCTTCGAGGGTCCGGCCTCGGACACGAAACGCCCTCCAGGTATGTGGGTGCGACGTACAGCTCGGGGGATCAGTGTGAACTGACCGTACGCGGGCCGATGTTACTGAGTGGCGGAGGCGAGGGGGAAGGCATACTTCCGCTTTTCCTGGGAACCGGAAGGGTTCGCAAACCAGGCGGATAGGTGTCCTGGACCACAGTTTTACAGAAAGTGGAACCGGTCATAGTCCCTCGTGCGTTCCTGTGCATGGAGCTGGAGCGCACATGTCCGATTTCGGGCGCTGTGGGGGCTGCGCAGCTTTACCGGGGAGACATGGGGTTCTGAAGGCAGATGGAGAAGCCAGTGATGACGGTGGGGAAGCACCGCAAGGGTCTCGCGGTCACGGCCGCGCTGCTCGGTGGGGTGCTCACGCTGAGCGCCTGCAGCGGCGGTGACGATGGCGGCGACACCGAGAAGTCGGCCGCGAAGAACGACATATCCAATGCTGAGAAGGACACCTCGGCCGCCCGAATAAAGATCCCCGCGAAGGACGGCGAGGACAACGCCAGCATCAACAACGGCGCCAATGTCTCCGTCAAGGGCGGCAAGCTCACCAAAGTGAGCCTCAAGGCGACCCAGAGCGGCACCACCGTCGAGGGCACCCTCTCCTCCGACGGCAAGAGCTGGAAGCCCAAGCAGCAGCTCGAGCGCGCCACCAAGTACGAGATCAGCGCGACGGCCAAGGACGGCGACGGACGCAAGGCTGTGGAGAACCACACCTTCACCACTGTCGCGCCCGAGCACAGCTTCATCGGCACCTACGCCGGTGAGGACGGCTCCACGGTCGGCGTCGGCATGCCGGTGTCCATCACCTTCGACAAGCAGATCCAGAACAAGAAGGCCGTCGAGTCCGCAATCAAGGTCAACTCGACCAGCGGCCAGGAGGTCGTCGGCCACTGGTTCGGCAACGACCGGCTCGACTTCCGTCCGCAGGAGTACTGGAAGCCCAACTCCAAGGTCACCCTCGACCTCAAGCTCGACGGAGTGGAAGCGGGCAACGGCAACGTCGGCGTCCAGGACAAGAAGGTCACCTTCAACATCGGCCGCAAGCAGGTCAGCACGGTCGACGTGAAGTCGCACAAGATGAAGGTCGAGCGCGACGGCAAGGTCCTCAAGACCATCCCGATCTCCGCCGGAAGCGCCGCGAACCCGACGTACAACGGCCAGATGGTGATCTCCGAGAAGCACAAGGAGACCCGGATGGACGGCAACACGGTCGGGTTCGGCCGTAAGGGCGCCGAGGGTTACGACATCAAGGACGTCCCGCATGCCATGCGGCTGTCCACCTCCGGCACCTTCATCCACGGCAACTACTGGGGCGCCCCCTTCGGCTCCGGCAACACCAGCCACGGCTGTGTCGGTCTGAAGGACAACCGTGGCGCGGGCAGCACCTCCACGGACGGCGGCTGGTTCTACGAGAACTCGATGATCGGCGACCTCGTGGTGGTCAAGGGCTCGCCCGACAAGACGATCCAGCCCGAGAACGGCCTCAACGGCTGGAACATGAGCTGGTCGGAGTGGAAGGCCGGCTCCGCGCTCTGAGTCAGGGCCGCTGAGCAACTGAACGCCTCACCATGACTGTGGGCCCCGCCGAGTGCGGGGCCCACAGTCATGTGCGATGCGGAACGGCACTACTCCAGTCCCAGCAGCTTGGGATCGGTGGCCAGTTCGCGCAGCGCCCCGCCGGGGTCGGCCACCAGGCGCCGGGCGCTCAGATCCATGATCCCGCCCAAGCCGGTCAGTTCGGCGGCCAGTGTGCCGTCCGTCTTACAGATGAGCTGGCGCACCCCGAAGACCTTGCGATCGCTCCACTCGAAGGCGCAGCTGACCGTCACCTCGTCCCCGGCCCGCAACTCGGCCTTGTAGCGCAGGGTCTGCTCCAGGGTGACCGGGCCGATGCCCGAGGCGACCAGAGCGGTCTGCTCGATACCGGCCGCCTTCAGCAGCGACCAGCGCGCATGCTCCCCGTACTGGAGGTACACGGCCTGATTCAGATGCCCCTGGGTGTCCGTCTCGTAGCCCCGCACCGTCACCGGAACGGTGAACGGCTCGCTGTCCAAACGTGCGTCTGACACGGTGCTCCTTCATCTCGCGGCACCCTCCGTGGGGCCCGCCATTGCCTGCGGCGTCATCGCCCCTGCCGCCCGGCGCGGCGGCACTGGTCACGCTACACAGCAATCCGTACCGGTGTTCGACGGATTTCCCGATGGCGGGCAGCCGCAGGTGGACGCGCCTCGAAGTGGCGCGGGGCACGACTAGCCCGCCGGGCGGTCGATCACGTACCGCCATATGCCGTCGGAGCCCCGCCGTGCGACATCGGTGGCCGTGCCCTGGATGTGCAGCGGTTGCCCGTCCGGGGCCGTGCCATCGATCTCCCAGTCGACGACGAGCAGTGCCGTGTCGTCCGCCGTATAGATGTGCCGCGGCCGGACGGTGATCGGCAGGCCGAGTGCGAGGAACTCCTCGTTGGCACGGGCGATGCTCTCGGGCGAGTCGGCCACGCTGCCGTCCGGAGAGACGAAGACGGCGCCGGGCGCGTACATCTCGGCCACCGCCTGTGGCTGCCCGGTGTTGAAGCGCTCGGCGAAGACGGCCGGGACCTCGGCCGCCTCGCGGGCAAGGGGGAGAGGGGCTGCGCCGGTTGCTTCGGCCATGCTGTTTTTGCTGCTCACAGTGGGGTTCCCCTTCGGCTCGAACGGCGCCGTAGGCTCGGCGCGTACGGACGCTCCCGACGTTAGGACCCGCTGACGTGGCTCACCGAACGGTCAGTTGCGGCCACCGCGATTCCCAGCCCGGCCTGCCCGACGATCCGCGGGCCAGGACGGCCGCGCCCATGCCGTCCTGCCCGGTCGAGATCACGCTGCATGCGTTGCGTGGTCGCTGGACGACGCTGGTCGTTCGCGAACTGCTGCGCGGTGGCTCACATACGTTCAGCGAGCTCGGCGCGGTGTTGCCTGACCTCTCCGACAAGGTGCTGGCCGACCGGCTTCGGCAGCTTGTCGATGTCGGTGTCGTACGGCGTGAGCGTTTGCCGGGCTGGCCCACCACGGTTCGGTATCGCCTCACCGAGCGCGGGCGGGCCCTGGGGCCCGTCCTCCAGTCCCTGTGGGACTGGGGCGCCTCCAACGCCTGAGGGCCCAGAGTTGGGACCCTCCCTCTGTTGGAGGGCTCCCGCCCCCCAACACGACCTGTCGGCGGCAGTCGAAAACGCAAGGGGGCATGCCTTCGGCAGGAAGATGCCGGTATGTCATCTTCCGTACGAGTTGACCACCGCTGGCTGGCCGGCGTCTGCACCGCGTTCGGGGCGCTCTCACTGGTCGTCGTCCACCCCGGCCTCCCCCTCGGCTGGGACGAACTCGTATATGCCAGCCGTTTCGCACCGTTCGGCCCCGAAACGCCGTTCAGTGCCCCGCGCACACGCGGCGTACCGGCGCTGATCGCACCTGTCGCGGCGGTCGGTGACTCCGTGGTGCTGTTGCGCTGCTATCTGACCGTGGTGGCGTCGCTGGCCCTGTATCTGGGGTATCTGCCGTGGCTGCGGGCGATCCGGCGTCGCCGAGTGGTTCCGGTTGCCGCCGCGCTGTACGGCAGCGTGTGGATCGCGCTGTTCTACGCGGGCGCCGCGATGCCCAACCACTATGTGGCGATGGGGCTGACCGGTGCCGTCGGCTGCCTCGTACGCGGCGCCGGGCCCGATGCGCCTCGGGCGCGTACGTACGTGGCGGCGGCAGTGGCGCTCGGTGTCGCCACGCTGATGCGGCCCAACGACACGGTGTGGCCCGCAGCGGTACTGCTGGCGGCGGCATTGTGTGCCCGTATCAAGGGGGAGTTGTCCGGGACCCGGGCCGTGCGGTCCGTGGTGGCCGTGACCGGCGGGGTGGTCCTCGGCGTGCTCCCCTGGGCCGTGGAAGCCCGGCTCCGCTTCGGCGGGGTACTGGAGCGGGTGCACGCGGCGGGGGAGATCCAGGGCGGGATGGGCCCGCGGCTCTCCCTCGGCACCCTGCGGCAGCACGCCGCAGCACTCGACGGGCCGCTGCTGTGCCGCCCCTGCGACGGTGCGACGGTCGAATGGTCGTCCGCGGGGTGGTGGCTGCTGATCCCGCCGCTGATCGCCCTGGGCGTCCATGCGGCACGCAGGGACGGCCGTACGGCGCTCGCAGTGCTGCCCACCCTCGCGGCTGCCGCCGTGGCCGTTCCGTACCTCTTCTTCATGGACTACGCGGCCCCGCGCTTCCTGTTGCCCAGCTATGCGCTGCTGGCGCCGGTGGCGGCGCTGGGGGTGGGCGGCGCCGTGCGGTGGGCGCGCCGGGCGCGGCGGCTGTGGGTACTCGCCCCGCTGGCGGGCGCCGTGGCGCTGCTGCATCTGGCGCTCCAGCTGCACCAGTTGGAGCTCCACTCCGGCATCCAGGCCGCGGCCCGCCAGGACTGGCAGCGCATGGAACGCGTGCTGCGCGCTCACGGCGTACGCCCGCCCTGCGTACTGGCGGGCAACAGCTCCACCATCCCCGTCGCGCACACCGCGGGCTGCCGGACCGCCCCCGCGGGCCGCCCGCACGCCTTGGTGCTCCGCCGGATCGCGCTCCCCGCCTGGGCGGCAGGGGCGGGCTGGCAGCTCCACCCCGTCCCCGGCACCTACAACCCGGGCTGGCACGTTGCCGTACCGCCCCGCAGGGTCACGCCCTGACCGCTGACAGCGGCTCCCGCCCCCGCGCCTGCCCGGACTCCGGGTGGGCTGTGAGCTTCTTGGGCCGCCGGCCGCGCTCCCGGCGGCAGGTGCCGGACCTTCCGCCACCCTCTGGTCGGCTCGCTCACCCTCAACGCGGAGTTCCTGGCCCTTCCCGACGAGGGTCAGCGCGTGGCGATCCACAACGCTGTCCCGGGCACTTCCTCGGAAGCCGCTCTGCGCCTGCTCGCGGACCTGGCGGCCGAGACCCCGGCGGTCGTACCCCCGGAAACGGAATCCGCCCCGCACGGGATGTGATCTCGCTGTCAGAGGGGCTCGGCACAATCGGCGGCGTGGCAAGGGATTTCCCGGGCGAAGGGATTCTCCCGGCCACTCACCGTTCCCGTCCCTCGTGGTGGAGGTCCCATGCCGTATCCGAAGCTTCCCGTTCCCGCGCCCGGCGAAGTGCTGGTCATCTGCGCCTGCTACGAGGAGGGCAGGGCGCAGTGGGACGAGGTTCTCCGTGCCCTCGGCGGGCGGCGGGAGGGGGACACGGTCGCCCTGGGGGACGGCGGGGTGCGGCTCCGCCTCGCGGAGAACCCGCGATGGGACTTCCTCCACGGTGGGAACTTCCCCGCGCTCGTCGGGGAGGGCAGCGCGGCGCCGCTCGCCGTGATCGTGGACATCTCCGCCGTTTACGGGAGCCCTGATGTGCTGCTGGTGGACCTGCGGGACATCCCCGGGCGCGGAGTCCGGGTCCCGGCGATGGCGCTCGGCCACGTTCTGACGGAACTGCTGGGCGGCTCCCTCCACTTCGACGATCTCGTACGCGGGATGGACCGGTTCGGTGTCTATCAGGGCGCCAACGACGCTCCGGCGGTCCCCACGCCGACGACGGTGGTCCGCACCGGGTTCCCTCGGCTCCCGGCCTGCGACGTGACGCTGCTGGTCCGCACGGACTTCAGTGACGACCGGGGCTGGCGTGCGCTGCTGGCCGCACTGGGCGAGTCGGACGGCGACGGTCAGCTGCCCATGGGTGAGGAGTTCTCCGATGTGGACATGTGCGCCCTTGTCGTCGACGACCGCCGGTTCGCACACCTCCAGCCGGGGCAGGTCCCCGCACTGGTGCCGCCCGCCGAGCACACCACCATGGTCGCGCTCGCGGACGCCGCGACCATGGCGGACCCGGCTCACCCGCTGTTCGTGGTGGACCTGTACGACACCCCGGGCCAGGCCACCCGCATCCCCTTGGCCGAGGCCGGGTTGATGGCCGTCAACCTGGAGCTGGCCAATGTGGACTTCGGCGACTTCGTGTAGATGGACGCCGACTTCGTGGAGGCGGGCGGCGTACGGCAGCGCGCACCACCCGGTCAGGAGTCCCAGATCTTGCGGTAAGCCTGGCGGTAGCCCTCGGAGTCCCAGGACAGGGCGCCGCCGGTGTTGTCAGCGGTGGAGATGTGGACGGGAGCGACGTATCCGCTGGCCGGCCGGTCGGAGAAGGCGCGGTTGAACTCGTCGATGATCTGCCAGCCCTGTTCGGAGAGCGGTTCGGGCACGGTGGCGGTCTGGAACTGCTTGCCGTTGACGCGCTGGAAGGCCGACGGGTCCCCGTCACCGGCGCCGATGTTGAACGGGGCGCCCGCGCCCTTCTTGCCCGCGGCGCGGAGGGCGGGGGCGGCGTGGCGGAAGTACAGGTCGTTGATGGCGATGGAGTAGGTCCACTTGTCCCCGAAGCGCTTGAGCAGGGAGGAGACCTCCTTGTTGGAGCGGCTGTTGGCTTCGGGGATGGGGAGGTTCTCGGTCTTCAGCAGCTTGACGTCGGAGCAGGTGGCGAGTCGCTTCTTGATCAGATCCGACTTGCGCTTGGCGAAGGGAATCGTGGGGTCGGTGAACACGACCACGCCCGCCCGGCCGTTGGACCGGGCGATGGTCCAGTCGGCGCTGATCTTCGCGACGTCCCCGAGGCTGGAGGTGACGTTGGTGAAGAGCTTCGGCTTCTTGGCGGGACCGGGGGAGGGGGTGACGTGCCAGCCGATCAGCGGGATGCCGGCCTTGTTCGCCTCCTCGACCTCCTTGCGGGCCACCTTGAAGTCGAAGCTGCCGAGGACGATGCCGTCCGGCTTGAGGGCGAGGGCCTCCTTGAACGCGGCCCGGACGCCGTCCGGGGTGCCCTTGCCGTTGATCGTCCGGGCGCGCCATCCGACGACCTTGGCGGCCTCCTGCACGCCTTGGGCCACACCGGCGACGCCGGGGTTGGACAGGGTCTGGGCGATGTAGACGATGGACTTGCCGTGGACGGCCTTGGGGCCGGTGGTGGGTCCGGTCCAGGGGGCGTCGACGTCTTGGGCCTTCTTCACGGCCTGCTTGGCTCTGCTGAGCGCTGCGGGGCACCCCGGCTTGGCGGGGCCGTTGTTGCTGTGGGATGCGGTGGTGTCGGATTCGCAGCCGGCTGCGGAGACCACGGTCAGGAGTGCGGCGGCTGTCACGACCGCCTTGCGGGTGGGATGCACGGTTCTCCTCACAAGGCAAGAGAGGTTACGGACGGCTTGGGCCGGGGCCAAGGGGAGACACAGAGTACGGGTGGAGCCGGCTCGGTAGGACCGGGGGCGTTCCCCGCGAACGAAGTGGTGAACGAAAAGCCTACAAACAGCGCAGACTTCGTGTCCTGGATCAAGACATGTCTTGCATGTACGCGCGCAAACGGTAGTGTTCACCGCCCCCGGATATGTGGCGCGATCTTTTCGCTCGCATTCGGTGTGAGTTCGGCGTGAGTTATGAGAGCGTCACGCTCCCCCGGTCGTCGGTGGTTCGGTAACAACGACACCTCGGTCACCGCTGAAGTACATGGAAGGAGGCCAGGGGCGTCAGTGGACACAGTGGACCCACCGCGCGAAAGCGATCCGGCTCGGCATGCTGCGCGGAAACCGCGGTTTCGGCGGAGGGCTGGAGCCTTCCTCGACCGATGGCCGTTCCGGCGGAAACTCAACGTTCTGGTGATCGTGCCCGTCGTGGCTGTCGGCGTGCTCCTGGGCGTCAGCGTCAGCAGCCAGGTGGGGCAGGCCCAGGACGCCGGCCGGATCGCGGAGTTGGTGCGTGACAGCAAGCAGGTCACGCGGCTGATCAACTCCGTGCAGGCCGAACAGCGGCAGGCGCTCCTGCTGTCCGTGCGGCACGAGGACACCAAGCCCGGTGCAGCGCTGCCCTCGACCACCGGTTACCGCCAGGCGCAGCTGGCCACCGACAAGCAGGTCACCGCCGTTCGTTCGGCCTTCGGTTCGCACCTGCCGAAGGAGGAGACGCAGGCACTCGAGTACATCGAGAGCCTCGCCGTGCTGCGCGACAAGGTCGAACGGGGCTCGGTCCCCGCGGCCGGAATCAGTCCCGCGTACGCCGCCGCGGTCACCTACCTGATCGACGGTGTCGGGCTCGACCGGTTCTCCGGCACCGAGACCTCCTCGGTCACCGGCCTGCTCGATACGGTGCTGCGCGCCGACGCCGCTCACGCGGCGTTCGAGAGCGGGGTGTTCTCCGCACAGACCCAGGACGCCAACGCCCTCACCGAGTACACCCGCGCGGTCGGTGCCCATGAGATCTACACGTACCAGGAGGAACGGTTCGGCAGGATCGCGACCCCCAAGCAGGTCCTGGCCCTGAGCGGCATCGAGCGCAATGCCGAGGAGAACGGCGTCGACGCCCAGTTCGAGGAGCTCCGGATCGACCCGAGCTCCCTCCAGGGCCAGTCGCCGCAAGCGCTGCGCAAGGCGATGGCCGCCGGAACGCGGCAGGCCGAGGCCCGCAACGCCATCACCGGGTCGCTGATCGAGCAGATCGCCGCCCGGGCCGACCAACTCTCCGAGAGCGCCCTGGACAGGGCCCTGGCCCTGCTCGGTCTCGCGCTGCTCGGTTTCGCCTCCTGGCTGACCTTCTCCGTCCTGGTCCGGCGCTCGGTCGTACGGCCGCTGACGGCTCTGACCGGCGCGGCGCAGCAGGTGGTCGACGTGGCGGGCGAGGAGCTCGCCCGGGTCGGGGAGGACGAGTCGGAGGACAGCACTCCGCTGCAGCCGCGGCCGATCCCCGTCCCGGTCCGCGACGAGGTCGGCAATCTGGCCGAGGCGTTCAACCAGGTCCAGGTCACCGCCGCGGCGCTGCTGGAACGGCAGGTGCTCAGCCGCCGCAACGTCGCCGAGATGTTCGGCAACGTCGGACGCCGCGTCAGCAACCTCACATCGAGTCAGCTCATGCTGATCGATGCCGTCGAACGCGAGGAGACCGACCCCGAGGTCCTGGAGCGGCTCTACCGCATCGACCACATCGCCGTACGCCTCCAGCGCAACGCCGACAGCCTGATGCTGCTCGCCGGCATCAGGGAGACCGAGATGGAGGCCCGGCCGACGACCCTGGCCAACGTCCTGAGGGCGGGGCTCGGCCAGATCCAGGCGTACCAGCGGGTGTCCCTGCGGGCCGAGGCGGACGTCACCGTCGCGCCCGACATCATCGGCGACCTGACGCTGATGCTCGCCGAACTGCTGGAGAACGCGGTCACGTTCTCCCCGTCCCACACGCCCGTCGAGGTGGTCGTCCGGCCCGGTGCCGACGTCACCTCGGACGGCGGTGCGCTGATCGAGGTCATCGACCACGGCCTCGGCATGAGTGCGGAACGCCTCGCGGAGGAGAACGCCCGGCTGATCCGCAGGGAACGGCTCGACCTCGTACCGACCAAGGTGCTCGGCCTCTTCGTGGTCGGCAGCCTCGCCCGGCGCTGGGGCATCCGGGTCGCCCTGAGCCGGACGCCGGGCGGCGGGATCACCGGCACCGTCTGGATTCCCTCCGCGCTCCTGCTGACCTCGAAGCCCACCGACCTCACGCAGCAGCCGGCCCCGGCCGACAACGTGGCCGGACCGGTGCCGGAACGTGCGACGAGCTCCCCGCAGGAGCCCGCCGAGCCCTCCGCCGGACCCGCGCCCGTGCCGGTAGCCGTCAAGTCCGTGCCCGCACCGGCCCCCACCACCCAGCCCGAGCGGCGTCCGGCGGCCCCGTCACCGGACGGCGGTCTCCCCCGGCGCATCCCGGTCCGTACGAGTGCGGAGGAGACCGGCGCCGCCAAGGACGCGGAGCAGACCACCGCTGCCGACCAGCCGTCCGCCGCACAGGCCCCCAGGCCGCTGCGACGGCGGGTACGAGGAGCGACACTCCCCATGACCACACCACCGGCCGACCGGGGTATCCCGGCCGTGCGCCAACCCGTCGACGCCGACGCGGTCCGTTCGGAACTCGACGAGTTCGAGGCGGCCGTGCGCAGGGCGGAGCAGGACGGTGCCGCTGCCCCGGCGGAGCCGGCATCGCCGCAACACCAGCAACTTCCGAAGGAGCCGGGCAGTGAGCACGCCGACAGGTAACAGCAGTTCCGAGCGGGCAGAAACCACCGACCTGCGAGCCGCCGTGGCCGACTTCACCTGGCTGCTCGACCGGTTCGCCACCGAGACCGCAGGCGTCGTCGACGCCATCGCGGTGTCCTCCGACGGCCTGCTGATCGCCGTCTCCCAGCCGCGCGAGCAGGAAGCCTCCGAGCGGCTCGCCGCGATCGTCTCGGGCATCACGAGCCTGGCCGCGGGCGCCTCCGGCAACTACGGTCTCGGCGGCCTCAACAAGGTCATCATCGACCTGGAGGGCGGCCACGTACTGGTGTCGGCCATCGGCTGCGGTGCCGTGCTCGGCGTGGTGACCTCCAAGGAGGCGAAGCTGGGCAACATCGCCTACGAGATGACCCTCTTCGCCAACCGGGCCGGTTCGGCGCTCACCCCGCAGCTGGTGCTGGAGCTCAAGAAGAGCGCCGGCGCAGCCCCGGCCGGCTGATCCGTCCGGCTTGGTCGAGGCACGGCGCGGAGGCAGGGGTGCAGGCACTCAGGAGGGATCGTGATGGCCGCCGGTGAACCAGTACCGCACGAGGGTGCGGGCAGTGCGTGGGACTCGCCGGAGCCGGTGGGCCGCGCTCCCGCGATCCGGCCGTTCCTGCTGACCGCCGGCCGGGTCGCCGGGAGCGGCGCACCGCTCCCGGTCGAGACCCAGATCGTGGCGACGTCGACCGGGCTCTCGGCCCTGGACTCGCTCACCTTCGAACATCACGACATCGTCGCCGCCTGCCGACGGCCCCAGTCGGTGGCGGAGCTGGCCGCCCGGCTGCGGCTGCACCTCAACGTGGTCCGAGTGCTGGCCGACGACCTGCGCGCCGCCGGACATCTGGCGGTGCATGTGCCGAACGCCAGGACCGCCCAGGACATCTCCGTACTGCGAAGGGTTATCGATGGTCTCCGTGCCGTCCCCGACTCACGGGGCTCACTCCGCGACAGCAGCTGAACAGCCGCCGCTGCCGGTCAAACTGGTCATCGCCGGTGGCTTCGGGGTCGGCAAGACGACGGCCGTGGGCGCGATCTCCGAAATCCGGCCGCTGACCACCGAGGCCGCGATCACGGAGGTCGCGGCGGGCGTGGACGATCTCACGCACACTCCCGGCAAGACCACCACCACGGTCGCCATGGACTTCGGCTGCATCACTATCTCCCCGACCTTGAAGCTCTACCTGTTCGGCACTCCGGGCCAGGACCGGTTCGGCTTCATGTGGGACGACGTGACCGAGGGCGCCCTCGGTGGACTGGTGATCGTGGACACCCGCCGGCTGGACGACTGTTACGCGGCGGTGGACTACTTCGAGCACAAGGACATCCCCTTCGCCGTCGCCGTCAATGCGTTCGACGGGGAGATCCAGCACGACCTCGACCAGGTGCGCTGGGCGCTGGATGTCTCCGAGCACGTTCCGCTGGTTGTTTTCGACGCTCGGGAGACAGGGTCGGTCCGCGATGCCCTGCTGGTGGTATTGCAAGTCGCCCTCGCTCGCGCGGAGAACGGGGAGTGAGCTGACTCCCGCTGTTCCGGTGAGGGGGTGCCCCTGTCGGTTGCTTGCGGGCTGCGGGCTGCGGGCTGCGGGTGTGTCTGTGGCTGGTCGCGCAGTTCCCCGCGCCCCTTCGGGGCGCAGCCCACCATGCCGGACACGCAAGATCCGCCGGAACCTCACGGCCGCAGCCGGATCGTGAAGTGGGCGCCGCCTTCCGGGGCGTGGGCGGCGGTGATCGTGCCGCCGAGCTTGTCGACGAGCTGTGCCGCGAGGGCGAGACCGAGCCCCGTACCGACCGGTCGGTTGTCCCGGTAGCGGCGGTGGAGTCTGCCACGCTCGAAGGCGACCCGGAGGTCTTCGTCCGTAAGACCGGGACCGCCGTCGCGTACCGAGAGCAGCACCTGCCCGCAGGAACCGGAGGCAGCGTCGGCTTCCGCGGCGAGCGCGACCACCAGCGGTGCGTGTGGCGCGACTCGGCCCGCGTTCTCCATCAGGATGTCCAGCACCTGCCGCAGCCGTACCGGGTCGGTGTGCACCCGCACGGAATGCGGCGGCAGCTCGGTGCGCAGCTCGGCGCCGTTGCCTTCCAGGGACGGACGCCAGGCGGTCACCGCCGCTGCGGCCAGCGCGGTGACATCGACCTCCTCCTGTTCGACGGCGAAGTCGTCCGCCTGGAGGCGGGCGAGTGCGAGGAGATCGGTGACGAGCCGGTCGAGGCGTTTCGCCTCGGTCAGCACGGTGTGCCCGGCGTCCTGCGCGGTGTCCGCGTCCGTGGACAGCACGCCGTCGGCGAGGGCTTCGGCGTAGCCGCGTATGGTCGTCAGCGGGGTACGCAGTTCGTGGGAGACGGACATCAGGAAGTCCTTCTGGCGCCGCTCACTGACCTCCAGCGCGGTGGCCAACTCGTTGAGGGCGCTGGAGAGTTCGCGCACCTCCCCGGGCTGATTCAACGGCATGCGGCAGCTGCGGTCGCCCTGCCGTATGCGGTCCGCCGTCCGTGCTGCCTGCCGCAGCGGCCGGGACAGCCGCCTGGCCAGGAGTACGCCTGCGAGGGTGCCCGCGGATGCGCCGACGGCCAGCGCGAGCGCCAGCCGCAGCCCGACCGTCTCCCCGCGGGCTTCGGAAACCTGCTGCATCAGCACGACGCCGCCGGCTCTTCCGACCGGCCGGGCCTCGAAGAGCACCTCTTCGCCGTTCCGGGTGACGCGGCTGTGGACCGGCTTCCCTTGGCCGAGCCGGCGCATCGCGGATCCGGGGACCCAGCCGCGGTCGGGGGTGTGTGCGCGTACGAGGGAGATACGGATGCCGTTGCTGCGCATCAGCCGCGCCATCTGCTGCACCTGCGCCGGACGGCCGCGGCGCGCGGCGAGCATGGTCGCTGCCACGTCCGCTTGTTCGCGCAGTGACTGCCGGGCGTGAGCGGTCGCGGCCTCACGTATGAGCGGCACCCCCACGGCCGCGGTGGCGAACACCGAGACGATCGCCACGAGCAGAGTGACGAGCACGGTACGGGACGTCATCCGCCCGGCGCGGCCGGACAGCGGCCACTTGGACAACCGGCCCGTGCCGGTGGCCGGTTCACTCCTCCACGCTGTATCCGACACCCCGCACCGTCCGAATCACCGCTGCTCCCCAGCCCAGCTTGGCCCGCAGCTGCGCGATGTGCACATCGACCGTCCGCGTCCCCACGTCGGAACGGTGACCCCACACCGCGGCCAGCAGATCGCTGCGCGTACAGACCCGTCCTGGCCGCTCCATCAGATGGGCGAGCAGATCGAACTCGGTGGCCGTCAGCTCCACGGGCCCGTCCCCCACAAAGACGCGGCGGCGCGGCATGTCGGCCTGCACCGGGCCGACGCAGCGTATCTGCTCGGCGACGATGCCCGAGGTGCGGCGCAGCACGGCACGCACCCGAGCCACCAGCTCCCGTGGGCTGAAGGGCTTGGTGACGTAGTCGTCGGCCCCCAGCTCCAGGCCGAGCAGCCGGTCCACCTCCTCGTCGCGCGCGGTGAGGAACAGCACCGGCGTCCAGTCCTGCCGGCCGCGCAGCCGCCGGCACACCTCGGTGCCCTCCATATCGGGCAGCATGATGTCGAGAATCAGCGCAACGGGGCGGTGTCGGCGCGCCGTCGCCAGCGCCGCCTCCCCGGTCGACTCGGTGATGACGGTGAAGCCGTCGCGTACCAGATACGTGCGGACCAGCTCGGCGATGGCCCGCTCGTCCTCGACGACCAGTACGAGACCGCGGTTGCGTCCGGTCAGTTGTCCCCTCCTCACCGGTATACGGCAGCTCACCCGGGCTCGGGCGCCTGCGGTATCTCCTCCCGGCACTCCTCACCCGTACACCCTTGCAGCCTGTCGAGCCGGCGGTCGAGGAACGTACGCGCCTTTGCGTAGTCGGGATCGTTGTGGCGTGAGGTCAACTCGTGTGGATCGGTGGCCAGGTCGTACAGCTCCCGGGCGCCCGTGACGTAGCGAATGTAGAGATAGCGGTCGGCCCGGATCGCCTCGTATGCCACGGACCGTGCCTTGCGGGGGCCCTTTCGGTTCTGTTTCCCCTGCGACGCAGCAGGGGGCGAGGCGTCGCCGTCCTGGTCGAGATCTCCGGCGCCCGCTGCCCGCCCCGCGGAGGTGTCGTCGTTCGGCGGCCCCGCAGCTGGGGGCTTGCCATGGCCGGGGCCGCTCGCCGGTGTGCGGCGGGCACCTTCCGCGATCTCCTGAAGCACCGGCCGGTCGCTGCGCTTGCGGGGGTCACGCCCGTACGGCAGCAGCGAACGGCCGTCGAGCGCGCGGTCCGGGTCGGCGCCGCCGATGTCCGTGATGGTGGCGGCCAGGTCCGCGTTGCTGGTCAGCTCCTTCGAGTGCTGCCCTGCGGCGATGCCGGGGCCGCGCAGCAGCATCGGTACCTGTCCCGATGCGCCGTGCGGGAGGAACTTTCCCGTGGGTACGCGGTGCTCGCCGAAGAAGAATCCGTTGTCAGCGGTGAACAGAACATAGGTGTTGTCCAGTTGGCCGGTGGACTTGAGCGTGCTCATCAGCTTCTCCACGGCCTCGTCCACGGCCAGCAGCGATTCCAGCCGCCCTCGGTAGCTCTCGGTGATGCGCTCGGTGGTCTCGCGGTCCAGCTTCGGGCGGCTCATCAGGAACCTTGGCTTGTCCCGCATGTCGGTCTCGTTGTACGCGGGGTTCTCGGGCAGCTTCTCGTCCGCGAACTCGCCCTTGTGGCGGGGCGCCGGACGCGGGGCTCCGTCGGCGTTCGGCTTGGACTTCTCGCTCAGCACCTTCTGGTTCTCCCCGTGCGGTGCGAGGAAAGCGAGGCTCAGGAAGAAGGGCTTGTCCTCTTCGGCCTTGCGCTTGATGAAGTCGACACCTTTGTCGCGGTACACATCGGTCTGATAGAGCTCCGGGTCCTCCTCGTCGGGCTTCCCGTACGTGCGCAGCTTGCCGTTCTCATTGAGCTTGTAGCCCCACATCTGGTACGTGGTCGGGTCCACCGAGCCGCGCCACTCGTCCCAGCCGGGCGGCACGTGTTTCGGGTCCTTCCTGCCATAGCCGTTGGGGTACTTGCCGATGTGCGAGGTGACATAGCCGGCCTTCTGCATCCACACCGGCAGCGTCTTCTTCTCGTCGAGCTTGTCGTAGCCGCCCTGCGGGGCGCTGTTGTGCCGTACGCCGTTGTTGTGTGCGAACTGCCCGCTCAGGTAGGTCGATCGCGAGGGACAGCACAGAGGTGTCGACGGGTGGTAGCGGTCGAAAGTCACGCCCTCGTCGCCCAGTAGGTTCCGGGTCCGGGACATGATTCTCATCGACTCGAGCCACTGGTCGTCGGTCATCACCATCAGCACGTTGGGCCGCTTCTTCTTCTCCTGCGGGTCGGCCTGTACGCCGACGCACCCGGTAGCGGAGGGCAGCAGCAGAAGAAGCAGACTCAGCACTTTCGCGGTGCTCGTGGACTTCATGGCGGCCAGCATCCGGAAGCAATGTTCGAGGAGTGTCAAGCCGGCGTACGAATGCGATCAGCTCTCGGCGGACCGGACGCAACTGGATCATCGCTTGCCAAAAGTGAAGGCCCCACGGTCAAACCTCTCGCAGAACCAAGGCGTTGGCACCGGCTGGCGTTACGTGTCGGACGGGCACGGTGCCGCCCAGTGTGCGGCGGCACCGTGCCCGTCACGAGATGAGGGACGGTGGGTCAGTCCTGGTACACCCGAGGCTCGAACACCGCAGGGCTGACGCCGGCGCCCGCGAAGTTGTCCTCGACGGCGGCCCGTTCACTGTCGTCGGGGTTGGGGTTGGTGCACTCGACCCCGGCGGAGGAGCCGGACATGAGGCTGCTGCACGGGCCTGGCTTCATGTCCGGGAGCCCCAGGATGTGGCCGAGTTCGTGCGCGGCTATGCGAGTGGTGTCGTACCCCTCGTCCACCGCCTGCCGCCCCATCCAGACGGTGCCGTTGCCCAGGCTGGTGGTCTGGGCACGCGGCCAGCCGTCGTCCGCGAGTATCTCGATGTTGGCCTCGTCGCCCGACGCGGCCGGTTTCAGCTGGACGTTCTTCACGCTGTCGTTCCAGACCGCCGCGCCCTTGTCGACCGCGTCGACGAACTCCGCGGCTCCCGAGGTGTCGTACGTCAAGACGACCGCGGCGGCGGGTGCTGGGGGCGCGGCTGTGGCGGACGCCTGGCTGACGGTCCAGGACAGCGCCACCACGAGCATGGTGATTAATGCCCGCGCTGCGTTTCTGAGTGTCACGGTGATCCTCCTGTGGGTGGGGGGGGTGGAATCATGCTCATGACATTCCGCACCAGCATCTGCCCCTTCCGCGCCCAAGCCAACCCCTCCGCGCGTGCTGCGATCAGGTGAGGAAGGCGTCAAGCAGGGTCAAAGACCGTGAACTTCGCACTCATCCGGCACCGCGTCAGCGAGTTCGTCGCTCCTGAGCGCAACGATCTCCATGCCGTAGCCCATGGCCGCACCCTGGTAGTTGCTCCTGGCACCCACGAGGCATGTCACCGAATGCCTCTGTCGAAGGGCTGAGCACCGCGCGACCGCCAAGGTGCGCGAGCACGGTCGATATACGGGGAATTCGGCGGCGGCTCGCTGCGGGAGCCGCGCTGCTCGCGGGGCGTACGGATGTGCAGGCTCCCCCGAGGCCGAATTGCGATTGCCGATCGAGATCAGGACCCGTCAGCCACACTTCTCTCCGGCCTTGTTGATGTCTGCCTTCGTCTTGCCCTCCTTCGGCTTCACGTCTTTGGCCTTCTTCTTCCCGTCGACGAATGCTTGCAGGTCTTCGGGGTCCCCATTTTCCACCATGACGTCAGCGCTGCAGTCAATCAACTTGTCCCACTTCTCCTCCGACATGCCGGTCTTACCGCCCAGAACCTTCTTGGTGTCCTTGTCCAGCGCCTTCGCTACAGCGGCCTTGTCGACACCGCTGTCGTCACTGCCACAGGCAGTCAGACTCAGAACCAGGGCAGCAGTGCCGCTCACAGCAAATATGACAGACCGGGCGGGCTTGTTCCGCATTCGTAAACTTCCTTCCGAGTTTTGCAACGTTGACCGTCATCAATTTCTGCGCGATTACTTGAGGGGGGAATCTGAGAGATTCCCCCCTGATGACGGCCGGTGATGGGGCGTCAACAGTGGCCAAAGGGTGGCCCGTTGTCAACTCGGGCATTCCGGTCCGCCCCGCAGGCATGACGCCCCTCGCGCTGATCGCCGCCGACCACGAGCACAAACACCGCCGAGACGGAGTGAACGTGCGGGTATGGCCGACCCGGCCGGACGACTGCTACGGATCGCGCCCACAACACCACCGGCCCGAGGTCCTACGCGAAGTGGAAGAGTGCGCCCTCACCCCGTCCAAAGCGACCGCGAGAATGAATTCGCGGACGTCGTCAAAAGCTGCGGTGCTGGACACTGAGGTTCGGGTCAAGTGGCAGTCTCGTCGTCCTCGGGGGGATTCGTCCAGAAGCCGAGCGGCATGCGAGTTCCTCCCGGCGCCCATGCCGGACTCCCGCGTCTGCATTGCTAGGATCCGGCGATGGGATGGAGCATGGAGATAGTCGCCGTTCGGGCAGATGAACTCGCTGATGCGGTTCCGGATGTGTTCGGCGAGACAGACCGCACGATGGGTTTCGAGGACGCGACCTCCGCAAGTCGGGGGTCGGAGTTGTGCGTGACGAAGAGCGGCGATTGGGTCGTCGTGATTGACGTCTGGCACAGGCTCTCAGGCCTCCCGGAGTTCTTGGCCGAGGCGTCGGCGTCGACAGATCTGTACCTTGTACGCGTCGACGACACACCAGCTGCGTTGCACTATCGCGATGGTCGTCAGGAGCTGGCGGCAGAGGGTTCCGACGCTTGCATGGAGCTCGCGTCCCGCGATTTTCGGGATGGAGAGACGCTTGCCCAGGTATTGCTGGGCAAGTACACCGGATTGAGCTTTGCCGATGACTCACTATGGAGTGCGAAGTTCACGGTCTTCGAGCTCTTTTGACCCACTCGCGGGGCTCGACCACATTGCCCGAATCGGGCTCGCCGTACAGGAGAGACTGTCCGCATGAGTGGGTTCATGCCGCGGGTCGACCGTGCCACCCGGGCGTTCTGGCGTATCCGGGGGCGGCCCGTCGATCTGGATGGGAAGCACCGGTGGCTGGATGCTCCCATGCACGACGCGCAGACGATCGGGGACGGATGGCTGCACGGGGCTGCGGCGGCGTACGGAGGCACCGTCCGGGAGGAGAGCGGCGCGGGGCTGCTGGCGGACATGGAGCAGCTGGACGGGCCGGGCTTCCGGACGGCCGAACTACAGCCGCGAATAAGGGAGTTCTACGAGCACACCTCCGACTGGCGGCTGGAGGTGTGGACCCAGTGGAGTCCGCTTTTCCAGCCCGGCGGCGCACTCGTGTCGCGGTTCTTCGGGCGCCGGGTGCAGCAACTCGCGCTGCCGATGCGACCGCTCGACGTCGCGCACGGCATGGACAGCAGGGTGGCCACCATCGTCGGGCCGGACGGGCGGCAGCGTGCGGCCGGCTGGCTGCGCAAGCTCCGCTCCACGGGCGAGTACGTCTACAGCGGATGCTATTCGGCGCGGCTGCTGCCGGGCGCCCGGCAGCCCAGCGTGCACGTGGCCTTTCCTCTGGAAGCGGGCAATGTGCAGGTCTTCCTGCGGCCGGCCGTAACGTCGGACGGCGCGCTGCAGCTGACCTCTCCAGCCGGGGAGTTCGGGGGCAACGGTGCCTATGTCGTGGTCGAGCATGCGGGCGGCATCCACGCCGCCCGCGTGCCCATCCACGAGACGTTCCGCGTCTATACCGACATCGAAGGGACGCTCCGCACGGACCACGTACTGCGCCTGTGGTCAGCGACCGCGCTCCGCCTCCACTACAAACTGCTCCCGACCGCCGCCTGAACGCGTCCGCACCGGCTCACCGCCGCAAGCTCACCGCCCCGGACGGGCGAGTCACTGCCCGTCAGTCGCCCGCCGGGGCGATGCCCACCGGGCAAGAGACGCCCGTGCCGCCGATGCCGCAGTAGCCGGCGGGGTTCTTGTCCAGGTACTGCTGGTGGTAGCCCTCGGCGGGGTAGAAGGGGCGGTCCTCGGCGGGGAGGATCTCCGTGGTGATGTCGCCGTGCCCGGAGGCGGTGAGGACCTGCTGGTAGGCGGTCCGGGACGCTTCGGCGGTGGCTGCCTGGGCGGGGGAGTGGGTGTAGACCGCGGAGCGGTACTGGGTGCCGGTGTCGTTGCCCTGGCGGAAGCCCTGGGTCGGGTCGTGGGCCTCCCAGAAGCGCTTGAGCAGAGCTTCGTAACCGACCTTCGACGGGTCGAACACGACGCGTACGGCCTCGGTGTGGCCGGTGAGGCCCGAGCAGACCTCCTCGTACGTCGGGTTCGGGGTGGAGCCGCCCTGGTAGCCGACGAGAGTCGTCCAGACACCGTGCGTCGTCCAGAAGACGCGCTCGGCGCCCCAGAAACAGCCCATGCCGAAGTCGGCGACCTCCAGGCCCTCCGGGTACGGGCCCTGGAGCGCCGTGCCGAGCACGGTGTGACGCTCGGGCACCGCGTACTCCGGCTCCGGGCGGCCCTTGAGGGCCTCCTCGGGAGTGGGGACGCGGTTCTTGAACCTGCCGAACATGTCGTTCTCCAGACGGACGGAGGTCGGATGCGGAGGGTCTGGAGGGAGGAGGGGGCCTCAGCCCTCCGCTTCAGCCCTTCCGCTTCGGGGGTGCCGAGGCCGCGGCCTCGGCGGGCGCGTCGGCGGGTGCGTCGTCATCCGCCGCGGTCTTCTCGGAGCTGCCGCCCGCCGAGGGCTGCTTGTCCGCGGGCGGCTCGTCCGCGGGCTGCTCCTCGAAGTCCACGCGCTTCATGTGCTTGTTCATCGACTTCATCAGCATCCACACGGCAGCGCCGATCAACGCGAAGACGATGAAGCCGAGCACACCGGGGGTCACCTTGTTCTCGTCCAGGTCCTTCGCCAGTGGGAGGACCTGGACGAGCGTTGTCTGCGTCGGGCTCATACCGTCAATTCTCGCGGATCCCCGCGAAGAGGTCGTCCTCGGGGAGGGACGTCTCCACGCGGGACTTCGCCAGCTCGTACTCCTCGGTCGGCCAGACGTCCCTCTGGATGTCCATCGGGACCCGGAACCAGCCGCCGTCGGGGTCGATCTGGGTGGCGTGCGCGATCAGCGCCTTGTCACGGATCTCGAAGAACTCGCCGCAGGGCACAAAGGTGGTGATCTGGCGCTCCTTGATCCCCATCTGCTCCCAGCGCTCCAGCCACTCGGTGTACGGGGACTCCAGGCCGCGCTCCAGCATCGCGTTGTGCATGGCCTCGGTGCGCTGCCGGTTGAAGCCCTGGTTGTAGTAGAGCTTCTGCGGCTGCCACGCCGGGCCGAACTCCGCCTCCGGGTACTTCTCGGTGTCCGCGGAGTGCTCGAAGGCGACCATCGAGATCTTGTGGGTCATGATGTGGTCGGGGTGCGGGTAGCCGCCGTTCTCGTCGTAGGTGGTGATCACCTGGGGACGGAACTCGCGGATCAGGCGGACCAGTGCGCCGGCGGCCTCGTCCACGTCCTGGAGCGCGAAGCAGCCCTCCGGCAGCGGCGGCAGCGGGTCGCCCTCGGGCAGGCCCGAGTCGACGAAGCCGAGCCACGCCTGCTTGACGCCCAGGATCTCCCTGGCCTCGTCCATCTCCTTCCGGCGTACCTCGTGGATGTGCTCCTCGACGTAGGTGTCGCCCTGGAGCTTCGGGTTGAGGATGGAGCCCCGCTCACCCCCCGTGCACGTCGCGACAAGTACGTCCACCCCCTCGTCGACGTACTTCGCCATGGTGGCCGCGCCCTTGCTCGACTCGTCGTCGGGGTGCGCGTGCACGGCCATCAGTCGCAGTTGCTCAGTCACAACTCAATCCTCATAAGGTCAAAGCGGCTCCGCCATCGGCCCGGCCCGCCTTCGGCGGTTCCGGGGGCGGCTTCTATAGTGACCGAATCAGCACCGTGATGTATTCCCGGTACGACCCCGCCCAGCTCCGGCCCGGCCCTCAGGGCGCGACCGGAGCGTATGCCGAGAGGAACGGACCATGGTTGACCTGCGCCAACAGGTCCCCGAAGGGCGTTACGGGCGTACGGCGGGCCGCTCTGTGGGTCAGGACGGGAGCGCGGAGGCGCGCACCGACCGCCGTCTGAAGATCACCGGCGGTGTGCTGGGTGTGCTGATGCTCGCCCTGATCGGCTGGATCGGGGCCTCCTACGTCTCGGACCAGGACGTGAGCGGCGAGTTGATCAAGTTCAAGGTCGTCTCCGACAGCGCCGTGGAAGTGCATCTGGAGGTGCGCAAGGAAGCGGGCGTCGCGGGCGTGTGCACGCTGCGTACCCAGGCCGAGAACGGCAGCGAGGTCGGCCGCAAGGACGCGGAGTTCCCCGCGGGGGCCTCTCGGGTCGACAAGGTGATCACGGTGCGTACGACGGCTCGCGCCACCAGCGCGGAGCTGGTGGGCTGCCAGTCGGGCTGAGCCCGGCGGCCCCGCTCACCGGCATGCCCCGCGGACCGCGCTGACCTGCGGTGGAGCGAGGGTCTTCTTCCCTTTTCCGACGGAATTGTTAAGCTCGTGGTTTCGCCCACCAGTGAAGGCGCACCCTTTCTGGTAGGGCGTTTGCTGCATCAGCTGATATCCCCAGTACCGACGAGGAGCACCTGTGACCCAGACCAGCGAGAACGTCACCTGGCTGACCCAGGAGGCGTACGCCCAGCTCAAGGCCGAGCTGGAGTACCTGTCGGGTCCTGCACGCACCGAGATCTCCAAGAAGATCGAGGCGGCTCGCGAGGAGGGCGACCTCCGCGAGAACGGCGGGTACCACGCGGCCAAGGAGGAGCAGGGCAAGCAGGAGCTGCGGATCCGGCAGCTTCAGCAGCTCCTGGAGAACGCCAAGGTCGGTGAGGCTCCGGCGGACGACGGTGTGGTCGAGCCCGGCATGGTGGTCAAGATCGCCTTCGACGGTGACGAGGACGACACCATCACCTTCCTCCTGGCGTCCCGCGAATACGCCAGCTCGGACATCGAGACCTACTCTCCGCAGTCGCCCCTGGGCTCCGGCGTGATGGGCAAGAAGGTCGGTCAGGACGCCGAGTACGAGCTGCCGAACGGCAAGATGGCCTCGGTCCGCATCCTGGAGGCCAAGCCCTACCAGGGCTGATCCCTACCGGCCCTAGCCTTGCCGGGCCGACGGCGGACCCTCCCCGGGCCCCGGCCGGGAAGCGTCCTCATCAACCGACGGCGGACGGCCCGCGCAGCTGCGCGGGCCGTCCGCCGTTCTCGATGTCCGGGGTGTCCGCCGTTCGTGAGGCCGGGGGTCGGGGGTCGGGGCTTACGCCGTCGCCGAGCGGTACTTGCGGACCGCCAGGGTGCGGAAGACCACCACGATGGCGACGGACCAGATCAGCGAGGCCAACGCCGGGTGCTGCATCGGCCAGGCGTCCGGGACCGGGTAGCCGGGGGGCAGGTTGCCGAACAGCTCGCGGCAGGCGACCACCGTCGCGCTGAACGGGTTCCATTCCGCTACGTGCTGGAGGAACGTCGGCATGTTCTGCGAGGGCACGAACGCGACGGAGATGAAGGTCAGCGGGAACAGCCAGATCAGCCCGCCGGAGGTGGCGGCCTCGGGAGTGCGTACGGAGAGTCCGATCAGCGCGCCGATCCAGGTGAACGCATAGCCGAGCAGCAGCAGCAGTCCGAAGCCGGCGAGGGCTTCGAGGAGGCCGTCGTGCGGCGCCCAGCCGACGAGTGCCGCCACGATGGCCAGAACGACCAGCGTCAGCGCCGTCTGTACGAGGTCGGCGATGGTGCGACCGGTCAGCACGGCGCCGCGGGTCATCGGCAGCGAGCGGAACCGGTCGACGAGGCCCTTGTGCATGTCCTCGGCGATACCGGCGCTGGCGCCCGCCGTCGCGAAGGTGACGGTCTGCGCGAAGATGCCCGCCATCAGGAACTCGCGGTAGGAGCCGGGGTCCGTCCCGGCGCCGGGCACTTTGATCGAGCCGCCGAAGACGTAGCTGAACAGCACCACGAACATGATCGGCTGGATCAGTCCGAAGATGACGACCTCGGGTATGCGCACCATGCGTATCAGGTTGCGCTTGGCCATCACGAGCGAGTCGGATATCGACTGGGCGATGCCACCGCGCCCGTTGGGGGCTGTCGGCGCCGCCGCCTGTGCTGTGGCGCTCACTTCGCGGCCTCCTCGGACTCGGGCGTGTGCTGGACGGCTTCCACCGGCTCGTCCTCGGGTGTGTTCGGATCGGCGGTTTGCGCCTCCCGCTCGCTCTCGGCGGCATGGCCCGTCAGGGAGATGAAGACGTCGTCGAGGGTGGGGCGGCGCAGGCCGATGTCGTCAATCTCGATACCGCGCGCGTCCAGCTCCCTGATGACCTCGGCCAGCAGCTTGGCGCCGCCGGTGACCGGGACGGTCAGCTTGCGGGTGTGCTGCTCGACGGTGCAGCCCTCGCACGCCGTTCCGCGCAGCGCGTGACTGTCGAGGATCTCCCCCGCCGCGGGGATGTGCTCGCGCTCGTGGACGACGACCTCGATGCGCTCGCCGCCGGTCTGGGCCTTGAGCTGGTCGGAGGTGCCGCGGGCGATGACCTTGCCGTGGTCGACGACGGCGATGTCGTGCGCGAGCCGGTCGGCCTCCTCCAGATACTGCGTCGTCAGCAGCAGCGTCGTACCGCCGGCCACCAGTTCCTCGATGACCTCCCACAACTGCTGCCGGTTGCGCGGGTCGAGGCCCGTGGTCGGCTCGTCCATGAACATCACGGGCGGGCTGACGACCAGCGCGGCCGCCAGGTCGAGGCGGCGGCGCATGCCGCCCGAATACGTCTTGGCCGTACGGTCCGCGGCGTCGGCCAGGTTGAAGCGCTCCAGCAGTTCGTTCGCCCGCTTCTTCGCGTCGCGTGCGGACATCTGGTAGAGCTGCCCGACCATTTGCAGATTCTCGCGGCCGGTCAGATATTCGTCGACGGCGGCGAACTGGCCCGAGAGCCCGATCGAACGGCGCACCGCCGTGGGGTTCTTGAGCACGTCGACACCGGCGACGACGGCCGTGCCCGCGTCGGGTTGCAGGAGTGTGGTCAGCACTCGGACCGCGGTGGTCTTGCCCGCGCCGTTCGGCCCCAGCAGGCCGAGCACGGTGGATTCGGGGACGTCGAGATCGACGCCGTCCAGAGCCCTCACCTCGCCGAAGGTCTTCACCAGACCCTCGGCGTAAATGGCACCTGGCATGGATGGACTCCCAGAGTGTGGAGCGTGAAGCTCTACGAAGATGCTAGATCTGCCGGTCAATTCCGGCATGTACGGATGCGCTGCAGAGCTTGAGCCCTGTCGCACAGCAGTATGAAGTGACGCGATGTATCGCGTCAAGCAATACGCGATAGTCCGCGTCCGGCGCCGGGTACCCCGCGCCCGTCAGCTCATGACCGTGTAACCCGCCGCGCGCAGCCCGGAGGCGACCTCGACGCAGTGTTCGGGCCCCTTCGTCTCCAGATGCAGCTCCACTTCCACCTCGTCCAGGCCGAGCCGCGGATCGGTCCGCACATGGCTCACGTCCAGCACGTTGGCGTCCATCACCGACAGCTCCCCCAGCAGCGCCGCGAGCGCCCCCGGCCGGTCCGAGAGGCGCAGCCGCAGCGACAGATAGCGCCCGGCCGCCGCCATGCCGTGCCGCAGCGTCCGCTGCATGACCAGGGGGTCGACGTTGCCGCCAGAGAGCACCGCGGCGACCGGGCCCTCGAAGCTGTGCGGCGCCGAGAGCACTGCCGCCACCGAGCTCGCCCCGGCGGGCTCCACGACCAGCTTGGCCCGCTCCAGGCAGAGCAACAGCGCGCTGGAGAGGGCGTCTTCAGAGACCGTACGGATGTCGTCGACCAGGGTGCGGATGATCTCGAACGGCACGTTCCCGGGCTTGCCGACCTTGATGCCGTCCGCCATCGTCGCGACCGACTCCAGCGCCACCGGGCGCCCGGCCCGCAGCGACGGCGGATACGCGGCCGACCCCTCGGCCTGCACCCCGATCAGCCGCACGTCCGGGCGCAGTGACTTGATGGCCACCGCCATCCCGGCGAGCAGTCCGCCGCCGCCGACGCCCACCACGACGGTCCGCACCTCGGGGCACTGCTCCAGCAGCTCCAGGCCCAGCGTGCCCTGGCCCGCCACCACGTGCGGGTGGTCGAAGGGGTGGATGAAGACGGCGCCGGTGGCGTGCGCGTACTCCTTGGCGGCCTCCAGCGTCTCGTCCACGACCTGGCCGTGCATCCGCACCCGGGCCCCGTACTCGCGGGTGGCCGCGACCTTCGGCAGCGGCGCTCCCACCGGCATGAAGACCGTGGAGGTCACCCCGAGCAGGGAGGCAGCCAGTGCGACGCCCTGCGCGTGGTTGCCCGCGCTCGCGGCGACCACGCCGCGCCGCCGCTCCTCGGGCGAGAGCCCGGCGATCCGTACGTACGCGCCGCGCAGCTTGAACGACCCGGTGCGCTGGAGGTTCTCGCACTTGAGGTGAACGGGCGAACCGACCAGCGAGGAGAGGTGCCGGCTGCCCTCGATGGCCGTCGTACGGGCGACCCCGGCGAGGGTCTTCTGGGCGAGGCGTACGTCGTCCAGCGAGACGGGGAGTTCGCGGTGCTGGGAGGGGGCGGAGGGGGTTGCACTGGTGACCATTCCGCCAGTCTGGCAGCCGGTGAACGGGCGGGCAGGCGGACGGGGCGCGGGCGGAAGGGCAGGCGGGCGGGGGTGGTCCGCGTCACTGGTTTGTGCACTGGAGGTACGTCCTCGGTCTGCTCCGCGTACTCTGTGGCCACCACCTCAGGTCGATGCACCCAATAGACCACCCCAAAACTGTCAAAACTCCACAAAAAATCCCGCAGACCGACGAAGTGAGCGCACCTGCCATGCCCACGCACCCGGACATGACGACAGACACCCCAGACGCGCCGGACAACGAACCCGCGGTGCCTGCCGACGACGGTGCCACCGCCTCAGCCGCCCCCGACGCCGCTTCCGGAACCGCCGTGCTGGACGCCATGCAGCACCAGCTGGCCGTGTACGCGCGCCGCGCGGAGCAGACCCGGCTCGGCGGGCTCGGGCAGGCCCGCAACTCCATGGACCGCGCGGCCTACCTCCTGCTCAATCGCCTCGACCAGGAGGGTCCGATGGGCGTCAAGGCGCTCGCCGCCGGCATGGGCATCGACTCCTCGACGGTGACCCGGCAGGTCGCACCGCTCGTCGAGTCCGGCCTGGTCAAGCGGACCTCGCACCCCGAGGACGGGCGCGCCGTCGTTCTCCAGCTCTCGCCGCGCGGTCAGGCGCGGCTGGAGGAGGTGCGCTCCTCGCGCCGCAATCTGATGCAGCTCATCACCAAGGACTGGACGGACGAGGAACGCGGGACGTTCTGCCAGCTGCTGACCCGCTTCAACAAGTCGATGCTCGAACTGAACCCGAGCAGTCTCGCGCAGCCCCCCACGCCCGGCTCCTGACGGGGCCGTCTCCTGGCGAGACGGTTCGTGACAAGTCCTGCTACCGGGGGACCGAGTCCCTGACGCGCCTCTTGATTTGATCTGTCCGCCTGCCGTCCTATAGGCGGCACGGGAGGCGGCGTGCGAGAGCGTCAGGCACGGCAGGAGCGCCTCCGCGCCCGGGAGTTCGAGGCGTTCGTCGCGGGCGCGGGTGGCCGACTGCTGCATGCCGCAACGCTGCTGACCACCGAGCCCCCCGGCGCCGCGCCCGAGGCGGAGCGGCTGCTGGTGTGGGCGCTCGCGCGGACGCGTGCCGACTGGGGCCGGCTGCGCGGTGAGGACCCCTATGACCGCACCCGGCTGACGCTGGCGGCCCGCTTCGCCCATACCGGCTGGCGCCACCGCCGCCCGCGGGGCGGACTGCTGGGGGTGCTGACCCCGCAGGAGCGGCTGGTGCTGGTGCTACGGCTGTACGAAGGCGTGGCCGAGGAACAGGTCGCCGCGGGGCTCGGCCTCCCGGTCGAGCGGGTGCGCGCGCTGCACACCCGCGCCATGGCGACGGTACTCAGCCGTCCCCGAGAGGTCGCGGAGGCCGCGCATGAGCCTGCCTGACCGCAAGGAGGCCGAGGTGCGGCGCCTGCTGGCCCAGCGCACCGCCGAGCCCGTGCCCGCCGATCTCGCGGAGCGGGCCCTCGCGGACGGGGCCCGCCTGCTGCGGCGGCGCCGGATACTGCTCACGGCACTGTGGGCAGGGGTGCTGGCGGGGCTGCTGGCGCTCGGCGTCTGGTCCCTCACCGCCCGCCCCTGGTCGGAGCCGCCCCCGACGACGACGTCACCGGCGGTTGGCTGGTGAGCGGCGAGGGGGCCGATCCGGCAAAGCGACCCCGGAAAGGGGTCGGTCCAGCGCCGTCAGTCCAGCGCCTGGGTCAGGTCCGCCAGCAGGTCGTCCGCCGATTCGATGCCCACCGAGAGGCGGACCAGATCCGCCGGGACCTCCAGCGCGGAGCCCGCCACCGAGGCGTGGGTCATCCGGCCCGGGTGCTCGATCAGGGACTCGACACCACCGAGTGACTCACCCAGCGTGAACAGCTGCGCCCGGTTGCACACCCGTACGGCAGCCTCCTCGCCGCCCGCGACCCGGAAGGACACCATCCCGCCGAAGCCCCGCATCTGCTTGGCGGCGATCTCGTGCCCCGGGTGCGTGGGCAGCCCGGGGTAGAAGACCTCGGTGACCTTCGGGTGCGCGGTCAGCAGCTGCACCACGCGGGCCGCGTTCTCCCCGTGCCGGTCCATCCGGACGCCCAGCGTCTTGATGCCGCGCATCACCAGCCAGGAGTCGAACGGCCCGGCGATACTGCCCATCGCGTTCTGGTGGAAGGCCAGTTCGTCGCCGAGCGCGGGGTCGGTGACGACCAGCGCGCCGCCCACCACGTCGGAGTGGCCGCCCATGTACTTCGTCGTCGAGTGCACGACGACATCGGCGCCGAGCGCGAGCGGCTGCTGGAGATAGGGGCTGGCGAAGGTGTTGTCGACGACGAGCCGCGCGCCCGCCTCGTGCGCCACCTGGGCGACCGCCGCGATGTCGGTGATGCCCAGCAGCGGGTTGGAGGGAGTCTCCACCCAGACGGCCTTGGTGCGCTCGCGCAGTTCGGCCCGTACGGCGGCCGGGTCGGAGGAGTCGGCAACCGACCACTGCACGCCCCACCGCTCGGCGACCCGCGCGAAGAGCCGGAAGGTGCCGCCGTACGCGTCGTCGGGGATGACCACATGGTCGCCGGGGGTGAGCAGCGTGCGCAGCAGGCAGTCCTCGGCGGCCAGACCGGAGGCGAACGCCAGCCCGCGCCTGCCGCCCTCCAGCGCCGCAAGGTTCTCCTCCAGCGCGGTGCGGGTCGGGTTCGCGGAGCGGCTGTACTCGTAGCCGCCGCGCAGCCCGCCGACGCCGTCCTGTTTGTAGGTGGAGACCTGGTGGATGGGCGGTACGACCGCCCCCGTGCTCTCGTCGGCGGCCTGCCCCGCATGGATGGCGAGGGTCTCGAAGCCGTGCTGTGTCTGCTGCGGGGACTCCGCGGTGCTCTCCGCCCCGCTGCCCATGCCGTTGTCGCGCTGCTCACTCATGAGGGCGAGACTAGTGGGCCGTACGGTGGAGTGGGGCGTGCGGCAAGCCTCGCCCTCCGTACGGCCCCGACCCAGCATCCCCCGGGGGCACCTCCCAGCGGTAGCTGGGGGATTCCGGCCGGGAGGTGCCCCCAGCCCGTCACAGCGTGGAGATCCGACGCCATGGAAGCCCTGCTTTTCCTGATCGCACTCGTCGCCATCTTCGGTGTGGCCGTCTATCCGGCGATGCGCCGCAGGCGGCTGCAGCAGGACGGCACGCGGGGGCTGACCCAGGCGCTCGACCCGACGGCCGGGTACGGCTTCGTCCCCTCCGACCAGCTCGACGTACGGCTGCCCGGACCGGACCGGGAACTGGTCGAGGCGCTGGAGGAGGCCCAGCGCACCCAGGACTGGCAGCCGGTGGCGCGGCTGCTGGCCTTCACCGGCGACGAGTACGAGCTGCGCTGGCAGCGCGTGCAGTCTCTGGCGGGCGCCGCGGCGATGGAGCTGGCGCGCTCCCGGGCGCACGGCTCCACCACGGGCGTGGACGGGCCGCCGGACGTGGTGTCCTTCAGCAAGGAACAGCAGGCCGCGCAGGTACGGGACGCGCGGTGGCTGCGGGAGTGGCGCGCCGAGCAGCCGCGCGACCACGGGGGCGCGCAGGTGTACGCACAGTTCCTGGTCTTCCAGGCGCTGACGGACTCCGGCTCCGGCGATCACCGCATCATCCTCGAGGAGGCGCGCAAGGTGGCGCACGACGCCGCGAAGCTGGCGCCCGCCGACCCGACGCCGTACATCACCGAGCTGTTCATCGCCCGCCACCTCAGCTATCGCGAGGCCGACTTCGAGTCGCTGTGGGACACCGTCCGCCGGCTGGCACCCGACCACATGGGCGCCCACCTCGCGGCGCTGCCCTACCGGTCGGCGAAGGGGATGGGCTCCAAGGAGCAGGCCGACACCTTCGCCCGCACCGCCGCAGCCCAGGCCCCCGAGGGCTCGCTGCTGCCCGCACTCCCGCTGTTCGCGGCCTACGACCACCTGCCCGAGGTGAACATGGTCCGCGGCCTCTACCGGAGCGAGGAGATCAGCAAGGCCATCGAGGCCGCCGAGTACGCCGTTGACCAGGTCGAGGACGACCACCCGGTACGCCCCCACGTACTGCACCTGCTCGTCTGGTTCCTCGTCCGCGCCGAACGATACGGCGAAGCCATGGAAGCCCTCGCCGCCGTCGACGGCCACGTCGGCGCCGTCCCCTGGGTCGACGAGGGCGACCCCGCCGCCTCCTACACCGCCTACCGCGCCCTCGCGGTCGCCGGCTGGGAATCGACCGGCGGCGACCGGGCCCCGCACTGAGGGGCGTCGCTCACTCCTTCGAGTGGCGGCTGTGTGGAGGTGCCCCGGTACCGTGAGGGGGCGTGCAGGATCCCACCCATGGGAGGAACCATGACCGCTGAACCGGCTCCCCAGCTCGATGGGATCACTTGGCCGGTGCCGCCGCCGGACGGCTACACCGTGGACGACCTGCTGACCCTGCCCGACCTCCCGCCGCACACCGAGCTGATCGACGGGAGCCTGGTTTTCGTGAGCCCGCAACGTAACTTCCACGCGGACGTGATCGACCTGCTGGTGAGCGGGCTCCGCGCCACCGCGCCCCGGGCCCGGCTCCGTGTGAAGCGGGAGATGACGGTGGTCCTCAACCGCCGCAACGGCCCCGAACCCGACGTCTCCGTCGTCCGGGCCGAGGCGGTGGTCGGCCCTGACCAGACGAGCTACTTGGCCACCGATGTCGTCCTCGCCGTCGAGGTCGTCTCGCCGGACTCCGAGGCGCGGGACCGGGACACCAAGCCCCGCAAGTACGCTGCCGCAGGCATCCCGCACTTCTGGCTGGTGGAGCGCGCCGGGGAGAGCATGCATCCCGTTGTACGAGTCTACGAGCTGGACCCCGTCGCCAAGGGCTACACCCTGCGCGGCAACTTCCACGGCCGGCTCACGCTGGACGAGCCGTTCGACATCGACATCGACCTCACGGCGGTCGACGACCTGTAGACCCGGTGACCTGTAGCGGCAGGTGTCGGGGGTGTGCGTCACCATGGCCGTATGGCGAATCGACTCGCGGAAGAGACCTCTCCGTATCTGCTCCAGCACGCGGAGAACCCCGTCGAATGGTGGCCCTGGGGGGAGGGGGCGTTCGCGGAGGCGCGGCGGCGCGGGGTGCCGGTGCTGCTCAGCGTGGGGTATGCGAGCTGCCACTGGTGTCATGTGATGGCGCACGAGAGCTTCGAGGACGAGGCGACGGCGCGGCTGATGAACGAGAACTTCGTCAGCGTGAAGGTGGACCGCGAGGAGCGGCCGGACGTGGACGCGGTCTACATGGAGGCCGTCCAGGCGGCGACCGGGCAGGGCGGCTGGCCGATGACGGTGTTTCTGACGCCGGACGCCGAACCGTTCTACTTCGGGACGTACTTTCCTCCGGAGCCGCGGCACGGTATGCCCTCCTTCCGGCAGATCCTGGAGGGTGTGCGGACCGCGTGGCAGGACCGGCGCGAGGAGGTGGCCGATGTCGCCTCCCGGATCAGCGCCGATCTGGCCGGGCGCAGCATCCGGCTGGGCGCGCCGCAGATCCCCGGTGCCGAGGAGATGGGCGCCGCGCTGCTCGGGCTGACCAAGGACTTCGACGCCCGGCGGGGAGGGTTCGGCGGCGCACCGAAGTTCCCGCCGTCGATGGTGCTTGAATTCCTGCTGCGGCACCACGCCCGCACCGGCTCCGAGGGCGCGCTGCAGATGGTCGAGGCGACGTGCGAGGCGATGGCCCGGGGCGGCATCTACGACCAGCTCGGAGGCGGGTTCGCCCGCTACTCCGTGGATGCGGAGTGGGTCGTTCCGCACTTCGAGAAGATGCTGTACGACAATGCGCTGCTGTGCCGCGTCTACGCGCATCTGTGGCGTACCACCGGTATGGAGCGGGCCCGCCGGGTCGCCCTGGAGACGGCGGACTTCCTGGTCCGTGAACTGGGCACCGCCGAGGGCGGCTTCGCCTCCGCGCTGGACGCCGACAGCGACGACGGGCACGGCGGCCACGCCGAGGGCGCCTACTACGTATGGACCCCGGCGCAGCTGGCCGAGGTGCTGGGCGAGGCCGACGCGCGGCTGGCCGCCGAGTGCTTCCACGTCACCGACGAGGGCACCTTCGAGGGCGGTGCCTCGGTGCTCCAGCTCCCGGACCGCGAGTCTCCGCTGACGGACGCCACCCGCTTCGAGTCCGTACGGCGCAGGCTGTTCGAGGCGCGTGCTGCGCGGCCCCGGCCCGAGCGCGACGACAAGGTCGTCACCGCCTGGAACGGCCTGGCCGTCGCCGCGCTCGCCGAGACCGGCGCCTACTTCGAACGGCCCGATCTTGTCGAGGCCGCCGTGGGCGCCGCCCGGTTGCTCGCCGAGGTGCACACCCTCGACGAGGGGCGCCGACTGGTGCGCACCTCCCGCAACGGGGTCCCCGGCGGCAGCGCGGGCGTGCTGGAGGACTACGCCGACACCGCGGAGGGCTGGCTGACGCTGTACGCGGTGACCGGCGAAGCGGAGTGGCTCAACCGCGCGGGCCTGCTGCTGGACACCGTGCGGGAGCGGTTCGCCGGTGAGGACGGCACGCTGTACGACACGGCCGACGACGCCGAACAGCTGATCCGGCGCCCCCAGGACCCCACCGACAACGCGGTGCCCTCCGGGTGGAACGCCGCCGCCGGTGCGCTGCTCACATACGGCGCCTACACCGGGGACCACCGGTACCGGGAGGCCGCCGAGCAGGCCCTCGGCGTCGTCCGCGAACTCGCCTCACGGGCGCCCCGGTTCATCGGCTGGGGGCTCGCCGTCGGCGAGGCGTTGCTGGACGGGCCGCGTGAGGTCGCCGTGGTGGGCGAGGAGCGCTTCGGCGCGCTGCACCGGGCCGCCCTGCTGTCCGGCGCACCCGGCGCGGTGATCGCCGTGGGCGCTCCGGGTACGTCCGACGTTCCGCTGCTGCGGGACCGGGAATTGGTGGAGGGACAGCCCGCCGCCTATGTGTGCCGCGGCTTCGTGTGCGCCGCACCGGTGACGGACCCCGAGGTGCTGGAGGCCGCCTTGCGCGAGTGACGATGAGGGGGTGCCCCTGTCCGACGCTAGCGGGCTGCGGGTTGGTTGTGGCTCGTCGCGCAGTTCCCCGCGCCCCTTGGGGCGCACCCCCTACAGCGTCAGGCCGCGTTCCAGTACGGCCAGCGCGCGGGTCACCAGGGCGTGCAGGTCTTCCAGCGTGCCCGTCATGCCGGTGTCCACCCAGGAGTACATGGCCTCCGTCAGGGCCCCGAGCATGGCGCCGGTCACGATACGCAGTTCGAGATCGTCCTCGGAGCGGCCGGTGCGCTCGGCGAGGGCGCGCCTCAGCAGCCAGGCCGTCTCGGCGGATTGCTCGCTCATCCGGCCGCGCAGTGCGGGCACCTCCCGGATGAGGCGGATGCGCTGGACGGTCTCGGCGGCGTCGGCCTGGTAGATGCGGGCGATCGAGGCGTGCAGCGCCTCGCGCAGCGCGGCGACCGGCGGCTCACCCGGTGGTCGCTCCCGCAGCGCCTGCTCGATCAGCGGGTCGTACTCGTCGGTCAGCACGATGTCTTCCTTGGTGGGGAAGTAGCGGAAGACCGTGCTGGGGGAGACCTCCGCCTCTTCGGCGATCTGGTCGACGGGCGTGGCGTCGTACCCCTGTTCCTCGAAGAGGCGGTAGGCGGACCGCCGGATGGCCTGGCGGGTCTGGATCTTCTTGCGTTCACGCAGGCTCGGCTTGGCCGGGGGAAGCTCTGCGTCCGCGGCGGTGTCGTCGGGGGAATCTGTACGTGCGGGGGACATGGATCTCATTGTCGGGCATCGTCCCCGGGCAGGGCCATCTCCGGGACGCTGCCGGTGTCGGGCCGGTGCCGCCGCGGCAGCGCGCCGGGGGTGGCCACCAGCAGCAGCGCGCCTGCCATCGCCGCCGCCCCGCACAGCAGCAGCACCTGGCTCATCCCGGCCAGGAAGGCGGTGTCGGCGGCGTCCGCGAGCCGCGGCAGGCCGAGCCTGTCGGCGATCAGGTGCGCGGAGACGACCGAATCCTCCGCCGCTGCCGCTGCGCGTGGGCCCATCGCCTCCCGGTCCACGTCCAGCCGCGTCGCGTATGTCTGGGCGAGCAGGCTCCCCAGCAGTGCGATGCCGAGCGCCGTGCCCATCTGCCGAACCGTCATCAGCAGCCCCGAGCCGCTGCCGGTGCGGTCGGCGGGTAGCGCGGCGAGGGCCGCATCCATGGCGGGCACCATGGCCAGACCGGCGCCGAGCCCGGTGATCGTCAGCCAGGTGGCGGCCATCGGGTAGCCGTCGGCGGTGCCGGTACGGGCGCCGAGGAACGCGGCGAACGCGAGCGTGGTGAGCCCCGCGCTGATCACCGGCCGCGGCCCCAGCTTCCCGGCCAGCGGTCCGGCAGCGCGGGCCGCGACCACGATCCCGGCCATCATCGGCAGCAGCCGCACACCGGTGCCGAGCGCGTCATGGCCGAGGACCGCCTGGAGGTACTGCGGGACGATGAACAGCAGTCCTGCCAGCACCATCGTCACCAGCGTCACCGTCAGCGCGCTCCAGCGGAATCCGGGGGCGCGCAGCAGCGTGAGGTCGAGCATCGGCCGGGCCCCGCGCTGCCCCGAGCGCCGCTCACGCAGCAGCAGGCCCGCCAGCAGCAGCGCCGAGCCGGGGAAGAGCCCCACAACCAGCGGATCGCCCCAGCCACGCGTCGGGCCCTCGATGATCGCGAAGACGAGCGCGGCGAGTCCGGCGACGCCCAGCGCGCCGCTCAGCGGATCGACGCGGGGGGCCGACGGGTCGCGGGACTCGGGCAGCAGGAGCAGGCAGGCGAGGATGCCGAGCGCTGCCAGCGGGACGTTGACGAGGAAGACCGAGCCCCACCAGTAGTGGTCCAGCAGCCAGCCGCCGACGATCGGCCCGAGCGGCATCCCGCCCGCGACGGCCGCTGTCACCACTCCGATGGCCTTGGTGCGCTCCTTCTCGTCCGGGAAGAGCGGCGGCAGCACGGACAACACCAGGGGCGAGACCAGCGCTGCGCCCAGCCCCATCCCGGCGCGGGCCGCGATCACCCAGCCGGGCCGGTCGGCGAGAGTGCCCAGCAGCGAGCCGACGACGAAGACAGCGAGCCCGACCATCAGCAGCCGGCGGCGGCCGTAGCGGTCGCCGAGAAGACCGGCGGGCAGCATCGTCGCGGCGAAGACGACGACGTACGCGTCGACGATCCACTGCATGTCACCGGTGTCGGCGTGCAGTTGGGACGCCATCTCGGGCAGTGCGACGTTCAGGATCGTCAGGTCGAAACCGAGCGTGAGCATGCAGGCGCCGAGCGCGCCCAGTGCCCACCACCGGCGTGCCGTGCTGCGGGGTGCGGTGGTCATGGGGCTGCCCCTTTCCTTCGAGCGTGGTGACAGTAACTCTCAAATGGGAGACACTGTCAATACTCGTCTCCGAGGTCGCCGGGGCGGGGGTCCCCGAGGTGAGGGAAAACACGAAGCGGCCGTTCAGCGGCGCCCGTAGGGTGGCGCTATGCACGTCATCCAGTCGACGAAGCTCGCCAACGTCTGTTACGAGATCCGGGGCCCGGTCCTGGAGGAGGCGACGCGGCTGGAGGCAGCAGGGCATCAGATCCTCAAGCTCAACACCGGGAACCCGGCTGCGTTCGGCTTCGACTGCCCGCCGGAGATCCTCGAGGACATGCTGCGCAACGTCGGGACCGCGCACGGCTACGGCGATGCGAAGGGCCTGCTCTCGGCCCGCCGAGCCGTGATGCAGCACTACCAGAAGCAGGGCATCGAGCTGTCGGTCGACGACATCTATCTGGGCAACGGCGTCTCCGAGCTGATCCAGATGTCGATGCAGGCGCTGCTGGACGACGGCGACGAGGTGCTGGTCCCCGCGCCCGACTACCCCCTGTGGACCGCCTCGGTCTCGCTGGCGGGCGGCACCGCAGTGCACTACCGATGTGACGAGCAGTCCGACTGGATGCCCGATCTGGCGGACGTCGAGCGCAAGATCACCGATCGCACCAAGGCGCTCGTCATCATCAACCCCAACAACCCCACCGGAGCGGTCTACGACGAGGAGGTCCTGCGCGGCCTCACCGACATCGCCCGCCGCCACGGCCTGGTCGTGTGCTCCGACGAGATCTACGACAAGATCCTCTACGACGACGCCACGCACACCCCGACCACTCTCGTAGCGCCCGACCTGCTGACGCTGACGTTCAACGGCCTGTCCAAGTCCTACCGGGTCGCCGGCTACCGCAGCGGCTGGCTCGCGGTCTGCGGGCCCAAGGCGCACGCCGAGAGCTATATCGAGGGCCTGACGATCCTCGCCAACATGCGGCTGTGCGCGAACATGCCCGCACAGCACGCGGTCGCCGCCGCGCTGGGCGGACGGCAGTCGATCGAGGACCTCGTGCTGCCGGGCGGCCGGCTGTGCGAGCAGCGGGATGCGGCGTACGAGCTGCTGACGCAGATCCCGGGCGTCACTTGCGTACGGCCCAAGGGTGCGATCTACGCGTTTCCGCGGCTCGACCCGAAGGTGTACAAGATCAAGGACGACCGGCAGATGGTGATCGACCTGCTGCGGGCCGAGAAGATCATGATCGTCCACGGTACCGGGTTCAACTGGCCCGAACCCGATCACTTCCGGATCGTCAATCTGCCCGGCGTGACCGAACTGCGCGATGCGGTGACCAGGATCGGCCGCTTCCTGGACGGCTACAGCCAGCCGTGACTGCTTGTGATCATCTGTAGCCGCTTCATGAATGCGGGACAACTTTAGACGGTGTCTAAGTTAGGATGACCTCCTGAATGCATCAGGAGGCCGTCCATGTACGAACCGATCCGCACCAAGTCGGTCCACACCGTGGCCGAGAGCACCCAGTCCGGACTGCCGCGGCGCACCCGCGAGGAAGAGCTGGACATCCGCCTGGCGGGGCACCTGACCGCGTTGTTGACCGTGACGGACGAGCTGCGGGCGCTGACGCCTTCCGCTTCGCTGGACGCCGCCGCCGCGGAGCTCGCCGCCCATGCGGGCCGGCTTTCCGGCGGGAGGGCGCCGTTGCGGGCGGCGCCGTCCGCTGTGCGGGACGACGCCGCGCATGTCGCCTCCCTCCACACGCGGGCCCACACCCTCGCGGGTAACGCGTTGGCTGTCGCCGACACCCGCGGCGACGAGGCGGTCGCCGCACTGATGACGGAACGCATCGAGGCCCACGCGGGTGCGGAGGGCGTCCTCGTTTAGCGGAGCAGCTCCTCGCTGCGCTTGGGCAGTCTGCGCCAGGGGCGCAGGGTGGGCAAGCGCAGCCACCGGCCACCGGGCCGCACCCGAAGGGCGCCAACGCTGTGGTGCGGGGTGCGGCCGGTGCGCGGCTGCGGGCCCGCTTGTGCCCACCCGTTCCGCCCCGCGGAACGATTGCCCACAAGCGGGGGTGGGGCGTCAGCCCAGGCGCTCTACCAGGGCCTGGTACTCGTCCCACAGGGCACGCGGCGTGTGGTCACCGAAGGTGTTCAAGTGCTCGGGGACGAGCGCCGCTTCGTCGCGCCAGACGTCCTTGTCGACCGCGAGGACGAAGTCCAGTTCGGCCTCGGACAGGCCGAGCCCCTCGGTGTCGAGGTCCTCCTTCCGCGGCAGGAGGCCGATGGGGGTTTCGACGCCCTCGACCTCCCCGTTCAGCCGCTGGACGATCCATTTGAGCACCCGGCTGTTCTCGCCGAAGCCGGGCCAGACGAACTTTCCGTTCTCGTCCTTCTTGAACCAGTTGACGTAGTAGATCTTCGGCAGCTTGGCGGCGTCGGCACCTTCGCCGACCTCCAGCCAGTGGGCGAAGTAGTCGCCCATGTTGTAGCCGCAGAAGGGCAGCATCGCGAACGGGTCCCGGCGCAGCTCGCCGACCTTGCCCTCGGCGGCGGCGGTCTTCTCGCTGGCGACGTTCGCGCCGAGGAAGACGCCGTGCTGCCAGTCGAAGGACTCGGTCACCAGCGGGACGGCGGAGGCGCGCCGGCCGCCGAAGAGGATGGCCGAGATCGGCACACCGCGCGGGTCCTCCCACTCGGGGGCGATGATCGGGCACTGTCCTGCGGGGACGGTGAACCGCGCGTTGGGGTGGGCAGCCGGGGTCCCTGACTCCGGCGTCCAGTCGTTGCCCTTCCAGTCGGTGAGGTGAGCGGGCAGCTCCTCCGTCATGCCCTCCCACCACACGTCGTTGTCGTCGGTGAGCGCGACGTTGGTGAAGACCGCGTTGCCCCACAGGGTCTTCATGGCGTTGGCGTTGGTGTCCTCGCCGGTGCCGGGGGCCACACCGAAGAAGCCCGCCTCCGGGTTGATGGCGTAGAGGCGGCCGTCCTCGCCGAACCGCATCCAGGCGATGTCGTCGCCGATCGTCTCGACCGTCCAGCCGGGGACGGTGGGCTGGAGCATGGCCAGGTTCGTCTTGCCGCAGGCGGACGGGAACGCCGCAGCCACGTACTTGGCTTCACCGCGCGGCGGCGTCAGCTTGAGCACCAGCATGTGCTCGGCCAGCCAGCCCTCGTCGCGCGCCATCACGGAGGCGATGCGCAGCGCGTAGCACTTCTTGCCGAGCAGCGCGTTACCGCCGTAGCCGGAGCCGTAGGACCAGATCTCGCGGGTCTCGGGGAAGTGCGAGATGTACTTGGTCGAGTTGCACGGCCAGGGTACGTCCTCCTCGCCTTCGGCGAGCGGGGCGCCGAGGGTGTGCACGGCCTTGACGAAGTTGCCGTCCTCGCCGAGCTCTTCGAGCACCGCGCTGCCCATCCGCGTCATCGTGCGCATGGAGACGGCCACGTACGCGGAGTCGGTGATCTCCACACCGAGCGCGGAGAGCGGAGAGCCGAGCGGGCCCATGCAGAACGGGACGACGTACATGGTGCGGCCGCGCATCGAACCGCGGAAGATGCCCTGTTCCCCGGCGAAGACGGCCTTCATCTCCGCGGGGTCCTTCCAGTGGTTCGTGGGGCCCGCGTCCGCCTCCTTCTCGGAGCAGATGAAGGTGCGGTCCTCGACCCGGGCGACGTCGGACGGGTCGGAGGCGGCGTAGTAGGAGTTGGGGCGTTTGACCGGGTCGAGTTTCCTGAACGTGCCCTTGGCGACCAGCTCTTCGCACAGACGGTCGTACTCGGCCTCGGAGCCGTCACACCATACGACGCGGTCGGGTTGGGTCAGCTCGGCGATTTCGCCGACCCAGGAGAGCAGCTCCTGGTGGCGGGTGGGGGCGTCCCCGGGGGCCGAAGTGTGCGAGGGAGACGGGGCTGAGGTGAGGGGAGCCGCAGAACTGCGCGCCACGATCGCTCCAGACGTTTGAGGGTTTTTTCGACTGTCAGCGCGCCCCTTGGGGGCCGCGACCCGGATGCTTTCGTGGCAGTTTGTCTCGTCGCTCATCCGGTGCCGCTTATGCTCATCTGATCATGCGGTGCGAATGGTTGTCTGTCCAGACGGGGGTTGTGTGGCTGTCGACACGTAAGGTCTTCCCAGCTGGCACACAGGGTCATTCCTGCTGCTGTGAGCCGTAACCTACGGGCACGTAGGTCGAGGACGTGCGTGGGTACGATGGCCCGATGACCGACTCCGCGTCCCCGTCTTCGGAGCCCGCCGCCGTGACGTCCCCACCGTCCGGCGCGTCGTCCTCGCCCGACTCCTGCTCGGCCTCCCCCACGGCCTCCCCCACGGTCCCGCATCCGGCCTCCCCCGCGGCCGATGCCTCGTCCTCCCACCCGGCCGCTGCCACGGCCGACCACTCGGCCAACCACTCGGCCGCCGCCCGGCTGTCCGCCTCGGCGCACTCCGCGGCGCAGGTCATCAAGCCCAAGCTGCGGGGCTGGCTGCACCTGGGGATGTTCCCCGCCGTGCTGATCTCCGGCATGTTCCTGACCGCGCTCGCCGACAGCACGCGCGGCCGGATCGCCTGCGCCGTCTACACATTGACGGCCTGCCTGCTGTTCGGGATCAGCGCGCTCTACCACCGCGGTGACTGGAGCCCCCGGATCAACGCCGTGCTGCGGCGGCTCGACCACGCGAACATCTTCCTGATCATCGCGGGTACCTACACCCCGCTGACGATCCTGCTGCTGCCCGACGGGCGGGGCGACCTGCTGCTGTGGGGCATCTGGATAGCCGCCGGTCTCGGTATCGCCTTCCGTGTCTTCTGGGTCGGCGCGCCCCGCTGGCTCTACACCCCCTGCTACATCGCCATGGGCTGGGCCGCCGTCTTCTTCCTGCCCGACTTCATGCGGACCGGCGGGATCGCGGTGCTGGTGTGCGTCATCGTCGGCGGCCTCCTCTACAGCGCCGGCGGCGTCATCTACGGCATCAAGCGCCCGAACCCCTCACCTCGCTGGTTCGGCTTCCACGAGGTCTTCCACTCCTTCACACTGGCCGCGTTCGCCGTCCACTACGTGGGGATTTCGTTGGTGGCTTACCAGCACCCGTAGCCCCCCGCGGGCGCAGCCCTCACCCCGTGCGCCGTACCGCCCGTCCGGCGAGGACGTCCGTGCGTTGGCCGTCGTCGATCACCGGGTGGCCGGCGACGAAGACGTACGGGATGCCCACCGGAAGGGAGCGCGGCTCGGCGAAGGTGGCTGTTGCCGTGACCGTTTCCGGGTCGAAGAGGACCAGGTCCGCCAGATGGCCCTCGCGGATCAGGCCGCGGTCGGGGAGGTGGAGGCGGGCTGCGGGGCGGCCGGTGAGGTGGGCGACGCACTCCTCGAGGGAGAGGATGCCCAACTCGCGTACGTAGCGGCCCAGGTACTGCGGGAAGGTGCCGTAGGCGCGGGGATGGGGTTTGGCGCCTTGGAGGATGCCGTCGCTGCCGCCGGTGTGCACGCGGTGCCGCATGATCGCCTGGACGTTCTCCTCGTGGCCGACGTGTTGCAGGATCGTCGAGCCGAGCCGGTCCTCGGTCAGCAGCCGGTGTGCCGTCTCCCACGGTTCCTCGCCGCGCAGCGTCGCGGACTCGGCGACCGTGCGGCCCACATGGCCGGCCAGCTCCGGGTTGCTGACGCCCGAGATCTCGATGGTGTCCCACTCGATCGGCACCCCGTGGCAGCCGTCGGCACCCTCCACCTCCATGACGTGCCGGATACGGGCCGCCGTCGCCGGGTCGGCCAGCCGCGCCAGCGTCGCCTCCGGGCCGCCCTCGTTGGCCCAGCTCGGCAGCATCGCGGCCAGCGTGGTGCAGCCCGGGGTGTAGGGGTAGGTGTCCAGGGTGATGTCGGCGCCGTCCGCGAGCGCTGCGTCGAGGAGGGCGAGAAGCTCGGGGGCCCGGCCCTTGTTGACGCCGAAGTTCATCGTGGCGTGCGCGAGATGGAGCGCGCAGCCCGCCTCGTGGGTGAGCGCCACCATCTCCGAGTACGCCTCCAGCGCACCGGCGCCGTACGAGCGGTGATGCGGGCAGTAGTAGCCGCCGTACTCCGCCACCACCCGGCACAGCTCGGTCAGCTCAGCGTCGGAGGCGTACATACCGGGCGTGTACGTCAGACCGGACGACATGCCCATCGCGCCCTGCGCCATCCCCTCGGCGACCAGGCGCTTCATGGTGGCGAGCTCGTCGGGCGCTGCCGGGCGGTCGTCCCAGCCCATCGCCAGCATCCGGACGCTGCCCTGCGGGATCAGATACGCGGCATTGACCGCTGTGCCCTGCCGGTCGATCCGGTCCAGATAGCCGCCGACCGTGCGCCAGTCGAAGTCGATATCGCTGCCGTCACCGTTCCAACCGGTGATGGCCTCGCGGATCGCGCCGAGGGTGGCGTCGTCGGTGGGTGCGTACGACAGCCCGTCCTGGCCGAGCACCTCCAGGGTGACCCCCTGGGCCGCCTTCGCGGTGTGCTCGGGGTCGCGGAGGATCGCCAGGTCCGAGTGGGCGTGCATATCGATGAAGCCGGGGGCCAGCGCGAGCCCGTCGGCGTCGAGGGTGCGGGTGCCGCCGGGGCGCGGCTCCCCCTCGAGGGAGATCCGGAGGATGCGGCCTTCGCGGAGGGTGACATCGGCCCGGTAGGAGGGGGCGCCCGTGCCGTCGACGACGCGGGCGCCGCGAATGACCGTGTCCATGGCGGGCGCCTCAGCAGCTCAGAAGAAGGTGCGGATCAGATCGGTGACCGTGCCGTCGGCCTCGACGACGGGGATCACCTGCCACTTGTCGAACATGGTGCAGGGGTGGGACATCCCGAGCCCCACCCACTCGCCGACCTCCAGGTCGACGCCCTCGTCCACCCGCAGCCACGCGTGCTGGTCGCTCAGCGCGGTGACGGTGAGCCCCGCGGCGGAGCGCACCGTCCCTTCGATGCCCCGCACCACATGGGGTTCGGGGAGCTGAAGGTCGAAGGCGGCGTCCCGCTTGCCGGCGTTGAGGAACGCCTGCCCCGCCTCCGGCCGGGAGACGACCTGCGTCCACAGCGTGAAGGCGGCCTGGAGACCTCCTTCGTCGGGCTGCCGGTTGAACGGCGTCAGGTGGCGGTAGTGACCGTCGTCATGGGAGACGTACGCGCCCGAGCGCAGCAGCTTCAGTGTGGGTGCCGACAGTTCGGGCAGCTCGGCGAAGGCTTCGGCGACCGCGTCGAACCAGGCGCTGCCACCCGCGCTGACCACGATCTCGTCGAGCCCCTCGAAGCGTCCCGCCGTATCGAAGGCGACAGCCAGGCCGGTGAGGCGCCGCAGCCATCCGCGTACCGCCTCCAGGCCGGCTCCGGGTACCTCGCCCTCGTATCCGGCGACGCCCACCAGGCGCAGCGTGCCGGTCGCGGCCACCGCGTCGGCGACGGCGGCGCACTCGGCCTCCGTACGGGCGCCGGTGCGTGCGCCGTCGCCCGCGCCCAACTCGACCACCACCTCGACGGGACGCCGGGCGCCGGCGGCGCGCAGGGCCTCGTCCATGAGGGCGACGCCGTGCGGGGAGTCGACGTAGCAGACGCAGCGGAAGTCCGGATCGGCGTCCAGCTCGGCGGCGAGCCAGCGCAGTGCCGCCTCGTCCACCAGCTCGTTGGCGAGGAAGATGCGCGGGACGCCGTAGGCGCGGGCCACCCGCACCTGGTGCGGGACGGCGAGCGTGATGCCCCAGGCGCCGTGCCGCAGCTGGCGGTCGAAGAGCTGGGGCGCCATGGAGGTTTTGCCGTGCGGGGCGAAGGCCAGGCCGTGGCGCTCCGAGTAGTCGGCGAGCGCGGTGAGGTTGTGCTCCAGGCGCTCCGCCGAGAGGGCGAGGACCGGGGTGGTGAAGCCGCCGGTGAACAGCGAGCGGCGCTCGCCGGCCAGCTCGCCGAGGGTGGTGCCCGCTGCGGCGGCGTCCGGGGGCAGCCCCTTGAAGCGGTGGTCGGCGGGCTCGTCCGCGAGCCGGTCCACGGGGGAGGGGGCGGGGGCTGCCATGCGGTCTCCGTAGTAGCCAGTAGCGATGTTGCATTATCTGCAACGACCATTGCGTATGACGCTTGAGGCTGTCTAGCATCCCGCGGAACAGCCGGTCAATGGTGCCGGAACCCACCAGCCCGAGCTCCCACCTCCGAGCCCCCGAACTCCCACCCCTGAGCCCTCACCCCGAGACACGTAGCGAGGAGCAGCAGCCACCGTGACCACCACCTCCGACATCGACGTCGTCTGCCTGGGCGAGTCCATGGTCACGTTCCTGCCCGCGCGCCCCGGCCCGCTCGCCGACGTGCCCTCCTTCGACCGCGCGATCGGTGGTGCCGAGTCGAACGTCGCCTGCACGCTGGCCCGCGCCGGGCACCGCGCCCGCTGGGTCAGCCGGGTCGGCGCCGACGGCTTCGGCGACCATCTGGTCCGTACGATCGCCGCGCACGGGGTGGACATCAGCGCGGTCGAACGCGACCCGGAGCGGCCCACCGGCATCTACTTCCGTACGGACGGCGAGCGCGCGACCGGCGCCGCCGACCCCGCAACGCACCCTTCCGGGCTCTCCGAAGTGCTCTACTACCGCGCCGGGTCGGCCGCCTCCGCCATGTCCCCGGCCACCGTTCGGCCGAAGGCCGTCCACGCGGGGCAGGTGCTGCATCTGACCGGGATCACCGCGGCCCTGTCCGCCGACTGCCTGGCCCTGCTGCGTGCCCTCACCTCGGCACGCACCCCCGCCGGGAGCGGCGCCGGCCCGGGGCCGCTGGTCTCCTTCGACGTCAACTACCGCGTCGGCCTGTGGCGTACGCCCACCGCTCCCCGGGCCGGCGCCGAGGTACTGCGCGAACTGGCCCGGCACAGCGACATCGTCTTCGTCGGCGAGGACGAGGCCGCCGCCGCCTGGGGGGTGACGGGCGGGCCCGAGGCCGTACGGGAGGTGCTGCGCGAGCCCGCGGTGCTCGTCGTCAAGCAGGGTGCGGTCGGCGCCACCGCGTTCGTCGGGGACGGGACCGCCGTCTTCGCGCCCGCGCTGAGCGTGGACGTCGTTTCGCCGGTGGGCGCCGGCGACGCCTTCGCCGCGGGCTTCCTTTCCGGGACACTGCGCGGGCTGCCGGTATGCGAACGGCTGCGGCACGGGCACCTGATGGCCGCGGCGGCGCTCACGGACGCGGGCGACCTCGCCGCGCCGCCTGCCCGGGAGGTCGCCGACCGGTTGGTGGTCCTCGACGGGGAGAGCTGGGGGAGACTGCGGCTGGGCCCCGGCTGGACAGCGCGCGGGGCACAGGCCGCAGCCGCCGGGCGGCCCGACAACCCCGGCGAAGGAGAGCCGGAGGTGCGATCCGTATGAGCCAGACCGTCGATCGGGCGCTGAGCATCCTGCCGCTGCTCGCCGAAGGGCCCGCCAACCTGGAGCAGGTCGCAGCCCGGCTGGACGTGCACAAGTCGACGGCGCTGCGGCTGCTGCGCACCCTGCACGAGCACGGCATGGTCTACCGCCAGGCCGACCAGCGCTACCGGCTCGGGGCACGGCTGTTCGCGCTCGCGCAGCAGGCCGTGGAGAACCTCGACCTCCGCGAGATCGCCCATCCGCACCTGGCCGAGCTCAACGCGGCCTGCGGACACACCGTGCACCTCGCCGTCCACGAGGAGGACGAGGTCCTCTACATCGACAAGGTCGAGAGCCGCTACCCGGTACGGATGTACTCGCGCATCGGCAAGCCCGTCGCCATCACCGTCGCCGCCGTGGCCAAGCTGCTCCTCGCCGACCTGCCGGAGCCGGAGCGGCGCGCCGTCGCCGAACGGCTCGATTACCCCCGGTACACGTCCCGTTCGACACCGGACGCCGCCGCGTTCCTCGCGGAGCTGGCCAAGGTGCGCGAACAGGGCTGGGCCACCGACCTCGGTGGCCATGAGGAGTCCATCAACTGCGTCGCGGCGCCGATCCGCGGCGCCGAGGGGCGGGTGGTGGCGGCCATGTCGGTCTCCGCGCCGAACGTCGTCGTCTCCGCCGACGAACTCCTCACCCTGCTGCCCCGCGTACGGCGGACCGCCGAGGCCATCAGCGCCGAGTACACGGGACAGCCGCCCCGCCATCCATCCGACGAACCGCGGTCCGACGAACCGCCGACGAGAAGCAAGAGAGCCGCGCCATGAGCGAGAAGCTTGCCAAGACCGCCCTCACCCCGGCCACGCACACCACGCCGCCCGCGAAGTTCTCGCACGGCGTGCGCAAGGGGAACATCCTCCAGGTCGCCGGGCAGGTCGGGTTCGGCCCCGCCGTCGAGGGCCAGGCCCCGAAGCCGGTCGGCCCCGGGCTGCGGGAGCAGACCCTCCAGACCCTCGCCAACGTTGAGGCCGTTCTCAAGGCGGGCGGTGCCGGTTGGGAGGACGCGATGATGATCCGCGTGTATCTGACGGACACCGCGCACTTCGCGGAGTTCAACGAGATCTACAACGAGTACTTCTCCTCTCTTGATGAGGCTCCGGCCGCGCGTACCACGGTGTACGTCGGCCTCCCCGCCGGCCTGCTGGTCGAGATCGACGCGCTGGCCGTCCTCGGCTGAGCGACGCCCTTTTCGCACCCCCTCCCCGACAAACCGAGCCGCGCCCCCGGAATCTGTTCTCCCGATTCCGGGGGCGCTCTTGTGGTGGGCGTCAACTGGCCCAAGAATGCACGGCGTCAGACCGAACGAACCTTCGGTATCAAGAGAGGAACCCCCACCTGTGAACAGACCTCTCGCAACCTCACTCTCCGCCGCGCTCTTCGGCGCCGCGGCGCTCACCGGCATAGCCGCGGCACCTGCGACGGCTGCCGACAGCGGCAAGGCAGCCCCTAAGGCCGCGCCCTCCTTCGAGGGCACGGTGGCGCTCAGCAACTGCTCGGGCTCCGTCGTCAAGATGCCCAACTCGAAGCCCGGCGACCCGGCGCTCGTCCTCTCCAACGGCCACTGCCTGGAAGAGGGCATGCCCGAGCCGGGACAGGTCATCACGGACAAGTCGTCCAACCGCTCCTTCACGCTGCTGAAGGCCGACGGTGGCGACGCCGGCACCGTCAAGGCCACCAAGATCGCGTACGCGACGATGACCGACACCGACGTCTCGCTCTACGAAGTCGGCTCCACCTACGAGGAGATCGAGTCGAAGTTCGGAATCAAGGCGCTCGACGTCGAGGCGGCCCACCCCACGAAGGGCAACGCCATCACCGTCGTCTCGGGCTACTGGAAAGAGAAGTACGGCTGCGCCATCGACGGCTTCGCGCACCAGCTCAAGGAAGACGGCTGGACGATGAAGGACTCGATCCGCTACACCGCGGACTGCCAGACCAAGGGCGGTACCTCCGGCTCTCCCGTGATCGACAACGCCTCCGGCAAGGTCGTCGGCGTCAACAACACGCGGAACGAGAACGGCGAGGAGTGCACGCTCAACAACCCCTGCGAGGTGGACGAGAGCGGCAAGACCACCGTGCACGAGGGGATCGGCTACGGCCAGCAGACCTACATCATCGCGCCGTGCGTGGCCGAGGGGAACAAGATCGACCTCAGCCGCGAGGGCTGCACGCTCCCCAAGCCGTAACGCATCACTGCCGTACGGACGTTGGGGCGTTCCAATCCCTGTCACCCACCCCGGAAGAATGAGGAGTACATGAGAAAGCCCCTCGTCAGTACGCTCGCGGCGGCGCTGTTCGGCGCCGCCGCGCTCACGGGCATAGCCGCGGCACCGGCGGCTGCCGCCGACAGCGGCAAGGCAGCCCCCAAGGCCGCACCCTCCTTCGAGGGCACGGTCGCGCTCAGCAACTGCTCGGGCTCCGTCGTCAAGCTGAAGGACTCCAAGCCCGGCGACCCGGCGCTCGTCCTCTCCAACGGCCACTGCCTCCAGGAGGGCATGCCGGGCGCGGGCGAGGTCGTGGTGAACAAGAAGACCAGCCGCGACTTCACGCTGCTGAACGCGGACGGCAGCGACGCCGGGAAGGTCCACTCGGACAAGATCGCGTACGCGACGATGACCGACACCGACATCTCCGTGTACGAGACGACCTCCACGTACCGGGAGATCAAGCAGAAGTACGGCATCGACGCGCTGAAGCTGGACGCGAAGCACCCGCGCCAGGGCCGGGACATCACCGTCGTCTCCGGCTACTGGAAGGAGACCTATCGCTGTGCCGTCGACGGCTTCGCCCATCGGCTCAAGGAAGCCGACTGGACCTGGAAGGACTCCATCCGCTACACCATGGCCTGCCAGACCAAGGGCGGTACCTCCGGCTCCCCGGTGATCGACAACGCCACCGGCAAGGTCATCGGCGTCAACAACACCCACAACGAGGACGGCGAGCGCTGCACCCTCAACAACCCGTGTGAGGTGGACAAGAACGGCAACGTCACCGTCCGCCACCTGAACGCCTACGGCCAGCAGACCTATCTGATCAACCCCTGCTTCGGCCGCGGCAACCAGCTCGACCTCGACGCGCGCGGCTGCGTCCTTCCGGAGCCGAAGAAGTAGTACGTACGGCGCCGGGCGCCCCGGGCCTTCGGTGGCCCGGGACGCCCGGCTGTGGGTGTGACGGACGTCCGGTGTGGGTTACGGCAGGCTCGGCCGGTTACGGCAGGCCGTGTACGTGCGGGCCCACCGTGCTGGACCACTTGTTGCCGTTGCTGGCGTCCCACGCCGTGGACCAGGTCATCGCACCGCGGATGCCGGGCCACTTCTCGTCGGGGGTGAAGCTGCCGCAGCCGGTGCCCTTGGCGAGGCAGTCCAGCGCGTTGTTGACCACGCCCGGGTCGACGTAGCCGGAGCCCGCGGCGCTCGGCGAGGCGGGGGTGCCGATGCCCACCTGGGAGGGGTCGAGGCCGCCCTTGATCTGTACGCAGGCCAGCGCGGTGAGGAAGTCCACGGTGCCCGCGGAGTAGACCTTGCCGTCGCAGCCGTTCATCGAACCGCTGTTGTAGTACTGCATGTTGACGACGGTCAGATAGCTCTTGATGTTGAGCGCCGTCTTGAAGTACTCGTTCTGCGGCGACTGCATGTCGACCGTCTGCGGCGCCATCGTCACCACGACATCGCTCTTGGCGGCGTGGATCGCGTCGAGGGCCTTGGTCATGTACGTCGAGTTGAGACCGTTCTCCAGGTCGATGTCGACGCCGTCGAAGCCGTACTTGTCCATGAGCGAGACGATGCTCTTGGCGAAGGCGTCGGCGGAGGCGTCGTCGCTGACCGAGACGGCGCCCTTCTCGCCGCCGACGGAAATGATCACGGACTTGCCGGCGTCGTGCTTGGCGGCGATGTCCTTCTTGAACTCCTCCTCGGAGTAGTTCAGGGCCGGGTCGAGCTTGAAGTCGACCTGACCCGGTGTGCCGGTCGCGTCCGCGAAGGCGACGGCGATGATGTCGTACTCGTCCTGTACCTCGGCGAGGGTCTGGACGGTCGCGCCGTTGTCGAAGTTCTGCCAGTAGCCGGTGACGGCGTGGGCGGGCACCTTGGAGGCGCCCACCTGGGGACCGGCTTCGGCGGTGGCGGGGGTTCCGGCCTGCGCGGCGGCCGGCCCGAGGGCGAACAGACCGCCCGCGGCCAGGGCCGAGGCGACGAGGCCGACGAGTACCCGGGGGAACGAGATACGTCTGGTACGGGAACGTGCCACAACTGCCTCCGGTGTGGGGGGAGATGGGAGGTGGTGGTGCGCGTGCGCCGTACAACCTGGTCCAGACCAATAAGGTTGTCAAGGTGTCGGACAGCGCTCGCCCGTGGCGCCGGACGCCGGCCCCGGGCACACGTCGTGGCTCGCGACCCCTTGTGCTGATCGTCCGCAGGCGGTTACATCACTGCGACCTGCACGGTGGTCCACCCTCGGAGCTCGCGTACGGCGGAGGCGTCATGGCAGCGGAGGACATCACACCCGGCACGTCCGACGGCGCCGCGCCCCCGGCGCGCAAGGCCAGTTGGAAGATGATCGGCCCCGGCATGGTCGTCGCGGCGACGGGTGTCGGCGCCGGGGACCTGGTCGCCACGCTCATCGCGGGCAGCAAGTTCGGCTACACACTGATGTGGGCCGCCGTCATCGGCTGCATCATCAAGATCGCCCTCGCCGAGGCGACCGGCCGCTGGCACCTGGCCACCGGCCGCACCATCTTCGACGGCTGGCGCAGCCTCGGACCGTGGACCACGGTCTACTTCGCGGTGTACGTCGTCATCTGGGGCTTCGTCTACGGCGCCACCGCCATGTCCTCCAGCGCACTGCCGCTGCAGGCGCTCTTCCCCGACGTGATGCCTCTCAAGGCGTGGGCCATCATCACCGGTCTGATCGGCCTGGTGTTCGTGTGGACCAATCGCTACGCCATCGTCGAGAAGATCATGATGGTCTTCGTCGGCGTGATGTTCCTGGTCGTCGTCTACGTGGCGATCCGCGTCAGCCCGCACCTGGGCGACGCCTTCGCGGGACTGCTCCCCGTGCTGCCGTCCGGCTCCATGATCTTCACGCTGGGCCTGATCGGCGGCGTCGGCGGCACCATCACCATGGCCGCGTACGGCTACTGGATCAACGCCAAGGGGTGGGCCGACAGCAGCTGGATGAAGATGATGCGGCTCGACAACCGCGTCGCCTACATCACCACCGGCATCTTCGTCGTCGCCATGCTGATCGTCGGCGCGGAGCTGCTGCACAGCTCGCAGATCGCCCTCGCCACCGGCGACAAGGGCCTCCTCGACCTCGACGAGATCCTTCAGAAGCGCTTCGGCAGCTCCACCTCCACGCTCTTCCTGATCGGCTTCTTCGCCGCCTCCTACTCCTCGCTGGTGGGCGTGTGGCACGGGGTGAGCCTGATGTTCGCCGACTTCGTGGAGCGGCTGCGGGCCGCGCGCGGGCTGGCCGCCGAGGCGGGCGTCGCGCCGCTCACCCGTGGTGAGCAGGAGCGCTCGCTGCCCTTCCGCGCCTACCTGCTGTGGCTGACCTTCCCCCCGATGGTCCTGCTCTGGCTGGACCAGCCCTTCGGCCTCGTCATCGCCTACGGCGTCCTCGGCGCGTTCTTCATGCCTTTCCTCGCCGCGACGCTGCTTTGGCTGCTCAACAGCAAGCGCACTCCGCGGCAGTGGCGTAATGGCTGGCTCAGCAATGTTCTGCTGGGCGCCTCCTGTGTGCTGTTTGTTGCTCTGTGCGTTCAGCAGGTGCGGGAATTGCCTTGGTGACGGCGGCCGTTGTTGGGTGCGCCCTCCCGTTTGCTGGTTAGGGGGTGCCCCTGTCCGTTGTCCGCAGGCTGCGGGTGTTCCCCCAAGCTCTTCGAGCAGGGGGTACCCCCACGGCTTGGCGCGCAGTTCCCCGCGCCCCTTCGGGGCGCGCCTCCCCTGCGCTTGTCGGCCCTCATGGCTGCGGGGTTGAGGCCCGGGGTGGGGCGGGTAGTGGTTTCGCTGGCCCGGGATACGGGGACGGTGAACGGTTCACGGGGTGGGGGGCCATGGCTAGGGTGGTAGGCCGGTGGCGGGCTCCGGGGGAGGCGGATGTGTCTACGGCGTTAGCGGTCACCAGCCCCGACCACCTGCTGGCTCCGCCCGACCGGCACACTCCGCAGGCCCATGTGCTCTCCCCGCCCAAGGAGCAGCCGCTGGCGGCGGCGCTGGCCGAGACGCAGTCCCTGCTCGAACAGCACGGCTACCTCGTCACCGTCTACCCGGCCACCCTTCCCACCGCCTTCCGGCACCGGCTGCACACCGTGCGCTCGCTGCTGGAGAGCAGGCGGATCGCGCTGCTCCCGGTGGAGCTGCCCCCGCTGGCGACCGGCGTGCTCGTACGGCAGTTGCGGCAGCTGTCGCTGTGCGACTTCACACCCGGAGTGCTGGGCGCGGCGGCGCGGCTGCTGACCCACTACTTGTACGCGGGCGCCGTGCTCGGCTCGGTCGCCAAGCTGGACCGGGTGCCCGTCGCCGTCACCTCGCACGCCCGCTCCTGGCTGCCCGGCACCCAGTTCGCGGTCCTCGCGGCGCCCACTCCCGGGCTGGTCCGGCTGGGGACACCCGACGCGGAAGAGGGGCTCACCGGACCGCAGTTCGCCACCCGGCTGACCGTCGCCCCAGGTCAGCTCTCCTCCGACTGGGCCATGCGTACCCTCCCGGCCCGCTGGCGGGTCGCCCAGGTGCAGGAGGCCCGGCTGCCGCGGGACTCGCCGGCCTGGTGGGGGACGGCCCGGATGACGGAGTTCGTGGCGGCGATCCCCGACGTCTCGGTCCTTTACCAGCTGGTCGCCTCGGTGCGGCGGGACGAGTGCCACGGGTGCGGCCTCGAACTGATCGGTGACCGCTGCGCGTTCTGCGCCACGCCGCTGCCGTCGGCGCCGCCCGCACCGTCCACGCCACCGGCGCCACTTGCCGCCTCCGCGCCACCTGCCCCCTCCGCGCCACCCGCCCCCTCCATGCCACCCGCGCCGGAGGCGCCACCCGCGCCACCAGCGTCGCCCGCCGTGTCCGAGCCCGTCGTCGCCGACCCCCGAGGTATCCGTCAATGAACTCTCGCCAGCGCCGCGGCGTTCTTCTGCTGGTGCTCTCGGTCCTGTGCGCCCTCGCCGCGTTCGCCGGAGTGCTGGCCGTCGTCAGGAACGTGGAGTCGAAGGTGGGCGACGAGACGACGGCCTACAAGCTGAAGGAGGACGTGCCCGCCTACCGGGCGTTGACCGGCGCGCAGTTCACCAAGGTGTCCATGCCGAAGCGGTGGCTGCCCAAGACGGCCGTTACCGATCTGAGCGACATCCACCGCAAGATCGCCGTCAACCCGCTGAAGAAGGGCTCGCTGCTCCAGTCCGACATGATGGCCAAGCGGCCCGAGCTCGCGGCGGGCGAGCAGGAGATCGCCATCATGATCGACGCGGAGACCGGTGTCGCCGGGAAGATCAATCCCGGCAACCGCGTCAACATCTACGCCACCTTCGAGGGCGGACAGCGCCCCGGCGCCAAGGGCGACGACAGCGGAACCAAGGCGCCGTCCGAGTCCCGCGTCATCGTCAGCCGCGCCAAGGTGATCGACGTAGGCGAGCTCACCCCGCTCGAGGACGACGGCGACCGCGACGAGCGCACCCGGCAGCGCGAACGCGACGGAGTGCCCATCACCTTCGCGCTGACCACCAAGGACGCCCAGCGCGTCGCCTACGCGGAATCGTTCGCCGAGCACGTCCGGCTCGCGCTGGTCGCACCGGGCGACGACGCGGAGGTCCCCGAGGAGGACCGCATCTACACGCTCCCCGGAGACAAGTGAGGCCCCGATGGTGATCCGCATCCAGTCGGCCGTCAGCGACCCGGACGCCGCCCGTCACCTCGTCACCCTGCTCAGCCAGCTCCCCGACGCCGAGCCGGTGCCGCCTGCCGTCGACTCCACCCAGCTGCTGGACTCCCTCGACCGGCAGGCGGGCGAGGCACCCGCCGAGCTGCCCGAGGTGGTCCTCGTCCATGAACTGATCGGCCCGGTGTCCGCGCTGGAGCTGATCAGCCAGATCGCCCTCCGGTTCCCCGCCGTCGGCGTCGTCCTCGCCACCCAGGACACCAGCCCCGCGCTGTACGCGGCGGCCATGGACGCCGGAGCGCGCGGTGTCGCCGGGCTGCCGCTCGCCTACGACGAGTTGGCGGCCCGGGTCGGCGCCGCCGCGAGCTGGGCCGCCGGGGTCCGCCGCCACCTGGGCGGGTACGAGGGCCGGGGGTACGGGAGCGAGCCGTACGGTCCCGGTGGGCAGGGCGCCGGTGGCACCCTCGTCACCGTCGCGGGTGCCAAGGGCGGTGTCGGCACGACCCTGGCCGCCGTCCAGCTCGCCCTGGCCGCGCGTGCCTCCGGCCGCAGCACGGTGCTGGTGGACCTGGATCTGCAGGCCGGCGATGTCGCCTCTTATCTGGATGTGCGCTTCCGCAGGTCCGTCGTCGACCTCGCCGGCATCAAGGACCTGACGCCGCGTGTCCTCCAGGACGCCGTCTATCTGCATGAGACCGGCCTCGCCCTGCTGCTGGCGCCGGAGGAGGGCGAGCGGGGCGAGGACGTGGACGAACGGGCCGCCCGGCAGCTGGTGGCCGCGCTGCGCTCGCACTACGAGATCGTCGTGCTCGACTGCGGCACCCAGATGCACGCGGGCAATGCGGCGGCCATCGAGGCGGCCGACCTCGCGCTGCTGCTGACCACCCCCGATGTGATCGCCGTACGCGGTGCCAAGCGCATGGTGCGGCTGTGGGAACGGCTCCAGGTCCGCAAGGCGGAGGAGACCGTCACCGTCGTCAACCGGGCCTCCCGGCACACCGAGATCCAGCCGCAGCTCGTCGCCCGTATCACCGGCAGCCCGGCGGCGCGTACGACGGTGCCGGCGGGCTTCAAGGAGCTGCAGTCCGCGCTGGACGCCGGACGGATGCAGGACCTGGACCCCAAGGGCAGCGTCCGGCAGGCGCTGTGGGGACTCGCGGGCGAACTGGGGCTGGCCGGCGCACCGGACGGGGAGCAGCCTCGCGGGCTCGGCGCGCGGCGCCGGGGGAGCGGGCGACAGCAGGGGAGCGGCGGCGGTTCCGGCGCGGGCGGTACCGCCGGGCACAGACCCTCGCTGGCCCCGCAGTCGCAGCACGCCCTGCCGCCCGGCTCAGCGCCCGCCACCCGGCCCGACCCCGACCCCGGACCCGGCCCCAATCCCAATCCAAACCCCAGCCTCCGGCCCGGCCCGGCGCCCGGCGCCTCCCGCCTCGGCTCCGACCGGGGCTCGCTGACCGTGGAGTTCGCCGGGATGGCGCCGATCGTGCTGGTCACGCTGGTGCTGCTGTGGCAGTGCGTGCTGCTCGGCTACACCTTCTCCCTCGCGGGCAACTCCGCCGACGAGGCCGCCCGCGCCGCCACCGCTGCCGCCACCTACGGGGACCCGCAGGGCGCGTGCGAGGCCGCAGCGCGTGAGCACCTGCCCCCGAAGTGGCGCAATGACGCCTCGGTCAGCTGCACCCGCGGCGGCACCGTCTGGAAGGCGAACGTCGACCTGCGGACGCCCTTGCTGTTCCCCGGCGCCGCCGGGCTGCCGTTCACGGTCGGCGGCGAGGCGGGCGCGGCGGAGGAGGGATGAGGGGGCATGGCTGTTTCTCCGTATGGGCGCGAGGGCGAGCGCGACCGCGGTTCCAGCGCGCTGGAGTTCGCCGGGATGCTGCCGCTGCTGCTGCTCGTCGCGATGGCGGCCATCCAGCTCGGCATCGTCGGCTACGCGGTGCAGCAGGCGGGCACCGGCGCGCGGGCCGCTGCGCGGGTGGCCTCCCAGGAGGAGATCGCGGACCAGTACGCGGCGAGCGGACGCGCCGCCATGTCCGACTGGACGGCGCGGCGCAGCCGTTTCGCGCTCGGAGGCGGCGGCGACGAGGTGAAGGTCACCACGAGCGTGACCATCCCCTCCCTCATCCCCGGCATGGACAGCCTCGGCACCGCGTCCCGCTCCGCGACCATGCCCAGCGACGGTGCCGAACGAGGGGGAGACGAATGAGCGAGGTCGGTCCATGAGTCTGCGCTCCCGTATCACCACGCACGAGAGCAGCCCCGCGCGCAGCGGTGGCCAGTCCCCCGGGTCCCCCGTCGACAGCACCGGGCACCTGGTCTCCGCGTACCGCACCAAACTGCTGGAGGAGATCGACCTCGCCGAGATGTCGGCGCTCAGCCCCGCCGAGCGCCGCGCCCGCCTCGAACGCGTACTCGGCCACATCATCAGCCGTGAGGGCCCGGTGCTGGCGACCGGGGACCGGACGCTGCTGATCCGCCGGGTGGTGGACGAGGCCCTCGGGCTCGGGGTGCTCGAACCGCTCCTGGAGGACGGCTCGATCACCGAGATCATGGTCAACGGGCCGGACAACATCTTCGTCGAGCGCGGCGGGCGCGTCGAACAGGTGCCGGTCCGCTTCGCCTCCGAAGAGCAGCTGATGCAGACGATCGAGCGCATCGTCTCCACCGTGAACCGCCGGGTGGACGAGTCCAACCCGATGGTGGACGCGCGGCTGCCGTCCGGTGAGCGGGTCAACGTCATCATCCCGCCGCTCTCGCTGACCGGCGCCACCCTCACCATCCGCCGCTTTCCCCGCGCCTACACCCTCGGTGAGTTGATCCACCTCGGGACGCTGGACGAGCACATGCTCTCGCTGCTCTCCGGGTTCGTCCGGGCCCGCTTCAACCTGATCGTCTCCGGCGGTACGGGCAGCGGCAAGACGACCCTCCTCAACGCGCAGTCGGCGCTCATCCCCGAGCACGAGCGCATCATCACCGTCGAGGACGCCGCAGAACTCCAGCTCCAGCAGCAGCACGTCATCCGGCTGGAGACCCGGCCGCCCAACGTCGAGGGCAGGGGCCAGGTGACCGTACGCGACCTCGTCCGCAACTCCCTGCGGATGCGGCCCGACCGCATCATCGTCGGCGAGGTGCGCGGGGGCGAGACGCTCGACATGCTGCAGGCCATGTCCACCGGGCACGACGGCTCGCTGGCCACCGTGCACGCCAACAGTGCCGAGGACGCCCTGATGCGGCTCCAGACCCTCGCCTCCATGTCGGAGGTCGACGTTCCGTTCGAGGCCCTCCAGGATCAGATCAACTCCGCCGTCGACGTGATCATCCAGCTCGCGCGGCTGGCGGACGGCTCCCGCAAGATCGCGGAGATCGCCCTGCTGGCCTCACACGGCCGCGAGACCTTCCAGATTGCGACGGTCTCCCGGTTCGCGGCCCGGCCCATGGGCCCCGACGGGCGGGTGCACGGCACGTTCGAACACCTGCCGCTGCCGCGCCGCGTCGCCGACCGGTTCCATCTGGCGGGCGAACCGGTGCCCGCCGCCTTCGGCGTGGCCCGCTCCGACGATCAACTCGCCACCCGGGAGGCGGTGTGAGAACCCGGACCATGCAGCATTCCGTGACCGTGGCGCTGGACTCCACGGCCGCGGCCCAGTTCGCGCTCGGTGCCACCTTGGCCGCCTGCGCCCTGGGCATCGCGGGAGTGCTCCTCTTCGCCTCCGGGCGCGCCCGCCGCCAGGTCCTCCTCGAACGGCTCAGCGGGCTCGAAGGCCCCGCTCTCGCCCTCCCGCCCGGCAGCGGTGGCAGACGGCGCCGCTTCGCGGGAGTGGACCGGCGGGTACGCGCCACCGGGCCCGGCCGCCGCCTCCAGGGGAAGCTGGCCCTCACCGGACTCGACCTCACGCCCGGCGAATACGTGGTCTACCTGGCGGGCCTGGTGGCGGTGCTGTGGATGCTGGCCTCGTCCGTCCTTGCTCCCTTCTTCGGGCCGATCGCCGGACTCGTTGGCGTACTGGCCGCCAACGCCTTCCTCAACCACCAGCGGCAGCGCCGCACCGAGCAGTTCATCAACCAGCTCCCCGAACTCGCCCGCATCCTCGCCAACGCCACCTCCGCGGGGCTGGCACTGCGTACGGCGCTGGGTATGGCCGCCGAAGAGCTGGAGGCCCCCGCGGGGGACGAACTGCGACTGGTCACCGACCAGCTCGCCGTCGGCCGCTCCATCGACGACGCGCTGAACGAGCTCGCCGAGCGGCTGCCATCGCGCGAACTCGTCGTCCTGGTCACCACGCTGGTCCTCGCCAACCGCGCGGGCGGCACCATCGTCGCCTCCCTGCGCAACCTCACCACCACGCTGGAGGAGCGCAAGGAGACCCGGCGCGAAGTACGCACCATGCTCGCCGAGGTCAACGCGACGGCCTTCACCATCCCGCTGCTCGGCCTCGGCGCCATGCTGATGATGAACTCGATGATGCCGGGCGCCCTCGCCCGGGTGACCGGCAGTCCGGTCGGCCAGGTCGCGATGGTCGTCGCCGTCGGGCTGTTCGCCGCCGGGTTCCTGGTCATCCGCCGCCTCGGCCGGATCGAGGTGTGAGGCCGTGATCGCTCTCGGACTGGCCACGCTCTTGGCCCTCGCCGTCTACGGTGCCTTCGCGGGCATCCGGATGTACCGCGCCGAGACCAAACTGCCGCCCGATCTGGCCGTCGCCCTGGAGGTCGGCGCCACCCGCACCACCAAGGGCGAGGCCGCCGTCGACCGGCTCGGTATGCGGCTGGCGCCGCTGGTGCTGCGGCTGATGGGCCCCAAGCAGGTCGCCGCCAAACGCCGCAGGATCGACCAGGCCGGCAACCCCGGCGGCCTCACCCTGGAGCGGTACGCGGCGCGCCGTGCCGTCTACGGCGCCTTCGGCATCGTCATGGCGCTGGTGGGACTGTCGGCCGGCAGCCTCTTCTTCACCGCGCTCGTGCTGGCCTTCGGCTGGTTCGCGGCCGATCTCGCCATCCGGCAGGCGATCAAGGACCGCCGCCGCGTCATCGAGCGCACTCTGCCCGACTTTCTCGACGTCCTCGCCGTCGTCGTCTCCGCGGGACTCGGCTTCCGGCAGGCGCTGGAACGGGTCGCCGACCGCTACCAGGGCCCCTGGGCCGACGAACTGCGCATCACCCTGCGTCAGATGGACATGGGCGTCAGCCGCCGCCAAGCCTTCGACGAGCTGCGCAGACGCAACGCCAGCGACCAGGTGGACCAGTTCGTCACAGCGCTACAGCAGGGCGAGGAACTCGGCGCCCCGATCGCCGAGACGCTGATCCAGATCGCCACCGACATGCGCCGCACCGACGCGCAGAACGCGCGCCGCAAGGCGGCCAAGACCGTCCCCAAAGCCACCATGACCACCATCGCCTTCCTGCTCCCGGGCACCCTCATCCTCATCGTCGCCACCTTCATCCTCGGCTCCGACACCGACTTCGGCGCGGTGCTGGGTGGCTGAACAGGCAGGCAGTTCGCCAACCATCATGCGTTCCCCTCACCCATCGCCCTCCGCGAGGAGTTATGGCACAGTCTGCATTCGGGTAACGACTGTTAGCTACACCGCGGAGTGGCAACGGGAGGGGGCGCGCGCGACGTGACGTTACAAACCCGCGGAGGCCCCCGAGGGGGCGGCTCCGAGTCAGCCAGCAACGGAGGAGAACCCGATGTCGAACGCCACCCGCGGGCGTATCCACACCCGCCTGGACCTCATGCGGGGGCGCCCCGGAGACCGCGGCGCCAACTCGATCGAATACGCCGGCATCGTCATCCTCGTCGCGGGCATCATCCTGGCGATCCGGGCACTGGGTCTCGATGCGATGATCTCCGGCGCGATCGCCAACGCGGTGAGCGCCGTACTGGGTGGCTGACCGCTCGCCGTATGACCGGTGACAGCGGTCAGACGGTCCTGCTGTACGGCGCGGTGATCGCCGGACTGCTCTTCCTCGCCTTCGCCTTCTTCGCCGTGGCCCAAGCCGGAACGGTGCGTAACGGCGGTCAGACGGCAGCTGACGCGGCGGCGCTCGGAGCCGCCGAGGACGACCGGCAACAGCTCTTCGACGGCTTCCTGGACGCGCTCGACGACGAGGACGGCTGGCGGGACTGGCTGGACGCGGTCGCCCCGCTGACCGGTGACGGCTGTGATGCGGCCGCGCGCTTCGCAGACCGCAACCGCTCCGACCTGCGGGCCTGCGACCTGGTCACGCGCGACGGCGACGACGGTTACAGCGTCAGCATCGAGACGCGGTTCGACACGGGCAACACGATCATCCCCGGCACGGACAACAAGACGGCCAAGGCCACCGCCACCGCGGTGCTCAGACCGCGCTGCGAGGCCGACGACACCGGCGACGGTGAGGGCACCAGCGACAGCGGTGACCCCGGGGAGAGCGACGACACCGGTGACACCGGCGGCAGTGGTGACGACCCCCACCCCGACCCTGGCGCCGACGCCGCCGAGGAGATCCAACTTCTCTGTGACGGTGAAGAGTTGACGATCGACCCCGAGGACGAAGGCGACAACCTGAAACCGTCAGATCTCTTCTCAGTGGTGCTGGTCGAATGACGAGCGAACGACGAACGAGAGTCGAGTACTCCATGAATCTTCGGCGTGTCCTGCGGGATCGCAGGGGTGTGACCGCGGTGGTCCTCGCGACGGGACTGGTCCTGACGGCCGCAGGCTGCGGCGGGGGCGACGGTGGCGACGACGCGAAGGAGCCCCGGCCCTCCCAGAAGGCGAACAGCATCGGGGGCGGCAGCAGCGGCGGGCAGTCCGACGGATCCGCCGACGGCGAGCCGTTGGCCGAGGTCCGGGGTGGCGAGGAGATCACCCTCACCGTCAACTCGGCCCGCCGCGAGTCGGGCGGCTTCGTGACGCTCACCGGAAAGGTGACCAACGGGAGCGGCAAGGTCTGGGTGGCGCCGGGCTGGGAGGGCAACGAGTCAGAAGTCGCCCTGCGCAACAAGCTGTCGGTCGCCGGTGCCAAACTCGTCGACAAGAAGGGCAAGAAGCGCTATCTCGTCCTCAGGGACACCGAGGGCAAGTGTCTGTGCACCTCGTTCGGCCAGCCGATCCAGGCCGGGAAGTCGAAGACGTGGTTCGCGCAGTTCCCCGCGCCTCCGAAGGGCAACGACAAGGTCGACTTCCAGATCGCGGACATGCCTCCTGCCAGTGTGACGATCAGTGGAGGGGAGTGAGGGATGGGTGTCACCCAGCGGCACTTGACGAAGGCCGTGGCTTGTTCGTCCTTCTCCGCCGCGCTCGTACTCGGTATCACCGCGTCGGCCGCGCGGGCAGAAGACCCCCGCCCAGGGCCCACCCCCTCCATCCCCGACATCGCCACCCAGTACCCCACCGACGACCCCACCAGCATCCCCACCGGGCACGCTCCCTCGCTGCCCGGGGAGAAGGGGCCGGGGGATCCGGGGTTCAGTGAGCCGCCGGACAACATCGGGGACTCGGAGACGCCGGTGGAGGTGGAGCCGAAGGCGGACGGGCTGCGGCTCGCCGCCGGGGCGAAGCTGGCGGAGCCCAAGGTGCTGGACATCAAGTTCGTGACCGAGGACCTGGGCGGCGAGGAGCGCCGCGAGGACAGCACGGCGAAGACGAAGTTCACGCTCCAGGCCGAGGTGCTGTTCACCAAGAACAGCTCCAAGCTCAACAGCGGGGCGAAGGCGCGGATCAAGACCATCGCGGACGAGATCGAGAAGCAGCAGAGCACCGAGGTCAACGTCTTCGGCTTCACCGACGACCTCGGCTCCTACGAGCACGGCAAGACGCTCTCCAAGAAGCGCGCCACAGCCGTCCAGACGGAGCTGTCCCAGCAGTTGGGCTCCGAGGTCAGCTTCAATGTGCGGGGCTACAGCGAGGATTACCCGGTCGCCGACAACAGGACTGAGCAGGGCCGCACGAAGAACCGCCGCGTCGAGGTGTCCTTCCCGAAGAAGGACTGACCGCTTGCGGGCCGGTTTCCCGCGCCGGATCATGAGCTGGGCGGTGCGATGGGTCGAGGGGGCGGTACAAGCGTGGGCAGTACGGCGACGGAAGCGGAGTCGGCATCCGGCGAGCCGACGACGGACGGCAACGGCCCGAACGGCGTCCCGCGCCGCGAGGAGGGCTCCCGCCTGAGGGCCTGGACCGCCGGCCGGACGGCGGGACTCGCACAGGCGCTCGGCGCCGCGGTGCTGCTGATCACCGAGTTCGTACGGCAGGACGTCGCAGCCCTCGGCGCGAAGGTGCCCAAGGGCGCCCGGCTGCCCGACTACGCCGCCGACTTCCCGCACCTCATGGACACTCTGGACGGCCAGTGGTGGTTCCGGGCGGCCGAAGCGGTACGGGACGCCATCAGCTTCGGGGAGCCCCGCGCCGCGCTGTGGGCGGCCGTCTGTGCCGCGCTTGTCGTACGCCTCAACCCGGACGGGCCGCCCCGCACCCAGTGCTTCCTCTCCCTCGTGGGCGCCTGCTACTGCGTCGTCGCGGCGCTGTCCGCGATCCCCTTCCTGGCCCTGGCGGGGCCGGCCCTGCCCGGCGCGCTGCTCGTCGGCGTACTGGCGGTCGTGCTGGCGACGGCAGCGCCGGGCGCCTGGCGCCGGATCACGGGGTGACGGAGGCAACCAGGGCGGCGCGTCACTCGCTCGCCTCGGCCGTGCACAGGGTGCGACTGCCCCCGTCCACCTTCCACGTCCAGTAGCGGGAGTGCTCGCCCGCGTCGCCCTCCCGGCAGGGGGTGGGCTCGTCGTGGACGCCGGTGATCCTCAGCAGCCGGTCGTACCGCCCCTCGCCCGAGGGCGGCTCGGTCGAGCACGCCGGCGCCGACATCAGCGCGGCGCGCATACCGCCGCCGCTCGACTCGGCCAGCAGGCACTGGTCGGTGCGGAACTGGCGGGTGACGCACAGCGTCGTGTCGCCGTTCGCCCAGCTGGCACGCCCATTGCCGGTGGGGCACGCCCGCCCCGTCTCGCCGCCGGGACCTGTACGGCGTACGGCGGTCACCCGGGTGTAGGCACGGTCGTCGTCGCAGGGGACCCGGGTGGCCTTGGTGGGCGCCGGGCGGCTCCAGCCCGAGCCGTTGCCGTGCACGGTCAGGCACTGCCCGGCGCGTACCGAACGGAAAGCGCCCGCAAGGGAGTCGGAGCCGGGGCCCGTCACGGGCCCAGAGCCGTCCGGCGTGGGCGTGCTGGTGGGCGGGCTCGGCAGCGCGCCGCTGGGGCCCGGGTCGGGGAGCGAGGGCACCGGTGAGGCGGAGGGGCCGTCGCCGGGGCGGCGGGTCGGGTAGGCCGGGACGCTGCTGGTGCCGGGCGAGGGCCGGGCGGCCTCGGCGCCGTCCGACACGTCCGCGTATCCGGGAGTGCCGACGACCTTGGGAAGGATCAGCGTCGCGAACAGCGCCCCGGCGACCAACAGTCGCCGCCGACCGCGCCGGGCGCGCGCCTCGGGGGTGTCCACGGGGCTCACGTCCGGGATCTCGTCGTGCTCGGCCGCCGCCGGGTGCTCGCGCTCCGTCCGCCGCCACAGTCCCCGCATCCGCACCGCACGCTCCGTCTCCCCATGGGTCCGCGCCCCCCGCGCGTACCGCTCACGCGTACATGCTTGCGGATCAACAGGCCGGTGGCGAGACCCCGTTCAGGAGTGCGGCGGGACAGCGGAGAGAAACCGGCGCAGCCGGGGGATCAAAGAAGGGAGGGAGAGGAGAGGGAAGAGATGGTCAAGGCGGCGGCCCTCACGCCGCCTTGACCATCTCGGCACGAACGGCGCGCTGCCACTGCCCGCGCAGCCGGTCCAGCTCGGCGAGAGCTTCCTTCGACCAGAGGGTGCGGCCCGCGACGAACTCCCTGATCGCGTCATTGGCCGCGGTGACGGAGAGCTCCGGCGAGGGCACGCGGCCCGCGCCGGTCTCCCGGGACCTTCCGGGCTCTCCGGGCCCGGTGGAAGTCGATGTCATACGGACTACAGTACGGCCCGCCACTGACAGGGGCAGTTGCATAACGAGGCGCCCAAGGCGGCTGGTTGGCGCTGCGCCGCAGGTGTCGGCGCTGTCCAGCTCCGAGATGCTCCGGCCGGGTGTGAGATGAATCGCTCCCGATCCCGTCCGTACGGGGGAGTAAGGAGCCGTCCCGTAAGCCCGACGTAAGCTCGCGGTGTGCCGCTGTTGGAGTGGATAGCGATCGTGGCCGCCGCCGCTTACGGTGCCGCGGCGGGCTCCCTTCTGCCACGCGCCGTGTACCGCCTTTCGGTGGAACCCGGGGAGCCGTGGCGGGGCAGCTGCCCGCGCGGACATGCGCTGGGCGGGGGAGTGCGCGGCGTAGTCGGTCCCGCCACATGTGATGCGTGCGCCGGGAGCCAGGAGCTCCACGGGGCGTACGGGCGCGGACGGGGCGCCCTCGCCGTGCTCGGCGCACTGGTCTGCGCCGGACTGACGGCGGCCGTCGGATTCCGTCCCGAACTGGCGGTGTGGCTGCTGGTGGCGCCCGTCGCCCTGCTGCTGGCGACGGTCGACCTCGCGGTGATGCGACTGCCGGACATGCTCACCCTCCCCCTCGCGGGCGGCACCGCGGCCCTGCTCGGGCTCGCCGCCCTGCTGCCCGGCGCCGGCGGCAGCTGGCTCCGGGCGCTGCTGGGCGGCCTGGTGCTGGCCGGGGCGTTCTTCGTGCTGTTCGTGATCAGCCCGCGTGCCGTCGCCTTCGGCGACGTCAAGCTCGCGCTGTCGGTCGGGGTAGCCCTTGGGTGGTACGGGTGGGGGGTGCTGTTCGCCGGAGCCTTCCTCGGCTTTCTGTCGGCAGCCGGCTATGGCTTCACGCTGATGGCGACCGGGCGGGCCCGCCGCAACAGCGCCATGGCCTTCGGCCCCTTCATGGTGCTCGGGGCGATGGCGGGTGTCGCACTGGGCGGGCTGGCGGTCTGAATCTCTCGGATCCGCTTGTACAACACGGTCGTTGGTGTGCGGAACATCCTCCCTGAGGGGCTATTGTGGGAACCCCCCCTCGGGCCGGTCCGTATCCCCCCACGGACCGGCCCGCTTTATGCCCGGACGGCGCCGCCGTGAGCGGCCGGCTCAGGAGCTGCTGCTGGCAGCCCAGATGTTGGTGCCGGGCTCCGAAACCGCCAGCTCATCGATCTCGCGCAGCTCCCCCTCGGTGAGCTGCGCCCCGCGCAGCGCTGCGACGTTGGCCTCCAGCTGGGCGACGGAGCTGGCGCCGATGAGCGCTGACGTCATCCTCGGGTCGCGCAGCACCCAGCGGAGCGCCAGCTGGGCCAGGGACTGCCCGCGCCGCTCGGCGATGCCGTTCAGACCGCGCAGCCGCCGTACGACCTCCTCCGTCAGCAGCCCGGGGTCCAGGGACTTCCCCTGGGCCGCCCGGGATCCCTCGGGTATGCCGTCGAGGTACTTGTCGGTGAGCAGCCCCTGGGCGAGCGGCGCGAAGGCTATGCAGCCCATGCCCTCGTCCTCCAGCGCGTCGAGCAGCCCGTCCTCCTCGGTCCAGCGGTTGATCATCGAGTACGAGGGCTGGTGGATGAGCGCCGGCACGCCCATCTCGCGCAGCAGCCGGGCGGCCTCCCGGGTGCGGGCCGAGCTGTAGGAGGAGATGCCCGCGTAGAGCGCCTTGCCCTGGTGTACGGCGGTGGCGAGGGCGCCCATGGTCTCTTCGAGAGGGGTCTCGGGGTCGTAGCGGTGGGAGTAGAAGATGTCGACGTGGTCGAGGCCCATCCGGCTCAGCGACGCGTCCAGGGAGGAGAGCAGATATTTGCGCGAGCCCCACTCCCCGTAAGGACCCGGGTGCATCAGGTAGCCCGCCTTGGTGGAAATGACCAGCTCATCGCGGTACGGCCGGAAATCCTGGGCGAAGATACGGCCGAAGTTCAGCTCGGCGGAGCCTGGGGGCGGGCCGTAGTTGTTGGCCAGGTCGAAGTGCGTGATGCCCAGGTCGAAGGCGCGGCGCAGGATCGCCCGCTGGGTGGCCAGTGCGCGGTCGTCGCCGAAGTTGTGCCACAGCCCGAGGGAGACCGCGGGCAGCTTCAGCCCGGAGCGGCCGGTGCGGCGGTACTCCATGGCCTCGTAGCGGGTCGGATCGGCGCGGTGGAGCGTGTCCGACGGGACGGCCGTGGGGACAGGGTCGGGGGATGCGGTGCGGTGTGTGCCGAGCGTCATATGCCATTTCCTATCACCGCGACGTGACCGGCCCCCTCGTACCCGTGACCGGCCCGGTTCGTACGCTCGGGCGAACGGCAGTAAGGTGCTGGGAATCCCGACTCGGCACGGAGAGGCTGGCCGTTCCCATGAAGTTGCGCGACCTGGTGTACAAGCTCTATGCGCGCCGGGTGGAGGACCGTCTCGACCACGCCCAGGTGCCCAAGCACATCGGCGTCATCCTGGACGGCAACCGGCGCTGGGCGCGTGCCGCGGGCAGCACGACCGAGCAGGGACACAAGGCCGGCGCCTCGAAGATCGAGGAGCTGCTCGGCTGGTGCGCCGAGACGGATGTCGAGGTCGTCACCCTCTGGCTGCTCTCGACGGACAATCTGAACCGCCCGGAGAGCGAGCTGCTCCCGCTGGTCGGCATCATCGAGGACACCGTGCGTGACCTTGCCGCAGACGGGCGCTGGCGCGTACACCACGTGGGGCAGCTCGACCTGCTGCCCGCCAGCACCCAGAAGGTACTCAAGGAGGCCGAGCAGCAGGCGGGCGACGTCGACGGGATATTGGTGAACGTCGCCGTCGGCTACGGCGGACGGCAGGAGATCACCGACGCCGTCCGCTCGCTGCTGACGGATCGCGCCTCGCGCGGAATAAGCCTCGACGAGTGTGCGGAGGGCCTCACGGTCGAGGACATTTCGGAGCACCTGTACACCCGCGGGCAGCCCGACCCGGACCTCATCATCCGCACCAGCGGGGAGACCCGGCTGTCGGGCTTCATGCTCTGGCAGAGCGCCCATTCGGAGTACTACTTCTGCGAAGTGCTGTGGCCCGGGTTCCGTAAGGTCGACTTCCTGCGGGCCCTCCGCGATTACGCTGCGCGGCACCGCCGCTACGGGGGCTAGCCCTCCCGCTCCACGCTGCGCGGCGCCGCTTCGCGCTGCGCAGCGCACGGTGGGGAGCCCTCTCGTTCGCGATGCGGACGGGCGTTGCATGCGGGGGCACTCCGGAGGGAATATCCCTCACGACCGTGCCCCTCCCACGGGTCGCGGTCGCCGGGAGGCCCTTTGGACACCACGGATGCCTCCGGGCCGCGCGGAGCAGTCAGGCGCGCGGGTCGGGTGCAGGACGCGGAGGGCCGGAGTCCGGCCCGTGTGGTGCGGGCCATCTCCGGTCTCTTCCCCCGCGACGCCGTCGCTCCCCGACCTCATCCGAGGGGGTTCGTCCCACCGTGGTGATCAGCAAGAAGCGCAGCGAATCCGACCGACGCACGTACGTCATCGACACGAGCGTGCTGCTGGCGGATCCGGCCGCCATGGACCGGTTCGACGAGCACGAGATCGTGCTCCCCGTGGTCGTCGTCACCGAGTTGGAGGCCAAGCGCAACCACCCAGAGCTGGGCTATTTCGCCCGGCAGGCCCTCCGCAGGCTCGACGAGTACCGCATTCGCCACGGCCGGCTCGACGCACCGATCCCGATCGGCGACACGGGCGGCACGCTCCGGGTCGAGCTGAACCACTCGGACCCGGGGGTGCTTCCTGCGGGCTTCCGATTGGGCGACAACGACTCGCGGATCCTCGCCGTGGCCCGGAACCTCCAAGCGGAGGGTTATGACGTCACCGTCGTCTCCAAGGACCTGCCGCTGCGTATCAAGGCGTCGTCGGTCGGGCTGCTGGCCGAGGAGTACCGCGCGGAGCTGGCCATCACCGACTCCGGCTGGACGGGGATGGCCGAACTCACCCTTCCGGGGGAGGACATCGACGAGCTGTTCGCGGCGGAGAGCGTGGCGATGCCGTACGACGCTCCCGAACTGCCCGTGCACACCGGGCTGGTGCTCCAGTCGGAGAAGGGCAAGGCACTCGGCCGGGTCACGCCGGACGGCCGGATCCGGCTGGTGCGCGGCGACCGGGAGGCGTTCGGCATCAAGGGCCGCAGCGCCGAGCAGCGCATCGCGCTGGATCTGCTGCTCGACCCCGAGGTCGGCATCATGTCGATGGGCGGCCGGGCGGGCACCGGCAAGAGCGCGCTGGCGCTGGGCGCCGGTCTGGAGGCGGTGCTGGAGCGCAGGCAGCACAGCAAGGTGATGGTCTTCCGGCCGCTGTACGCCGTCGGGGGGCAGGACCTGGGGTATCTGCCGGGCACCGAGGCGGAGAAGATGAGCCCCTGGGCGCAGGCCGTCTTCGACACGCTCTCGGCGGTCACCAGCCGGGAGGTCATCGAAGAGGTCGTGGCCCGGGGGATGCTGGAGGTCCTGCCGCTCACCCACATCCGTGGGCGCTCGCTGCACGACGCGTTCGTCATCGTCGACGAGGCACAGTCGCTTGAGCGGAACGTGCTGCTGACCGTGCTCTCCCGGATCGGCACCGACTCGCGGGTGGTGCTCACCCACGATGTGGCGCAGCGGGACAACCTCCGGGTGGGGCGGTACGACGGAGTCGTCGCCGTGGTCGAGCGGTTGAAGGGGCATCCGCTCTTCTCGCACATCACCCTGACGCGTTCGGAACGTTCTCCCATTGCCGCACTGGTGACCGAAATGCTGGAGGAGGGCCGGGTTTGACCGGAACATTCCTCCACGTAGTGCTCAACAGAGCCGCATAGCAACTGCGTCGGACCGGGCCCCGTGCGAAAAGGGCACAGCACCTTAGTCGCACGGGGCCCGGTCGCGCGCCTATTTCCGAGATTCCCGTGCCCCAAACGCCGTGTGAGCTTTCCCACTCAACGCAGAATTGCTTCGGCGCGTCCCGTTCCGGCAGGGTGTGGGTCCTGTCAGGCCCCGCATACGGCACACCCGCACCACCAACGGTGCGACACCGCAAAGCAGTACAGAACTGAACAGCAGTAGCGCCGTATGCCGCCCGAAGCACCACGCGGCTCCCCAGTCGGGGAGACCCACCGGGCCCGCGTCTCCCGTGGCCAGTACGAGGGAGGCCAGTGTCGGGGGCACGATTGCGTCCGCGAGGTCACCCCAGCGGGCATGTTGGAAGGAAACCGTGTGACTGCTCGGATTTCGGTCCGGGGATTCGCCGTGGCGTCCGCCACCGCGGTCACCACCGTCGGCGCCGTCGTCGGTGTTGCCGCAGGCGCCGACCAGGGCCAGGCGTCCGGTGACGCCGAGGCCACCGCCGCCGAGGCGACGCTCCTAGAGGACATACCAGCCGGGTCTCAGACCCACGCACAGACGGCCGCCCTCACGCAGCAGGCGGACGCCGCATCGTCCGCAGCCGACGCCGAGGCGAAGAAGTCCGCCGAGGAAGCCGCCCGTAAGCAGGCGGCCAAGGACGCGGCGGCCAAGGCGGAGAAGGCGAAGAAGGAGGCCGCTGCCAAGGCGGCGGCAAAGAAGGCCAAGGAGCGCGAGAAGCTCCAGGCCAGCCGCTCCGCCGACCGTGCGGACGCCGGTGACTTCGCCCAGAAGAGCTCGTACACCACGGCCGAAGTCCAGGCGATGGCGAAGCAGATCGTCGGCTCCGGCCAGTACCAGTGCTTCTCCAATATCGTCGACCACGAGTCGAGCTGGAACTACAGGGCGAGCAACGCCTCCTCTGGTGCCTACGGCCTGGTCCAGGCGCTGCCCGGCTCCAAGATGGCCTCGGCCGGTGCCGACTGGCGGACGAATCCGGCCACCCAGATCAAGTGGGGCCTCAACTACATGAACGACCGGTACGGAAGCCCCTGTGGCGCATGGGACTTCTGGCAGGCCAACAACTGGTACTGAGCCGGACCGGCCCACCGCGACTTCCCGGACCCTGAAGGGCCCGGACGGGATGCCCCCTCGTGGCGATCTGTGAGGATCAGCCCAGGGGGCATCCCTTATGTCCGGACACGGGCACCCGAACGCGGTGCGGCGTGATACCCGATGTCTCCGCACGGAGCCCGTCCGCGAGGCTTCCCGGTTCGGGAAGCAACCATCGGCCCGGGTAACGTCGTCCCTCACACGGCGAAGCCACTGGCCCGGGGGCGGAGGAAGCGGAATGACGAGCAGCATGGACAGGCTCAGAGCGGCTGCGGGCCGCTGGGCCGCGAAGGCCGCCGAGCGGCGTGCCGAAGCGGAACGCAGCTCCGATGCCGCCCGCCGCAGGGACGACGGCGTCGATCCCGAACTCTCCAACAACGAGGCAGGCCGTGCGCAGGCCGAGGCCGAGGCGCAGGCGGGCGGTGCCGGGGGCGAGAGCGGCTATGTGCCGCCGCCCCCGCAGTACGCGCCCGCCATAGCGGCCAAACCGGAGCCGTCCGCCGCCGTGCCGTGGGGGATGCGGGTCGCCGCCGAGGCCGGCTGGCGGCTGCTGGTGCTCGCCGGCGTCATCTGGGTGCTGATGAAGGTCGTCAGCACGGTAAGCCTGCTGATCATCGCCTTCTCCGCCGGTCTGCTGATCACCGCGCTGCTCCAGCCCACCGTCGCCCGGCTGCGCCGGATCGGGCTGGGGCGCGGGCTGGCCACCGCCATCACCTTCATCGGCGGCTTCGTCATCATGGGCCTGGTCGGCTGGTTCGTGGTGTGGCAGGTGATGGAGAACCTGGACACCCTCACCGCCAAGGTGCAGGACGGTATCCAGGAGTTGAAGAACTGGGCGCTGAACGGCCCGTTCCATGTCTCCGAGGACCAGATCAACGACATCGCCCAGAACCTCAGCGACTGGATCGGCGACAACAGCAAGGAACTGACCTCGGCGGGCATCGAGGGCGTCACCGTCATCCTCGAGTTCCTCTCGGGCGCGCTGCTGACGATGTTCTGCACCCTCTTCCTGCTCTACGACGGCCGCCGCATCTGGGAGTGGACGCTCAAGTTCGTCCCCTCGGCGGCGCGGGAGGGCGTCGCCGGCGCGGGCCCGCGGGCCTGGGCGACGCTGACCGGCTATGTACGCGGCACGGTGATAGTCGCGCTGATCGACGCGGTCTTCATCGGCGTCGGGCTGTACGTCCTCAAGGTCCCGATGGCCGTGCCGCTCGCCGTTTTCATCTTCCTGTTCGCCTTCATCCCGATCGTCGGTGCCGTGATCTCCGGCGCGCTCGCCGTCGTCGTCGCTCTGGTGACAGACGGCATCTTCACGGCGCTGCTCGCGCTGGCCGTCGTACTGGCCGTCCAGCAGATCGAGAGCCACATCCTCCAGCCGTTCATCCTCGGCCGCCTGGTGCGCGTCCATCCGCTCGCCGTCGTCCTCGGTGTGACGGGCGGCAGCCTGATCGCGGGCATCCCCGGCGCGGTGGTGTCGGTACCCCTGGTCGCCGTCACCAACACGGTCGTCGGCTACCTGCGCGGCTACTCCCAGGAACAGACCCTCCGCAGGCTCCGGGAGGCCGCCCCGCAGCAGGCGGGTGCCCCTGCGGAGGGCCCCGCGCCCGGCCCGGACCAACCGCAGCTCCCCGAAGGCAACGGCAACCAGTCATAGCCTGAGCCCTCTCGGCCACCGCGCGGCTCTCTCAGTAGGGGGCCTCCCGCTGGTCCATGAACCGTCTCAGCTGCTCCGTGTCGGTCTTCGTCCAGCCCTCGGCGGGGGCGACGGCTGCCCAGCCCTCCACGGAGCCGTTGCCGTAGCGGTGGCCGTGCGGGGCGCCGACGCCGTAGGAGACGGCCATGTCCACGGTCGTCTGCCAGAAGGTGACCAGCGGGAACCAGTTGACCTCGTCGGTGATGTCAGGCCCCAGCGGCTCGCGCAGCCAGCGGGGCGGGTCGAGGGCGAGATCCGGTGACCACCACACGATGGCGTCCGAGGCGTTCTGGAGATAGACGACGCGCGGCGCCTGCCATGCGGACGCCGGGCCCGGCCGGGCCAGGTCCTTCTTCGGCCACTGGGCGAAGCGGAAGTGGCGCCCCTTGTCGTACTCGGGCCGCCAGACCGGGCTGCCCGGGTCGCGGTGCGCGGTCAGCTGCCGGCGGATGGGGGAGAAGTTGGGCGACCCGGCCAGCAGTGCGCCGTCCACCTTGGCCAGCATGTCGTCGGGGCCGTCGAAGGAGGCTTCGATCCCGTAGGCGCCGAGGGACTCGCCGAAGACGACGAGTTTGGGCCGCTCGGCGGCCGGTATCCGAAGCCAGCGGGCACGTACCGCCTCGACCAGTGCCCGGGTGGCGCGGCCCGCCTGCTCCTTGTCCACCATGAACGAGGCCCAGCTGGGCAGGTAGGAGTACTGCACGGCGACGATCGCGGTGTTCCCGCCGTGGATGTACTCCAGCGGTTCGGCGTCCGTGGAGTTGACCCAGCCCCGCCCTGTGGTGCCCGCGATGGCCAGTACGTCCCGGTCGAACGCGCCGGTACGCTCCAGCTCCCGTACCGCCAGCTCGGCGCGGGTGGTGAAGGTGGGTGCCGACTCCTGGCCGATGTAGACCCGGATCGGCTGCACGGCACGCTTGGCGGTGACGATGCTGATCTGGCGGGGCGTGAGGGACGAGCCGGTGAAGTTCCGCCCCTCGTAGCCCAGCTCGTCCCAGCGCACCAGCGAGGCGGAGCTGCCCGAGACGAGCGGTGAGGCGGGCCGGAGAATGCCTTCCTTGGTGCTCTGGTCGGTCTTCTCCGCCAGCCGTGCGGCGACGTCGATGATGCCGCGGTCGAAGACGACGTCGCGAGTGCCGAAGACCACGACGGTGGCGCTCACCAGCAGTCCTACGCCGATGGCCAGCGGACGCGGCACGAAGCGGCCCAGCAGCCGGATGAGGGCGCGGGTGCCGAGCCGCACGGCGCGGCCGATCGCCACCAGCGCGGAACAGATCGCCATGGCCAGCAGGGCGATCATCATCGAGTGCCAGGTGAGGGTTTCCGGCATCTCCTGGAGCCGGCGCAACTCCCGCTGTGCGTCGGCGCTCCAGGAGAGTGCGGCAATGGTGAGCACGGTGCTGAGCGCGTAGTACGCCAGCCAGGCGTACGCCCGCCAGCGCGGTCCCGGCCGTCCCGGCAGCCGGCGGAGGACATGGCGGCGGCCGGGGGTGCCCCCTGGACGAAGTCCTTGGGGGAGCCGCAGCCGCCCGAGCGCGAGCCGGGTCAGCCATTCGGCGAGCCCGCCTATCGCGTACCCGATGGCGGCCGTTATCCCGCCGATCACCCCTTGCAGCAGCCAGGGCCGGGGTACGAGCGAGGGCGTCAGTGAGAGCCAGAAGAACAGCGTCGCGCAGCACATCGCCGTCAGCCCGGGCCAGCGGCGTATGACGTAGGCGGAGTTGGGCGCCTCCCAGTACGGGTGCCGGACGAAGCGTCGTACGAGGCCGAGCGCCCAATGGAGTGCGCGGCGCAGCAGCAGCGTGCTGCTCGGCGGCCGGGCGGGGGCTGGTGGCTGGATACGGCGCGGCGGTTCGGCGGGATGCGGCAGCTCGGCGGGGCGGGAGCGCTCGGCGGGGTGGGACGGGGCGGTAGCGGGGAGCGGCTCGATGTCGTCGAGCGGCTCCGCAAGCGGTTCTGTTGCGAGCCGGTCGTCCGCTGCCTGTCCCATCGCCCACTTTCCCGCTCGATGTCCGCACACGACGCCGACCGTCCGCTTCGACGGCCCCGTTGGCTGACGCAGCCAGTGGCGAGGGGGTTGCTCGCTGCATCGGCGGCCTGCGCGACAACGACATCAACTGCCCCAAGGAGACCCACGAGCGACTCCGGGGCAGCGATGTGTCCGGGTTCGGATACATGTTCGTGAAAGCTTGACGGAAGCGCCGCGCGAGCCCGATTTCCTTTGCTAACTTTGCCGATTCGAAAGGGCTGACAAGCCGAGGAAACGGGGCGCGGGCATGACGAACGGGGCGGTGTCCGAGAGCTGGCAGCGGCTGCTCGACGAAGCCAACGGCGCAGGCGCGAGAATGAACCTGGCGAGTGCGAACGGAAAAGACGGCGGAAGCGACAACGGCGGGGGCGAGGGCGGCGGCGAGCCGGACCTGAAGAACGCCAAGAACCCCTGGACCACTGCGTCGGGTTCCCTGGAGTCCCTGCGGAACAACGTCTCCCGCGCGCTGGGCGAGATGCGTACGGGACAAAAGGGCGCCGGTCGCTTCGACGACGGCGTCGACGGTCTGGAGAGCTCCGCCATGCAGGAGCGGGTCTTCGAATCGTGGCTGGCCCGGCTCACCCTCGTACGCGACGAGTGCGACGAGGTCTCGGGCAAGCTGGAGAAGGCGGGCACGACCCTGTCCGGCAAGGACGAGGAGATCAAGGACCAGTTCGGGAAGTACGAGGCCAAGCCCAAGCCGCCGCCCGGCGGGCCCGGCGGGAGCTGGTGACCCGGCCATGCTGACCTACAAGCAGCTCAAGGACCTCAAGCCGGAGCAGTTCGAGCAGGCGGCAGACGGCTGGCACAAGGCGAGCAGCTGCGCGGAGGAGGCCAAGGATCGGCTCAACGACGCCGTCAATCCCAAGCTGCGCGCGGGGCTGAAGGGTCAGGGCGCGACGGCGGCCTCCACGCGGCTGAAGCAGCTCGCCGAGAGCTTCCACTATGCCCAAGTACAGTGCGGGCTGGTGCGTACGGCGCTCAACGGGCTCGCCGGTGAACTGCGCGCCGCCAAGCGGAAGCTGACGGAGGCGGTCGCGGACGCCGAGGCGGCGGGGATGTCGGTCGGCGGCGACGGCTCGGTCCACTACACCATCAAGGACCAGGGCCCGCTGCTGCCCGGCGGCGGAAGAGTGATGCCGGGGGAGACCACCGTCCCCTTCACCCCCGGGCTGCTCAGCCCCGAGCAGAGTAAGGCGTACGGCTTCGCCGAGCGCATCGAGGACGCTCTGCGGGAGGCGGGGCGGGTCGATCACGAGTACGCGCAGACGCTCCGCCGGCTGATCACCACCGCCACCCTGAAGGTGACCGCGGGCGACTGGGCCGACTCGCGCAAGGACCGCTCGGCCGTGGGCAAGGCCGCCGACGACTACTTGGACCCGGTGCCCAAGGACCGCACCCCGCAGCAGAACGCGGCCTGGTGGAAGTCGCTGAGCGACCAGGAGCGGGCCGACTACACCTCGCTGTACCCCGCCAGTGTGGGCAAGCTCGACGGCATACCGACCGAGGCCCGCGACGAGGCGAACCGCGCGGTCTTCAACGAGAAGCGCGCCCAGTACCAGATGGAGCTGGACAACTACCCGCCCGAGCCGAAGGTCCGCTACATCACGGCAGGCAAGGCCGGTTCGATCCCGGACTCCGACGACAAGGCGAAGTGGCAGAAGTGGCACGATCGCCAGGAGCACCTGAAGAGCGTGCTCAACGGGATGAAACGGATCCAGACGCGCTTCGACGACACCGGGACCGCAGGCTTCGACAACTACGGGCCCAACAAGGACAACCCCGGTCAGAAGGGTCTCCCGCCCGCCTATCTGCTGGGCTTCGACCCGGACAACAACGGCCGCGCGATCATCGCCAACGGCAACCCGGACACGGCCGACCACACCGCCGTGATGGTGCCGGGGATGAACACCACGCTGGGCGGCATCAACAAGTCGCAGATCGCCTCGGACAACCTGTGGCAGGCCACCTCGGCCCAGCCGGGCAACCCGAAGGTGTCCACGATCAACTGGTTCGGCTACGACTCGCCGTCCGGCATGATCAATGCCTCGAGGGACGACGCGGCGGAGCGCGGCGCCCCGGACCTGAACCGCTTCCTGGACGGCCTGGAGACCACACAGGGCGGGCCCGGCGCGAGCCACACCACGGTGATCGGGCACAGCTACGGCAGCAACGTCGTCGGCTTCGCCTCCAAGACCGGTGACCTGGGCGCCGACGACATCATCTTCGCCGGCAGCCCCGGCGTGGGCCTGGGCCACGCCGACGAATTGGACGCGCCCAAGGGCCATGTGTGGAACGAGAAGGCGGGCAATGACAACCTCGTTCCCGAACTGGGCCGCTTCACGCACGGTGGAGGCAGCGACGCGGCCGTTCCCAGCGACAAGGACTTCGGGGCGAACCGTATGACGACGCACGACGGCGACCACGGTGGCTACTGGTGGGAGGGCTCGGAGGGGCTCAGGAACCAGGCGTACGTGGTCACGGGCCGCGGCGGGCGGGTCGACCTTGAGGACTGAGATCCTCGGCGCACGCGTGCTGGTGGCGGCGGCCACGGCACTGATTCTGATGACGGGATGCTCGATGTCAGACTCCGACGACCTCGGCTACACGCCTGAAGTCCGGGAGACCCGCCGTTCCCTGGAAGACGCGGGCAAGCTCTCCAGCCAGCTCTACGATCTGATGCGGCTCAAGGGAAAGGTCACCCCGCCGGGGCCGATCCTCGACGTGTGCGGGGACATGGATGCCGACAGGTATTACAAGGTCCGTCACAGCTGGTCGATCTACGGCCGCTCCGACAAGTCGTTGACCAAGGCGTGGGAGCGGCTCAAGGACGCTCTGCCCGGCAACGGTTGGAAGATCACCGGTCGGGGCAGGGAATCGGACGCCTACAAGACTCCCTACCTCCAGGCCGACTCCCGCGAGAAGAAGTTCACCGTACGTATCACCCTGGAACTGGTCCCCGAGGGCCACACCCCCGCCAAGGGCGAGGAATCCGGAATCATGTTCTCCCTCGTCTCCGCCTGCTTCCAGGTACCGGAGGGCAAGACGGTGCACTAGGACTTGTCCGGCCGCGCCCCGAAGGGGCGCGGGGAACTCGCGACAAGCCATGGGGGTACCTCCCTGCTCGAAGAGCTTGGGGGAACACCCGCAGCCTGCGAGCGTCAGGCAGGGGCAGCCCCTACCCGGAACAGCGGAAGGGCCGCGCCAAGACCCGCCGAACAAGCCCCAGCAGCCTTCTTCGGCCAGCTATACACATGGTGTATACACCTCGTGTATTGTTCCGCGGTATGTCGATCAGTCACACCTTGCTCGGTCTCCTGGAGAGCGGGCCCCGCCACGGGTACGACCTGAAACGGACCTTCGACGAGAAGTTCGGGCAGGACAGGCCGCTGCACTACGGGCAGGTCTACTCGACCATGTCGCGGCTGCTGAAGAACGGGCTCGTCGAGGTCGAAGGGATTGAGCCGGGGGAGGGGCCTGAGCGTAAGCGGTACGCGATCACCGATGCCGGAATCACCGATGTGGCGACCTGGCTGACCACGCCGGAGAAGCCGGAGCCCTATCTGCACAGCACGCTCTACACCAAGCTGGTGCTCGCCCTGCTGACCGGGCGGGACGGTGCGGCGCTGCTGGACGTCCAGCGCTCGGAACACCTGCGGCTGATGCGCGAACTGACTCGCCGCAAGGCCGGCGGCGACCTCGCGGACCAGCTCATCTGCGACCACGCCCTCTTCCATCTGGAGGCGGATCTGCGGTGGCTGGAGACGGCTGCCGCCCGGCTCGACAAGCTGGCCTCGGAGGTGGGCGCATGACCTCCGCCCCTTCTCCGGCCGCATCGCCCGCTGCCGCCGGGCAGACCGGCCCCGAACCGGACGGCCCTCTGCTGACCGCCGCCGGGCTGCGCAAGACCTACGGCGGGACGACCGCGCTCGACGGGGCGGACTTCTCGGTCCGCGCCGGGGAAATCGTCGCGGTGATGGGCCCCTCCGGCTCCGGCAAGTCCACGCTGTTGCACTGCCTGGCCGGAATCGTGCCGCCCGACGAGGGGCGGGTCACCTACGCGGGCGGGGAGCTGTCCGCCCTCCCGGACGCGGAACGCAGCGCCCTGCGCCGCGGCGATTTCGGGTTCGTCTTCCAGTTCGGTCAGTTGGTGCCGGAGCTGACCTGTCTGGAGAACGCGGCACTGCCGCTGCGCCTGGCGGGTGCGGGCCGCAAGCAGGCGGAGAGGCGTGCCGCCGAGTGGCTGGCGCGGCTGGAGGTCGACGACATAGGGCACCACCGGCCCGGTCAGATCTCCGGCGGACAGGGTCAGCGGGTCGCCGTGGCCCGCGCGCTGACCGCCGCACCCCGGGTGATCTTCGCCGACGAGCCGACGGGCGCTCTCGACTCCCTCAACGGCGAGCGGGTGATGGAGCTGCTGACCGAAGCGGCACGCGACACCCGCGCTGCGGTGGTGCTGGTCACCCACGAGCCGCGGGTGGCCGCCTACTCGGACCGCGAGATCGTCGTCCGCGACGGCCGCGCACGGGACATGAGCGCACCGGCGGGCGCCCGATGACCGGGCGGCGCGCCGACCGGGTACTCGCCTGGTGCCGGGACCTGGCGATGGGCGCCCGGCTCGCCGCCGCGGGTGGCCGGGAGGGCTGGACGCGTACGCTGCTGATCGCCATCGGCGTCGGCCTCGGGGTGGCCGTGCTGCTGCTGGCGGCGTCCATCCCGAGCATGATCGGCGGGCACGACGCCCGCGCGGCCAACCGGGGACAGGGCGGCCTCGCGGTGATGGCCGAGGATTCCCCTCCGCCCAGCGACCGAACAGTGCTGCTCGGGGGCGCCCAGACGAGCTATCACGGCAAGGACGTGTATGGCCGTACGCTCCAGGCGGAGGGGGACCGCCCGGTCAGACCGGCGGGTGTCGCGCAACTCCCCGAGCCCGGTGAGCTGCTGGTCTCCCCGGAGCTGAAGAAGCTGCTGGACTCGGCCGAGGGCAAGGAGCTGCGCAAGCGGCTCGACGGTCGCATCGTCGGCACCATCGGGGACGACGGGCTGGTGGCCCCGGACGAACTCGCCTTCTATCAGGGTTCGGAGGGGCTCTCCGTCGCCGACGGTGCACAGCGCTACGCCCACTTCGGCGCCGACGCGGAGGAGGAGTCGCTGGGGCCGGTGCTGCTGCTCCTGGTGGTGGTGGCCTGCGCGTTGCTGATCATGCCGATCGCAGTATTCGCGGCCACGGCCACCCGTTTCGGAGGCGAGCAGCGGGACCGGCGGCTGGCCGCGCTGCGGCTGATCGGGGCCGACGCGGCGATGGCGCGCCGGATGGCCGCGGGGGAATCGCTGATGGGCGCGGTGCTCGGAGTGGCGCTGGGCGCGGGGCTGTTCGGGCTGGGGCGGGAGGTACTGGGCGAGGTCTCCGTGTACCGGTCGACCGTCTTCCCGGAAGACGTCACACCCAGCCCCCTCATCGGTGCGCTGATCGTGCTCGGGGTGCCCGCCGCATCGGTCGCCTTCTGCCTGGCGAGCATGCGGGGGCTGATCATCGAGCCGCTGGGCGTCGTACGGCAGGCCCTGCCGCGTCCCCGCCGTCTGTGGTGGCGAGTGGCCCCTCCTGCGCTGGGTCTGCTGCTGCTCGTCCCGATGGCCGGTGCCGTTTCGGGGGAGGAGCCCCACGTCAACGAGGTCCAAGTGGTCGCGGGCGTGGTTCTGCTGCTGAGCGGGGTGACGCTCCTGCTGCCCTGGCTCGTGGAGCGGACCGTGGCGCGGCTGCGCGGTGGTTCCGTCTCCTGGCAGCTCGCTGTCCGGCGGCTCCAGCTCAGCAGCGGTACGGTCACGCGCTCGGTGAGCGGGATCACCATCGCGGTGGCCGGAGCCATCGCCCTGCAGATGCTCTTCGCCGGGGTTGCGGCCGAGGAGACCACTTCGCCCCGGCACGACCCGAACCGGACCCGGGCCCACGTCTCGGGACAGGTCCGCACCCCTGAGCAGGCCCAGGCGCTCACCCGGAAGCTCGACCGGACCAAGGGCGTGCGGTCGTCGACCGGCTACCTGGAGTCGGACGCATACCTCAAGGGGACCGGGGGCGAGGTGGGCACCCCCGTGGTCGTCGGCGGCTGCGCCGTGCTGCGCGAGTTGGCCTCGCTCCGTTCCTGCCGTGAGGGGCAGGTGTTCCTGGTGCCGAGCAACGGAAGCGACGAGTACGAGAAGACACCCGAGCCCGGCGGCGCGCTCGACCTCGACCTGGATTGGGAGTCCCAGGCCAATACGTGGACCGTCCCCGACTCGGCCAAGGTGGTCCGGGGCAAGAAGTTCGCCGGTGGACGGACCGTCGCCGGAGTGCTGGCCACTCCCTCGTCCATCCCCCTTTCCCGGCTGGAGGGTCCCGGCTACTCGGGCTGGACCGCGCTCGACCCTGCCGACCCCGCGGCGCTCGAACATGTACGCACCACGGCGTTCCACGCCGATCCGTCCCTCTCGGTCTCGGGTACGGACCCGAAGCAGCCCTCCGGGGAGTCCGCCGGTGTGCGGCGCGCCATCTTCGCGGCCTCGGCTGCGGTGCTGCTGCTGATCGGGGTCGGCATGCTCATCTCCATGCTGGAGCAACTACGGGAGAGCAGGCGGCAGTTGGCGGTGCTGGTGGCGTTCGGTACGCCGCGGACGACGCTGGGGGCCTCGGTGCTGTGGCAGTCGGCCGTGCCCGTGTCGTTGGGGCTTGCGCTGGCCTCCGTCTTCGGAGTGGGGCTGGGCTGGGCGCTGCTGCGGCTGTTGGGCAGCCCCGTCGAGGACTGGACGGTCTTCCTGCCGACGGCCGGAGTGGGCGCCGGACTGATCGCGGTGGTGACGCTGTTGAGCCTGCCGCCGCTGTGGCGTCTGATGCGGCCGGAGGGGCTGCGTACGGAATAACTGCGCCACCCGCTGGCGGGACCCGCACTCAGGGCGTTAAAGTGCTATCACATTGATAGAGGCGGGCCCCCCGCGAGCGGGGGCCCGCCTGACCGTACGACCGAACGGGGGGATCGCGATGAGCCTTGACCAGCCGACCGACGCACCTGAAATGCCCACGCCGGAAGTGAAGGAGACCGCAGCGCACAGCATTCCGGGCGGGCTCGCCCTGCTGCTGGGGCTGATCGGCTTCCTGCTCGGTGTCGGCGCCGTGATCGTGGGCGGCGGCCTCGCCTCGGACGGCAGCGGAGCCGGCGGCGGTGTGCTGATCGTCCTCGGCATCGTGCTGGTGATCGCCTCCGTCTTCGGCATGGCGGGGCTGAACATGGTGGCGCCGGGGGAGGCCCGCGTCGTCCAGCTCTTCGGCCGCTACACCGGCACCATCCGTGCGGACGGCCTGCGCTGGGTCAACCCGCTGACCAGCCGCACCAAGATCTCCACCCGGGTCCGCAACCACGAGACGGCGGTCCTCAAGGTCAACGACGCCTACGGCAACCCGATCGAGCTCGCCGCGGTCGTCGTCTGGCAGGTGCAGGACACCGCCCAGGCCACGTTCTCGGTCGACGACTATGTGGAGTTCGTCTCCACCCAGACCGAGGCCGCGGTCCGCCACATCGCGATCGAGTACCCGTACGACGCACACGACGAGTCGAGCCTCTCGCTGCGCGGCAACGCCGAGGAGATCACGGAGAAGCTGGCCGCTGAGCTGACGGCCCGGGTGCGCGCCGCCGGGGTGTCGGTGGTCGAGTCCCGCTTCACCCACCTCGCCTACGCGCCCGAGATCGCCTCCGCCATGCTCCAGCGGCAGCAGGCGGGCGCCGTCGTCGCGGCCCGCAAGCAGATCGTGGAGGGCGCCTGCGGCATGGTCGAGGACGCGCTGGCCCGGATCACCGCGCAGGACTTCGTGGAGCTGGACGAGGAGCGCAGGGCCAGCATGGTCAGCAATCTGCTGGTGGTGCTCTGCGGCGACCGCTCACCGCAGCCCGTGCTGAACACGGGGTCGCTCTACCAGTGACGGCCGACGGCGAGGGCAGGGGCAAGGACAAGCCGCAGCAGCGCAAGCAGGTGCTGCTGCGGCTCGACCCTGCCATGCACGACGCGCTCGCCCGCTGGGCGGCCGACGAACTGCGATCCACCAACGCGCAGATCGACTATCTGCTGCGGCAGGCCCTCAAGCAGGCGGGCCGCCTCCCCAGGGAGACCCGCCCGCATCCGCGCAGAGGCCGCCCACCCCGCGAGGACTGAGGGCCGCCGGCCCCACCGGCGCGAAGGCCCGAGCCGCCCCGGTGCCGAGTGACCGACCTGCAAGACGGGCCGCACGAAGTCCTCGGGGGAGGCAACATCGCCCGCTCCTACGGCAGTACGGGCCGTACGGGCAGCGACCGCATCGCGGCCCGCAGCGCGTCGCCGAAGGCACGGAACTCCTCCTCGCGCGCGGCGCCCTCCCGCATCGCCAGCGCGATCCGCCGGGACGGCGCGGGATCGGCGAAGTGTGCCGTACGCAGGGACTCGTTGCGCCCTGCCTCCACCCGCACCGCCGTACGCGGCAGCAGCGTCACCCCATGCCTCCGGCCACCAGCTGCACCAACGTCGAGAGGCCCGCGGCGCTGGTCGTCACACTGGCCGATTCGGTACGGCCTGCCTCGCGGCAGATGTCGAGCGCCTGGTCGCGCAGGCAGTGGCCCTCGTCCAGCAGCAGCAGATCCAGTTCGCGCAGCATGGAGCGCGGCAGGTCCGAGCGCCCGGCGGCCGGGTGACCATCCGGGGTGACCAGCACGAAGTCCTCGTCAAACAGCGGCACCTCACGCACCCAGGAAGCGCCGAGGGGTACCGCGCACAGCAGCAGATCCAGCCGCCCCTGCCCCAGCCCCTCCAGCAGCGAGGCGGTCTGTTCCTCGTGCACCTGGAGATCCAGCTCCGGGTAGCGCCGGTGGACGAGACCGAGCACGGTGGGCAGCAGATACGGCGCCACCGTAGGGATCACCCCCAGCCGCAGCACCCCGGTGAACGGCGCCTGCGCCGCCTCCGCCTCCTCCATCAGCTCGCCCACGGCGTGCAGTACGGCCCTTGTGCGGGCGGCCATACGTTCACCGGCGGGGGAGAGGAGCACCTTTCGGGTGGTTCTCTCCAGCAGCTGCACCCCCAGCGTCTCCTCCAGAGCCGCGACCGCGCCGGACAGCGCGGGCTGGCTCATGCCGAGCGCCGCGGCGGCCTCCCGGAAGTGCAGATGCTCGGCGACGGCGGCGAAGGCGCGCAGCTGCGACAGGCTGGGCCGGCGGGTACGCGCTGCCCGCGTCGGCTGTGCGGGGACAGTGGTGGCGGTCACTGATAACTCACTCCAATCAACCCCACCAACTGTAGCTATTGACACGATCAAGCTCCGCGAGGCGGTGGCGGCGCGTGTGTGGCGCGGAGTCGTCCGGCCCGGCGGTGGCTCTTCGCAGGTCAGGTGAGGAATCAGGCGTCAGCGGGCTGGGTTGGGCGTCAACTACCACTGCCGCCTGATAGGTGAATCCCCGTCATATAACGCGTAAAGAATCTCTCAAGTGTTAATAAGTGCCATTGTCGTACAGAACCGGACGAACTCGACATGTACGAGGAGGAGTCAACAATGAAGACATGCGCACGCGCCGCGGTCGTGGTTGGTCTCACTGTCGCTCTCGGTGGTCTCTCCGCGCCGGCTGTCCTGGCTGACAGCGGCGTCAACCTCGGAGCGTCCATCAACTACCAGAACTTCCGCGAAAGCGGTCCTGGGGACCTCGGCTACACCAACGTAGAGGACTCCATCGGCGTGCGGACGTCGCAGCTGGACAAGTCCGTCGAGGCAGGTGACATCGTCACGAAGCTGCTCGGCAGGTTCGGCAAGACCACGGTCACCCCTGAAGTCGAGGGTGACGAGCAGGACCAGGGAGAGAAGTAAGAGCTGACCCCGCAGGTGGCCCGGACCGTTCGTCGGTCCGGGCCCCGCGCCTGTCCGGCTCTCGGGTCGTCGGCTGATAACTTCGACCGATCAAACGACTCGCTGGGGGCTATTTCCGCGATCAATGTCGCATGTGGTTAGGTGGTGGTGACCAACCTCCAGGAATGCATGCAATACGGGCATCCTGGCCGCAAATGCAAGGAGTGTGTACGTGCTCACCGTCGGTGACAAGTTCCCTGAGTTCGAGCTGACCGCCTGCGTCTCTCTGGAGAAGGGCAAGGAGTTCGAGGCGATCAACCACAAGACCTACGAGGGCAAGTGGAAGGTCGTCTTTGCTTGGCCCAAGGACTTCACCTTCGTCTGTCCGACGGAGATCTCCGCATTCGGCAAGCTGAACGAGGAGTTCGCCGACCGCGACGCGCAGATCCTCGGTTTCTCCGGTGACTCGGAGTTCGTGCACCACGCCTGGCGCAAGGACCACCCGGACCTGACCGATCTGCCCTTCCCGATGATGGCCGACTCCAAGCACGAGCTGATGCGCGCGCTCGGCATCGAGGGCGAGGACGGCTTCGCGCAGCGTGCCGTCTTCATCGTGGACCAGAACAACGAGATCCAGTTCACGATGGTGACCGCCGGCTCCGTCGGCCGTAACCCCAAGGAGGTCCTGCGGGTCCTCGACGCGCTGCAGACCGACGAGCTGTGCCCCTGCAACTGGACCCAGGGCGAGGAGACCCTCGACCCGGTCAAGCTGCTGGCTGGTGAGTGAGCAGCATGGCTCTCGATGACCTGAAGTCGGCCCTTCCGGACTACGCGAAGGACCTCAAGCTGAACCTCGGCTCCGTCATAGGCAATTCGGACCTGCCCAAGCAGCAGCTCTGGGGCACGGTTCTGGCATGCGCGATCGCGTCCCGCTCCGGGATCGTGCTGCGCGCGCTGGAGCCCGAGGCCAGGGCGAACCTGAGCGACCAGGCGTACACCGCCGCGAAGTCGGCTGCCGCCGTCATGGCGATGAACAACGTCTTCTACCGCACCCGGCACCTGCTGTCGGACCCGGAGTACGGCACGCTGCGTGCCGGGCTGCGGATGAACGTCATCGGCAACCCCGGTGTCGAGAAGACGGACTTCGAGCTGTGGTCGCTCGCCGTCTCCGCGATCAACGGCTGCGGGCAGTGCCTGGACTCCCATGAGCAGGTGCTGCGCAAGGCGGGTGTCGACCGCGAGACGATTCAGGAAGCGTTCAAGATTGCCGCCGTCGTCCAGGCGGTCGCCACCACCCTCGACGCCGAGCAGCAGCTCACCGTCTGACCGTCACACGCGGCTCCGCCGCGCGCCGCGCCTGCGCCGAGCTGCCCTGCGCGGCGCGGCGCGGTCACATTTCTGGTTCGGGCTCCGGGACCGGGAGTTCGAACCAGACGACCTTGCCGGTGGAGAGCCGGGTGGCTCCCCACCGCCGGGCCAGGCGGTTGACCAGATACAGCCCGCGCCCACCCTCGTCGGTGGCGCGGGCTTGCCGCAACCGGGGCAGCTGCGGCACGTCGTCGCCCACCTCGCAGCGCAGCATGTCGGTGCGCAGCAGCCGCAAGGTGATGGGGCGTTCGGCGTACCGCACGGCGTTGGTGACGATCTCGCTCACCAGGAGTTCGACCGCGTCGGACAGCTCGTCCAGACCCCAGCGGGTCAACGCTCTTCGGGCCAGCCGACGGGCTTGCCGCGCGGTCTGGGCGCGCGGGTCCAGGAACCAGTACGCCACATCGCTGGGCGCGATCCCGTCGAACCGGGCGGCCAGCAAGGCGATGTCGTCGTCCCGGTCGCCGGGTCCGAGAATGTCCAGCACCTCGTCGCACAGCGGCTCCAGCGGGGCCGAGGCGCCGGGCCGGGTGAGCCGCGCGGTGGCGGCCAGCTTCTCGCGTAGGTGCTCGATGCCGGTCCATACGTCACGCTGCCGCGACTCGACCAGCCCGTCGGTGTACAGCAGCAGTGTGGCGCCCGCGGGTGCGTCCAGTTCGACGGCCTCGAAGTCGACGCCGCCCACCCCGATCGGCGCACCGGCCGGTATCCGCAGCACCTCGGCCCGCCCGCTGCGGTGCAGCATGACCGGTGGCGGATGGCCCGCGTTGGCGACGACGATGCGGTGCGCCACCGGGTCGTAGACGGCGTACAGGCAGGTGGCCATGCGGTCGCTGCCGAGGCGCTGTGCCTGCTCGTCCAGGTGGTGCAGCACCTCCTGGGGCGGCAGGTCGAGCCCCGCCAGCGTCTGTGCCGTCGTCCGCAGCTGACCCATGATCGCGGCGGAGGTCATCGAGTGGCCCATCACGTCGCCGACGACCAGCGCCACCCGTGAGCCGGGCAGCGGGATGGCGTCGTACCAGTCGCCGCCCACCCGTGCCGTCTCGGCGGCCGGCAGATAACGGCTGGCGAGTGTTACGCCGGTGGGCTGCGGGAGTTCGTCGGGCAGCATGGTGCGCTGGAGATCGTCGGCGATGTACGCCTCGCGGCCGTAGAGCACCGCCTTGTCCACGCCGAGCGCCGTATGGGTGGCCAGCTGCGCCGCGATGAGCAGGTCGTCCGGCTCGAAGGCGGGCCGGTCCGGGCGGCGCAGGAAGACCGCGGCGCCGATCACCCGGCGCCGTCCGCGCAGCGGCGCGAGGATGGCGCGGTGCCCGGCAGGCACCTCCCGTTCCGGGCCGAGGAGTTCGGGCAGCGCGGCGCTGGCCGCGGGGGAGTCCGCGAAGACCGGCCGCACCCCGCGCAGCACCTCGGCCAGCGGGCCGCCCGGGCGCACCTCGGCGAGCTGGGCCGCGGCCGTGCCCGCCGAGCCGGCCGCCATGCCGGCGGCCATTCCCAGGGAGAGGCCGGCAGCCTCCGCGGCCACGTGTCCCGGGAACCCGACGGTCTCCGCCGGATGCCCGGTGCCGTCCGCCGTCCGGGCGCCGGACACCGCCGCCTGTGCCTGTGCGGCCTGCAACGCCTGTGCGGCCAGCGGGTCCTCGGGGATCCGGTCGCTGCGCCGCAGCCGCAGGACGAAGGGGCCGGTGGGCCGCTCGTCGCCGACCGGCAGCGGGTCGCGCAGATAGACGAGGATCGCGTCCGAGTAGGCGGGCACACTGGCGCGGCACAGACCCAGCACCGTCTCGTCCAGGTCGACACCGCGGGCGATGCGCCGTGTCGCCGCGCCGACGAACCGCAGCCGGTCTCCGCCGCGGCGCTCGCGCTCGGACAGCTCGCTGCCGGCGTCGCCGACGGTGGCCGGTTGGGCGGCGGGCGACCCGGCCGGCTCGGCGACTGAGGCGGGCTCGCCGGGCTGCGGGGGATGCGGTCTCGGCCGCGGTGGGGTGCCGTCGCGGCCGCGCGCGGCCGGCTGTCCCTCGGTACCGCCGGGGCGGGCGTTGGCCGACGGTGTGGGGTGCGTCGGTTCGGTGGTGCTGCTCGCCGCAGGTTTCTCGTGCTCCGTCACGCGTTCGGTTTCCATCCATCCGGGGCTGCGCGTCGGCGCACGCCCTGCGCTGGGTGCTCGCGGTCTATGGGCGTCGTCGGCACTGCAAGAAGAGCTGAATCTCGGGAGGTACGTCCGTGCTCGCAGGAGCGTACGCGCGTACGTCCTCTCCTACGACATCGAATCCCGCGTCCTGGACCACCCCGCGCAATTCGTCCCGCAGATAGCCGGATACCCGGATCGTGTTGCCCAGGAACGGGATGGAGAAATCGTTCACGTCCGCCTCCACCATCCCCAGAACGAGTGGTCCTTCGCCGCGCAGCTGCCCGTACAGGGCCCGCAGTGCGAACGGGATCTCCGGCCTGGGCAGCATCAGCAGCGAGAAGAAGGCGACGACCCCGTCGAACGGGCCCAGGCCCGACGACTCCAGGTCGGCCACGTCCAGTTTGCGGCACTCGCTCTCCGGGACGTTGTCGCGGCACAGCTTCAGCATCGAGGGCGACAGGTCGATGCCGACGACCTTGTGCCCGGCGTCGGTGAGCTGGCGGGCCGTCGGCAGCCCGGTGCCGCAGCCCACGTCCAGCACCCGGGAGCCGGGCGGCAGTTGTTCCGCCAGCCAGGCCGTGCCGGCGATCTGGCCCTCTTTGTGGGGGAACGCCTCGTCGTAACGGTCCCCGATGGCGTCGAATGCCTCGGACTGGCCCGATCTGTCGATGTTCGTACGGTCAAATCCGCCATATGCCCCGGAACCTGCCCCGGATCTCCCGCTAGCCCCAAAACCCGCAGAGCTGCTCACGGCTGGGCTCCTTCCTGGCTGCCGGTCAAGTCCCCGGGGGGTGAGGGGAGTTGTGCAGCGTACGATTACGGATGTTGATCCTACGTTTGCAGTATGGGGGCGTATCAAGGGGCATCGGGAGGTCGGTGCAGACACGCGTTGAACGGCGGTCTGTCCCAGTCCTCCGGCAGCTCGGGCACCGGCCACGCCGGATCGGGCCGCCACCGCTCCCAGCCGTCCGCGAACGGAGAGCCCCAGGACCGCACCGCCTCGACGGCCCGCTGCCCCGCCTCGCGGATCCGCCCGGCCTGCGCCTCCCCCAGCAGTCCGGCGCGCTGGGCCGCGACGAACTCGTCCTCGTCCAGCCACTCCCAGCGGCCGTCCGGGCTCACCGCGAGGTCCAGGAAGTGGTCCTCGGAGTCCACCCCGCCCGGCCAGCGAAGCCGGGGCTCCTCCAGATTCACGTAGAAATTCTTGAACCGCCAGCCGTTCTCCCAGAACAGCCAGACCGACCACGGCTCCTGCGGCCGTGCCAGCTTCAGCACGCCCATACCGGACCAGCGGGAGAAGGCGGCCCTGCGCGGCTTGGTGTAGCGGGTGGCCAGTGGTTCGTGGTGCACGGGCGTGCCGTCGGCGAGTTCGGGCCTGATGCACAGCGTGCCGGGCGCCATCCAGACCGCCAGCAGCTCCTCCGTATCGCGTACGACGGTGACGGGACGGCAGATGTGGGGGTGCTCGGCACCGTTGGCGCGGTAGCGCCACAGGATCTGGGCGCCTGTGGGCCAGCGCTGCTGGGGCGCCGCTTGTCGTTCCGCTGTCATGACGGGATCTTAGGTGGCCGACCCGCCGGCCCGCCGTGAGCTGCGCCGCAGCGGTGCGCACAACGGACCGACGGAGGGTTACGGGGCGTCAGGGGTGGGTCATCCGCAGCACGTCCAGCGCCTCGTCCAGCTGCTGCACAGTCAGCTCTCCCCGCTCGACGTAGCCGGAGGCCAGTACGGCCTCGCGGATGGTGAGCTGTTCCGCCATGGCCTTCTTGGCGACGGCGGCCGCGTTCTCGTAGCCGATGTACTTGTTGAGCGGAGTGACGACGGAGGGGGAGGACTCCGCGAACTCCCGCGCGCGTTCCACGTTCGCGGTGATGCCGTCGACGGTGCGGTCGGCCAGCAGTCGCGCCGCGTTGGCCAGCAGCCGTACCGACTCCAGCAGGTTCTTGGCGATGACGGGCAGCATCACGTTCAGCTCGAAGTTGCCCGCGGCGCCGGCCGCCGCCACCGTCGCGTCGTTCCCCGTGACCTGCGCTGCGACCATCAGCACCGCCTCCGGCACGACGGGGTTGACCTTGCCCGGCATGATCGAGGAGCCCGGCTGGAGATCGGGCAGCGCGATCTCGGCAAGCCCCGTGCGCGGCCCGGAGGCCATCCAGCGCAGGTCGTTGGAGATCTTGGTGAGGCCCACGGCGACGGTCCGCAGCTGCCCGGAGGTCTCCACCAGCGCGTCCCGGGCGCCCTGCGCCTCGAAATGGTCGCGGGCCTCGGTCAGCGGGAGGCCCGTGGAGCGGGCCACCTCCTCGATGACGGCGGCGGCGAAGCCGGGCGGGGTGTTGATGCCGGTGCCTACCGCCGTACCGCCCAGCGGCAGTTCGGCCAGCCGGGGCAGCGCGGCGCGCAGCCGCTCGACGCCGTACCGCATCTGCGCCGCGTAGCCCCCGAACTCCTGGCCGAGCGTCACCGGGGTGGCGTCCATCAGATGCGTACGCCCCGACTTCACCACATCGGCGAACTCGCTCGCCTTGCCCTCCAGCGAGGAGGTCAGCCGCTCCAGCGCCGGGATCAGATCGGCGGTCACGGCGGCCGTCGCGGCGATGTGGATGGAGGAGGGGAAGACGTCGTTGGAGGACTGACTGGCGTTGACGTGGTCGTTCGGGTGTACGGAAGAGGCTTCCGCGCCCGAGGCGGCCAGCCGCTCGGTGGCCAGGGTCGCCAGCACCTCGTTCATGTTCATGTTGGACGAGGTGCCCGAGCCGGTCTGGAACACATCGACCGGGAAGTGGTCGTCCCACCGTCCCTCGGCGACCTCCTCGGCCGCCGCCCGCACAGCGTCGGCCCGCTCCTGGTCCAGCACCCCGAGCCGGGCGTTGACCACCGCTGCCGCCGCCTTGATCCGGGCCAGCGCCTCGATGTGCGCCCGCTCCAGCCGCTGCCCGCTGATGGGGAAGTTCTCCACGGCCCGCTGCGTCTGCGCCCGCCACTTGGCGTGCGCGGGGACCCGCACCTCTCCCATCGAGTCGTGCTCGGTCCGGTAGGCCGTGTTGTCGGCGCTGCCAGTGCTGTCGGTCATCGTGCGAACACCTCCATGCGGTTCAGCATCCCGTATCGCGGAGGCATTCCTGGCTATGGTCCGGCCATGACGAGTCGTATCGCTGCACTGAGCATCGACGCCGTGGATCCGCGGACGGTGGCGGACTTCTGGTGCCGGGTGCTGGGCTGGCAGGTCAGGGACGAGGAAGAGGGCGGCATCGAGATTGGCCCGCCCGACCCGGCACAGCCGGGCATCGACGTCCTGCCCGTCCCGGAGCGCAAGACGCTGAAGAACCGCCTCCACCTGGACCTGCGCGCCGACGGCAGTGCGACGGAGCAGGAGCTGCGACGGCTGCTGGAGCTGGGTGCTGTCCGGGTGGACGTCGGCCAGTCCGCGGACGTGCCCTGGACGGTGCTTGCCGATCCGGAGGGCAACGAGTTCTGTCTGCTGGGGACGGCCGCGCAGGACCTCTGACGGCATCTCTTACGGCGTGGAACGTGTCGTCCGGCTCAGCGCTCGCCGCCGGTCTGGGTGTACGCGCTGTTGACGATCTTCTGGGCGAGCTCGGCGTGCTCGGGGGCGACGCGGACGCGGAGCCACAGCCGGCGTTGGTCGAAGGGGCCGATCCGGTACTCGCGCAACAGGTGCATCTCGTACGACCCGGCACCTTTGCGTACCGCGTACCGCGCGTCCTTCGTTCCGTGGGGCCGTCGCCAGCGCACCGATTCCGCACCCGGGCGGGTCCGCTCGAAGACGCGGGTCTCGCGCTGCTGGCACCGGCCGCCGCACTCCATTTCGGCGAGGTCGATGCGGACGCGGGGGGCCGGGCGTGCGGGGAGACCGTCTTGAGGGGGCTTGCAGACGTAGGCGGACAGGCCGAGGGCTTGCGTCGTCGACTCGACCGCGTCGTCCTCATCGCGGTATTCGGTGTCGCACTCCAGCTGCCGGGGAACGCGGAGGGGGACGCTCAGGCGGTCGAAGGTCAGGATCCGTGAGGGCTCGTCGCCCTGCCACACCGCACCGTGCAGCGACCGCTCCTCGCGCGCGTAACCGGCATAGCGGTTGCGCTCGGGCACGCGCGTGCGCGGGATCGACACCAGGTCCCGCGCGCCGGGCCGGTCCAGGGCCTTGCGGAGCAGCGATTCGGCGACGGCGGAGACGCGCCGGGCCGACGCGTACTCCTCGGCGTAGAACACGTAGGCGCGCAGGTTGCCGTCCCGGGCGTAGTAGCGGGCCTGCCGCATCCGCGGCACCCCGGCCCTGGGGAAGTTCATGCCGACGAGGCGCAGTTGCTGGTCGGCAAGGGCCGGGCCGCGCAGGAAGGATGTGCGGGGAGGGACGTTCCGGTTCTGCCGCTCGGCCGCCGCCCTCTTCCGGAAGTCGTCGCGGGCCACGTCGACGCCGCTGTCGCTCGCGGTCGCCGTATCGGCGGACAGCCGGATCTGGATCTCGACGGCGGGACGGAACGGCGACTGCTCCGCCGCGACGCACAGGGTGTGGCCGTCCTGCACCGTCAGCGGGCGGTCCATCAGCGCCTTCCGGTCGTGCGCGCTCAGCACGGAGCAGGCGGGCGGACGGGTGCCGTGCGGAAACGGGGCGGGGGCAGCCTTCAGCGTGCCGTAGCCGGACGCGGCCAGAAGCAGCACGGCGCAGATGCCGGAGAGGGTGCCTGCTGGGCCGTGCCCGGTGGATCTCGCGTCCCCGGCACGGGGGCTGCGCTTGGAGACGTGCCCCGGAGAGGGGCGGGGGCGTGTCGGCGCATGTGCCGCGAGCCGGTTGCGCAGTTCGATGTGCCGGAAGCGGTATACGCCGCCCGCCTGGCGCAGCACGCCTCTGCGGTGCGCGTCGCGCAGGAAGTCCATGAGACGCCATGGCAGTTGGTCGTGCCGGGTGAACCAGAGCCGGGCGAGGGTGAAGCGACCCCACGCGGAGAGCGCGAAGTCGTGCAGGTAGGACGCCACCGCGGCGCCCGCCAGGACCACGGCCCACGTCCGCGCTGTGACCACGTCGCGCCCGCCGGAGAACTGCCAGAGGCCCAACGTCACCACGAGCACCCAGCCCACGAAGGGGCGCGGCCTGGCGAAGGCGGCGTCCATGTCGAGGCTCTTGGCGATGCCCGAGCCGACCGCGCCGAGCGCCAGCACGGAGCGCCGGTCCAGCCTGAGGAGACGCGCGGGTTCGGGGGCGGTCTCGGGGTCGGTGGGGGTGCGCAGGCGGTTGAGGAGGGCGGTGAGCGGCAGGCAGATGAAGCACGCGACGGCCAGGACGGCGCTGTCTCCCCACAGCTCCCCACTGATCGTGCTGAGTATCCACAGGGCCGCGGCCAGAGCGGTCAGATACAGCGCTCCCCCGGCCCACCAGCACCACCGCGCTCCAGCCCCGTCCGGCCGGGCGCGCCGCGGCCACCACACCCGCTGCGGCCCGCGCGGGAGTTGACCGGTCAGCGCGTCGCTGGCGAAGCCGAGCCACAGCGCGGCGCCGAACACCAGCCACAGCGGCGCCGCCACCCACCGGTCCCACCAGGGCGTGCCGATCCCCGCCAGGTGGACGGTCAGCGCGGCCACCGCCGCGCCCGGCAGCAGCGCCAGCGCCCGTACGGCCCCCGGCACCGCCTCGTCCAGCCGCCACCAGGCGAGGTCCTGCCGGCCGGCGTCCCGCAGCCGGGCCGCGAGGAAACCGGCCCAGCGGGTGGCGTCGTCCGCCTGGCGCCCGTAGGCGGCGGTGAAGAACGCGTCGTACAGGTGGCGTTCGACGGCCTGGCGGATGGTGAAGCGCCCGGCGCCGAGAAGTTCGGCCGGATCGGCCCCGGTCCCGCTGTACGCGACGCGCGCGAGCGCCACCATCAGCGGCGTGCTGAGCACCGCGCGCAGCACCCGCACTTCGCGCGCGGTGTCCGCCGGGTCCGCGAGCTGCCGCAGTACGGGCCGCCAGGTGGTGTCGGTACGGCCGCTGGTGCGCGGCAGGTACGCGGCGAGGTCCTGGGCGGTCAGCGGGCACAGTCGTACGGCGGCGGCGCCGGGCAGCGGCAGGCCGCCCGCGTCCCGTACGGCACGGGTGTACTCGGCGACTCTGCTCGTCAGCACGCAGCGCGCGGGCGCGGCGAGGCTGCGGCGCAGCTCGCTCAGCGCGTCGGCCCGTACTGGTTCCGGCAGCTCGTCGAAGCCGTCGAGGACGGGCAGCAGGCGGCCCGACTCGATGAGGTCGAGGGCGAGTTCGGGGGTGGGCAGCAGCGCGGGGTGCTCGGCGGAGAGCCGCTCGGCGGCCCAGTGCCACAGGCCGCGCGCGTCCGCCGGGTCCCAGGAGGCGAGCGGCAGCACGACGGGGACGGGCGCGCCGGATGCCGGGCCGCGGTGCTCCAGCAGAGTGCGCGCCAGGCGGTACGCGAGCACGGTCTTGCCCGCGCCGGGCTCGCCGAGGACCACGAGCCGCTGCCGGGGCAGCGCGGTGAAGAAGGCCCCGATCTCCGCGAACTCGCCGGTCACGTCGAGCGGTTCGGCGGATTCGGCCGCGCCCGCCGGCAGGCCCAGCACGTTGGCCTCGTGCTCGGACACCGCCGGGTCGGCGGCCTCCCAGCGCACGGGCAGCGGGGTGGGGGTGCTCACGGGGGAGAGAGCGAGCTGGTCCTCGCGCCCGTACTGCCTGGTCAGCACCTCGGCGAGCTGCCCGGTGGTCCAGTCGAGCCGGTGCGCTGCGACGGGCTTGCGGGGCCGGGCGAAGCGGCGGCGTTCGAGCGTGCGGCTCAGGGCTGCCGTCCCGGTGAGCGCGGCGGAGGCCAGCGCGAGCAGGCCGGGCAGCGGGCCGTAGCGTTGCGCGAGGTATGCCGCCGCACCCGTCAGCAGCGCGGCGAGCCCGTACAGGAGCCGCCGGGAGCGGGGTAACTCCCGTTCGGGGTCGTGCACATGGATGTGCAGCGCTTCGATGCGGTCCGCCTGTACGACGTTCCCGAACCGCCCGCCGGTGATCGTGTTCCGGACCCGGGCGCGCCCTTCGCTCCCGCCCGTCAGCGCCCTCACCCCCGGTTCCTCGGCCCGGCCGGAGGGGATCGTACTCCCCGCCGCGCGCGACGGGGAGTGGGCGGGCGCGCCCCTTGGCGCGGCTTTGCGGCGTCAGCTCCCGGCGCGCACCGGGATCGAGGTGACGAACGGCTGCTCGGGCGCCGGGTCGGCGAAGAAGTCGTTGCCCTTGTCGTCGACGACGATGAACGCGGGGAAGTCCTCCACCTCGATCTTCCAGACCGCCTCCATGCCCAGCTCCTCGTACTCCAGGACCTCCACCTTCTTGATGCAGTCCTGCGCGAGCCGGGCCGCCGGGCCGCCGATGGAGCCGAGGTAGAAGCCGCCGTGCTCGGCGCACGCGTCGGTGACCTGCTTGCTGCGGTTGCCCTTGGCGAGCATCACCTTCGAGCCGCCGGCCGCCTGGAACTGCGCGACGTAGGCGTCCATGCGCCCGGCCGTGGTGGGGCCGAACGAGCCGGAGGCGTAGCCCTCGGGGGTCTTGGCCGGGCCCGCGTAGTAGACGGGGTGGTCCTTGAGGTACTGCGGCATCTCCTCGCCCGCGTCCAGCCGCTCCTTGATCTTCGCGTGGGCGATGTCGCGGGCCACGACCAGCGTGCCGGTCAGCGACAGCCGGGTCTTGACCGGGTGCTTGGTCAGCTCGGCCAGGATCTCGTCCATGGGGCGGGACAGGTCGATCTGCACCGCGTCGAGGTCCGGGCCCGCGCCCTGGGTCAGTTCGGACTCCGTCGTCTCCGGCAGGAAGCGCGCCGGGTCGGTCTCCAGCTGCTCCAGGAAGACGCCCTCGGCGGTGATCTTCGCCTTGGCCTGCCGGTCCGCCGAGCAGGACACCGCGATGGCGACGGGGCAGGAGGCACCGTGCCGCGGCAGCCGCACCACGCGTACGTCGTGGCAGAAGTACTTGCCGCCGAACTGCGCGCCGATACCGATCTGCTGCGTCAGCTCGAAGACCTTCTCCTCCAGCTCCTTGTCCCGGAAGCCGTGCCCCGAGGGCGAGCCCTCCGCCGGCAGCTCGTCCAGGTAGTGCGCGGAGGCGTACTTGGCCGTCTTGAGCGCGTACTCGGCGCTGGTGCCGCCGACGACGATTGCCAGGTGGTACGGCGGGCAGGCGGCCGTACCCAGCGAACGGATCTTCTGCTCCAGGAACTTCATCATGGAGGCTTCGTTCAGCACCGCCTTGGTCTCCTGGTACAGGAAGGACTTGTTGGCGCTGCCACCGCCCTTGGCCATGAACAGGAACTTGTAGGCGTCGCCGTCGGTCGCGTACAGCTCGATCTGCGCGGGCAGATTGGTGCCGGTGTTCTTCTCCTCCCACATGGTGAGCGGAGCCATCTGCGAATAGCGCAGGTTGAGCTGGGTGTAGGCGTCGTGGATACCGCGCGAGAGCGCCTCCTCGTCGCCGCCCGCGGTCAGCACCTGCTGGCCGCGCTTGCCCATCACGATCGCCGTACCGGTGTCCTGGCACATGGGCAGCACGCCCGCCGCCGCGATGTTGGCGTTCTTGAGCAGGTCCAGCGCGACGAAGCGGTCGTTGGCGCTGGCCTCGGGGTCGTCCAGGATGCGGCGCAGCTGCGCCAGGTGCTCGGGGCGCAGGTAGTGCTGGATGTCGTGGATGGCCTCGGCCGCCAGCTGGCGCAGCGCCTCCGGCTCCACCTTGAGGAAGGTGCGCCCGTCCACCTCGAAGGTGCTCACGCCCTCGCTGGTGATCAGGCGGTACGGCGTGGGGTCCTCACCGGTGGGGAGCAGGTCCGTGTAGGAGAACTCCGGGCTGGCCGGTTGGGAGCTGGCAGACATACGGGGACTCTTCCTCTCACACTTGCGGCTCTCGACGAAGGGGAGCCCGGCTCTCGACGATGGGAGCGCGTCTCACAGCGTAGAACCAGCCCGCAAGAGGTCGCTGCGGGGGTAGTCGCGATCTATCGCGTTTGGGTACTCTGCTCATGTGACTGAAGACTCTTCGCGCACTTCGCTCCAGAAGCAGTCGTCGGCCGAGCCGTCTCCGGCGCCGGCGGCCGCATCGGCGCCTGCTCCTGCTCCCGCGGCGGACGCCGGTGTCCGTGCCTCGGACGCGGACCGGGACCGGGTCGCCGACATCCTCCGCGAAGCCCTCGCCGAGGGCAGGCTGGATGCGGAGGAGCACGGCGAGCGGATCGAAGCCGTCTACGCCGCCAAGACGATGGGCGAGTTGGAGCCCCTCGTCCGCGACCTCCCGGCGGGCCGCGCGGGCGTCTCCGGCGCGGAGCACGGCAGCGAGCAGCCGGGTGCGGGCGGCCAGCGTTCCTACGGCACCGCGTTCGCGAACTTCGCCGCCTCGCACACCTCGGGTCCGGCCCAGCCCGGGTACGGCCCCAAGGAGAACCTGGTCGCCATCTTCAGCGGCACCGGCCGCAAGGGCCGCTGGCGGGTCCCGAGGAAGATCAACGCGTTCGCCTGTTTCGGCGGCATCGAGATCGATCTGACCGAGGCGCTGTTCGAGCACCCGCATGTGCAGATCAACGCCACTGCGATTTTCGGGGGAATCGAGATCCGCGTCCCGGAGAACGTCACCCTGCAGCAGAAGGGCGCCGGGATCTTCGGCGGTTTCGACGTCCAGGTCACCGACTCCCCGGATCCGAACGCGCCGACCGTCCTGGTCGAGGGAGCCGCTGTTTTCGGTGGTGTGGACGCCAAACCGAAGCGTGGCCGGCTCGTCCAGAACCTGCGCGCCCGGTTCCGCAAGGAGCTGTGAGAGGGCGGGCGCACGCGGCATTCAGCACCCGCTGAGGGGCGCACGCCTGGGCGCGTATCGGACGACACGTAATGCATACCGGCGCGTACAGCGGGTAGGGCTCGGGCATCGTCTTTCGTACGGCATGAGTTTGCGAGTCGGCCCTCAAGGGGGCCCGTGGGGGAGCCGTGAACTGCCGTGCGCTGCAAGACGGGTGAAGGGGAAACAAACCTCCGTCGTCGCGTCAGGAGCAGACCGTGCTGCAAACGCCGCATCAGTCCCCACAGGCCGCCGCCACCATCCCCGTACCGCGAACGCCTGAGCGAGATGATCAAGCGGGCCCCTGGCATGCGGAAGCCGTCTGCCGCCGTGACGAGGCGGGCCTCTTCTTCGCCCCCTCCAAGGAGCCCACGGCCGCCCGGCTCTCCCGTGAGCAGGCCGCCAAGCGGGTGTGCGCCCGCTGTCCCGTGCTGGTCGAGTGCCGCGAGCACGCCCTGGTGATGCCCGAGCCGTACGGCGTCTGGGGCGGGCTCACCGCCGCGGAGCGCCGCGTCGTGCTGTCGCGGCGCCGTAAGACGGCTTCCGCTTCTGCGGGGCAGCCGACGTCGGGGGTGCCCCGCATCGCGTAGTGGTTGCGGCGCCCCCTGTTCTGGGCAGGGGGTGCCCCTCCTTGTCGATTGCAGGCTTGCGGGCGCGTTGTGGTTGGTCGCGCAGTTCCCCGCGCCCCTTCGGGGCGCAGCACCCGCTGCCGGGCAACAGCAATCACCGGGGCCACCAATGGCGGCGGCCCCAGCTTTGTGCAGCCCTCAGCGGGCGCGGTCGAAGTCGATGGCGCTGTAGGCGCGCAGCTTCGAGAGCCGGTGGACGGACTCGATCTGGCGGATGGTGCCCGACTTCGACCGCATCACCAGCGACTGCGTGAACGCACGCTCGCCCCGGTAGTGGACGCCCCGCAGCAGGTCGCCGTCGGTGATGCCGGTCGCGACGAAGAACACGTTCTCACCGCTGACCAGGTCATCGGTGAACAGCACCTGGTCCAGGTCGTGGCCCGCGTCGAGGGCGCGCTGCCGCTCCTCGTCGTCCTTGGGCCACAACTTGCCCTGTATCGTCCCGCCGAGACACTTGATCGCGCAGGCCGCGATGATGCCCTCCGGGGTGCCGCCCACGCCCAGCAGCAGGTCGACGCCGGTCTCCTCGCGCACCGTCATCACGGCACCCGCGACATCGCCGTCCGAGATGAACTTGATCCGCGCGCCGGCCTCCCGGATCTCCTTCACCAGCCCCTCGTGGCGCGGCCGGTCGAGCACGACGACGGTGACGTCCTCGACGCCGCAGCCCTTGGCCTTGGCGATCCGCCGGATGTTCACCGCGGGCGGTGCCGTGATGTCCACGAACTCCGCCGCGTCCGGACCCGTCACCAGCTTGTCCATGTAGAAGACCGCGCTCGGGTCGAACATCGAGCCCCGCTCGGCCACCGCCAGCACGGAGACCGCGTTTCCCATGCCCTTGGCGGTGAGCGTCGTGCCGTCGACCGGGTCGACGGCGACATCGCACTCGGCGCCCGTACCGTCCCCGACGCGCTCCCCGTTGTAGAGCATCGGGGCCTCGTCCTTCTCGCCCTCGCCGATCACCACCACGCCGTTCATGGAGACCGTGGAGACGAGGGTGCGCATCGCCTTGACGGCCGCGCCGTCCGCGCCGTTCTTGTCGCCCTTGCCGACCCAGCGGCCCGAGGCCATCGCGCCCGCCTCGGTGACCCGTACCAGCTCCAGCGCCAGGTTGCGGTCCGGGGCCTCCGGGCTGACTTCGAGCTGGGAGGGCAGGTGGTTGTGTTCGGTCATCGGAACACACCTTTCTGTACGGCGGCTCTTACGGCCACTGCGGCGACGTGAGCTGTGCCGATTCGGCGAGGGTGGGCAAGATTTTACCCGTCTGCCACAGAGTGAGCAGGGGCGCCCACGGATGAGCAGACCCGGAGTGAACGCCGGGCGGCGCACAGGCATCGCCGATGGAGCCTCCGCCTCCGCCCCCGCCCCCGCCCCTCGCACAAGCCGCCGACCGGCATAAGGGACGATGGGGGCGTGGCAGCAAACAAGAAGCGCGGAGCACAGGCCGTGCGCGACATGGTGATCTCGCTGGCGTTGATCCTTCTCGCCGCCTGGGTCATCTACCTGTTCGTCCCGCACGACGACACGAAGGACCCGGTCAAGCCCGTCGGTTACGGCGTGGAGCTGGCCTCGGCGCGCCGCGCGGCGCCGTACCCGGTGGCCGCGCCGCAGGGGCTGTCCAAGGAGTGGCGTGCCACCTCCGTCCGCTACACCGCCGACGGCCCGAAGGGCGCCGCCTGGCATCTGGGCTTCATGACGCCGGACAACGAGTACGCCGCCGTCGAGCAGAGCGACCAGCGGCGGCCGAACCGCTTCATCGACGACGTCACGCAGGGCGCCGAAAAGACGGCGAAGAAGCAGCGCGTCGCGGGCGAGGAGTGGACCCGCTACGAGGGATCGAAGTACGACGCACTGGTGCGCCCCGCGGACGATGGCAAGTCCGTGACCGTGGTCACGGGCACGGCCACCTTCCGGCAGCTGAGCGAACTGGCCGGAACACTCCAGGCCAAGAGCGGTTCGGACAGGGCCGCCGAGTAGGCCGTACCCCCTTGCGGGGCGCGTCTGCCGGGTACGCAAGAAGGGAAGCCCCCCGCGCGAGGGGGGATTCGCGCGGGGGGCGGTCTGTGGGGTGCCTCAGAGGACGGTCGCCACGTCGGCGTAGGGGAGACGGGGCGAGCGCGGGGCGAACGCGTCGGGGCCCGGCTTGCCGATGTTGACGACCAGCAGTACGCGCCGGCGGCCGTCAGCGAAGAACTCCTTGTTGACGCCCTGCGGGTCGAAGCCGGTCATCGGGCCCGCAGCCAGCCCAGCGGCGCGTACGCCGAGGAGGAAGTACCCGGCCTGCAGCGTGGCGTTGAGGGCACCCGCGGCCTCGCGCGAGCTCTCCTCGGAGAAGACCGCGTCCTTGATGTGCGGGGCGCGCGGGAAGAGCTCCGGCAGCCGCTCGTGGAAGTCCAGGTCGTAGGAGAGGACCGCCGTCAGCGGGGCCGTGCGGGTCTTGGGCACGTTGCCCTCCGCCATGTGCGTCAGCAGCCGCTCGCGGGCCTCGGGGGAGCGCAGCAGGGTCAGGCGCAGCGGCGACTGGTTGAACGCCGTGGGCCCGTACTTCACCAGGTCGTATATCGCCTGGACCTGCTCCTCGGTGACCGGATCGTCCGTGAAGGTGTTGGCGGTGTGGGCCTCGCGGAAGAGGAGGTCCTGGGCTGCGGGGTCGAGGGCTAGAGCCATGGGGTGGTGCCTTGCCTTTTCGTACGGCATGCAGGTGCGCAGGCAAGTGTAACCAGCACTAGTTCAACCTTTAACAATGGGCCCCTCGCCCCACCCCGCTGCTACTCGTCCTCCTCCGCGGCTTCCTCCGCCTCTTCCTCTGCTTCCTCCGCCTCCAGCACCGCGTCCAGCCGGGCCCGTGCGCCCTCCAGCCAGGCGCGGCAGATGCCCGCGAGCTCCTCGCCGCGCTCCCACAGTGCCAGCGATTCCTCCAGCGTCGAGCCGCCGGACTCAAGACGCTGCACGACTTCGACCAGCTCAGCCCGCGCCTGCTCGTAGCTGAGCGCGTCCGCCGTCGCCAGCTCCGCCTGGGAGGCGCCCGCCGCGCCGTCCGCCGAGGCATCCGTCGCGGCAGCTGCCGGGCCGCCTTGGGCCGTCCGGCCTTCCGTTTCCGTCGTCATACCCGCCAGCCTATGCGTGGGGTCCGACAGCGACGCCGAACTCTCCCCCCGCCACCCGGGCCCGCAGCCGGTCGCCCTCCGCGACCTCGGCGGCGTCCCGGACGACGGCGCCGTCCGCCCGCTGGAGCACGGCGTACCCCCGCTGCAATGTCGCCGCCGGTGACAGCGCGACGACCCGGGCGTGGGTGTGGCTCAGCGCGTCCTCCGCGCGGGCCAGCCGGTGGTCGAGGCAGCGGCGGGAGCGGTCGAGCAGCCCCGCGATCTCGTCCTCGCGGTCCTCCACCATGACGTGCGGGTCGGCCATCGCAGGCCGGCTCATCACCTCCGCCAGGCCGCGCTCCTCGCGCTCCAGCAGCCCGTTGATCACTCGCCAGGCGCGCTCCCGCAGCGCCCGCACCCGCTGATGCTCCTCGCCGACGTCCGGAACGGTGTCCTTGGCGGCGTGGGTGGGCGTACGGGAGCGGACGTCGGCCACCAGGTCCAGCAGCGGCGAGTCCGCCTCGTGCCCGATCGCGGAGACCACCGGCGTCTGTGCCGCGGCGACGGCACGCACCAGGCGCTCGTCCGAGAACGGCAGCAGGTCCTCCATGCCGCCGCCGCCCCGCGTCACGATGATCACGTCCACGTCCTCGCGGGCGTCCAGCTCCTGCAGCGCCTCGATGACCTGCGAGACGGCGTACGCCCCCTGCACCGCCGTGTTGCGCACCTCGAAGCGCACGGCGGGCCAGCGCTCCCGCGCGGTGTGCAGCACGTCCCGCTCGGCGTCCGAAGCCCGGCCGGTGATCAGCCCTATCCGCTGCGGCAGGAACGGCAGCGGCTTCTTGCGCTCCGCCGCGAACAGCCCTTCGGCCGCCAGCGCCTTGCGCAGCCGCTCCAGCCGCGCCAGCAGCTCGCCGACGCCCACCGGGCGGATCTCGGCGGCACGCAGCGAGAGCCGCCCCGTCTTCTCGTACCACTCCGGCTTCGCGTGGACGACCACCCGCGTGCCCTCGCTGATGACGTCCTTGACCTGCTCGTACACCTGACGGAAGCAGGTGACGCTGAGGGAGACCTCGCGGGAGGGGTCGCGAAGCGTCAGGAAGACCATTCCGGCACCCGGCCGGGGCGAGAGCTGGATGATCTGCCCCTCGACCCAGACGGCGCCCAGCCGATCGATCCAGCCACGGATCAGCCGGGAAACCTCGCTTACGGGGATCGGGGATTCGGCGGACGTGGTGAGAGCCATGCGAGAAGGCTAGGCCCTGCCACTGACAGCCCCGGCCCGCCCGGCCACCGTCCCCGGAAGTCCCTCAGCCTGCTGCTGCCTCGCGTCTGTCCCGTCGGCGCAGCACTGTCAGCGCCACCAGCGCGACCGCCAGCCACACCAGCCCCACCCAGTGGGCTTCGCGGTTCGCGGTGACGATCACCGCGACGGTGATCCCGAGGCCCACCAGCGGCACCGCCCAGTCCCACAGCACGCTCATCCGGTGCCGGCCGGCGCCGCCCGCGGCTTCTCCACCCTCTCCCGCCGGGCGGCTGCCCTCGCGCCGTCCCAGCCCGTAGTAGCCCATGACCGACAGGTGCAGCATGCCGAAGCCGAACAGTGCGCCGATGTCCACGACGGAGACCAGCCGGTCCAGACCGTCGGCGGCCCGCGCGGCCCACACCGCGGCGCACAGCGTCAGCACCGCGCTCAGCAGCAGCGCCCGCCCCGGCGCCCCGGTACGCGAGCTGACACTGCCCAGCGCACGCGGCAGCCGCCGGTCGCGTGCCATGGCGTACAGCAGCCGGGAGGCCGCCGCCTGTCCGGCCAGCGCCGCGAACGCAGCGCCGATCGCCTTGCTCACCGCCACCGTCGTCTCCAGCCAGCCGCCGATCGCCGCCTCGGTCGCCGTATAGAAGGCGGCGCCCTGTGCGGCCGGGTCCTCGGCCAGCTGACGTGAGGAGTCCTCCGAAAGCAGCGCGGCCAGATACGTCTGGACGACGAAAAGCACGCCCGTGACCAACAGGCACCACACCAGCGCGCGGGCGACCAGCGTGGCGCCGTCCCCCCTGCCGCCCACCGCCTCCTCGGCGAAGTTCGCGACGGCGTCGAAACCGAGGAAGGACAGCACCGCCACGGAGACCGCGCTCAGCAGCGCCGTCAACGAAAAAGCACGGTCCCCGGTGAGCGGCGAGAGCCAGTCGCGCTGGGGCCCGTCCTGCGCCAGTACGACGAGCGCGGCGACGACGAACACCAGCAGCACCAGGATCTCCATGGCCAGCACCAGAAAACCGACCACTGCCGCACGGCGTACGCCCGAGAGATTGAGCGCTGTTGTCACCACCACCGCGAGCGCCGTCCAGATCCACTGGTCCACCTCGGGCACCAGCTGCGCCATGGCGATCCCGGAGAAGAGGTAGGCGACAGCCGGGATGAGCAGATAGTCCAGCATCATCATCCAGCCGGCCACGAAGCCGGCGCCGTGTCCGAGCCCCACGCGCGCGTACGCGTACACGGAGCCCGCCTGCGGCACCGTATGGATCATCCGGGCGTAGGAGTAGGCCGTGAACGACATGGCCACTGTCGCGACCACATAGACCAGTGGGACCACTCCATGGCTGCGAGCGTCCAGCGCCCCGTAGATACCCACCGGCGCCATGGGTGCGATGAACAGCAGCCCGTAGACGATCAGATCGCGCAGCGTGAGACTGCGCCGCAGGGCACCGCCAGGGCTGTCACCCAGGATTTCGGCCGTGTGCGAGCGAGCTGCAGGCATGGAGCCAGCTTGCCGCAGAAGGTAACCGTCGGCAGCGGGGCACGCGCCCGTGGACGTACGCCCCGAGCGCCTCCGCACTCCCGGCCTCAGGGGGATGCCTCCCGGTGGCCCCGGAGCGATCCGAGTACGGCCCTTACGATGGAGCCATGACTGGTTCGCCCGACCGCAGGCCCGCCGACGCACCGGAAGCCACCGCACCGCAATCCCCCGCTCCGGGCCGCCGCCGCGTCCTGCTCGCCGCCCCCCGGGGCTACTGCGCGGGCGTGGACCGTGCGGTGATCGCCGTGGAGAAGGCACTGGAGCAGTACGGCGCTCCGATCTACGTACGGCACGAGATCGTGCACAACAAGTACGTGGTCCAGACCCTGGAGAAGAAGGGCGCCATCTTCGTCGAGGAGACGGACGAGGTGCCCGAGGGCGAGATCGTCATCTTCTCCGCACACGGCGTGGCGCCCACCGTCCACAAGGAGGCCGAGCGCGGCAAGCTGGCCACCATCGACGCCACCTGCCCCCTGGTCACCAAGGTGCACAAGGAGGCCGTGCGGTACGCCAAGGAGGACTACGACATCCTCCTGATCGGCCACGACGGTCACGAGGAGGTCATCGGCACCAGCGGCGAGGCGCCCGACCACATCACGCTGGTCGACGGCCCCAAGGACGTGGAGAACGTCGAGGTCCGCGACCCCGAAAAGGTGGTGTGGCTCTCCCAGACCACCCTCTCGGTGGACGAGACCATGGAGACGGTCGACGCGCTCAAGGGCCGCTACCCGAACCTTCTCTCGCCGCCCAGCGACGACATCTGCTACGCCACGCAGAACCGCCAGACCGCCATCAAGCAGGTCGCCGCCGAGGCCGACCTGGTGCTGGTGGTCGGCTCCAAGAACTCCTCCAACTCCGTTCGCCTGGTCGAGACGGCCCTGACACACGGCGCCAGGGACGGCCACCTGGTCGACAACGCGGACGAGATCGACGAGGCGTGGCTGGAAGGCGTCGGGACGATCGGCCTGTCCTCCGGCGCCTCCGTCCCCGAGGTCCTGGTCGACGGCGTCCTGGAGTGGCTGGCGCAGCGCGGCTGGGACGAGGTGGAGATCGTCAAGCCGGTCGACGAGCACATGCAGTTCTCGCTCCCCAAGGAGCTGCGCCGCGACCTGCGCGCCGAGGCGGCGGAGCGGCTGCGGGCCTGACGCCCGTCGGGGCTCCCGGCCCCAGTGTCGGGGGCCTCAGGCGCTCTCGGTGCGTCGTCCGGAAAGCGGCGCTGCTCCAGGCCGAGCGCCGCTTTCCGGACGAGCACGATCATCACGGCGGCCAGCGTGCCCGCGTACAGCCACACCGCGTGCAGCGCCAGCCCCGTGAAGACGTTCTGCAGCACACCGGTGAAGCCGTCGCCGGAGCCCCCGGCGAAGAACAGCCCGGCGGTGTAGGCGAGCGGGGCGGCGATCGGCGCGGCCAACAGATCGGCGGGTCGCACCCACACCGCGGTGCCCATGGCGACGAGCACGAACCCGATGCCGTAGAACGCGGGCGCCCCGCCGGGCATCAGCGACACCAGGCCGCCGAGCAGCACCATCAGCAGCGAGGCGAACACCCCGACGCCCAGGCCCGTCAGCCGGGGTGTCGGCAGCCTGCCGCGCGGCCCCCGGCGGCGGCCGTCGGCTGTCCGTGCCGCAGCCGCTCCCTGCCCGCCCTGCGGCTTCGGGGCCGTCCCGCGCCGGGTCGCCCGCTGTCGGACCGGAGACTGCTTGGCCGCTTTCCCGTGGTGTGCGGCGTCCGGGGCGGCGGAGGGCCGCGCCTTGGCTGTGGCTTGCGCCTGACCCGCTGCCGGGCCCTGCGCCTGGCCTCGTGCCTGGCCTTGCGCCTGGCTTTGTGCCTGGCCTTGTGCTTTGCGGGCCGAGGGTGCGGCGGGGGGTGCGGGCGCGGCCGGATGCGGGAGCCGCGGACCGCGCCGGGCGGCGGCCCCGCCACCGTCGGCGCCCTCGCCCGGGGGAGGGGTCCCGTACTGCTCGTGCGGGTCGTGCTGGGTCGTGCGCGCGCTGCGTTGCTCCACCGGGCCACGGTAGGTGGTACGGGGCCGCACTCGCCGTCATGAACACGCGGAATCCGCCAACGCCACCGATCCGGCACAGTCCTGCCGCCCCTGTTATCCGCCGGGCAGCCCTGAGGAGCGCGTCTCGGGGCGCCGTAGACTGGGTGGTCGGCCTCCGGGCCCGCTGTCCGCCAAGAGACCCCACTACGGAGAACCCCCGCCAGGGGCAACGGGAAGTAGTCGCAACGTGTCGCTCACGATCGGAATCGTCGGCCTGCCGAACGTCGGCAAGTCGACCCTTTTCAACGCCCTGACCAAGAACGAGGTGCTGGCGGCCAACTACCCGTTCGCCACCATCGAGCCGAACGTCGGTGTCGTGGGCGTCCCCGATCCCCGGCTCGGCAGGCTCGCCGAGCTCTTCCACTCGCAGCGCGTGCTCCCCGCCACCGTCGACTTCGTCGACATCGCCGGCATCGTGCGGGGCGCGAGCGAGGGTGAGGGCCTGGGCAACAAGTTCCTGGCGAACATCCGTGAGTCCGACGCGATCTGCCAGGTCATCCGCGCGTTCAAGGACGACAACGTCGTACACGTCGACGGAAAGATCTCGCCCAAGGACGACATCGAGACGATCCACACCGAGCTGATCCTGGCCGACCTCCAGACGATCGAGAAGGTGCTGCCCCGGCTGGAGAAGGAAGCGCGGGTCAAGAAGGACAAGCAGCCGCAGGTCAAGGCCGTCCAGGAGGCGAAGGACATCCTGGAGGAGGGCCGCACCCTCTTCTCCGCGGGCATCGCCCAGGGCACCGAGCGCGCCGAGCCGCTGCACGAGCTGCACCTGCTCACCACCAAGCCGTTCATCTACGTCTTCAACGTCGACGAGGAGGAGCTGACCGACGACTCCTTCAAGGACGAGCAGCGCGCGCTGGTGGCCCCCGCAGAGGCGGTCTTCCTCAACGCCAAGCTGGAGGCCGACCTCGCCGAGCTGGACGAGGACGAGGCCCTCGAGCTCCTCCAGACCGTCGGCCAGGAAGAGCCCGGCCTCGCCACCCTCGCCCACGTCGGCTTCCGCACCCTCGGCCTCCAGACCTACCTCACGGCAGGCCCCAAGGAAGCCCGCGCCTGGACCATCAAAAAGGGCGCCACCGCCCCCGAGGCCGCCGGTGTCATCCACACCGACTTCCAGAAGGGCTTCATCAAGGCCGAGGTCATCTCCTACGAGGACCTCCTGGAAACCGGCTCAGTGGCCGAAGCCCGCGCCGCCGGCAAGGCCCGCATGGAAGGCAAGGACTACGTCATGCGCGACGGGGACGTGGTGGAGTTCCGGCACGGAGGAGCATCTGGGAGCGGGAAGAAGTAGTCCCTGCCGGAGAGAACGATGGCCAACGATCCTCTGAACCTCGACGAGGCCGGCGAGTGGGCTGGCCTGTGGTGGCTGCCGGACGACCCTGACGAGCAGGTCCCAGGCGTCCTCCGGTACGACGCCGAGGGCGGCCTCTCGCTCTCGCTGATCGGCGCGTTCGAGGACCGCATCACGTCGAACCCTGCCCCCGGGGTGACGGCGTACCACGAGGGCACCAGGACGTGGGACGTCATCCACGGTGCGGCCGAGCAGCGCGAAGTCACCCTCCTCGGCTGCGTCCCCACCGGCGGGAAGCGGACCATGTTCGCGCGGGTGAAGAGCCCCGACAAGCAGACCGTGACGGCGACGACCGCGATCATCGGCGCGCACGTCAGCGGCGAGGAGGACGCGGCGTTCTCCGTGGCCGAGGTCTCGGTCGAGGACCTGGGGCTCTGGGATGCGTCGTCTGTGTTCGAGGGCTTCCTCGGCGCTCCCGACGGCAAGATCGACGGGACCGGGCGCATCTCGGTGAAGCCGGTCGAGGCGCAGTCGGTGGTGGTCGATGGCACCGAGTATCGCCTCGCGCACACGCACACGCTGCCGTTATTCGACCAGCGCAAGGGCGTGACCGTCGGGCGCATGCGGGACACGGCCTCCGTCCGAGTCGCCCCGGCCGAACCGTTCGCCCTGAGCGCCGCGCTGAAGGCGGCGAGCCTGGTGCAGGACCTGATCGCTCTGGCGACGCACCGCGCCGCAGGCGTGATCTGGCTCCGGCTGGAGGTGGCCGGGACCGAGTCGGTCCTGCCGAACGGTCAGCCCGTGCCGCGCCGGCGCGCCGACGTGCTCTACTCGCCCGCCGCGCTCGGCAAGCACGACGCGAAGGCCGTCGACCACCACCGCGTGTTCTTCACCTGCGACTCGCTCCCGTTCGAGGAGGTCGTGCCCCGCTGGTGCGAGGCGCATGGCCGCCTGCAGGCAGCGACCAACATGATCCTGGGCCTGCGCTACGCGCCGGCCCGCTTCATCGAGAACAACCTCCTGACGGCGGTGGGCGCTGCCGAGGTGCTGCACCGCGGCCTCCGCATCGACGAGAAGCCGTTTCCCAAGGCGGAGTTCACGGCGATGCGTGACGCGATGCTCGGGCAGGTCCCCGAGGAGCACCGGGACAGGTTCAAGGGGGCCATCCGCAACGATCCGACGCTCCGGGACCGGCTCCACGCCCTCGCCGCGCGCCCCGACCAGGAAGCGATCGCGCTCCTCGTGCCGGACGTCGCCCACTGGGCGAAGAGGACTACGCGGGCCCGCAACGACCTCGCGCACGAGGGCAGGACGCCGAACCACTCCTTCGAGGAGCTGATCGCCGTTGTCGAGGTGACGACGGCCGTCGTGATCCTCAACGTGCTGCACGAGCTCGGTCTGCCGCCCGAGCGGCAGCGGGAGATCGTGCAGGAGCACCCGCAACTGAGGGCGACATCGCGGACCGCTGGCGATTGGCTGGTGGCCTCGGAGTCCGGCCCCTGAGCGACCTGGTTCCCGCAGGCGGTCAACCGAGCACCGCGCAGGCCCCCGAGCCGTTGAGGTAGTCGCCCCGCCTGAACTCCTCGGACGCCTCGGCCCAGTCCTCGGGGTGGGAGATGAGCAGCAGCCGGTGCTGCTGCTCGTGGGTGTTGTCGTAGGGCGTCAGCGCCTCGAGCTTCATCCTGCTGTGATCTTTGATCAGGAGCATCTCGACGACCTGCGCCGCGGTCTGCAGGTCCGCGTCGATCGTCCCCGCCGAGATGTCGGCGGGTGACAAGACCGCGTCGCCGGACCCGTCGAGGTCGACGTAGAACCCGGCCATCTTCTCCTCGTTGGCGCGCCGGCCCGCGGCCTCCGCGTCGCTCGTCTGCTTCGCAGAGCAGGCGTCCCAGTCCTCCTGCGTGCCGTCGGCCGGGTAGTCGTACGCCTCGTAGTCGCCCCAGAACGCGGCGAGCTCCTGACCGAAGACGAAGGCCTCCGTGTACTTGACCGCGTGGCGGCGGCCATCGCTCGTGAGTCTCGTCACTTCCTGCGCCTCACCCGCCCCGGTGCTCCAAGCCTGCTCGAAGGTGTCGTAGAGCCACAGCGCCTTGCCCAGCTCCTCCTGCGCGAGGACGGTGAGCGAGCGGGCGCGGCCGTACGATCCTCGCTCGAGCAGCGCGTGAGCGTCGGCGATCAGCCCGGAAGCGTTGTCCATGAGCGCCTTCCAGAACCTGCGCGCTGTGTTCGGATGCATCTCCACAGGGCGATTCTCCCGCAGTGGAGCTCGGGTACGTCACGCATCAGGATGACGCAATCAGCAGGGCTAGGGCTTGTCCGGTGGATCATGTAACTGGTTCGGGCCGGGGTCGTCGTGGGACGGGGGAGATCTGACGAACGACGAGTGGCCCCGGCTGAAGCCATACTTACCCAAGACGGGCCAGCGGGGCGGGCGTTGGAAGAGCCAACGCAGGGTGATCGACGGGATCCGCTTCCGGGAGCGGACCGGAGTGCCCTGGCGGGATCTGCCTGCACGCGGAGTCGGGTATGGGAACTCTTCGGATTGCCCCAGGTGGCTGTGTCACCTTCCATGGATGTCAGCCGTTCCGGGGTTGAGGTAGCACCCGGTGGCGCCGGGCGTCCCATTGACGGAGAGGCGGGCTTTCGTGAGGCCCTGAGGGGATCAGGCTCGTGGTCAGGACGGGGCGTCGTAGACCAGGGTGTACTGCCAGAACAGGCGGCGGCGTATCTGGGCGCCGGGCAGTTCCTGCGCGGTCGCAGCCCGGATGTCGCCCAGGGTCTCCTGCGGGGCGGTGGTGGGTGCCGTCATGTGCAAGGGCAGCACAGCGGCGCGGGCTGGGTGCTTGGCCAGTCCCATGATTGGGTTCGCGAGTGCGGCCGGCAGGGTGGCGAGCAGGTCGGCGGGCCCGGCCTCCCGGTAGCAGCCGACGACCACGAGGCGCCCGCCCGGGGTGAGACAGCCTCGCAGTTCCCGCAAAGTGGGCACCAGCGGGAGGTGGTGCAGGACAGCGACGAGGGTGATGGCGTCCCAGCGTCGCTGCCGGTCGGGGTCTGCGAAGTTGGCTTGGACGATGGTGACCGCAGGGTCGTCGGCGAAGCGTTCCGCCGCCGCGCGGGCGGTCGCGGGGTCGGGTTCAAGCCCGGTGACGGTGGCGGCGCGGCGGTGGAGCAGTGCGGCAAGATTCCCGTGCCGCACCCGACGTCGAGGACGTTGCGAACCCCGGACGCGGCCACACGCCGCCTCGGCACCCCGTAACGCCGAACGCTACGGCGAGGAGTACCACGGCACACGCCGCTGTACGGGCGAATCGCTTGCACATCGTGCGCAACTCCACAGCGGGCCGTGCGGGTGGCCGGGTCGAGGGTGACCGTGGCGAGGCTCGCCCAACGCTCGCCGAGGGGTTCGGCGGGGTCCGGGGGCCGACGAACTCGCTGACGAACGACATCCGGGAGGGCATCTCCACCGCGTCGTCAGGTGCCGGTGACAGAGGCGACCTGGCCGAGCGCGAACAGCCGGAACTCGCGCACGCCGAGGGAGCAGAAGGTGCCGCGCGACGGCGCACCGGGGCCTGGCGTCACGTCGCCTCCCCAGCGATGGCCGCGGGTGAGCCACCGGCCGCGACCGGTGGCTCGGTGGCCTTCAGTCGTTGACGATGCAGACGGAGTTGTCCGCCGGGTCCTGTACGTGAAAGCCCCGGCTCTCCTCGCCCTTCATGCGCGCGGGCCCGAGGGCGGCCGGCTCCTTGATGGCGGTCTCCACGTCCACGCCGATGAAGATCGTCTCGGCGTCCCGCGTCGGACGGTCCGGCCGCGACTGCAGGAGCAGGGCATGGCCAGCCCCGTCGAGCACGAACTCCCCTTCCTTCTCCGCGGTCACCGTCAGGCCAGCGTGTCCCGGTAGAACGACGCCATCGACTGCAGATCCTTGCAGTAGATGGCAGTGAGGCCCAGTCGTCCGTGCATGTCTCTCCTCCAACTTACGTAAAGGACAAATGCTTCCAGAGGTGCGGTGATCATTCCGGGCCTCCGACGCTGCTCTGTGTCCGGAGCTCCGCGGCAGGCCGCTCCGGCGTGGCCTCCGCGCTATTCTCACTGTCGGCGGCCAGCGGGGGCACCTTCCTCAGGAGGTAGGTCACGGCCGTGGCGACGCAAGCCATGCCGACGGCGCCGACGATCGCGTCCACCCGCAGGCCCGTGACGAAGGCCCGGCTTGCGGCGGAGAGCAGGCCGTCGCCGAACTGGCCCGGCAGCCGGTCCGCCTCGGTGAAGGCGGCCCCGATGGTGTCCGCCGCCTTCTCTAGGGACGCCTGCGGCAGTCCGGACGGGGCAAGTTCGCGAATCTGGTCGCGGTAGACGAACATCCCGAGGCTGCCCAGGAAGGCAATGCCCAGGGACATCCCCAGCTCGGTGCTGGTCTCCGAGGTCGCGGAGGCGGCACCGGACTTCTCGGGGGCGATGGAGCCCAGCGCCAGCGCGGTGGACAGCGCCATCGCGGGACCGAAGCCGACGGCCATCACCACAGAGCCGGCCACCACGAGGAAGACGCTGGTGTCCGTGTCCACCATGGCGATGACGAGGAAGCCGACGGCGGTGAGCAGGAAGGAAGGGCCGAGCACGAAGCCGGGGCGCATGTTACGGGTGAGCTTGGGGGCCAGCATCGAACCGGCCATGCTGACGACGGTGGGCGGCAGCGTGCACAGCCCGGCCTGCAACGGAGACAGGTCACGCACCGTCTGCAGGTACTGCATCATGAAGAAGCTGATGCCACCGTTCATGATCATGGCGATGGTCACGGCGGCGACCGGGACGGTGTAGGCGCGCTCCCGGAAGATACTCAAGTCGAGCAGGGGCCGCTCCAGCCGGCCCTGCCTGCGCAGGAACACCGCACAGATCAGGACACCGGCCACCATGAACGCCACCGGGGCCGCCCCGAAGCCGTGCTCCGCCACCTGCTTGAGCCCGTAGACGGTGCTGAGAATGCCCGCCAGCGACAAGCCGACGCTGACGAGGTCGATCCGTCCGGTGTCCGAGGTCGTGCTCTCCGGCAGCAGGAACGGCCCCGTCACCACGAGCAGCACCATCACCGGCGCTCCCATCAGGAAGACCGACCCCCACCAGAAGTGTTCAAGGAGCGCCCCGCCGGCCAGCGGCCCGACGGCCGTTCCGCCCATGAACACGGACATCCACAGCGAAATGGCGAAGGCATGCTGCGTCTTGTCCCGGAACATGGTGCTCAGCAGCGACAGCGTGGACGGCATCAGCGTCGCCCCGGAGAGCCCCAGCACCGCCCGCATCACGATCAGCATGCCCGGGCTGGTGGAGAACGCGCCCACCACGGATGCCGCGGCGAAGAAGACCGATCCGATCAGCAGCAGCCTGCGCCGCCCGAAGCGGTCTCCCAGCGAGCCCATGGTGATCAGAGTGCCGGCTATCAGGAACCCGTAGATGTCGATGATCCACAGCAGTTGCGTGCTGCTGGGATTCAGGTCCGCGCTGAGGTGCGGGATGGCCAGGTTCAGCGATGTCATCGTCAGCGCGAGCAAAAGCGTGGGCAGCGCGAGTACGGCCAGGCCGAGCCACTCCCGTCGTCCGGCGCGGAGTGGCGCTTGTTCAGCCATGGGCTCTCTCCTTCTGTGGGTACGGGCCCGGCCGACCGGGTCACACGGGGTGCAATGAGGGTTCGTGCAACGGACCGGACACCTCTGTCCTGGGCATCCGCACCGCCCCGGCGCCGCTCCGGTGTGCGCGGCAGGTGGTGAGTTCAGCCCGTGTAGGGGACCTTGGCCCGCGCGTCGCGCAGCGCGTTGCCGAACCAGACCAGCTGATCGAGCAGGCTCTTGGCCGCGGCGTCGCTGCCCTCGGGGCTCACCCGCTTGCCGCCCTCCTCGAAGGCGCCCCAGGCGTTGTGGAAGCTGATCATGTCGCGCACCGTGACCGCGTGCACCTCCGCGAAGATCTGCCGGAGGTGTTCAGCAGCCCGCAGGCCGCCGCCCATGCCGCCGTAGGAGACCAGCCCGACCGGCTTGGCCTTCCACTCGTCGAGGAACCAGTCGATGACATTCTTCAGCGACGCCGGCACGGAGTGGTTGTACTCGGCAGTGACCACCACGAAGGCATCGGCGGCCGCGAGCTTGGCGGCGAGCCGGTCCAGGACCTCCTGGGTGGCGGCGGTCGGCTCCGCCCCAACCATGATGTCTGGCAGGACGGTGGGCAGTGGGTAGTCGACGAGATCGACCGGCTCGACGTGCACGCCTCCGTGCTGCCGGGCCTGGTCCGCGAACCAGTCGGCCACTGTCGGACCGAACCGGCCGTCCCGGGTGCTGCCGGTGATCACTGCGAGGCGGATGGGCGCATCGGACATGAAGATCCTCCTGTTTCTGGGATGGCGAAGGTGCGCTGCGGAACGGGATGACCAGGGCATTCACCTGGTCTCCACTGTTGGCAACAGCACTTGGTCCGGGCAAGCCAGTTAACGAAGGCTTGTAAAGCGCCATCCGTTCGTCCTGTTTTGCCGGGGCGCGTCACAGCGGCGGCACTGCATCTTTGAGACGGCAGCCGCTGTCGTGTCGGGCTCCGGCGATGCAGTTGCAGGGGCTTGTTACGGTTGCGGGCGTGCGGTCTTGTACTGGCTGCGTTCGGTGCCAGGAGGCGGCACCGACACGGATGGGGAGCGCGCATGCACGTACTGCTCGTCGGCGACGAGAGCCGCGTCTCGGACTGCCTGCCGCGGGGGCTGCGGCAGCAGGGGTACGGCGTTGTCACGGCACACACGGGGGCTCAGGCGCTGAAGGCGTACAGCGAAACGGACTTGGTCCTGCTCGATCTGCAACTCCCGGACATCGCCGGCCTGGAGGTGTGCCGCAGCATCCGCGCCATCTCGGACACACCGATCATCTCGTTCACCAAGGAGCGCTCTGAGCTCGTCAGGGTGCTCGGCCTCCAGGCCGGCTCGGACGACTGCCTGGACAAGCCCTACGGATTCCGGGAGCTCGTGGCCCGTATGGAAGCCGTCATGAGACGCGTCGGTGGCATCGCGGAGCGGACGAAGCTGATCGAGCACGGCGCGTTGCGCATCAACGCCGCCACGCGCGAGGTGCTGCTTGGAGACCGCCTGATCGAAACCAGCCGTAAGGAGTTCGAGCTGCTGCACTACCTCGCCAGCAACCCGGGCGTCGTGGTGTCGCGCAGGCGGCTGATGGCGGACATCTGGGGTGACCCGATGCGCAACTACCCCGCCGGATCGACGGTCAGCCGTACGATCGACACCCATGTGAGCATCCTCCGGCGCAAGCTGGGCTCCAGCGCCTGGATCCGTACGGTCAGGGGCGTGGGGTTCATCTTCGCCGGGCAGTGAGCGCGCGCCCCAGGCGTGATGAGTGCTCGGATCTTGGACTGGGGGCGAGTGAACGACGAGGGACGCGACCCTCGATGATCATGTGATTCCACTCGCAAGATCACGAAGGTCGCGCCCGGATGCCCTCCTCGCTCACCCTGCCCGCCTTCCGTCAAACCGTCACCGAACTCTGCTGTCCAGCCCCGGAGTTGTGCACAGCCGAACATCTCCCCTCGCTGCTGGAGGCCCTCCGGGAGGTACCCGACCTGCGCGCCCCGCACCTGGTCACGCCTGGCCGTTGCTGCTGGGCTGGTCGCCTTCGCCATGCTGTGCGGAGTGCGCTCGGAGCGCGGCGTTCTGCGCTGGGCGGCGGCCAGGGCGGCGGCATTCTCGCCGCCCTGGAAGTCCCCGGCGGCGCCCCGGCCCGACTGCCGGTGCCCACCACCCTCACCCGGGCACTGGCGCGGGCGCACGGTGATGCGCTGGACGCCGCCACCGGCTGCTTCGTGCAGGCCCACACCCACGACTCGCTCGCGGCATCGCCGGGAACCTCCCGGTCCCGCAGTCGGCCGCGGACGGCAAGACGGTCCGAGGCGCCCGCGACGAGGCGGGCCTGCAGCTGCACCTGCTCGGCGTCTACCAGGTCGACCCTGGCGTGATGCTCGCCCAGCGCGAGATGCGCCACAAGCCCCACGAGACCCATTTCACCGCCGCCCTCGATCTGCTCGCCGACATCACCGGCGCCGTCGTGACCGCCGACGCCCTGCACACCGTCGCCGACCACGCCCGCTACCTGCACCGCCGCAGCGCCTTCGGCCTCTTCCCGGTCAAGCAGAACCGGGCCAGTGTAAGAGCTCCTAACGCAACGGGGTTCGCAGGCGGCGCCAGCAGACCAGTGAGCAGGCGAGTTTCAGGAAAGCTTCGTGGATGTCGTCGCGGGTCTCCCAGCGGATGCGCAGACGGCCGAACCAGTGCAGCAGGGCGATGGTCTGCTCGATGACCCATCGCCTGGTTCCCAGCCCCGAGCCATGGGCGGTCCCGCGCCGGGCGATGACGGGTCTGATGCCTTGGGCCCAGACTTGCCGCCGGTAGCAGTCGTGGTCATAGCCCCGGTCGGCGTAGACCTCCAGGGGGCGTCGGCGGGGTCGTCCGCGTTTGCCGCGGATCGGCGGGATCGCTCTCAGCAGGGGCATGAGTTGGGTGATGTCGTTGCGGTTGCCGCCGGTCAGGGTCACGGCCAGCGGGATGCCTGTGGCATCGCAGATCACATGGTGTTTGGAGCCCGGCCGGCCACGATCGACCGGGTTCCGTCCGGTTTTGGGCCACCCTTGAGCGCCCGGATGTGGGAACTGTCGATCACCGCCCGCGACAGGTCCAGGCGGTCAGCAGCCCGCAGCTCGTCCAGCAGTACCTCGTGCAGGCGCTGCCAGACACCGGCGTTGTCCCAGTCCCGCAGGCGTCGCCAGCACGTCATGCCCGAGCCGAAGCCGAGCTCCTGTGGCAGCCATTCCCACTGGATACCGGTGTAGAGAACGAACAGGATGCCGCACAGCACCTTGCGGTCCTCCAGCACCTTCTTCCGGCCGGGCCGTCGTTCTCCCCCTGGCGGTGTCGGCAACAGCGATTCAATTCGGGACCACAACTCATCGTCAACCACCCAGGGTTGAGGGTTTCGTTTACCCACACCCAAGCAACCGGCATGAACGTCTGGAAGTCACGGCTACACATGTCGCGTTAGGAGCTCTAAGAGGCTGGGGCGCCCGTGTGCACTGGGCGCCCCAGAAGTCGGCGCAGGATCAGGCAGCGCGCCTTAAGGTCGTTTGCTGCGCCACCAGCACGATCACGCCGATCAGCACCACCGCACCCCAGATCCACGGAGCATGCGGTGATGGCGTTGCAGGAGCCGCCGCGAAGACTGATGCGAGCAGGCCATAGCCATAGAAGGGTGACTGCGGCGGTTGTTTGCCCGTAGGCTCGTCCTGAGTAAGAGCCGCACCGGTTGACCCATCACCCAATCCTCATCGCCCCTGAAAGCGTTGTCGCCTGGGCGCGAGGTATGGCTCGCATGGAGCGGGACCGCAGCCCCGGGGGGCCACCGTGCTGGATCGGTGCTGGATGTGCGTGCTCAAGTTGCCGTTTTCGCAGGTGGCAGCCGCGTGCTTGACGTTCCGGTTCAATGTGTGAGTGGTTCGAGCAGAGGCCCTTTTACTTGCTTTGATGCAGGTCAGGGGGTTTCTCGCGTGCGGATGTGGTGGAATTCTGCTGGAACATCAAGCGGGGGTGGTCTGGGCGCGGGGCTTGCGTTTGTGCAGGTCAGCGCTATGCGGCGGGACAGTTGAATCCGGTCGGGGTTTCCGGTTGCTGGATATGCGCTGACTTGACCTGACGGTCAGTCGGAGAATTGAGGCGCGGTACACGTCCACCAGGAAACCGGCCATGGCGCCTGCTGCACAGCCAGGCTCTTCGCTCGGACCCCGGTCTGACGACCACCGCGACATTGCTACCCCGCTCCACCTCTGAGCGAGCGCGACCTTGCCGTGCCGCTGACCCCCAAGAAGTGTGGCCGGTGGGGCAGTTCGGGTAAGTGGAAGACTGCGGATCACTGGTGGGAGGGGCGTCGAGGAATGACGGGTGACGGGCGTGCGGCGGGACAAGCGCTGGATCTGGCGGACGCGATCACGCTGCTGCGGGATCAGATTGCTGAGGCCCAGCAGCGGATCGACATGAACGGGGACGGCGGACTGCGCTTCACCCTGGGCGAGATCACCCTCGAACTCGGTCTGGAGCTCGCGCAGACCAGTGGCGCCGACGGCGGCCTGCGGTTCAGCGTGGTCGGCATGGGAGGCAAGCGCGAGAGCACACGTACCGCCACCCATACCCTGACGGTGCCGATGAGACCGCATCTGTCCGATGGCGGCGCCATCGACGTCAGCGATGATGACAGCGACGAGGATGACGCGTAGCGCGCGCTTCGCAGTCCGACAGGTGCGCTGCGAGTCGGACCGGGCACGTGCCCGAGCAACGGTCACGGGGCCACGTGGAGTTTGACCGTGTGGTACAGGTCGGGGTCCGTACCCCGTTGCGACCCGACACCATGTCGTTCGCCACCGGCTACCTGGTCGCACCGCGGCTCGTGCTTACCACGGGACACGTCTTCAGGGCAGACGCCGGGCCGGGCGGCGGCCCGGTGACGGTGCGCCGCCCGGAGGCGGGCGGTGAGCGCGTCCCGGCCACCCCTGTGTGGCACCGCCGAGACGCCACCATCGATGCCTCCCTCATCGAGATAGCGGCCACCAGCCCATGGCGGCCCCCCGAATCCATGCGGGACCTGCGTACTCGCCCGCCACAACGCTGGGGCCAACTTATCGGCGTCCGCCCTCATCCCGTGACCATCTGCGGTTACCCCCGAATGCAGAAGGACGCAGGCCGCCGCCTGGACGAACAGCTCAGCGGCGACATCCACCCCGGCAGCGGTCGTCTCGCCCACCGCTATGAGGTGCTGAGCGCCCAGCCCCTCCCGGCCTTCACGCCGCCTCGGGGGGCAGGGGTGAGCGGATGGTCCGGATTCTCGGGTGCCGCCCTGCTGTGCGGTGACCTGCTGGTCGGCGTGGTTGCCCAGGACCGCCGAGCACAGGTGGGCAGCAGACTGACGGCCACGAGGACCCGCGACCTGCTCGGCGATCCGGTCTTTTGCGAGCTTGTCGCCCGGCACACCGGCTGGGCCCCGGTGCTCGAACCCGTCGAACCCGATCACCTCCTCGCACCCGCCGCCTGCGCCCGCGACCTGTGCTCGCCGGCGATGGTGCTGCGCGCCGACGCCGAAGCCGTCCGTTTTCACGGCCGGGAAAAGGAACTCCGTGCGCTCCTCGACTGGTGCCGGACCGACCCGGACGCCTTCGCGGTGCGCGTGCTCGCCGGCCCAGGAGGCCAGGGCAAGACCCGCCTGGCCCGCCAACTGATCACGAACTTGCGCCAGGAGGGCTGGGTTGCCGCCCAACTGCGCGTGGACCTTCCCGACTGCCCCGACGGTCCCGGGCCGGACTGGAGCGTTCTGGATACCTCCTCACCCTTTTTCCTCGTCGTCGACTACGCCGAGACGCTGCCCCACCTGATCCGCCGCCTGATCGAGCACCAACGCACAACCCGTCACCGAGTCCGTCTGCTGCTGATCTCCAGAGCCGAGGGCGAGTGGAAGACCCAGCCACTGGGTGCCGGGCCCGACACCCGGGCCATCCTGCGTACGGCCCCCACTCTGGCGCTCAAGCCCCTGCTGCCGTCGAGGGCCGGTCCCACAGCGCACGCCGTGGCCTTCACCGCTGCCGCGCGAGACCTGGCCAAGCTCCTTGGGCACGTCGCCGGGTTGCCGCAGACGGACTGGCGGGCGCTGGCCGAGACCGTCAGGCCGCCCAAGGTGCCGTCGCACGGCCATGCCCGCTCCCACTCCGTTCTGGAAACGCAGATGGCCGCCCTAGTAGCCCTGCTGGAAAGCGGCCCCGCTCCCGTGGGCAGGAGCCCCGACCAACCGGTGGAGGAGCTTCTCCTCGACCACGAGACGCGGTACTGGGAAGGCATAGCCGCCTCGCCGATGTTCCGGCTCGACGATCTGCGTGCCACCACGCTGCGGCGCGCGGTGGCCGGGGCGGTGCTGTTCGGGGCCACCACCCGCACCGAAGCCCTCACGGTGACCCGGAACGTGCCCGGCCTGCCGCCCACCCGGGCCACGGACGTCGCCGAGTGGCTACGGACGCTGTATCCGCCACCACCGGGCCACTACTGGGGCTCGCTGCACCCCGACCGAGTAGCCGAGCACCACGCCGTCTCCCACCTTGCCGACCCCGACGACGGCACGCTGACGGCCCTGTGGCCCGACGCCACCGACGATCAACGTCTGCGCGCCGTCCTCGTCCTGTCCCGCGCCATCGGCACGCTCGGAGATGGCAGTAGGCCCGCCTCCGACGAAGCGGGGCACGTCCTGAGTGCCCTGGAGGCAGCCCTCAAGAGCGCACCCCCGAGTCTGCGTTTCCTCAGAGCCGCGACAGCGGCGTTTCCCTACCCGCCGCCGAAGCCGCTCGCTCCGCTCGACCTGCTTCTCCACTACCGCCTCGCCGCCGCCTACCGCAAACCGGCCGCAACGGACCCCGCGGGCAATGCCACCGCCTACGCCTTGGCACTCAACGAACTGGCCGTCCGCCTCAGGGACTTGGGCCGGAGGGAAGACGCGCTCACGGTCATCGAGCGGGCCGTCGTCCTGGAGCGACGCCTGATACGGGCACATGACAACGCCGAGGCCGAACGCGGCCTGGGTACAGCCCTGTACAACTGGGGGCAGTTGCTCTGCGAGGCAGGCCGCTACGAGGAGGCCCTGACCGTCGCGGAAGAGGCGGTTGCCGTGGAACAACAGTGCGTGCGCACCGACCGGTCGGCCGACGAGTCATACCTCGCCCAGGCCCACTTCCGCCTGTCCGTCGTCCTGCAAAGACTGGAGCGTTACAGCGAGGCCGAAGTCGCGAGCCGAGCAGCCGTCGACGGCTATCTCCGCCTGGCACAGGCCAACCGGGCCTACGCATCCAGCCTGGCCCGCGTCCTGATGGATCTGGGCATCATGCTCGAAGATGACCTGGGCAAGGACAGAGAGGGGTGGGCGGCGTTTGCGAGAGGGCTCGAGATCCAGAACCGCTTCGGACGTCTGGGGACCAGGGACCCGCTGGCGGGACTTCGATGACCCAGCCGCACGACGGCCGAAGCAGAGTGTCGAGCCCGGCGACTGCCATCTTCGCCGGCCTCGACGCGACCGGGCTACGCCCTCTGTTCACCGACGTCGTCACCGGTGATGACGCGCCTCGGCGCAAACCGGACCCGGTCTGTTCTCTCTCGCCTTGGCCCGCTTCGCCGTCGCACCAGCCCGCTGCCTGGCCTTCGAGGGCTCGACCGAAGGCGTGCAAACGGCTGGATCGGCAGGCGCTGCCCGCCCCGCCGCACAACTGGTCGGGTCTGCGATACATCGCCTTGCGCACACTATCCGTTCACCGTTGCTGGTTCTGCGCTGGTTACTGTCCCGTAGCGGCGCGTTTTCGCAGGTGACTGCGGCTTCGTCGACGTTCCGGTTCAATGTGTAGCGCGCACGGATAACTGCAGAACGTCACGTACCCGCGCTTACCGAGACCGCGCCCCAGCCCTTGGAGGAGTCCACCCCGACCGATTGCTCACCAACCGTGCAGAGGCGCAGGTGGGGCGTCTGAGTCGCCTTGGCTGGGAATGGAGCCTGGCCCGAGGGCATTCCGCCCCGCCAGGGGGTGTCATGGCGGGTGTTGACCGTATCGCCAGAAGGTCCAGGCTTCGACCTGGTCGTCGTCTGTCGCCGCATCTGCTGCGGACCAGGGTGTATTCAGGGCCTGCTCGTCCTGAATCGGCGGGATCTGGCGATCCGTATCCACCTACGGCTACCTCTGCAAGAAGGCGTGCGTATCGGTCGACCTGGTCGATGTGAACGCGCTACGGACGCGCTACGGATCGGTGTACCGCCCTGTTATGCGTGGCTGACTCAGTGAGTTACGCGGCCGCGAAGCTCGAGGTCGCGCCAGTCAGGGTGCGGAGCCTCTGGCGTGTTTCGGCATCGGTCGAGTACACCGCCGTGCCGATCATTCCTCGCGTCAGCAGCACCTTGTACGTGTTGCGGATCAGTCGGTCCACATCCGCGTCCGGGGTGGACTTCTTGAAGACCGGATCCTTGGACGCTGAACGATCGGTGACCCAGCGGTCGCCTCGCCACACCAGGTCGGGACCTATGATGACACCGCTCCAGTCGTACTCGAAACCCTGCGCCGTGTAGACGCAGCCCACTTGCCCGAAACCGGCCGGATCGGTTGCCCACAGCGCGGCTGGAGGCGCGCCCCCGACGGACCGGTCACCGAAGACGTTCCAGGGCCGTTCCCACTCCCCGATGACGACGTCCGCGGGCAGTGCCTGCCCGGGTGGCACCTTCTTCGTCCACTTCCAGCAGTAGCCTGCGGACATGCGTGCGCTGTATCCCTGCGAGCGGCGGATGTCGAGGAATGCCTCCAACTCCTGAGGGCTGTCCGCGACCATGAGTTGCATCTTGCCGTCGGGTTCCCATGCCACGGGGCCGCCCGGCTCAAGCCCCAATAGCCTTACCACCCAGCGCAGATACGCATCGCTGCCGCCGCACCGGAACTGGCTGCCCAGCGGCACCACCCGACAGTGGAGCACCTTCTTCGCGGCGGCCGCCTTGATCTCCGCGACCGTGCCCATTTCGCCGGGCCGAACGACCTGGTGCTCGTCAAGCAGGAAGACCGGAACGCGTGCCGCGTCGAGGAGGGGGGACCGTTTTTCGGCCCAGCCCGGCGGGGTTCCGGTCGCTGGTTTGTCGCTGGTGAAGCTGATAGCTCGTCACCTGTCATCACCCGTCGTTATCCGTACGGTCGCTGGATACAGCACTGGTTGAGCTTGACGGGACGTCAGTTATGGGTGTTGGGATGGATGGTCGTTTCCCCGGAATCCGCCGTCATGAGCCCCCGTTGACCGCGGTTTCCGCGCCCCCTCGAAGCGGCGCCCCGGGGTCGCAGTCGGCCCCGTAGCCGCTGTTCCGCGGCTGGCCGCCCCCGGGCCCCGGCCGCGTGTGCGCGGCGGCACACGGCGTACGGACCCGCACCGATGCTCGACTGCGGTGGCTCGCCATGCGCTTCCGCCACCACAGCGACCGGGACATGCATGCCGTACATGTACCACTGCCACATCCTGTACCACGAAGACCAGGGGCTGATGGGCCAGTTCGTGGTGGTCGAGCCCGGCGAGAAGCCGGGAAGGCCGGGCAGGACAGGGAGCGGCGGCCATGGCCACCACTGAGGCCGCGCACTCGGCACGGTGCGCAGCTCACTCGCGCCCGCTGATGACCTTTGCCAGGCCGTCCAGAATGGCCTGGAGCCCGAACTCGCGCGTCGTGGTGAAGGACGGCTCCGCGTCGGCTTCCGTGAGCCGGGGGAAGCGGTCGGCATGGCGGTGGATGAGGTCCTGCATGACAGGCCGGGACTGGCCTGACGTCCAGGTCTGTGTGCCCGCGACGGCAGCCCGGTGCGTGGCGCGGATGTGCCCGGAGATCAGGACGATCGCATCCATCCGCTCGCGCAGGCTGAGCGGCGTGCCGTCCAGGGCGGTGAGGGCGCTCTCGCTCCAGCCGGTCTCCTTGGGGCCCATGACGCGGTCGCCCGCGGTGATGGCAGGAAGCCAGGGGTGGCGCTCCCACGCAGCCGACAAGTGCCGGGCGTACTCCTCCAGTCGGGGCCGCCAGCCGGTCACCGGGCCGAGGTCGGGCGGGTCGCCGACGGCAGCTTCGATCATGATGGCGGTCAGCTCGGACTTCCCGCCCACGTAGCGGTACAGGGCCATCTTCGTGAAGCCGAGCTCGGCGGCGACCCGCTGCATGGCCACGGCCTCCAGCCCCTCGGCGTCGGCCAGCGCCACCGCCGTGCGAGCGATGCGGGTGAGGTCGAGCGCGGGCTTGGGGCCCCTTCTCGCCTGCTCACGACGTCCCCACAACAGCTCGGCCAGCGCGTTCGGATCGTCGTCCGCACCCATCAAGTCTCCCTCTCCCTTGTCGGCTTGAAAAACTGTGTCTAAGGTACACAGCGTCGCAGGGAAACAGTTTACGATCGGCCAACCGCCCCCACAACGGCGTCCGCCTGCACCTGCACACGCGCACGCATGCACAAGGAGACCCATGTCCACTGGCAAGCTGATCCACTTCGTCGCCCAGTCCGTTGACGGTTACATCGAGGGGCCCAACGGCGAGTTCGACTGGCCGATCATGGAGTCCGAACTCTCCGAACACGGGCAGGAACTCAACAGGTTCGCGGATGCCTTCCTCTACGGCCGTAAGGTGTGGGACATGATGTCCGGCTTCTGGCCCCGGGCCGAGGAGCTGTCCGACGACCCGCACGACCTGCGGTTCGCGCCGGTCTGGCGGGAGTTCCCCAAGTACGTTGTCTCCCGCACCCTGGAGAAGGCCGACTGGAACACCCGGATCATCAAGGACGACGTCGCCGACGAGATCGCCAAGCTCAAGGCGTCGGGCACCAACCTGGTGCTCTTCGGCGGCACCACGCTGGCCGCCTTCCTCACCGAGCACGGCCTGATCGACGAGTACCAGATCTCCGTCCACCCGGTGGTCCTCGGCGGCGGACAGCCGACGTTCCACGACCCCGAGCGGTTCGATCTCCGTCTCGCCGAGGCTCGGACCTTCGACTCCAAGGTCGTGCTGCTCCGCTACACCCGCGCCTGACCCACCTGTTCACGGCGTAGGGCGACCACGAACGCTTCGACGCCCTCCTTCCTGGCTCAGCCTTCCAGGCCCCTTTGAGGCCCTTGAGGGGCCCGGTCCCGCCGGATCTCGAAGTCCATCGCTGCTCCTGAACTGGGGTGTTGCAACCGAGGCGGTGGTGGACGGTCACCAGGTGCCTTGTGTGAACGTCGTCAGTACGCCCCGAACGACCAGAAGACGCCCACCTCGTCGTCGCTCACCGCGATCAGGCCCAGGTCCTCGAGAAAGTCGAGGCCGTTGAGGTACTCGGAGGTGAGGAAGCCATGGGATTCAGTGCCCTGGAGGCCCGCGGCGAGGAAGTCCGGAGCCGGATCAGAGGCGGCGGTCGTCGCGTTGGTCCAGTAGCGCGCGGTGGGCCCGTACCGGTCGAGCAGGGTTCGGGCATCCGCCAGGACGGCGTCCCGGTCCGGGCGGGAGCGGACGGGGGCGGGCTCCGACTGCCATTCCTCGGCCATGATGGCGAGCGCGGCGACCGCCGCCTCCGCCTCCAGGGAGTACAGGCGTCCGGGCAACTGTGATGATTCCGGGGGATCGAAGGGGTAGGCGGGCACCGTGCGGCGGGTGGCGTTGGTGCGGTCCCAGTCCAGTCGGACCCAGCCCCGGGGGTCGGGGACCGACCGGTGCAGCACGGCGCGGACGTCGCGCGCCCACTCCTCGTACCGCCGAGGGCCGGTAGCCGCGAAGGTGTACGTGTCATCCAGGAGCCGCAGCGCTGCCGCGTTCCAGGGACAGCGGCGGTAGCGGAACTCCCACAGCAGACTGCCCACTTGGCGGCCAAACGCGTCATTCGGCTCACAGGGAATGCACCGGAGCTGGTCGAGGGCCCAGTGGACGAGCTCGCCCCCTCCTTCCGCCGCAAGGCTGACCGGCCCCTGCGGGAGCGGGAGGTCCGTTCCGTCCCAGAGCGCCTCCAGGTGCGCATCGAGCAGGTCCAGAGCGGTCCGGTCCGCAGGCAGGGGCATTGCGCCACTTTAGGCCGTCTCCTCCGGACCACAGCGCGGCCCTGGCCTGTCGCCGACGCTCACTGCGCAGGCGGATGTCGGCCGGATCGGCTTGTCGGACCCGCTACCGTCGCGGTCCCGCGACGGCGTAGACCGCAGTGCTGGCGACCGCGAGGACGAGGGCCGTCCAGGTGCCCGCCGAGGTGCCGGGCGGCAGGGCGGCGGCCTGGTGTCTGCTGGTGGAACGGGCTGGGCCCGGCGCAGGGGGGCCAGCTATGGTCTTTGTGTGGCCGTCGTAGCGATCGTTCGCCGATTTACCGGCCCCCTGGCCCCCGAAGGGCGCCGCGGGGGTCGGACTTCGCCACGTCTCCAGAGCTGAGTCGGCTGACCCCATCGAGCGGTCAGGCCCAGGGGCTGGGGGGTTTGCGAAACCCCGTCCCTGCTCTTGGCCAGGAGGCCGACATGCCCGCTCACCTTTCCGCCGAACAGCTCGCCCGTGACCTGTCCATCCGGGATCTCACCGACCCTGCTGCCGGTCCGCACGCTCTCCAACTCGTCCTTGACCGCGCCGTCGACGCGCTGGCGGACCGCTGGGGTTGCGAGGTCCGCACGTGGCGTGGAGAGCGCATCGTCACCGTCGAGGACAACTACGACAACCTCGGTTACCGCCCCGACGACATCACCCGCGACAGCCGCTACACCCGATACGTCGACGACCAGCGCATGCTGCGCAGCCACTCCAGCGCGCTGATCCCGGCCGCGCTGCGGGCGCTGGCCGCGGACCCGGCCGACGACGTGCTCCTGGTCTGCCCCGGACTGGTCTACCGCCGCGACAGCATCGACCGTCTGCACACCGGCACTCCCCATCAGCTCGACCTGTGGCGCATCACCCGCCGCCCGGCGCCTGTGACGACGGCCGACCTGGACGAGATGGTCACGACCCTCGTTGCAGGGCTCCTCCCCGGGGCGAAGCACCGCAGCGAGGAACGCGTCCACCCCTACACGCTCTCCGGCCGTCAGGTGGACGTGGACCGCGACGGCGAATGGATCGAGGTGGCGGAATGCGGCCTGGCGCATCCGCAGGTGCTCGAGCGGGCCGGGCTCGACGGCGCGTGGAGCGGCCTCGCGCTCGGCATGGGGCTCGACCGGATGCTGATGCTGCTCAAGGGCATCCCGGACATCCGTATCCTGCGCTCGGCCGAACCGTCCGTGGCTGCCCAGCTGACCGACCTGGCCCCCTACCGGCCCGTCTCCGCCATGCCCGCCGTCCGCCGGGACCTTTCCGTCGCAGTCGACCGCGACGACCTGGCCGAAGACCTCGGCGACCGGGTCCGCGACGCCTTGGGAGCGGACGCCGACTGCGTGGAGACGGTCGAGATCCTCACGGAGACGCCGTGCGCGGAACTCCCGCCGCAGGCCCTGCGGCGGCTCGGAGCCCGCCCGGACCAGAAGAACGTCCTCCTCAAGGTGGTCCTGCGGCACCTGAACCGCACCTTGACCGACCACGACGCCAACCTGCTGCGCGACCGTATCTACGCCGCCGTCCATCAGGGCAGCGCCCACCAGTGGGCGACGACCGGCTGATGAGAGCCGAGGCCGGCGCCGCCCCGCGGAAGGCGCCGGCTTGTTGGCGAGTCACTCATCCTCGGGCGGCTGGACTGGACGATTGCCCGTTTCGGGGCAGAGGAGCTGCCCGAGGTGTGCGTGCATCAAGCGGCCGAAGCCGGTTCGGCGGCGTCCTCCTGCACCGGGCCTTCGTAACTCACGCGGACCGAGAGGTTGTTGTTGACCGTGTAATACGGCCTCACCAAGTGGACCGCAACGCCGGGGGTCGCCACTCGCCGCGAGGGGTAGCTGAAGATTCGCTTCTTGTCCGGGACGTCGTCGAGTATCCGAGCGAGACGAACTGGCTCCTCCTCGGCAGAAGGGCGCAGCCACAGGTCCCACACACGGTGCCCGGGCAGCAGGGCGCTGAAGGGCAGTTCGGCGGCGAACCCGCGCTCCGGACGTCGTCCGTCGGCGCCGTACTCGGGTGCGGTCGTCCGCCTGGAGCGTTCCTCACACTCCACTCGCACCGGCGCGCGTACGGGTAACGCCGCCGAGTCGCGGGGGTGTGCCTCCAGGCATGCGGTGGCGGAGAGCTGGGCACCGTAGAGCCTGCCTTCCAGCACTATCGCGCTGTCCTCGACGCGCAACGCCCCTGCCTCCGCGTGCGGTCGGCGGAGCCACGCACGAACGGTGAGGTGGCCGTGCTTGGTGGTGTAGGGGATCCGGACGGCAAGCCCCGCGTGCGCGTCGAACGGTACGCCGTCAACGATGGAACGCAGGTCGTGCACCCCGGGCAGCAAGCGCTGCGGCTCTTCGTCGGCCAGGGCGAGGTACGCGTCCCAGCGCCCCTCCCGAAGCCGCACGGTGCTGGGGAGCGTGGCGCGCAACCTGCCGCCGCCTGCCGCTGCACGGGTGAGCGGCAGCCTGAGGGAGGCGTCCGGGCCGTGATGGTGGCGCAGGCGCAGGAGCACGGCCGCATGCCCCGGCGCATCGGTAGCCACGGCTTCCTTGGCGGTCTCCTCGGAGAGCCGTACGTCGAAGGTGAGACCCCCGGCGCTGTCGGCCGTGCAATCCGCGCGCGGGCGGTGGGATCTGCGACCGGAGGGAGAACCGCCACTTGGCGGGACTGCCACCGCTGTGCCGCGTGGTGACGTGTCGAGGGCATGCAAAGTCATCTCCGCGCTCCTTCCAGGGCTTTTCCCACTCCCAGCCGGACTGTCTCCCGGGCTGCGTACGCTCCGCCGACGAGGGTGCCGCGTGCTCGGTGAAGCGTGCCGGCCCGGCGGTTCACCAGTGAGGTCAGCAGGTCCTCGTAACGGGCGGCCACGTGCGCGGGGTCGAAGCGCGCCGACGCGGTGAGCGCGGCCCTTCCCATCCGCACACGGAGTGCCTCATCGTTGATGAGGCGGAGCAGCGCACCGGAAATCGCGCTCACATCACCTGTCGGAACCAGGAGTCCGTCCTTGCCGTCGCGGATGATCTCTCCTGGCCCGTGCGGGCAGTCGGTTGCCACGACCGGGAGGCCGCACCGCATCGCCTCGACAATGGTCATGCCGAAGGATTCGAGGCTCGACGTGACCGCGCAGATCGCTCCCTTCGCCCATTCGGCCTCGATGGGATGCGCCGAGCCCATCAGGAAGACGTGGTTGTAGAGGCCGAGTTCGTCGATGAGATTCCTCAACTTGTCGCGCTCGCGGCCGTGGCCGTAGATGCGCAGGCCCCAGTCGGGACGTTCGCGTACGACCTCGGCGAAGGCACGTATCAGCACGTCGTAGCGCTTGGCGGGGGCGAGCCGGCCCGCGGCGACGACCCACTTGCCGCTGCCGTCCGCGGGACTGACCTGCGGCTTGGGCACGCTGTTGGGGAGCCCTTCGACGCGCACGCCGGGCAGCCGCAGGGTACTGCGGTAGTCGCGGGCGTCGGCTTCGGTCACCGTGGTGACCGCGTCCAGCCGGGGATAGGTGCGGCGCAGCAGCAGCTTCAGCCGCGCGGAGTGCGTGGCAAGCGTGAGGTGCTCCTGTCCCAGCCGCACGGGGCCACGGCGCGTCTGCCGGGCCACATGCACGTTGAGTCCGGGCCGGGTGCCTACGACGACGTCCGCCTCGGTGCTGCTCAGATATTCACCGATCCGGCGGTCCGTCAACGCGCTGTGCTGGGAGAACTGGCCGTCGGCAGCGGGGAAGACCCGTGCAGGGCGGGCGTGTTCGGGATCACCGCCGTCATAGGTCGGACTGTGCCGACGCATGTCGACCAGCGACGTCAGCCGTACGCCGTTGCCCGGCTCGAAGAACGGCCTGTCCCGGTACCGGAAGACCGACACGACCTCGACCTCGTGCTGCTCGGCGAGCGCCTGCGCCAGATTGAAGGTGGTGCGGACTGTTCCGCCCATTCCGTACGCGCTGAAGATCAGAAACGAGAGGTGCATAGTTCCTCAAATCCCTAGGTGTTGATCTCAGAGCGGCCCATGTCGGTCACGGCCCGAACGGGAGGGAGAAAGTGCCGCATCGTCGTCCCGGTGGGTGCGCCCGTGTTCGGCGGCTTCGTCCCGGCACGCTGATCCCCCCTGGGCCGGGGCGCCCTGAAGCGCTGAGCTGTCCGGCGCGGCGGTGTCAGCTGGCGTAGGGGACCGCGTCAGCGGGGTCGGCGTGCCAGTTGGTGGTGATGGGCTCGTCAACCAGAGTGGTCTCGGGGAGCTTGAGGGTGACGGGGTTGGTCTTGTCGCCGGCGACGGCGATCGCGAGCCGGCCGGACTCCTCGCCGTCATCGTTGTTGGTGCTCTTGGGGCTGATGCCGGCGTAGGCGGCGGTGGAGCCGGAGAGCTTGACGGGGTCGGTGACGCCGTGTTCGGCGGGAGATGCCTTGCCGGTGCCGGATCCGAACGAAGCGGAGGGGATGGTGCCCTCCAGGTAGCAGGTGACGCCGGGCTTGGCCTCGGCGGTGACGAGGAAGTAGCCGCCGGCCTGCGTCTCCTCGCTGACCGAGAAGGTCAGGTCACCGGTGGCGCAGGTCCGCTCCGCGCCGTTCTTCTGGACGGCGCCGATCTCGCTCCCTTTGCTGCCGGCATCGGCGCTGGCGGTGGCGGCGGCAGCGGTGGTGAGGGCTGTCGCCGCGGCGGCGGCCAGAACGAGTCGGGTGGAGCGGGTGGCAAGTCGTGAACGCATCGGGTTCCCCCCATTTACTGCTGTTGCGGTGGTCTGTACGTGAAGTTCGATGACGACCCCGCGTGGAAAGTTCACGACATACGGCAAGTTTCTGATGCCCGTCATCAAGATGGAGGAGTTGCCCGAGGCCCGCGCCCATGAGGCGCCGGCACCGTGGCCGGTCGGTGCCGGTCCACGGCCGTCTGCGTCGCGGGACGGTACCGGGTGGCCGCGCCAAGCACCCTGCGTACCGCGTTGGGCCTTTCCAACAGGCGCAGGGGAAGCGCGCGGCAGTCATCCGCCAGCGGCGCTGAGCGGCGGGGTCTGCACGGGCGACGACCAGCCGCCTGTGATCATCGCGTTGTTCGTCGCGATTCCGGTGCACCGCGGCAAGGCCCCTCAGTCCGCCGCTCAGGAAGCGCACATGCGCGGAGCGGTCGTGCGCTCGTGCCGCAGGCCGCCGCAGGCCGCCCGCAGCGCCGGCGCCGGGCTGCGGGCGGTTGATGCGCTGCCCGGCCCGGCCCGGTCCGCGGCCTCAGTCCAGGGCGCCCACTTGCCGTAGCAGCCCGAAGTTGTCCCAGTTCCACCAGCTCTCGGCGATCTTGCCGCCCTGGCAGCGGAACGTGGCGTGCCCGGTTCCGGCGATGTTCCGGTCGGTGGGCTCCAGCCCCTGGTAGGTGCCGGTGTGCCGGCCCTGGAAGGTGATCCGGCAGGTCACCAGGTCGCCCTCGGCGATCATGCTCTCCAGCGTCAGCCGGGGGTTGAAGGCGTCCATGATCTCGCGGCTCTCCCGGATGGCCTGGGCGAAGTCCAGGTCGTAGGAGGAGAGGGCGGGGTCGTGCTCCCGGTAGTTGTCGGTGCACAGCTCATTGGCGAGCTCGAAGTTCTTGGCGTTCATGACCTCGTCGACGAAGCGGTGGACGACGTCCTTGTTGAGCTGGACGTCCCGTACGACGTCGAGGTCCGTGAAGGTGGGCATCTCGTCGCAGGCGGCGATCAGTTCCTGGAAGATGCGGTCGGTCTCGGGCAGGTTCGAGTTCTTCATCGCCTCCTCGTAGGAGGGGAACTCCACGATCTCGACGAGGTGGGTGGAGTCCGAGCGGTCCCGGCCGACGATCGAGTGCGTGGCGGTCCGCTTACCCTCGGTTGCCTCGACCCAGCTGTCCATCAGTTGGTTGAGCCGGTCGACGTTGCTGGTCTTGCAGTCGATGAACTGGACGAAGGTCATCAGTCCCTCCCTTGCTGAGAGTGACGCATGTGAACAACCATGTAATTCCAGGCTATACCCGTACTTTCGCCCCAGCCTTCGGGTCACTCCCGCCGCCACGACGGGCGCCCGGTCCTCCTGTGGCTCGGCGTCGGCGACGCCGCGGATCATGTCCGTACGGCGCGGTCAGCGGGGGCGTGACAACGCGGCCGACCGGGTCGTTGTAGCAGGCAACGACATTCCCGGTGTGGGCCGCGATAGCCCGCGAGCGCGGCAGTGACGGGGCGCCGTCTCATCGTCATCGCTGAGGGCATCCCGCCCCGTGGCAGTGCCGGCCCTCCGGCAGGTGCCGGCCCCTCCGGCGGGCGCCTCCACCCGCCCGGTGTCCCCTGCAGTAGAGCTGCCTCCGCGACTGGCGACGGCGCCGGGAGAAGTTTGTACGCCCGGGCGGCAACCTTCCGCGGACCGGCGGCAACAACAGAGCAGACAGCACTCGGTGCTGGCCGGTGATCCGGTGGACGGAGATCACCGTGAACCCGCGGAGCGGCGGAGCCGCGGGGCAAGGGAACGCCCGTACGGAGAAGGAAGGAACACCCCCCACATGGCACGGCAGAGACGGCACAGGTACAGCAGACGCGGCACCCTCCTCTTGGCCTCTTCGGCTGCGTTCGCCGCGTTGCTCGGTTTTGCCGCGGCACCGGCGCACGCCGCCACCTGGTCCTCCTCGGACCGCTGGGGCAGCTGGCAGACGTCCGACGGTTACACCCTCTACAACAACATCTGGGGAGAGGGCGCCGGTTCACAGACCATCGAGGCGAACTCGGCGTCGGACTGGCGGGTGCACGCGGACCACCCGGCCACCGGCGGCATCAAGTCCTACCCGAACGCCAAGAAGGTCGTCGGCAAACGCATCGGTGAGCTCTCCTCGCTCAACAGCAGCTACCAGGTGAACGTCCCGGAGGCGGGTGCCTACAACACCTCGTACGACATCTGGGACAGCGATCACGACTACGAGGTCATGCTGTGGGTCAACCAACACGGCGCGGTCGGTCCCATCGGCTCACCGCAGGGCACGGTCTCCCTCGGCGGGCACACCTGGCAGGTCTACAAGGGCGACAACGGCGCCAACCAGGTCTTCTCGTTCGTGCGCACCTCCGACTCGTCGGAGGGCACCGTCGACATCCTGCCGATCCTCCGCTGGCTGAAGGACGACAAGGGCTGGTGGGGCGACGAGACCATCGGCGACGTCCAGTTCGGATACGAGATCACCTCGTCGCCCGGCGGACTCGACTTCATGACCCGCCAATTCGGCGTCACCAGCCGCTGATCCCGCGCGTATCACCCCCTCACACCATCACCCCCCACACCACCCCTCACGGAAAGAGACCCGACGATGAGAACCGCACTGCACCGACGCCGGCTGAGCCGCCGCGCCACCCTCACCGGGGCGTTCGCCGCCGTGGCGCTGACCGGGGGCGCCCTGTTCGGCACCTCGGTCACCTCGGCCGGGGCCGCCGCCGCCCCGGAGTGGCCCGACCCGCAGGGTGAGAAGCCGGTCTCCGAGACGATCCCGGTCTCCGGTGAGTACGACGGCAAGATGCAGCGCTTCTACGGCGAGGGCGACCTCGGCGGTGGCGACCAGGAGGAGGGCCAGGACCCGATCTTCAAGCTCGAGGACGGCGCGGTACTGAAAAACGTCGTGCTGGGCAAGCCCGCCGCCGACGGCGTGCACTGTATGGGCAGCTGCACCCTGGAGAACGTGTGGTGGGAGGACGTCGGCGAGGACGCGGCCTCCTTCAAGGGCGAGTCCTCCTCCGCCACCTACACGGTCACCGGCGGCGGCGCGCGCAAGGCCGACGACAAGGTCTTCCAGTTCAACGGCGCGGGCTCGCTGAAGGTGTCCGGCTTCCAGGTCTCCGACTTCGGCAAGCTGGTGCGCTCCTGCGGCAACTGCGACACCCAGCACAAGCGTTCCATCACCGTCGAGGACGTGGACATCACGGCGCCCGGCAAGTCCGTCGCCGGCGTCAACGCCAACTACGGCGACACCGCCACCCTGCGCAAGATCCGCATCCACGGCGACTCCGACAAGAAGATCGAGCCCTGCATCCGCTACCAGGGCAACGACACCGGCGACGAGCCGGACGAGATCGGCAGCGGGCCTGACGGCAAGACCTGCCTGTACTCCGAGTCGGACATCTCGTACGACTGACCGGTACGCGGTCCCAGGCCCCTGGCACGACCGGGCAGCAGGACGGCGGGGCCTCGCGCAACGCGGGGCCCCGTCCACCGTCGTTCGGGGCCGGCTGCCGCACCCGTTCTCTCCACATGGGCCGAGGACCCGGCGTGTGCTTGCGGTGAACAGCAACTGATCCACCCTGGCGGATCGTCCTGGGGACGAGGCCGAACGGATGGGAAGCCATGGTGGAGCGGGCGGACAGCGGTGCACCGTCGACGGGGAAGCCGGCAGTGTTGACGGGGAAGCCGGCAGTGTTCCGGTGGGTGCGGCGCCGGCCGGGGCAGCGGGCTCCGGGTGAAGACGAAGACTCCAAGTGGGACGCCGGTAGCCGGTCGGCGTGGACACGGGGGCGGGTGCTCGCCGCGCTCGCTGTGCTGACAGCCGGGCTGCTGGCCTTGCACCGGGCCGTGCCCAACTCCGTGGGGCATGCGGGCAGTTTGCTGGAAGCGTTCCTGCCATGGGTCGGCCTGATGGTCGTCGTGCTGCTCGTTCCGGCGTTGCTGCGCCGTGCGGCGACCGCGCTGGTGGCGCTGCTGCTGCCGGTGGCCGCCTGGATGTACCTCTTCGGCGGGCTGCTCCTGCCCGGGGCGAAGCCCGGCGCGCACGACCTGGCCGTGGTGCAGCACAACGTCAGCGACGAGAACACCGACCCGGCGGGCACGGCCCGCACTCTTGCGGACGCCGAGCCCGATCTCATCGCGCTGGAGGAGCTGGTTCCCTCGGCGCTGCCGGTCTACGAGAGGACCCTCGCCCCGGAATACCCGTACCACGCGGTCCGAGGAACCGTCGGCCTCTGGTCGAAGCATCCGCTGCGCGGTACCCGGCTGTTGGAGATCAAGCCTCCGGGGGTCGCGGCGGACTGGAGTCGCGGACTGCGGACCGTGGTCCACGCGCCGCACGGCGAGATCGCGGCGTACGTCGCACACCTGCCCTCGGTCCGCGTCCGGGCGAGCGGCCTGGCGTCCTCCTGGCGCGACCAGAGCGCCGACCTGCTGGGCAAGGCGGTCGCGGCCGAGAGGCTGAAGAGGGTGGTGCTGCTGGGCGACCTCAACAGCACGGTCGACGACCGCGGGCTGGCCCCGCTGACCTCACGGATGAACGTGGCGGAACGGGGCTTCGCCTTCAGCTTCCCCGCCGCCTTCCCGCTGGCCCGGATCGACCAGGTCATGGCCCGCTCGGCGACGGTCGGCCACATTCGCACCCTGCCCGCCACCGGCAGCGACCATTTGCCGGTCGCCGCCCGGATCACACTGGGCTGAGGGGGCACCTCCCGGCCGGAGTCCCCCAGCCTCCGGCCGGGAGGTACCCCCAGGGCAGCAGTTCCCCGCTGCCCCTTCGGGGCACGCCCCCCAAGGATCCGCCGGACCAGCTAGTTCTTTCCCCAAGCAGTCACGACGAAGGTCACTTTGCCCTCCTTCGGCGAGATGTGTCGTACGCGCAGCAGCTCGGCAGGCGCCCCTTGGCCGTAGGGGTGGGTGAGGCAGAACTGCTGCCCGACCTCGAGTTCGGAGAAGGGGACGGGGGAGTTGATTTCGGGTTTCTCACCGCTCTTCATCACGGCGTTGCAGCTGCGCCTGTCCTGTTGCCCGGAGACCCGGTAGGCCATATTCACGCTGTCGTGGGGGTCGAGGAATTTCAGCTCCGCTTCTCCGCCCTTGCTCCCGCACGGAGCAACTGACAGGTCCGGATTGGTGTATCGCAGCTCGAAACCGCCCTCGACGATCCTGGGAGACCGACCGTCGAGTGAGGCGAAGCTGAAGGCGCAGCGGTCGGCCGTATCAGCCGGTCTGCCGCCCAGCGTGAGCGAGGCATCCTTGTACCGCACCGGCTCGTCTGCGGTCGGCGAGCTGGTGGGTGGGCTTGTCTTCGGCCTGGAGGGCGGCTCCGATTCGGGCTTCTTGTCCTCGCTCGACGAGCAAGCCCCGACCAGAAGCGCCGTCAAAACCCCCGCCAAGGCCCCGGTTACTATCCGCATGACCCGAGAGTTCCATGGGCCTCGACTCCCAACAATCGCACTCAGTGCCAACCTTCCGGCCCTGGCGTCCACGACGACTTCACGCACGAGCCGCGGACATGCGGTGCACACCGTCCCAGAACCGCTCGTGTGCGGAGTTCCGGCCGAGGACGGCGGCAGCGCCGGCCGAGTGCTGAACGAATGCCGTTGCACCGCCTCGACGTACCCGCGCCGTGCCTGCTCCCTTTCGCCGGGTGCGCTGCTTCTCCGGCGGGAACGGGAGGAAGCCCGAAGCCTGCCCGAGCCCGCCGGACTCTCGTTCCCGCGAGGCCACCGCAGGTGAGAAGGCGCTACTGGCCGCGCTCGAAGAGCAGCCCGTAAGGCATGCGGTCGTTCGCCGTCGATTTGGGGGCGAAGTCAGGGGACGTGCGTGCAGCGGTGGCCCGCAGTCGGGTGACGGCCTCCTCGGTGGACAGCGGCTCCAGAGCCAGGGCTTTCAGCAACTGGTCCCGGTGTTCATCGAAGTCGGGGTGGTCCTCGCGCATTTGCTCCTCGAGCTCGTGCTCAGGGAAGCCTGCGCCCAGATCCCTCCAGTACGGGCAGTGGGCGATCAGCCTGACGGCCTCGACGAGATCCTCGGCCATGAGCGTGGCCTGACCCTCGGAGTCCGCGTACAGCACAGGCCGCCGCCCGGCCCCCGGCTCGCCGCACAGGAAGTAGGTGCCTCCCGCGCCGCACCCGGCTATCGGATACAGCGGCATACCGGTCGGCAGCCGAAGGTCCTCCACGGGATCGCGGCGTTCGATGTCGAAGTCGCCGGGCCATACCAGCAGCTCCGCGACGGCAGGGTCGTTCTCGATCCGGTGCAGGAGATCGTCCGAGGCGCTCATATCCGGAACTTGACTTCCGCTCCCCGGCCTAAAGGCCGTGGATTCCTACCACGGTCGGCTGACCGTCTCGGTGGGTTCCTGCTTCACCGCGCTGGGCCGGTACGAGTACTGGTCTTACCTGCGCTCGACAGGCTGTCACCGCCAGTCCGGCGGCCTTGGCGACGTTGACCGCCGCGTTGATGTCCCGGTCGAGGTCGGCCCCGCAAGCCCCGCATTCCCACACGCGGATGTGGAGGGGCTTGGGGCCGTCCTTGACGCCGCACACGGAGCAGACCTGAGAGGTCGGCTCGAACCGTCCGATGCGGTGGAAGCTGCGGCCGAACTTCGCGGCCTTGTACTCCAACATCGCCACGAACGCGGACCATCCGGCGTCGTGCACGGACTTGGCCAGGCGCGTACGGGCGAGCCCCTTCACCGCCAGGTCTTCCACTGCGACCGCTTGGTTATCGCGGATCAGCCGGGTGGAGAGCTGGTGGTGGAACTCGCGCCGTGCGTCGGCGACCTGCGCGTGAGCGCGGGCGACCTTGCCCCTGGCCTTATTCCGGTTGTTCGAGCCCTTCGCCTTACGGCTGAGGGCCTGCTGTGCGCGCTTGAGCTTCTTCTCAGCCCGGCGCAGGAAGCGAGGAGCGTCGATCTTCGTACCGTCGGACTGGACAGCGAAGTGACCCAACCCCAGGTCGATGCCGACGACCCTGTCAGTCTCGGCCAGCGTGACGGGCTCGGTCTCCACAACAAAGCTCGCGAAGTACCTTCCGGCCGCGTCCTTGATCACGGTCACAGTGGACGGGACCGAGGGAAGGGTGCGGGACCACTTCACCCGCACATCCCCGATCTTCGGCAAGGACAGGTCCCCGCCGGTGGTGATCTTCCAGCGGGCGTTGGCGGTGAATCGTACGGCCTGCCGGTTGTCCTTGCGGGATTTGAACCGGGGTGCGCCCATGCGCGGGCGCCTGCCCTTGAGTCCATCGAAGAAGTTCCGGTACGCGGCGTCCAGGTCCCGCAGGGACTGCTGGAGCACGACAGCGGACACCTCGCCGAGCCACGCGCGCTCTTCGGTGAGCTTGGCCTCGGTGATCAGCAGTTTGGACAGGTCACCGGTCTTCGGGAACACCTCGCCTGCGGCGCGGGCGGTCTCACGGGCGCGAAGCGCATCGTTGTAGACCACCCGCGCACACCCGAACGTCCTTGCCAGCGCCGAGCACTGAGGACCATTCGGGTACAGACGGAAGCTGTACCTCAACTGCATACTGACGACCCTACTACAGTTGGTTTATGGCCGAGTATCAGGACATCCGTACTGGCAGACACTGCGCTTTCATCCTTCATGCACACTTGGTTTTTGTGACGAAGTACCGGCACAAGGTCTTCAAGGACGCCCACCTGACGCGCATGGAGGAGATCATGCGGGCCGTCTGCGAGGACTTCGAATGCGAGCTGGTCGAGTTCAACGGCGAGAACAACCACGTCCACCTGCTCGTGAACTTCCCACCGAAAGTTGCCCTGTCCAAGCTGGTCAACAGCCTCAAGGGCGTCAGTTCCCGCAGGCTCCGCCAGGAGTATCCGGAACTGGTCCGGCACTACTGGCGGGCACAGCGCCTATGGTCCGGCTCCTACTTCGCCGGGTCAGTCGGCGGGGCTCCACTGTCGATCGTGAAGCAGTACATCGAGCAGCAGAACCGGCCCGCCTGAGCTGAGGTCAACAGTGCAGACCAATGCGCACAGTGCGAGTCAGAGCACTTCTCAGAATCGCTTCACCACCGGGCTAAAGCCCGGTGCACTGCGATTAGACCCGGTAGCAGGGAGGTCCGACAATCCACTCGGCCCGCCCGTGGCCGGGCGAGGGCCCGCTGCTTCGCGCAGGTGCGATCACGGCTGCTGCGGCGCCGGGTCGCGGCCGAAGACCCAGGGCGCCAGGACGACCAGCCAGCCGTCGGGGTCCTGGAAAAGGGTGGCTCCGTGGTCGGGCCAGTAGGGGTTGGCCGCGGGGACGGGGCGGTGGCCGCGGGAGTCGAGATGGGCGACTGCGCGGTCGTGCGCTGCCTGGTCCGTCAGATAGAGGACCAGTTGGTTCTCGGGATGCGCGGCCGGGATGCGGGGCGGGTCGCCGTGCTGGGTGAGCTCCATGTGGACGGGGGTTCCGGGCAGGCCCAGTACGACCCCGTCGTAGCCCGCGTGGTCGCGCCACTCGGCGAGGACGGGAAGGCCGAGGTCGTCGCAGTAGAAGGCGCGTACGGCCTCGAAGCGGGCGGTCGGCCGTGCGAAGCGGACCGCGCCCACGGACAGGTGCTCCGGCCAGGTGTGGGGAAGAGGGCTGCTGCTCATGGGGCCACGGTGGCACGGGCGAGGGCGCTGCTCCTCGGGCACAGGGCTGAGCCGGTCTCCGTCTTTCGGTGCAGGACGGGTTTCCTCGGGCTTCCCATACCCCCAAAGAAGTGTTTGACGGTAGCCGGTCTGTGTCGCACACTCACGACATGACCTCTCCCGCCTCCCCTCGCCCCGACCGGGCCGGAAGCACCGGCCGTGCCGCGCTCCGCGGCATCCTGCGCCGACGCGGCTTCCGCGAGCTCGCGCTGGGCCGGGCACTCACGTTCTTCGGCAACTCCATGGCGCCGGTCGTCCTCGCGTTCGCCGTCCTCGACCTGGGCGGCTCCGCGGTGGACGTGGGGCTCGTCGTCGGGGCCCGGTCGGTCAGCAATGTGGTGCTGTTGCTGTTCGGCGGCTTGCTGGCCGACCGGCTGCCGCGGGCACTCGTACTCCAGGGCGCCGCCCTCTCCGCGGCGCTGGTGCAGAGCGGGGTCGGGCTCGCGGTGCTGCTGGACCGGGCGCCGGTCGGCGTGCTGCTGGTGCTCAGCGTGGTGCAGGGCGCCGTGGCGGCCGTCTCCATACCGGCCTCCGCAGCGCTGGTTCCGCTCACCGTGCCGCCCGGCGAGCTGCGCCCCGCCAACGCGCTCTCCCGGATGGGCGTCAACACCGGGATGATCGCCGGAACTTCGCTGGGCGGACTGCTGGCCGCCGTCGCGGGGCCGGGCTGGGGGATGGTGCTCAACGGATTGGCGTTCGTGGGCGCCGCGTTCGCCTACCGGCTCGCCGGGCGTGAACTCGCACGCCGCGAGCCCACGGGCCGCGATGCCGGTGCGCAGAAGGCCACCCCCGCCGACCCGGTGCGCCCCTGGCGGGAACTGCGCGAGGGCTGGACGGAGTTCGTGTCCCGCACCTGGGTGTGGGTGGTGGTACTCCAGTTCTTCGTGGTGAACGCCGTCGCGGCAGGCGGCATTCAGGTGCTGGGGCCGACGGTCGCCGACGCGACGTTCGGCCGTACCGCCTGGGGCTTCGTCCTGGGGACGCAGATGGCCGGTGCGCTGGTCGGCGGGCTGCTGGTGGCACGGTCGCGTTCGCGGCACGCACTGCGGATCGGTGTCGCCGTCGTGGCACTGGACGCGCTGCCGCTGCTCGCCCTCGCACAGTCGGCCGATGTGGCGCTCCTGCTGGCGGCGATGTTCGTGAACGGCATCGCCATCGAGCAGTTCGGCGTCGCCTGGGACCTCTCGCTCCAGGAGAACGTTCCGCAGGAGAAGTTGGCCCGCGTCTACTCCTACGACGCGCTCGGCTCCTTCCTCGCCCTCCCGCTGGGTGAGATGGCTGCCGGGCCGCTGGCGGAACGCTTCGGGGTGCGTACGACGCTGCTGTGCGGGGTCGCGCTCGTCGCGCTGGTGACGGTGGGTTCCCTGTGCAGCAGGCAGGTGCGAGGGCTGACGACGGGCGAGCCGGTGCCGGGCCGGGGAGCTGCGGAAGGCGCGGGGGTGTGAGGCAGACTGGCCGGGTGTCCGAACCCCGCTCCACCGGCCCGTCCGACTCCGCTGCCTCCGGTTCCGGTTCCGATGTCGCCCGCGCCGGTGCTTCCGGCACCGGCGACCCGGGCCCCCGTGCTTCCGCCGCCTCCGTGGCGGATCTGCGGGTGCTGGCCCATCCGCTGCGGCTGCAACTGCTCTCCTTGCTGACCGGGCAGGCGTACAGCGCGGCCGAGGCGGCGCGGGTGCTCGGCCAGTCCCAGGCCAACGTCAGCTACCACCTGCGCAGACTGCACTCGGCCGGGCTCGTCGAAGCCGCCGGCGAGGTCGCCGTACGCGGCGGGACCGCCAAGCGGTACCGGCACGATCCCGACAGCGGCGAACTCCTGGGACGAGGCGTCCCGCAGGGCGTCGACTCGTATCTCGCCCTGGCGGGTGCGCTGGGCGAGGAACTGCGACGGCGTACGGCGCAGCGGGACACCGCGGTACAGGGCGCGATGACGGATGCCGAGGTGTGGCTGGAGCCCGAGGTGTGGACCCGGGTATGCGAGCACGCCAGGGAGTTGGGGGAGGACCTCCACCGGCACGCCCTCCCGCCGGGCACGGAGGGCGCCGTGCGGGTCAGCGCGACCATGGTGCTGTTCGCGATGCGGGCAGGGGAGGGCTGAGCGGCCTGGCCCGGCCCGTGCCGCGCGGCGCGGCCGTTGTCAGTGGTGGGCTCCATACTCTGAGGCATGTCGGCGCGTCGCTCCCGCGCGGTCGGGGGGCTCGCGGGGGCGGCGGTCCGCACTGTTGACGGGCAACACCTACCGGCTGGAGGTCAGCGATGTCTCGGGTACGGGTTCACAACTTCGCCGTCTCGATCGACGGTTTCGCCACCGGTGAGGGGCAGAGCTTGGAGGCTCCGTTCGGGCACGCGGGTGAACGGCTGCACGAGTGGTTCATCCAGACCCGTACGTTCCGCCGGATGCAGGGCGCGCGCGGCGGCAGCACCGGCGTGGACGACGCCGTCGCCGGTACGACGGAGGCGGGCATCGGCGCCGAGATCATGGGGCGGCACAAGTTCGGCCCGCAGCGCGGCCCCTGGGAGGACCACACCTGGCAGGGCTGGTGGGGCGACAATCCGCCCTTCCATACGCCGGTGTTCGTGCTGACGCACCACCCCAGACCGTCGATCGAGATGGCGGGCGGCACCACGTTCCACTTCCTCGACGCCACGCCGCAGGAGGCGTTGCGGCAGGCGCGGGAGGCGGCGGACGGGCTGGACGTGCGGATCGGCGGCGGGCCGACCACGGTCCGCGCCTTCCTGGAAGCCGATCTGATCGACCATCTGCACGTGGCCGTCGTGCCGATCCTGCTGGGGCGCGGCGTCCGGCTGTGGGACGGGCTGGAAGGGCTGGAGGAGCGGTTCGCCATCGAATCCGTGAGCACGCCGTCGGGGGTGACGCATCTGACTTTCACCCGCCCCTGAAGGCCGGAGGGCCGGGACGTGACGGCTTGACGCAGGTCAGGACCCCGGCTCTCCCGGGTCCGCGCTGAGGAAGTCGGCCACCAGCTCCGGCGGGTTGGCGGCCCGGGTGAGGGCGAACATCGCGTCCGGGTCGAACATGTTGTAGAGCACCACAGGCACAGGCCGTCCCAGGGCGCGTACGAGGTCGCCGTCGGCATGGAGCCGCCGCGCCAGGTCGACGCACAGCTCATGGAACCGGGGACAGAGGATCTCCGCCCGTTCGTCCTGTATGTGTTCCGGATCGTCCTCCTCGTACCAGAGGCCGTCCGCGCGTGCCTCCTGACGGTGCAACTCGGCGCCGCGCGGGTCGTGTTCTTCGTGGTTCCCGATGATGCGGATGCCCTCCAGCCCCGAGGGCGGGAAGTAGGCGTAGTTCCAGCGGGCCTCCCATGGCTCCGGTGCGCTTGGCTCCGCGAGCAGCCGGGCCACCTCGTCCTCCGTGTTGTAGCCGAGGGCCAGGTAGTGGAACCGGCAGTCCTGATCGACGGCGTCGATCCGGAACGTGACGGTGTAGATGCCGGATTCGAGCCCATGGGGGAATTCCGCCAGGGCGCTCGCCGTCATCTGCCTCATGTGCTGCCGGAACGTCATCGGGCGCTCTCCCGGGGGCCGTGTTGGCTGTGCCATGGTGATGTTGATGTGGCCCAAGTGGCCTGTGACGCGGAACTCTAGCGGGCGGCCCCTCACCCCGCCCCGCGCTCACCCCGCGCCGGCAGACACTCTGTCGAGCGCGGGCGGACAAGCGGGATGTGTGGGGTCTGAGCAGGCGCTCATCACATCGGGTGAAACTTTGGCCGATCGTTGCGGTCAACGACCCTCTGTTGCCAAGCTGTTGCTGACCGTCAGCACCACTCAGCACCAGTCGGCTTCACTCAGCAGCTGGCCGAAACGGGAGGGCCCACGTGCCATTCGGTGAGCAGCCCGCGTATCTGCGTGTGGCCTCGGATCTCCGCAAGAAGATCGCGGACGGCTCCCTGCCGCCGCACGCCCGCCTCCCCTCGCAGGCCCGCATCCGCGAGGAGTACGGAGTCTCCGACACGGTCGCCCTGGAGGCGCGCAAGGTGCTGATGGCGGAAGGGCTGGTCGAGGGGCGCTCCGGTTCCGGCACGTACGTACGCGAGCTGCCGGCCGCCCGCCGGGTCTCGCGCACGGGTTACCGCTCGCTCGGTGAAGTCACCCCTTTCCGTCAGGAGCAGTCCGACGAGCGGGTGCAGGGCACCTGGGAGTCGCAGAGCGAGCAGGAGGACGCCTCCGCCGACATCGCCGAGCGGCTGTTCATCGAGCGGGGGGACCGGGTGATGCGGACCCGCTATGTCTTCCACGTCGACGGCGCTCCGGTGATGCTCTCCACCTCCTGGGAGCCGCTGGCGGTGACGGGGCGGACGCCGGTGATGCTCCCGGAGGAGGGCCCGCTGGGCGGCCGCGGGGTGGTGGAGCGGATGGCCGCGATCGACCTGGTGGTGGACAACGTCGCCGAGGAGGTCGGCTCCCGCCCCGGTCGCGCCGAGGAGATGACGGCGCTGGGCGGCGTCCCGGGTCATGCGGTGCTGGTCATCGCGCGTACGTACTTCGCGGGCAAGCGCCCGGTGGAGACAGCGGACGTGGTGGTGCCCGCCGACCGCTTCAAGCTGGCGTACCACCTTCCGGTGAAGTAGCCGACCGGCGGAGAAGCGATTTCCCGGTCCGCGCCCGAGCGTTCACCCGGCTCCGCGCGAGCGCCGGCCCACTCGGCGGGAGAGCGAACACGTGGCCGAAAAAGTTGGCCCCATGTGCAAAGCCGAATGCGGTGAGTGAAGGCCGGGCGTAAGCTCCGGCATATGCGAAGTGCGAGCGGCGACAGTGACGCGGTGCTGCCCTGGCAGCTCCTCCGCCAGGACTGCCACGGCAACCGCTACCGCGTCGGCAGTTACGCCACCCGGGCCGAGGCGCAGCGTCTCGCCGAACGGCTGAGCGAACAGGGCGAGGGCTACATGGTGGAGCACCGCGATCGTCTTGCGGCGCACGGGGAGCACGTGGACGACAGCCGCACCTGACACCGCCCGGCCGCCGCCGTGTCCTTCCCGACGCCGGTCGTCCCGCCCTGGGCCCCTCTCGTCCCGTCCTGCCTCCGGTCTTCCCTTTCTTGTTCGCGGCGTGCCGTTTCCGGTCTCCTGCCCCCAGCGGGGGCGACGCTCCGCATGTGCGCGATCGCGCCTCGTGTCGGGTATATGGATAATTGGTCCATCTTGGACGTATCCAGATCCCGACCGGGGGCGTGGGCCGTGTGAGCACCGAACCCGCCGACGAGGCGACCTCGCTCCTGGACACCCTCCGCGTCGGGATCGTCATGCTGGACGGCCACGGCACGATCCTGATGTGGAGCCCGACGACCGAGGAGATCCTGGGCTGGTCCGCCGAAGAGACCGTCGGGCGTCCGATCGAGGAGTTCCTGGAGGGCGACCACGCCGAGCGCCGCGCACGCCGTAGCAGCCTCGGCCGTGCCGGGAGCTGGCGCGGCATCCTGCACACCCGCCACCGGGCGGGACACGTCGTCGAGGTCGAGGGGCGCGGCTCGCTGCTGCGGGACGCCGACCAGCGTCCGTTCGTCCTGGCGAACATCATGGAGACCAGCCGGCTCCGCGCCGTCGAACACGATCTGGCGGCGCTGGACGCGCTGTTCGCCTCCTCGCCGCTGGGGATTGCGGTCTTCGACACCGAGAAGCGCTTCGTCCGCTTCAACGACGCCCTCGTACGGCTGAACGGCGGCACCCGCACCGACCTCCTCGGTCGCACGGTCGCCGAGCTGCTCCCCGCCGAGATGGCTGAGGAGGTGATGCAGATCCAGTCCCGCGTACTGGAGACCGGGCGCTCCGTCGTGGACCTGGTGACCACCACACCGGACGGCCGGAGTGCGCGCTCCGTCTCGTACTCCCGGATCACGGACCGCAGCGGGAAGGTGCTCGGCGTCAGCTGCACCGTCATGGACATCACCGAGCGGCTGGAGGCGCTCAACAAGGCGGAGGTGGCCCGGCAACGGCTCGCGCTGCTGGACCAGGTCGGGGTAGCACTGGGCGATCTGCTCGATGTCCGCGCCATCTCGCAGGCGCTCGCCGATGTGCTGGTACCGAGGTTCGCCGACTACGCGGGGGTCATGCTGCGGCGCGAGGTCGCCATCGGGGGCGATCTGCCCGAGCCCGTCATTCCGGTCGGGACACCGCTGAATCTGTACGGGTTCGCCGCCCGGGAGGCCGGTGAGCGGGTGGAGCGGCTGCTGCGGCTCGGCGGCGAGATCATCTACGAGCGTGAATCGCTGCTCGGCAGGGCGCTGGACACCGGCGCGCCCCAAGTCGCCACCACTCCCGAGGAAATCCTGCGCGCGACCCGGCCGGGCGATCCCAAGGTCGAGGCCACGTTCGAGCTGGGGGTGCACTCGTTGATGGCCGTGCCGCTGCGGGCGCGCGGCACCGTGCTCGGTCTGCTGCTGGTGAGCCGGGCGCACGGGGACGAGCCGTATGTGGCCGAGGACCGGGCGCTCGCCATGGAACTGGCCGACCGCGCCGGGACTTTCCTCGACAACGCCAGGCTGTACGCGCGGGAGCGCGAGGGCGCGCTGATGCTCCAGCGCAGTCTGCTGCCGCAGCACATCCCCGAGCCGACTGGGGTCAGCATCGCCTACCGCTACGTTCCGGGCAGCAGCGGTACGGAAGTCGGCGGCGACTGGTTCGACGTCATCGCGCTGCCGGGCGGCCGGGTCGCCTTCGTGGTCGGCGATGTGATGGGCCACGGGCTGCACTCGGCGGTCACCATGGGACGGCTGCGTACCGCGGTCCGTACCCTTGCGGGACTCGATCTGCCGCCGGACGAACTGCTCGCCCGCGTCAGCACCGTTGGCGACGACTTGTCCCACGGGCCCGACGACCCGCTGATGGCGACCTGTCTGTACGCCGTCTACGAGCCGGCGCCCACCTCGGCGGGCAGGCGGTGCGGGGTGCTCACCATGGCCAGCGCCGGGCATGTGCCACCGCTGCTCGTCACGCACGAGGGCGACGGCGGATGCCGCGCCCGGCCCGTCGAGATCCCCTCGGGGACCCCGCTGGGCGTCGTCGGGGCAGCGCAGGGCGAGGCGTACCAGCTGGCCGAGGTGGAGATCGAGCAGGGCAGCGTGCTCGTCCTCTACACCGACGGGCTCGTGGAGAGCAGGGGCGAGGACATCACCGAGGGCATCGACCGGGTCTGCGCGCTGCTCGCCGGTCCTGACCGCCACCGGGCGGCGCCGGAAGAGGGGTTCACCTGGAACGGCGCGGGAGGGTACGTCTCGTCGGGCCCCGTCGACGAGACCGGGTGCGGGGGCATCGAGAACGCCTGCGACGTTCTCATCGACTCGCTGCGCCGGCACGGCAGCAGCGTCAACGGCCACCTCAGCACCGGCGACGACGTGGCGCTGCTGATGGCCCGGCTCGGCGGGCTGCCGGGGCACACCGCCGCCTCCTGGTCGTTCACCACCGGGAGCTATGCCGTGCGCCGGGCTCGGGAGGCCGTTCGTAAGACACTGCGCGAGTGGGGGCTCAGGGAGCTGGAGGACACCGGTGTGCTGCTGGTGAGTGAACTGGTCACCAACGCACTGCGGTACGCGCACGGTCCGATCGGGGTGCGGATGGTACGCGACACCGGCCGGGACCCCGCGGGGCACGGAGGGGTGCTGATCGTGGAGGTGTCGGACCCGCTGACGGATCCGCCGCGCGAACGCGTCGTCACCGAGGAGCAGGAAGGCGGCCGGGGAATTCAGATGGTGGCGACTGAGGCCCGCCGCTGGGGTACCCGGCACGGTCCGGAGGGCAAGACGGTCTGGTTCGAACTGCCTCTGCCCTGAGCGGACATGCAGTGAGCCTCGAGCGCATCCGAAGCGGATGTCGACCGAGGGGCTTCGGTGGCGTGGGGTGGCGTGATATGAGCAAGTGGACCGGTCCGGGGCCGGTGCACACTCTTGGGGTTCGACGCGGCATTCCCTGGTTAGGAGTCAGGGGGTGACCCCCGTGAACAACAGGGGCATGCGCATGTTGCCTCGTCGTGACGAGGAAGACTTGTGGCGATCGGGAAGAGCGGGCTCCGGATGACTCTCCGGGCTGCCACACTGCTCGGACCGGAGGCGAGCACCGGCAGTGGAAGGGGCGGCATTGAGCGATATCCCAGTGGAGGCGGCCGGTAAGCAGGACGACGTACGTCGTGCCCTGGCCCTGCTGAACGCCGCGGGCGCGCGGATCGGCAACTCACTGGATCTGGAGACCACGGCCCGCGAACTGCTGGACGTGGCGGTGCCCCAGTTCTGCGACCTGGCCTCCGTCGACCTTTACGAAAGTGTGCTGGCCGGGGACGAGCCCCGCCCTGTCGGGCCGTCGGTCCCCGGGGACACCGAGCATGCCGGTTTCCACGAGGCGGACACCGTACGGCGTGAGGGGCCGGAGGTGCGGCTGGCCAGCGAGCTGCCCCGGCGCCGCCGGGGACCGATCGGCTCGCCGCGCGGCGAGCTGCGCCGGGTGGCCTTCGCGAGCGCCGTCTCGAACACCCCCTACGGCTACGGACTTCCGGACGAGGAGGCCCGCACCGGCGAGACGGTGGTCGGCCCGCGTGACGCAGCGCAGGACGGTGCCGGTACGCAGGGAGGCCCCCTTGGGCAGGGCGGTGCCGCTCGCGCCCGTGTCAACGGCGTTCCCGCCGCCGCCGCTGCGCAGCCGGGCCAGCCGGCCGAGGTCGGCTCCACGCACTGCTACGCCGAGCACTCCCCGTTCGCGATTGCGCTGCGCACCGGCCGGGTGCAGAACATCACGAGCCAGGACGGCACCGTCCCGGCGCAGTTCGGAGCCGTCGTGCAGTCGACGCTCGCCGTGCCCATGGTCGCCCGGGACCGGGTGCTGGGGCTCGCGCAGTTCTCGCGGGCCAAGGGCAGCGAGCCGTTCGGCGAACGGGACGGGGCGCTCGCCGCGGAGCTGGCGGCCCGCGCCGCGGTCTGTATCGACAACGCCCGGCTCTACCGCAGGGAGCACGAGCGCGCCCTCATCCTCCAGCGCAGCCTGCTGCCGCCGGGCGACCCGGAGGCGGCCGGGCTGGAGATCGCCTGCCGCTATCTGCCGGGTAACCCGGCAACCGAGGTGGGCGGCGACTGGTTCGACGTCATCGAACTGCCGGGCCACCGCACCGCCATCGTCGTCGGCGACGTGATGGGGCGCGGGCTGCGCGCGGCCGTCGCCATGGGCGAACTGCGCACCGCCGTACGCACGCTGGCCCTCACCGACATGGAGCCGGCCGAAGTGCTGGGCGCGCTGGACGAGATCGCGCGCGGCCTCGGCGACCCCCGCAGACAGCACCCGCAGCGGGGACAACGGGGCAGCGACACCGATCTGTCCGAGGTGTATCTGGCCACCTGCATCTACGCTGTCTACGACCCTGTCTCGCGGCGCTGCACGTTCGCCAACGCCGGGCATCTGCCGCCCATAATGGTCGAGCCGGGGGAGCCCGCGCTGCTGCTCGAGGTCCCCAAGGGCGTGCCCCTGGGGGTGGGCGGGGAGCCGTTCGAGGAGATCGAGATCGAGCTGCCGGAGGGCGCGATGCTCTCCCTCTACACCGACGGCCTGGTCGAGTCCCGCGACCATCCGCTCGACGAGGGGCTCGACCGGTTCCGCTCGGCGCTCACCGACGCCACAGAGCCGCTGGAGGACACCGCGGACAGGGTGCTGCGCACCCTCAACGTCCATCACGGAGAGGACGACATCGCGCTGCTCGTCGCCCGGGTGCAGGGCCTCGACCCCGAACACGCCGGCGACTGGACGCTGCCCCCCGAGCCGCGTTCGGTGGCGCGGGCGCGCGAACTGACGTGTGAGCAGCTCGCCGCCTGGGGCCTGGACGCGCTGAGCGACACCACGGAGCTGCTGGTGAGCGAGCTGGTCACCAACGCGCTGCGGTACGGAGAGGGCAACATCCGGCTGCGGCTGCTGCTGGAGCGCACGCTGGTGTGCGAGGTGTGGGACGCGGGCCAGGTCCAGCCGCGCAGGCGCCGGGCCCGGGACACCGACGAGGGCGGCCGTGGTCTGCAACTGGTGGATCTGCTCAGTACGGGCTGGGGGAGCCGCCGGGTGCCCTCGGGGAAGGCCGTCTGGTTCCAGTTGCCCCGCCCTGAAGAGGGCAGGGCCGCTCCGGATCCGACCGAGGCGTTGCTGAAATTGTTCTGAGTGACGCACTTGGTTCGAGAAAGTGGCCGAAATGCAGCGCCCTTTTCCGGGGCGTTGCATGGAACCCTCACATACGTCTGGATGCCCCTTTTTTCTGGGTCCCTGCCCCGATAAGCTTTCCGCTCGGGGATCAGTGATTCTTGAAACGGGGGGTGCTGCATGGGTGTGCGGCTCATAATCCTTGACGACGACCCGTTGTATCGCATGGGCGTCAGAGCGGCGGCGGAATCCGACGGCACGATCGCCATCGTGGCGGAACAGGGAATTCCGGAGCGGCGCGCCGGACGGACACCACCCCCGCTCGGGGAACTCGTGGGGCAGGCGGAGGTGGTGCTCGTCGGCGGCCCGAGCCCGGCCCGGCTGGCCCGTACGGTGCGGCTGCTGACCTCCGAGGCGCAGCGGTCGCCGACGCTCGAAGCCCAGCCGGTGCGGCAGCGCGCGGGCCCGGCGGCGCGGGTGCTGGTGGCCTCCGACGACGGCAGTACGGCGGCCGTCGTCTCGGTGATCCGCTCCGGCGCCATGGGGTATGTGATGAAGAGCGTGAGCGCTCGTACGCTGCTCAGATCCGTACATCTGCTCGCCGAGGGCGGCGCCGCCTTCGGGGCCGGGGTGGCCGAGGGGCTGCGCGGCGGGCTGGGGCTGCTGCCCCAGCTGCCCAGTCGGCTGGCCTTCCCGACGCTGACCGAACGGGAGCGGGACATCCTGGAGCTGCTGGCGCTCGGCTGGGAGAACAAGCGCATCGCCCGTCGCCTCGTGCTCGCGGAGAAGACCGTACGCAACCACATCACCGGCCTCTTCAGAAAGCTGGAAGTCCCCGACCGGAACGCCGCCATGATGCGGGCGCGGGCCGCGGGGATAGGGGTGGAGCAGAAAGCGGCGGAGGTCTGAATTCCGGCGCGGAATCCGGCGGTGAATCCGACGCGAAATCCGGCGTGGAGGTGGGCTCCGGTGGGGATCTTTCCCCAGGAATTCACGGACAGTGAGAATGTATTCGAGAGGCTGTCCGTGGGGCCGGGGCCCCGGAATTACTTGCACTTCCATGTCCGTACGCCGGTTCATTTCCCCTTGGACGGCGTGACGAGGCCGTGCTCGTACCCGGTGATCACCAGCTGGACTCGGTCCCGGGCACCGAGCTTGTCGAGCAGCCGTCCGATGTACGTCTTCACCGTGGCCATGGACACATGCAGCTCGGCGGCGATCTCCGTGTTCGACAACCCTCTGGTCACCAGCAGCAGCACCTCACGCTCGCGGCCCGTCAGCGGAACAAGGCTGTCGGAGACGGCCGGTACGCTCTGCGGCTGGCGGCAGAACTCCTCGATCAGCCGGGACGTCACGCTCGGAGCCAGCAGTCCCTGCCCTGCGGCCACCGTACGGATGGCGCGCACCAGATCGGCCGGGGCGACGTCCTTGAGGAGGAAGCCGCTGGCCCCGGACCGCAGCGCGGCGAACACATACGAGTCCATGTCGAACATGGTCAGCACCAGCACCCGCACCCCCTCGGCGTCCGGGTGCGCACGGATCAGCCGCGTCGCCTCGATCCCGTCGAGACCGGGCATCCGTACGTCCATCAGGACCACGTCCGGGCGCTCGCTCACCGCCATCCGGACCGCCGCGTCACCGTCCTCGGCCAGCCCTACGACCTCAAGACCGGGTTCGGCGTTCACCAGCACGCGGAAGCTCTCGCGCAGCAGCTCCTGGTCGTCGGCGATCAGCACCCTGACCGGATCGGGGAGATTACTCATCTCGACTGTGACGCCTCCTGAGTCGTGTCCTGCGCCGCCTCGCGTGCGGCGTCCTCCGGCGAGAGCTGCCGCGCGCGCAGCGGTATACGGGCACGCACCGCGAAACCCCCTCCCGGCAGCGGAGCCGCCGTCAGCTCGCCGCCGTACATCGCCACTCGCTCCCGCATTCCGATCAGCCCGTGCCCTGCCTCCTGCCCCGCACCGGATCCGGCCCCGGGCGGGGCCGCCTCGTCCGTCCCCGGGCGTGTGCCGCGAGCGGCCCCGGGCGCCATCCGGTGAACCGCGCCCTTTCTGCCGTGACTCGCCCAGTGACCGCCGTCGTCGATGACCTCCAGCCGCAGCTCGTCGAGCCCGGCGACCAGGGCTAGTCGGCAGTAGCACGGAGCGGCGTGCTTGATGACGTTCGTCAGTGCCTCCTGCACCACCCGGTGCCCGGCCCGCGCCACCCCGTCCGGCAGTCTGCCGAGTCCCACGGCGCTCAGCTCCACCTCCACGCCGGCCTCGCCCGCCCGGCGCACCAGTGCGTGGATGTCCGCCTCGTGGGCCAGACTGCGGTCCGGGTGGCGCGGCTCCTCCTCGCCGTTGGGTTCGTTGCGCAACAGGCCCAGGATGCCCCGCATCTCCTGGAGCGCCGTACGGCTCTCCTGGTCGATGACCCGCAGCGCCTCGGTCGCCTCCTCGGGCGCCACCGCCGCCACATGGCGCGCGACGCCCGCCTTCACGGCGATCACCCCGACGTGGTGCGCGACCACATCGTGCAACTCGCGTGCGATCCGTAGCCGCTCCTGCGCCACCGCGTTGAGCGCCAACTGCCGGGCCGCCCGCTCGGCATAGGCGCGCCGCTCCCGGATGGCCTGCCCGGAGGCCCAGGTCAGCCCGCAGACGATGAGACCGGAGAGCCAGGCGGGCAGCCCCGCGCCGAAGGTGGCGGACGGAGTGCCACCGGCGACAAGCAGGAGCAGGATCAGCGCACTGCCGCCGACGACGACCCACCGCACCGCACGGCCCGCCCAGGTGGTGGTCACGGCCACCGCGTACAGCGCGTACGCCACCGCCAGGAACGGCTCCAGGAGCACGTCCAGCACCGCGGCTGCCGCCGATGCCGCGACGACGACCAGCAGTACGGTGCGCGGCCACACGCGGCGCACGGCCAGCGGCAGGCTCATCGCGAGGAGCAGCGGCAACTGGAGCGCGGCGGGGGCCGGGGCTCCGTGCTGCACGGGGGGCAGCACGGCGTAGAGCAGGGCGAAGGCCAGCGCCGCAGCACCGTCCCATGCCATGAGTTGTCGCCGGGTCAGGCTGACCTGCACCCAGCTACGACGCTGTACTTCCTTGCTCTCCCCGGAGTCACCGGCCACTCGCACACCGTAGCCCGCGACCTGCCTTCCGCACGTCCGACCACGGTCGGTCAGACCACGGTAGGAAGCGAGCTGTGCGAACCCGGTCCCGTCCACCCCCGGTCCCGGCGGAAACTTCGGAGCCCGGTCCGATGTGTGCGGGCCGGGCGCGGAGCCATGCTCGATGCGTGATTGAAGTCCAGCATTTGACCAAGTCCTACGGCCCCACGCGGGCCGTCGACGACCTGAGCTTCGTGGTGCGGCCGGGAAGAGTCACCGGCTTCCTCGGTCCCAACGGCGCGGGCAAGTCGACCACGCTGCGGCTGCTGCTCGGTCTGGGCGAGCCGGACGCGGGCCAGGCCCTGCTGTTCGGCAAGCCCTACCGGGAGCTGACCGATCCGCTGCTGCGCGTCGGGGGCTTGCTGGAGGCCAAGTCCACCCAGCGCACCCGCAGCGCCTACCACCACCTGCTGTGGCTGGCCCGTACCCATCGCATCCCGCAGTCCCGCGTGCGTGAGGTGCTCGACATGGTCGGCCTCTCCGACGTGGCGGGACGCAGCTCGGGCGGCTTCTCGCTCGGTATGGCCCAACGGCTGGGCATCGCCGCCGCGCTGTTGGGTGACCCGGACGTGCTGCTGCTGGACGAGCCGGTCAACGGGCTCGACCCGGAGGGCGTGCACTGGCTCCGCAACCTGCTCAAGGAGCGGGCCGCCGCCGGGTACACGGTGCTGCTTTCCAGCCACCTGATGAACGAGATGGCCGTCACCGCCGACCATCTGGTCATCATCGGGCGTGGCCGGCTGCTGGCCGACACCAGCCTGGCCGACTTCACCGCCGAGCACTGCCGCAGCGTGGTCCGTATCCGCAGCCATGAGCCCGAGCGGCTGCGCGGGCTGCTGCGGGAAGCCGGTGCCGAGGCAGAGCCCGAGCCGCACGGCACCTTGCGGGTGACGGGGCTGGAGAGCCGCGACGTGGCGAAGCTGGCCCGCGCCCATGACATCGGATTCGACGAGCTGGCGGGGGAGTCGACCTCGCTGGAGGAGGCGTTCTTGGAGATGACCGCACGCGAAACGCAGTTCACGGCCGGCAGCGGCGCAGGCCTGCGGGGAGGTGCCGGTCATGGCGTCCTCTGAGGCCACCGCCGCCGCATCCTCGGGCTCCGCCGGCTCGGGTGATACCTCGCGCTCCTCCGGGGTCTCCGCGCTCCCGGCCGTGCGCGGGAGGGCGATGCTGGGGGCGATCCGCGCCGAGTGGACGAAGGCCCGTACGCTGCGCTCCACCCTCGCCGTGCTGGTGGCCACCTTCGCAGTCAGCATCGGCCTCTCGCTGATCTCCGGCATCTCGGTCCGCAAGGCGCTGGAGGCCGACAACGGCAGGGTGCTGCCGGACTTCAACGCGTTGGATTCCGGCTTCAACATCGTCTGGTACACGCAGCTGGGGCTCGTCGCCTTCGGAGTGCTGCTGATCACCGGCGAGTTCGGCAGCGGCATGATCCGGGTCTCCCTCGCGGCGGTGCCCCGGCGTGGGCGGCTGTATCTGGCGAAGGCCGCCGTGTGCACCGCCGTGACGCTGCCCCTGGCGGCGGTCACGGTGGTGCTGTCCTGGCTCCTCGACCAGGTGGGGCTCGGTGAGTACGGCGTCTCGATGGACGAGCCCGGCGTGGTGCGGGGCATGGTGCTGGGCACGGTGTATCTGACGCTGATCGCGTTGCTGGCGTTCGGAGTGGCGACGGCGGTGCGCTCCACGGCGTTCGCGCTGGGGGCGATGTATGTCTTCCTGTTCGCCGTCTCGCCGCTCAGCCAGGCCGTTCCCGGGCTGAAGGACGCGGCGCGCTACCTGCCCGACAAAGCAGGCATCCAGGCGCTCAAGGTGGGCGCCGACGCAGACCCGTCCCTCGGCCCCTGGGGCGGCATACTCGTCGTCGTCGGCTGGACGGCGCTGGCCCTGCTCATCGGCTGGCTCGCCTTCCGGCGCAGGGAGGTCTGAAGGCTGCCGCAGGGGCAGAGGGGGCCGGACCAACGGGTTATGGGGGAAGCCGGAACAACGGGACATAATAGGGACCACTGTCCCAAGTCGCAGGGACACAAGGGGATTTACCTTCGGTGGTGTTCACGGGTTACGGCGGTGCATCGGCCGACATCGCCCAACCGACCGATGACTCTCACGGAGGATCCCATGGAGCACACCTACGAGCCCCCGGCGCTGACCGAGCTCGGCGACTTCGAGGAACTGACGCAGTGCCTGCCGTCGGGCGACTGCCCGGACTTCCTCGGCTGCGGCCGCGCGCTGTGGTGCATCTGAGGCTCGCACAGCCGCACGGCTGAGCCGGCGTAAGTGAGTGGCCGGGAAGCGACCTTCCCGGCCACTGACCTTCCCGGCCACAGCCCTTCCTCGCCGTCGCAATGGCCCCCTGGCTGTTGCTCTGCCATTCCTGGCCTGGCCTTGCCCTGCCCTGCCCCTGCCCCCGCCCTGCCCTTTCCGGCCGCCAGGCCAAGCCGTCTCGTAGGCATCGAGGCGGGACGAGGGCCGCACACAGATGCCGCCCGCCTGTCGCCACGCAATCAGGAGACGTGCTGGACATGGACTTTCTCATTCTTCCCGACCATCCGGCCGCAGAGGATCTCGTTGCCCGTACTCCGGCGCTCGGCGCGGCCACCGTGATCCCGCACGACTCCGGTCGGCCCTGGCTGCTCGGCTGGTGGGACAGGGCTGGGGACAAGGACAGCGGCGCCGGGGATGCGGTCCGGGTCGTGGCCTGCGGGGCGCGTCGGCTGGCGTTGTTCGGTCACACCCGGCCCGCGGCCGACCGGCTGCGGCGCGTGCTGGACCGGGCCGGATCGCTGTCCGGGCTCGACGGCGCGGCCCGCTCGACGGCGGGCTGCTGCCATCTGGTGGCGAGCTTCGAGGGGCGGGTGCGGGCGCAGGGGGCGCTCTCGACCGCGCGGCAGATCTTCACCGTCCGGGTCGCGGGCGTGACGGTGGCCGCGAGCGGTCCCGCGCCGCTCGCCGCCCTCGCCGAGGCGCCGTGTGACGAGGCCGTACTGGCAGCCCGGCTGCTGACGCCGTATGTGCCCTGGCCGCTGTCCCGCCGGTCGGTGTGGCGCGGGATCGAGGCGGTCACTCCGGGGCACTGGCTGGAGCTCGCGCCGGACGGCACCGCGCGTGAGCGGCGCTGGTGGCACCGGCCCGCGCCGGAGGCCCCGCTGCCGCAGGCCGCGGCAGCGCTGCGGGAGGCTCTCCGTGAGGGCGTGCGGGTACGGGCGGAGTCGGCGGGGATGCTCAGCGCGGATCTGTCGGGTGGGCTGGATTCCACCTCGCTGTGCTTCGTCGCGGACGCTGTGGCAGCGCCCACCCGCACCTACCACGCGGTTCCGCTCGACCCGCGTAACCCCGACCACCGCTGGGCCCGGCTGGCCGCCGCGCACTTCGGCCCCACCGTGCAGCACACCGATCTGGGACATGACCACTCAGCGCGGCACTTCGGCCTCGTTGCCGACGCGGTGGACGGCGGCACGGACGAACCCGACGGCGGCGAGGGCCCGCTCAACTGGCGCTGGGGCGGCCCTCATCTGCGGGCGCTGTCCCGTACGGCGGCCGAGGCCGGCTCCCGGCTGCATCTGATGGGGCTCGGCGGCGATGAACTGTTCGGCCCGCTGCCCAACGGCCTGTGGGCCATGCTCCGTACCGAGCCCCGCGCCGCCCTCCCGCAGATCCGCCGCCGACAGCTGCTCAACCGCTGGCCGCTGTCGGCGACAGTGCGCGGGCTCGCCGACCGCTCGGGCTTTCCTGAAGCGCTGCGCGACCTCGCCGGGCAGCTGACCAGTCCGCCGCCGCAGCGCTGGCAGGTCGGCTTCGGCTGGACGGGGGAGCTGCGGATGCCCGCATGGAGCACGCCCGAGGCCGTCGATCTGGTGCGCGGGGCGCTGCTGGCCGACGCCCGTGCGGGCACGCCGCCGCTGGACGGCGACCGGTTCGGGCACCAAGTGCTGGAGTACCTGGCCTTCGAGGGCACCACCATCCGGCAGACCGCGCGGGCCATGGCGCGATACGGCATCGCCTGGGAAGCGCCGTTCCTCGACGACCAGGTGATCGAGGCGGCGCTGTCCGTACGGCTCTCCGAGCGGATGCCCTCCGGTCGCTTCAAGCCGCTGCTGACGGCGGCCATGCGCGGCATCGTCCCGCAGGACATCCTCGACCGCACCGACAAGGGCGAGTTCAGCGCCGAGCTGTACGAGGGCCTGGCGCGCGGGAAAGAGGCGGCAGTCGCGATGTGTGCCGGGCTGCGGCTGGCCGCGCGGGGCCTCGCGGACGCCGACGTACTGCGTACGGCGCTGCTCAGCCCGTCCGACGAGGGCCGCTACGCAGCGCACTTGGAGAACACCGTCGCCGTCGAGGCGTGGCTGCGATCCCCGCACACCCGCCCCGAGCTGCCGCACGCCCGCCCCAAGTTGCCGAACAGCCAACTCAAGTTGCCGCACACCTCACCACTGCCGACGACTCCGCTGAAGGAGGCATCATGACGCTCGCCCTGCCTCGCGAGGTCATCCTGACCGAGACCGAATCCGGAGTGGTGCTGCTCAACGAGAAGGACGGCCGCTTCTGGCGGCTGAACGGCTCGGGTGCCACCGCGCTGCGGATGCTCCTGGAGGGCAGCACACCACAGCAGGCGGCCGAGCAGCTGAGCGCCGCCAGCCCTCAGTTCCTGGAGCGGGCCACCGCGGATGTGCGCGGACTGGTCGACGCGCTCAAGACCGCCGGACTGCTGGTGGCGCGATGAGCCTGCCAGGAGTGGGGGAGCGCGCGGTGCGGCTGGCACCGCACCGGCAGCTGGAGGCGCGACTGGCGGTCGGCGCTGCACGGCTGCTGGTGAAGTTGAAGCCCGGCCGGCTGCGCCGGGTCCTGACGGTGCTCAGCCGCGGCGCCCGGCCGGCCGGACGGGACCGCGCACTGTACGCACGGCAGGCCGCCATCTCCGTGAGCGTGCGCTGCGCCGGGCTCGGCTGTCTGCAACGCACCGTTGCCGCAGCGCTGTTGTGCCGCCTGCACGGCGAGTGGCCGGACTGGTGCTCGGGGTTCCGTACCAGGCCGTTCGGGGCGCACGCCTGGATCGAGGCGGACGGCGAACCGGTCGGGGAAGGCCAGGCGATCGGCGCCTTCCGCACGGTGATCGCCGTACGCGCCCGGCCGGCCCGCGAGAGGAAGCCGCTCCGCGCGGGAAGGCCGCTCCCCGCGGAGAAGCCCGCCCCCGCGGAGCAGCCGTTCCGCACCGAGCAGCCGGTCCGCACCGAGAACCCACCCCGCACGGAGGAGGGAGCACGCCATGGCCACGGCTGACGAGTTGGCGGTCCGGACCGAGGACCTGGGCAAGACCTATGGCGACATCCCCGCGGTGGTCGGGCTCGACCTGGCCGTGCCCCGCGGGGTGACGTTCGGCTTCCTCGGGCCGAACGGTGCGGGCAAGACGACGACGATCAGCATGCTGTGCACCTTGCTGCGCCCCACAGTGGGGCGGGCCTTCGTCGCCGGGCACGATGTGGTGGCCGAGCCGCACGCGGTACGCGAACGCCTCGGGCTCGTCTTCCAGGAGACGACGCTCGATCTGGACCTGACGGCGCAGGAGGCGCTGCGCTTCCACGCGGAGCTGTTCGGCATCCCCTGGCGGGAGGGCCGCCGTACGGTGGCGGCGATGCTCGACCTGGTGGGTCTGACCGAGTGCCGAGGCCGCCCGGTGCGGGAGTTCTCCGGCGGCATGCGGCGCCGGCTGGAGATCGCGAGGGGGCTGCTGACGGCCCCGCAGGTGCTCTTCCTGGACGAGCCGACCACCGGCCTGGACCCGCAGACCCGCTCTGTCATCTGGGAGCACCTGCACCGGCTGCGGGAGGAGCGCGGCATCACTCTCTTCCTGACCACGCACCACCTGGAGGAGGCCGAGCACTGCGACCGGCTCGCCATCATGGACAACGGCCAGGTCGAGGTGGAGGGCAGCCCCGCCGAGCTGAAGGCGGAGGTGGCCAGCGACACGGTGCTGCTGCGTACCCGTGACGACGTGGAGGCGGTACGCGTCGTACGGGAGCGCTTCGGTATCGAGGCGTCGTCCGGCCTGGACGGGGTGCGGCTGAGCGTCGCGGACGGTGCGGCGTTCGTACCGAAGTTCTGTGCGGAGGCGGGCATTCCGGTGCTGTCGGCGACCGTGACGCCACCCTCGCTCGACGATGTGTTCCTGCACCACACCGGGCGCACCATCCGTGCCGAACGCAGCGGTCCGCTGACCGTCGACGACGTGGGGAGGCGGCGATGAGCGCCGTACAGGCAGTACCGCAGGGGACCGGGGCCGTACCGCCGGGGCTGCCGACGGCAGGGGAGGCAGGGGCAGGGCGCGCGCGTCTCGCCCGCGAGCTGCGGGCGGTCCGGGTGCTGTGGCACCGCGAGATGGTGCGGCTGCTGCGCACCAAGGTGCAGATCGTCATGGGGCTGGTGACGCCCGTGATGTTCCTGCTGGTCATGGGCACCGGGCTGGAGTCGATGGGCACCACGGCAGGGGACGCCTTCGCGCAGTTCCGCAGCTTCCTCTTCCCCGGCGTCCTGGTGATGGCGACGCAGGCGCCCGCGCTGGCCGTCGGCCTGTCCGTGGTGATGGACCGGCAGAGCGGCATGCTGCGTCAGGCGATGGTCGCGCCGGTGCACCGGGTCAGCCTGCTGCTGGGCCTGTCGCTGGGCGGCGCCACCTGCGGGGCCGTCTACGGCGGGCTGGTGCTCGCCATCTCCGGCACCGTCGGCATCGCCTACCACCCGCTGCTGCTGGTCGCCCTGCTCGAAGTCGCTGTCATTGCCCTGCTGTTCACCGCGGGCGGCATGCTGGCAGCCGTCACGATCCAGCGCATCCAGACCTTCCAGGTCCTGATGGGCCTGGCCCTGATGCCGCTGATGTTCCTGTCCGGCGCGATGTTCTCGCCCAGCGGGCTGCCCCGCTGGCTGGGCATCGTCGTCCACCTCAACCCTCTGACCTACGCCGTCGATGCGGTGCGCCGCACCCTGCCCGGCGAACTCGACATGGGTGGCTACGCGGGCTCGCCGCAGATAGCGGGCTGGACCCCGCCGGTCGCCCTGGAGGTCTGCTTCATCACCGCGCTGGCCGCCCTGACGCTCTACGCGGCTGCCCGGCGCTTCGCCCGCCGCGGGTGAACCACGGGCGGCAGTACGTCAACCCGTCAACCCTGACGAACGACCAACCCCCGGGCCGACTTTCGGGCCGGGGCCCGTGGTCGCGGGGCCCGTAACTTCCGTGCCATGTCCACGGAACGAGGAATACGACGGCGGTCGGCTGCGCGCGGGCCGCTCGGTGCGGTGGCGGTGCTGTTGGCCGGCGGTGCGGGAGTCCTGGCGGTCTGGCCGGGCGGGCTCGGCAGGGAAGCCCCTGTACGCATCACGGACGGGACCTCGGCGTCCCTCTACCGGGAGCTGAGCGAGGCAGCCGAGGACGGCCCCGGCTGGCTGGGCGGGCTCTTCGAACTGGCCACGGAGGGCACCCTGGTCGCCCTCGGCCTGCTGCTGCTCTGGGTGGGATGGCGTGGCTGGCGCGGCGGACGGGCGAAGGACCCACGGCTGGTGGGAGCGGCGCTGACGGGCGTCGGCACCGTCGTGGCCTACGCGGTGAGCGAGGCGCTGAAGCTGGTGGTGGACGAGGAACGGCCGTGCCGGGCGCTGGCCGGGATCGACCCCGTGGCGGAGTGTCCGCCGCCTGGCGACTGGTCGTTCCCGAGCAACCACGCCACGCTGGCCGCCGCGCTGGCCGTGGGACTTGCCCTCACGCTGCCCCGCCTCGCGGCCGTCACGTTGCCACTGGCCGGCGCCGCGGCGCTGCTGCGGGTGCTGGTGGGAGTGCACTACCCGCACGATGTGCTGGCGGGCGCCCTGCTGGGTGCCGCGTGCGCGGGCGCGGCGGTCCTTGCGTACCCGACATGTGGGCCGCGCCCCGAAGGGGCGCGGGGAACTGCTCCCCCAGCCTCCGGCCGGGAGGTGCCCCCACCAGCCACGACCCACCCGCAGTCCGCGCGCTTCGCACAGGGGCACCCCCTTGCCGGAACAGCGGGAGGGCCGGAGCAAGACCCGCCGGGCAAGCCCTAAACCGCGCGGGGCGGCACCAACCCCGCTTCGTGGGCCACCACGGCCGCCGCCGCACGGTTGTCCACGCCCAAGCCTGCCAGGACGGCGCTGACATGGGCCTTCACCGTGCCCTCCACCACCCGCAGGCGCCGCGCGATCTGCGCGTTGGACAGCCCGGCGCCCAGATGGGAGAGGACCTCCCGCTCGCGGACCGTCAGCGCGTCCACCCGGGCGCGGGCGGAGGTGCGGCGTCCGGCCGTCGAACCGGCGTCGGTCGCCGCGAGATGGGCGATGACTCGGGCCGCCACCTTCGGGGAGAGATAGGCGGCTCCGTCGGCCACAGCCCGTACGCCCACCAGCAGTTCCTCCGGCTCTCCGGCCTTGACCAGGAAACCGGCGGCGCCGCCGCTCAGCGCCTGGAGGATGTAGTCGTCCTCGCCGAAGGTCGTCAGGATCACCGCGCGGGTGCCCGGTACGGTCCGGCCCAGCGTGGCCAGCGTCTCGATGCCGTCGGCCTTGGGCATCCGGATGTCGAGCACGGCCACATCGGGCCGGTGCCGGCGCGCCAGTTCGACGGCCTCGTGTCCGTCCCCCGCCTCGGCGACGACCTCGATGGCGGGATCAGTGCTCAGGATGGTGCGGACGCCCGTACGCACCATGGGCTCGTCGTCGGCGATCAGTACGCGGATCGTCGGTGCGGTCATCGCTCGAAGCCCCTCATGCGCGCAGCGCCTCGGCGGAGACCAGCGTGCCCGCGCGGAAGCAGAGTCGGTACGCGTCGCCGGAGCGGTCGTCGAAGGGGTTGGCGGTCATCGCGTAGTACTCGCACGTGGTTCCGGCTCTCTGCGGCGGGGGTGGGGCGGCGGCGGGCCGGTGCCGGATCTGCTCGTCGGGCAGATACGGGGCGATCCGCGCCCGCTGCTGCCCGGCCCGCAGCCGACCGAAGTCCTCGGCCGACAGCACCGCCCGCTCGGTCACCAGCATGTCCCACCAGGTCAGCGCCCCGCCCAACAGGGCCCCCAGGGACAGGCAGGCGGTGACGGCGGTGAGTGCCGTACGGCCCAGCCTGCGGCGGGCGTGCTGCCGCTCCACCACCGGCCCGGCATACGGCGCGGCCGAGGCGGCCGAGGTGGACGACGGCTGTGGTGTCCCGGTGAGCGGGAGCATGGCCCGTACGGTGAAGCCGCCGTCCGGCGTCGGTCCGCAGCCGAACGTGCCGCCTGCCAGCCGGACCCGCTCGTCGAGCCCGATCAGCCCACGCCCGCCGACACGCGGCCGGACCTCCTCCGCGGTGCGCGGTACGGCGTCGGCGGGACCGTTCTGCACCGCCACCCGTATCCCGTCCGTCTCATAGGCCACATCGACCGTGACGTCGGCACCCGATGCGTGTTTGGCGGCGTTCGTCAGGGCCTCCTGGACGACGCGGTGTGCGGCCCGCAGCGAATGCAGCGGCGGGCTGTGCGCGTCGTCGTCCGGCTCGCCCTCGATCCGTGCCGTGACGGACAGTCCGGCGGCCGACGCCTCCTCGACCAGGCGCTGGATGCTGGTGTCCTGCGGGCGGGTGGGGGCGCCCTCCGCCGTCTCCCGCAGCACGCCGATGACTTCGCCGAGCCGGTCCACCGCCGTCTCGGCGCGGCTTCTGATGTCCTCGGCGGCCTTGCGGTGCGCAGTGCCCAGGCCGTCGGCCAGCTTGAGGGCGCCGGCGGAGAGGGCGAGCAGGCTCAGCTCATGGCCGAGCGCATCGTGCATGTCCTGTGCGATACGGGACCGTTCGCGCAGCCGCGCCTGGTCGGCGACCAGCTCGCGTTCCCGCGCCAGCTGTTCGGCCCGCTCCCAGCCTGCGCGGGCCAGCTCCTGGTACTGCCGCCAGAAACGGCCCGCGCACCATGAGAGCATCCCGGCGGTGAGCGCCACCGCCACGAACCGCGTACCCGCCGTCAGCCAGGCCGGGTGCGCGAGGGCCGCCGCCATGCTCGCGGCGAGGGCCCCGGCGAGGAACAGTCCGGGTATCAGGCCCCCACCCGGGCGCCGGCCCGCGAGGAACGCACAGCCCGCGGCCGCCGCGATCCACCACGGCCCGGCGACCACTCCGAGGAGCGCCGCCAGCCCCGCGGCCGCGGTGAGGGCGTGAGTGGTGATCTCCCTGCGTACGTCGGTCACAGGGGTGACGGTAAGGGGCCGGGGCGGCCGGTGACACTGCCGAAAGTCGAATGGCCACCGGCCGCGAGACGGCCCTTACGCCGCTTTCCTGTCCTTACGCCGCTTTCGCGCCCTACACCGTTTCCCGTCCTTACGGCGTCTCCGTGCCCTGCGCCGCTTTCACGGAGGGCTCCGTTTTCACGTCGTCCGGCGGCGGATCTTGTTACCGAGCCAGACGAGCGGGTCGTACTTCCGGTCAGCGGCCCGTTCCTTGAGCGGGATCAGGGCGTTGTCCGTGATCTTGATGCCCTCCGGGCAGACCTCCGTACAGCACTTGGTGATGTTGCAGTAGCCGAGCCCGTGGTCGTCCTGCGCCGTGGTCCTGCGGTCCAGACCGGCGTCCTCGGCGGCGTCCAGCGGGTGCATGTCCAGCTCGGCGACCCGCATCAGGAACCGTGGCCCGGCGAAGGCCGTCTTGTTCTCCTCGTGGTCCCGCACCACATGGCAGGTGTCCTGGCACAGGAAGCACTCGATGCACTTGCGGAACTCCTGCGAGCGCCCGATGTCCTCCTGCTGCATCCGGTACTCGCCGGGCCCGAGGTCCTGCGGCGGTACGAAGGCGGGAACCTGGCGTGCCTTGTCGTAGTTGAAGCCGACGTCGGTCACCAGATCCCGGACCACCGGGAAGGCTCGCAGCGGGGTGACCGTGATGGTCTCGGCGCGGTCGAAGACCGACATCCGGGTCATGCACAGCAGCCGGGGCCGCCCGTTGATCTCCGCGCTGCAGGAACCGCACTTGCCCGCCTTGCAGTTCCAGCGGACCGCGAGGTCGGGGGCCTGGGTCGCCTGGAGGCGGTGGATGATGTCGAGGACGACCTCGCCCTCGTTCACCTCGACCGTGAAGTCCTCCAGGCCGCCGCCGTCCACATCGCCGCGCCAGACCTTGAAGTGCGCGTCGTAGCTCGTCTCCGGCCGCGTCGTGTCCGGGGCGCCGCCGCTCACCGCGCCGCCGATGCCCTCGGTTCCGGGGCCCGCGCCGTGATGCGCTTCCGTAGTCACTCGCTCGTCAGCTCCTCGTCGGTCAGGTACTTGATCAACTCCTCCTTCTCGAACAGCTCAAGGAGGTCCTTGCGGATCGGCGGCATCTCGCGGCGCCGCAGCGCGATCCGCCCGGCGCGGCCCGCCTCGGCCTCGGCGCCGGTCGCGCCTGCCTCGGCCGCCGGAACCGCCGGTTCCGGGGAGGCGGACGCGAGCGTGCAGACGAGGTTGGCGCGGCGCCACTCGCGGTCCATCTCGGGGTAGTCGTCGCGGGTGTGCCCGCCGCGCGACTCCGTACGGTTCAGCGCGGCGCGGGCCACACACTCGCTGACCAGCAGCATGTTGCGCAGGTCGATGGCGAGGTGCCAGCCGGGGTTGAACTGCCGGTGCCCCTCCACCTTCGCGCGGCGGGTGCGTTCACGCAGCTCGGCGAGGCGCTCCAGCGCCTCGGACATCTCCTCCTCGCGGCGGATGATGCCCACCAGGTCGTTCATGGCCCGCTGGAGGTCCTGGTGCACCGCGTACGGATTCTCGGCCGGCTCCTCCGGCCCCTCGGCCGGCTCCTCCGGCCCCTCGGCCGGCTCCTCCGGCCCCTCGGCTGGCTCCTCGTCCGCCGGCGCCGGTCCGACGCCGAAGGGGCGCAGCGCCTCGGCCGCCGCCGCGTCGATCTGCTCGTCCTCCACCCGCGGGTGCGCCTGGGCACAGCCGCGTGCGTACTCCGCGGCGTACAGCCCTGCCCGGCGGCCGAAGACCAGCAGGTCGGAGAGGGAGTTGCCGCCCAGCCGGTTGGAGCCGTGCATACCGCCGGCGACCTCGCCCGCAGCGAACAGCCCCGGCACGCCCTGGGCCGCAGCGGTCTCCGAGTCGACGTCCACGCCGCCCATCACGTAGTGGCAGGTGGGTCCGACCTCCATGGGCTCCGCGGTGATGTCGACGTCAGCCAGCTCGCGGAACTGGTGGTGCATGGACGGGAGCCGCCGTTTGATCGTCTCGGCGGGCATCCGGGTGGAGACGTCCAGGAAGACGCCGCCGTGCGGAGAGCCGCGCCCCGCCTTGACCTCGGCGTTGATGGCGCGCGCCACCTCGTCGCGGGGCAGCAGCTCGGGCGGGCGGCGGTGCTTGTCGGGGTCCTCGTACCAGCCGTCGGCCTCCTGCTCGGACTCGGCGTACTTGTCCTTGAAGACGTCCGGGATGTAGTCGAACATGAACCGCTTGCCCTCGGAGTTGCGCAGCACACCGCCGTCACCCCGCACCGACTCGGTGACCAGGATGCCCTTCACCGACGGCGGCCAGACCATCCCCGTGGGGTGGAACTGCACGAACTCCATATTGATCAGCGAGGCCCCGGCCAGCAGCGCCAGCGCGTGCCCGTCCCCGGTGTACTCCCAGGAGTTGGAGGTCACCTTGAACGACTTGCCGATGCCGCCGGTCGCCAGCACCACCGCCGGTGCCTCGATGACGAAGAACCGGCCGCTCTCCCGCTCATAGCAGAAGACACCGGAAACCCGGTCCGGCTCCCCGTTCTTGGGGCTCGGCTCCTTCAACACCTGGGTGACGGTGCACTCCTGGAAGACCTTGATACGGGCCTCGTAGTCACCGCTCTCCTTGTAGTCCTCCTGCTGGAGCGAGACGACCTTCTGCTGGAGCGTACGGATCAGCTCCAGGCCGGTACGGTCGCCGACGTGTGCGAGCCGCGGATACTCGTGGCCCCCGAAGTTGCGCTGCGAGATCCGGCCGTCCGGTGTCCGGTCGAACAGCGCGCCCCAGGTCTCCAGCTCCCATACCCGGTCGGGTGCCTCGCGGGCGTGGAGCTCGGCCATCCGCCACTGGTTGAGGAACTTGCCGCCGCGCATGGTGTCGCGGAAGTGCACCTGCCAGTTGTCGCCCTCGTTGACGTTGCCCATGCTGGCGGCGATACCGCCCTCGGCCATCACCGTGTGGGCCTTGCCGAAGAGGGACTTGCAGATCACCGCGGTACGCAGGCCCTGCTCCCGTGCCTCGATCGCGGCCCGCAGTCCGGCGCCGCCCGCGCCGACGATGACGACGTCCCATTGCTGACGTTCGACGTGTGCCATGTCGCTGTTGTCCCTCTCAGAAGAGCTGCGGGTCGGTGATGGTGCCAGTGGCGAGCAGGTAGACGTAGAAGTCAGCCAGCGCCACGCTGAGCAACGAGGCCCAGGCGAGCAGCATGTGCCGCTCGTTGAGCTTTCCGACCCAGCCCCACAGCCGGTAGCGCACCGGGTGCTTGGAGAAGTGCCGCAGCCTGCCGCCGACGATGTGCCGGCAGGAGTGGCAGGAGAGGGTGTACGCCCAGATCAGCACGATGTTGGCGAGGAATACCAGCGTGCCCAGGCCCATATGGCCCCACTCGTACTTCTCGTCCCGGAAGCCGAGCACGGTGTCCCAGGTGAGGATTACCGCGACCAGCATCGCCGCGTAGAAGAAGTAGCGGTGGATGTTCTGCAGGACCAGCGGGAAGCGGGTCTCGCCGGTGTACTTCTTGTGCGGCTCGGCCACTGCGCAGGCCGGCGGAGAGGCCCAGAAACCGCGGTAGTACGCCTTGCGGTAGTAGTAGCAGGTGAGCCGGAAGCCCAGCGGGAAGATCAGGATGAGCAGCGCGGGCGACAGCCCCCACCACTCGCCGAACAGGCCCCAGTTGGGCCCGTCCTTCATCGTCGCGCAGTTGTCCGCCAGACAGGGCGAGTAGAACGGCGAGACGTACGGCGCGTGGTAGTAGTCCGTGTTCGCGAACGCACGCCAGGTCGAGTAGACGACGAATGCCAGCAGCCCGAGCGCTGTCGCGGCGGGCGCGAGCCACCAGCGGTCCTTGCGCAGGTGTGGTTCGGCGATGGCGGCGCGCGTGCTGGTGTGCACGCCGGTGGGCTGGGGGCCCGCGGGGGGTCGGGGCCCCGTGCTCTGTTGGGGTTCGGTGCCAGTGGCCAACGGTTTCTCCGGATGAGACGGCTGGGGTCAGGGCAGGCCCGGGCAGCCAGGGCCTGCCTTCAACGACTCGTTGTCCAACGAGTCACGGTGCGTGCCGGTCGCGCGCTCCGAGCCCCTCGTCGTCGACATCCGTCCACAAGCCCGGGTCGTAGGGCTGGTCGGGGATGGTCACCATCTCGGCGTGCGGCTCGGTCCTCGGCCGCGGGGCGGTTGCTCTCAGCAGGGAGAGCGACTCCTTCAGATGCTCGGCGTCGCTGCGTACCCGGCGGATCTCCAGGCCGGTGCCGATGTGACCCTCGAGTCGGCTGACGCAGCGTGCGAGATCGTCCAGACAGCGCTGAGCGGCTGTCAGTTCATCGTGCAGAGACATGGCTTGCCCACCTCCGCGGTGGTGGCGGCTGGCGTGGTCGATGCGCGTGGCGAGTGTTGCGCGTCACACTCCCGCTTGTGAAGGGTGCGACACGCCTTTCCGCCCGTACGTGACCCCGCGGGCGGCTCAGTCCCGGATCAGCGCGGAGGTGTCGAGGGCGGGGTAGGGGGCGGGGAGGGGGAGTGGGTCCCCGAGCTTGACCTCGGACGTTGTCTTGTACCGCGCCTCGCCGTCGTCGCCCTCGTGCGAAATCGGGTCGGAGAAGGCGTACGCCCTGCCTTCCTTGCGGTGGATCAGCACGTAGACAGGGACCCCGGCAGCGGCATAGGCCCGGTACTTGGGCCCGGAATACACCTCGTGATTGCTGGAGGCGACCTCGCCAACCAAGGCCAGCAGGTCGGCCGAATACCACCTGTGGTGCACCTTGCGGTATTCCTCGTCGGCTTTGTTGGGGCGGCGGTGGAGCACGAAGAAGTCCGGGGCCACAAGGCTTCGGGTGCCGGCCCCGTGGGCGGCACGGAAGCCGACGCGTAGCCCCGTATGGCGGAAACCGGCTTCTCTCAGCTGGATGACGAGATCGAGCGCCGCATCGCTGTGCAGATAGTCCGGGTTGGGCGGCAGGAGGATCAGCCCCTCGAAGTATTGGGACAGCATCCCGCCGCAGGCGTCATCGATTGCGTTGAGCAAGTCGAGGGGATCCGTGTCCAGCTTTCGATCCATGGGGGCATCCTGTGGCCCCGCCCGAAGTCATGTGCGGGGTTTCCGCGCTGGTTGGCCCGTACGAGTGGCGCGGGTGCGCAACGGCAAGGGGCGCGCCCCCGCAGCCCACGGCGGGCTGCTCCGCACGAGTGGCATATGTGCTCCGTACGTCGTGTCTTCCCGGTCTCAGGCGTGGGCTCGCTTTCAGTGGGGCGAAAAGATGTGATGAGCCGCCAAAACCGCCGAAAGTGGATGTACGCGGACGCGCGGCCAGCCCCGGAGGTTTCAGCATGCGAGCCGTCCCAGCCGAATCACGAAGGCCCCCGAGGCCGCCACAGCCAGGGGAGCCCCTCAGCCGTGCCGCGACCGTCCGGCCCCGCCGGAGCCGGCGCTGGACGGCGGCGCTCGTCACCGGTCTGCTGCTGCCACTGCCGCTGGCGGCCTGCGGCGGCTCGGACTCGCAGGACGCCGAGACCAACACCGGCAGCGGCTCGGCGGACAGCGGCGGCGACGTACGCGCCACCGAGCGGCAGCAGGTCGCCTCCGGCGGCACCGTGCGCTGGGCGGTGGACGCGGCGCCCACCACTTTCAACGTCTTCCAGCCTGACTCGGCCGAGGCCACCAAGCGGGTCGCCGCCGCCACCCTGCCCACGCTGTTCACCCTCGACGAGCGCGGCCGGCCGCAGACCGACGAGAACTTTCTACGCGATGCCGAGGTCACGGAGACCGAGCCGCGGCAGACCGTCGTCTACAAGCTCAACCCGAAGGCCCGCTGGAGCGACGGCCGCCGGCTGGGCGCGGCGGACTTCCGTGCCCAGTGGAAGGCGCTGCGCGGCAAGAACAACGCCTACTGGACGGCGCGGAACGCCGGATACGACCGTATCCGGAAGGTCACCAAGGGTGAGGGTGCCGACGAGGTCAAGGTCGTCTTCGGCAAGCCCTACGCGGACTGGCGCTCGCTGTTCACGCCGCTCTACCCCAAGCAGGCCATGAGCAAGCCCAAGGTCTTCAACGACGGCATCCGCACCTCGCTGCCCGCGGCGGCCGGCCCGTTCCGCGTCGTCAAGGCGGGCAAGGACCGTGACCGTACGGTCCTCCAACGCAACCCGCGGTGGTGGGGCGAGCGCGCCAAGCTGGACCGCATCGTGCTGACGGCCGTACCCCGCGACAAGGCGGCCAAGGCGCTGGCGAAGGGGGAGGTGGACGTCGCCGATGTCAGCGCCGCGGCGGCCAAGCGGGTCGGCGCCGCGAACGGGCTCGGCGGCCCGGGGAGCCCGGACAGCGCCGAGGGTGCCAAGAACGCGCAGGACGCCAAGAAGCGCGAGGCCGAGCGGCGCGAGGCGCGCAAGCGGGAGGCCCGCAAGCGCTTCGGCGCCTCGGCGGCACGGCACCTGGGCAGATACGAGGTACGCCGGGCGCTGGACCCCGCCTACACCCAGCTCACCCTCAACGGCGCGGGCGGCCCCCTCGCCGACGAGCGGGTACGCCGCGCGGTGGCCCGCGCCATCGACCGGGACGAGCTGGCCGGGAAGGCGTTCGACGGAACGGGGCTGCCGGACAAGCCCCTCGGCAGCCATCTGCGGATGACCAACCAGGACGGCTACCAGGACAACAGCGGCGACTTCGGCAGCGCGGACGTCGACTCCGCGCAGTCCCTGCTGGCCGACGCGGGCTGGAAGACCGGCGGCCTTGGCGGGGCGGGCGCCGACGAGTCCGCCGAGAACGCCCACGCAGCGCCCAAGGGGGAGAAGGCACAGGACAAGGGGGAGAAGGGGGAGAAGAAGGAGAAGCGGGCTGACGGCGGGCCCGCCGAGCCGTCCGCCGCGGACGGCTCCCCCGACGCGGGGGGCGGCGCGCCCCACCGCGCGGAGGCCGAGTCGTCGGTCGTCCGGCTGACCGCCGCCCAGATCGCCCGGGTCGTCGACAAACCGCTGGGCCTCTCCGTCTCGGCCACGGCCCAGCGGGGCGCCATCCTCGCGCAGGCCGCGCACTCCAGCCTCGCCTCCGCCAGACAAGCCGGCTCCGAGCGCAAGCTGAGCCGCGCCAGGGCGGCGCTGGAGACGGCCGAAACGGTGCAGGCGACGGCCCGGGAACTGCGGCTGCTGGCGGGCGACCCGGCCAGCGCGGTGCGCAGCAAGGACGGCAAGCCCCTCGCACTGCGGTTCGTCCTGCCGGGCGGCAAGGGTTCCGCAGAGCTGAGGGACACCGGCAAGCGCATCGCACGGATGCTGAACGAGGTCGGCATCCGTACGCAGATCAAGGAAGTGTCCGGCGACAGCTACTTCAAGGACCACATCGCGGCGGGTGACTACGACCTGGCGCTGTACTCGTGGCCCGCGACGGCGTTCCCCGCCACCGAGGCGCGGCCGATCTTCGCCAAGCCGAGGCCCGCATCCGACGGCTCGCTGCAGGTCGAGCAGAACTACGCCCGCGTCGGTACCGACCGGATCGACCAGCTCTTCGAGCAGGCGGCGGGCGAGCTGGACGACGGAGAGCGCCAGGAGCTGATGCGGAAGGCCGACCAGCGGATCTGGGCGGTGTCCGGTTCACTGCCGCTCTACCAGCGACCCCAGCTGGTGGCGGCCAAGCGGAACCTGGTCAACGTGGGTGCCTTCGGCTTCTCCACCCCCGTCTACGAGGACATGGGCTACCGCAGGAGCTGAGCCACCCTGGCCCCGCCCCACCGAGCGCCGGACGGACCGCACAGCGGCCCCGTCCGGCGCTTCGCGCGACGGCCCGTACCATGGTTGACGAGGCCGCGGCGAGCCATGCCCGGCGTCAGGGAGCGCGGACCGGCCGCACAGGCGGTCGCGCGGCCCGATCCGCCAACCCGGGAGACACCCCCCAGTGCCCACGCGCCACGACATCCGAAACGTCGCTATCGTCGCCCACGTCGACCACGGCAAGACGACCCTGGTCGACGCCATGCTCAAGCAGGCCGGTGCCTTCGCGGCCCACCAGCTCGAATCCGTCGACGACCGGGTGATGGACTCCAACGACCTGGAGCGCGAGAAGGGCATCACCATTCTCGCCAAGAACACCGCGGTCAAGTACCACCCCAAGGACGGCGGCGAGCCGGTCACCATCAACATCATCGACACCCCCGGCCACGCCGACTTCGGTGGCGAGGTCGAGCGCGGGCTGTCGATGGTGGACGCGGTCGTGCTGCTGGTGGACGCCTCCGAGGGCCCCCTGCCGCAGACCCGCTTCGTGCTCCGCAAGGCGCTCCAGGCGCGGCTCCCGGTCATCCTGTGCGTCAACAAGACGGACCGGCCCGACGCCCGGATCTCCGAGGTGGTGGACGAGACCTACGACCTCTTCCTCGACCTGGACGCGGACGAGGAGCAGATCGAGTTCCCCATCGTCTACGCCTGCGCCCGCGACGGCATCGCCTCGCTGACCCAGCCCGCCGACGGCGCGGTGCCCGCGGACAGCGACAGCCTGGAGCCGTTCTTCAGCACGCTGCTGGAGACGGTGCCCGCGCCCACTTACGAGGAGAACGCGCCGCTCCAGGCACACGTCACCAACCTGGACGCCGACAACTTCCTGGGCCGGATTGCGCTGCTTCGCGTCAAGGAGGGCTCGCTGAAGAAGGGCCAGACCGTGGCCTGGATGAAGCGGGACGGCTCCGTGCACAACGTGCGGATCACCGAGCTGCTGATGACCGAGGCGCTGACCCGCAAGCCCGCCGCCGAGGCCGGTCCCGGCGACATCTGCGCGGTCGCCGGCATTCCGGACATCATGATCGGCGAGACGCTCGCGGACGCCGAGAACCCGGTCGCGCTGCCGCTGATCACCGTGGACGAGCCGGCCATCTCCATGACCATCGGCACCAACACCTCGCCGCTGGTGGGCAAGGGCGGCAAGGGGCACAAGGTCACCGCGCGGCTGGTCAAGGACCGGCTGGACCGCGAGCTGATCGGTAACGTCTCGCTGCGGGTGCTGCCCACCGAGCGTCCCGACGCCTGGGAGGTGCAGGGCCGCGGTGAGCTGGCGCTGGCCATCCTGGTCGAGACGATGCGCCGGGAGGGCTTCGAGCTGACCGTCGGCAAGCCGGAGGTCGTCACCCGCGAGATAGACGGCAAGCTGCACGAGCCGGTCGAGCGGATGACGATCGACGCCCCCGAGGAGCACCTGGGCGCCATCACCCAGCTCATGGCGAGCCGCAAGGGCCGGATGGAGACCATGACCAACCACGGCTCCGGCTGGGTGCGCATGGAGTGGCTCGTCCCCTCCCGCGGGCTGATCGGCTTCCGTACGGAGTTCCTGACCGAGACCCGCGGCACCGGCATCGCGCACTCGATCTTCGAGGGGCACGAGCCGTGGTTCGGCGAGCTGCGGACGCGGCGCAGCGGGTCGCTGGTGGCGGACCGCTCCGGGACCGCGACGCCGTTCGCGATGATGAACCTCCAGGAGCGCGGGACCATCTTCATCGAGCCTGGCACCGAGGTGTACGAGGGCATGATCGTCGGGGAGAACTCCCGCTCCGACGACATGGACGTCAACATCACCAAGGAGAAGAAGCTCACCAACATGCGGGCCGCCTCCGCCGATACGACGGAGAACCTGGTGCCGCCGCGGAAGCTCTCCCTGGAGCAGGCGCTGGAGTTCTGCCGCGAGGACGAGTGCATCGAGGTGACGCCGGAGACGGTGCGCATCCGGAAGGTCAACCTGGACATGAAGGAGCGGGCCCGCGCCGCCGCTCGCGCGAAGCGGTAGCCGGACGTCGGGGTTGCGGAGCGCTGTGATGCGGCCGGACCCTCGCCGCGTTGGTTGCGCGCCGTAGCGGCCGGATTGAACATGAAGGGGGCCCACCCTGGCGGGTGGGCCCCCTTCGTGCATCCCGGGGCGGCCCCCGAATGGGTGCCGGGGGGTGGGGTGGTGGGCAAGGCAGCCAGGCATATGGTGTCAAAAGGTGTTATGTGGGTGGGAGGCGTACTCGGACCCCCAGCGCACCCAGGAGGCACCCATGTGTGGAGCCACCCGCACCACCATGACCAGGCGGGCGCTCGCCGCCGCCGGGGCGGTCGCTCTGACGGCAACGGCGTGCGGCGGCGGCTCGAGCGCCGGGAGTGCCGCGGGCGGCGCGCAGAGCGGGGTCGTACGGGCGTTCTGGACCGATCCGCAGCATCCGGTCGAGCCCGCCAACACCAATGAGGTGCAGGGCGGCAAGGTCCTCGACATGATTTCCCGAGGGCTGAAGAAGTACAACCCGACCACGGGCGAGGCCGAGAACGCGGTCGCCGAATCCATCGAGTCCGACGACCAGCGGAACTTCACCGTCAAGCTGAAGAAGGGCTGGAAGTTCTCCGACGGCACACCCGTGACGGCCAAGTCCTTCGTGGACGCCTGGAACTACGGGGCACTGGTCACCAACAAGCAGATCAACTCGTACTTCTTCCAGTACATCGAGGGCTACGAGGACGTTCACCCCGAGAAGGGGAAGCCCAAGGCGAAGAAGCTGTCCGGGCTGAAAGTGCAGGACGACCGCACCTTCACGGTGAAGCTCAGCCAGAAGTTCTCCCTCTGGCCGCAGACCCTCGGATACAGCGCCTACGCACCACTGCCGAAGTCGTTCTTCACCGACCACGGCGGCTGGCTGAAGAAGCCCGTCGGAAACGGCCCGTACAAGGTGGACTCCTACACCAAGGGCCAGTCGATGCAGCTCTCCCGGAACAAGTACTACGCCGGGAAGGACAAGCCCCGGAACAAGGGCGTCGAGCTGAAGGTCTACACCGACCAGAACACCGGCTACACGGATCTGCAGGCCGGAAATCTGGACGTCGTCGACGAACTCCCCGCCGCGCAGCTCAAGAACGCCAAGCGGGACCTGAACGGCCGCTACATCAACCAGCCCGCGGGCATCACCCAGACCATCTCCTTCCCCATGTACGACAAGAAGTGGCAGAGCAAGAAGGCCGCGATGGTGCGCCGCGGACTCTCCAAGGCGATCGACCGGAGAGAGGTGACCGACAAGATCTACCACGGCACCCGCGAACCCGCGACCGATCTGACCTCCCCCGTGCTGAAGACCACCGGCGGCTACAAGCCCGGACTCTGCGGCGATGCGTGCAAATACGACCCCAAGGGCGCGAAGAAGCTCATCAAACAGGGCGGCGGGCTGCCCGGCGGAAAGATCACCCTGACCTCCAACGTCGACACCGGCTCACACCGGCAGTGGATGGAGGCCGTCTGCAACAGCATCAACCGAACGCTCGGCAAGAACAACGCCTGCACAGTCAACCCGGTGCCGACGTTCAGCGAATTCCGCTCCGACATCTCCGACAAGAAGATGAAGGGCATGTTCCGGACCGGCTGGCAGATGGACTATCCACTCATCCAGAACTTCATCCAGCCCATCTACTACACGGACGCCTCCTCCAACGACTCAGGCTTCTCCGAGTCCAAGGTCGACCAGCTCATCGACAAGGCGAACGAGGCCACCGCCGAGAAGTCCGCCGTCGGCCTCTTCCAGCAGGCGGAGAAGCGCATCATGGACGCCTTCCCCTCGATTCCGCTGTGGTACCAGAACGGGAACGCCGGATACTCCAGCCGCGTCAGCAACGTCAGACTCAACCCCTTTTCCGTACCGGTCTTCACCGACATCAAGGTCAAGTGAGCCGCAGTGGGGCGCTACGTCACCAGACGACTGCTCCAGATGATCCCGGTCTTCGCCGGGACCACCTTCCTCATCTTCGTGATGGTGTACGCCGTCGGGGACCCGGTCAACGCGATGTTCGGGGAGCGGGCTCCCGACCCGGCCACCGCTCAGCAATTGCGCAAGGAATTCAACCTGGACAAGCCCATCTGGCAGCAGTACGGGCTCTACATGGGCAAGATCTTCACCGGTGACTTCGGGAACGCGTTCACCGGGCAGCCGGTGACGGAGCTGATGGGCACGGCCTTTCCCATCACGATCCGGCTCGCTGTCGTGGCCATCGTCTTCGAGATCATCTTCGGCATCGTGCTGGGCGTGGTCACCGGGCTGCGGCGCGGGCGGCCGGTCGACTCCGGGGTACTGATGCTGACCCTCGTCGTCATCTCCGTACCGACGTTCGTGACCGGCAGCCTCGCGCAGTATCTGCTCGGTGTGAAATGGGGCTTGATCTCCCCCGCGGTCTCGCCTGCGGCGCCGGTGGGTGAGTTGCTGCTGCCCGGCCTCGTCCTCGCGCTGGTCTCGCTCGCCTACGTCACCCGGCTTACCCGGACGTCGATCGCGGAGAACGCCCGTGCCGACTATGTGCGGACCGCCATCGCAAAAGGGCTGTCGCGGCGACGGGTGACGGTGCGGCATCTGCTGCGCAATTCGTTGATCCCCGTCGTCACCTTTCTGGGTACGGACGTCGGCAACTTGATGGCCGGGGCGCTGGTGACCGAGCGGATCTTCAACATCCAGGGCGTGGGCTTTCAGCTGTGGCAGGGCATCGTCCGGCAGAACTCGCCCACCGTCGTCGGTTTCGTGACCATCCTCGTCATCGTCTTTCTCCTCGCGAACCTGCTTGTCGATCTGTTGTACGCGGTGCTTGACCCGAGGATCCGCTATGCGTAATCCCCCCACCCACCCTTACCTCGCCGACGGCGGCTTTCCCGCTCTTGCAGAGGCGGAAAGAGAGGGGGCTCCGTGACAGGGACGCCTGCTGTCGAGCTGGCCGAGGAGGAGGGGGAAGGGGGTGAGGGCGCGCCGCTGCCCCCCGTACCGGGGCCGGGCCGCGCACGGAGTCTGTGGTCCGACGCGTGGTACGACCTGCGCCGCAACCCGGTGTTCGTGATTGCGGGGCTCCTCATCACGTTTCTGGTGCTCATCTCGATCTGGCCGGGCCTCATCGCCTCGCGGGACCCGCTCTCCTGCCGACTCGGCCGCTCCCTCGACCCGTCCTCGGCGGGGCACTGGTTCGGTTTCGACACGCAGGGCTGCGACGTCTATACGCGGGTCGTCTACGGGGCCCGTACGTCGGTGACGGTCGGCGTCTGCGCCACGGCGGGGGTCGCGGTGCTGGGCAGCCTGCTGGGCGGGCTCGCCGGGTTCTTCGGCGGGATGTGGGACGCGTTGCTCTCCCGCGTCACCGACATCTTCTTCGGCATCCCGATCGTGCTGGGCGGTCTGGTGTTCCTCTCCATGACCGGCAGCCGTTCCGTATGGACGGTGGTCACCTTCATCGTGCTGCTGGGCTGGCCGCAGGTGGCCCGTATCGCGCGTGGCTCCGTCATCACCGTGAAGCAGAACGACTACGTACAGGCGGCACGGGCCCTGGGCGCCGGGAATGTGCGGATGATGGTGCGGCACATTCTGCCGAACGCCGTCGCACCGGTGATCGTGACCGCGACCATCGCGCTGGGCACCTACATCTCGCTGGAGGCCACGCTCAGTTATCTCGGCGTCGGGCTCCAGCCGCCCACCGTCTCCTGGGGTGCGGACATCTCGGCGGCCTCCCAGGGCATGCAGTTCCGCAACGCGCCGCACATCCTGCTCTATCCGGCCGCCGCGCTCAGCCTCACCGTGCTGGCGTTCATCATGCTCGGCGACGCGGTGCGCGACGCCCTCGACCCGAAGCTGAGGTGAGCGCGGTGAGCCTGCTGGAAGTGCGTGACCTGCATGTCGAGTTCCGTACCCGGGACGGTGTGGCCCAGGCCGTCAACGGCGTGAGCTACAGCGTCGAGGCGGGGGAGACGCTGGCGGTGCTGGGCGAGTCGGGATCGGGCAAGTCGGTGACCGCGCAGGCGATCATGGGCATCCTCGACATGCCACCGGGCCGGATCACGGGCGGAGAGATCATCTTCCAGGGGCGGGACCTGCTGGAGCTCCCCGAGGAGCAGCGGCGGAAGATCCGCGGCTCGAAGATGGCGATGATCTTCCAGGACGCGCTCTCGGCGCTCAATCCGGTGCTGACGGTGGGCTATCAGCTGGGCGAGATGTTCCGCGTCCACCAGGGCCTGAGCCGCAAGGAGGCCAAGGCCCGGGCCGTGGAGCTGATGGAGCGGGTACGTATCCCTGCGGCGCGGCAGCGGGTGGGGGACTTTCCGCACCAGTTCAGCGGGGGCATGCGGCAGCGGATCATGATCGCGATGGCGCTGGCGCTGGAGCCGGACCTGATCATCGCGGACGAGCCGACGACGGCGCTGGACGTGACCGTGCAGGCGCAGGTGATGGAGCTGCTGGCCGAGCTGCAGCGGGAATTCACCATGGGGCTCATCCTCATCACCCATGATCTGGGCGTGGTCGCGGACGTGGCCGACAAGATCGCGGTGATGTACGCGGGCCGCATCGTCGAGACGGCTCCGGTCGGGGAGATCTACCGGGCACCCGCGCACCCGTACACCAAGGGCCTGCTCGACTCGATCCCGCGCCTGGACCAGAAGGGGCAGCAGCTCGACGTCATCCGGGGGATGCCGCCCAGCCTGCTGGAGATCCCGCCCGCCTGCGCCTACAACCCGCGCTGCCCCATGGCACGCGCCATGTGCCGGATGGACGAGCCGCCGTTGTACGAGGTCTCCGGACAGCGGCGCAGCGCCTGCCACTTCTGGGAGGAGATGTTCGATGCACGCTGACGGCTCGGGGCGCAGCCTGGTCCGGGAGGAAGGCTGGGAGGCGCGGATGCTGCTGACGAGCTCCCGGGCCCAGAAGGCGCGCGCGGGGCGGGAGACCCTCCTGGAGGTGCGGGACCTGGTCAAGCACTTCCCGCTGACGCAGGGCGTCCTCCTCAAGCGGCAGATCGGTGCTGTCATGGCCGTCGACGGGATCTCCTTCGACCTGCACGAGGGGGAGACGCTGGGCATCGTGGGCGAGTCCGGCTGCGGCAAGTCGACCGTCGCCAAGCTGGTCACCCATCTCGAACAGCCCACCGCGGGCACCATCCGCTACAAGGGCGACGACATCACCAAGCTGTCCGGGCGGGGACTGAAGGCGCTGCGGCGGAACATTCAGATGGTGTTCCAGGACCCGTACACGTCGTTGAATCCGCGGATGACGGTGGGCGACATCGTGGGGGAGCCGTTCGACATCCATCCGGAGGTGGCGCCGAAGGGGGACCGGCGGCGGAAGGTGCAGGAGCTGCTGGACGTGGTCGGGCTCAATCCCGAGTACATCAACCGGTATCCGCATCAGTTCAGCGGCGGTCAGCGGCAGCGGATCGGGATCGCGCGGGGGCTGGCGCTGCGTCCGGAGATCATCGTGGCCGATGAGCCGGTCTCCGCGCTGGATGTGTCGGTGCAGGCGCAGGTGGTCAATCTGATGGACCGGTTGCAGGACGAGTTCGGGCTGTCCTACATGTTCATCGCCCACGACCTGTCCATCGTCCGGCACATCTCCGACCGTGTCGCCGTGATGTATCTCGGCAAGATCGTGGAGATCGGCACCGAGACCGAGATCTACGAGCACCCGACGCACCCCTACACCCAGGCGCTGCTGTCGGCCGTCCCCGTACCCGACCCGCAGACGGAGGTGGGGCGGGAGCGCATCGTGCTGGAAGGCGACGTGCCCTCGCCGGCGAACCCGCCCTCGGGCTGTCGCTTCCGCACCCGCTGCTGGAAGGCCCAGCAGCGCTGTGCCGAGGAGGAGCCGGCCCTGGCTGTGCCGGAGAGCTTCGCCGACACCCTCCCGGACCAGCCTGTGCACCACCCCTCGGCCTGCCATTTCGCCGCCGAGCGCACCGCGGTGGTCCCCCCGGCGGTCGGCTGAGACCCAGACCGCCGGTCGTCAGGTCTGCGGCGCGCGTCCGTAGGAGGCGCTACCGCCCTGATACGGCGAGACGGTACGGCCCTCGCGCTGCTCGCCGCGAGCGAGCGCCAGCAGTACGCCGCAGCCGACCGCGATCTCGAACAGGCTGGTGAGCAAACGTAGCTGCCCCTCGAAGCCGAGGTCGCCGAAGTGCTCGAACAGCTCCATCTTGATGCCGTACGCCACGGCGAAGACGCCGAGGGCGAGCAGCGGTGCGGCGACGATCAGTCCGAGCGGGCGGGAGAAAGGCGCACCCGCCAGCGCCGCGACCGCGGCCGCCAGGCAGAGGAGGACCACCGCCCACAGCACCCAGCTGGAGGGGGCGTCCAGCAGCCGCACGGTGTACCGCTCGCCGGTCAGCATCTGCTCGTAGCGGTCCCAGCCGTTCTGCTGCCACGCGCGAATCTCCCACGCGGCGAGCACCACGCCACCGGAACCCAGCAGCAGGAAGGCGGCCACGGCCCCGCCCCGGGTGGGGCCGGCAGGGGCCTCGTCGGCCGGGTCGGAGGTGGCCGCGAGGCCGTAGCCGTCGGAGGAGGAGCCGTACCCGGCGGGCAGGTGGGGGCGGCGGCCCGCGACGGCCGTGATGATCAGTACGACCCCGATGACGACCGCCGCGATGCTGCTGAACAGCACCTTGCTCAGCAGCCCGTCCGGGACGCCCTGCATCCAGTCGGCGTTGAGGTTCCACAGGCCGGGGGTACGTACCGCCACCGTCAGCAGCCCCGTGCACGTCAGTATCGCCGCGGACGAGGAGGAGCGGTACGCCGTCACGGCGGCGACCGAGTACAGCAGCAGGAGCATCGGTTCGAGGAACGAGGTGACCCACACACCGTCCGCGGCGCGGGCCGGCAGCCCGGCCCAGTTCCACCAGACGTCGATGACCTCATGAGCCTTGGTGAAGTCCCGGATGATCCACGCGAGACTGACCAGCGCAAGCGCGGCCGTCAGCAATGATCCGAAGGCACGCGCCCCGCGCACCAGCGTTCTGTCCTGGCCCATGGCTCGGCCCCCCGTTTGTGCGGTGTCGCGACGTACCCAGATCTACCCGTGTCTACCTGTGATCGCCGTCCGGCTACAAGCTTCCCCTGTGCCACGACGCACGCCATTGCGACCGCGCGCCAATGTTCGCACGGTGCGCATCGCTCGCGCATGAGAACGCCACGAAACCCGCCGGACGGGGGAGTTGGGAGCCGTACGCACTTCAGGGCAGCTGATTCGGATATCGGTGAGACGACGGCTACGTTGCGGGTTTGTTAAGGCGCTTCCTTGGTACTTATGCCGTTATGTCTGTCGGGCGCCTGTGATGTCAAGCACGTTGCGACCTCGATCTGCGCAACGTTCGCTCAAGAAAGCGGTGGACGGTGTTCAGCTGGGCCAACCCCTCTTGACTGGTGCGTAATTGACTTGCGAAAGTCCGGCTCAACCCACCCGCATCACGCCCAACGATTCGGGTTCCGGCGAGATTTGAGCGCGGGAGCACACACGCGATGACAAGTCCTTCCCAGGCTGCGACAGCCGGGGCCGACACCCCTGGCCCCGACGACGCGGGTCTGCGTTCTACGCGAGTTGCCAAGGAGGGTGAACTCGCGGGCCGATCCCCCGGCCAGCTCATGTGGCTGCGCTTCAAGCGTGACCGCACAGGCGTGATCTCGGCGTGCATCGTGCTCGCCTTCTTCCTGGTCGCGGCGCTGGCCCCGGTCATCTCCAAGCTCTACGGCAAGGACCCCTACACCCGCTACGGCGAGTTGGATCCGACCCTGCTGAACGACAACTCCTATCCGGTGAAGCCCAACGGAGGCATCGACAGCGAGTTCTGGTTCGGGCTGGAGCCGGGGCTGGGCCGGGACGTGTTCACGCAGCTGATCTACGGGATCCGCACCTCGCTCTCGCTCGCCCTGGTGGTCACCCTGCTCTCGGTGATCACCGCCATCGTCATCGGCGTCGCGGGCGGCTACTTCGGGGGGAGGGTCGACTACTTCCTCGGCCGGTTCACCGACCTGATGATGTCCTTCCCCAACCAGCTGTTCTTCGTGGCGTTCACGCCGGTCGTCGGGGCCCTGCTGGTTCCCACAGAGGACGAGATGCCGACCTGGCTGCGCGCCTGCGTGATCATCTACGTGATGTGGCTGCTGGGTTGGATGACCCTGGCGCGCCTGCTGCGCGGCCAGACGCTGTCACTGCGGGAGCGGGAGTTCATCGAGGCCGCGAAGGTCGCCGGTACGCCGCCGGGGCGCATCGTCCGCAAGGAACTGCTGCCGAACCTGGTGACACCGATCCTGGTGCAGTCCACCTACATGCTGCCGAACAACGTCACCGCCATCGCGGGGCTCTCCTTCCTCGGCGTCGGCCTGCTGGAGCCCACCCCCGACTGGGGGCGGATGTTCGCCAAGGGCGCCGAGGTGTACCAGAGCGACATCACCTACATGTTCTTCCCGGGCGGCGCGATGGTGATCTTCATCCTCGCCTTCAACCTGCTCGGGGACTCGGTCAGGGACGCGTTCGACCCGAAGTCGGGCCGATGAGGGCCAGGCGCGACCGAGTGGTGGGGGGTGCTGCCACCCCGTACGGCATCAGTCAGGCAGCGACGGACAACCGACAGGCAGGTGCAGACACCACCATGAGCAGAGTGAGCATACGCACGGCGCGTGCGTCCCTCGCGGCGGTCGCCGCCGGCGCGCTGTTCCTCACCGGCTGCAGCAGCGGCGGAGGCGGCGGGGACGAAGGGGACACGAAGGCCAAGAAGCAGGGCGAGGACGTCTCCTACTCCTTCGCGGACGAGGCCGCCTCCAAGGGCCCGGCCCCCGCCGTCAAGGGCAGCCGCAAGGGCGGCACCGTCAAGGTGCTGCAGCGCGACAGCTTCGCGCATCTGGACCCGGCCCAGATCTACGTCAGCGACGAGCAGGCCATGGCCCGACTTGTCCACCGCGGGCTGACCACCTACAAGCGCTCCAGCTCCGACAAGTACGAGGTCGTCGGCGATCTGGCCACCGACAGCGGCAAGAAGTCGGACGGCGGCAAGACCTGGACGTACAAGCTCAAGGACGGCATTAAGTTCGAGGACGGCTCGGCCATCACCTCGAAGGACATCCGCCACTCCATCGAGCGCACGTTCGCGCCCTTCATCACCGAGGGCCCCACCTTCGTCCAGCAGTGGCTGGCCGACACCGGCGGCACCGACTACCGCAAGCTGCTCAAGGACGGCCCCTACAAGGGCAAGCACCTGCCGGACAGCGTCCTGGAGACGCCGGACAAGAAGACGGTCGTCTTCCACTTCAAGAAGCCGCAGGCCGAGCTGCCCTACGCGCTGGCGATGGCCGGGTACGCGGTTGTCTCCGAGAAGAAGGACACCAAGGAGAAGTACGACAAGAAGCCGCTGGCCAGCGGCCCGTACAAGATCCAGTCCTTCAAGTCCGGCAAGAGCATGAAGCTCGTCCGCAACCCCGAGTGGGACCCCAAGACGGACCCGGGCCGGCACCAGTTCCCTGACGCCTTCGACATCCAGTTCGGAGTCTCCTTCGAGGACTCCACCAAGCGGCTGATGTCCGACGCGGGTGAGAACCAGACCGCCACCAGCTTCACCAACAGCGTCGACGCCTCCAGCATGCAGAAGGTGCGCAGCGACCAGAGCATCAAGAAGCGCTCGGTGTCCGGCTACCAGTCGTACGTCAGCTACATGAATATCAACGTGGACCGGATCAAGAACAAGAAGGTCCGCCAGGCCATTGCCTACGCGATGCCCAACCAGTCCATCGTCTCCGCGTTCGGCGGTGCCGGCGGCGGCGAGCTCGCGGGCAACTACGTCAGCCCGACGCTGGTGGGCCAGCAGCCGACCGACCCCTTCGGCAAGATCAAGAAGCCGCAGGGCGACGTCAAGAAGGCGGCCAAGCTCCTGAAGGAGTCCGGCAAGAAGGGCATGAAGCTCACCTTCGCCTACCAGAACGCGCCTGAATGGCAGCAGTTCTCCGTGGCCGCGACCCAGAACCTGGAGAAGGCCGGGTTCGACGTCCAGAAGAAGGACATCATCGCGGACACGTACTACGACCAGATCGGCAAGGTCAAGAACAACTACGACATCTACCACAACTCGTGGGGTGCCGACTGGCCGAGCGCCTCGACCGTGGTGCCGAACCTGTTCGACGGGCGGCAGGTCCAGGACGGTGCCGCGAACTACTCGCACCACAAGAACCCGAAGTTCGAGAAGGAGATGGACCGCATCCGGGCCATGTCCAACCCGAACGAGGCCGCCAAGGAATGGCAGAAGCTCGCGGACAAGATCCTCACCGAGGACGTCCCCGCCGTGCCGATGCACTACTACAAGACGATCCAGCTCTCCGGATCGAAGGTCGGCGGCTCCTACTTCGACGAGCAGCTGCACGACATCAACCCGGCGACGCTGTACGTGAAGAAGTAACGCCACGGCGCCGGCTCCGCCGCCCAGTCCCCGTGGGCCGGGCGGCGGAGCCCCCAGGCCGTTCCACCCTGTCCCGTACGTCTCGATCCCGCTGCCGCACGAGAGCTGCGTTCCGTCATGCTGCGATTTCTCATCCGCCGGTCGCTCGGCGCCGTGGTGATCCTGCTGATCATCAGCGCCGTGACCTTCTTCCTCTTCTACGCCGTTCCCAAGGACCCGGCAACGCTGGCCTGCGGCAAGAACTGCACGCCGGAAGCGCTCGCGATCATCCGCAAGAACATGGGCATCGACGAGCCGATCCCGGTGCAGTACTTCCACTTCATGGTCGGCATCGTCGCCGGGCGGCAGTTCGCCGCCGGTGACTGCCCGGCACCGTGCTTCGGTTACTCCTTCGCCAACCAGGACCCCGTCTGGGAGACCATCCTGGACCGCTTCCCGACCACCGTCTCGCTGACCGCCGGCGGTGCCGTGGTCTTCCTGACCATCGGTCTGGGTGCGGGCATGATCGCCGCCTGGAAGAAGGGCACGATCGTCGACAAGGTCTTCAGCTCGATGTCGCTGGTGCTCTCCTCGATGCAGATCTACTTCATCGGGCCGCTCGTGCTCGCGTTGGTGGTCTACAACCTCAATCTGCTGGACCAGCCCAAGTACGTGCCGCTGACGGAGGATCCGGCCGGCTGGTTCCTGGGGCTGCTGATCCCCTGGCTGGTCGTACAGATCATCTTCACCGCGAACTACACCCGGCTGTCCCGGTCCTCGATGATCGAACAGCTTCAGGAGGACCACGTCAGAACGGCGCGGGCCAAGGGCATGTCGGGGAAGTACGTCTTCTTCCGTTACGCCTGGCGGGGTTCGCTCATCCCCATCGTCACCATCTTCGGCGTCGACCTCGGCTCGCTGTTCGGCGGCGCGATGATCACCGAGTGGACGTTCTCACTGCCCGGGCTCGGCACCCTCGCGGTCCACTCGGTGCAGAACACCGACATCCCCATGGTGATGGGCGTGATGCTCTTCGCGGCCACTTTCATCATCCTCTTCAACATCATCGTGGACGCCGCCTACGCGTTCATCGACCCGCGCGTGCGACTGTCCTAGGAGAACCGGCACATGACCACCCTGACCAAGGAAGCGGACGTACCGGCTCCGCGTGGCGAGGGGGACGGGGACGCCTTCCTCTCGGTGCGCGACCTGTACGTGCACTTCGACACCGAGGACGGCACCGTCAAGGCCGTGGACGGGCTCTCCTTCGACGTGGAGCGCGGGCGCACCCTCGGCATCGTCGGCGAGTCCGGCTCCGGCAAGTCGGTCACCAACCTGTCCATCCTGGGCCTGCACAATCCGCGGACCACCGAGGTCTCGGGCGAGATCCTGCTGGACGGCCAGGAGTTGACGGGCGCGCGGGAGAAGACGCTGGAGTCGCTGCGCGGCAACAAGATGGCGATGATCTTCCAGGACGCGCTCACCGCCCTCTCGCCGTACTACACGATCGGACGGCAGATCGCCGAGCCGTACCGCAAGCACATGGGCGTCTCCAAGCGGGAGGCGCATCTGCGGGCCATCGAGATGCTGGACAAGGTGGGCATCCCGAACGCGAAGACGCGGGTCAACGACTACCCGCACCAGTTCTCCGGCGGTATGCGGCAGCGCGCGATGATCGCCATGGCGCTGGTGTGCAACCCCGACCTGCTGATCGCGGACGAGCCCACCACGGCGCTCGACGTCACCGTGCAGGCGCAGATTCTCGACCTGCTCAAGGACCTCCAGCAGGAGTTCGGCTCCGCGATCATCTTCATCACCCATGACCTCGGCGTCATCGCCAACGTCGCCGACGACATCCTGGTGATGTACGGCGGACGAGCCGTCGAGCGGGGCGCGGTCTCCGAGGTGCTGCGCGCGCCCCAGCACCCCTACACCTGGGGCCTGCTCACCTCGATGCCCCGGCTGACCGGAAACGTGAACGAGGAGCTCTCACCGATCCACGGCTCCCCGCCCAGCCTGCTCGCGCCCCCGCCCGGCTGCCCGTTCCACCCGCGCTGCGGATACGTGGACGAGGTCGCCGGCAAGTCCTGCACCGCCGACCGGCCGCCGCTGCCGGACGCCCGGGGCGCCGCCTGCCATCTGACGGCGGAGCAGAAGCGGACGTTCTTCGTCGAGCAGATCAAGCCCAGGCTGAGCTAGGCCAGGCAGAGGGAGAACAGACCAATGAGCGATGACCTCACCCTGACCAAGCCAGGCGAGGGCGAACCACAGGATGCCCGGCCGGCGCGTACGGGAGAGCCGCTGCTGCAGGCCGAGAACCTGGCCAAACACTTCCCGATCATGGGGGGCTTCCCCTTCAAACGGAAGGTGGGCGAGGTCCAGGCCGTCTCCGGCGTCGACCTGGCCGTGCACGAGGGCGAGAGCTTCGGGCTCGTCGGCGAGTCGGGCTGCGGCAAGTCCACCACGGGGCGGCTGCTGACCCGACTGCTGGAGCCCACCGGCGGCTCTCTCACCTACGCCGGGCAGGACATCACCCATGCGACGCGCAAGCAGATGGCGCCGATCCGCTCCGAGATCCAGATGATCTTCCAGGACCCGTACTCGTCGCTCAACCCGCGGCAGACGGTCGGCGCCATCATCGGCGGCCCCATGGAGGTCAACGGCATCAACCCGTCCGGCGGGCGGGAGAAGCGCATCCGTGAACTGCTGGAGACCGTCGGCCTCAACCCCGAGCACTACAACCGGTTCCCGCACGAGTTCTCCGGCGGCCAGCGCCAGCGCATCGGCGTCGCCCGTGCCCTCGCACTGGAGCCGAAGCTGATCATCGCCGACGAGCCGGTCTCCGCGCTGGACGTCTCGATCCAGGCGCAGGTGGTCAACCTGCTCCAGAAGGTGCAGCGCGAGCTGGGCATCGCGTTCGTGTTCATCGCCCACGACCTGGCGATCGTGAGGCACTTCTCCGAGCGGGTCGCCGTGATGTACCTCGGCAAGATCGTCGAGGTGGGGGAGCGCGAGGCGATCTACAGCCGCCCTCGCCACCCCTACACACACGCGCTGCTGTCAGCGGTGCCGGAGGCCGTGCTCCAGGGGGAGGAGTCGCCCGGCGCCGGAGACGCCAAGGAGCGCATCCGGCTGGCCGGCGACGTGCCCTCGCCGATCAACCCGCCCTCGGGCTGCCGCTTCCGCACCCGCTGCTGGAAGGCCCAGGACAAGTGCGCCACCGAGGAGCCCCCGCTGGTCCAGCTCCCCGGGAACGAGACAGGCCACCTGACGGCCTGCCACTTCCCCGAGGAGCCGACCATCGCGGCCCGCGAGGAGGACATCGTCATGGACTCGGCCCTCCGCGCGATGGAGGACAGCACGCGTTAGGGCGGTCCCTCTCGTCTGCCCCTTATGGGGCGCACTCAGCCCGCCATCCCCAACGACCGCTTCAGAAAGCCGACCTGCAGCAGCAACAGGTTCTCCGCGACCTCGGCGCCGCTGGCCATATGGGTCACTCCCGAGAGAGGGAGCACCTCATGGGCGCGCCCGGCAGCCAACAGCGCGGAGGACAACCGCAATGCGTGCGCGACCACCACGTTGTCATCGGCGAGCCCGTGAATGATCATCATCGGCCGGTGAGGGCTGTCCGCGTCCACCAGGGACAGCCCCTCATCGGTGAGCAATGACGACTCCGCGTACACCTCGGGGTCGTCCTGCGGGGTACCGCAGTACCGCTCCGTGTAGTGGGTGTCGTACAGCCGCCAGTCCGTGACCGGGGCACCGGCCACCGCGGCGTGGAAGACGTCGGGCCGCCGCAGCACCGCGAGCGCGGCGAGGTACCCGCCGTACGACCAGCCGCGGATGCCGACCCGGGACAGGTCGAGCGGAAAGTCCTCGGCGAGCGCGCGCAGCGCCTCGACCTGGTCGTCCAGCGTGACGGAGGCGAGCCGGCGTGCGACGGCCTTCTCCCAGCCGGGGCTGTGCCCCGGCGTTCCGCGCCCGTCCGCCGTGACCACCGCGAAGCCCTGGTCGGCGAACCACTGGGCCGTCAGATGCGCGTTGTGCGCCGCGACGACCCGCTGCCCGTGCGGCCCGCCGTACGGGTCCATCAGCACCGGCAGCGGCCCGTCCGACTCCCGGTAACCGGTGGGGAGTACCACCGCGGCCGGGATCCGGCGCTTCCCGGCATGCAGCAGCCGCGGCGCGGTGGCGAGCACGGGAGTCTCCGCGTACGACTCGACGGCGCCGATCCGCGCCGAGTCGCTCTCCCGCAGCAGCACCACCCGCGCGCCGGGCCGCGACAGGGTCGCGGTCGACAGCACCAGCGTCCCGCCGCCCCGCGCGGCAGAGGCGAGATGCGGTCCGTCCTCGTCGGCGATCCGCACCACCTCGCCACCCGCGAGCGGCACCCGGTACACCCCGATGTCGCCGGGGGCGCGGCGCCGCGCAGAACCGTTCCCGTCGCCTTCCGACGCGGAGAACAAGACGTCGTCGTCGCCGATGTCCAGAACGGCCCGTACGTGCAGTGCCGGGGAGGTGAGCGGTCGTGCGCCCGCCATGAGCACCCGTGCGCCGCCCTCGGCCGTATCGGCTCGATCGGTGATCCGGATCAGCTCGCCGTCCGGTGCCCACGCCGGAACACCGCCGAAGAGTTCCAGCCAGATTGGATCATTCTCGGTGAGTGTGATGGAAGTCGCACCTGTGGCGGTGTCCACGCTCAGATACACGGCCTCGCGCTGGTCCCTGGTCTGCACCAACAGCAGCGGCGGGCCGGCGTCCGACCAGTGCGCGCGGGCCAGATACGGGTAGCGCTCGCGGTCCCAGACAACCTCGGTCCGTGACCCGTCGAGGCCGAGCAGATGCAGTGTGACCTCGGCGTTCTCCGTCCCGGCTGCCGGATAGGCGACCCGCGCCGGCTCCGCCTGCGGGTTGGCCGGATCGGCGATGGTCCAGCGGCGTACGGGTGCGTCGTCGGCCCGCGCCACCAGCAGCCGGTCCGAGTCCGGGGACCACCAGTAGCCGCGGATCCGGGACATCTCCTCGGCGGCGATGAACTCGGCCAGCCCCCAGGTGACGGTCTCCGCCTCGGGCTCGGCCAGCGCCCGGTCGTCCTTGCCCGTGGCCGTCACCACCCGCAGCGCGCCGCCCGTCACATACGCCACGTGCTGTCCATCCGGGGAGGGGCGCGGGTCCACCACAGGGGTGGGCGTCGGAAGCTCCTGGGACCGCCCGGAGAGCAGGTCGGCGGTGAAGAGCCGACCTGAAAGGGCGAAGGCGGCCATCCTCACGGAACTGTCAGTGGCATATCCGACCACGCCCGCGGTCCCCTCGCGGCTCCGCTCACGCCGCGCGCGCTCCTCGGGGGACAGCTCCTCGGCGGCTCCGCCCAGCAGCTCCTCCGGGTCGGCCGCGATCCACTCCTGCCCGTTGGCCACCTCCTGCACCCAGAGCAGGTTCGCCAGGTCAGAGCCGCTGCGGGAGCGCAGGAAGACCACTCGTGAGCCGTCCGGGGCGACAGTGAAAGACCTTGGGGTGCCAAGTGTGAATCGGTGGGTACGCGCGTGCTGCCGCGGGAAAGTCGTAGCCATGCGGCCGACCGTACTGCGCTTGAGCCGGGCTGTGATCCGCTCCGGGTGCCCGCCGGGACGATGTTCGGGTGGTGTGCAGTTGGCTGGAACTGAATATGCGCCCCTCCTCTGCACCTGTGCACCGAGCCGTGCGGTCGTGCGGATAATTATGATCCGTTGCGCATGGTGGGTGCTGGGTATGAAGCCGGTGGCTCCTCATGCCGGAGGCGTGCTGCCGTGTCCGTGTGACCCGTATCGATCCCGTACCGACCGTGCGTACTTGGAGGTGAACCGCCGTGGCACTCTCGATTTCGGCGGTGGTGCTGCTGGCGATCATCGTCGTCCTGCTCGTCAGGAAATCCGGGCTCAAGGCCGGACACGCGGTGATCTGCGTGCTGTTGGGCTTCTATCTGGCCAGCTCGTCGATGGCTCCCACCATCAACGACCTGACCACCAACGTCGCCGGGATGATCGGAGAGCTCAAGTTCTGACCCGGTTCTCCTCGCTGTCCGCGTCGGCTCCCGGTACGGCGTCCGTCGTAGGCTCGGGGGTATGACCGCTGCGTTTCCCCCGGGGGTGGCCCCCGGCTCACCGGCCGCCCCCAGGCGCCGTCTGCTGTTGGTGCACGCGCACCCCGACGACGAGTCGATCACCACCGGCGCCACGATGGCCAAGTACGCGGCGGAGGGCACTCACGTCACCCTCGTCACCTGCACCCTCGGTGAGGAGGGTGAGGTCATCCCGGACGGGCTGGCGCATCTGGCACCCGACCAGGACGACACCCTGGGCCCGCACCGCATCGGCGAACTCGCCGCCGCCATGTGTGAGTTGGGCGTCACCGACCACCGCTTTCTCGGCGGGCCCGGACGTTACCGCGACTCCGGCATGATGGGTGCCACCACCAACGACCGCCCCGGCTGCTTCTGGCAGGCCGATCTGGACGAGGCCGCCCGGCTGCTCGCCGCCGTGCTGCGCGAGGTACGCCCCCAGGTGCTCGTCACCTACGGCCCCGACGGGGGCTACGGTCATCCGGACCACATCAAGGCCCACCGCGTCGCCATGCGCGCCGTCGAGCTCGCTGCGCAGGAGAACGGCCGTACGGGCGGCGAGCCGCATCAGGTGCAGCGCGTCTACTGGAACGTCGTGCCGCGTCCCGTGCTGGACGAGGGCTTCGCCCGGCTGCACGCCGCCGCCGACGACGGTGAGGTCTTTCCCCTTCCAGGGTTCTCGGGCAGAACGGGCTTCGCGCAGCCGGACGATGTGCCGGGGGTGGTGGAGAGCGCAGCCGAGGTGGATGTCACGGTGGACGCCGGCGCATACGTGGAGGCGAAGGCGAGGGCGATGGCGGCACACGAGACCCAGGTGTCCGTACGTCACACCTCACGCGGTCACGTTTTCGCGCTCTCCAACGGTCTGGCCCAGCCGCTGACGGGCATGGAGTTCTTCCAGCGCGCGGACCGCACAGGAGCGGCCCAGGGCGACGCCGACGACCTGTTCGCGGAGGTACGGGTATGAGCGGGGCGGACGGGACCGGAGCGGTCCGGGACGGGAACGGAGCCGACTGGGGCGCGTATCCGCGGGCCTATGGCGGGCGGGTCGCCGTCTATGCGGCGCTGGTCGTCCTCGGCCTGCTGACCGGGACTGCCGGAACGCTTGTCCAGGGCGGGTGGTTCCCGTTCGGGCTGCTGCTCGCGCTGGCGGCCGCCGTCGGGCTCTTCTGGGGCGGCGCCAAGCTGTGCCGTACCAAGGTGGGCGCCGCCGCTCCGGGTGCCGGGTGGGCGCTCGCGGTGCTGCTGATGACTCCCGCGCGGTCGGAGGGAGACTTCCTGTTCGCTGCCGGAATCGCCAGCTATGTCTACCTGTTCGGCGGCATGCTCGCGGCTGTGATGTGTACCACCGTTGCATTGCCCGCGCCCCCCGTGTCAGTCGGTAAAAACCGCTGAGAGAGCCGTCTCCGGGACGATTCGGTGGTCGCGGGGCCGGTGCCCCGTACCCCAAGTACAGTGGTGCGCGCCGGCGAGCCGCCTTCAGGCCGACAGGAAGACGGCGAATCCATCCGGGAGTACCTGCTTTGAGTCGTGAAACTGACAGTTCGTCCTCCGGGCCCAAGAGGCGCGGCGGTTCGTCGTACCCCTCGGGGACGGAGCCGTACGGCACCTCGGGCTCCGACGGGGGCCAGGGCGACCGGGGAGCCGAACCGGCGGCCGGGTCCAAGTCGGACGAGCCGAAGACCGAGACGACGCTCACCACCCGCATCCGCATCAACATCCCCGGTTCGCGGCCGATTCCGCCCGTGGTGATGCGGACACCGGTGGCTGACGACGGCGACGACGGCAAGTCCGAGAGAGCGGACAAGAGCGGCGGCCAGGAGGCGAAGAGCCCGCCGGACCTCGGTGCCGGTAAGCGTGCGACCAGCGGTGGCTCCGGTGCCGCCGCCATGCCTCCGCCCCCGCCGGGCAGCGGTCCGGGTGCCGTGCGGGACGCGTCGCCGTCCGCGGTCTCCCCGGCTTCCGGGAACGGCACGGGCCCTGGCGCCGAGGACGCGTCCGGGGCGGGGGTCACCCAGCAGACCAGCGACTGGTTCGCGCCCCGCAAGCCGCCCAAGAACACGTCGGCGCCGTCCGGCCCGGCAGGCGGTCCCGGGCCGGCTTCCGGCGCGGGCGCGGGTGCGGGCATCGGCTCCGGTGCCGGTGACCAGGGCGATCTGCCGTACTTCTCCGGGCCGGGACCTGAGACGACCGGTACGCACGGGATGCCCGAGACGACGGGTACGCACGGTCTGCCCGGGGGACCGGGCGCGGGGCCCTCGTTCCCGGGCGGGGCGGGTCCGATGGACACGCCGCCCGACGGCGTACCGCACATCGGCCCGAACCAGCCGGGCGGCCCCGCCGGTCCCACCACGGGTCCGGCGACCGGCGATATGCCCGTACCGCCCGCCCCCGGCAGCGTTGCCCCGGGCAGCGTCGCCCCCGGCCCCTTGACCGCGCCGGGCGGGGGCCAGGACCCGCAGTTGGGCCAGGACTTCGGCGCGGGTCCCGATTTCGGCGCGGGGCAGGGTGCTTCCGGGCTGGACGCGTTCGACCACCGGCCGGGAGACGGCCACGGCGGTCCCGGTGTCGGTCCCAGCGGCACGCCTCCGACCGGAACTCCCATGGTTCCGGGCGCCGGCGCCCCCGGCGGCGTGGAGCCTTTCGGCGCACCCGGCGCTCCCGGCGTCCCCGGTGCACCCGGCGCACCCGGCGCACCCGGCGCACCCGGCGTCCCCGGTGCACCCGGCGCTCCCGGCGTCCCCGGTGCCGCAGGCATGGGTCCTGGCGGCCCCGCGGGCCCCGGCGGCTTGCAAGGCGGGCCCGGCGGCGAGGCCCGGCTGTCGAGCGACACCATGATCAGCGGCGTACCGCAGGCAGGCGGTGCGGCCGACGGACCCGCCGTGCCGCCGCCCGGCCCCTCGTCGCCCCCGCCCGGCACCGGTCCCGCGAGTGCGCAGTCGGCACCGGGTGGGACGAAGCCCCCCAAGGCGGCCAAGAAGGGCGGCCGTTCGAAGCTGGTGCTCGCGGGAGTCGCCGTGGTCGGCGTGGCCGGCGTCGCCTACGGCACGGGCCTGCTGCTCGATCACGCGGACGTCCCCAAGGGCACCACGGTGCTCGGCGTGGAGATCGGCGGGCTGACCAAGCACGAGGCCGTCAACAAGCTGGACGCCGAGCTGGGCGACCGGGCGAAGGAACCGTTCAAGATCGAGACGAGCGGTGGCCGTACGGAGCTGAAGCCCACCGTCGCCGGGGTGACCCTCGACACCGAGGCCACCGTGCGCGCCGCCGCGGGCCGCGACTACAACCCGGTCTCCGTCATCGGTTCCCTCATGGGAGGCACCCGCGAGGCGGACCCCGCCGTCAAGGTGGACGAGGCCAAGGTGCGGGCCGCGCTCAAGCCCGTCGTCGAGAAGGCCGAGGCGAAGTCCCCGTCCGAAGGCATGGTCAAGTTCACCGGCGGCAAGGCGGTGGCCGTCAAGGGCACTCCGCACAAGGTCGTCGACGTCGACAAGGCGCCCGCCGCGCTGGAGAAGGCGTTCAAGCAGCGCGCGGTCTCCGGCAAGAACGAGCCGGTCGAACTGCCCGGCACGGTCAGCAAGCCCAAGGTGACCGACGCGCAACTGGACAAGGCGGTGCACGGATTCGGCCGTACCGCGATGTCCGGCTGGGTGTGGCTCAAGGCGGGCGATGTGAAGGTGCCGTTCAGCCAGAAGACCATCGGGAAGTTCCTCACGATGCGGGCGGTCGGCAGCGGAACGCTCCAGCCGGTCATCGACACCGCGAAGCTGAAGGCGACCTACGGTTCGGCGTTCGACAACGTGGTGGTCGAGGGCGGCGCCGGCACGGTCAAGATGACCCCGAAGCACGCGGCTGCCGCCATGGTCCAGGCCCTGCGGAAGAAGGCGCCGGCGGAGCCCGCACAGCGCGTCGCCGAGGTTCCGGCGTCCAGTTCCCGCTGACCCGGCTCCGCGAGACGGAAACGAGGGGCGCCCCGCCGAGATGGTGGGGCGCCCCTCGCTCTGCCTGATGCCCCGGGCGCTTCCCGTCATCCCCGGGGCATGACATCTGTCAGCGCCAGGTCACGACCGCCGACACTGCCCTGGGCACCCGCTGTGCGGCGAGTCTTGGGGCATGACATCGACCCACGCCACGGCACCGGCCGTGGAGTTCACCTCGGCCGGCAAGACCTACGGCTCCGTCCGGGCGCTCGACGGACTGACCGTCAGCCTCCACCCCGGCGAGACCGTCGCCCTCCTCGGCCCCAACGGGGCCGGCAAGTCCACCACGCTCGACCTGCTGCTCGGGCTCCGTAATCCCGATCCGGGCGGCCGGGTGCGGCTGTTCGGTACGACGCCGCGGCAGGCGGTCACCGACGGCCGGGTGGGCGCCATGCTCCAGTCCGGCGGGCTGATGGAGGGCGTACGGGTCCGCGAACTCGTCGAGCTGGCCTGCGATCTGCATCCGCGTGGGTACGCCACCGAGCGGGTGCTGGCCGACGCCGGGATCACCGAGCTGGCCGACCGGATGGTGGGCAAGCTGTCCGGCGGCCAGGAGCAGCGCGTGCGGTTCGCGCTGGCGACCGCGGGGGACAGCGACCTGATCGTGCTGGACGAGCCCACCACCGGCATGGATGTCACCGCGCGCCGCTCCTTCTGGTCGGCCATACGGGCCCAGGCCGCCGGGGGCCGCACGGTGCTGTTCGCCACCCACTACCTGGAGGAGGCGGACGAGGTGGCCGACCGGGTACTGGTGCTGCACCGCGGGCGGCTGCTCGCCGACGGCAGCGCGGCCGAGATCAAGGCCATGGCGGGCGTCCGCCGGGTCGGCTTCACGTTGGAGATGGTGCCCGACGGGGTGCTGGAGGCGCAGCTGCGCGCCCTGCCGGGGGTCAGCGAACTGGACCTGGCCGGAGCCGCCGTACGGCTGCGCTCCGCCGACGCGGACGCCACCGTGCACGCCCTCTACGCGCTGGGGCTCTACCCGCACGGCCTGGAGGTCACCGGGCTCGGCCTGGAGGAGGCGTTCGTCACCCTCACCTCCCGCGCGGAACAGACCCACTCGTCCGAAACCCCGAAGCCCGGCCTCGACACGCACCGGAAGGCGGCCGCCAAGTGAAGACCCTCGTCAAGCTGGAGATCACGCGCTCGCTGCGCAACAAGAAGTTCATGTTCTTCTCGGTGATCTACCCGCCGCTGCTCTATGTGCTGATCGCCGGCCGGGACACCCCGGGGAACATGCCGGGGCTGCCGGTGGATCTGAAGCTGTACTACATGGTCGCGATGGCCGCCTTCGGTGCGATGACCGCCGTCCTGATGGGCAACAGCGAACGCATCGCCAAGGAGCGGGAGATCGGCTGGGTCCGGCAGCTGCGGCTCACAGCGCTGCCGGGACGCGGCTACGTCACCGCGAAGATCGCCTCGGCCGCCACCGTCAGCCTGCCGTCCATCCTGCTCGTCCTGCTGACCGGCGCCACGGTCATGGGCGTACGGCTGGACGCGTGGCAGTGGGGTGCTGTCGCACTGTGCTCTTGGGCGGGAAGCTTCGTCTTCGCGGCGCTGGGGGTGGCCATCGGCTATCTGGCGACAGGCGACGCGGTGCGGCCGATCACGATGCTGTTCTACTTCGGGCTGGCTTTCATGGGCGGGCTGTGGCTGCCGATGTCGAGCCTTCCCGACTGGGTGCAGAACATCGGTGAGTGGATGCCCACCCACGCCTACACCGCGCTGGGCCAGGCGGTGGAGGTCGGTGAGGCGCCGCATCTGGACGACGCGGGGCTGCTGCTGGGCTATCTCGTGCTCTTCGCCGGAGCAGCCGCCTGGCTCTACCGCAAGGACACCCGCAAGGCATGATGCACCCGCGCACGACATGAGAAGCGCGCACGTATCAGGTGTAGGGACGCGTACGACATGAGGAGCCGTGTCATGGCAGACACCCGGCAGCCGGCCACGGCCGAGGAGGGTCTACGCGTCGGCGGAGGCCGCCGGGGGCCGTTCGGCACCTGGTGGCCGGAGAAGGCCGACGACCGGATCCCGGCCTTCGGGAACCCCGCCGAGAGCCCGCGGCAGAAGCGGGCCCGGATCGCCATGATCGCCGTCTGGATGGTCTTCCTCGCCGGCCCCGTGAGCGACCTGTGGACGGGCGACCACAGTGGACCGGCGCTCGCCGGGGCGGTCACCGGATTCGCGGCTTTCCTCGTCGCCTACGTCACGCTTGTCTACCGGCACACCAAGTCGCCGCTCCCCGGGCGGGTCGTGTACCCGCTCGTCACCCTCCTCTACGCCTTGGCCCTCACCCTCTCCCTCGCGGCGAGCGAGCGGTGGCTGGCGCTGTTCGTCTACGTCGCGGTGGCGACCGGCGCGGTGCTGCCCGTCCGGCGTGCGGTGGTGGCTGTGGCGGCGTGCGTGCTGGCGCTGGCGGCCGTCGGTACGGACTTCGGGGCACGGGCCGGGTGGGACGTGTGGACGTCGCTCGTCATCCCCTGCGTACTGGCCGGGTTCGCGCTGATGTCCGCGCGGAAGACCATCCGTACGATGCGGGAGCTGCGGGAGGCCCGCGCGGTGGTGGCGGAGCTCGCGGCCAACGAGGAGCGGCTGCGGCTCGCCCGGGACCTGCACGACCTGCTGGGACACTCGCTCTCCCTCATCACCCTCAAGAGCGAGCTGGCGGGCCGGATGCTGCCCGCACGCCCCGAGGAGGCCGCCACCCAGGTCGCCGACATCGAACGGGTCAGCCGGCAGGCACTCGTCGACGTCCGTGAGGCGGTCGGCGGCTACCGCCGGCCCACCCTCGCCGTCGAACTGGCCGGAGCCCGCACCGCGCTGGACACGGTCGGCATCGACGCCGAGCTGCCGCACCGGCCGCCGGCCGTACGGCTGGCACCCGAGCAGGAGGGCGCCCTGGCGTGGGCGCTGCGCGAAGCGGTCACCAACGTCGTACGGCACAGCGGCGCCACCCGCTGCACGGTGACCCTCCAGGCCCGGGGCCGGGGGAGCGCCGGTGACGGACTGCTGCGGCTCACCGTCGCCGACGACGGCAAGGGGCCCTCCGGCGCCCGGGAGGGCAACGGGCTGAGCGGGCTGCGGGAGCGGCTGGCGCTGGCCGACGGCACGCTGTCCACCTCGGCGGGTGTGAACGGGGGCTTCACGCTGAGCGCCACCGTGCCCTCAGTACCCTGAGGCGGTGATCAGACTGCTGCTCGCCGAGGACCAGGCGATGGTCCGCGAGGCGCTCGCCGCGCTGCTGAGCCTGGAACCGGACATCGAGATCGCCGCCCAGGTCGGCAGGGGCGACGAGGTACTGGACGCGGTCACGGCCCACCAGCCGGACGTGGCGCTGCTGGACATCGAGATGCCCGGTCTGTCCGGACTCGACGCGCTGGAGGGGCTGCGGTCGCGGCACCCGGCGCTGAAGGTCGTCATCCTCACCACGTTCGGCCGGCCCGGCTACCTGCGCCGGGCCATGGAGTCGGGCGCCGACGCGTTCCTGGTCAAGGACGCCCCCGCCGCCCAACTCGCCGACGCCGTACGCCGGGTACGGGCGGGTGAGCGCGTCATCGACCCGGGGCTGGCCGCGGCCGCGCTCGCCGAGGGCGCCAGCCCGCTCACCGACCGGGAGCGCGACGTACTGAGCGCGGCCCGCGAGGGCGCGGGCAACGCCGAGATCGCCACCGCGCTGCACCTGTCGCACGGCACGGTCCGCAACTACCTGTCCACGGCCATCCAGAAGACCGGGGCCCGCAACCGCACCGAGGCCGTCCGTATTGCCCGCGACAAAGGGTGGCTGTAGGCCGTCTCCGGCCGGACTGAGCAGTTCAGCGGCCGGACGGATCAGTTCAGCCGCGCCCGCGCAGCCCGCGCCGCCCGCCGGATGTTCTCCGCCGCGTTCGGCTCCATCGCGGCGACGACGTCGGCGTAGCTCTCCATCTCCTGCGCACCCCGTATGAAGTCGCCCCGCTCCACGAGCAGTTGAGCCCGCTCGAAGCGGAGCCTGCCCGGGTGGTGCGGCAGCAGCAGTGACAGCTCGACCGCCCACAGGCGCACCCCGGACTGCTCGGGCCGCGGGGCGGCCCAGGCCCTGATGTTGTTGAGGATGCGCAGCACCGTCTCCAGCGGCCCGGCCGGCCGTAGCGAGGCCGCCGACAGCGGCGTCCCCCCGGTGGCCCCGGCGACCATCAAGGACAGCTCCTCCTCGTCGAGCTGCCTGCCGCCGCCGAACGGGTCGGCCAGAACATGGAGGTCCCCCGGATCGCCGAACCCGACCACGAAATGTCCCGGCAGCGCCACCCCGTACACCGGGGCACCGGCGCGCCGGGCCACCTCCATCCAGACCACCGACAGCATGATCGGCAGCCCGCGTCGCCGCCGCAGCACCTCGGGCAGCAGCGAGGACTCCAGCCGCTGGTAGTCCGAGGCGGAGCCGCCGAACCCCTGCTCCTCACCCAGCGTCCGCCGCAGCGCCAGTGCCCACTGCGCGGGCGTACGGCCCCGCTCGTACGGCAACAGTCCGGCCAACCGGTCGAGTTCCGCCTGACCCTCGTCCACGATCCGGTCGACGGCCGCCGCCTCGTCCTGTTCGCCGGACGCGCTCTTGGTGCCGTCCTGTGCGCTGCGGGCGGCCTCCGCGCCGATCAGCAGGCACAGCAGCGCGAGATCGGGGCGCTCCTGGCGGGCCGCCTCGGCGAACCGCTGCCGGGCCGCGCCGGGCATCTCCTCGTCGCCCACGCCGTTGCCGCCGCTTGCGCCGTTTCCGCCGCCCATCTCAGTCCTGCGGGGCGCGGAGGTAGCAGTACGCGTGATGGTCGGCGAACCCGAGCCGCTCGTAGAGGGCTCGCGCCGCCGTGTTGTCCCGCTCCACCTGGAGGTAGGCGGCCGAGGCGCCCTCCGCCAGCGCGGTGCGGGCCAGCTCGCCCGTCACCGCCTGCGCGAGCCCCTGCCGGCGCCGTTCGGGGGCGACCTCTATGGCGGCGAACCCGGCCCAGCGGCCGTCCACCACGCACCGCCCGATCGCAACGGGTGAGCCGGCCTCGTCCAGCACCGTCGCGAACCAGACCGAGGGTCCGCCGGCCAGCACCTTCAGCGCGTCGTCCGCGGGCCGGTCGCCGTCGGCGCGGTTGTAGAGCGAGAGCCACCGCTGGTCCGGCGTACGGTGCAGCAGCACTCTCCCGTCCGGCTCCCGGTCGGCCAGCGGGGCGAGCGCGCCGACCTGTATCAGCCCGTGCCGCTCCGCCGTCCAGCCGCGCTCCCGCAGCTGGTCGGCGAGCAGCGCGTGCTCCTCCGCGGTGACCTGCATCCGGGCCGGCAGTCCCCGCTCGGCGTACCAGCCGGTGACCCGGGCCAGCGCCTCGGGCAGCGGCAGCCCGGGGTCGCCCAGCGGCAGCACGGAGTTCGCCCGCGCGGTGAACCCCCCGGCAGCGCGCAGCGTCCACCCGCCCAGCTGCCGGGACTCGACAGGCGGCCAGCCCCTGGCGGCGACGGTGACGAGTTCCGTCACGTCGGCGGCAGGCAGCCCCCGGCGGCGCGCCGGCGTCTGCGGGACCACCTTTCCAGCGACCATCGACGCCTCCTCGATCTCGATCTGCTCACCATCGCGCCGGGTGATCCTGAGCACTCCACCGGTCCACGATGTGAGAATGCCGAGCGTGTCCGTGAACCGGCCGTGCGGCTCTCCAGCGGCTGTCAATGACCGAACCGAGACACGTTTGCCCACGTCGGAAGGGGTGATGCGGACCTCCAAGCGTCCGCCCGTGGTGAATTCCACAGTTCTGACCGCCCCTCCTGTTCGTCTTGTGTCCGGGAACGGAGATACTAGGTGTGGGCATCGCCGCCGTCCGAAGCGAAAGAGCGCTCCCGCGCGCCCGCGGCGGAGCCGGGCACCGGCCCGCCAGCCCTAACGAGGAGGAACGACAGCGTGACTTACGTCATCGCGGAGCCTTGTGTCGACCTGAAGGACAAGGCTTGCATCGAGGAGTGCCCGGTCGACTGCATCTACGAGGGCCAGCGGTCCTTGTACATCCACCCGGACGAGTGCGTCGACTGCGGTGCGTGCGAGCCCGTCTGCCCGGTCGAGGCCATCTTCTACGAAGATGACACTCCCGAGGAGTGGAAGGACTACTACAAGGCCAACGTCGAGTTCTTCGACGACCTGGGCTCGCCCGGCGGCGCCAGCAAGCTCGGCCTGATCGAGAAGGACCACCCGCTCATCGCCGCGCTCCCGCCGCAGGAACACGACGAGTGAGCCACGGGTGACCCCCGACGAGTGAGCCACCGGCACGGCCGGTGGCTCCTTCGCAGTCCCGTACGGCGGCCTCAGTGTCCTGCCGTACGGGACTGCGGTGTTTTCCGCGTCGTACCGCCGGCGCGCCGGACTGCCGTACCACCGGACCGGGCGCCGCCGGCTGCCTGAGAAAGTGAGCACCATGCCCTCCGTCTCCGACCGCCTCCCCACCTTTCCGTGGGACCGGCTCGAGCCGTACAAGACCACCGCCGCCGGGCACCCCGACGGCATCGTCGACCTGTCGGTCGGCACCCCCGTCGACCCGGTCCCGGCGCTGGTCCAGCGTGCGCTGACCGAGGCGGCCGACAGCCCCGGCTACCCCACCGTGTGGGGGACCCGGGCGCTGCGGGACGCGCTCACCGGCTGGTGCGAGCGCCGGCTGGGCGCGGACGGCATCACCGACCGGAACGTGCTGCCCGTCGTCGGCTCCAAGGAACTGGTGGCCTGGCTGCCGACCCAGCTCGGCCTGGGCCCCGGCGACCGGGTGGCCTTCCCCCGGCTCGCCTACCCCACCTACGAGGTCGGCGCCCGGCTCGCCAGGGCCGACTACGTCGCCTACGACGACCCCCTGGAGCTGGACCCGGCCGGGCTCAAGCTGCTCTGGCTCAACTCGCCCTCCAACCCCACCGGTCAGGTGCTGCCGCCCGAGAAGCTGCGCGCCGTCGTCGCCTGGGCGCGCGAGCACGGCGTGCTGGTCCTCAGCGACGAGTGCTACCTGGAGCTCGGCTGGGAGACCGACCCGGTCTCCGTGCTGCACTCGGACGTGTGCGGCGGCTCCTACGCGGGTCTGGTGGCCGTGCACTCCCTCTCCAAGCGCTCCAACCTCGCCGGGTACCGCGCGGCGTTCATCGCGGGGGACAGCGACGTTCTGGGCGAGCTGCTGGGGATCCGCAAGCACGGCGGGATGATGACGCCCGCGCCGGTGCAGGCGGCGGCCGTCGCAGCACTCGGCGACGACACCCACGTGGCCGAGCAGCGGGAGCGCTACCGCACGCGGCGCACCGCGCTGCGCGGGGCGCTGGAAGCCGCGGGCTTCCGGATCGAACACAGCGAGGCGTCGCTGTACCTGTGGGCAACGCGGGACGAGTCCTGCTGGGACACCGTCGCCGGCCTCGCCGAGCGGGGCGTTCTTGTCGCCCCGGGCGACTTCTACGGCCCCGCCGGTGCGCGGCACGTCCGGGTCGCGCTGACGGCGACCGATGAGCGCGTCGCCGCCGCGGTGGGCCGGTTGAAGGAGTAACGGCCGGGGCCGTCGCGCCCCAACCCCCGAAGAGAGCTCCGCACATGCGAAGGGCCGCCCGGACCATGAGGTCCGGGCGGCCCTGGTGCGTGCCGGGGGTTCAGGGACGGAGCTCTTGAGCTTCGTCCGGCCGCAGGCAAGCCCTCAACGGAGGGGAAGGCCCCCGAGGTTGGCGGTGGAGGGCAGCTTGGTGTCGGCGGCGGCGGAGGCGGCATCGCCCAGTACGTCACCGGCCTTACCGGCGGCGTTCCCCGCGAGGTGCTGCGCGGTGGGGGCCGCGGTCCTGCCGGCCTTGCCCACGGTCCTGCCGACGGTCGGCACGGCCTGCTTGACGGCGTCGCCGCCGGTCTCGCCGGCGACCGAGGTGGTGTCACGGGCCGTCTTGTCCAGCGCGTTGCCGACGCCCTCGCCGTCCAGGTTGCTGATCCCGCCCACGGGGCTCGCGGGCGTTTCCACGGCGCTCGCAGTTCCGGCGGCACCGACGACGGTGGCGGCGCCGGCTGCCGTCAGCAGCGCGGTGCGGGCGATCCGGCGCGTGAGGGGGTTGGACATGGTGCTCCTTTGACGGAGAGGGGTTCTTGGCGTGTCAGCCGGGGTCCCCCGGTCAGACGCAGTGCCTATCGGCCGGAACGGCGGGAAGGTTGCGGGGGAAGAGAGTAAAGGATTGGCAATCCAGGTTTGCCGCGTGAGCCGTCAAACTGGGCATTCCTCGCAGCCGGTTGACCTGTACCGGAGGAGCCGAACCGGCCGCTGCCAGGCACGATTCGCCGAGCGCGTTCACTCCTCGCAGCGACCGTCGCGCGAGGGAAGAAACGTCCATCCTGTAGACCGGCTTCCCCCCTGCGGGGGAGGGGGTGGACTAGTGACCGGTGGCCAGCCGCAGCTCGACCGCGCCGGCCCCCGCGCTGCCGGTGCCGCCGCTCTTCGCGTCGTCCGTCCCCGTCTCGCGCCAGCCGTCCCCGGAGCGCTCGGCGCTCCACTCCAGGCCGCCGAAGGAGATCCGCTCGATATGAAGCCCCGCGGCGTTCGCGACCGCCCAGTGGGCCAGCTCCCACCCCTGGCGCCGGCCGTGCGCGGGCACCGAGACGGTGGGCTCCGCCTCGGCGCGCGCTGCGGTGTGCGCCCGGACATGCGCGGCGGTGCGCACTGCCCCCCGGGCGGTGGCGGGGGCGGCGGCGTGGGCAGCCCCAGGCGCCGCGGGGCGCGTCGTGGTGTGCGCCGCGGTGTCGCGCGCCGACGGAGCGGTGAGCGTTCCGGTGCCGTCGGCCAGCACGTCCCGGCCGAACTCCCGTACCAGCCGCTTGCGTACGTGCTGCGGGTTGCCGGGCCTGCCCGCGTTCTGGGCGCCTGTCGTGCAGGTGAGCGCGGCGGGTTCGCGGCCGGTGAGCGCGCCGGTCAGCAGCGTCGCGTTCATCTCGTGCTTGGCGTACGCCTGCGGGAAGCCGCTGCGCTGCACCCGCTGCGCTGCGACGGTCAGCGGCAGCCTGGAGTAGCCGGGAACCTTCACCAGGTGGTCGTAGAACCGCCCTGCCGAGTAGACGGGGTCCTGGATCTGCCCGACGGTGCCCCAGCCCTGCGAGGGGCGCTGCTGGAAGAGCCCGACGGAGTCGCGGTCCCCGTGGGCGATGTTGCGCAGCTGCGACTCCTGCATGGCCGTGGCCAGGGCTATGGTCACCGCCCGTTCGGGCAGCCCGCGTTGGGAGGCGACGGCGGCTATGGTCGCGGCGTTGGCGGCCTGTACCGACGTGAGTTCGTAGTCCTCCGAGTCGTCCGCGTCGCGCGAGGTGCCGGACGCGTCGAAGCCTGCGCCCTTGCCGCCGGTGGCGCGTACGGTGCACATCGGGTCGTTCTGGCCCGCCAGCCCACGTATCGCGACGTAGGCGGTGACGGCGAGCAGCACGGCGCAGGCCACGGCGATCCTGGGCAGCCTGCCGCGGCCCCGGGGTGCGGGCGTGCGCTCGGGCATGCGTGGCGAGCGGTCCGGTCGTGAGTGGGGCACGCGCTCAAAGGTAGCCGCTGGTGGGGACAGCGCCTTCAGCCCCGGGCACACAGCACGGCCCGGAGCGGTCGCCGTAGGCTGTGCCCATGTCTCACAGCGCACTCGACCTGCAACAGGACGCCGCCCGGCTCACCGCGCGGCTGGTGGACTTCCCTTCCGAGAGCGGGAACGAGAAGGCGCTGGCGGACGCTGTCGAGGAGGCCCTCTCCGAGCTGCCTCATCTGACCGTCGACCGGTACGGCAACAACGTGGTGGCCCGCACCCGCCTCGGCCGGACCGAGCGCGTCATTCTCGCGGGCCACATCGACACCGTGCCGATCGCCGAGAACGTGCCCTCCCGGCTGGACGAGGACGGCCTGCTGTGGGGCTGCGGCACCAGCGACATGAAGGCGGGCGTGGCCGTGCAGCTGCGGATCGCGGCTACCGTGCCCGAGCCCAACCGCGATCTGACGTTCGTCTTCTACGACAACGAGGAGGTCGCAGCGCACCTCAACGGCCTCGGCCATGTCGCGGCAGCCCACCCCGACTGGTTGACGGGCGATTTCGCCGTACTGCTGGAACCCTCCGAGGGACAGGTCGAGGGCGGCTGCCAGGGCACGCTGCGGGTGCGGATGCGGCTCCGCGGAACCCGTTCGCACTCGGCTCGCAGCTGGATGGGTGCCAACGCGATCCACGCTGCCGGGCCGGTATTGGAGCGGCTGGCCGGCTATCAGCCGCGGCGGCCGGTGATCGACGGGCTGGAGTACCGGGAGGGCCTCAACGCCGTCGGGATCGAGGGCGGGGTCGCCGGCAACGTCATCCCGGACCTGTGCACCGTCACCGTCAACTACCGCTACGCACCCGACCGCAACGAGCAGCAAGCACTCGACCATGTGCGGGAGGTGTTCGCCGACTGCGGCGTCGAGGAGTTCGAGGTGGACGACAGCTCGCCGGGCGCGCTGCCCGGCCTCTCGCACCCGGCGGCACGCGCCTTCCTGGAGGCGGTGGGCGGCGAGCCGCTGCCCAAGTACGGCTGGACCGACGTCTCCCGGTTCAGCGCGCTGGGGGTACCTGCCGTCAACTACGGTCCCGGTGACCCCAACCTCGCTCACAAGAGGGACGAACGGGTGGAGACCGCGCTCATCACCCGATGCGAGGAGCGGCTGCGGCGCTGGCTGACCGCCTGATCCACACGGGCCGGACCGCCTGCTCCGGCTGCCCGCGAACAGCCGGTCCACCTGCCGGTAAGAGGATCGACAGCTGCCGGCCGCGCGAATTCCCGACGGGCCTCTTCGCCGTCCGCATACCCTGAAGCGGAAAGATCGCAGGCGGAAGGAGTGTCGTAGATGACCGACGGACCCGGCAAGGAGCCGAAGGAACAACGGCTGGGCCCTGTCGTGCGCCGCCGCGACAAGGTGCAGCCCGGGACCACGGACCAGCGGCTGCTGGACACCGCGGGCCCCTCCGACTTCATCCACCAGGACCCCTGGCGGGTGATGCGCATCCAGTCCGAGTTCGTCGAGGGCTTCGGTGCCCTGGCCGAACTGGGCCCCGCCGTCAGCGTTTTCGGCTCTGCCCGCACCCCGGTGGAATCCCCGGAGTACGACAGTGGCGTGCGCATCGGCCGGGCGCTGGCCGATGCGGGCTTCGCCGTCATCACGGGGGGCGGTCCCGGGGCGATGGAGGCGGCCAACAAGGGCGCGCTGGAGGCGGGCGGCACCTCGGTGGGGCTCGGTATCGAGCTCCCCTTCGAGCAGGGCATGAACAAGTACGTCGACATCGGCGTCAACTTCCGGTACTTCTTCGTCCGCAAGACGATGTTCGTGAAGTACGCCAGCGGTTTCGTCGTCCTGCCGGGCGGCCTGGGCACGCTGGACGAGCTGTTCGAGGCGCTGACCCTGGTGCAGACCCAGAAGGTCACCCGCTTCCCGATCGTGCTGTACGGCACGGAGTACTGGAAGGGGCTCATCGACTGGGTGCGCGGCTCGGTCGTCGGCGGTGGCAAGGCGTCCGAGCGGGATCTGGAGCTCTTCCACGTCACCGACGACATCGAGGAGGCCGTCGCGCTGGTGACCAAGGAGGTCGGCGGCTAGGGCTTGCCGGACGCTCCGAAGGGGCGCGGGGAGGGGGCAAGCTCCGCGAGAGGGCTAGGCAAGCCCGCGACGGGCCACCGCAGGTGCACGGTGGCCCGCGATGGAGGCCACCATGTCGAGCACCTGCTTGGTCTCGGCCACCTCGTGCACGCGGTAGACCCGCGCCCCCAGCCAGGCGGAGACCGCGGTGGTGGCCAGGGTGCCGGTCAGCCGCTCCTTGACGGGGCGGTCCAGGGTCTCGCCCACGAAGTCCTTGTTGGACAGCGAGACCAGCACCGGCCAGCCCGTCTCCGTCAGCCGGCCCAGCTCCCGCGTCGCCTCCAGCGAGTGCCGGGTGGACTTGCCGAAGTCGTGCCCGGGGTCGATGAGGATGCCGTCCCGGCGCACCCCGAGTTCCACCGCGCGCTCGGCCAGCCCGAGCGTCACCCGCAGGATGTCGTCGACGACCCCGCTGGGCCCCGCCGCGCCCTCCGTGTCCGCCGGCGGCTCGTACGACACCCGATGCGGACGGGTGCGTGGCTCGACGCCGCCCGCGTGGGTGCACACCAGGCCCGCGCCGTACCGTGCGGCGACCTCGGCCAGCCGTGGGTCGACGCCGCCCCAGGCGTCGTTGAGCAGGTCGGCGCCCGCCTCGCACACCGCCTCGCCCACCTCGTGCCGCCAGGTGTCGACGCTGATCACCACCTCCCGCCAGCGCCGCCGTACCTCCGCGACGAAGCCGACCGTGCGCCGCGCCTCCTCCTCGGCCGTGACCTCGTCGCCCGGGCCCGCCTTCACCCCGCCTATGTCGATGATGGCGGCGCCCTCGGCCACCGCCTGCTCGACCCGGTCGAGCGCGGGCTCGTCGCGGAAGGTGGCGCCTCGGTCGTAGAAGGAATCCGGCGTCCGGTTCACGATCGCCATGACCACCGGCTCGTGCTCACCGAACTCGCGCGTACCCAGGCGCAACATCAGCCTTCCTCTTCCTCTCGGCGGTGCCCGCCTGCTGCCCGCACCTGCGTGGCCCGCGCACCGATCCCCGCCGCCGACCCTAGCTGTCACCGGGCCGTGGCACGATCAGGGTCGGCCCACATCCGGCAACCACTCGGGAGTCGATCCGTGTTCGTGTTCCTGCTGATCTCGCTTGTCGTGGTCGTCGCCGCGGTGACGCTCGCCGTCGTCGGGAGCGCCGACCGGCCCGGCAGCGGGAGCCACGGCGCGACGGGCGGGCTCACCGACGTGCCACCCGACCTGCTGGACGAGCCGCTGCCGCCCGAGCGGCCCGTCACCCACGCGGACGTGGCGGGGCTGCGCCTTGCCGTCGGGGTGCGCGGTTACCGGATGGAGCAGGTCGACGACGTTCTCGACCGGCTCGGCGCCGAGCTCGCCGAGCGCGACGCGCGCATCGCCGAGCTGGAGTCCGCGCTGGCCGGTGCCCAGGCCGTCGCAATGGGCCGCGCAACGGGGACGGGCGGCCAACAAGCAGCGGCTGCGCCGGAAGACGGTCCCCAGGACCGCAGCCCGCACGCCGGGGGCCCCTCCTGGCCGGAGTCCGGCGAAGACACGGAGGGGACCACGCGATGACCACCGAACCCGTGACGGCCACCGTGCCCGAAGGCGGGGCACAGCCCGGGCCCGACGGCCGGCTGCGCTGCCCCTGGGGCACGGCACCGGAGGACTACGCGGCGTACCACGACACCGAGTGGGGCCGACCCGTGCACGGCGACGACGCGCTCTACGAGCGGCTGTGCCTGGAGGGCTTCCAGTCCGGTCTGTCCTGGCTGACGATCCTGCGCAAGCGCACGGCCTTCCGCGCCGCCTTCGCGGACTTCCACATCCCCGCCGTCGCGCGGTTCACCGAGGACGACGAACGGCGGCTGCTCGCCGACAGCGGCATCGTCCGCAACCGCGCCAAGATCAGCGCGGCGCTCAACAACGCACGGGTGGCCGCCGAGTGGGGGCCGGGCGAGCTGGACCGCCTGGTGTGGTTGTACGCCCCCGACCCGGCCGCCCGGCGCGCTCCCCGTACGACGGCGGAGGTACCCGGCAGCACCCCCGAGTCCACAGCGCTGGCCAAGGAGCTCAAGAAGCGCGGCTTCCGCTTCGTCGGTCCGACCACCGTGTACGCGCTGATGCAGGCGTGCGGTCTGGTCAACGACCATCTGGCGGAGTGCTGGTGCCGTTAGCCCGGCCCACGCCCGTTGTGGGGTTGGTGGGCGTTCAGCGGCCCGTGAAGCGCGGTTGCTCTTTCTTCACGAACGCCTCCACCGCGATGCGGTGGTCGGCGGAGGCCCCCAGCCGCACCTGGAGCTCGGACTCCTTGCCGAGAGTCTCGGCGAGTGAGTGCGAGGCTCCGAACGCGAGGGACTCCTTGAGTGCCGCGTAGGCGGCGGTCGGCCCCTGGGCGAGCTTGCGGGCGACGGCCTCGGCCTCGGCGGCGAGCTCCGCGGCCGGCACCACGCGGTTGGCCAGCCCCAGCTCCAGCGCCTCGTCGGCCTTGACGCTGCGCGGGAAGAGCAGCAGATCCGCGGCCCGTCCCGGGCCCACCAGCCGCGGCAGGGTCCAGGAGACGCCGGAGTCCGCGGTCAGCGCGACCCCTGCGAAGGAGGTGTTGAACGCCGCGGTGTCCGCCACGACCCGGTAGTCGCAGGCGAACGCGAAGCCGGCGCCCGCCCCGGCCGCCACCCCGTTGACGCCCGCCACCACCGGCTTGGGCATCCCCGCGAGCGCCAGCGTGATCGGGTTGTAGTGCTCCTCGACCGTGTTCAGGGCGTCCCCGCCGCTCTGCTCCAGGGAGCTGGTGTGCTCTTTGAGGTCCTGGCCCACACAGAAAGCCCGGCCGCTGCCGGTGAGCAGCACAGCGCGTACCCCCTCGTCGGCGACGGCCCGCCGGAGGGTGTCGCGCAGGGCGACCTTGATCTCGTCGTTGAGGGCGTTCATCGCGTCGGGGCGGTTGAGGGTGACCGTCGCGAGTCCCTCGTTCACTTCGTAGCGCACGGTGTCGGACATGCGCTCAGCATGACCTAGATCATCGAGCCCGGACAGGGCACACACCCGCTTCCCGGGCCCGGTGGATGTGACCTGCGTCAAACCGGAGGGCACCGGCGAGAGGGCGGAAGATGGGCAGTACCGCAGGCTGATCGCCACATTGGGTGGTTTTGTGTGCGGTCGAGGAAGAAGAGATGTGGACCGATGTTGGTCATCGGGTCCCGCCATGCGGGATAATGGCCGAGAAGCAATGTGTTCGATGCCGGTGAAACTGTGCCCGCTTACGGGACCCCCGGCGCGATCGGCTGGTTTCAGGAAGGGGAACGAGCATGGCGGCCATGAAGCCGCGGACGGGCGACGGCCCGCTCGAGGTGACCAAAGAGGGGCGGGGCATCGTCATGCGCGTTCCGCTCGAAGGCGGTGGGCGACTCGTCGTCGAGCTGACACCGGATGAGGCGACGGCGCTTGGCGAGGAACTGAAGAAGGTCTGCGGCTGAGCAGTCAGCAGACCGCCGCCCCGGGAGGTACGCGCAGCGCGTACCTCCCGGGGCGGCGTCGTCTCCCGGCGCAGGGGCGGGTCAGCCGCCGAGAGTGACGATAGATGTGCGTAGTGCAACCGCCCTGTCACTCACCGCGTTTGACCGCACACAGCAGACCGTCACCGACGGGCAGCAGCGAGGGCACCAGCACCTTGCTCTCCCGCACCGTGCGCAACAGCTCACGCAGCCGCAGTACTTCGGGGGAGTGCCCTGACGCCTCGCCCGTGCGCCTCTCGGCGAAGACCCCCGCGAAGCAGATGAGTCCGCCGTCGCGCAGCAGCCGCAACGATTCGGCGAGATAGTCCAGGCACTCCGTCCGGTCGCCGTCGCAGAAGACCAGGTCGTATCCGCCGTCCGCGAGCCGGGGCAGCACATCCAGGGCCCGGCCGGGGATGAAGCGCACCCTGTTGCCCCCGTTGCCCACGAACCCGGCGGCACGGAACGCCTCGCGGGCGAACTGCTGGCGCTCCGGTTCGATGTCGACCGTCGTGAGCACCCCGTCGGGCCGCATCCCGTGCAGCAGATGCAGCCCGGAGACCCCGGTTCCGGTGCCGATCTCCGCGACCGCCTTGGCCGCGACGGCCGCAGCCAGCAGCCGCAGCGCCGCTCCGGTGGCAGGGGAGACCGTGCGCAGCCCGGCTTCCTGGGCCCGGTCGCGGGCCCAGTTCAGTGCTTCGCTCTCGGCGTTCTCGACCAGCTCGGCGCCGTACGCGTCGGCGAACCCCCAGCTCGTCTGCCGGTTGCCGGTAATGGCCCTCTCCTGTCCCCGTCCTCCACGCAATCGTGACTGTATCCGTTGGCCCGGGAACCTGCTGATGGGACTGGGCGTTGAGGAAGCAGGGACCGCGGCAAGGCGGTCGGCAAAGCCGGGCAAATTTTCTTATCCGGAGCTAACGGGAGATGTGGCTATGGTAGGGGCTCCAGTGGACACCACCAGAGCCGACAGGGGAGGTGCGGCTGCGAGCCGAGACCGCGGCGTCTTCTCGAGATTCCGCAGGTCGACGGGACAGCCGAAATCCGTGACCGACACCGCTGACCAGTCCCGCACCGCCGACTCCGCGACCACGGCGACTTTCGCGACCGATGCGGACGCGCAGGCGTGGACCCCTCCCTCCTGGGAGGAGATCGTCAGCACCCACAGCGCCCGGGTCTACCGGCTCGCCTACCGCCTGACCGGTAACCAGCACGACGCGGAGGATCTCACCCAGGAGGTCTTCGTCCGCGTCTTCCGGTCGCTGTCGACCTACACGCCAGGCACCTTCGAGGGCTGGCTGCACCGCATCACCACGAACCTCTTCCTGGACATGGTCCGGCGCAAGCAGCGCATCCGCTTCGACGCGCTCGCCGACGACGCCGCCGAGCGGCTCCCCAGCCGCGAGCCCACCCCGCAGCAGCACTTCAACGACACCCACTTCGACGCGGACGTCCAGCAGGCCCTGGACACCCTCGCGCCCGAGTTCCGCGCCGCCGTGGTGCTCTGCGACATCGAAGGGCTGTCGTACGAGGAGATCGCCGCGACCCTCGGGGTGAAGCTGGGCACCGTCCGTAGCCGTATCCACCGTGGCCGCTCCCACCTGCGTAAGGCACTCCAGCACCGCTCGCCCGCCGCCAGGGCCGAGCAGCAGCGCACCCTGAGCGCGGTGGTGCCGACGGCCCGGACGGGCGAGGTGAGCGCCGGGTGACCTCCGCCGAACACCACCTCGGTGACCGGCTCGCCGCCCTCGTCGACGGCGAGCTGGGGCACGACTCCCGCGAGCGGGTCCTCGCGCACCTGGCGACCTGCCAGGGCTGCAAGGCCGAGGCCGATGCGCAGCGTCGGCTCAAGAACGTCTTCGCGGACACGGCACCGCCCCCGCCCTCCGCCGGGCTCCTCGCCCGGCTTCAAGGGCTGCCCGCGGACGATGAGTTGCGCGCGGGCCGCATCGACGACACCGGCCGCGGCCCTGGCACACCGGGGGGCTCCTCGGACGGGGAATCGGACGGGGAAGCAGCAGCGGGCAGCGCGTTCACCGCGACCGCGCTGCCCGGCGGCTCCCCGTGGGCGTTCGACTACCTCCCGGCCGGCCGGGGCGGCGGGCGCAGCCCGCTCACCCCGCAGCGCGGCTTCCGGATACATGAGATCCCGGGGCCGGACCGCGCCGAGCGGGCCGCCGAACGGGCCGCGGACCGTGCCGAACGGGAGCGCTCCGCCTCCCGCGGGCGCCGCTTCGCCTTCGCAGCGGCGGGCGCGTTCTCGCTCGCGGCCCTGGCCCTCGGCGGCACCCTGGCCTCCGGTGCGGCGAGCAGCTCCGGCGGAGGGAGCACCGACAACCCGTCCGCCAATTCGGTGCGCAGCGCCTCCGGCTCCGGTGCCTCCCGGGATGCCAGACGCCGCGGCGGCGACCACCGCGGCGGAGCACTGAGCACCCGCGCCGCGGACTCCGGCCCGACCTTCGCCCCCGTCGCCTCCCACGGCATCGCTGCCCCCACCACGCGGCTGACCGCGCCGGTGAGCCTGTTGCAGCGCTCGGGGTCCTCACCGCTCTCGCTGCTCAAGCCGTCGCGGGTCTCACCTGCCACCAACAGCTCCGGCTGGTACGGGAACAGCGGCGCTGCGGGGACCATGAGCTCTCTGCGCGGGTCGGCGTCCCTGCTGCCCGGGGGCCCACAGCAACCGTCCGCCGAGGTACGGCTCGCCATGGGGGTCACTCAGCCCGACCCCATGGTGCTGCGGTCCTTCCCCGGCCGGGCTCCGGCGGCGACGGGCTCGCCGCTCTCCGTTTCGGCTGCCGCGACGGGCCCGGCGGGTCGCTGACGCGGTACCACGTTGACGCCCGCTGTGCGGTGCGCCGCGTTCCTGGTTGAATCCTCTCGACAATCCTGTCGCCCAGCTGGAGGCAGACCTTCGGGGGCATCCCCCGGACCCGGACCGGGTGGTACCTCGGGCCGAAGGCCGAAGGCGCCGGCGGCGGGTGAGCAGTGCGGGTGACCAGCTGGAGAGGGCATGGACGAGCCGAGAGCCACCAGGCAGGAGCCGAAGTGGTGGAGCCGCCCACGCTGGACCCCGGGCAGGCGCCCGGAGCCCGAGGCCGAGCCCTCCCGGGCGGCCGCTGCCCGGACGGTCACCGAACCCGCCCCCGCGCGGGACGCCTCCGCGGCATCAGACACCTCGGCGCAGGCCGCCCAGACCCCGCAAGGCGATTCCGGGGCGCCGGGCATCTCCGCATCCGTGGCGCAGACGACACCGGCGACACAGGCCGAGCACAACGCACCGGACGCACCGGCCACCTCCGCTGCACCGGCGGCCGAGGAGACCGCGGCGCCCGTGCCTGTCCCCGTACCCGTACCGTCCGCCCGTCCGGAGCCGCTGCACGGTGTGGACCCGTACTCCACACCCCCGTACGGGGGACCGGGCCCATGGGCGCCCGCGCCGCCCGTACAGCGGCCGACGGTCACTCCGCCGCACGGGGTGGCCCTGTCGCCCGGCGCCTCGGCGCAACCGCCGACGGTCACTCCGCCGCACGGGGTGGCCCTGTCGCCCGGCGCCTCGGCGCAACCGCCGACGGTCACTCCGCCGCACGGCGTCGCCCTGTCGCCCGGCACTACAGGGCCACTCGGCACCGCGGCGCCGCCACCCGGCACCACGACGCCGCCCTACGGTGTGCCCACCGGTGCTCCCGGACTCGGTCCGGCCCCGGCTCAGGAGTCGGCCGTACACCAGCAGCCCCAGACGGCGTCGGCTGCCTCCGAGCCTCAGCCGGCTCCGCCGGTCCCGCAGCTCGCCGTGCCGTCGCCTCAGCCGCCTCTCCAGCCCTCTCCCGGCCGTCCGCGCCGTAGGTCCCGTATCGCGATCGGGGCCCTGGCGCTGGCGCTGGTGGCGGGTGGTACAGGCGGGGTCATCGGGGTGTACGTGGAGCGGAACGGCGATGTGAGCGATGTGAAGCTGCCCCAGATCGCCGCGGGCCCGGCGGGCGAGGGAGGCGAGCGGCCCAAGGGCAGCGTCGCGGGGATCGCCCGGCAGACCCTGCCCGGCGTCGTCACGCTGCACGCGCGCGGCGGCGGTGCCGAGGCGACCGGCACCGGTTTCGTACTGGACCGGCGTGGCCACATCCTCACCAACAACCACGTCGTGGAGTCCGCCAAGGGCAGCGACGGAGTGCGGGTCACCTTCACCGGAGGCCAGACCGCGGCCGGCGAGGTCATCGGCAGCGACAGCGGCTATGACCTGGCTGTCGTCAAGGTCTCCGGCGTCTCCGGGCTCACCCCGCTGCCGCTGGGCAATTCCGACGCGGTCCGCGTCGGTGACCCCGTCATCGCGTTCGGTGCACCCTTCGATCTGGACGGCACGGTCACCACCGGCATCGTCAGCGCAACGGAGCGGCCCATCACCGCGGGCAGCCGGGCGCCGGGCAGCGAGCTGAGCTATGTGGACGCGCTGCAGACGGACGCCCCGATAAACCCCGGCAATTCAGGCGGTCCACTGGTGGACAGCCGGGGCCGGGTCGTCGGGGTGAACAGCGCGATCAAGGGCGCGGGCAGCGACTCGGGGCTGCCCGACGGAGAGGTCGGCGAGGGCGGCAGTGTCGGCCTGGGGTTCGCCATCCCGGTCAACCAGGCCCGCCGGGTGGCCGAGGAGCTGATCAACGAGGGCCGGGCCACCCATCCGGTGATCGGCGTCTCCCTCGATACGGAGTACGAGGGAGAGGGCGCGCGGATCGGAGGTGCGGGCGGCCACGGCGGCGCTGTCGTACGGGGCGGACCGGCGCACAAGGCGGGGCTGAAGTCGGGCGATGTGATCACCAAGGTCGGCGACAAGCTGGTGACCAGCGGTGAGGAGCTGATCGTCCGCATCCGCAGCCACCGTCCCGGCGAGAAGCTGGAGCTGACCGTCCGGCGTGGCGGCCCCGACGGCGAGCAGCGGACGGTGCGCGTGACGCTCGGCTCCGCCACGGGTTGACCGGCGGGACAGAGGGCGGGCTCCCGCTTGCGGGCCGCGGGCGGGTACCGTGACATCTGGCTGCAGGAGCCGTGGACGGAGTGAGGGAGCTGCGCGGTGTTCTTCGATATAGGACCACTGGAGCTGGTCGCGCTCATCGTGCTCGCCGTGCTGGTGTTCGGCCCCGAGAAGCTCCCCAAGGTGATCCAGGACGTCTCCTCTTTCATCCGCAAGGTGCGCCAGTTCTCCGACAGCGCGAAGGAGGACATCAGAAGCGAGCTGGGACCGGAGTTCAAGGACTTCGAGTTCGAGGACCTGAACCCGAAGACGTTCGCGCGCAAGCATCTGCTGGACAACGACGACCTGGGCATCAAGGAGATCAGCAACAGCTTCGACCTGCGCAAGGATCTGGCCGAAGTCACCGACGCGGTCAACGGCACCGACAGCGGCAGCAACGGCGCCGACCGGAACGGCGGCTCGGGCAAGGTCGACACGGCCAAGAAGAGCGTGCAGGGCGCGGGTCAGCAGGCCCCTGACCTCACCAAGCACACCTCCGACGGGGTGAACGGCCGACCGGTGCAAGGGGACGTGCTGCGCAAGAGTGACCCGCCGCCGTTCGACGCGGACGCGACCTGACCCTCACCTGAAGCCTCATCAGGCCACGATCGCGTCACCTCGGCGTTCGCACCACTTGGGACATCTACGGCGTTTGCCGTCCATCTCGCCACCCGTACCGCGTCCTGATCCACCGGGCATGACCGACACGGCGGACCGGTGTGGCTATCCTCCCAGTGTCGGGGGTCGCCGTCCGAGGAGCTCGGCTGCCCAGGCAACAGGGCAATGAGGAGGCGTCGCACAGATGGAGACGACGAGTCGGCTAGCCGGTGAATCCGGGCCCGCCGCGCCGGGGGTACCAAACGCGCGGCGGGCGGTGGACGACTATCTGATGGCTGCCTTTCCGTGGTACGGCCTGGACGCGGCCTTCACCGGGCCACGCTGGCTGATGCAGGTCGGTACGGCGGCTGACGGCACCGTCGAGCACGGCTCGACCGGCCATGGCGAGGAGCCCTCCCTCCGCGCCGAGACGACCCCTGAGGACCAGAGCTTCGCCGTCGTCGTGACCCTCGCCAGCCGCCCGGTGCGGCGCAGCGCCGACGGCACCGGGACGCTGGAGGCCACCTCCGTGTCCACCGCCGCCTGGCTGGCGGGCTCGGGGCTGCTCTCGTGCAGCTTCCCGATGGAGATGGACCGCAGCCTGCGCCAGGACTGGCTCGACCAGCAGACCGGCGTCGCCTGGGAGCTCGCGGACGATCTGGACGGCTCCGGCTGGAGCACGCTCTCGCTGCCGGTGGACGGCGTCCCCACCGACTTCCACTACCGGGAGTCCGAGTACGGCTGGGTACTCGCCGGCTCGGCCCAGGAGGGCGTCCACCTGGGGGCCTACGGGCGCGGGATGAGCGCGTACGGCCTGGGCTTCGCCGTGGTGAAGGACATCACCGCGTACGAACGGGGCTGAGCACTCCGCCCCGGTCTCACGGACAAGCGCGCGGCCCTCGTACGGAAGACTCCGTACGGGGGCCGCGCGCTGTGCGGGACGCCGGTGAGGCCGAGTGGCCGGGCCGCGTTGTCCGGCCGGGTCGTCAGAACTTGTTGCTCGGGGTGAGGCCCAGTGACATGCCCGACAGGCCGCGCTGGCGGGAGCTGAGCTTGTCGGCGACGGTGCGCAGCGCCTTGCCGGCGGGGGAGTCCGGGTCGCTGAGGACCACGGGCTTGCCCTCGTCGCCGCCCTCGCGCAGCCGGATGTCGATCGGGATGCCGCCCAGCACCGGCACCTCCGCGCCGGTGGTGCGGGTCAGGCCCTCGGCGACCTGCTTGCCGCCGCCGTTGCCGAAGACGTCGACCATCTCGTCGCAGTGCGGGCACGGCATGCCGGACATGTTCTCGATCACGCCGACGATCTTCTGGTGGGTCTGCACCGCGATGGAGCCCGCGCGCTCGGCGACCTCGGCCGCCGCCTGCTGCGGGGTCGTCACCACCAGGATCTCCGCGTTCGGGACCAGCTGGGCGACCGAGATGGCGATGTCCCCGGTGCCGGGCGGCAGATCCAGCAGCAGCACGTCCAGATCGCCCCAGTAGACGTCGGCGAGGAACTGCTGGAGCGCACGGTGCAGCATGGGCCCGCGCCAGACCACGGGGGCGTTGCCCGGCGTGAACATGCCGATCGAGATGACCTTCACGCCGTGTGCGGAGGGCGGCATGATCATGTCCTCGACCTGGGTGGGCCGGCCGTCCGTGCCCAGCATCCGCGGGACGGAGTGGCCGTAGATGTCGGCGTCCACAACGCCGACCTTCAAGCCGTCGGCGGCCAGCGCCGCGGCCAGGTTCACGGTCACCGAGGACTTGCCGACGCCGCCCTTGCCGGAGGCCACGCAGTAGACGCGGGTCAGTGAGCCCGGCTGGGCGAAGGGGATCTCACGCTCGGCCTTGCCGCCGCGCAGGGACGCGGCCAGCTCCCGGCGCTGCTCGTCGCTCATCACGTCCAGCTCGACGCCGACCGAGGTGACACCGGGCACACGCTGCACGGCCTCGGTCACGTTCGCGGTGATGGTCTCGCGCAGCGGACAGCCGGAGACCGTCAGATAGACCCCGACGTCGACCGCACCGTCGGGCGCGATCTCGATGGATTTGACCATCCCCAGGTCGGTGATCGGCCGGTGGATCTCCGGGTCGTTCACCGTCGCGAGTGCCGCACGCACCGCATCTTCGGTGGGGGTGGTTTCCTGGGTCTCGGTAGCCATGACTGAATGGTACGGCCGCGCGAAGCGCGACGGATAAGGGGCGGGGGTCGGGTGACGGGTGGGCGGTAAGGGCGTAAACGGTGGCTTAGCTAAGCGGCCGGTCAGCGGTCTTGGTCACCCTCCCGGGTGGCGGCCGGTTCCCGTTCGCCCTGCTCCAGCTCCTTGAGCAGTTCGGCCAGCTCCGAGCGGATCCAGTCGCGGGTGGCGACCTCGCCCAGCCCCATCCGCAGCGCGGCGATCTCGCGGCTGAGGAACTCGGTGTCGGCGATGCTGCGCTCGTTCTGCTTGCGGTCCTGCTCCAGATTGACCCGGTCCCGGTCGGCCTGACGGTTCTGCGCCAGCAGGATGAGCGGAGCCGCGTAGGACGCCTGGAGGGAGAGGGCCAGGGTCAGGAAGATGAACGGGTACTCGTCGAACTTCCAGCCGGCCGGAGCGACGATGTTCCAGCCCATCCAGACGATGATCACGATCGTCATCCACAGCAGGAAGCGGCCCGTGCCCAAAAAGCGCGCGATCCGCTCCGAGGCCCGCCCGAACGTGTCCGGGTCGTAGGTCGGCAGCAGCGTACGCCGGGGCGTACGCGGTAGATCCAGCCGCGGTCCCTCCCGCTCAGCCATCGCCGCTCCCTCGTGCCTGCTGCTCCGTGTGCTCCTCGCGTTCCTCGTGCCGGCCGGGCGCGAAGCCGGGCAGCCCGCCCACGGCCGCGGCCTCCCGCCAGTCCTCCGGCAGCAGGTCGTCCAGCACGTCGTCGACCGTGACGGCGCCCAGCAGATGGCCGCCCTCGTCCACCACGGGCGCCGAGACGATGTTGTAGGCCGCCAGATAGCTCGTCAGCGCGGGCACCGAGGCCGTGGGCGGCAGCGGTCGCAGATCGGCGTCCACAAGGGCACCCACGAGCGCGAACGGCGGTTCCCTCAGCAGCCGTTGGAAGTGCACGATGCCCAGGTACTTGCCGGTCGGCGTCTCGTCCGGCGGGCGGCATACGTAGACCTGGGCGGCCAGCGGCGCGGACAGGTCCTCGTTGCGCACCCGGGCCAGCGCCTCCGCGACGCTGGCGTCCGGGCGCAGCACGATCGGCTCGGTCGTCATCAGGCTGCCCGCCGTGCCCTCCTCGTAACTGAGCAGCCGCCGCACCGGTGCTGCCTCCTGGGGCTGCATCAGGTCCAGCAGGCGCTCCTTGTCGGCCTCCGGCAGTTCGCCGAGCAGGTCGGCAGCGTCGTCGGGGTCCATGGCCTCCAGGACGAGTGCGGCGCGCTCGTCGGCGAGCTTGCCGATGATCTCCACCTGGTCGTCGTCCGGCAGCTCTTCCAGCACGTCGGCGAGCCGGTCGTCGTGCAGCGCGGCGGCCACCTCGGCCCGGCGCTTCGCGGAGAGATGGTGCAGCACGTTGGCCAGGTCCGCGGGGCGCAGCTGTTCGAAGGTGGCCAGCAGATTGGCGGTGCCCTGCTCGGGCTCCTCCAGATCGAAGCCGCTCACCGCGTCCCACTCCACGGTGAGTGTCTCGCCGCGCCTGCCGCGCAGCCCGCCGCCCTTGCGCCCCTTGCGGACGAACAGCCGGTCGATCTCCCAGTCGCGGCGGGCGGGCAGCCGCTGCAGGCCGACGTCGAGTACGGTCACCTCTTCGCCGGTCTCCTTGAGGGTCACCTGGCGGTCCAGCAGCTCACCGAGGACCAGCCGTTCGTTGGGGCGCCGCTCGAAGCGCCGGATGTTGAGCACCCCCGTGGTGATGACCTGGCCGGACTCCACGCCCGTCACCCGGGTCATGGGCAGGAAGACCCGGCGTCTGCTGACGACCTCCACCACCAGCCCGAGGACGCTGGGCAGCCGCCGCCGGACACTCAGCAGGGCGACCACGTCGCGGACCCTGCCGAGCTGGTCGCCGTTGGGGTCGAAGACGGGGACACCGGCCAGGTGGGAGACGAAGACCCGGGGAGCGCTCGCTGCCATGAGCTGCCTGCCCTCCTCGGCCGCGCCGACCGTTCGCTGCCACGTCGGGATCCGTCGGGATCCTTCACGGCTTACATCACTCTTGCCCGTATATGCCGGTTTCAGGCTAGCGTGACCGACGCCACAGCCGTCGCAGCCGGTGCTCCGGACGGCGGCCTTCCGGGGAGCCGCGTCCGTCCGGGTAAGGTGCCCTCTGCCGTCGCCGACCACAGGAGGAACGCCTCGTGACTGGACGCGCCCGCGCACCCCGGAGTGCAGCGCTGCTCGCTCTCTTCTGCGTCGGAGCGAGTACGGCACTGAGCGGGTGCGGAGGAGGGGGCGAGGACCCGGACGAGGGCACCAACGGGGTCGGCAAGCTCTCCGCGACGAAGATCGAACGGAAGGCGAAAACGGCGGCCGAGCGGGCCAAGGCCGTACGAGTCTCCGGCAACGTCGTCAGCAAGGGGCAGACCTACCGCCTCAAGATGCGGCTGACCAGCAACGGCGGCGTCGGCGAGGTCTCCGCCGAGGGCGGCTCCACCTTCCAGCTGCTGCGCACGGGCCGGGACCTCTTCCTCAAGGCCGGCACCGGCTTCTGGGCCCGGCAGGAAGGCGGCAAGAAGCCCGGCAAGAGCGACATCGCCGCGGCGGGCAAGCTCAAGGGCAAGTACGTCAAAGTCCCCGAACGCGACCCGGCATACAAGCAGTTGACCGTCTTCACCGAGATGAGCACCCTCCTGGACGGGCTGCTGACCATGGAGGGCAAGCGCGAGACGGGGGAGCGCTCGACAGTGGCCGGCACCAGAACGATCCGGGTCACGGCCGGCAAGGGCCGCGGCGGCACCGTGGACGTCTCGCTGGAGGGAACCCCGTATCCGCTGCGGCTGCGTCGCGCCGGGGGCGCGGGGACGGTGCAGCTGAGCGACTGGAACGACGGCTTCGCGCTACACGCGCCCAAGAAGGCAGACACCGTCGACTACGGCAAGAAGATCTCACCCGAGCAGCACGGCGGCTGACCGGACCAGGGTCAGCTGCGGGCGCGGTTCTTCCGGCGGCGGAACAGCAGCCGCGGCAGCCCCGCGGGCTGGGACCGACGGGTGGTGACGGGGGTCGCCGGTGGCGGCGCGGCCTGGGAGCCGTGCGGCATCGCACCGGGCCGTTCCACAGCTTCGCCCTCGGGCTCCAGCCGCAGAACACGGCTCTCGCGGGCCCAGCGCTCGGTCATGGTGTCGGCGTCCGGCGCGTTGAGCCGCTTGCCCTTGAGCTCGCCGACGGCCGCCTCCCACTCCTCGCCGTGCGGGGGGAGTTCCCGGACCCGTGCCGGCCAGACGACGAGCCGGGCGCCCTTGTCCTTGCCGCGCACGCTGACGGTGGCACTGCTGCCGTCCGTCAGGCCCAGACCGGCGAGCGGCTGTTCGAGCGAGCCGTCGCCGACCAGGCACACCGCTCCCTCGTGCCATACGTGCCAGAGGCCGCGCGCCGGGCCCTGGGGACCGCGCACCCAGACGAGTCCGGACTTCTTGGCCGTCTCCTCGATCAGCGCGCGATCCAGATGGTTGTCGGTCGGCTGCGGCGTCACGCTCATAGCCGCAGGCTACAGCCAGCCGTTGCGCTTGAAGCCCCGGTGGATGCCGTAACAGATGGAGACGATCAGCAGCAGCACCATCGGGTAGCCGTACTTCCAGCGCAGCTCCGGCATGTAGTCGAAGTTCATGCCGTAGATCCCGGCGATCATCGTCGGCACCGCGAAGATGGCGGCCCAGGCGGTGATCTTGCGCATGTCCTCGTTCTGCGCGACCGTCGCCTGGGCGAGGTTCGCCTGGAGGATCGAGTTGAGCAGGTCGTCGAAGCCCAGCACCTGCTCGTTGACGCGGGTCAGGTGGTCGGCCACGTCGCGGAAGTACTTCTGGATGTCCGGGTCGATCAGCCGTACCGGCCGCTCGCTCAGCGTCTGCAGCGGCCGCATCAGCGGGGAGACGGCGCGCTTGAACTCCAGCACCTCGCGCTTGAGCTGGTAGATCCGGCTGGCGTCACCGCCACGCTTGCCGCTGCCCGAGCGGTCGGAGAAGACCTCGATCTCGACCTCGTCGATGTCGTCCTGCACGGCGTCGGCCACCGCCATATAGCCGTCCACGGTCTGGTCGGCGATGGCGTGCAGCACGGCAGAAGAGCCCTTGCTCAGCAGCTCGGGGTCGTCCTCCAGCCGGTGCCGCAGCGCCCGCAGGGAGCCCTGGCCGCCGTGCCGGACGGTGATGATGTAGTCCCGGCCGGTGAAGCACATCACCTCGCCGGTCTCCACCACCTCGCTGGTGGCGGTCAGTTCGGCGTGCTCGACGTAGTGGATCGTCTTGAAGACGGTGAACAGGCTCTCGTCGTACCGCTCCAGCTTCGGGCGCTGGTGCGCGTGCACCGCGTCCTCGACGGCCAGCGGGTGCAGACCGTACTCCTGTGCGATGTCGGAGAACTCCTCCTCGGTCGGCTCGTGCAGACCGATCCAGACGAACCCGTTCCGGCTCTGGCCCTCCGGCGAGCGCACCTTGCGCAGCGCCTGGGCCGGGGTGAGGTGTTCGGGTGCCCGGCGGCCGTCCAGATACACGCCGCAGTCCACGACGGCGCTGCTCGTGCCCGCCGCGCTGACGCGCTCGTATCCGGCGCCGTATCCCGAACGGCTGTCCCTGCGCAGGGCCGGGCGCACTGCGGCGCGCAGCTCTCGGATCATCGACATGAGGCCCCTCCAACGGTGCCGTGCCATGCCGCCGTGACATCGGCCGAGGCGTCGTGCTGCCCGGAACGGGGGCCTACGGGCCACCACCCGGAGGTCCGCAAAGCGGGCACCACACGCAAGCTGTGCCGACGGCGGTTGCTGACAGACGGAACAATGCGAAACTGCGAAACGCGGACGCTCTTCCGCCGTGCGCACCCCGGTGGGAACCGGTTCTCGGTCCTGGGGGGAGAGTGCGCCCCTGGCCGCTGGAGATCAGGTCTGAAAGAAGATCAGGGTCTGAGTGGCGCGGTCATTGCCGGCAGGAAGAGCGGCTGGTACTGCACGGTCGACTCGGATCCATGTCAGTCCCACCTCCTCCGGCCGGGCCCCTGTGGGGGACGATGTGTACACGCCTTGACCGGCAGCCAACGGTAGCACTGCAAGAACGGTCCCCGTGCCCGTCGCGCCCGATCCTGGCAGCCCTTTGCCGCCTCCTTACCTACCGAAGCCGCACCGAAGCCGCACCGAAGCGCGGTCGTACCGCGCTCTATGCTCGCCGGATGAACGACGTCCTGACTCTGGTCGACTCCCGGCTGCGCTGGGCCTTCGGCGAGCCCGACGCCCGTGCCTCGGTCACTTTTCTGGGTACGGAGCGCATCGAAGTGCTGCGGTTCCTGGACGCCGAGGCGGGCACTGTGCGATACGCCACCCTCGGTATGTCGGCCGCACCGATGACCGACCCGGCCCAGGCGCTGGCCGACCCCGAGGTGGGGCCGCGCGCCGAACTGCTGCTGACCGTACGGGCCGGAGTCGCCGACACGGACAAGGTGCTGCGACCGCTGGCCGTACTGGCGGCCTCGCCGCAGGTCGAGGGCGTCGTCGTCGCCCCGGGCGCCTCCCTGGACACCGGCGAACCGCTGTGGCCCGGAGCGCCCTTCACCTCCGTACTGGTCGCCGAACCCGGCGGCCTGGTCGAGGACTTGGCGCTCGACCGGCCCCGTGACCCGGTCCGCTTCCTGCCGCTGCTGCCCATGACGCCGACGGAGGCCGCGTGGAAGCGCGTCCATGGCGCGGAGGCGCTCCATGAACGGTGGCTCCGCCACGAGACAGACCTCCGCGATCCGCTGCGCGGGGCTGTGCCGCTGGGGGAGTGACCCCTCCCTTTCCCGCGGCGACAGACGTTCAGGCCGCAGCCTCGGCGGGGACGGGGAGCAATTCCTCGGCCTCCGTCGTCAGAGCCCTGCGCCGGGCAGCCACGATGCCGGCGCCCACCAGTGCGGCAAGGGCGGCGACCAGGAACGGGACATGGATGTTCGCCCACTCTTCGATCTTCGGCGCCAGAAAGGGCGCCGCGGCGGCGGCGAACCAGCGTACGAAGTTGTATCCGGCACTGGCGACGGGCCGGGGCGCGTCCGACACCCCGAGCGCCAGCTCGGTGTACACGGTGTTGTTGACCCCGATGAAGGCCCCGGAGACAACGGTGCACGCGACGGCCACGGCGTGGTTGCCGTACCCCAGCACCAGCAGGTCGACGGCCATGAGCACCAGCGAGGCGACCAGCACCCGCAGCGAGCCGAAGCGCTCCTGGAGACGCGGCGCGATCAGTACGGAGAAGACCGCCAGCAGCACGCCCCAGGCGAAGAAAACCGCCCCGGAGCGGTAGGGCGACATGTTGAGCACGAACGGCGTGAACGCCAGCACCGTGAAGAAGGCGTAGTTGTAGAAGAACGCCGAGACGGCCGCGGAGGCGAGCCCGCCGTGGCCGAGCACCCTGACAGGGTCGAGCAGCGAGGTCTTCCGCGCCGGCTTGGGCGGTTCCTTGAGGAACGCCGCGATGGCGAGGAAACCGATCGCCATCAGCGCGGCCGTACCGAAGAACGGGAAGCGCCAGCTGGCATCGCCGAGCACGGCTCCCAGTAGCGGCCCGCAGGCCATGCCGAGGCCCAGCGCGGACTCGTACAGCAGAATGGCCGCGCTGCTTCCTCCCGCCGCGGCGCCGACGATCACCGCGAGCGCGGTGGAGACGAAGAGGGCGTTGCCCAGGCCCCAGCCCGCGCGGAAGCCGACCAGTTCGCCGACGGAGTGCGAGGTGCCGGAGAGCCCGGCGAAGATCACCACGAGCGCCAGTCCGAGCAGCAGCGTCTTGCGGCCGCCGATCCGGCTGGAGACGAAGCCGGTGACCAGCATCGCCACGGCGGTGATCAGGAAGTACGAGGTGAACAGCAGGGAGACCTGGCTGGGGGTCGCCTCCAGGCCCTTCGCGATGGAGGGGAGGATCGGATCGACCAGGCCGATGCCCATGAAGGCGACGACGGACGCGCCTGCCGTGGCCCACACGGCCTTCGGCTGACGTAGAAGACTGCCCCCGCCTTCGTCGAACGGATCACCACTCATGCCTGCCGCTCCTTACGCTTCTGCCGAGAAATAGTTGGTGTGTACACATGATAAATTAGGCAGGCTAACTAGTGCAAGTTGCAGCTATATGATCGGCAGGTCATCGCCTCTTTCTCCGGGTTCCTTACGCACGGTGCTGCCAAGGCCCCAGGTCCGGGTGGGTGATCGTCCTTGACGGGAGGGCGGCCCGGTAGGACCGTTAGGGCCCATGAGGGGCGAACCCAGTTGCCCGAAGTGCGGTGGCCGGGTCAGGGCGCCCGGTCTCTTCGCCGACACCTGGCAGTGCGGCGTCCACGGCGCCGTGCACCCGCTCCAGCCGGTCCTCCCGCCCAGCGTCGAAGCGCTCGCCGTCGTGGTGGGGCGCACACAGGTGCCCGTATGGATGCCCTGGCCGCTGCCCGTGGGGTGGCTGTTCACCGGCGTCGCCTGCGCGGGCGACGACAGGAGCGGCGGCCGCGCCACCGCCGTCGCCTGCTCGGGCCCCGCACCGCTCGGCGGTCCCGGTGAACTGCTGCTGATCGCCGAGGAACTGGGCGTCGGCCTCGGCGCGCGCTACGCCGGTATCGAGGGCCTGGACCCCGGGCCCGACATCTGTGCGGGCAAGCCGCCGCAGACCAAGGTCCATGCCGCGGGCCACCCCACCCCGCTCTGGCATGTCAGCGGTTCGCCCGAGGACCGCGCCGTCTTCGCGGGCGAGGCGTGCGGGCTGTGGCTGTGGGCAATCGTCTGGCCCCAGGAATCCGGGCTGCTGCTCTACGACGAACTCGTGCTGACCGATCTGCGGGACGCGGGGGCCGAGGTGGAACTGGTGCCCTGCGGAGCACTCTCTCCCCGCCTGATCTCCTGACCGGCTCTGTCGCCCCCCTTCTCCTGTTTCTCCTCGTCGGAAGGGATGCCGGACGGTACGGCTATCCTGGGGAGCGCTCGCCATGAGCCCGTCACGCCCCGCCGTCCACCCGTTCGGAGTCCGTCGAAGTGCGCATCGACCTGCACACCCACTCCACCGCATCGGACGGCACCGACACCCCCGCCGAGCTGGTGCGCAACGCCGCGGCTGCCGGGCTGGACGTGGTGGCGCTCACCGACCACGACACCGTGGCGGGGCACGCCGAGGCCGCCGCCGCGCTGCCCGCCGGGCTGACCCTGGTGACCGGCGCCGAGCTCTCCTGCCGGCTGGACGGCATCAGCCTGCACATGCTCGCCTACCTCTTCGACCCCGCCGAGCCCGAACTGGCCCGCGAACGCGAGCTCGTACGGGACGACCGCGTACCGCGTGCCAAGGCGATGGTGGGCAAGCTGCGTGACCTGGGCGCGCCCGTCACCTGGGAGCAGGTCCTGCGTATCGCGGGCGACGGTTCGGTGGGTCGCCCGCACATCGCGGCGGCCATGGTGGAGCAGGGCGTCGTCGAGACCGTCTCCGACGCCTTCACCGAGGAGTGGCTCGCGAACGACGGGCGGGCCTACGTCAGCAAGCACGAACTCGACCCGTTCGACGCGCTGCGGCTGATCAAGGGCGCGGGCGGGGTTGCCGTCTTCGCGCATCCGCTGGCCGCCAAGCGTGGCCAGTGCGTCCCCGAGAGCGCGATAGCCGAGTTGGCGGAGGCCGGACTCGACGGTATCGAGGCCGACCACGCCGACCACGAACCCGAGACCCGTAAGCGACTGCACGCGCTCGCTGACGACCTCGGACTGCTGGCCACCGGCTCCAGCGACTACCACGGCAGCCGCAAGCCCATCGCGCTCGGCGACTTCACCACCGCACCCGACGTGTACGCCGAGATCGCCGCACGCGGCTCAGGCGCCACGCCGATCTCGGGCTGAGCGGCACCGGCACCCCCCAGCGCTCAGGCAGCTCTGCGGGACCGCGGGCCGATTCCGCGGGTCACCGCGGGCTCGCTCGCGTAGGCGCTGCGCGGAGGTGCGCATGCGCCCGGCCCGCGCTGCCACGCGCCCGCGTTCCCGGCTTTCTTCCCCACCCTTCCCACCTTCTCTTTCTCGGCAAGGCACAGGCACCACCGTGTTCGATTTCGCGCTCTTCGGGTCCGTCTTCCTCACCCTCTTCGTCATCATGGACCCGCCCGGCATCACCCCCATCTTTCTCGGCCTCACCTCCGGACGGCCGGTGAAGGTCCGGCGCCGGATGGCATGGCAGGCGGCAACTGTCGCGTTCGGGGTGATCGCCCTGTTCGGGATCTGCGGCAAGCAGATCCTCGACTATGTGCATGTCTCCATCCCGGCGCTGATGGTCGCGGGCGGGCTGCTGCTCCTGCTCGTCGCGCTCGATCTGCTGACCGGCAAGTCCGACGAGCCCACCCAGACGAAGGACGTCAACGTGGCGCTCGTCCCGCTGGGCATGCCGCTGCTGGCCGGGCCCGGCGCGATCGTCTCCGTCATCCTGGCCGTGCAGCGCGCGGACGGCTGGGGCGGACAGTTCTCCGTCTGGACGGCCATCGTGGCCATGCATCTGGTGCTGTGGCTGGTGATGCGCTACTCGCTGCTGATCATCCGTGTGATCAAGGACGGCGGCGTCGTCCTCGTCACCCGGCTTTCGGGAATGCTGCTCTCGGCCATCGCCGTCCAGCAGATCGCCGGCGGCATCACCCAGTTCATCCAGCGGAAAGGCTGAGCCAGAAGTCCACCAGGGCCCGCGCGGTCTGCGCGGGCCGCTCGGCGTTGGGGGAGTGGCCCGTGTCGGTGACGACCGTACGGTGGGCGCCGAGCCGTTGGGCCATCCCGTCCAGCAGCGGCACCGGCCAGGCGTCGTCCTCCGTGCCGGACACGACGTGGAACGGCAGCCCCAGCGAGGCCAGTTCACCCACCCGGTCCGGCTCGCCGAGCAACTGCGCTCCCGTCGCGGCCAGTTGCTCGGGAACATTGGCCAGCCAGCGGCGGCGCAGGAACTCCTCCGTAGCCGTGGACGCCTCCTCCACTTCCAGGGGCGAGTACGGCGCCTCACCGGCCGAGCCGACCGACTGGTCGAGCTCTTGCATGACCTCCCAGATCGCCGCCATGCTCATCGTCTCCATCGCATTCAGCAGCAGCCTGACGCGCTTCTGCTGGGAGGGTGAGACAGCCGCCGGTCCGCTGCTCATCAGCGTCAGCGAGGCGAACGGCGCGGCATCCAGCAGCACCGCTGCGCGTGCGACCAGGCCGCCCAGCGAGTGGCCGAGCAGATGCACCGTTCCTGACTGCTCCGGTTCGAGCACGGTCGCGATCGCGTGCACATCCCGGGCCAGTTCGGCCTGCGCGTACGCGGCCTCCTCGGGCGGCCCGCCCGTCTCGAACTGCCCCCGCCCGTCCACCGCCACGGCCCGGAACCCCGCCTGCGCCAGCGGCTCCAGCAGCCCGATGAAGTCCTCCTTGCTGCCAGTGAACCCAGGCAGCAGCAGCACGGTCCGCCCGGTGCGGCCCGTGCCGCCCGTGTCATGGACGGCGAACTCCCCACGCGCGGTGGCCATTCGGTACGCGCGCACTCCGGCAGGCAGCGCGAGAAACGGGGGCTTGCTCATGCCAGGACGCTACCTGCAGCCGTCCCCGGGGCACCAACGGCGCGGTCCGCGGGGCACCGAACGGCGGCGTTCCGGCCCGGCACAGCAACAGCGCACGGCCCGGCATCCCGCAGTGGGATGCCGGGCCGTGCGCTGTTGCCGGAAGGCCGGTGGTGGGCCGGTGGGTCAGCCCTCCACGGCCTGCTGGGCCGTGCCGGCCGTGCGGCTGCTCGCGCCGCTGGAGCGGGTCCTGCGGCGGCGGGGCTTGCGCGGAGCCTCCTCCGTGGCGACCGCTGCCTGGGCGGCCTCGCCGCTCTCCTTTGCGGCGGGGGCCTGGGCCCCGGCCTCGGAGGCGGCGGCTCCGGCGCGGGTGCGCCGACGGCGGCGCGGCTTGCGCGCGGCGCCGCCCTCGCCCGCCTCGGCGCCCGGGGTGCCCTCGGCGGTGGCGACGGCCGTGTCCGCCGCGGCGTCCGCGGTCGGGGCTGCGGCATCGCCGGCCTCACCGCGCAGTGCTCCACGCGTGCGTCGCCGCTGGCGCGGCTGGCGCGCCGGGCGGGTGCGCTCGGCGGACGCGGCAGGCTTGCCGGACTTGCCGTGCGACCGGCTACCGGGCTCGCCCAGGTCCTCGAGCTCCTCGGCCGCGAGCCCGGCGCGGGTGCGCTCGGCACGCGGCAGGATGCCCTTGGCCTCCTTGGGGATCTTCAGCGCCTCGTACAGGTGCGGCGAGGTGGAGTAGGTCTCCTCCGGGTCGTTGAAGTCCAGCTCCAGCGCCTTGTTGATCAGCTGCCAGCGCGGGATGTCGTCCCAGTCGACGAGCGTGACGGCGATGCCGGAGTTGCCCGCGCGGCCGGTGCGGCCGATGCGGTGCAGATAGGTCTTCTCGTCCTCGGGCGTCTGGTAGTTGATCACGTGCGTGACGTTGTCCACGTCGATGCCGCGCGCGGCGACGTCCGTGCACACCAGCACATCGACCTTGCCGTTGCGGAACGCGCGCAGCGCCTGCTCGCGCGCGCCCTGGCCCAGGTCGCCGTGGACCGCGCCGGCCGCGAAGCCGCGCCGCGACAGCTGCTCGGCGACATCGGCCGCCGTGCGCTTCGTACGGCAGAAGACCATCGCCAGACCGCGGCCCTCGGCCTGCAGCATGCGCGCGACCATCTCGGGCTTGTCCATCGAGTGGGCGCGGAAGACGTGCTGTGTGGTGTTCGCCACCGTCTGGCCCTCGTCGTCCGGCGCGGTGGCGCGGATGTGCGTGGGCTGGCTCATGTAGCGGCGGGCGAGCGAGATGACCTGGCCGGGCATGGTCGCGGAGAAGAGCATCGTCTGGCGCCGGGTCGGCAGCATCTCGATGATCTTCTCGACGTCGGGGAGAAAGCCCAGGTCGAGCATCTCGTCGGCCTCGTCCAGGACGAGCGTCCTGATCTCGGAGAGCCGCAGCTTCTTCTGGCCCGCCAGGTCCAGCAGCCGTCCGGGGGTGCCGACGACCACGTCGACGCCCTTCTTCAGAGCCTCGACCTGGGGCTCGTAGGCACGGCCGCCGTAGATCGAGAGGACTCGGACATTGCGCACCTTGCCCGCGGTGAGCAGGTCGTTCGTCACCTGCTGGCACAGCTCACGGGTGGGGACGACGACGAGCGCCTGCGGGGCCTCGGAGAGCTCCTCGGGCTTGGCGCGGCCCAGCTCGACGTCGGCGGGGACGGTGACCGACTCCAGCAGCGGCAGCCCGAACCCCAGCGTCTTGCCGGTGCCGGTCTTCGCCTGGCCGATGACGTCGGTGCCGGCGAGGGCGACGGGGAGCGTCATCTCCTGGATCGGAAAGGGGGATGTGATGCCGACGGCTTCGAGGGCCTCGGCGGTCTCGGGGAGAATCCCGAGATCTCTGAACGTTGTGGACAGGATGCTTGCCTCTTCTGTGTGACGCGCGAATGTGGCTACGGCGTCCGGCCGACCCAGCTTCTGGGCGGGCCGACGGAGCGAGGAGAGGATCTACCGCGACCAAGCGGCCGTCGTTGCGGCCCGCCAAGCGGCGCGGGACCACTGTCTCCCGCTCAAGCGCCTCACTTGCGCGAGCGGTCCCTCACAGCGCGGTCCGCGCGGGGAGCACGGACCGGCGGAAGGCTGTCGGGTCGGAGCCGATCGGGCCACCGACCGGGCATCCGCATTTCATGCATGCAGCGGGTCCACGCCATTCGGTGGACCCAATATCACTGTACCCCGGATCCGCGCATCTGTACCGGGGCAATCGTTGTGTACGAGGTCACCTGAGCCCTGATGGGGCGCATGAGGGCCGGACAGGTCCTTCCCGACCTGCGGTTGCGGGCTATCGTGCGAGGTATGGAGACGCCTGACAAGACTGCCGCATCCGACGCCGACAGCGGGGCCGCCGGATCCGAGTCCGCCCCCGCCACCCCGATCGCCACCCAGAGCTGGGAGCAGGCGTCGGCGGACCCGACCTACCGTGCCGCGGTCGTCGACCTGCTGGGTGCCCTGGCCTACGGAGAGCTGGCGGCCTTCGAGCGGCTCGCCGAGGACGCCAAGCTGGCGCCCTCCCTCGCGGACAAGGCCGAGCTGGCCTCGATGGCCTCCGCCGAGTTCCACCACTTCGAGAAGCTGCGCGAACAGCTGGTCCGGATCGACGAGGAGCCCACGGCCGCCATGGAGCCGTTCGCCGCCGCGCTGGACGAGTTCCACCGCCTCACCGCCCCCTCCGACTGGCTGGAGGGGCTGATCAAGGCGTACGTCGGGGACTCCATCGCCTCCGACTTCTACCGCGAGGTCGCAACGAGGCTCGACGCCGACACCCGCGCCCTGGTGCTGAGCGTGCTGGACGACACCGGGCACTCCAGCTTCGCCGTGGAGAAGGTCCGCGCCGCCATCGAGGCCGACCCGCGGGTGGGCGGGCGGCTGGCGCTGTGGGCGCGGCGGCTGATGGGGGAGGCGCTCTCCCAGGCCCAGCGGGTGGTGGCGGACCGGGATGCGCTCTCGACCATGCTGGTCGGCGGGGTGGCCGACGGCTTCGACCTTGCCGAGGTCGGCAAGATGTTCTCCCGGATCACCGAGGCCCATACGAAGCGGATGGCCGCCCTGGGGCTTGCTGCCTAATCCGCCTGCTGCCGGAAGCCGACGTCCTGCCGGAAGTCGGCGTTCTGGCCGTAGCCGGCGCTCGCGGCGACCGGTGCCGGGGCGGTCGGCAGTGCGTCCTGACGCCACTGCCGTCGTCCCGGCGACTCGTCCCGCAGCAGCAGCGAGAGCAGGGCCGTGCTGAAGCCCAGTGCGACGCACCAGCTCGCCAGCGGATGGCCGGAGCCGAGCACGGTGTGGCTGATGAGACCGCCGGTGAGAGCGGCGACGGGGCCCGTCGCCAGCACCAGCCGCCGGTCGGGAAGCCGCTCGGGGAAACGCCTGGCCGCGGCGAGCGCGAGCGCGAGTCCAAGGGCTGCGGAGCCGAGAGCCTCCCAGATCATGAGGACCTCCTCGGATGGGGCCGGGTGCGGGACCGCGATCCGGTGGTCCGCGGTCGTTCCCGTCCTCCCCTTGGGTACGGAGGCTGAAACGGCGGCCGCGGGAGGAATCCCGCGGCCGCCGTCTCCTGCGTACGCCTGTGCTGTCAGCTGCGTACATCTGTGCGTTTTTCGTGCGTGAGTCTCATGAAGGAGACTCACGCGCGTGCGTCTCATGACGTGCTTCTCGTGCGGGCGCCGGGGTGGCGCCGCCCGGTCAGATCGCGCCGAAGCCCACCTTGCGGCCCGTTGCCTCACCGATCTCGACGTAGGCGATGCGGTCCGAGGGGACCAGGATCTTCCGGCCGTGCTCGTCCGTGAGGCTGAGCATTCCGGAGCCCTTCTCCAGTGCCGCCGCCACCGTGCTCTCGACCTCGTCAGGAGTCTGCTTGCTCTCCATGACGATCTCGCGAGGCGCGTGCTGCACGCCGATCTTGACCTCCACGGCTATGTCCCTCCGACGGTCCTGGTATCCCGTGGCGATGCCCGGGATGCGATGCGCGGCCAGCCGCGCCGTACGGAGCAACCCTAGCTCTCAGCAGCAACGCAGAGGGGGCGCGGTCGCACGCCAGCAGCGAACAACCGCGCCCCGGTGCACCGCGGCACCGTCTCTACTGCAACGGGAACCCGGCGATGCCGCGCCAGGAGAGCGAGGAGATCAGCTTGGCGGCTGCGTCACGCGGAATCTGCTGACCCGCGCCCAGCCAGTAGCGCGCGGTGATCTGCGCCATTCCGCACAGCCCCACGGCCAGCAGCATCGACTGCTCCGAGGGCAGCTTGGTGTCCTCGGAGATGACCTCGCTGACGGCCTGTGCACAGTCCAGGCTGACCTTGTCCACGCGCTCGCGGACCGCGGGCTCGTTGGTCAGGTCGGACTCGAAGACCAGCCGGAAGGCGCCGCCCTCGTTCTCCACGAAGGCGAAGTAGGCGTCCATGGTCGCCGCCACCCGCTGCTTGTTGTCCGTGGTGGACTCCAGAGCCGCGCGCACGGCCTGGAGCAGCGCCTCGCAGTGCTGGTCCAAGAGCGCGAGGTACAGCTCGAGCTTTCCCGGAAAGTGCTGGTAGAGCACCGGCTTGCTGACTCCGGCACGGTCGGCGATGTCGTCCATTGCCGCCGCGTGGTAGCCCTGCGCGACGAAGACCTCCTGAGCCGCGCCCAGCAGTTGGTTACGCCGTGCCCGGCGGGGCAGACGCGTGCCACGCGGGCGCGCCTCGGTCTGCTCGATGGCTGTCACGCCGCCTCCCTGAATGTTCCTGAGCGCGAGCTGCGCTGCGCCGCCATCGTACTTTTCGGTAACGGGGGTGGTAGCTTCCCGGCCCGCGAATTTTCGCTCCGGTGTCCGGGTCCGTTCCCTCAGGTGTCCCGATGCGATGGCGCTTTGGCGGCACTCGTCCTGGTATCGGTACGCGCTCTGTCGTGTGTGCTCTGTCGGTACGCGTCCTCGGTATTCGCCCGGTACGCGCTATCGGTACTCGTCCTCGTTCAGCTCCACCACGCGCGCTTGTTCCGCCGCGTCGGCCGGATCCACCTCGTGGTAGCTGCGCCCGGTCAGCGGGTCGTCGCGCTGCGCCAGCAGGTCGGCCTGCTGTTCCGCCGCGTCCGCCTCGGGGGCCTCCGGGGCCCCGTTCCCTTCAGGTTCCTCCTCGTAGGAGTCATAGGCGTCGTAGGCGTCATAGGGATCGATGGTTTCCGGATCGGTCGGATCGACAGACATGCCGTTCCCCTTTCCAGGCGGGGCCCGACCACGCGGGCCCTACTTACGAGACTACGAGCGGGTCACCGGGGGCGCACGCCGCATGCCTCCCGCTTCTCCACCGCATACTCCGGATGCTTCCCGGCGGCGGCTGCGACGGGCGAAGACCCGTGCCTCCCCTGTACACCAGTGTGCTTCGTCTTGTGACGGTGAACACATGAGGGCGCATGTGATCGTCTCGTAACATTGCTCCATGTCATCGACCGAGCAGCCGGGAGTCCCCACCTCCAAGGCCCGCACTGCTGCGCCGTCGCCCTCGCTCACGCGGTCTCGCGTCGGGGAGCAGGAGACATTGCGGACGGTCTCGTTGCCCGGCCTGACGCTGGCTCTGCGGGGGCGGCGTGAGGACGGCGTGAACCGGGCCGGCGACATCCGCCCGGCCGCCCTGTACGTGCACGGGCTCGGGGGCTCTTCCCTCAACTGGTCAGCGCTGATGCGTGAGCTCGCCCCCCATGTGCGCGGTGAGGCGATCGATCTGCCCGGCTTCGGCGACTCCCCGCCGCCCGACAGCGGGGACTATTCGGTCTCCGGGCACGCCCGCGCCGTCATCCGCTATCTGGACTCCTGCGGCCACGCTCCCGTGCACCTGATGGGCAACTCCCTGGGCGGCGCGGTGACGACCCGGGTGGCCGCGTTGCGGCCCGACCTCGTCCGGACGCTGACGCTCGTCTCGCCCGCGCTGCCGGAGATCCCGCCGCAGCGCACCGCCTGGCCGACGGCGATGCTGGCGGTGCCCGGCATCGCCGCGCTGTTCACCAGACTGACCCGGGACTGGCCCCCGGAACGGCGCACGGGCGGCGTGCTCGGGCTCTGTTACGGCGACCCGGCACGGGTCTCGCCCGAGGACTTCGCGATCGCCGCCGAGGAGTACGCACGCAGGGAAAAGCTGCCGTACTTCTGGGACGCCATGGTCCGCTCGACGCGGGGCATCGTCGACGCCTACACCCTGGGTGGGCAGCACGCGCTGTGGCGGCAGGCCGAGCGGGTGTTGGCACCCACGCTTCTGGTCTACGGTGGGCGCGACCAGCTGGTCGCCTTCCGTATGGCGCGGCGTGCCTCTGCCGCTTTCCGTGACTCCCGGCTGCTTGCGCTGCCGGAGGCGGGACACGTCGCCATGATGGAGTACCCGGAGATCGTCGCGGCTGCCGTTCGCGAGCTGATCGACGACTCGGCCACGGCGATACAGCGGCTGAACAACTCGGCCGGTGCCGTCATACAGGCTCCGGCGACTCCGGAAGGTGACTAGTGGGACGCCATAGCCGCAAGGGCAAGGCAGGTACCGGGCGCAGAGAGGAACGCTCCCGGATACCCCAAGGCCCCGGTCCCGTCGCAGCTGCCCGGGCCCGCCCCGGCACCGTCCCGGGCGAGCACGGCGCCACCGGTGTACGGGAGTACGGCGTCCCAGCGCCCGGTACCCGCGCCGCCCCGTCCCCCGCCATGCCCCCCGGGCAGGGTCGGTACCCGGGGCGCCCAGGACCACAGGGCACCCCCGCACATGGCATGCCGGTGTTCACCGACGAGCAGCCCGCCCGCGGCGGCCACCCGCAGCAGCCGGAGGGTGGTCCCTCGCCGTACCACGGCCACGGGCAGGGCTATGGCCAGGGCTACGGCGACGGCCATGTGCCCGGTCAGCGGGGGCGGTTCGGCGGGCCGCGTCAGGAGTATCTGGACGCCTTCGAGGACGACGTCTTCGCGGCGGGTGCCCCCGGTGCCGTCCGGCCCGGCAGCAACCCGGCGGAAGCCGCCCACGCCGCTGCAGCCGCACCGGCCCGGCCGGTTTTTCCGGGTGAGACGGGAGTGCGTCAGGACGGCGCCGTCGGCGATCCTCCGTCCGCTGCGCCGCAGACGTCCGCCGAGCCGGAGCCGGAGCCGCGGAAGCAGGGCAGCCGTGCCAAGGCGACCACCGGGATCGTCGCCGCAGCCATCACGACCGTGCTGGCCTTCGTCGTTGCCGCCCAGGTCACCGGAGGCGAGCCCGGCGCCGGGGAGGCGGACCGGGGGCTGAAGACCGGCGAGCGCACCCCGGAAGTCGCCGACGTGCCCTCCGCACCGGAGCGCGCCGACCGTGGCACACGCCCCACCCCGGGCAGCGAGCCGGCTTCGTACGAGACGAAGATGGCACGGCAGTACCCGCTGGCCGACGACCTGAAGGGCTCCGGCAAGTTCACGCCCGTGCCCGGCCACGAGAAGGCCCCGGGCAAGGGCAAGGTGGTGCGCTACCGCGTCGACATCGAGAGCGGACTGCCGCTGGACGGCAAGCTGTTCGCCGAGGCGGTGCACAAGACGCTGAACGACGAGCGCAGTTGGGCGCACGGCGACAAGCGCAGCTTCGAGCGGGTCTCCTCCGGCAAGGCCGACTTCGTCATCACGCTGGCCAGCCCCGGCACCACCGACGAGTGGTGCGCCAAATCCGGCCTGGACACCAGCGAGGAGAAAGTCTCCTGCGACTCGGCCGCCACCGAGCGCGTCATGATCAACGCGTGGCGGTGGGCGCGCGGCGCCGAGACGTACGGCCCCGGTCAGATGCACGCCTACCGGCAGATGCTCGTCAACCACGAGGTCGGTCACCGGCTCGGCCACGACCACGTGGGCTGCCCGGCCGACGGCAAGCCGGCGCCGGTGATGATGCAGCAGACCAAGTACCTCTCCACGGACGGCAGGACCTGCCGCATCAACGCCTGGCCGTTCCCCCGCGGTTAGCGTTCACGCCACCGGCCGTTTGCCGGGTAAAGAGCGTGCGAACGCGCGACTCGCACGAAAGTCACGGGTGTTCACCCCTTCTGGTGGCGTGACGGACAACCGTCCAGCACGCGGTGGGGGCGCTTGCATAGCGTCTGCTGCGTCTTCAACGTTCCGCCGCTGCGCCACACGCTGAGCCGTGTCCGGTGCGCGGCACGCCACGAGAGTGATCGGGGGTGCGCACGTGCGCATCGCACTGCTTACGGAGGGTGGTTACCCCTATGTGAGGGGTGAGTCCGCGCTGTGGTGCGACCGCCTGCTGCGCGGCTTGGACGGCCACGAGTTCGCGGTGTATGCCCTCAGCCGCAGCGCCCGGCAGGAGGAGAGCGGCTGGTGCGACCTGCCCCCCAACGTCGCCAGGGTGCGCACCGCGCCGCTGTGGGGCCCCGGGCCGACTGCCGGAGGCACACGCGGGCTCGCCTGCGGCTCCTACGGACGGCGGGAGAAGCGGCGCTTCCGCGAGCACTTCGCCGCGCTCGCCGAAGCCGTCTGCGGAACCGGCGCGGACGCCGATCCGGCGGGCACCGGCCGGGCCTCCGTGGAGCGGCCGACGGCAGCGGCCGGCGGGGCCGCGGCCGCGTCCAGCCTCGGCTCCGCACACTCCGAGAGTCAGGCGGACCGTTTCGCCGCAGGTCTGTACGGGCTCGCCGAACTGGCTGCCGAGCGCGGCGGACTGGCCACCGCGCTCCGCTCCGAGAGCGCCGTGCGCATCCTGGAGTCCGCCTGCCGCGCGCCCGGCGCACTCCCTGCAGCGCACGCGGCCCAGGTGCCCGACCTGCTCGCCGTCACCGAGCGACTGGAGCGCGCCCTGCGCCCCCTCTCGCTGGACTGGTACGGGCAGCGGGGCGAGGACCCCGGGCTGTCGGTCGCCGACCTGTGCCACGCAGTCGGAGCCGGGCCCGCCGCGCTGCCGGGGCTGTTGGCCAAGCGGGCTTTCGGGGTGCCGCTGCTGATCAGCGAGTACGGCGTACGGCTGCGCGAGCACTATCTGACCAGCGCCCTCGGCGCCGTCGCACGTGGGGTCGCGGGCGCCCCCGTACGGGCGCTGCTCGCCTCCTTCCAGCGGCGGATCGCCCGCGAGGCGTACGCACAGGCACAGCTGATCACCCCGGGGAACGCCCATGCGCGGCGCTGGCAGGAGCGGTGCGGTGCCGACAGCGAGCGGCTGCGCACCGTCTACCCGGGGATGGACGCCGCACCCTTCGACGCCGTGGGCGAGCGGGCCGCACATCTGCCGCCGTCGGACGGTCCGCGGTCCGCCGGAACGCCCACGCTGGTGTGGGTGGGCGCGAGCAGCCCGGCCAAGGATCTGGGCACCCTGCTGCACGCCTTCGCCAGGGTGCACGAGGCGCTGCCGAAGGCGCGGCTGCGGATCGTCGAGACGGGCGGGCGTGCTGAGGGCGCGGACCGGGCGGACGGGCGCACGGACGTGCCGGATGGCGTGTCGGCCGGGCGTACGGGTGGGGCGTGCGGTAACGCGGACGGGACCGGGGAGCGGGACGGTGCCTATCCGGCGCACTGCCGGGCGCTTGCCGCGCGGCTCTTCCCGCTGACGGCGCCCGACGCCGAGAGCCCGGTCACCTTCGAGGAGTTGGGCAGCGCTGCCGTGCCGACCCTCGCGGACGCCTACGCGCTGGGCGGGGCCGTGGTGCTCTCCAGCGTGGTGGAGGGGTTTCCGGTGCCGCTGGTGGAGGCGATGTTCTGCGGCCGGGCCACGGTCTCCACCGATGTCGGGGCGGCTCTCGAAGTCGTCGGCGGAACCGGCCTCCTCGTCCCGCCGCGTGACCCGGGTGCGCTGGCTGACGCCTGTACGGCGCTGCTGCGGGACCCGGCGCGCGCCGCCCGGCTGGGCGCCGCCGCGCGTGCGCGGGCACTGGAGCTGTTCACGGTGCAGCAGAACGTCGAGGCGTTCGGCGGTATCTACCTGGAACTGATGTCGCGCCATCCGGTCGGCCGGGAGGAGACCGCGGCCGAGGACGCCATGGGGAAGGAAGCGGCGCGCCCTTTCGCGCGCCCGACTGAATCCCATCTTCCGGGCCGCTGGGCCGAGGGGCGCCGTACGAGCAGCCGCCCCGGCCGGCGCCCGGGCGGGCCGCGGGTGCCGGGCGGCGGGCACGTGCCGAGCTGGGCCCGGTCGGAGCGGGCAGCCGTCGGTGCCGAGCCGGGGGAGGCGACAGCGCCATGACGACACATCCCGCGGCCGGTGACCCGGTACGCGTACTGCTGCGCCGGCACCGGGCGTTGTGCGAGTGCGCCGTCGACCCGCTGGAGATCGCCGCCGGCCTGGAAGCCAGCGGGATCACCGACCGGACGGCCGCCCGGTGCCGCCACCGTGATGTCTTCTCCCTCGCGGAGGAGCTGTACGCGCGCGCCCCGTACCCGGGAGGCAGCGCCCTGTCGGGCAGCGACCCGCGCGCAGAACATGGCGTTTGCCAAGGCACCGGGAGCAAGCGGCGGTGGCGAAGGGCAGCCGGATGGCGGCTGCCCGCCAGGTGGGCGCCGTTCGCCCTCCCGCTGCTGCCCGGACTGCTGTGTACGGGCACGCTCGCCTGGCTCGTCCTGCTGAGCGGCGGACCCGTGGCTGTGCGGGCCGGTCTGTGTGCCCTGGGCGCGGCTGCCGTGCTGGTCGGCGTGATCGTGGCCGTACGCGCCGTTCCTCGCGTCCCGCGCGCTGTCGGCACGTCCGCGTTCCCCGCAGCGCTCTTCCTGTGTGCCTGCTGGCTGACCGGATACGCGCTGTACGGCGACTGGCTGCTGGAGCAACTGCTGGGCGGCGGGCCCGAGTCCCCGGGCGGGGCACCCCGCATCCCTTCGCCTGCCGTCCCGTTGGGGCTCGCGCTGGCTGTCGCGCCCGCTGTGTGGTGTGCGCGAGGGTTCGCCCTGGCGGCGCGTCGCAGGCTGGCTGGCAGCCGCAGCCTGGGGGAGTTCGCCTCCGGAGTGCGGCCCCTGCTGGCGCTCGCCGTATGCGCCGTCGCGGTGAGTCTCCCGGCGCTCCAGTGGGCGGCCCACCTGCTCATCGATGGCCCCCTCGCCCTGTCCGGCACCCCCGGCGCCGGCGGCGTCCCCATGGGCGGGCAGGGTCCGCAGATCCCGGTGCGCTCCGGTGCGGCGGCGGGCGCGGGTGCCCTCGGCATGCTGCTGTTCGTCGCCCTGCTGCTGGCCGCGCACGGGTTCCGGCACGCGGCCTCGGCCGGGCTCGCCGCGGCCGGCGCGCTGGAGGCCGCGGCACTGCTCTCCGTACCGGCCGCGCGGCTGCCCGGGCTCGCGGTGCTGGGCCGCCCTGTGGAGGCGCTGGTGGCGCACCAGGGCGCGGCAGCCGTCCCCCTCGCCGCCTGCGGCTGTGCGGCGCTCGTTCTGCTGGCGTACGCGACCACTGTGCTGGCCGGCGCCTCGGCACACCACCGGGAGGCGGTGCCCGCATGAGCGCAGGCCCCCTCTCGACCCCACGTTCCGGCACGGGCTTACGAACCCGCCCGTGCGACACCGACAAGGAGCAAGCCCCCATGATCCACGCGCAGTTGGCACACAGCGGCACGACCGGACGACAACCGCACGCCGGCGTGCGGCAGCGCCGGGTTCCCCTCTCGTCCGTGGAGGTCGCACGATGAGAGTGCTGCTGCTGGGCGCCAGCGGATACCTGGGCCGTTTCATCGCCGACCGGCTGCTGGCCGACCCCGCCGTGCAGCTGACCGCGCTCGGCAGGAGCGACGAGGCGGACGTCCGCTTCGACCTGTCCACCGGTAGCCCCGGCGCCCTCACCCGCTTCCTGGATGCCGTCCACCCGGGCGTCGTCATCAACTGCTCCGGGACCACCAGGGGCAACGGGCGCGAACTGATCCGGCACAACGTGGTCGCCACGGCGGCCGTCTGCGAGTCGCTGCGCCGCAGTGGCTGTGGCGCGCGCCTGGTGCACGTCGGGTGCGCCGCCGAGTACGGGCCCTCCCAGATCGGCTCCTCCACCGGCGAGGACGCGGCACCGCGCCCGGGAGGGCCGTACGGGGTGAGCAAGCTGGCGGGCACCGAACTGGTACTCGCCTCCGGGCTGGACGCCGTCGTGCTGCGGGTCTTCTCGCCCATCGGCCCCGGCACCCCTGCGGGCTCGCCCCTGGGGCGGGTCGCGGAGGCGATGCGGCGGGCGATGCAGCAGGGCGACAGCGAACTGAAGCTGGGCGGGCTGAGCGTGCAGCGCGACTTCGTGGACGTCCGGGACGTCGCGCGGGCCGTGCACGCAGCTTCCCTGTCGGCGGCGCAGGGCATCGTCAACATCGGCACCGGGAGGGCGGTGCGGCTGCGGGACGCCGCCTCGCTGCTGGCCCGCGTCGCCGGGTACGCGGGGGCCGTGCACGAGCAGGGTGGCGGGCCGGGGCAGGGGGCAGGAGAGGGCCATCCGGCAGGTGTCGCGTCAGGCCCGGACGGCTTGGCAGGCAGGCCGGTCGGCAACACCCCTGTCATCCCGGCGCAGAACCACGGCAGTCAGGCCGCCCCGGTGCACCCTCCGCAGCCCGCGTCGTATCCGTATCCCGACGGCTGCGGAGCCTGGCAGCAGGCGGATGTCCGCACGGCGCGCGACCGGCTCGGCTGGCGGCCCCGGATCGGCCTGGAGGAGTCGCTGGCCGACATCTGGATGGAGGCGGCATGCCGTATCTGACGACACCTCCGGGGCAGGTCCGGCCGGCCGGTGACAGCAGTGGGGCCGTCCGGCAGCGGCTGGGGCTCGGGGTGCCGGGCTGTGCTCATCCGATGCTGGCGCCCATGGAGTGGGCGGAGCTCTCCCGTCCCGGGCTCGGCGCCGGCGCCGAGCCCGGCTGTGACGCGGGCCCGCTGCACTGGGTGGTGCTGGATATTTCAGACGGACCGGGCGCTCGGCCCGACCCCTTCTGTGCCCCTGCCGCAGCCGCGCTGCGGTCCGCGGGCGTCGCCGTGCTCGGCCGTCTCGACATGCGAGACGGCACGCGGACGTTCGGTGAGCTGGTCTCCGAGGCGCACCGGTTCCTCGACTGGTACCGGGTCGACGGCTTCTGCCTGGCGCACTGTCCCGGCGACCCTGGCCGGCTGGGGCACGTCCAGCGCCTCACCGCCACCCTGCGCGCCCTGTGCGGCGGTGCCGACGGCGGAACCGGGCACAATGGCCGCGCCCACTGTGGAGAGGTGCGCAGTGGACATCTGGTGCTGGCTCACGACAGCCACCCGCATCCCGAGTATCTGCAGTGCGCCGACCAGCTCGTCACCTACACCGGAAGCTGGGCGGACTACCGCTGGTCCCGGGCCGAGGAGTGGACGGCCGCATACCCCGCCGAGCGCTTCTGTCATCTGGTGCACTCGCTGCCGCGTACGCATTTGGAGGAGGCGCTGCGGATCGCCCGCTGGCAGGGCGCCGGCACTGTGTGCTTCACGGACCGGACCCGGGCCAGGGGCCAGGACCCGTGGGCGGCGCTGCCCGGCTACTGGGACGCGATCGTCTCGTGTCTTGGAACAGGTGTCTCGGAATGAGATAGCCCATGGCAGTGTTACGAGAGGAACAGCCCGCCCCCGGGCGGGTGACTTCCCGCACGTCCCACCGACCATCGGAGTCTCCGTGTCACTGCCACCCCTGGTCGAGCCAGCCGACGAGCTCACCGTCGACGAGGTCCGCAGGTACTCACGTCACCTGATCATCCCGGATGTCGGGATGGAAGGTCAGAAGCGGCTCAAGAACGCGAAGGTCCTGTGTGTGGGTGCGGGCGGCCTCGGTTCGCCCGCCCTGATGTATCTCGCGGCCGCCGGCGTCGGGACGCTGGGCATCGTCGAGTTCGACGAGGTCGACGAGTCCAACCTGCAGCGGCAGATCATCCACAGCCAGTCGGACATCGGCCGGTCGAAGGCGGAGTCGGCCAAGGACACGGTGCTGGGGATCAACCCGTACACCCAGGTCAACCTGCACCTGGAGCGGCTCGACTCCTCCAATGTGATGGAGCTGTTCGCGCAGTACGACCTGATCGTGGACGGCACGGACAACTTCGCCACCCGCTATCTGGTCAACGATGCCTGCGTGCTGCTGAACAAGCCGTACGTATGGGGCTCGATCTACCGCTTCGACGGCCAGGCCAGCGTCTTCTGGAGCGAGCACGGGCCGTGCTACCGCTGCCTGTACCCGGAGCCCCCGCCGCCCGGCATGGTGCCGAGCTGCGCAGAGGGCGGCGTGCTGGGTGTGCTGTGCGCCTCCATCGGCTCGATCCAGGTCAACGAGGCGATCAAGCTGCTGGCGGGCATCGGCGACCCGCTGGTCGGCCGCCTGATGATCTACGACGCCCTGGAGATGAACTACCGCCAGGTCAAGGTCCGCAAGGACCCCGAGTGCGCGGTCTGCGGCCCGAACGCCACGGTCACCGAGCTCATCGACTACGAGGCGTTCTGCGGTGTCGTCTCCGACGAGGCGCAGGAGGCCGCCGCGGGCTCCACCATCACTCCCAAGCAGCTCAAGGAGTGGATCGACGACGGCGAGAGCGTCGACATCATCGACGTGCGGGAGCCGAACGAGTACGAGATCGTCTCGATCCCCGGCGCGCGGCTGGTCCCCAAGAACGAGTTCCTGATGGGCAACGCGCTCCAGGACCTGCCGCAGGACAAGAAGATCGTCCTGCACTGCAAGACGGGTGTCCGCTCCGCGGAAGTCCTCGCCGTGCTGAAGAGCGCCGGGTTCGCCGACGCCGTGCACGTCGGCGGCGGCGTCATCGGCTGGGTTCACCAGATCGAGCCCGACAAGCCGGTCTACTGAGCATCGACGCCGAGGGGTGGCACGGTCGGGGGCCGACCGTGCCACCCCTCGCGCTGTCCGGTCAGCGGCAGCCGGTGCCGTCCTTCGGCACCCGGCCGCGCAGCAGATAGCCGTCGACCACCTTGCGCACGCAGGCGTTCCGGCTGTCGTACGCGCCGTGCCCTTCGCCCCTGTAGGTGACCTCCACCGCTACGTCGTCGCCCAGCTCCTTCTTCATCGCCCGCGTGCCTCCGTACGGGGTGGCCGGATCGCCTGTCGTGCCGACCAGCAGGATCGGGTCGGAGCCCGAGGCCCGCACCGGAGGTGTCGTCCACCTGCCGCGGACCGGCCAGTCGTGGCACGAGGTCAGCCCCCAGGCGGACATCGGGCCGAAGACCGGGGACGCCTCGGCGAAGTCGGGCAGCTTGCCCTTGATCTGCCGCATGCCGTAGCGCTCCTTGTTGTCGGCGCAGCTGATGGCCGTCAGCGCGGACTGGAGCGTGCTGTAGGTGCCGTCCTGGTTGCGCCCGTTGAGCGCGTCGGCGAGCAGCAGCAGCGTCGAGCCGTTGCTGTCCACCAGTGCCTCCTCCAGCCCCTGGGTGAGCAGATCCCAGGTCTCCCTGGCATACAGCGCCTGGGCGATGCCGCCCTCGGCCAGTGCCTCGGTGAGCTTGCGGCCGCTGTCGGTGGGCATCGGTTCGGCGTCCAGATCGGCCAGCAGGTCGGTGATGAGCTCCTTGCCCTCCGCGGGGTCCTCACCGACCGGGCAGTCCTCGCCGCGTGCTGTGCAGTGCTCGAGAAAGTTGTCGAGCGCCAGCTGGAATCCGCTGCTCTGACTGAGCGAACCCTGCGCCGGTGTCGAGCTGGGGTCGACCACGGCGTCGAAGACGGCGCGGCCCACATGCCGCGGGTACAGGTGTGCGTAAACGCCGCCCAGTTCGGTGCCGTAGGAGATACCGAAGTAGTGCAGCTTCCGGTCGCCGAGCACATGCCGCATCAGATCCAGGTCGCGCGCCGTGTTCTCGGTCGTCAGGTGCGGCAGCAGCGCGCCCGCCCGCTTCTCACAGCCCTTCGCGAAGGTCTCCTGGCGGGTGAAGAGGCGACGCTCCTCCGCGTCGGTGTCCGGCGTCCAGTCGGCGGCGAAATAGGCGTCCAGCCGCTTGTTGCTCAGGCAGCTGACGCCCTCGCTGCGGCCCACCCCGCGCGGGTCGAAGCTGACGAGGTCGTAGCGGCCGCGCAGCTTCTCGTAGTCCTCGGCGAAGGACGGGAGAGTGGCGACGCCCGAGCCGCCGGGGCCGCCGAAGTTGAACAGCAGCGAGCCGATGCGCTTGCCACCGCCCTTGCGCTCGCGGGCGCGGATCATCTCGATCCCGAGGGTCCGGCCCTTGGGCTTGCTGTAGTCCATCGGCACCCGCAGCCTCGCGCACTCCCAGCGCCCGCCTCCCGGCAGCGGGGACGGAGAACCGGCGTCGGTGCCCTGTGCCGCGTTCGGCGCCGGACAGGGCGACCAGTGCGGCCTCTGCCCGGTGAGGGAGCCGGGAAGGGCGGGGCCGTGGTCCTGGGACGTGCCGCCGGAGGAGGAGCTGGTGGACGGCGCCGAGGGGGAGCGGGAGGCGCTCTTCGAAGCGGCCGGGCTGGTCTCGCCGCTCGGCCGGGCCTCGCCCTTTGTGGTGCTGTCCGAGTCGCCGCCGCAGCCACTCGTCACGGCAGCGGTCACTGTGAGCGCCGCTACGAGGGCGGCACCCGGCCGCAGGGAGCGGGAATGGCGCATGGACGTCCTCCCGACAGACGGTGGGACGTTCATCGTGCGGACGTGCGCCGCCCCTTGGCGCGCTGCGTGGTGCGTACGGGTGGTTTCGCGGCGGGCTGTCGGCGTGCCTGCTGGGAGGCGGGAGTGCGTGCTGGAAGGCGCCCTCGAGCGGCTCTGTCAGAGCGCGCCCTTGCGGGTCAGCTGGGTGAACGACAGCCAGCCGGGGAGCACCGGCATCCACAGCGTCAGCAGCCGGAAGAGCAGCACCGCGGGCGTCGCGACCTCCTTCGGCACCCCGAAGGCGATCAGCGCGGCGATCAGTGCCGCCTCCACGGCGCCCAGCCCGCCCGGGGTGGGCGCTGCCGAACCCAGCGCGTTCGCCGTCAGGAAGACGACGGCGAGGTTCGCATAGCTCGTCTCATGGCCGAAGGCCCGTACGCACGCGTCCAGGCACATCACGAACGCCAGCGTCAGCAGCAGCATCCCCAGCAGGCCGGTGAGCAGCTTCTGCGGGCGCTGCACCACGTCCAGCATCCGGGGCACCACACCGGCGAACAGCGAGCGCACCCGGTTAGAGACGAACCGGCGCAGCGCGGGCACCGCTGTGACGATCAGCACGAGCACCGCAGCCGTCAGCAGACCGGCGATGACCGCGCGGGACGGCGAGAGGGTGGGCGTGTGCTCGGTACCTGTGATGTAGCCGAACAGCATCAGCAGGGTGATGTGACTGCCGAGCCCGAACAGCTGGGAGGCGCCCACGCTCGCCACCGCGTGTCCTGGCCGCACCCCCGCGCGCTGGAGGAAACGGGCGTTCAGCGCGACACCGCCGACCGCCGCAGGGGCGACCAGTTTCACGAAGGAGCCCGCCACCTGTGCCTGCACGGTCCGCCACCAGGAGACCTTCTCCGGGACGAAACCCAGCAGCGCCATCGCCGCGAAGACATAGGTCAGAGCGGAGAAGAGCACCGCGCCGCCGACCCAGGCCCAGTTCGCGCCGAGCACCTTGTCGAGCGGAACCTGGGAGAGCTGGGTGAGCAGGAAGTAGGCGGCCAGCGTGCCCGCGATAAAGCTGACCAGGGTGCGCGGCCTGATCCGCTCCAGCCGTGCGGGCTCTATGGGCGCCTGCGGCCTGATCCGCAGCACCTGTTGCCGGATCTGGGCCAGCAGATCCTCCTCGCGGGCCTCCTCCAGCGCCTCGTCTATCGCCTTCTTCTCGGCGTTCTTCTCCGCCCGCAGCGACTTGCGGTGTGCGCGCCCTCCGGCCGCCTGCTCCGCGGCTTCGTCCCGGGGCCTGGCGCTCCTGCGGGCGCGGGACGCCTCGATGACGGCCTCGCGTTCGCGCTGGGCGCGCTCCTTGGCGAGGCGCCGCAGGGTCGTACGGGTGCTGCGGCTGAGCGCGATGGGCTGGAGCAGCGGCAGGCTGTCCGCTATGGCGTCCGGGCCCAGCACGTCCACGGCGGTTGCCACGGCGCGCTCGGCGCCCACCCGCAGCCCCAGCGTCGTCAGCAGCTGCGCGATGTCCATCCGCAGGATCAGATCACCGGCTGCGATCTCACCGCCGCGCAGATCCGTCAGATAGACGGCGCCGGAACGATCCACCAGCAGCGCGTCCCCCACCAGCCTGCGGTGTGCGATACGGCGCGACTGGAGCGCCTTGACCTCCTGCCAGGTCGTGCGCATCAGTTCGTCGGTGATCTCCTCGTCCGGCAGCGCGTCCAGGCTGCGGCCACCGATGTGCTCGTAGACCAGCATCACGGCGTCCGGGCCGAGCTCCGAGGTGGCGATCAGCCGGGGCGCGTTGGCGCCCGCGGAGATGGCCGCGTAGGCGAGCAGCGCCTCCTGCTCCAGTGCCTGCCGCAGCGACTGGAGACTGCGCCGCTGGGTGATGCCGCGCAGCGCCAGTCTGCGCCAGACGCGGTAGAAGAAACCCTGCGCCTGCTGCTCGCGGTCCACGACGGTGACATCGAGGGGCGGGCCGTCCTCCAGGGTCACGCGGTAGCGGCGTCCCCGGTCGTTGTGGTCGCGCCGGTCGGCCTCGCTGGCGTCCTCCACCCGCAGCGCGCTGACCGGCTTGAAACCGACCCTGCGCAGTCCCGCGAGCAGCGTCTGTCCGGTCGGTCGGACGTTCGGGGTACCGACCGCGTACAGCGTGCCGTAAGCGACGGTCCAGCCGATCAGGATGGTGACGACGATGGAGAACGCCGTTGTGTAGCCCGGCACCAGCACCGCGGTCGCGTTCAGCAGCAGCACGCCCCACAGCACCACCCGCCAGCGGGGGCGGCGCGCCATGCCGACAGCGGTCATATAGGCGATGACGGGAGCCAGATAGCTGTGCACCGGGGTGGTGGCGTCCTGCGGGGTGATGGCCTTGGTCAGCGCGTCCCGGATCGAGTCGGGCGCCGCCTGGGCGACCCACAGGTCCACGGCAAGAGAGGCGCCGTGCGCGAGTACGGCGGCCAGCACGCCGTCGGCGATCCGCAGCCCGTCCCGTTTGATCAGCCGTTCGATCGCGAACGCGACGGGTACGAGCAGCACGGCGATGCTGGACGCCAGCCCGGTCAGGCTGATGAGCAGGTCGGGCGCTTCCGCCGTGCCCTTGTCGATGTCCTGTTCGAGCCCGGCGGTGGTGCCGTGCGCGAAGTTGGCGATGACGAGCACCAGCGCGATGCCCAGCAGCCCGAGCACCGTCCGCAGCAGATCGGAGGGGCGGTGCACCCGCGCCGAGAGCAGTGGTTCATCGCTCTCGATCTCGATACGGTCCCCCTCCGCGCCGGCCTCCGGCTGCTCGCCGGGGGGCGGCTCCTCGTCCGGCTTGTCCGAGCTTTCCCCGCCCGGGTCGTCCCCGGCCGAGCTTTCCCCGGCCGGGTCGTCCCCGGCCGCGGCACCGTCGGACGCCTTCCCGGCCGGTTCCTGGCCTGAGTCCTGTCCGGATTCCCGCATGGGTTCCTGACCCGGTTCCGGTCCGGAGTCCTGCCCGGCTTCCTGCTCGGGTTCCTGTCCGGAATCCTGTCCGTGTTCCTGTCCGGAGTCCTGCTCGGCGTCCCCGGCGGGGCGGGCAGCGCTGTCGGCGGCGGGTGCGCCCTCCTTGTGGGGCTTGTCACCGTGCCGCTGTCCTTCTGCTGCCGTCTCGTCCTGGTCCCGTATCACTCGTCACCGCCCGGAAGATGGTGGCATGTGGGAAGGCTCGCCGGGACCACGAGGGTGCATTCCGGGGATCTGAGGGACGAATCGGCAGCCGTTCGGGACCGTCCGGGAACGACCGTTCGGGGGTGCCTGTGGACAACGGTCCCCCGCTGTCGGTGGCATGCGGCACCATGGCCCGCATGCCTGGAGATCCCCGAGACGAGGAGCTGCCCGACGGCCCCGCCACGCCCTGTGCGACGGACGTGCCCCCTCCAGCGGCCTTCGGCCAGGGGGACCCCCTGCCCGATTACGCGGAGCGCGTACTGGAGGTGGCCGAGCTGATCCCGGTCGGCCGGGTGATGACCTACGGGGACATCGCCGAGTGGCTGGAGGAGGGCGGCCCTCGCCAGGTGGGGCGGGTGATGGCGCTGTACGGCGGCGCGGTCCCGTGGTGGCGTGTGGTGCGCGCGGACGGCGTACCACTGCCGGGGCAGGAGCGCGAGGCCCTGGGGCACTATCACGCGGAGGGCACCCCGCTGCGCGAGCCCACCGCCGCGTCCCGCCGCCAGGGGCACATCCCGCGCATCGACATACGCCGGGCCCGCTGGGACGGGAAGGCCCGTTGACGTCGCGCTGCGGCTCCTCACAGTTCCCAGCTTCCGCCATGCCCACAGGCCCCATGCGCTGGACAGTCCGTACGGAGTACAGCAGCCGTACGGGGTGCAGGAGCGATGCGCTGCGACACGTGTGTGCGCTGGCGTAGCGTCTGCACCACTCCGCACAGACCTCCCCCTAGGCGATCCACGTGAGTCCCTCCCTTACTGCCGAAGCGCACCAGCGGTCCCGCGAGCCCGGTGCGTACCGGCTGGTGCGCTCCTTGGCCGAACGGGTCGATCTCCCTGCCTCTGACGCGGCGCAGCGCGCTGTGGTTGACCACCGTGACGGCCCACTGCTCGTTCTGGCCGGCCCCGGCACCGGCAAGACGACCACCCTCGTCGAGGCGGTCGCGGCGCGCGTGCGGGAGGGCACGGACCCGGAGCGCATCCTGGTGCTGACCTTCAGCCGCAAGGCCGCCGTCGACCTGCGCGACCGGATGACGGACCGGCTCGCACAGGTGGCGCGCCCCGCCCGGCTGCCCCGCCAGGCGGCCCGCGCGGGCTCCGTCGGCGGCGTACCACGCGCTCCCCAGGCGACGACGTTCCACTCGTACTGCTACGCGCTGGTGCGCGCACACCAGGACGCCGATCTGTTCGCCGAGCCGCTGCGGCTGCTGACCGGGCCCGAACAGGACCTGCACATCCGAGAACTGCTCGAAGGGCAGCTCGCCCTGGAGCGCCAGGGCCGGGCGCCGGTGGGCTGGCCCGACGAACTGCGCGCCTGTCTGACGACCAGGGGCTTCGCCGACGAGGTCAGGGCCGTGCTCGCACGCAGCCGGGAGCTGGGCCTTGGCCCTGCGGCCCTGGACGCTTTCGCCCGGCGCGCGGGCCGTCCCGACTGGAGGGCCGCGGCCGGGTTCTTCGCCGAGTATCTGGACGTACTGGATATGCAGGGGGTGCTCGACTACGCCGAACTGGTGCACCGCGCCGTCCTGCTCACCCGGCGCGAGGAGGTCGCGGCCCGGCTGCACGGTGCCTACGACGCGATCTATGTCGACGAGTTCCAGGACACCGACCCCTCCCAAGTACGGCTGCTGCGTGCGCTGGCGGGCGGCGGGGCACGCACCCTGGTGGCGTTCGGCGACCCGGACCAGTCGATCTTCGCGTTCCGTGGCGCGGACGTGAACGGCATCCTCGACTTCCCGCACACGTTCCGGCAGCGCTCCGGCGCCCCCGCGCCCGTCCGCGTGCTGCGTACGGCCCGGCGCTCCGGTGCCCGGCTGCTGGCCGCCTCCCGTGAGCTGACGGCCCGGATGCCGCTCACCCGCCTCCCCGCCGAGGCCGTCCGCGCCCACCGCGCTCTCCGGCCGGCACCGCAGCCCGACCGCACGGAAAGCGCGGGCCCACAAGGCGGTCGGGTCGAGGTTTTCACCTATCCGACAGCAGGCGCCGAGCTGGACAACATCGCAGACCTGCTCCGCCGCGCCCACCTCGAAGACGGCCTCCCCTGGGGCGAGATGGCGGTACTGGTGCGCGCGGGCGGGCGCTCCCTGCCCGTCGTACGGCGTGCCCTCATCTCCGCCGGGGTGCCGGTGGACGTGGACGGCGACGATGTGCCGCTGCGCCACGAGCCTGCCGTCGCACCCCTGCTGACGGCACTGCGGGTGGCGGCCACCGGTGCGCTGGAGGAGCACACGGTGCTCGGCACGGAGACGGCACTGACGCTGCTGACCTCGCCGCTCGGCGGCATGGACGCCGCAGACCTGCGCCGCCTCGGGCGGGCGCTGCGTGAGGAGGAGCGTGCGGCCGGGACCAGGGTGCCGCGCCCCTCCGACGTTCTGCTGGCCGAAGCCCTCGCCGAGCCCGAACGGCTGGTCGCCCACACCCCGCACTCCGGTGCCACGGCTTCGGCACCGGCCGGGAGGTCCGTCGAGGGCGCCCACAGCCTCGGGCTGCTGCTGCGCAAGACCCGCGAACTGCTCGCCGGGGGCGGCACGGCGGAGGAAGCCCTGTGGGAGCTGTGGAACGGCACCAGCTGGCCCGTCCGGCTGGAGCGCGCCGCACGCCGGGGCGGTCCGTCAGGCCGCAACGCGGACCGCGACCTGGACGCCGTCTGCACCCTGTTCGCCGTCGCGGCGCGCGCCGAGGAGCGCGGTGGCGGCCGGGGAGCGCTCAACTTCCTGGACGAACTCGAAGCCCAGGACATCGCCGCCGACACCCTCGTCCAGCGCGCGGTGCGGCCCGCCGCCGTACGGCTGATGACCGCGCACCGTGCCAAGGGCCGGGAGTGGCGGCTGGTCGTCGTCGCTGGGGTACAGGAGGGCCTGTGGCCCGATCTGCGGCGGCGCGGCTCCCTTCTGGAGGCGGACCGCATCGGCCGGGACGGCATCGCCGAGCCGCTGTCCCCAGGGGCGTTGCTGGCGGAGGAGCGCAGGCTGTTCTACGTCGCCGCGACCCGCGCCAAGGAACGCCTCGTGGTCACCGCGGTCCGCGCCCAGGCGGAGGACGGTGACCAGCCCTCACGGTTCCTGACCGAACTGGGTGTCGAGCCGCAGCCGGTCGGCAGCCGCCCCCGCCGCCCGCTGTCGGTGCCCGCACTGGTCGCGGAGCTGCGCGCCACCACCGTCGACCCGGCAGCCTCGCCCGCGCTTCGGGACGCGGCCGCGCGGCGGCTGGCCCGGCTCGCTGCCGAGCGCGACGAGGAGGGCTATCCGCTCGTTCCCGCAGCACACCCGCAGCGCTGGTGGGGGCTGGCCGAACTGACGCGCTCCAGCGTGCCGCTGCGCGAACGGGACGCACCTGTCGCACTGTCCGGCAGCGCACTGGAGCAGCTTGCGCGCACCTGCTCCCTGCAGTGGTTCCTGGCCCGGGAGGTCAAGGCGGACGAGCCGGCCACTGCCGCACAGGGCTTCGGCAACGTGGTGCACGTGCTGGCCGACGAGGTGGCCTCGGGCAGCAGCCCCGCGGACCTGTCGGTCCTCATGGAGCGGCTGGACGCGGTCTGGGACGGGCTGGCCTTCGACGCGCCGTGGAAGTCGCAGCAGGAGAAGGAGAGCGCCCGCGCCGCCCTGGAGCGCTTCTTGCGCTGGCACGTCATGGAGCGCGGAGAGGGCCGTGAGCTCGTCGGCAGCGAACACGGATTCGACGTCACGCTGCGCGCGGGGGAGAACGCCGTCCGCATCCGGGGCAGCATGGACCGCGTCGAACGCGATGCCCAAGGGCGCGCGTATGTGGTCGATTTCAAAACAGGCCGTACCCGCCCCACCGGGCCCGAGGTCGAGCGCCACCCCCAGCTCGCCGTCTACCAGCTCGCCGTACGGGAAGGCGCGGCCGACGCCCTCTTCGACGGGTCCCGCCCGGAGCCGGGCGGGGCCGAGCTGGTGCAGCTGCGGCTCGGTGCCGCCCAACGCGACGGCGGGGACACACTGCCGGTCGTCCAGCGCCAGGAGGCGGTGCCGGAATCCACGGCGCCTGGCTCCGGGACGCCGGAGTCCGAGGGCGCTCCGGGCAGCGACTGGGTGGGCGAGCTGCTGGCGACCGCGGCGGCACGGGTCCTCGACGAACGCTTCACCCCCTCGCCGGGCCAGCACTGCACGCACTGCGCCTTCCGTGCGGCCTGCTCCGCCCGCCCCGAGGGCCGCCAGATCGTCGAGTAGGCCCCCGGGGCGTCGGGCTGGGCGTCGCGCGGGGCGTCGGGCGGCCTCGGGCGGGGGAGCGGGCGCCGGGTGGCAGCTTCCTCCGGCCCGGGGGTGATCTGTCAGCCGCGAGCGCTAGCGTCTTACGAGTGCCCGCACAGCTCACCGACCCCGCACAGCTCACCGAGCTGCTGGGTATCCCGTTCACCCCGGAACAGACGGCCTGCATCACCGCGCCGCCCGCTCCGCAGGTGATCGTGGCCGGTGCCGGCTCGGGGAAGACCACCGTCATGGCAGCCCGCGTGGTCTGGCTGGTGGGCACAGGACAGGTCGCACCCGACCGCGTCCTGGGGCTGACGTTCACCAACAAGGCAGCCGGCGAGTTGTCCGAACGCGTACGCAAGGCGCTGCTGCGCGCGGGAGTGACCGACCCCGACCCGGTGGCGCCCGGCGGCGTCCTCGACGGTGACGAGCCGGGAGAGCCGCAGATCTCCACGTACCACGCCTTCGCCGGACGGCTGCTGACCGAGCATGGGCTGCGCCTGGGCATCGAGCCGACCGTACGGCTGCTGGCGGACGCCACCCGCTTCCAGCTCGCGGCCGGGGTACTGCGCGCGGCCCAGGGCCCCTTCGAAGCGCTCACCAAGTCCGTTCCGGCGCTCGTGGAGGACCTGCTCGCGCTCGACGCCGAGCTGTCCGAACACCTCGTCACCCCTGAACAGCTCCGCGAACACAACGCGGAGCTCCTCGCCGGCCTGCAGGGCGCCCGGCTGACGAACGAAAAACTGCGCAAGGTGCCCCAGGCGACGCGGGCCCGGGACGAACTGCTCGGCCTGGTGGAGGAGTACCGCGCCCGTAAACAGGCCAAGGAGCGGATCGACTTCGGCGACCAGATCGCGCTGGCCGCACGGCTCGCCGGTATGCCGGAGGTGGGCCGGGCGCTGCGCGAGCAGTTCTCCGTCGTACTGCTGGACGAGTACCAGGACACCTCCGTCGCACAGCGCGTGCTGCTCGCCGGACTCTTCGGACAGGGCACCGGCCATCCCGTCACCGCGGTCGGCGACCCCTGCCAGGCGATCTACGGCTGGCGCGGCGCCTCGGTCGCCAACCTGGACGACTTCCCGCACCACTTCCCGCACGCCGACGGCAGCCCGGCCCGCCGCCAGTCGCTGAGCGAGAACCGGCGCAGCGGCGGCCGACTGCTGTACCTCGCCAACGGGCTGGCCGCACCACTGCGCGAGCGTCATGAGGGCGTCGAGGCGCTGCGTCCCGCACCCGGCGCCGAGGGGGAGGGGCGGGTGCGGGCCGCGCTCCTGGAGACCCAGTCCCAGGAGATCGCCTGGCTGGCCGACTCCCTCGCACATCTGGTGCGCACCGGCACGCCGCCCGGCGAGATCGCCGTGCTGTGCCGCAGTGCCACCGACTTCGCCGAGATCCAGGGCGCTCTGGTGGAGCGTGAACTGCCGGTCGAAGTCGTCGGTCTGTCCGGACTGCTGCACCTGCCGGAGATCGCCGACCTGGTCGCCGTCTGCGAGGTGCTTCAGGACCCCACAGCCAACGCCGCACTGGTGCGACTGCTGACCGGACCGCGCTGGCGGATCGGCCCCCGAGATCTGGCACTGCTGGGACGCCGTGCCGCGCTGCTCGTCGCACACCAGCGGGACCGCGCCGGTGACGACCCGGACGAGCGGCTGGCCGCGGCCGTCGAGGGCGCCGACCCGACCGAACTGCGCTCCCTGTCGGACGCCCTGGACACCTTCCTCGATGCCGACGGCTACGACGACGGCCTGCCCTTCTCGGCGGAGGCACGGGTGCGCTTCGCACGACTCGCCGCCGAACTGCGCGACCTGCGGCGCTCGCTGGCCGACCCCTTGATGGACGTACTGCACCGGGTGCTGACCGCCACCGGGCTGGAGGTCGAGCTGGCCGCCTCCCCGCACGCGGTGGCGGCCCGGCGGCGCGAGACGCTCGGCCAGTTCCTCGACATCGCCGCGGGTTTCGCCTCGCTGGACGGTGAGGCCACGCTGCTGGCCTTCCTCGCTTTTCTGCGTACTGCTGTGCAGTACGAGAAGGGGCTGGACAGTTCGCTGCCGGGTGGAGAGAACACGGTGAAGGTACTGACCGCGCACAAGTCCAAGGGGCTGGAGTGGGACGTGGTCGCGGTGCCGGGCCTGGTCGCCAAGCAATTCCCCAGCGAGCAGGCGCGCGAGACCTGGCTCACCCAGCCCAAGGTGCTGCCGTACGCGCTGCGCGGCGACGCCGCCACGCTGCCGTCCCGGCCCGAGTGGAACGCCAAGGGCCTCAAGGAGCACGAGAACGCACTGCGTGTCCATCAGGCGACCGAGGAGCTCCGGCTCGGTTACGTCACCTTCACCCGCCCGCGCAGCCTGCTGCTGGGCTCGGGCCACTGGTGGGGCCCCTCACAGAAGCGCCCGCGCGGCCCCTCCGCCTTCCTGGAGGCCCTGCGCGCCCACTGCGAGGCCGACCCGGCGCACGGCGAGGTCGAACACTGGGCGGAGCCCCCGGAGGAGGGCGCGGCCAACCCCGCACTGGAGGAGCCCGCTGAGGAACGCGTCTGGCCGCTTCCCCTGGACGAGAACGCGCTGGCGCTGCGTCGTGCGGCGGCGGAACGGGTGCAGTCGTACCTGGAAGCAGCGGCCGGCGAAGCGCAGCCGGACCTGGCGGCGGGCCAAGGGACGGATCTGGCGGGGGAGCACGAGGCGGACCGGGGAGGGGGCCAAGAGACGGACCCGGCGGCGGACCCGGCCGTGGAAGAGCTCACCCCGGAGGAGGCCCGGCTGGCAGCCGCCTGGGACCGCGACCTGGAGGCACTCACCGACGAGCTGCGCCGCTCCCGCACGGCGGTGCGGGACGTACCACTGCCGCGCTCGCTGAGCGCCTCCCAGCTGCTGCGTCTGGCCGCCGACCCGGAGGGCTTCGCGCGGGAGCTGGCCCGCCCCATGCCCCGCCCCCCGCAGCCTGCCGCAGCGCGCAGGGGCACCCGGTTCCACGCCTGGGTGGAGTCCCGCTTCGAGGAGCTGCCGCTGCCCCTGCTCGGCCCCGACGAACTGCCCGGCGCGGACGGCGAGGGCCCCTACGGAGGTGAGCCGCCACACATCGCGGACGAGCGTGATCTTGCCGCCCTCAAGGAGGCGTTCGAACGTACCCCCTACGCGCAGCGCACGCCCTACCGCGTCGAGGCACCCTTCCAGCTCGTCCTGGCCGGCCGGGTCGTCCGGGGCCGGATCGACGCCGTTTACCGGGACCGCGCCCCGGACGGGAGTGTGACGTTCGACATCGTCGACTGGAAGACCGGCCGCGGCCAGGACGCCGACCCGCTCCAGCTCGCCGTCTACCGGCTCGCCTGGGCGGAACAGGAAGGCGTGCCGCTGTCTGCGGTCAGCGCGGCATTCCTGTACGTACGCAGCGGCGAACTCGTGCGGCCCCAGGAGCTGCCGGACCGGGAAGGACTGGAGCGGCTGCTGCTGGGCGAGGCTGCCCCGGACGATCAGGCAAGTCATCCGGCCGACGGCTGACCACCCCGGGCCCGTTAGGCTCGATGGCATGAGTATTGCCCCGGACAGCGCAGTCCGGACCTTCATCCAGGACCAGAGTTCCGCCTTCCTGGTCGACCTGGCCGACTGGCTGCGCATACCCTCCGTCTCCGCCGACCCGGGGCACGCGGACGACGTCCGGCGCAGCGCGGACTGGCTCGCCGCCACCCTGCGCAAAACGGGCTTCCCCGTCACGGAGATCTGGGAGACGGAAGGCGCGCCCGCCGTCTTCGCCGAGTGGCCCTCCGACGACCCGGCAGCGCCCACCGTCCTCGTCTACGGCCACCACGACGTCCAGCCCGCCGTACGCACCGACGGCTGGCACAGCGAACCGTTCGAACCCGAGGAGCGCGACGGACGCCTGTATGCGCGCGGCGCCGCCGACGACAAGGGGCAGGTGCTCTTCCACACCCTGGGCCTGCGCGCACACCTGGCCACCACCGGACGCACCGCACCGGCCATCGGTATCAAGCTGCTGATCGAAGGCGAGGAGGAGTCCGGCTCCCCGCATTTCCCCGCACTGCTGCGCACGTACGCCCAGCGCCTCGCCTGCGACGCCGTCGTCGTCTCCGACACCGGCATGTGGAACGAGGACACCCCGACTGTCTGCACCGGCATGCGCGGACTCACCGACTGCCAGATCGACCTGTACGGGCCCGGCCAGGACGTGCACTCCGGCTCCTTCGGCGGCGCCGTACCCAACCCGGCAACCGAGGCGGCCCGGCTCGCCGCCGCACTCCACGACGAGGACCGCCGGGTGACCCTCCCGGGCTTCTACGACGGGGTGGTGGAGCTGACGGACGAGGAACGCACCCTCTTCGCCGAACTGCCCTTCGACGAGGAAGCCTGGCTGCGCACCGCCCACTCGCGGGCCACGCTGGGCGAGCGCGGTTACACCACACTGGAGCGCGTCTGGGCCCGCCCCACGGCCGAAGTGAACGGCATCAGCGGCGGCTACCAGGGCCCCGGCGGCAAGACGATCGTGCCGGCCCACGCCGAGCTGAAGCTGTCCTTCCGTACCGTCGCGGGACAGAACGAGGAAAAGATCCAGCAGTCCCTCCGCGAATGGGTCGCCGCCGGACTCCCCGCAGGCATCCGGCACGAGATCACCTTCTGGGGCGCCACCCGGCCCTGCCTCACCCCGCTCGACCACCCCGCACTGCGCTCGCTCACCCGGGCCATGGAGCGCGCCTTCGGGAAACGGATCCGCTTCACCAGAGAGGGCGGCTCGGGCCCCGCCGCCGACCTGCGGGACGCCCTCGGCGTGCCCGTGCTGTTCCTCGGAATCTCGGTCCCTTCGGACGGCTGGCACGCCCCCAACGAGAAGATCGAACTCGATCTGCTGTTCAAGGGCGCCGAGACGGCCGCGTACCTGTGGGAGGACCTCGCGGCACACTGGAGCGCGAACCGACCTGCATCCTGGAGCGCGAACTGACCCCGCATCGCGCCCGCCAGGCCGGTCCCCGGAGCCGCCCGTCGACCGACTCACCAACGCTCGCCAACCGCCCCCTGACCCGGCCGCCGGGCGGGGAGCCCCGACCCAGGGGGAGTAGGAAGCAGAAGTGACCATCCCGACCTCGACCGACCGCACCGACGACGAGACCGCCGGCCCCGCCGGGGCTGCTGGAACCCCCGACACTGCCGGAAGCCTCGACACTGCGGGCTCCGCCGGCACTGTGGGCTCCGCCGACGAGACCGCCGCGGCAGCGTCCGCCACCACCCGGCCCCTCAGCCTCACCAGCACCGGAGGCATCGACCGCGCCTCCCACCACCGGCTGGACGAGGCATGGCTGGCAGCCGCGTGGAGCCACCCCAGCACCCGCGTGTTCGTGGTCTCCGGCGGACAGGCACTGATCGAGGACAAGGGGGACGGCACAACAGAACTCGTCATGATGCCGTCCTTCGATGCGCCCTTCACCGAAGCCCACCGCTACTTCCTGGGCATCGACGAGGAAGGCGTGCGCTATTTCGCGCTCCAGAAGGACTCACTGCCTGGCAGGATGGACGACATCGCCCGCCCAGCCGGACTGCGAGAGGCCGGCGTCCTGCTCTCCGACCGCGACAGCGAACTGATGGTGCACGCCATCGGCCTGGAGAACTGGCAGCGCACCCACCGCTTCTGCTCCCGCTGCGGCGAGCGCACCCTCATCGCGGCGGCAGGACATATCCGCCGCTGCCCTGCCTGCGGTGCCGAGCACTACCCGCGCACCGACCCCGCGGTGATCATGCTGGTCACCGACGACCAGGACCGCGCACTGCTGGGCCGCCAGGTGCACTGGCCGGAGGGCAGGTTCTCGACGCTCGCGGGCTTCGTCGAGCCGGGCGAATCCCTGGAGGCTGCGGTGCGCCGCGAGGTCGCCGAGGAGGCAGGCGTGGCCGTCGGCCCCGTCACCTACATCGCGAGCCAGCCCTGGCCGTTCCCCTCCAGCCTGATGCTGGGCTTCATGGCGCGCGCCACCTCGCCCCGCATCGAGGTCGACGGGGACGAGATCGAAGAAGCCCGCTGGTTCTCCCGCGACGACCTGCGGGCCGCGATCGAGTCCGGCGAGGTGCTTCCGCCCTCGGGGATCTCCATCGCGGCCCGCCTGGTCGAACGCTGGTACGGAAAGCCGCTGCCGCAGCCGCGCCGCCACGACTGAGACGGCGAGCCCGGCCCGCGGGGCCGTGTGCGGCGGCCCCGACAGGGCTCAGGCGCCGATCTTCGCCTTGACCTGCGCCAGGGAGGGGTTCGTCAGCGTCGAGCCGTCGGGGAACAGGACGGTAGGCACCGTCTGGTTGCCGCCGTTCGCCTTCTCGACGAAGACCGCCGACTCCGGGTCCTGCTCGATGTTGATCTCGGTGTACGCGATGCCCTCGCGCTCCATCTGGCCCTTCAGCCGACGGCAGTAGCCGCACCAGGTGGTGCTGTACATCGTCACAGTGCCCGCCATTTTCTCCATTGCTCCTTCGTCTCGTCCGGTGCGTCCAGTGAACGCACGACAGCCCTGCGGCATTCCCCCCGGGGGCACCCTCGCCCGAGAAGAAGCCGGAGGGAGAGGCAGGAAGGAAGCCGGAGGAACCGGAGAGGGAAGCCCGAGGAGGAACCGGAGAGGGCAGCCGGAGGAAGAACCGGAGAGGGAAGCCCGAGGACAAAGTTGTATGACTAATGGGGCCGGGCTGTGGACAGCCGCGCCACAGCTCCCGGCAGGGCTGGCAGCATGGCGGGGTGACAGCAGCAACGGACTCCACCCTCTTCCCGCAGGTGCCCGACTCTCCCGATGCGGTGCTCGAAGGGCTCGACCCCGAGCAGCGCGAGGTGGCGACGGCCCTGCACGGTCCGGTATGCGTGCTGGCCGGTGCGGGCACCGGCAAGACCAGAGCCATCACCCACCGCATCGCCTACGGCGTCCGCGCCGGCATCCTGCCCCCCGCCGGGGTGCTGGCCGTCACCTTCACCCAGCGCGCCGCCGGTGAGATGCGTGGCCGACTGCGCCAGCTCGGCGTCCAAGGCGTCCAGGCCCGCACCTTCCACTCCGCTGCGCTGCGCCAGCTCCAGTTCTTCTGGCCCCGCGCGGTCGGCGGCGAACTGCCCCTGCTGGTGGAGCGCAAAGCCCCGCTGGTCGGCGAGGCCGCCACCCGCTGCCGGATCCGGCTCGACCGCAGCGAGCTGCGGGACGTCACCAGCGAGATCGAGTGGTCCAAGGTCACCCAGACCGTGCCCGAGGACTACTCGGCCGCCGCTGCGAAGACAGGCCGCCAAGCCCCCCGCGATCCGGCCGAGATCGCCCGCATCTACGCCCTCTACGAGCAGCTCAAACGCGAGCGCTCAATGATCGACTTCGAGGACGTGCTGCTGCTGACCGTTGGCATCCTCCAGGACCGCCAGGACATCGCCGAAACAGTCCGCGGCCAGTACCAGCACTTCGTGGTGGACGAATACCAGGACGTCAGCCCCCTCCAGCAGCGGCTGCTGGAGCTCTGGGTAGGCGAGCGAGAGAGCCTGTGCGTCGTCGGCGACGCCAGCCAGACCATCTACTCCTTCACCGGCGCCACCCCCGACCACCTCCTCGACTTCCGCACCAGACACCCAAGCGCCACGGTCGTGAAACTCGTCCGCGACTACCGCTCCACCCCCCAGGTGGTCCACTTCGCCAACGGACTCCTCGCCCAGGCCCGCGGCCGCGCCGCCGAACACCGCCTGGAGCTCGTCTCCCAGCGCGAGCCCGGCCCCGACCCGGTCTGCGCCGAGTTCGCCGACGAACCGGGCGAAGCCGAGGGCGTCGCACGCCGCGTCAGGGACCTCATCGGCTCCGGCGTCCCCGCCAGCGAGATCGCCGTGCTCTACCGCATCAACGCCCAGTCCGAGATCTACGAACAGGCCCTCGCCGACCTAGGAGTCCCCTGCCGACTCCGCGGCGCGGAGCGCTTCTTCGAACGGCCCGAAGTGCGCGAGGCGTTCGTGGTGCTGCGCGGAGCAGCCCGCGCCGGCGGGAACGACGCGCTGCTCGACGACGCCGTCGACCTCCCCTCCCAGGTCCGTGCCGTCCTCGGCACCAAGGGCTGGACCTCGCAGGCCCCCGCCGGATCGGGAGCCGTCCGGGACCGCTGGGAATCCCTGGCAGCCCTGGTGCGGCTGTCCGTGGACTTCGCCGCAGCGCATCCCGGGGCGACCCTCTCCGACCTGGTCGCGGAGCTGGACGAACGGGCCAGAGCCCAGCATGCCCCCACCGTCGAGGGCGTCACCCTCGCCTCGCTCCACGCCGCCAAGGGCCTGGAATGGGACGCCGTCTTCGTCGTGGGTCTCACCGACGGCATGCTGCCGATCACCTACGCCAAGACCGACGAGCAGATAGAGGAAGAGCGCAGACTGCTCTACGTCGGCATCACCCGCGCCCGCCGCATCCTGACTCTCTCCTGGGCCCTCGCCCGCTCCCCTGGCGGCCGCCCCAGCCGACAGCCCAGCCGCTTCCTCAAGGGCCTGCGCCCCGGCACCAGCGCGGGCGCCACCCCGGCCGGAGCCGTCAGCGGCAGCGTCACCGGCGGCGGCGGGGCCGGGCGCGGACCGGCCGGGAGCCGCGAGCGGATTCGCCGAGCCCCGGCGCGCTGCAGGGTGTGCGGGCGCTCGCTGACCGACCCCGGCGAGGTCAAGCTGATGCGCTGCGAGGACTGCCCATCGGAGCTCGACGAGGTGCTGTACGAACGGCTGCAGCAATGGCGCACGCAGCAGGCCGCGTTGCTGGGACAGCCGGACTACTGCGTCTTCACCGACAAGACCCTCCTCGCCATCGCCGAGACCGTCCCCGGCGACGAGGCGGCGCTCTCCCGGATCTCTGGCGTCCGCACCCGCAAGCTCCAGCAGTTCGGTGCCGACGTGCTCGCCCTGTGCGCGGGCGAGGAGCTTCCGGCAGGCTCCGAACAGGACGCTGAGCAGCGCGAGTGACCTGCGGCCGAGGGTCGTTCGGTCTCTGTCACAGAAGCTGTGACAGAAAGCCGCGAAAAATAGTTTGCGCGCGCCGCATGGAGCCTCATAGCCTTCCGGACATGGAGAGGGCGGGCCTTTTCGCTCCGCCTCTTCCATGCTGTACTTAGTCCTGAACATTTCCGGACCGGCCTGGCGGCAGGTCCCCGAGACGCCGAGAGGAGGCGAGACCAGTGGCCACGATCATTTCCCAGCTCAAAATGACCGATCACTCGGTCATTTCCGCCTGCCTGCTCGGCTCCCGCCTCCACGGCACCGGTCTGTCCGGCGTCACGCCGGTCGGCAATGAGCGACCGACCAAGGCACCCGAGGTAGCAGCACTTGCACAGGCAGCAGCCTTTGCCAGCGGCTCCGCGGCCAACGGTGCCGGCGAAGGACGCCAGAAGAAGCAGCGCTACACGATGTGGGCCTTCCGTGGCCTCCGACCCTGGAGAGATCCAGCCTGATCGGCAAGATCAGGTCGGCACCTTCCAGGGCCGCGGAACCCACATCGGGATCCGCGGCCCTTCTGTTTGCCCCGACCGGCCACCAGCCGGCCCGACACGACAACAGACACCCAACAGACAGGAAGAACCGCAGTGCACACCGAGACGCACCCCGACACGCTGCGCCCCGCGCCTTCTCTCCCGCCTGATCTCACCACGGAGGACCCCTTGACTGCCCCGCAGATCACCCTCACCGAGCTCGACGACGCCATCGAGCGGCTCGGCGTCGATGTGCCCTGCCGCTCCTACGACCCGGAGGTCTTCTTCGCCGAGTCCCCCGCGGACGTCGAGTACGCGAAGTCCCTCTGCCAGACCTGCCCGCTGCGTGAGGCATGCCTCGCCGGCGCCAAGGACCGCCGTGAGCCCTGGGGTGTCTGGGGCGGCGAGCTGTTCGTCCAGGGCGTCGTCGTTCCGCGGAAGCGTCCGCGGGGCCGTCCGCGTAAGAACCCGGTGACGGCATGAGCTCCCGTCGTCATGGATCGCCCGCCCGCCGCAAGGCGGTTGCCGGAACGATCGACAGCCCGTCGGCGCTGGACCCCCGCACGCGCCACCTCACGAAGCAGGACCCGACGATGACACCCATCCACGAGACCACCGCACGCACCCACTCCGACGCGACAGTCGTCCGTCAGAACAGGACCCGCGACATGCAACTCATGCCAGAAAGCCTGGCGAGAGCGCAAATACAGAACAGGCTGCACGAGGCCGAATCAGAACGGAGGGCGCTGCGGCTGATGTCCGCGCGCCGCCTCCAGCGCCGGGCCGAACGCGCCACCCTCCGCGCGCGGCGTGCCCTCGCAATGGCCGTGATGCAGTGATCTGACCAACCGGAGAGCCGGGGCAACCGCCCCGGCTCTCTGCTGTTGGCACTGCTTTTTGGTGCTGTCTGCCTGCTGCTGCGCTGGAGGTCCCCCCTCCTGCCACCGCCGTCACCCCGACGGGGAAGTAGGCCAGCCTTTGACAAGCGGCTGCCCAACAGCAAGCCCGAACTCCGCGAGGTCTTCGCGAAGTTGCAGGCAAAACACGGCACCGTCCTAATGTTCGTCGACCAGTCGGCCTCCATCGGCGCCCTGCCCATCGCGGTGGCACGCCACCTGGGCTTCCAGGTCGCCTACCTGCCCGGGCTCACGACGCGCCGGATCGCCGACCTCTGTCCCGGCGGCCGGCGAGGGCAAGACCGACGCCCGCGACGCCTTCGTCATCGCCGATGCCGCCCGGTCCATGCCTACACACTCCGCTCCATCGAACTGGAGGACGAGACTGTCGCCGAGCTGGAGGTGATCGTCGGCTTCGACGACGACCTGGCCGGCGAGGCCACCCGCATCAGCACCCGGCTGCGCGGCATGCTCACCCAGATCCACCCGCACTTCGAACGCGTTCTGGGACCGCGCATCCATCACCCGGCCGTCCTCAGACTGCTGAACCAGTTCGGCTCCCCGGCCCTGATCCGTACGGCCGGACGACGCCGACTGGTCAACCTGATAGGCCCGAAGGCCCCGCACATGGCCGACCGACTGGTCGGTCTTCTCCGCGCTCGACGAACAGACCGTCGCCGTCCCCGGCACGGACGCGGCCGCCCTGATCGTCTCCGGTCTCGCCAGCTCGCTCCAAGCCGTCCTTGACCAGCGCAAACTCCTCGCCACCAGGATCGAGCAACGGCTGGAGGAGCACCCTCTTTCCAAGGTCCTGACGTCCATGCCCGGCATCGGCGTCAGGACCGGAGCCAGGATCCTCATCGACGTCGGCCACGGCAGTTCCCCCACCGTAGCCCACCTCGCTACCTGCGCCGGGCTCGCCCCGGCGACCCGCAGTTCGGGCTCCTCGATCCGCGCAGAACAGTCCTCCCGCCGGGGAAACAAGCAGCTCAAACGCGCCTTCCTCCTGTCCGCGTTCGCGGCCCTGGCCGACCCGGTCTCGCGGGCCACGACGACAAGAAGATCGCTCGAGGAAAGCACCGCACCCAAGCGCTCCTCTGCCTCGCGAGACGACGAGCCGACGTGCTCTTCGCGATGTCTGCGGCGGCACCTTCTACGGCCCCCAATCCGCCCCACAGGTTGACGGAACCCGGGGCCCCGCGACCGAGGGGGCCTCGTTGAGTCAGGATGTGGCTATGTCCAGGTCGAGCGCGCTGAGTACGTGATCGAGGAGGTCTCCAGAGGCGAACTCCGAGACCCACACGGCGAACCGCCGGGTGTACTCGGCCAGGACCTCCCCGTCGACGTCGTCCGGGTTGTCGAGCGGCGTGAGCCCGAAGTTGTGCTGCAGCCACATGAGATACCTCTGGCGTGCGGAGGCGAGGCGAGCGCGGTCCTCGGAGTCGTCCGGCTCAGTGGCGAGCAGCTTGAAGAGTTCGCGCAGGTTGCAGGCTTCGACCCACAGATCGCCCTCGTCACCGAAGAAGATCACGGGCAGGGTGGCGAGGTCGGTGCGATCGTCACAGCGCCACAAAGCGTAGAACGAGCCAGAGGACGTCGCGTACGCGAAGGGGATCAGCCGGTCCAGGTATGCGTCGGGTGCGTCGCCGCAGAACCAGTCCAGGTCGTCGTTGTACTCGATCAGCTCAAATCCGGGCGCGAAGAACTGCCCTCCGAGGCTGTTCTCGAACTCCTTGAGCAAGTTGAGTTCGGGGATGGGAGAGTACGCGTCCCTCAAGAGGACTCCTTCGACGGGGAGGCGACCAAGTAGCGGGGGACACTATCCCCAGGGTCTGACATCGCGCCTTCAGGAGACCGACGGCACGATCTTCAGAGCGCACGGCTCTCCGCCTTCAGAGCGCACGGCTCTCCGCCTTCAGAGCGCACGGCTCTCCGCCTTCGGAGCGCACGGCTCTCCGCGACGGCACCTTCTACGAACCCCGATCCACTCCACGCCTTGACGAAACCCATAGGGGCACCCCCGTCTGCCCCCGCTGTCGGCCGCTCGGCGCCCGCGGTCACAGGCCGCTCGGCCGTTGCCACCACGGGCCGCTCGGCACCTGTGCCACGCCAGGCGTGCGTCAGAGCACCGCTTCTGACGGCTCCCCAGCCTCGCTCTCCGGCTCGGGGTCTGGCGTCCCCTCCTCGCCGGGCGTCTCTTGCTGCGCCGCGGCGGGGGCGAAGCCGGGGACCCAGGTCTCCATGTCGTCCCGCATCCGCACCGTCGCACCGAGCTGGCACAGGACACCGATCGTGCTCAGCGTCACCCGGTGGATCAGCAGATACGACGGCGGCAGATTGAGCTGCCGGCCCAGCTGGTGTGCCGGGGAGCGGGGGTCGGCGACCCTGGCCGCCTGTCCGCGCATCCACTCCCGGCTGAAGGTGAACTCCTCGACGCAGGCGGGTTCGACGATCGGCAGCAGATACTCCCGGACCGCCTCTGGCTCCAGCTCTATCCGTTCTTTGACGAAGCCCTCGTCGCGCAGCAGCTCGTAGGCGGTTTCCGCATCGCCGTCCAGCGTCATCCGCAGCACCTCACCGATGGTCGGCGGCAGTCCGTCGGGCAGCCGGTCCACGGTGCCGAAGTCCAGCACGCCCAGGCGCCACTCCTCCGGGTCGGCGCTGTCCCCGGTCACCAGCCGGAAGTTGCCCGGGTGCGGGTCGGCGTGCAGCAGCCCGGTGCGGACGGTGCCGGAGAACAGGAAGCGGCTCAGCAACTGTCCAGCCCGGTCCCGTTCCTGCTGGCTGCCCTCGGCTATCACCTCCGAGAGCGGTATGCCCTCCAGCCACTCCGACACCAGCACCTGGTCGGCCTGATGCACCACTCGGGGAACGACGACGTCCTCGTCTGCTTCGTACTCCTCCGCGTAGGTGTGCTGGGCGTCCGCCTCCAGGCTGTAGTCCAGCTCCTCGGTGATTCTGTCGTGCAGCTCGGCGATGAGCGGCTTGATGTCCATGCCCGGGATCAGCGGTCCCAGCAGGCGGGCAAACCGGCCCAGTTGGGTGAGGTCGGACACGAGCGCCTCGCCCGCGCCCGGATACTGCACCTTCACCGCGACATCCCGGCCGTCGTGCCAGACAGCGCGGTGAACCTGGCCTATGGAGGCCGCCGCTGCCGGTCTGTCGTCGAACTCCGTGAAGTACTCCTGCCATCCCTCGCCCAGCTGCTCCGCCAGCACACCGTGCACGGTGCCGGCGGGCATCGGGGGAGCGGCTTCCTGAAGGCGGGTGAGGGTGGCGCGGTAGGGGCCTGCCAACTCGTCGGGGAGGGCGGATTCGAAGACCGAGAGGGCCTGCCCGAACTTCATGGCGCCCCCCTTCAACTCGCCCAGCACCTTGAAGAGCTGCTGGGCGGTCCGCTGCTGCAGCTCCTGCCCGACGAGATCCGCGGAGATGCCCCCGAGGCGCTTGCCAAGCCCCAAGGCGGAGCGGCCCGCGAAGCCCAGCGGCAGGGCAGCCAGCTTGGCCGTGCGCGTCACCGCCTTGCGGGGAAGATCAGACATGCGTCCCTCCAACTCCCTGACAGCTCAACCGAGACAGCACCGAGGACGTCGGCCACTTGGTCATTGTCGCGTGCCTTCGGTCATTGGTGAGTCCGCGGGTGGGGAGGTCACCGAAGCGGCACCGCATGGACACTCCGGGTGCGCGGTGAACTGTTCGGTGTCGGGCAGCAGGTGGGGCAGTGCGAACCGCAACCGGTAGCCCACCGCACAGGCGCCGTCGCCGTCCAGGTAGCTCAGCGCGTAGGAGGAGACGGCACCGGCCACCATCGTGGCCAGCGCGGTGTCGCAGGCGGGGACCCCCGTGCGCCGCCTGCTCGCCGTCCGCCACTGCCCCACCAGCATCGGCCAGCTCGGCTCCCGCTGGGCCCGGGTACGCGCCAGGCACTCGGCGCACGGTGAGGAGCCGGGCAGCACCAGCGGTCCCACCACACCGGTGGCCTCGACCACCCCGCCGTACAGATGTGGAGTGCCTGCGCCCATGAACCGCTCGGTGGTCTCCGGGTCCGGTGCGTAGGCGTCCAGTCCGTCGCGTGGCGTCACGACGATCAGGCTGACCTCAGACCGGGATCGGCTCCGCCAGGGCCGGGACTTGCGCACCACTCCGCGTGCTGCGACGTCGCGGCGGGTGCCCACTTGTTCCGGCGGCAGCCCGCCGGGTGCGGTGTCCCACTCCTCCACCACGCCCCCGTCCACCACATCCACCTGGCCCACTCCTGCAGCCGACAGTGTCGCGGCCACCGCGGCGCCCACCCGTCCGAGCCCGCGCACCTGGACCCGCGCGGCTCGCCGTGCGGCGATCCTGCGGACTCCGCCGCCGGGTTCGCGGTGCACCACGGACAGCGACGCCAGGTCGGGCCGCAGCCGGTCGGTGACGGTCGACGCGGCGTCGCGGTCGGCCGTCGCGTCGTCCAGCACGCCGGCTGCGGCAAGCCGCTCGGTGAGCTTCGCCGGTGTCTGGGCTGCCAATCCGAGGCGGTGGGCCTCCTGCTTCAGCCGCTCCATGCTGCGAGTGCCGTCCATCAGCTCAAGGAACGCCGCCGTCGCGTCGCTCACCGGTCCGAGCAGCACTGCGTGTGCGGGTGCCATGCCGCACTGCACCGTCTGCCTGTCCCGCCAGCCCCGCCGCAGCGCAGGCTTGATCATCGGGTGCACGTTCCCCCCTGACTCGCCGGGTCGCCCCGGCTCGGCCGTCGATCACTGGTGACAGCATGCCGTGACGGGCGGAGCGGGCGGAGTGAGTTATCCACAGGCACCGGTATTAGTCATACAACCGGGAGCTGCTCGTCTTGGCCGTGCCACGGCTCCTGTTGCCTTTCGCTCTCGAACGAGGCTGGAGGCGGGACTTCCGCTGTCGGCAGCGGGTAACGTCTTGGCGTGCCCGCCGACCCGCTGAACAGCACCAGCCAGAGCGCAATCGAGGTGCGCCGCAGCACGCGCCGACGCCGCACGGTCTCCGCGTACCGGGAGGGGGACCGCACTGTCGTGCTGCTTCCGGCACGGATGACAGCGGACGAGGAGGCGCGCTGGGTCGGCGTGATGCTCGACAAGCTCGCCGCGCAGGAGAGCAGGCGGATGCTCGACGACAGCGACCTCGCCCGGCGCGCGGCGCAGCTGTCCGAGCAGTATCTCGACGGGCATGCCCGGCCTGCGTCGGTCCGCTGGGTGACCAACCAGAACACACGTTGGGGCTCCTGCACCCCCGCCGAGGGCAGCATCCGTCTCTCCCACCGGCTGCAGGGCATGCCCGAGTACGTCATCGACTATGTGCTGCTGCACGAGCTGTCGCATCTGCTCGTGCCCGGCCATGGCCCCCGGTTCTGGCGGCTGTTGCAGGCATATCCCCGCACCGAGCGGGCTCGGGGCTATCTGGAGGGCGTCGCGGCAGCCGAGCGGCTGCCGCACCAGCCCGTCAGGGGAGAGGGTCCGGACGAGGGCTGACCGCGACGGCCTCGGCGGAGAGCCGGGCCAGCCGCACCACCGACTCGTCCGCCACCGCGGCCACCTCGTCGAAGCCGAACCAGCGCAGATCCAGCGACTCCTCGCTGATCGTCTCGACGGCTCCCTCCGGGGCGAGAGCCGCGTACTGGACGTCCAGATGCCAGGCGCAGGGCGTGCGGTGCTTGTCGAGCCGGAGCGGGCCACCGGGCAGCAGCGTCAGCCCGGTGATGCCCGACTCCTCCGTGGCCTCCCGCAGCGCGGCCTCGGCCAGGGTGGTGTCCTCTGGCTCGCAATGGCCGCCCATCTGGAGCCACTGGCCCAGCTTCCGGTGCAGCGTCAGCAGCACCCGGTCGCTGAGCGGATCGACGACCAGCGCACTGGCGGTGATGTGCCCGGTGGCACACGCCTTCCACATGCCGTCCGGCTGGTCGGCGATGTGGCGCAGATACTCCTGCCGCAGCTGCTCCTGCGAGAGGTCGCGGTCCCGGCTGCGCCACTGCTCCAGTACGCGCTCCGCGTCCGCGCGGAGTCCGTCCAGCGGCGCGCTCACTGCTTGCCTTCGCCCTCGCCGCCCTCGGCGTCGCCCTTGCCGCCGTCGGACCGTCCTTCGGAGCGCCCTCCCTCGGAACGACCGTCACCGGGGTGCTCGTCCTCGGTACGAGCCTCCTGGGAGCGCTCGGCGTCGGAACGTCCGTCCGCCGAGCCTGCAGCCGCGTCGCCCAGCATCCGGTCGAGCTCGGAGAAGTCCGGCTGCTCGTGGTGGACGAAGGCGTCCGGGTCGTCCAGATCGGTTGCCGTGGGCAGCATGTCCGGGTGCTCCCACAGGGCGTCACGTCCCTCGGCGCCCCGGGCGTCCGCCAGCGACGCCCACAGCCGGGACGCGTCGCGCAGCCGGCGGGGGCGCAGCTGCAGGCCGATCAGAGTCGCGAAGGTCTGCTCCGCGGGACCGCCGGAAGCGCGCCGCCTGCGCAGCGTCTCCCGCAGCGCCGAGGCGGACGGCAGGTGCGGCTCGGCCGCCGCGTGGACCACCGCGTCCACCCAGCCCTCGACCAGCGCCAGCGCCGTCTCCAGCCGGGCGAGCGCCGCCTTCTGCTCCGGGGTGTCCTCGGGCTGGAACATGCCCTGCTGGAGGGCCTCCTGCAGCTCCTCGGGGCGCTGCGGGTCGATCTGGCCGACCACGTCCTCGAGCTTGGCGGTGTCCACCTTGATGCCGCGCGCATACCCTTCGACGGCGCCGAAGAGGTGCGAGCGCAGCCAGGGGACGTGCGCGAACAGCCGCTGGTGTGCGGCCTCCCGCAGTGCCAGGTAGAGGCGGACCTCCTCCTGCGGGATGCCCAGGCCCTTGCCCAGTGCCTCGATGTTGACCGGCAGCAGTGCCGCCTTGTTGGCCGGTCCCAGCGGGAGCCCGATGTCCGTGGAGCCGACGACCTCGCCGGCGAGCACTCCGAGCGCCTGCCCGATCTGCGTGCCGAACATGGCGCCCCCCATGGAGCGCATCATGCCGAGCAGCGGGCCGGCCATTGCCTGCATCTCCTCGGGCAGTACATCGCCCATGGCCGCGCCGACGCGCTCGGCGACCGGGTCGACCAGGTCCTTCCACACCGGCAGGGTGGCCTCGACCCACTCCGCGCGGCTCCAGGCCACTGCCGTGCCGGACCCGGACGGCAGCGATGTCACGCCGTCCAGCCACAGGTCGGCCAGGCGTACGGCTTCCTCGACGGCCGCGCGGTCGTGCGGTCCCACAGAGGCGTCCTTGGAGCCGTCCTGTGCGCCCGCGGCAACGGTCTGCCGCGCGATGTCCTTGGCCATGTCCCAGTTCACCGGGCCGCCCTCGTAGGAGAGCATCTGGCCGAGCTTCTGGAATGCGGCGCCCAGGTCGCTGGGGTCGATCTGGCCCTGCCCGCCGCCCAGCGAGCCGAACATCGCGGCCAACGGGTTGTCGGCGCCGCCGGAGCCCGGGCCGCCGCCGAAACCGAACGGGTTCGGCTGGCCGCCGCCCGGCTTCTTCTTGCCGTCGTCCCCGTCCTCGGGCTCCTCAGGAGGTACGCCGAATCCGAATGGGGTGTCACTCACGGGTTTCCTCGGCTCTGTCTCGTAGGACGGTCTGGTCGTTCCCGGACGGTCTGCGTGTCCCGGGTGCGGTCTGGGTCTGCGTCGGTATGTCCTGGGTGGGATCTGCGAGCTCTGCCCCCAGCCTAGACACCAGTCAGGCAGGATGGAGCCTGCGCACCTCGTACCAGAAACAACCACTGGAGACGCCCGGTGAGTTCCTCCGAGTCCCACGTTCGCGCAGCGCGAACCCCGACCGTCGCCGTCACCGGTGCCGCCGCAGGGGTCGGCGCGCTGCTCACCGAGCGGCTGGCGGCCTCCGAGGAGATCAAGCAGGTCATTGCCCTGGACGAGCGCCGGGGCGAGGTGACCGAGGCCCAGTGGCACACGCTGGACGTACGCGACCCGGCCATCGCCGACCGGCTGCGCGGCGACGGCGACCCGGTGGATGTCGTCGTCCACCTGGCACTCGACCTGGACTTGGAGACCGACCCGGCGGCCCGCACCGCCTACAACGTGCGCGGCACCCAGACGGTGCTGACCGCGGCGGCAGCGGCGGGCGTGCACAGGGTGGTGCTGTGCACCTCGGCGATGGTCTACGGAGCGCTCCAGGACAACGACGTACCGCTGTCCGAGGAGGCCGAACTGCGGGCCACCGCGGACGCGACAGGGGTGGGCGACCTCCTGGAGATCGAACGCCTGGCCCGCCGTGCGCCCCGCGCCCACCCCGGCCTCAATGTGACCGTCCTGCGACCCACCGTGCTGGTCGGCGCGGGTACGGACACCACGCTCACCCGCCATTTCGAGTCACCGCGGCTCCTGGTGGTCGCAGGATCGCGGCCCTGCTGGCAGTTCTGCCACGTCGAGGACCTCGTCACGGCGCTGGAGTACGCCGCGCTGGAGAGGGTCGAGGGGGAGATGGTGGTCGGCTGCGACGGCTGGCTGGAGCAGGAGGAGGTCGAGCAGCTGACCGGCATGCGGCGCATGGAGCTGCCCTCCAGCGTCGCGCTGGGCGCCGCCTCCCGGCTGCACCGTCTCGGCCTGACTCCGTCTCCTGCTGCGGATCTGGCCTACACCATGTACCCGTGGGTCGTCAGCGGCAGCAGGCTGCACGACGCGGGCTGGCGGCCCCGCTGGACGAACGAGGAGGTCCTGGCCGCACTCCTGGAAGAGGTCTCCGGCAGGCATACGGTCGCCGGGCGGCGGCTGGGCCGTACGGAAGCGGCGACAGCGGCCGGAGCCGCGGGTGCGACTGTCGCGCTGCTGGGCACCGCCGCACTGGTACGCAGGGCCCGCAAGCGGCGCGGACTGTGAGCAGCAGCCCTGGCACCCCTGGGACTCCCGGGCAGTGCGGCAGCCGGGCGTCGTCGCAGTACGGCAGCCGGTGCCGCAGCGCAGCAGCCAGGTGTTCCGGATTCGCGACGGGTAGGGCAGCATGACCGGCATGGCACAGATGTACGACGACGCCGACGGACCCGGCCGGGGCAGGTCCTCCGACCACCCGGGGGAGCAGGGGGCCGAGGACCCCATCCGCCTGCTGGAGATCCGCGAGGCACCGCTGTCCGTGGACGAGGTCTTCAGCGCGGTCGGTGACGACGCCGCCGGCGGGACGGCGCTGTTCGTCGGTACCGTCCGCAATCACGACAGCGGCACCGACGTCGCTCGTCTGGGCTACTCCTCGCACCCCAGCGCGCAGGCCGAGCTGCGCCGCGTCGCCGAGAAGGTCGTCGCCGACCATCCGGTGCGCGCCCTGGCGGCAGTGCACCGCGTCGGCGACCTGGAGGTGGGTGACCTGGCCGTCGTGGTGGCCGTCTCCTGCCCGCACCGTGCCGAGGCGTTCGACGCCTGCCGCAAGCTCATCGACGACCTCAAGCACGAGGTCCCGATCTGGAAGCACCAGACGTTCTCCGACGGCAGCGAGGAGTGGGTGGGCGTCTGACGCCCGCTGCCGAGACCGTTCGACCGACCCCGCCGCGCACGCGAGTGCGGTTCCCTCCGGTTGCGTAACCGGGCCGTGGAACCGACCGTTGGAAAACCGACGGTTAATCTGCTCATCGGCCGGTCTGCCGGTCGCCGGGCCGTGTGCCCGGGAGGCACCTTACGAGGGGTCGGGAGGTTCCAGATGGCGGCTCTCGCCTGGTTGCTGATTCCGTTGGTCGCCGCTGTAGCCGCGAGCCTGTGGGGAAGCTGGGTCGGGCGGCGCCGAGCCAGGACACCCGACGCCGCGGGCGTCGCAGGGTACGAACGTTTCCGGGCCGCCATGGAGCGCTCCGGCACCGACGCACCCACCCACCTCGGTACGGAAAGCTCCGACGTTCCCGCCGCGCATGCCGACGCCGTGAACGCCGAAGCTGCGAACAGCGACGCGGCAAGCGCCGACGCAGCGCACACCGACGCCCCGACCGCCGATGTCGTGGACGCCGCGGAAGCGCGACGGAGTGCCCGGTGGCGGAGGCGGAAGAAGGACGCGGAGTTCGCCTCCGCGGGAGCGCCGGCGCACGCGAACCCGGACGGACCGGCCCGGGAAGCAGGCTGACAGACCCTTCCCGTACTGTCGTGCCATGCCTCGCCGCACCGCGACCCTGCTTACCTCTGCGCTGCTGCTCATAACGATGTTCTGCGTCGGAGCACTCCTCAACGTGCCCTATGCCGAGATGTCGCCGGGCCCCACAGTGAACACCCTGGGCGGGCACGGCGGCGATCCGGTGCTCAACGTCAAGGACCAGCCGGGCCAGGCGGACAAGCCGAAGAAGTACCGAAACTCCGGCCACCTGAACATGACGACCGTCCGCGTCACCGGCTCCGAGTACAGGATGACCCTCTTCGGCGCGCTGTCCGGCTGGCTGCGCCACGACAGCCTCGTCGTCCCGTACGAGACGCTCTACCCGGACGACAAGTCGGCCAAGGAGGTCGACCGGGAGAACGCCGAGGAGTTCAGCGCCTCCCAGGAGAGCGCCAAGGCCGCGGCACTCAAGGAACTCCACCTCCCCGTCAGCACCCACGTCCTCGTCGGCTCCGTCGAGAAGGGCGCCCCGGCCCACAACCGGCTGCACGCGGGAGACGTCATCACGGCGGTGGACGGAACCCCGGTCGGCAAGGCGGAGAGCGTCGGCAAACTGGTCACCCAGCACAAGCCGGGGGAGAAGGTCACCTTCACGGTGATCCCGGCAGGCAAGGCGAAGGCCGCCCAGAAGCAGGGCAAGAAGCCGTCCGCCAAGGACGCCAGGAAGGTCACGGTGGGCACCGAGAAAGCCCGCGACGACGGCCGTGCGGTCGTCGGCATCCAGCCCGCGGTGGGGCACACTTTCCCGTTCGAGATCGACATCAAGCTCGCCGACATCGGCGGCCCCAGCGCCGGGCTGATGTTCGCGCTCGGCATCGTCGACAAGCTCACCCCCACCAACCTGACCGGCGGGAAGTTCGTCGCCGGAACGGGCACGATCGACGACGACGGCAAGGTGGGCGAGATCGGCGGCATCCAGATGAAGACTGTCGGAGCGCGTAAGAAGGGCGCGCAGTACTTCCTGACCCCGGCGGGCAACTGCGCCACCGCCGCCCAGGACAAGCCCGACGGCCTCACCCTGGTGAAGACCTCCTCCATAGACGACGCGCTCAGCTCGCTGAAGAAGATCCGCAGCGGCAAGACGGACGAGCTGACCCAGTGCAGGGCGCACTGAGCCGCCGTCCTCCCGCCGCCGCTGTGCTGCTTCCCGGGGTGCTACCGCGGCACGGGCACTAGTCCTCGAACGTCGCGGCCAGCGCCTCCGCGAGACCGGGCACCAGGTCGGCGCCGGTGAGCACCTCGGTGGGAGAGTCCTTCTCCCGCAGCCGCAGCGCCGACTCCCGCTCACCTTCGCGCAGGACCGCCACCGTCATCCGCACCTCACTGCGCTCCGGATGCTCGGCGACCCACCGGGCGAGCTGTTCCCTGTCCAGGTCCTCCGGCACGGTCGCCTCGGCGGACGGCGGCAGCATCAGCCGCTCCACGGTGACCGCGCAGCCGTCGACCGTCTCCGGCCACGCGATGGTTCCCAGGAACTCGTCCAGCGGTGCGTCCGCGGGGATCTCGTCCTGCTCGACAGGAGTGAAGGCGGTTCCCTGGGCGTCGTTCTTCTGCTGGTCCAGCCCCAGCTGACCCGCCAGGCCGGGCTCCTCGGCCCGCAGTCGCTCGGTGTTCACCAGGGCGAAGAGCCGCGCGGGCTGGTCCCAGCCGAGCCCGGATGCGTACTCGTCGATCTCCAGCACCGCGCGGGTCAGGGGTCCGGAGGCGAGGGGCGTGCCCTCGGGAGAGAGGTTGTCCATGCCCATATCGTGCCGCCTCCGCTACGAAAAACATGACTCGGACCCCGGAAACGGGAACTGGGTAAAGCTTCGTTAAGTTGCCTAGATGGGCCTTACGATGCGGGCCCAGCATCATCGCTTCATAAACTGCGAATCTTTGAGGTGCGCACCTTGGCTTTCCAGATGCCGGACCGGGGCTCAGGGGGCCCCTCCGGACCACGGATCAGAGTGGGCCGGCCATCCCGGCGTGCCCGGACGCTGTTGATGACAGTGGGCGTGCTGGTCGTCCTTGCGATGCTCTTCGTCATGTTCGCCGGGTTCTGGACGGACTGGCTGTGGTATCGCTCGGTCGCCTACAGCTCGGTCTTCACCAAGACCCTGTGGACCAAGATCGGCCTGTTCGCGGTCTTCGGGCTGCTGATGGCCGTGGCCGTGGGCTTCAACATCTGGCTGGCGCACCGGCTGCGTCCACCGCTGAGCGCGATGTCGCTGGAGCAGCAGAGCCTCGACCGCTACCGCATGGGGCTGGCGCCCTACAAGAAGTGGGTGCTGCTGGGCATCACGGCCCTGGTCGGACTGATCTCCGGCGCCTCCGCGGCAGGCCAGTGGCGCACCTGGCTGATGTGGGTGAACGGCGTCTCGTTCGGTGAGAAGGATCCGCAGTTCCACAAGGACATCTCGTTCTACGCTTTCGATCTTCCCTTCTACCGCTTCCTGCTGAGCTTCGGGTTCGCCGCCGCGATCCTCTCGCTGGTGGCGGCCGCGCTGGTGCACTACCTCTACGGTGGACTGCGGGTGACCACCCCGGGCGCACGCGCGACGGCGCAGGCGACCGGGCACCTCTCGGTGCTCCTGGGCATCTTCGTCGGGCTGAAGGCGGTGGCCTACTGGCTGGACAGGTACGGGCTGGCGGTCAAATCCGGCGACTTCAAGTCGACCGACAGCTGGACAGGCCTCAAGTACGTGGACGCCAACGCGTATCTGCCGGCGAAGACGATCCTGTTCATCATCGCCATCATCTGCGCGCTGCTCTTCTTCGCCACGATCTGGCGCCGTACCTGGCAGCTGCCGGTGATCGGCTTCGGGCTGATGGTGCTCTCGGCCATCCTGATCGGCGGTCTCTACCCGGCGCTGGTGCAGAAGTTCCAGGTCGCTCCGAACGAGCAGGCCAAGGAGACGCCTTACATCGAGAAGAACATCGAGGCGACGCGCAAGGCGTACGACATCGACGACTCCGAGGTGCGCGACTACACGGGCGCCAGCAAGGCCGGCAACGAGAAGCTCAGGAACGCGGCCGACACCACGGCGAGCATGCGCCTGCTGGACCCGAACGTCGTCTCCCCGACCTTCCAGCAGAAGCAGCAGGTGCGCGGGTACTACCAGTTCCCGGCGACGCTGGACGTGGACCGCTACAAGAAGAACGGCAAGGAGCAGGACACCGTCGTCGGCCTCCGGGAGATCAACACCAGCGGTATCCCGGAGAAGAACTGGATCAACGAGCACTTCAAGTACACGCACGGCTACGGCATGGTCGCCGCCAAGGGCACATCCGTGGACAAGGACGGTGCCCCGGACTTCACCGAGAGGGATCTGCCGCCCAAGGGGAACCTCGGCAAGTACCAGGGCCGGGTCTACTACGGCGAGAAGACGACGCAGTACTCCATCGTCGGCGGGCCGCAGAAGGAGCTCGACTACGCCGACGACAACGGCGAGCAGACCTACACCTACAAGGCCAAGAGCGGCGTCAACCTCTCCAACCCGATCAACCGTGCCGCCTACGCGGTCAACTTCAACGAGCCGCAGATCCTCTACTCAGGGGCGATCGGCAAGGGCTCGCGGATCCTGTACAACCGCACTCCCAAGGAGCGTGTCGAGGCGGTCGCCCCCTGGCTGACCATCGACGGCGACCCGTACCCGGCGGTGGTCGACGGCCGCATCAAGTGGATCGTCGACGCCTACACCACCTCCAACGGCTACCCCTACTCGTCGCGTACGACCCTGGGTGACACCACGGCGGACTCGCTGACGGACGGGCAGCGCGCGGTGGTCGCCCAGCAGAACCGCGTCAACTACATCCGCAACTCGGTCAAGGCGACGGTGGACGCCTACACCGGCAAGGTCGACATGTACCAGTGGGACAAGAAGGACCCGGTACTGAAGACGTGGATGAAGGCGTTCCCCGACACGGTGAAGCCCAAGAGCGCCATCAGCAACGACCTGATGGATCACCTGCGCTATCCGCAGGACCTCTTCAAGGTGCAGCGGGACCTGCTCCAGACCTACCACGTGACCTCGCCGTCGCAGTTCTACAGCGGCAGTGAGCGCTGGCAGGTACCGGACGACCCGACGCACAAGGGCAACGCCGTCCCGCCGTACTACCTGAGCATGAAGATGCCGGGACAGAAGGCCCAGCAGTTCCAGCTCACGACGACGTTCAATCCGAACAAGCGCGAGACGCTCGGTGCGTTCATGGCCGTCGACGCGGATGCGCGGAGCAGCGACTACGGCAAGCTCAGACTCCTGAGACTGCCACCCAACACGGGCGTGGCAGGACCCTCCCAGGTGCAGAGCAAGTTCAACTCCGACCCCGTCATCGCGGACAAGATCAACATCCTGAAGAAGGGTGACTCCGAGGTCGAGTACGGCAACTTGTTGACCGTGCCACTGGAGGGCGGACTGCTCTATGTGGAGCCGGTGTACGTCCGCGGTGCCGGCACCAACTACCCAAGGATGCGCAAGGTGCTCGTCGCCTACAACGAGCGCATCGCCTTCGAGGACAGTCTCGACCAGGCGCTGAACAAGGTGTTCGAGACCAAGGGCCAGGACAGCGACGAGAGAACCGGCCCGGGCGACCCAGGCGGGGAGGAGAACCCGCCCAGCGCCACGGTCGAGGAAGCCCTCAAGGACGCCCAGACCGCGTGGGACAAAAGCGAGAAGGCCCGCGAGAAGGGCGACTGGGAAGAGTACGGCAAGCAGCAGAAGGCGCTGGAGGAAGCGCTGCGCGACGCCTCCGAGGCGGAGCAGAAGGACGCGGGCAAGAGCAAATCCGACGGGAAGAACGGGGCCGGCGGAGACAGCGGGTCCGCAGACAAGAGGGAGTCCGGCGGCGACGGGTAGCGGGTGAGACCACCCCGTGGAGTGGTGTAGAGTTATGTACACAACGACGCGGGGTGGAGCAGCTCGGTAGCTCGCTGGGCTCATAACCCAGAGGTCGCAGGTTCAAATCCTGTCCCCGCTACCACAGGGAAGAGGCCCGGAGTCAACTGACTCCGGGCCTCTTCGCTTGTGCGAGGGACAGCTGGGCCAAGGGGTTTGGAGTATCTCTACGTCGGGAAGTCGACAAACCTCTGAAGTGACCTCACTGGCTGCGGTATACCAGGTGTACGCGGGTTGCAGGTGGTGCGACGATGGACCTTATGGGGGAGAAAGCAAGGCTGACGGACCCGGTACGTCCCGGTCCGGGCCTGAGTGTGGAGGAGTACACCGAGCAGACCGCAGCCGAGAAGACCGCAGCAGCCACGCAGACCGCGGCAGTCGAAAGGACGGCGGCAGCCGGGACGACGGCAGCGGACGGGACCGCGCCGACGGCTGCGCCGACGGACAGCACCGCGGCCGACAGTGTGCTGGGCGCCCAACTGCTGCGCCGGGGGGACTTGGACGGCGCCGAGCCGCATCTGCGCGCCGCAACAGCCGCGGGGGACCGCGCAGCCGCCAACAATCTTGGCGTCCTGCTGCACCAGAGGGGATACCCCGAAGAGGCCGCAGGATGGTGGCGTACCGCTGCTGTCGCAGGCTCCGCCGCGGCTGCGCACGCGCTCGGGCGGTACCACCGGGAGCGTGGCGACGAGCCCGCGGCGCACTACTGGCTGCGGCAGTCCGCCGAGTCCGGCCACGCGCTGGGCGCCTACGCGCTCGCGGACCTGCTGGAGCACCACGGCCAGGACGGTGCCGAGGAGTGGTTCCGGGCCGCGGCCGAACGGGGGCACAGGGAAGCGGCCTACCGCGTCGCGCAGTTGGTGAGCGCGCGAGCCGAAGAGCTGGCCGCCGAGAGCGAGTCCGGCGCCGCTGCCGTACGCGAGGCCGAGGAGGAGGCCGAGCGCTGGTTCCGGCAGGCGGCCGCTCGCGGGCACCGCAGGGCGGCGCTGCGCCTGGGCGCCATCCTGGAGCGCCGCGGCGAGCTGAAAGAGGCCGGACGGTGGTACCTGACCTCCGCCAAGGACGGTGAGGCGCGGGCCGCTTGCGCGCTGGGCTTCCTGCTGCGGGACGCGGGCGACGAAGAGAGCGCGGCCGTCTGGTGGCGCCGTGCGGCCGAGAACGGTGACGGCAACGCGGCCAACGCGCTGGGCGCGCTGCACGCCGACCGCGGCGAGCGGCAGGCCGCCGAGCGGTGGTACCGCGTCGCGCTCGAGGCGGGCAGCGACAACGGTGCTTTCAACCTCGGGCTGCTGTGTGCTGCGCAGGGCCGCACAGCGCAGGCGGAGCAGTGGTACCGCCGTGCCGCCTACGCCGGGCACCGTGAGGCCGCCAACGCGCTTGCCGTGCTGCTGCTTCAGCGCGGAGACACCGAGGGCGCCGAACCATGGTTCTCCAAGGCGGCCGAGGCCGGCAGCGTGGACGCCGCCTTCAACCTCGGCATCCTGCACGCGGGGCGCGGCAACGAGCGCACCGCGCGCGCGTGGTACGAGCGCGCGGCGGCGTCCGGCCATGCGGAGGCCGCGCTCCAGGTCGGTATCGCGCTGCTGCGCGAGGGCGAGCTGCACACGGCGGAGCGGCACCTGCGCTGCGCCGCGGGCGGCGGAAGCGTCGAGGGCGCCTTCCGGCTGGGCGCGCTGCTGGAGCGGGTCACCCGGCGCGGCACCGGCGAGCTGGGCTCGGAACATGAGCTCGGCCGCCCGGACGGCGCCAGACCCGAGTACGAGGAGTGGTACGAGCGTGCTGCCGAGCACGGCCACCGCCGTGCCCAGGTACGGCTGGGCATGTGCGCGGCAGCGCGGGGCGAAGTCGTGGACGCCGCACGCTGGTACCGCGCCGCGGCCGAGGCGGGCAGCCCGAACGGCGCGTTCAACCTGGGGCTGCTGCTGGCCCGCGAGGGCAGCGAGCCCGAGGCCGCGCTGTGGTGGACCCGGGCCGCCGAGGCCGGGCACGGCAGAGCGGCGCTCCGGCTGGCGCTGATCAGTGCCCGCCGGGGCGAGCTGGACGAGGGACAGTTCTGGTGCGCGCGTGCGGTCGAGCTGGGCCCCGTCGAGGTGGCCGAACGCGCCGACAGGCTGCGCGAGGCGCTTCGCTCGGAACTCACGGCGTAGGCGTGCTGCCCGGCCCCACCCGCCCCTGGGACCTCGATTTGCACTGGTCGTCGACCCGCGTTAAAGTTGTGCACACAACGGCGCGGGGTGGAGCAGCTCGGTAGCTCGCTGGGCTCATAACCCAGAGGTCGCAGGTTCAAATCCTGTCCCCGCTACTGAAAGACGAAGGCCCGGGTCCTAGGATCCGGGCCTTCGTCATGTTCTGGCCGACGCCCAAGGAGTGGTACCCGCGCAGTCCGGCGTACCGCAGTGCGCGGGCCCGCTCAGGAGCCGTTGCAGTGTGGGCAGACGCCCCGGTAGGTGACGGTGGCATCGGCGATCGTGAAGCCGTACCGCTCGTGATCCGGGAGGGCCGCCAGCGGGTCACCCGTCGGATGGACGTCCCGGATCGTTCCGCAGCGGGAGCAGACCAGGTGCTGATGGGTGTGGCGGGCATTCGGGTCGTAGCGCTTGGCGCGGCCGTCGGTGCTCACCTCGAGCACTTCGCCGAGGGCGACCAGCTCACTCAGCGTGTTGTAGACGGTCGCACGGGCGATCTCCGGCAGGCGGTCCGCCGCGCGGGCATGGACCTCGTCCGCCGTGTAGTGCACATGGTCGCCGTCGAGTACCTCGGCGACGACTCTCCGCTGCGCGGTGAGCCGCCAACCGCGATCGCGGAGCCGTTCCAGCAGGTCACTCATGGGTCCAGCCTAGCAGCGGCATGTCCATGAGCAGAACCCGTACGGGTTTCGGCTTCATCTTGACTTAGACAAAGTCCAATGTAGTGTTGCGAGTGGTTGGCCCACAGGACAGATGTGATGCACAGGAGGCGCACGTGACCGTGCAGGACGAGACGGCCGGACCTATGACGACGGAAGCTGGTGCTCCGGTCGCGGACAACCAGAACAGCCAGACTGCCGGCGCGGGCGGCCCGGTGCTCGTTCAGGACCAGCACCTGCTCGAGAAGCTGGCCCACTTCAACCGCGAGCGCATCCCGGAGCGCATCGTGCACGCCCGGGGCGCCGGCGCGTACGGCAAGTTCACCGTCACCGCCGATGTGACCAGGTACACCCGGGCGAAGTTCCTCTCCGAGATCGGCAAGGAGACCGAGGTCTTCCTGCGGTTCTCCACGGTGGCCGGCAACCTCGGCGCCGCGGACGCGGTGCGTGACCCCCGCGGCTTCGCGCTGAAGTTCTACACCGAAGAGGGCAACTACGACCTCGTCGGGAACAACACCCCGGTGTTCTTCATCAAGGACGCCATCAAGTTCCCCGACTTCATCCACACCCAGAAGCGCGACCCCTACACCGGCTCGCAGGAGGCGGACAACGTCTTCGACTTCTGGGGCCTGTCGCCCGAGTCGACCCACCAGGTGACCTGGCTGTTCGGCGACCGCGGCATCCCTGCCTCCTACCGCCACATGAACGGCTACGGTTCGCACACCTTCCAGTGGACCAACGAGGCCGGTGAGGTCTTCTGGGTCAAGTACCACTTCAAGACCGACCAGGGCATCAAGAACCTCACGGCCCAGGAGGCGGAGGTCCTGGCGGGCAAGGACCCCGACAGCCACCAGCGTGATCTGCGTGAGTCCATCGAGCGGGGCGAGTACCCGACCTGGACGGTGCAGGTCCAGATCATGCCCGCGGCGGAGGCGGCGAACTACCGCTTCAACCCGTTCGACCTGACCAAGGTCTGGCCGCACGCGGACTACCCGCCGATCGAGATCGGCAAGCTGGAGCTCAACCGCAACCCTAGGAACATCTTCGCCGAGGTCGAGCAGTCGATCTTCTCCCCGCACCACTTCGTGCCGGGCATCGGCCCCTCTCCGGACAAGATGCTCCAGGGCCGTCTCTTCGCCTACGGCGACGCGCACCGCTACCGCGTCGGCATCAACGCCGATCTGCTGCCGGTGAACGAGCCCAAGGCGGCCCAGGCGCGCACCTACGGCCGGGACGGTGTGATGTACGACGGCCGGCACGGCGGGGCGAAGAACTACGAGCCGAACAGCTTCGGCACTCCGGCCGAGACCGGCCGTCCGCTGTGGCAGCCGCTGCCGCTCAGCGGCACGGCCGACGACCACCCGGCGCCCTCGCACGCCGAGGACGACGACTTCGTCCAGGCCGGGAACCTCTACCGCCTGATGTCGGAGGACGAGAAGGAGCGGCTGATCGACAACCTGGCGAACGCCATCGCGGGGGTCTCCCGTGATGACATCGCCCAGCGCGCGATCGAGAACTTCCGCAAGGCGGACCCCGACTACGGCAAGCGGCTGGAAGCCGCGGTCCAGGCCCTGCGCGGCTGACCGACCGCTCGCCGTACGAGACCGGAGGGACCGGACGCCATGGGGCTCCGGTCCCTCCGGTGCGTCCGGCCATCCCGCCGGGCGCGCCGCCGGCGGGATGGTCGGGTGTGCTAGACCGACACCTCCGCCGCGGGCTCCGGTGCCACCGGGACGCGGCTTTCCGACCAGTTACGGACGATGTCGCGTACCGAGAGGATGCCCACCGGCTCCCGCTCGTCGAGCACGATCAGATGGCGGAAGCCGCCGCGTGTCATGGCCTGCGCAGCCGCGTCCAGCGTCCATTGGGGGGTGGCGAAGACGACGTCGGTCGTGGTGTGGTCGTGCGCCCGCTCCCGGTCCGGGTCCTCGCCCGCGCCGAGGGAGTCGAGGATGTCGCGTTCGGTGAGGATGCCGAGTCCGCTGGTGTCGGGGTCGAGGACGACGGCGGCGCCGACGCGGCGGGCCGACATCAGCCGTGCTGCCTGACGGAGGGTGTGCGCGGGGCCGATGGTGAGGATCACTTTGCTCATGGCGTGGTGTACGTGACCGGGCATGAGGGGGCTACCTCCTTGGCGGAACGGCTTCCCGTGCGCGGCGGCCCATGGCGGAACGCCGCTCGAGAAGTGGTTCACAAGGGCACAAGCGAGCGGATTCTCATGTTCACATGTGACGGAGGTCGCAACAAGGACGCGTGTACAGAGCACCCGGACGAGGGACCGGATCAAGCCGTCAGATAGCTCAGCAATGTCTCGTGCAGCAATCCGTTCGAGGCCGCCGCGTTGCCGCTCTGCGGTCCCGGGTTCCCGTCCAGCCCGGTGAAGGTGCCGCCCGCCTCCTCCACGATGACCGCGCTGGCCGCCATGTCCCACAGCGACAGCTCCGGCTCGGCGCACATGTCCACCGAGCCCTCGGCGACCATCATGTACGGCCAGAAGTCGCCGTAGCCGCGGGTCCGCCAGCAGTCACGGGTCAGATCCATGAAGCCGCCCAGCATGCCCCGCTCCTCCCAGCCGTGCAGCGAGGAGTAGGCGAACGACGCGTCCCGTACCTCGGCGACCTTGGAGACCTCGAGGCGGGTGGCTTTGGTCAGGCTGCGGCCGCTGTACGCACCGGCGCCCTTCGCCGCCCACCAGCGGCGGCTGAGCGCGGGCGCCGAGACGACGCCGACGACCGGCCGGTCGCCGCCCTCGCCCAATTCCATCAGCGCGATGAGCGTCGCCCACACCGGGACGCCGCGCACATAGTTCTTCGTACCGTCGATCGGGTCGATCACCCAGCGGCGCGGACCGTGCCCTTCGGTGCCGAACTCCTCGCCGAGCACCGCGTCCCGCGGCCGGGTGCGCTGGAGCGAGGTGCGGATCAGCTCCTCGGCCGCCTTGTCGGCCTCGCTCACCGGCGTCATGTCCGGTTTGGTCTCGACCTTCAGGTCGAGAGCCTTGAACCGCTCCATGGTCGCGGCGTCGGCGGCGTCGGCCAGCACATGGGCGAGACGCAGATCATCGTGATAGTCCAGCATGTCCGAACAGTATCGAGCGGCGAAACCCCCGGCCACAGGGCATGCGCGTGCGCCGCGTATTGACACCTCTTGGCGGTGCGTCAATTCTGTGCCGCACGTCCGGGCTGTCGGTCTGGGAGGCGACGATGCCTACTGCACGCGAGACCCTGCTGGACGCCGCTCATGTGGCGGTGCGGGCACAGCCCTGGGCGGTGGTGCGGATGGTCGACGTCGCCGCGGCCGCCGGGGTGTCACGCCAGACGCTCTACAACGAATTCGGCAGCAAGGAGGGGCTGGGCGCCGCACTGGTCGACCGGCTGTTGGAGGACTTCGTGGACGGTGCGGGCCGCGCGGTGGCCGAGGCGTCCCGCAGCGGGGCCGACCCGGCTGCCTGCTGCGCTGCCGCCGCGCACTGGATCCTGCGTACGGCGCGCGCGGAGCCCATCGTGCGCGCGGCGCTCACCGGCTGCTGGGGGACGCGGATGCCGCTGCCGGCTTCCGGCCGCACGGTGCCCCCGGGGGAGCCCGGGGAACTCGCTGCCGCGCTGCGCAGCCGGGTGGTGTCCGGGCTGGACGGGGCCCGACGTGTGCCGGTGGGCGGACCGCCCAGCGGCGCCGCCCTGCGGGAGGGCTTCGATCGGCGGGAGTTGGAGCGGGCGTACGAGGTGGGGTTACGGATTGCCCTCTCGTACGTCGTCGCACCGGTGCAGGAGTCCGACGACGAGGGGCCGTGCGGGCGCGTGGACGAGGTTGTCCGCGCGCTACTGGCCCACTAGGGGCTCGTCCGGCGCCTCTTGCGTGCCCGGCATGGGGGCTGCGCTTGCCCACCCTGCGCCCTGGGGGTACCCCCTGCTCGAAGAGCTTGGGGGAGCAGACTGCCCAAGCTTCGCAGCACGGGGGACGCGCCCCGCAAGGGGCGCGGGGAACTGCGCGACCAGCCACGACTTACCCGCAGAGTGCCGGCGGCGGGCAGGGGCAACCCCCTCAGTGCGCGCTGCCGGAGAGCTGGAGCCCTATCACGCCGACGATCACCAGTGTGATGGAGACCAGCTTGAGCGCGGAGACCACATCGCCCATGAAGACCATGCCGTAGATCGCCGTACCCGCGGCGCCGATGCCCGTCCACACCGCGTACGCAGGGCCGACGTCCAGCCGCTTCAGCGAGAGGGTCAGCAGGCCGAAGCTGCCGAGTGCGAAGGCACAGAACGCGACGGTGGGCCACAGCCGGGTGAAACCGTGGGAGAGCTTCAGGCACACAGCGAAGCCGGTTTCCAGCAACCCCGCGACTATCACCAGCAGCCACGCCATGTGCTCTTCCTCTCGTTGCTCCCGTCGGGGATCCCCATGGGGACAAGCGCAGTGGGGACAAGGTCAAGCGCAGGCAAACCAGTATGCAGCGGCGGCTGGATGGAAGCGATCAGTCCCCTTCGCGCCTCTCCCGAGTCGCCAGCAGGCGGCGAAGCGAGTGCAGTCGGGCCGGGTCGGCGTGCCCGTCGGCCACCCACTGGTCCAGCGCACAGCCCGGCTCGTTGTGGCTGCACGCCCGCGGACACTCGGCGGCGCCCGCCTCCAGGTCGGGGAACGCGTGGATGACGCGCGAGAGCTGAATGTGGTTCAGGCCGAAGGAGCGCACCCCAGGGGTGTCGATCACCCAGCCGTCCTCGCCGACGGCGGAGGGCGGCAGCGGGAGCGCCAGGGCCGAGGTCGTGGTGTGCCTGCCGCGTCCGGTGACCGCGTTCACCACGCCTGTAGCCCGCTGCCGCTCCGGCACCAGCGCGTTGACCAGCGTCGTCTTGCCGACGCCGCTGTGTCCCACGCACACCGTGGCCTGACCGCGCATCAGTTCGCGGACGGCCTCGACGCCCGAGCCGTCGGCCCACTCGTCCCTGCTGGTGACGACGTAACGCACCCCCAGCGGCGCGTACGTCTCCAGCAGCGGTCCGGCCGGCGCCAGATCGGACTTGGTCAGCACCAGCAGCGGCTCCAGCCCCGCGTCGAACGCCGCGACCAGGCAGCGGTCGATCAGCCGGGGGCGCGGCTCGGGGTCGGCCAGCGCCGTGACGATGGCGAGCTGGTCGGCGTTGGCCACGATGACGCGTTCGTACGGGTCGTTGTCGTCCGCAGTCCTGCGCAGTACCGAGGTGCGCTCCTGGACGCGGACGATGCGCGCGAGGGTGTCCTTGGCGCCCGACAGATCGCCGACGACGGCCACCCGGTCACCCACCACCACGGCCTTGCGGCCCAGTTCGCGGGCCTTCATCGCGGTGACCGTGCGGCCCTCCACCAGGCAGGTCAGCCGGCCGCGGTCGACGGTCAGCACCAGTCCCTCGGCCGCGTCCTCGTGCTTGGGCCGCGTGTGCGTGCGCGGGCGGGTGCCGCGGCGGGAGGGGCGGACGCGGATGTCGTCCTCATCGGTGTGCTTGCCGTAGCGGCGCATCGCGGGCGCCCTCTCAGGCTCTCTCTCCGGCTCCGGCTCCGGAACCGGCTCCTGCCGGAACGCCGAGCATGTCGCCCCACATCCGCGGGAAGTCCGGCAGGGTCTTGTACGTCGTCGCGACGTTCTCCACCTCGACGCCCTCGACAGCCAGGCCGAGCACTGCGCCCGCCGTGGCCAGCCGGTGGTCGTCGTAGGTGTGGAAGACGCCGCCGTGCAGCGGTCGGGGCCGGATCCGCAGACCGTCCTCGGTCTCGGTGACATCGCCGCCCAGGCCGTTGATCTCCTTCACCAGCGCCGCCAGCCGGTCCGTCTCGTGCAGCCGCAGATGGCCGACGCCACGCAGCACCGACTCGCCCTCCGCCAGCGCGGCCACGGCGGCGATGCCCGGCGTCAGCTCGCCCACCTCGCCCAGGTCGATGTCGATGCCGTGGATGCGGCCGCTGCCGGTGAAGGTGAGGCCGCGCTCGTCCAGTACGCAGGAGCCGCCCATGGCCGTGAAGATCTCCCGCAGCGCGTCACCGGGCTGCGTGGTGCGCTCGGGCCAGTCGGGGACGGTGACCCGGCCGCCGGTGACCAGTGCCGCGGCGAGGAAGGGCTGCGCGTTGGACAGGTCCGGCTCGATCGTCAGATCGCGGCCCAGCAGCGCGCCGGGCGTCACCCGCCACACGTTCGGCGCCCCGCCGTCCTCGGGGGCGTCGACCTGGGCGCCCGCGGCACGCAGCATGTCGACCGTCATCCGGATGTGCGGCATGGACGGCAGGGTGCGTCCCGTGTGCCGGACCTCGACGCCCTGGTTGAAGCCCGGACCCGACAGCAGCAGTGCGCTGACGAACTGGCTGGAGGAGGAGGCGTCGATCTCCACCGGGCCGCCCGCCAGCGAGCCGTTGCCGTGCACCGTCATCGGCAGCGCGCCGCGGCCCTCGTCCTCCACGCGCGCACCCAGGGCGCGCAGTGCGTCGATGACACCGTGCAGCGGACGCTCGTAGGAGCGCGGGTCGCCGTCGAACCGGATCGGGCCCTCGGCCAGCGCAGCCAGCGGTGGCAGGAAGCGCATCACCGTGCCCGCGTTGCCGACGTCGACCGTCGCCGGGCCCTGCAGCGCGGTCGGGATCACCCGCCACGCCTCGCCGCCGGGACGCTCACCGGCGGGGCGCTCGCCGTCGGCCGCGGGGGTGGCGGAGGCGGAGGAGACCGTCTCCTCGATCTGGACGCCCATGGTGCGCAGCGCGCCGGCCATCAGCAGGGTGTCCCGGGAGCGCAGCGGACGGCGCAGCCAGCCCGGCTCGGCGGAGAGCGCGGCGAGCACCAGGGCGCGGTTGGTGACCGACTTGGACCCCGGCACGGTGACGGTCGCCTCGATACGGCCCGGCGCCGTGGGCGCGTGCCAGAGTGCGGAGTCTGCGGGGCTGATGCGCTGGTCGGTCATGGGGCCCACTGTAATGGCTGGGGCTCGGCCGCCTCCCTGACCGGCGCCCGGTTCCGGGCACACCGGCGCCCCGTTCACGGCCCGCGGGAGGGGTCGTGGTTCACAGTCCGAGCAGCCAGCGCCCGCCGCCGAGGAGGGAGCACAGGGCGACCGTGTGGAAGAGGAACAGCCACGCGGCGGCCGGGAGATGGGTGAGCCGCGCCAGCTGGTCGGCGTCCGAGTCCGGCATGCCCGGCCCGGCCGTACCGCCGGAGCGGAACGCTCCGCGCCGGATCCCCTGCCGTCGCCGCTTGCCCTGGAGCTCGAAGACCGGCCGCACTCCGCCCAGCAGCAGGAACCACACCACCACGTAGGCGAACGCGGCCTGCACCTCGGGATCCGTCAGCCAGGAGACCAGCAGGAACGCGCCACCCGCCACGAAGACGGTCAGCACCCCGTAGGCGTTGCGGATCATCACCAGCATCGCCACCAGCAGCGCCGTGGCGCCCCACAGCAGCGCGGTGATGTGGTTGGCGGCCAGCAGCCAGGCGCCGCCCAGGCCGAGCAGCGGGGGAGCGGTGTAGCCCGCGGCGGCGGTCAGCACCATGCCGATCCCGTGCGGCTTGCCGCGCGAGACCGTCAGGCCCGAGGTGTCCGAGTGCAGCCGTATGCCGTCCAGCCGGCGCCCGGTGACCAGGGCTATGAGGCCGTGCCCGCCCTCGTGCGCGATGGTGACCGCGTTGCGCGAGATACGCCACACCCCGTGCGGAGCCACCGCGAGCAGCGCGACGAGGCCGGTGACGAGCACCAGCCACTGCTCGGGGTCCGGCTGACTGCCCACGACCCGGTCCCAGACGTCCGTGATGCTCGCGTTGTCCATGTTCGGGGTGCTCTCCTCGTGTGCTCCGGGGCTGTCTCCCCGCTGTGTCCCGTCGGCGTACGGCTGTGTCCTGTCGGCATCCGCCGACGTGTCCTGTCAACGCACGGCGACGGCCCGGCGTGCCGTGGCAGTCTTGCAGGCATGTGCGGACGGTATGCAGCGAGCCGGGGGGCCGAGGATCTGGTCCGGCTCTTCGAGGTGGAGAAGTGGGAGCCCGCGGAGGCGCTGGCCCAGGACTGGAACGTCGCACCCACCAAGCAGGTGTACGCGGTGCTCGACCGCCCTCTCAGGGGCAGCGACGACCCGAAGCCGGTACGGCAGCTGCGGCCGCTCAAATGGGGCCTGGTGCCGGGGTGGGCCAAATCACCGGACATGGGCGTCAAGATGATCAACGCCAGGGCCGAGACGGTGCACGAGAAGCCCGCCTACCGCCGCCCCTTCGTCGCGCGCCGCTGCCTGCTGCCCGCCGACGGCTACTACGAGTGGGTCACCGCACAGGGTGAGCTGAAGCTGGAACAGGAGGGCAAGCGGAAGCGGCCCCGCAAGCAGCCGTACTTCATCGCGCCGACCACCCCCGACGGCTCCGCGGAGGAGCAGCCGGTGATGGCGATGGCCGGGCTGTACGAGTTCTGGCGGGACAAGACGCTGCCGGACGACCATCCGCAAGCCTGGTGGGCGACGTGCACCGTCCTCACCACAGCCGCGGAGAGCACGCCGCTGGCCAACGCGGATCAGCTCGCCGAGGGCGGCCCCCGCTCGCTGGCCGACATCCACCCCCGGATGCCGCTGATGCTCACCCGGGACCGCTGGGACGCATGGCTGGACCCTTCGCACACCGACCCCGAGGCGCTGCGCGAACTGCTCACACCGCCGCCGCCCGGGACGATGCGGGCCCACCCCGTCTCCACGGACGTCAGCAACGTCCGCAACAACGGCCCCCAGCTGCTGAAGGAGCTGCCTGCTCCCGAGGAGGAGACGCTCTTCTGAGGGGCAGCACTGGCACGATGCGTGTATGAACGCTCACAAGGAAGCCGAAGAGCGGGTCGAGAAGATCGCGACGCCGGCGGGAGAGGCCCGGATCACCTGGCATCCCGCGAAGAAGGCGCACACCGTACTGGCGCTCGGCCATGGCGCGGGCGGCGGGATCGAGGCCCGGGACCTGCGGGCGCTTGCCGCCGCGCTGCCCGGCGAGGGCGTGAGCGTGGCGCTGGTGGAGCAGCCATGGCGGGTGGCGGGCAAGAAGGTGGCTCCGGCGCCGCGGACCCTGGACGCCGCCTGGAGCGCCCTGTGGCCGGCGCTCACGGTCCCGGGGCTGCCGGTGGTCGCGGGAGGACGCAGCGCGGGCGCCCGCGTCGCCTGCCGTACCGCGGGGGAGCTGGGCGCACAGGCGGTGCTCGCCCTCTCGTTCCCGCTGCATCCGCCGGGCAAGCCCGAGAAGTCCCGCGCCGACGAGCTGACCGGCGTGGAGCTGCCGGTACTGGTGGTGCAGGGCGGGCGCGACCCGTTCGGGCGACCCGCGGAGTTCCCGGCCGGCACGGACCTGGTGGAGGTGCCCTACGCCGACCACGGCTTCGCGCTGCCGAAGTCCGCCGAGGTGACCGAGCAGGAGGCGATGGGGGTGATCACCGGCGCCGTCAGCCGGTGGCTGGCCGGCGGATCCGGTGCGTGAGCTGCGGTTCCCGGCCCGGAACCGGAAATGATCGGCCGGGCCGGGAATGACCGGAGGGCTCCCGTGGTTGCACCGGGTATCCGGCTACGGAAATGAACCGTGACCGGAGCCGAACGTGATGCAGCCGTACCTCTCCATGCGAAGGAAAGGGAGCCGCCCAGATGGGTTCTGTCGCTTGCCCCCAGCGTCCGCGGGCCGCTGACCTGGACTGGGCCACGATGGCGCTGTCCTCAGGCGCGAACATTCAAGCGGCGGGTAGTGGCGATCGTCGTCTATTCTCCGATTCCAGCGGGTCCTCGTTCGGGCTCGCCGCGACGTTGGAGGAGGTGGGTCCGGTCACCGGGACCGAAGGCGGCTCAAGCGCACAGCAGGAGACACAGGCGTCGGAGACCGTGGAGCAGCGCAGCGCGCGCTTCGAGCGGGACGCGCTTGCTTTCCTCGACCAGATGTATTCCGCCGCGCTGCGCATGACGCGGAACCCGGCCGACGCAGAGGACCTGGTGCAGGAGACCTATGCGAAGGCGTACGCGTCCTTCCACCAGTTCCGGGAGGGCACCAACCTCAAGGCGTGGCTGTACCGCATCTTGACGAACACCTTCATCAACTCCTACCGCAAGAAGCAGCGCGAGCCCCAGCGCAGCGCCGCGGAGGAGATCGAGGACTGGCAGCTGGCACGGGCCGAGTCGCACATGTCCACCGGGCTGCGCTCGGCCGAGGCACAGGCGCTCGACCACCTGCCGGACTCGGACGTGAAGGAAGCACTCCAGGCCATCCCCGAGGAATTCCGCATCGCCGTCTACCTCGCCGATGTCGAGGGCTTTGCGTACAAGGAGATCGCCGACATCATGGGGACACCCATCGGTACGGTGATGTCCCGTCTGCACCGTGGACGGCGCCAGCTTCGCGAGATGCTGGAGGGCTACGCGCAAGAGCGCGGCCTGGTCCCGGCAGGTGCCGCGGCGGAAGGGCCGCAAGACCGGAAAGGCTCGGGCTCATGAGTTGCGGAGAGCCGCACGAGACGGACTGCTCTGAGGTCCTCGACCACCTCTACGAGTATCTCGACCGGGAGATGCCCGAGGGCGACTGTGCCAAGTTCCAGGAGCATTTCGACGAGTGCTCGCCCTGCTTCGAGAAGTACGGGCTCGAGCGCGAGGTGAAGAAGCTCGTCAAGCGCTGCTGCGGGCAGGACGACGTCCCGTCGGACCTGCGGGCCAAGGTCATGGGCCGGATCGAGGTGATCCGGCAGGGCGAGGACCAGGAGGTCGGCGCCGCCGCCCCGGGCGAGGACGTACGTTCCGCCGCGGGGTCCGGGAGCGTCGATGCACCCGGGATGGAGACCGTGGACGCCATCGGCTCCGAGGACGACAAGAACCCCGCCTGAACCGGGAGTTCGCATCCGGCGCACGCGCGCGCCAGTGGTTCCGCCTTTTCTCCCTCCTTCGGGTGAGCTCCTGCCGTCTCGTACGGGGGAACGCACCCGAAGGCCACCGGCCGGTCCTTACGCCGCTCCTATTCTCCCCGCCATGTAAGAGGTGGGGAGGAGGCTCGCGATGCGGCTCACGATGCGTACAGCGGGGACAGCCGGACCGGCAGGAACGGTGGCGGCAACGGGATCCGCACGAGTGGCGGGACCTGGAACGGCGGAAGACGGCCGCGTGGCCCTCGCACTGGCATGTGCGCTGACCGTGCCCGTGGCGGTCGTCCTGTGGCGCAGTGTGTACGGGCCGCTCGCGGCGCTGCCCGCGCTGGGGCCGGTCTGGCTCGCCTGGTGGGGGCTGCGGCGGTGCCACCCCGAACGCGAGGCGCGGCAGGCCGCCGTGCAGGCGCTCGCCCAGGCCGTGCACATCAAGGACCGTTACACCCGCGGCCACGGCGAACGGGTCGGTCTCGCCGCCGTACTGATCGCCCGCGAGCTGGGTCTGGACGAGGAGCGGACCGAGACGCTGCGCTGCGCGGGCATCCTGCACGACGTCGGCAAACTCGGTGTCCCCGCCCGGCTGTTGCGCAAAGCGGGCCCGCTCACCCCCGCCGAGCGCCGTGTCATGGAACAGCACCCCGAACACGGGGCCGAGATCGTGCGCGGGCTCGACTTCCTGGGCGAGGCCCGTGCCGCGGTGCTGCACCACCACGAGCGGATGGACGGCACCGGCTATCCGCAGGGGCTGGCCGGCGAGGAGATCCCCGAGGCCGCGCGGATCGTGTCCGTCGCCGACGCGTTCGACGCGATGACCTCCACCCGCTGCTACCGTCCGGGCCGGCCCGTCGCCGCGGCGCTGGAGGAGCTGGAGCGGTGCGCGGGAACGCAGTTCGACCCCCGGATGGTCGCGGCCCTCACCCGTGCGCTGCGCCGCCACGGCTGGCCGTTCGCCGACCCGCCCGCCCCTCAGCAGGCGACCGCGGACAACGTCGGGCTCCGACAACCCGCAGCGGAAGCACCGGCGTTGGCCGGTGCCGACCTGGCGGCCGGGGCGCGGTCCGGCGGAAGCGTCGCGGTATGACGCGGCGGACGGCCGCACGGCTGGTCGCGGCCGTCTACGGGGCTTCCGCTCTGGTGGCGGGCGCCGCACTGGGCATCACACTGTGGCGCGGGGTGACCCGGCCCGGTGTTGCGCTGGCGTTCGGACTGGTCGTCGCGGTGGGCGAGTTGGCCCGCGTACGGCTGCCCGAGGCACGCCCCGGTGTACGCACCACAGGACTGCTGTCCGGCGCCGGGGCGCTCGGCTACGCACTCTGCGGCCAGGTCGGCGGCACACCGGCCGGGCACGGTGTGGCGCAGGCCGTCGCGGTGGCTCTGGTCGCCTCCCTCGTCGGGCTGGCCCCGCATGTCGCGCTCGGCCAGGCTCCGCCGCCCCAGGCACTCGCGCGGCTGGCGCTCGGCGTGGGCTTCGCCGCGGTCTGCTGCCAACCGCTGTACGCCGGGGGCTGGTTGGGCGGCACCGTCGAGCCGGGCGGGCTGTTCACCCTGAGTCTGCTGGCCCTCGCACTGCTCGTCGGATGCCTCGACGCACTACTGGCCGCCGTCACCGCCGCGCTCGCCGCGGGCACGGAGCCGGCAGCGGACTCCGCCGGGAGCTACGCGCGTGCGGTGCGGGAGGAGTTGCGTATCCGGCTCGGCACCGTGCCCGCCCTCGCCGCCACCGCCGTGCTCCTCGCGCTGGCCGTCGCGGTCGCCGGGCTGTGGGCGCTGCTGCTGTGCTGCGCGCCGCTGCTCGTCATCCAGTTCGCCCTCCGCCGCCGCGCGTCCGTACGGGCGGCTCACCGGCGCACCCTCGCCTCCCTGGCGCGGGCCCCCGAGGTGGCCGGTTACACCCCGTACGGGCATGCGCGCCGAGTGGCGGAGCTCAGCCGGGCGGTGGGGCGCGAGCTGGGCCTGACGGGAGGGGAACTCACCGCGCTGGAGTACGCGGCCCTCACTCATGATGTGGGGCAGCTCTCGCTGGCCGATCCGGTGCCCGGCGGGGCCACGACAGCGCTGGCACCGGGCAGACAGCGCCGTATCGCGCTGCTCGGCGGCGTGGTGCTCCGGCAGGCCGGCGCCCGGTGGCGAGTGGCGTCCGCGGTGGAGGCCCAGGCGGACCCGTACCGCGAACAGTCGGTCACGGCACGTGTCGTCCGTACGGTCAACGCATACGAGGACCTCGTCACGGGCAGCCACACGACGGGCCGGGCAACGGGCGAGGCGGCCAGTGAGCGGGCACTGCACCAACTGCGCACAGCCACCGGGCGTGACCACGAACCACGCGTGGTGGAGGCCCTCTCACGTGTGGTTGCACGGGCCGCGGACAGTCGCGCACGGGTCGCGGACGTCTGACGCACGGGTAATGAGCGAGCACCCGAGCGGGCATGGTTGGATGCGAAGGGGGGAACCGCGACAGGCATGGAGACACCTCCCGGCGGGAGGCTGGGAGAGGGCGCGACGCCCGGCGCACAGAACCCCATCGGCAGACAACAGGCCGGGCGGAAGCCGGGCCTCAAGGACAGGTGGAACGGCGGGATCGGCGGGAGCACAGTGAGGATCTTCGGCAAGGTGCGGCACCGTCCCTCCGCCTCGTGGCGGCAGGCGACGGACCGTGCGTTCACGCTTATCGGCGACGGGCGCTACGAGGACGCGGGCGCTCTGCTCACCCGTGCCGCCGATCTGGAGCCGTGGCTTTCGGAGTCCTGGTTCAACCTCGCGCTGCTGCACAAGTTCCGGCACGACTGGGAGCAGGCGCGCACAGCGGGTCTGCGTGCCGTGGCGCTGCTGGACCGCGAGACGGGGGCGCCCGACTGGTGGAACGTGGGCATCGCGGCCACCGCGCTCCAGGACTGGCCACTGGCGCGCCGTGCCTGGCAGGCGTACGGACTGCATGTGCCCGGGCAGTCGCACGGTGCGGCGGCGGCCGAGGAACCCAGCGGCATGCAGCTGGGCAGCGCCGCTGTGCGGCTCTCCCCGGAGGGCGAGGCGGAGGTCGTGTGGGGCCGCCGTATCGACCCGGCCCGGATGGAGATCCAGAGCATCCCGCTGCCCTCTTCTGGGCGCCGCTGGGGCGAGGTCGTCCTGCACGACGGCGTTCCGCACGGCGAGCGCACCACGGCGGCCGGGCCCTCCTATCCGGTCTTCGACGAGATCGAACTGTGGGCCCCCTCGCCCGTACCCACCTGGGTGGTTCTGCTGGAGGCCGCCACGGAGAGCGACCGGGACGCGCTGGAGCGGCTGGCGGCCGACGCCGGGTTCGCCGCCGAGGACTGGTCCTCCTCGGTGCGGCTGCTGTGCCGCGCCTGTTCGGAGAGCGCGATGCCCGCCGACGAGGGCGACGGCACCGTGCATCTGGACCCGCACGACCACAGTTCGCCCGGCCACCCCGGGCCGCTGGGCCATATGACGCAGGGCGGCCCCGGCGAGCTGTGGGTGCCCGAGCGCGAGTGCGGGCTGGCGGCGCCGGCCGCGCTGGTGCGCGGGCTGCTGGACGGCTGGGTCGCGGACAGCCCCGACACCCGTGAGTGGCGGGATCTGGAGGAGGTCTGCTGAGCCTCCGGCGGCGGCCCCGTACCCTGTAGGGCGAGTCCTTACGGTACGCAGCCGTACGGTGCTCCCCCGGTTCGACGGCGGATCTCAGCTCTCACGGTTACGGGTCGCAGGAAGGCGTACGACGGCATGGCGCAGCAGCAGGAAACAACGGCCGAGTCGGCCGCTACCGCCGAGGGCGAGTTCGTCGACGACGTGACGGACGCGGCAGCCCGCGAGGAGGCGCACACCGCGCGTGGCACGGCCCGGCCCGTCACCGTCGTCGGCAACCCGGTGCTGCACCGGGAGTGCAAGGACGTGACGGAGTTCGACGACGAGCTGGCCAAGCTGATCGACGACATGTTCGCCAGCCAGCGCGCGGCCGAGGGGGTCGGCATCGCCGCCAACCAGATCGGCGTCGATCTGAAGGTCTTTGTCTACGACTGCTACGACGACGACGGCGTACGGCACGTGGGTGTCGTCTGCAACCCGGTGCTCGAACAGCTCCCCGCCGAGCAGCGCGTCCTGGACGACGGCAGCGAGGGCTGCCTGTCGGTGCCCGGTGCCTACCACCCGCTGGCACGGCCCGACTACGCCGTGGTGCGCGGGCAGGACGCCCAGGGCAAGCCGATCGCGGTGCGGGGCACCGGGTATTTCGCGCGCTGCCTCCAGCACGAGACCGATCACCTTCACGGGTATCTGTACATCGACCGGCTCTCGAAGCGGGAGCGCAAGGACGTGCTCCGGCAGATGGCCGAGAGCACGCCCCGCTACGAAACGGTGCCCAACGAGTAACCGGGCACCACCATGCGCGGTACCGCTCAGAAGTCGTCGTCCAGCGACACCGAGCCCTCCACCGCCACCTGGTAGGCCGAGGGGCGGCGCTCGAAGAAGTTGGTCAGCTCCTGCACGTTCTGCAGCTCCATGAAGGAGAACGGGTTGCTGGAGCCGTAGCGCTCGGGGAAACCGAGGCGGCGGAGCCGCTGGTCGGCGACGGCCTGGAGGTACTGGCGCATGGACTCGGTGTTCATGCCGGACAGGCCGTCCCCGCACAGGTCGCGGGCGAACTGCAGCTCCGCCTCGACGGCTTCCTCCAGCATCGCCGTGACCTGCTTCTCCAGCTCTGCGTCGAAGAGTTCGGGCTCCTCCTCCCGCACGGTGTCCACCACGTCGAAGGCGAACGACATGTGCATCGACTCGTCGCGGAACACCCAGTTGGTGCCCGTCGCCAGCCCATGCAGCAGACTGCGTGAGCGGAACCAGTAGACGTAGGCGAACGCGCCGTAGAAGAACAGCCCTTCGATACAGGCGGCGAAGCAGATCAGGTTGAGCAGGAAGCGGCGGCGGTCGGCCTTCGACTCCAGCTTGTCGATGGTCTCGACACCCTCTCCTCCATCAAATGCAGCCATCCAGCGGAAGCAGAACTGTGCCTTCTCCCGGATGGAGGGAATGTTCTCCACCGCTGCGAACGCCGCCGCACGCTCGTCGTGGTCGGGCAGATAGGTGTCCAGCAGCGTCAGATAGAACTGGACGTGTACGGCTTCCTCGAACAGCTGCCGGGACAGATACAGCCGCGCTTCGGGGGAGTTGATGTGCTTGTAGAGGGTGAGGACCAGGTTGTTCGCCACGATCGAGTCGCCGGTGGCGAAGAACGCGACCAGGCGGCTGATCATGTGCTGCTCGCCCGGGGTGAGTTTGGCCAGGTCGGCGACGTCCGAGTGGAGGTCGACCTCCTCCACGGTCCAGGTGTTCTTGATGGCGTCCCGGTAGCGGTCGTAGAAGTGCGGGTAGCGCATGGGGCGCAGGGTCAGTTCGAAGCCCGGGTCGAGCAGGTTCTTGTTGTCGTTCGGCATCACTGGCAGGCCTCGCAGGACTCGGGGTTCTCCAGGGAGCAGGCGATCGCTTCGTCGGCCGCCTGCTGGGGGACGGTGGCGGTCTTCGCCGCCTGGGCGATACGGGTCGCGGGGCGCGACCGCAGGTAGTACGTGGTCTTGATGCCGCGCTTCCAGGCGTACGCGTACATCGAGCTGAGCTTCCCGATGGTGGGGGAGGACAGGAACAGGTTGAGCGACTGGCTCTGGTCCAGATACGGGGTGCGGGCAGCGGCCATGTCGATCAGGGCGCGCTGCGGGATCTCCCAGGCCGTGCGGTACAGCTCCCGTACGTGTGCGGGCACCCACTCGAGTTCCTGCACGGAGCCATTGGCCTGGCGCAGCGCCTCGCGGGCGCGCGCGTCCCACAGGCCCAGCCGCTTCAACTCCGCGACCAGATAGGTGTTCACCTGGAGGAACTCGCCACTGAGGGTCTCGCGCTTGAAGAGGTTGGAGACCTGCGGCTCGATGCACTCGTAGACGCCCGCGATGGAGGCGATGGTCGCCGTCGGAGCGATTGCCAGCAGGAGGGAGTTACGCATTCCGGTCCGGGCGATCCGCAGCCGCAGGGCTTCCCAACGCTGCGGCCAGGCGTGAGATGCGACCGCCTGCGGATAGTGGTCCGGGTGCAGTACGCCGCGTGCGGTGCGGGTCGACTCCCAGGCCGGCAGCGGGCTGTGCCGCTGGGCCAGCTCCGCGGAGGTCTCGTACGCGGCGAGCATGATGCGCTCGGCGATCCTGGCGGACAGCTCGCGCGCCGCATCCGAGCCGAAGGGCAGCCCGAGCCGGAAGAAGACGTCCTGCAGGCCCATCACCCCCAGGCCCACCGGCCGCCAGCGGGAGTTGGAGGCCGCGGCCTGCTCGGTCGGGTAGTAGTTGATGTCCACCACACGGTCCAGGAACGTCACCGCCGTACGGACGGTGGCGTCCAGCCGCTCCCAGTCCAGCTGTCCGTCCGCTCCGAGGTGCGCGGCCAGATTGACGGAGCCCAGATTGCAGACAGCGGTCTCGCCGTCGTCCGTGACCTCCAGGATCTCCGTGCACAGGTTCGAGGAGTGCACGATGCGGCCGGGGTCGGCGGTCTGGTTCGACGTGCGGTTGGAGGTGTCCTTGAACGTCATCCAGCCGTTGCCGGTCTGCGCGAGGGTGCGCATCATCGCGCCGTACAACTGCCGTGCGGGCAGCTGCTTGACGGCGCGTCCCTCGGTCTCGGCGCGGCGGTACGCGGCGTCGAACTCCTCGCCCCACAGGTCGACCAGCTCCGGTACCTCGGACGGGGAGAAGAGCGACCACTGCCCGTCCGCCTCGACGCGGCGCATGAACTCGTCGGGCACCCAGTGCGCCAGGTTGAGGTTGTGCGTACGGCGTGCGTCCTCGCCCGTGTTGTCGCGCAGCTCCAGGAACTCCTCGATGTCCGCGTGCCACGTCTCCAGGTAGACGCAGGCCGCACCCTTGCGCCGGCCGCCCTGGTTGACCGCCGCGACGGATGCGTCCAGCGTCCGCAGGAACGGCACGATGCCGTTCGAGTGGCCGTTCGTCCCCCGGATCAGCGCCCCACGGGAGCGGATCCGGGAGTACGAGAGACCGATGCCGCCCGCGTGCTTGGAGAGCCGTGCGATCTGCTGGTACCGCTCGTAGATCGAGTCCAGCTCGTCCCTCGGCGAATCCAGCAGATAGCAGGACGACATCTGCGGGTGGCGTGTGCCGGAGTTGAACAGGGTGGGGGAGGAAGGGAGGTAGGCGAGGGAGCTGGTGAGCCGGTAGAACGCGGCCACCTCTTCGAGCGCGTCGGACGACTGGTCCGCTGCCAGCCCGCAGGCGACGCGGAGCAGGAAGTGCTGCGGCGTCTCGACGGGGCGCCGGGTGGTCGGGTGCCGCAGCAGGTAGCGGGAGTGGACGGTACGCAGCCCGAAGTACTCGAACCGGTCGTCGGCGCCGCCGGTGACGGCTTCCTCCACCAGGGCTTCCAGCCGGTCGGCGTGCTCGCGTACGAACGCGTGGGTGCGGTCCGCGATCAGCCCCTGGGCGTAGCCCAGCGCCACCGACGCGGAGAACGAAGTGACGCCCTCCGCCGCCGCCTCGTCCCGGATCGCGCGGGTGAGCAGCCGTGCCGCCAGCCGGGAGTAGGACGGCTCCTCGCTGATCAGACCCGCCGCGGACTCGATGGCTAGGGCGCGCAACTCGGCGCCGTCCGCGCCCGGTTGCCGACCGCGGAGTGCCGCCGCCAGCACCGGTGCCGGGTCCGCGTCCGGGAGATCCGTCGTGAGCGCGTCGAGGGTTTCGCGGAGCGCGGTTGCCGGTGGGTCTTCGCGGGTGTCGTGCCCCGGGGAGGTGGAGCCGGTGGCGGGCCCGGTGGGGGCGGGTGCCGGAAGGGTGGGGGCGGTGGTGACGGTCACGCGGTGCTCTCCCTCGCTGCTGACTGTCCGTGGGCAGCACGGAGCGAGGGTGCGCATGCCGCGCCTCTTCAGGGCATGGCGCACTCCGCCCGCCGGTCCAACCCACGAGACCCGGACGTTCGTCGATGCCGCCGCCGGCAGGTACTCGGACTCGCGGGCACGCTTACGCATGCCCCCTCACCGTTGCGGGACAGTTCCGGACTCCCACCGGATTCCCCTGCGTTGGGGGCGACGGCCGTGTGCGAGCATACATGTTGTGCCCCGCGGAATTGGAACCCCCACATCTTGTGTCGTCCCCTCAGTTGGGTGGAGCCGCGGCACGGCTACAGCCGCAGGGCGTACGCCCACAGCACCAAGCCCTCCAACGGGCTCCAGTCGCGGTCGGGTGTGCGGACGAACCCGAGCCGCTCGTAGAGCCGGTGGGCCGGCTGCATGGAATGCAGGGTGGACAGCACCAGCCCCGTCAGACCAAGGGCCTGTGCCCTCGTCATGCACGCCCTCACCAGCGCCTCGCCGACCCCGCGCCCCCGTGCCGACTCCCGTACGCCGAGCATCCGGAACTCGCCCTCCCCCTCGCGCGCCAGCTCGGCGTAGGGGCCTCCCTCGCCGACGAAGGTGACGGTGCCCAGCAGTACGCCCTGGTGGTCCTCGGCGACGAGCAGCTCCGCGTGAGCCGCGCGGCCTGCCGCGTCGCGGAGGGTCTTCAGATACGGATCGGAGTCGCCGAACTCCAGCAGCCCGCCGTCAAGATACGCGCGGGCCACCAATTCGCCGGCCTCCGCGAACTCGTCGGGCCTGGCGGTTCTCACGGTGATGTCCATAACCGTCATGATGCGCCTGGCCACTGACAAGGCTCGCGGCGGCAAGGCACGGGCAGCGCACTCAGCAGCAGCGGAAGCCTTCGCGGGGGTCGCTCTCACGGGCGTCCGTGCGGCGGCGTTCGAACTCCCGCCGGCTGGGGATCTCCGCGTCCGGGCCCTGGTGCTGCCGTACGTGCGCCACGTACCGCTCGTACGCGCTCTCGTCGGTGAACTCGCGCACGTACCAGCGCAGCCAGCGCCCGGCCCGTACCACCGGGTTGGCCGGTTTCGCCGTACTCACCGAACTCACCGCGATTCGCCTCCCGCTTCGCTGCTCTGCTGCCCGGCGGCGACAAGTGCGGCCTCGTGCTCGGCCTTCTCGGCCTTCTCCTCCTTCGTGGCGATCAGCCCGGCGGGCTCGACCAGCTTCGACTTCTCGTAGGGCGCCTCGTGCATGCGGGTGCCCTCGGGGTTGCGTACGGCGCGTACGCAGGTGCGGGCGGCGTCCGCGAGGACGACGATGACGAGGATGGCGAAGAGCGCCGAAAGGACGCCGTCCACCGTCGAGTTGGTGACGATGGTGTGCATGTCGTCCATGCTCTTGGCGGGGGCGATGACCTTGCCCTGGTCGATGGCGTCCTGGTAATTGGCGCGCTGCTGGAAGAAGCCGACCCTGGGGTCGCTGGAGAAGACCTTCTGCCAGCTCGCCGTCAGCGTGACCACCGCGTCCCAGACCAGCGGTACGGCCGTGACCCAGGCCCACTTCAGCCGCCCGGACTTGACCAGCAGTGTCGTACAGACGGCGAGGGCGACGGCGGCCAGCAGCTGGTTGGCGATGCCGAAGAGCGGGAAGAGCTGGTTGATCCCGCCCAGCGGCTCGTGGACGCCGACCCACAGGAAGTAGCCCCACAACGCGACGATGGCGGCGCTGGAGAACAGCAGTCCGGGCCACCAGCTCACCCGGCGGAAGGGCTTGTAGACGTTGCCGAGCATGTCCTGGAGCATGAAGCGGCCCACGCGGGTACCGGCGTCCAGTGCCGTCAGGATGAACAGCGCCTCGAACATGATGGCGAAGTGGTACCAGAACGCCTTCATCCCGGCGCCGCCGATGACCTCCGAGAAGATGTTGGAGACGCCGATGGCCAGGGTGGGCGCGCCGCCCGTACGGGAGAGCAGCGACTGCTCCTCGACGGCCTTGGCAGCTGCCGCCAGCTGATCCGGGGAGATGCTGTAGCCGAAGTGCCGTACGGCCTCCGAGGCGGCCTGCACGTTGTCGCCGATGACCCCGGCGGGTGCGTTCATCGCGAAGAAGAGCCCCGGGTCGATGATGCTGGCCGCGACCATCGCCATGATGGCGACGAACGACTCCATCAGCATGGAGCCGTAGCCGATCATCCGGATCTGGGTCTCCTTCTGGATCATCTTCGGCGTGGTGCCCGAGGAGATCAGCGCGTGGAAGCCGGACAGGGCGCCGCAGGCGATGGTGATGAAGACGAACGGGAAGAGTGAGCCCGCGAAGACCGGCCCGTCGCCGCCGCCCGCGAAGTCGGTGATGCCGTCCATCTTCATCGTCGGCAGCGTCACCACGACACCGACGGCCAGCAGCCCGATGGTGCCGATCTTCATGAACGTCGACAGGTAGTCGCGGGGCGCCAGCAGCATCCACACCGGGAGGATGGAGGCCACGAAGCTGTAGACCAGGATCCAGATGACCAGCGTGCTGGGCTCCAGGGTGAAGGTGTCGGCCCAGGACGACTCGGCGACCCACCGCCCGGCGACCAGCGCGAACAGCAGCAGCGCGATGCCGATGAGGGAGACCTCGGTGACCCGCCCGGGCCGCAGCACCCGCAGGTAGAAGCCCATGAACAGGGCGATCGGGATCGTCATGCCGATCGAGAAGGTGCCCCAGGGCGACTCGGCCAGCGCGTTGACGACGACGAGCGCCAGCACGGCGAGCAGGATGATCATGATGGCGAGTACCGCGAGCAGCGCGGCGGCCCCGCCGATCGGGCCGATCTCCTCACGCGCCATCTGCCCCAGCGATTTGCCGTCCCGCCGCATGGAGAAGAACAGCGTCACCATGTCCTGCACGGCGCCCGCGAAGATCACGCCGACGATGATCCAGATGGTGCCCGGCAGATACCCCATCTGGGCCGCCAGCACCGGGCCGACCAGCGGTCCGGCACCCGCGATGGCCGCGAAGTGGTGGCCGAGCAGTACGCGCCGGTCGGTGGGGTGGAAGTCGATGCCGTTGTTGAGCCGCTCGGCAGGTGTGGCCCGCGTCTTGTCGACGCGGAGCACCCGCGTGGCGATGAAGCGCGAGTAGAAGCGGTAGCCGATGGCGTACGAGCCGAGGGCGGCCGCCACCATCCAGGCGGCCGAGATCTCCTCGCCGCGGGCGAGCGCCAGCATGGTCCAGCCCGCGGCGCCGATCAGCGCGACAGCGGTCCAGACGGCTATGGACCGTGGGCTGAGCTTTCTTGCCGGCTGTGCAGTGCTGCGCACGCGTTCCTCCTCGACCTCACCCGCCGACCGTTCCGGGCGGCGGGCAATACCACGACGGCAGGCCGACGGTAGAACAACCGCCTGATCAGCGCCATACCCGAGGACCGATGAACCCCGATCCGAGAGACGGGCGTGGGCAAACCGTGATCTGCGGCTCCACCCTCGGCCGGCTGCCGCGGCGGGCGCCCTCCGGGGCAGCCGGCGCCGTCAGTCCGCCGGGCGCTGGAGGGTGGCCACGAATTTGTAGCGGTCGCCGCGGTAGACCGAGCGCACCCACTCCACCGGCTCCCCGGCGGTGTCACGGGAGTGCCGGGAGAGCATCAGCATCGGCAGTCCGACATCGGTGCCGAGCAGCCCGGCCTCGCGCGGGGTGGCCAGCGAGGTCTCGATCGTCTCTTCGGCCTCGGCGAGATGGATGTCGTACACCTCGGCGAGCGCGGTGTAGAGGGAGGCGTATTTGACCAGGCTGCGGCGCAGCGCGGGGAACCGTTTTTGGGACAGGTGGGTGGTCTCGATCGCCATCGGCTCACCGCTGGCCAGCCGCAGCCGTTCGATGCGCAGGACGCGTCCGCCGGTGGGGATGTCCAGCAGTGCGGCGAGCCGGTCGTCGGCGGTGACGTAGCCGATGTCCAGCAGCTGGGAGGTGGGTTCGAGGCCCTGTGCCCGCATGTCCTCCGTGTAGGAGGTCAGTTGCAGCGCCTGGGAGACCTTGGGCTTGGCGACGAAGGTGCCCTTGCCCTGGATGCGCTCCAGCCGTCCCTCGACGACGAGTTCCTGGAGGGCCTGCCGCACGGTGGTGCGCGAGGTGTCGAACTCGCTGGCCAGCGTCCGCTCGGGCGGTACGGGGGTGCCGGGCGGCAGGGTCTCGGTCATCTCCAGCAAGTGCCGCTTCAGCCGGTAGTACTTGGGCACGCGTGCGGTGCGGGCCGCCGATCCGTTGCCGCCGGCGGCTTCGGTGTCCGCCGCGGCCGGCGCGACCGCGCCGCCCCCGTCCGTGCTCATGGCCCGCCTTCCCAACCCATGTCGTGCTGCCGTCACCGGCTTCCTCCGTGTATGTAGCGGCTCACATCGTGGCACGGCCCCGGCGTGGGCGGGCGTCCCAGCTCAGATGTCGTTCCGATAACGGAACCGACAGCGAGCTTTATACACCGTTGACACCCCTAAAGGTCTAGGCCAAGCTGCGCATGGATCTTATTGGTCTAAACCAAATCCGGGATACGTCGGGAAACTCCGGGAATCCACCCCGGGTTTGCTGGGCGGACGAGCGTTCCAGTGTGCAGGGGAGAATGCTGTGGTACGCAGACAAAGAGGGCTCATAGCCGCGGCAGGTGTCGCGGTGCTGGTGGTGAACGTCGCGGCCTGTGGGTCCGACGGCGACAACAAGGACGGGCCCGACAGCTTCAAGGGCCAGACCCTGACCCTCTGGGCGATGGACGGCTCCACGCCCAAGAAGTGGACCAAGGACGTCAAGGCGGCCTTCGAGAAGAAGACCGGGGCCAAGCTCAAGCTCGAAGTCCAGCAGTGGAACGGCATCCAGCAGAAGATCACCACCGCCCTCTCCGAGTCCGACCCGCCGGACGTGATCGAGGTCGGCAACACCCAGACCCCCGCCTACGCCCGCACCGGTGGACTGGCCGATCTCAGCGACCTGAAGAAGGGGCTGGGCAAGGACTGGACGCCCTCCCTCAACAAGTCCGCGGTCTACGACGGCAAGCAGCACGCAGCGCCGTGGTTCGCCGTCAACCGCACGGTGATCTACAACAAGAAGATCTGGGCCGAAGCAGGCATCAAGGGCACGCCCAAGACCCGTGAGGAATTCTTCGACGCGCTCCAGAAGATCGACAAGAAGACCGACGCCGAGCCGCTCTACATGCCCGGCCAGAACTGGTACTTCCTGGACGGCCTGCTCATCGGTCAGGACGCCGACCTGGTGAAGAAGAAGGGCGGCAAGTGGGTCTCCAACCTCTCCGACCCCAAGGTCGGCAAGGCCATGGAGATCTACAAGAAGTACGCCTCCTACTCCAAGGCCCCCAAGAACAAGGACGAGGCCACCCCGCAGCAGGCCGAGGTCTTCGCCAAGGGCAGGACCGGTGCGTTCATCGGGCTGAGCTGGGAGGCGGCGACCGCGATCGAAGCCAACAAGAAGCTCAAGAAGGACATCGACTACTTCACCATTCCGGGTGAGACCGCCGGCAAGCCCGAGGGGGTCTTCCTCGGCGGCTCCAACCTCGCGATCGCCGCGGGCAGCGAGAAGCAGGAACTTGCCAAGGAGTTCCTGAAGATCGCGCTGTCCGACAAGTACGAGGGCGCGCTCTCCAAGGAGACCGGGGTCATCCCGAACAAGTCGGCGCTGCAGAACAACCTGAAGGGCAACCCCGCCGCGGAGGCGGCCGCGCCGGCCGTCGAGGGCGGTGGGCTCACGCCGCTCATCCCCGAGTGGGGGGCCGTGGAGAACCCGCCCAACCCGATCAAGACGTATATGACGTCGGTGCTGAACGGAAAGTCGCATGAGGCGGCGGCCAAGGGTGTTGAGCCCGAGATGAACAAGCGGCTGTCCCAGAAGCAGTGAGGGCGCCTTCTGCCGGTGGGGGTTCTGCGAGTGGGCGGATGCGGGCGGGGTTGTGCCCACCCGTTCCGCCCCTCGGGCGGACCGAGTGCCCACAACCCATGGAGCTCCAATGTCTGTGAGAACGCAGGAAGCGCCGTCGCGCGCCAAGGTGCCCGTCAAGGCGACCGGGGCTTCCGGGCCGCCGCCGCGGCAGGCGCGGGTCGCCAGGAAGGGCACGCTGCCCTATCTCCTGCTGTTGCCCGCCCTCGCGCTGACCGCCGTCTTCCTCGGGTATCCGCTGGTCACCAACGGCATGTTGTCGTTCCAGAACCTCAATATGACGCAGCTGATCCAGCACCTCACCGAGTGGAACGGGGCCACCAACTACACCGACACGCTGGGCAGCGAGACGTTCTGGCGGGTCACCCTGCGGTCGGTGATCTTCACGGCGGTCAACGTCGTCGTGATCATCGTCGTCGGCACCCTCGTCGGACTGCTGCTGGCACGGCTGGGGCCCAGGATGCGGCTGCTGTTGTCGGTCGGACTGGTGCTCGCCTGGGCGATGCCGGTCATCGCCGCGACCACCGTCTACCAGTGGCTGTTCGCCCAGCGGTTCGGCGTCGTCAACTGGGTGCTGGCAAAGCTCGGCTTCGACTCGATGGCGGACTACAACTGGACGGGAAGCCAGCTGTCCACCTTCTTCGTCATCTCGCTGCTGATCGTGTGGACCTCCGTCCCGTTCGTCGCGATCAACCTCTACGCCGCGACGACCACGATCGCCAAGGAGCTGTACGAGGCGGCGGCGCTGGACGGCGCGGGGGCGTGGCAGAGCTTCACGAGCGTCACCTTCCCGTTCCTCAGACCGTTCCTGATGGTCGCGACGTTCCTCGAAGTCATCTGGATCTTCAAGGCGTTTCCGCATGTCTTCGCCATCAACGAGGGCGGCCCCGACCGGCTGACCGAGACGCTGCCCGTCTACGCGTTCGTCGAGGGCGTCGGCAACCAGCACTACGGCACCGGCGCGGCGATCTCCGTCCTCACCATCCTGATCCTGCTGGCCCTGATGTCGTACTACCTGCGCCTGGTGCTGCGGCAGGAGGACGCCGACGACGCCGAAGGTTCGCAAGAGAGCAAGGGGGCCAAGGTCTGATGCGACGGTCACTGCTGGGCCGGATATGGCCGAACGCCACCGCGCTGGTGCTGTTCGTGGCGTTCGCCTTTCCCGTGTACTGGATGTTCAACACGGCATTCAAGCCGAACGGGCAGATCATCAGCGAGGACCCGGTCTGGTTCCCCACCTCGCCGACCCTCGATCACTTCCACACGGCGGTCAACGCCGAGCACTTCTGGACACTGGTGCGCAATTCCGTCACCGTCACGGTGCTGGCCGTCGGAATCTCGCTCCTGGTGGCGCTCTTCGCCTCGTTCGCCCTGGCCCGGATGCGGTTCAAGGGGCGCAAGGGGATCGTCCTCACCTTCATGATCGCCCAGATGGCGCCCTGGGAGGTCATGGTCATCGCGATCTACATGATCGTGCGGGATGCCGACATGCTGAACAGCCTGGTGCCGCTGACGCTCTTCTACACCGTTATGGTGCTGCCGCTGACGGTCATCACCCTGCGCGGATACGTCGCGGCCGTGCCCAAGGACCTGGAGGAGTCGGCCATGGTGGACGGCTGCACCCGGCTCCAGGCGTTCCGCCGGGTCATCTTCCCGCTGCTGGCCCCCGGTCTGATGGCGACCTCGCTGTTCGGCTTCATCACGGCGTGGAACGAGTTCCCCATGGTCCTCATCCTCAACAAGGACGCCGAGGCCCAGACACTGCCGCTGTGGCTGTCGCAGTTCCAGACCGCCTTCGGCGACGACTGGGGTGCCACGATGGCAGCAGCCTCCCTGTTCGCCGTCCCGATCCTGCTGCTCTTCCTCTACCTCCAGCGCAGGGCAGTCGCCGGCCTCACCTCCGGCGCGGTGAAGGGGTAGCCGATGGCCGACGGAACCGAAGGGAAAGCTGTGCAGCACCGCCGCCGCAACCCCCATGGCTCACCAGTGAAGTGAAGGGACACCGCTCCGCATGACCACTTCCGTACGAGCGTCCGACACCCTCACCCGCGACGCCCTCGCCGTCCTCCAGCCCGGCTTCACCGGGACCTCGGCACCCACCTGGCTGCTGCGGCAGCTGGACGAAGGGCTCGCGTCGGTCGGTCTGTTCGGGCGCAATATCGACTCTCCCGAGCAACTCGCCCTGCTCACCGAGCAGCTGCGCGACGTGCGCGCGGAGCTGCTGGTCGCCATCGACGAGGAGGGCGGCGACGTCACCCGGCTGGAGGCCAGGACCGGCTCCTCCTACCCCGGCAACCTCGCCCTCGGCCATATCGACGACCCCGACCTCACCCGGGCCGTGGCGCACGAACTCGGCAGCAGGCTCGCCGCGGCCGGAGTGAACCTCAACTGGGCGCCCTCCGCCGACGTCAACTCCAACCCGGACAACCCCGTCATCGGCGTACGGTCCTTCGGCGGCGATCCCGAGCTGGTCGCCCGGCACACCGTCGCCTACGTCGAGGGCCTCCAAGCAGCGGGCGTCGCCGCCTGCGTCAAGCACTTCCCGGGGCACGGCGACACCGCTGTCGACTCGCACCACGCCATGCCCCGCATCGACGCGGACCTGGAAACCCTCAGGGCCCGCGAGCTCGTACCCTTCGCCGCGGCCGTCGACGCGGGCAGCAAGTGCGTGATGAGCGCCCACATCCTGCTGCCGGCCCTCGACGACGCACACCCCGGCACCCTCAGCCCGGCGGCGCTGACCGGCCTGCTGCGGGCCCCGCGCAGCGAGGGCGGCCTGGGCCACCAGGGGCTCATCGTCACCGACGGCATGGAGATGCGGGCCATCTCCGCCACCTACGGCCTCGAACGCGGCAGCGTCCTCGCGCTCGCCGCCGGGGCCGACGCGATCTGCGTGGGCGGCGGGCTGTCCGGCGAGGACACCGTGCTGCGGCTGCGCGACGCGCTGGTGAGGGCCGTACGCGACGGCGAGCTGACGGAGGAGCGGCTCGCCGACGCCGCAGCACGCGTACGCGGTCTCGCCGCGTGGGCGCAGGAGGCGCGGCGGTCGGCCACGGGGAGTCTGGCCGACCCTGCCCTCCGCGCGGACCCGGCCGCCACCGGTGCGGGCATCGGACTGGAGGCCGCGCGGCGCGCGCTGGTCGTGACCGGGCTGGAGAACTACCGCCGCCCCGCCGGGCCGCTGTTCGTCGCGGCGCTCACCACCGTCGCCAACATCGCCGTCGGCGATGAGACCCCCTGGGGGCCGGCGGCCGAACTGGAACGCATGGTTCCGGGCACCAGGACCGGTACGTACGGGAGCACGGACGGGGATGTGGGCGCAGCGGTGCTCGCCGATGCGGGGGAGCGGCCCGTCGTCGTGGTCGTCCGCGATCTGCACCGGCACCCGTGGATGGCCGACGCGGTGGAGCAACTCGTCGCCGCCCGGCCTCAGACGGTGGTGGTCGAGATGGGGGTCCCCCAGGCCCCTCCGCAGGGCGCCCTGCACGTCGCCACCCGTGGCGCGGCCCGCGTGTGCGGAAGGGCCGCCGCCGAGGTGATCGCCCGGGGGTGAGAGCGGGCATGGGCAAACCGCACCGTTTCGGCCACGCCGTAGGATCGAACCGCGACGCACATCCATTCAGCGCACCCCCGGAGGGACCCGCATGTCCTCGAACGCCCCGTCCGAGCCGGGCACCGTCATGGCCGGCGAGATGGCCGAGCAGCCAGCCGTGCTGCGCCGCATCCTGGACGAGGGCGCCCCGGCCATCCGCGAGGTGGCCGAACGGATCGCCGCGAAGAACCCCCGCTTCGTACTGCTGACGGCGCGCGGCACCTCCGACAACGCCGCGCTGTACGCGAAGTACCTGCTGGAGATCCAGCTGGGCAAGCCGTGCGGGCTGACCTCCATGTCGACGACGACCGCGTACGGCGCGCAGCCGGACCTCACCGACTGTCTGGTCATCACCATCAGCCAGTCCGGTGGCAGCCCGGACCTGGTGGCCTCCACCGAGGCGGCCCGCGAGGCGGGCGCGATCACCCTCGCGGTCACCAACAACGCCGACTCGCCGCTCGCGCAGGTCAGCGAGTTCCACATCGACGTACTGGCGGGCCCGGAAAAGGCGCTGCCCGCCACCAAGACCTACACCGCCGAGCTGCTGGCGCTGTATCTGTTCGTGGACGGTCTGCGCTCGGGCAGCAGGGCCGAGGCCGCCAAGGCGCTGCCCGAGCTCGCCGAGGCGGTGCTGGCCCGCAAGAGCGAGGTCAAGGCGCTGGCGGCGCGCTACCGGTTCGCGGAGCGCATGGTGCTCACCTCGCGCGGCTACGGCTACCCGACGGCGAAGGAAGCCGCGCTGAAGCTGATGGAGACCAGCTACATCCCCGCGCTCTCCTACTCCGGTGCCGACCTGCTGCACGGACCGCTGGCCATGGTGGACAACATCTCGCCGGTGATCGCCGTCGTCGCCGACGGCAAGGGCGGCGAGGCGCTGCAGCCGGTGCTGGAGCGGCTCCGGGACCGGGGCGCCGATCTGGTGGTCATCGGCCGCCAGGAGGAGGTGGACCGGGCCTCGGCCGGGTTCGCGCTGCCCACCGACGGGCTGCCGGAGGAGCTGCAGCCCATCGTGCAGATCCTGCCGCTGCAGATGCTCGCCTACGAGGTCACCATGGCGCGCGGCCAGGACCCGGACGCGCCGCGTTCGCTGGCCAAGGTCACCAAGACCCGCTGAGGGAGGGACGGCGGATGACACAGCCGGCCATGAAGCAGGCGTCCACCGTCGACGGCCTGATCGAGCAGCTCATCGACGTCGGGGCGACCGCCGTACGACAGGGCTTCGTGCTGGCCAGCGGCGGCAATCTGTCGGCCCGGCTACCGGGCTCCGAGGAGTTCGTCGTCACGGGCCAGGGGACCTGGCTGGACCGGCTGACGCCGGAGGACTTCTCCGTCATGAACCTGGCGGGCCAGGTCGTCGGCGGCAATCAGAAGCCCTCCAGCGAGTGGAAGCTGCACCAGCGCACCTACCAGGTTCGGGGCGACGCCAACGCGATCGTCCATATGCACCCGCAGCACGCCGTGCTGGTCGACGCGCTCGGCCACCCGATCCGGCTGCTGACGCTGGACCACGCGGTGTACGTACGGTCCATCGGCCGTACCGACTTCTACCCGAACGGGTCGGACGAGCTGGCCGACACCGCCGCCGAGCAGGCCAAGGAGCACAACTGCGTGCTGCTGGCCCACCACGGCTGCTCGGCCCTGGGGGAGGACGTGGGAATGGCCTTCCGGCGGGCGATGAACCTGGAGGAGGCCGCCACGGCCACCTACCGCGCCCTGCTGCTGGGCGACCGTACGACGTGCTTCCCGGTGAGCGCGGACGAGGCCATCCAGCACGCCTGACAGCCGCGGCCGGGGCCGCGGAAGGCCCGGAACGCACTTCGGGCCGCGGTGCCGGTGCGGGACCCTCAACCCGCCCGGCACCGCAGCCCGGAGCTACAAGACCCGGACGCTGTCAGGGCAGAGAGCGCCGCGGGCCTCGATCTGCCCTCCTGTGCGGGGAGGGCAGAAGTTCTTTCGGGAGGATTCTGGACTAGACCACGGCCGTCTGTCTACGGATCGCGCGGTTCTGGTCGTCGATTCTCCACCGCGCCCCGACCGGCGTCCGCCGGCCCCCCGCCCTGTCGTACCCTCGGCCCCGTGCCCTCCATGAACGACCTCGTACGCCAGCACACCGCTCTCTCCGACGTGGAGCTGGAGTGGCTGCACCTGCTGGTGTCCGAGTGGCAGCTGCTCGCCGACCTCTCCTTCGCCGATCTCGTGCTGTGGGTGCCCACGCTGGACGGCACCCGCTATGTCTCGGTCGCCCAGATGCGCCCGAACACCGGCCCGACCTCGCACCAGGACGACATGGTCGGCCACCTGGTGCCCCGGGGCCGCCGGCCGCTGCTGGACGCCGCGCTGGACGAGGGCAGGATCGTCCGGGAGGGCGACCCGGAGTGGCGCGAGGAGGTGCCGGTACGGGTCGAGTCCATCCCCGTCCGGCGCGAGGGCCGGGTGCTGGGCGTCATCGCGCGCAACACCAACCTGCTGACCGTCCGCACCCCCAGCAGGCTGGAGCTGACCTATCTCCAGAGCGCCTCCGACCTCGCCCAGATGATCGCGGCGGGCAGCTTCCCCTTCCCGGGGCACGAGGTGGACATGGACCACGTGCCGCGGGTCGGTGACGGACTGATCCGGCTGGACGCCGACGGGCATGTGCAGTACGCCAGCCCGAACGCGCTGTCCGCCTACCACCGGCTGGGCCTGGCCACCGACCTGGTCGGCCTGCACCTGGGGGAGGCCACCGCCGAACTGGCCCCCTCCCGCGGCCCGGTCGACGAAGCGATGGTCAAGCTCGCCAGCGGCTGGGCTCCGCGCGGTGCGGAGGTGGAGGCCAACGACTGCATCGTGCAGCTGCGAGCCATCCCGCTCAAACCCAAGGGCACCCGCATCGGTTCGCTCATCCTGCTGCGTGACATCACAGAAGTGCGCCGCCGCGAGCGCGAGTTGATCACCAAGGACGCCACCATCCGGGAAATCCACCACCGGGTGAAGAACAACCTCCAGACGGTGGCCGCGCTGCTGCGCCTCCAGGCCCGCAGGATGGACTCCGACCGTGGCAAAGAGGCGCTCAACGAGGCGGTGCGCCGGGTCGGTTCCATCGCCATCGTGCACGAGACGCTCTCCCAGAACCTGGACGAGCGCGTGGACTTCGACGAGATCGCCGACCGGGTGCTCGCGATGGTGGCCGAGATCTCCCCCGGCCGGATCGCCGGACGCCGTACGGGGCGCTTCGGCATCCTCGGTGCCGAAGTCGCCACACCGCTGTCCATGGTGCTCACCGAAGTCCTCCAGAACGCCATCGAGCACGGCTTCGGCCCCGGACAGCAGGGCTCCGTCGAGGTGCACGCCGTCCGCGGGGCGGCCGCGGGCCATGACGAGGCACGGCTGCTGGTCACGGTCCAGGACAACGGCCGCGGGCTGCCGGCCGGCTTCGACGCCAAGAACGGCGGCAATCTGGGTCTCCAGATCGTCCGCACCCTGGTGGAGGGCGAGTTGGGCGGCACCTTCGACATGCTCCCCGGCCCCACAGGCGGCACCCGAGTCCTCTTCGACCTCCCGGTGGCGACGGAGAAACGTTAATTGTTCCGCCGCAACCCCGACGTTCGCGTTGCCCGCACAGCAAAAAGCGCCGAGCCCCCGGTCCTTGGGCCAGGACGGGGGCTCGGCACTTTCAAGCTCTGCGTTTAAGTTGTGCGGGCGCTCTGCGTGCTGCTAGGCGCTCCGAGTGCACTGCGCGCTGCGTCTCGGGGTGCAGCTGGTGCAGGGCTGGGCGTCAGGCGGTCGCGGCGTTGTTCCGCGCCCGGTTGCGGGCGGCACGGCGCTTCATCGCGCGGCGCTCGTCCTCGCTGAGACCACCCCAGACACCGGAGTCCTGACCTGACTCCAGAGCCCACTGCAGGCACTGCTCCATGACGGGGCAGCGGCGGCAGACGGCCTTGGCTTCCTCGATCTGCAGCAGCGCAGGACCGGTGTTGCCGATGGGGAAGAACAGCTCGGGGTCTTCCTCGCGGCAAACGGCGTGGTGACGCCAGTCCATGGCTGCTACCTCTCCTCGTGTGTGGTGCTTGTGAATGTGAACGCTTTCACGAATCCCTCGACGGGGGAAGTGGGGCCTCACAGATGTGATGCGGGTCCCACTGGAGTCAAAGGAAGGGATTCCGGCTCTCAAGGGGGCCCTGATGGCGGGGCCGTCCCGATCGCCATGAAGAGACTCGCAAACCTCGGCGGCGGATACAACCCCTTCCGGAAAGTTTTTTTTGAATCCTTGGTGTCGACTAGCTCACAGCCCTCATTCGAGGGGGTGGATCCTGGCCTAAACGTTCGAGTAGAAGGACTTTGGCCCCTTCCACTTACACAATCACACGCAGTGCACGCCGTACGCCTGTGAAGCTCACGCTCGTACGCAGTCCCAGGTGGTCACCGTCCATCTGAAACGGCAGCGGCACCTGCGAATGCAAGGTGAACCGGGTGAGGTCGTGCAGCGTCACCGCGTGCTTGCCGCGGGGGCCCCGCTCCGGGCTGGAGGTCAGCAGTTGAGTGCCGTAACGGCTCACCGCCAGCGGCGTCAGTCTGCGCAGTCCCAGCACGTCGAGGCCGGTGTCGAAGGACGCCTCCGGCGCCGCGTAGAGCGGCTTGTTCCCCAGGTACGACCACGGTGCCGTGTTGCACACGATCGAGAGCGCCAGCTCCGTCGCGGGCTCGGCGCCCTCCCGCTCCAGCGTGATCGTGCCCTTACGGCGGTGCGGCTCGTTCAGGAACTGCCGTACGACCTGGCGCACATAGAGCGGATGTGTGGAGCGCTTGCCGCGCTCCCGCTGCTGTTCGACCCTGCCGATCACCCCGGCGTCGAACCCCAGACCCGCCGTGAACGTGAACCAGCGCCCGGGGATCTCGGCGTCGTCCGTCCCCGGTACGCCGCCGGCGATGCCCAGACCGATGGTTCTCTCCGAGCGCGCCTCCAGCGCGTCCAGCAGATGTCCGGTCGCCTCCACGACGTCGTTGGGCATCCCCAGCGCGCGCGCGAAGACATTGGTGGAGCCGCCCGGCACCACGGCCAGCCGCGGCAGCTGCTCCGGGTCGGGGCCGTCGTGCAGCAGGCCGTTGACCACCTCGTTGACCGTGCCGTCCCCGCCGAGCGCGATGACCAGCTCGGCGGTGCCGCCCTGTGCCGCCTGCCGGGCGAGGTCGCGGGCGTGGCCCCGGTACCGGGTGGTCGCGACCTCCAGCTTGAGGTCGCTGGCGAGCGCATGCGCCAGCACATCACGGGTCCGTGCGCTGGTGGTGGTGGCTGCCGGGTTGACCACGAGTAGTGCGCGCATGGAGTGAGCGTACCTACCGCGTGGTACACGGCCCAGCCCAGAGCTAGGCTGCGGGCGTGAGTGGGAGCCGGACCGAGACGGATACGGAAGATTCGATGGAGACGCAGCCGAAGGTGCAGGGGCCGCGCAGAATCGTGGCCGCCGCCGTGGTGACCGGTGCCGAAGGGCTGGTCGTCGCCGCGTTCGGGATCGTCTCACTCGTGATGCTGGTCACCGGTCGGCCGGACGACATGATGCAGGCCGCCACCCTGGCGGTGACCGTTCTCGCGCTGTCCGTGCTGCCGCTCGCCGCGGCGCGCGGACTCTGGCTCCGGCGTCGCTGGAGCCGGGGGCCCTCGATGATCGTCCAGCTGATCGCGCTGCCGGTGGCCTGGCAGATGGCGCAGAACGGGGGTGCGCTGCTGGCTGCCGCCGTCGTGCTGGCGCTGGCCGCCGTCGCCGCTCTGGGGTGCCTGGTGAACCCCACGGCCACCGAAGCCCTCGGCATCGGCCCGAGATGAGCCCGGGATGAGCCGGGAATGAGCCCGGGATGAGAGAGCCCCCTGCCCGCAGGGGGCAGGGGGGAAGATCACTCCGAAGACCGCTCCGGCGCGAGGCTCACTCCTCGACCAGCAGCCGGTCCCGTAGCTGGGCCAGGGTCCTGGCGAGGAGCCTGGAGACGTGCATCTGGGAGATGCCGACCTCCTGGGCGATCTGCGACTGGGTCATGTTGCCGAAGAACCGCAGCAGCAGGATCTTCTTCTCCCGCGGCGGCAGCTCCTCCAGCAGCGGCTTGAGGGACTCCCGGTATTCGACGCCCTCCAGGGCGTCGTCCTCGGCGCCGAGGGTGTCGGCGACGGCCGGGGACTCGTCGTCGGTGTCGGGCACGTCCAGCGACAGGGTGCTGTAGGCGTTCGCCGATTCCAGGCCCTCCAGGACCTCTTCCTCGGAGATCGACAGCCGCTGGGCGAGCTCGTGCACGGTCGGCGCCCGGCCGTGCTGCTGGGAGAGCTCGGCGGTCGCGGAGGTGAGGGAGAGCCTCAGCTCCTGGAGACGGCGGGGCACGCGCACGGCCCAGCCCTTGTCGCGGAAGTGGCGCTTGATCTCGCCGACAACCGTGGGTGTCGCGTACGTCGAGAACTCGACGCCGCGCTCGGGGTCGAAACGGTCGACCGACTTGATCAGACCGATCGTCGCGACCTGCGTCAGGTCGTCCAGCGGCTCGCCGCGGTTGCGGAAGCGGCGGGCCAGATGCTCGACCAGGGGCAGATGCATACGCACCAGATGGTTGCGCAGCTCGGACCGCTCGGGGCCGTCGGGCAGCTTGCGCAGTTCGACGAAGAGCGCACGCGCACCGCCGCGCTCCTGCGGATCGAATCGGCGCGAGTCGCCGCCTGCGGCCCGCTCACGCCGCTCGTGCTGCTGCTGGTCCATAGCGTCCGCCCGCTCTGCCTGCTTGGGTCGCTGCATGCTGGGGTCGGCCGGGTGCGGCCGGGGCTGTTGCTCAGGAATGCCCCGGGAGACCGCCCCCGGGCGGCCTGACCACATCTGACTTGCCTCGTGCTCGGTCACGACGCTCCGGGCCCCGCACCGCGCTTCTTGTGCAGGCTGATGCTGACCGTACGGTCATCCGACACTGCTGAACCCACCTCACCGGCCAGGGCCGAGAGCACCGTCCACGCGAAGGTGTCGCGCTCGGGAGCACGGCCATCGGTCGTCGGCGCCGAGACGGTGACGTGCAGCGAGTCGCCGACGAGCTGGAAGACACAACTGAGTACGGAGCCGGGGACGGCCTGCTGGAGCAGGATCGCGCACGCCTCGTCCACGGCGATCCGCAGATCCTCGATCTCGTCGAGGGTGAAGTCCAAGCGGGCCGCGAGCCCGGCGGTGGCCGTCCGCAGCACCGACAGATAGGCACCCGCCGCCGGCAGCCGGACCTCGACGAAGTCCTGCGACGCGGGCTCGCCTGCGATCTGGGACACCCTCACCTCCAAGGTGACACGAGCCGGTTGGGCCTCGCGGGCCGAAGCGGCTGTTGGTTCGCTTTCGTCAGTGACGCTATCGCGATCCGTGTCACGATGCCGCACGCATCGATCACTGCCGCCTCATTCGCGAGCGTCACCCATAGTAAACATATGGGTACTGTCTGTGGCTAGGGGGTGGAGGCCCCAAATCCTCCGCGATTACGCTGCGTTGGTTTTACGGGGCTACCCTGGGCCGCTTCCAGGGACGGTTCCTCGGACTCCGGCGGCCACCCTGTGTGTCCGGTCGTCGGGCGCCGAGGTGTCGCTGGAAGGGCCTGTCATGTCAATACCCGTCACCTGATGCGTTCATGGCCCCTCAAGGCACACCCTCCGACAAGGGCCGAAACCTGCCCCTGTGGGCGACCCCAGGGCGACCCGAGTTGCCTGAGGGGTGCGATGGATGACTACCGTGCGTAAAGGCGAAGGGAGATGCGGTGAAGCAATGGGTGCGGAGAGTGACGAATTTTGTCACTCTGAGTCATGGCTTTATGGGGAACGATTGCCCCGTCACGACCGCCGTCACCGTGCTGCCCCGAGGGAAGGCGCCCTCCGCCGCCAGCCTTGTGAGGGCGAACAGCAGCTTGGCGACATAGATCTCATCCAGTGCGGGCAGCGCGTGGCGCTCGGCGAAGTCGGCCGCGAAGTCGGACAGCCGAGGGCTCACCTTCGCGTAGCCGCCGCCATGAAAACGTTCCTCCAGCCACCAGTCGCCGCGCGGCCCGCCGAAGGACTCCCGCTGGAGCCGCGCCACCTCCCCGGCGAGGAACCCGCCCTTCAGCACGGGCACGCCAAGAGCGCGCTGACCTGGGGAAAGACCCGCCGCCATGCCTGCGAGGGTGCCGCCGGTGCCGCATGCGACGGCCGCCACATCGGTACGCCCGCGCAGTTCTTCGCCCAGCAGGGCGCACCCGCGTACGGCCGCCGTGTTGCTGCCGCCCTCGGGGACGACGGCGCATGCGCCGAAGCGGGCGCGCAGCTCGGCGTGGAAGTCCGGATCGGCCCGGCGGCGGTATTCGGCACGCGAGACGAAGTGCAGCAGCATGCCGTCCTGGGCGCAGCGCGCCAGGGACGGATTCAGCGGCCGGCCGGCGAGCTCGTCCCCGCGGACCACCCCGACCGTGCGCAGCCCGAGCAGCCGGCCCGCTGCCGCGGTGGCTCGAAGATGGTTGGAGTAGGCCCCGCCGAAGGTCAGCAGCCGACGGTGACCGGTCTCGGCCACGGACCGCAGGTTAGGGGCGAGTTTCCGCCACTTGTTACCGGGGAGTGCGGGGTGTATGAGGTCGTCGCGCTTCAGGAGGAGCCGCAACCCCCGGCGCGTGAACCGCTCGTCCTCGACCTCCTGGAGCGGGGACGGCAGCCGTGGGGTGAGCGGGGCGAGGGAGTCGAGCTGGGGCGGCACCCTCCCATTGTGGTCCAGGGGCAGGGGGTGCCGCCCGGTCCCTCACTTCAGTCGCTCGGCGATCCGCTCGCGCATGTCGTCCATGGTGAAGCCGCGCGGGTCGCTCTTCTGGTCCGTCCACTCCAGATGGCCGATGACCGAGCGGGCGCCCCACCCGTGGTGCCGGCACAGCGCGGCGGCGGCCCGCTCGATCGCGTCCAGCTGCTCGTCGGGCCACGGGTCCTTGCCGTCCCCGAGGTTCTCGCACTCGAAGCCGTAGAAGTACCTGTTCCCGTCGGTGTTCTGCTGGTTCGGCCGCGGGGTGGCGCGCTCGGCGATGACGGCGCGCAGCACGTCGTCATCGCCCGAGCCCGCGTGGTTGGCCCGGCCGTGCCCCGTCAGGTGCACGGTGCCGTCCTTGGTGATGCAGCCGTGCGAGAGGGGGCCCGGCAGCTCCGGATGGCCGTCGTAGATCAGGTCGACGGTCTCGGCCGAGCCGCTGGTGACGGTGTGGTGGATCATGATGCCGTGCACCGGGCCCCACGGCCCATGCTGGTTGCGGTTGTGGTTGCGCCAGTCGCGGACCTCCTCGACCTGTACGCCCTCCTTCTTGAGGGCCTGGACGAAAGCGGTCGCGGTGATGGGTGTGGCCATGCTCGCCCCCGTCTGCTGGGTGTGTCCGGTCGCCGATGCCGCTGTGCTGCTGCCGGAACGTGCCCCAGCTTCATACCCGTTATCGGGCTCCTTCTAGCCGACCTGCCCCAACACCTGCCGGTGGGCTCGCCCGTACGAGGAGCGAACGCACCCGGCGGTCGCGTGCGTACGGGCGCAACAGCCCCGGTATCCGGGAGCGGGCCGCCAGCACCCGGCCCGAGCGGACCTGCGCCGACACCTCCAGGAAGCCGCTCCAGGTCGCGCATGCCTCCTCCAGCCGTCCACGGGAGAGCAGCAGTTCGGCCAGCTCCGCCTGGCACAGGGCACGCGTGCGGCGCTCTTCGGTGGGGCGCGAGGACAGCGAGGCCCGCAGATCGCGGATGGCGCCCTCGCGGTCGCCCAGCGCCACCCGTACCTGGCTGGACTGGTAGAGCAGCGCCGCGCTCTGATACGTGCCGACCGGTTCGCCGCTCGGGCTCTCCGGGCCCGTCGTCAGATCGACCGGCGCGCGGGCCAGCTGGCGCTCGGCGCGGCCCAGCGCGTCCAGCGCCCGGTCCCGCTCGCCGCATGCCGCGTCGGCGACGGCCAGCCCTGCGTACAGGAAGGCGCGGGCCGAGGGGTCGGTGTCCGCGGGCGCTGCCGCCAGGGCCGCCTCGGCGAGGGCCAGGCTCGCGCGGGGGTGTCCCAGTTGGTGTGCCTGCGAGCTGAGCGCGCGGCGGGCCAGTGCCACCCCCTCCGGGTCCGCCGCCTCCTCGGCGAGTTCGGCGGCGGTGAGGAAGGCACGCTGGGCGAGGCCGTGCCGCTGCTCGTCGGCGTAGACCCGGGCCAGCAGATAGCTGAGCCGGGCGGCGCCCGCCTGCATTCCGCGCTGGTGCACGCCCTCCTCCCCGCAGCGCAGGGTGCGGACGAGCCCGGAGAGGTAGGCGGCGAGCGAGGTGCGGATGTGACCGCCGCCGTGCCGGTCCGCCTGGAGCGCGAAGAACCGGGCGTGCTCGTGGACCGAGGCCACCTCGCCGGGACCCGGACTGCTGGTGGGGCGGGAGCCGCGCGCCGTACAGGTGTTGCGCGCGCCGGGCAGCGGAGCAGGAGTGGGGGCACCCGGCTCCGCTGCGGGGTGGGCGCCGGCGGGCGCTGCGGAGGCCGCATCGGCCGCGCCGACCCGGTGGTCGGCACCGGATCGCCGTACCGTCTCGGCCAGCAGCCTCAGGGTGTACGGGGCCGGGGGAGGGGCGTCGGCGCGGGGTGGCGGGACCACCGGGGCGGTGAGGGCGGTGAGCTGGTCGGCGGGGCGGGACGGCCTGCCCAGCCCGAAGAGCCGTACGTCAACTGGGTGCGCACGCGCCGCTGTTCCCGTCTCGGCGTCGGCCGGGGCGTGCACCTCCACGGTGCCGGTGGCCGGTGCAGGCTCCCCGTACGCGAAGTGCCCGGGCTCCGCGGCGGGTTGCGGTCCTTCTCCTGGATCGGAGGCGTCGTCCTCCCCGTCACCGGACCCGGACTCCGTCCGGGGGGACCTGCAGCCGCCTGGGCGCGCCGCCGCGCCCGTGCGTCCGCCCCGTGCGCCGTGCATGCCCAGGTCCGCCACCGTGACCCGGCGGCCGAGGCGGCGGGAGAGCGCCTCCGCCATGAGGTGCTGGACCCGGGGGTCGGGGCGGCTGCCGCGCAGCCAGTGGGCGACTGAAGTTCTGTCGTACCGAAGGTGGATGCCGACCTCGGCGCCGAGACGAGCCAGGGCGCGCGCGAACGCGGCCTGCGTCCACTCGGTCTCCTCCAGCAGGGCGCGCAGCGCACGGTTGGGGGTGCGGCTGCGGGACCGGGAGCTCGGGTACGCCGTGGCACGTACGGGGTCAGCGGGACACATGGTCGTTCCCGAGGTGGAATTTGATGGGGTCGTTCACGGTTCTGCCTCACTTCCGGAATCGAGTGATGTCTTTCCGTAGCTCTCCGTGTGCTGAATGTGCTGTCATGCACGCGGACGGTTTCAGGTAAGCGCATCGCTCGCGGCTTCGGGAGCATGTGCCGGGCGCACGACTGCGTGGTGCTTTCACACCCCGTGTGAACGCAGGTCCGTTACTCTGCGAAACAACACGTTGGACCCGACGGAGGGCGGCATGGAGCCCAACAGTCAACTGGACGCGCTGCTTGACCAGTCAGGAATGTCCCGGGCTGGTCTTGCGGCGAGAATCAATCGATTAGGCAACCAAGCAGGGATAACCCTGCGTTACGACCACACGGCCGTGGCGCGCTGGCTCAAGGGACAGCGTCCGCGCGGCAGGGTCCCCGAGTTGATCTGCGAGATCCTCGGCCGCCAGCTTGGCAGGACCCTCACCCTCAGTGACATCGGGATGGATGTCACGGCGGCAGGACGGCTCCCCGGCCCCCCGCCCGACCCCGAAGAGGCGGGACTCGGCCGGTTCGTGGAGCGCGCCGCCTCGCTGTGGCGCTCCGATCAGGTGCACAGCGACTGGCCCGGCCCCTCCCTGCTGACCGGCGCCGCGGCAGTCGCCCCCGTATGGGAGTGGGAGAACCCTCCCGAGGACCGGGATGTCTCGCACGCGGGCGGACCCGAGGTCACCGGCGCCGATGTGAGCGTGCTGCACGCCGCGCGGGGCCACTACGAGCACCTCTACCGCAACGCCGGCGGGGTCGCCACCCGGGCCCGCGTCGTCGGCTTCCTCAATGGCGAGGTCGCCCCGCTGCTGCGCGGCAGCTACAACGACACCACCGGCCGCGAACTGTGCCGCGCCGCAGGCACGCTGGCGGCCATCAGCGGTATCTGCGCCTACGACGCCGACGCGCAAGGGCTGGCCCAGCGCTACTTCCACCAGGCACTCCGGCTGGGCAAGGCGTCCGGTGATCTGCTCTTCGGCGGCTATGTGGTCGCCCTCCTCGTCAACCAGGCGCTGTTCCTCGGCGACACCCGCCATGCGCTCGCCTGCGCCCAGGCCGTGCTGCGCACCACCGGGCCGCACATCAGCCCCGCGCTCGCCACGGATGTGTACGCGATGCAGGCCAGCGCGTACGCACGGCTGGGCGACCGGCGCAACGCGCACGACTGCATGCGCCGGGCCGAGGAGTACTCCGAGCGCATCCGTCCCGAGGAAGAGCCCGAGGAGACCAGCTACGTCCAACCCGGCCTGGTCGAGGTGCGGTTGGCCGAGGCGCTGATCCTCCTGGGAGAGCTGTCCGCGGCTGCCAAGTACGCCCAGGAGGCGGCGCGTGCGCCCGCGCACGTCCGTGGCCGCGTCAACCGGCTCGCCACCCTCACCGACGTGGCGCTGCACGCCGGGGAACCGGAGCGCGCGGCGGCCAGCGCGGCGGAGATGGTGGACACCGCGCAGGGCATCGAGTCACAGCGGCTGCGCGGGCGCATGCGCAGGGTCAGGAAGCAGCTGGAGCAGCACCCCGGGACTTCAGCGGTCGAGGCGGCGAAGCTCATCGAGGACTCGCTGAGCGTGCCGTTCTGAGCCGGGGCGCGCGGAGCGCCTCTGTCAGTGGGAGCGCACGACATGCTGGGATGTGCCCAACCTCCGTCGGGAAGGGGGCACATACGTGCGATGGAAGAACCTGGGTGAACACACTGTGTACGAGAACCAGTGGCTTCGGGTGAATCTGGCGGACGTGGAACTGCCGGACGGGCGGCATCTGGATCACTATCTGATCCGGCTGCGGCCCGTCGCCATAGCGACCGCGGTCAACGAGCGCAACGAGGTGCTGCTGCTGTGGCGGCACCGCTTCATCACGGACAGCTGGGGGTGGGAACTGGCGGCGGGCGTCGTCGAGGAGGGCGAGGACCTCGTCGAGGCCGCGGCGCGGGAGATGGTGGAGGAGACCGGCTGGCGTCCCGGACCGCTCCGCCACCTGATGACGGTCGAGCCGTCCAACGGGCTGACCGACGCACGGCACCACATCTACTGGTCACCGAACGCCGAGTACGTCGGCCCGCCCGAGGACGACTTCGAGTCCGAGAAGCGGGAGTGGGTCCCGCTCAAGGAGGTGCCCGACCTCATCGCCGCGGGCGAGGTACCCGCGGCGAACATGGCCGCAGCGCTGCTGATGCTGTATCGCGTCCGCTTCGGTTGAGCCGGCCCGTGGCCCGCCGGCTCTTGTGAGGGAGGGGCTCAGCTCTTGAGGAAGCCGTCGCCGTTCTGGGCCACGTGCTCCTGGACGGCGGCCAGGGCGCGCTGGACCTCCTGGGCCGAGCCGGTGCCGTTCTTCTCCGCGTAGTAGGCGGCGCCGAGGCGGCGCAGCAGGTCGCTGCCCGCGCGCTGGGCCTGGACCTCCTCCATCTTGCCCTTGCCCTGCGCGATGCCCCGCTGAGCCTGCTCCTTGGCGCGGTCGAGAAAGCCTGCCATGGTCCTGCCTCCGTCGTGTCGGCTGTACCGGCCGGGTCGGCTCCGGTACTTGGCTCAACGTATGCCGTGATCAGCTGGTTCCCCGCCGTTCACGGCGGTACCGAAAAGGCAGGCCGGAGCATTTCACGCGATCGCCCGAGGGCCTTTAGCGTGTCGTTCATGACCGCCGCCGACCGCTTTGCCGCACCTGCCGCCGACCTCGCCGCTCCCTCTCCAGGGGGCGGCACCGGGGAGGCGCCGGGGACGTCCGGGGTGGGCGGTCCGCGGGCCCGGCCGGGTGCCGTCGGGCTGGTGCTCGGCAGCGCCTTCTCGCTCCAGTTCGGTTCCGCCGTCGCGGCGCTGCTCTTCCCGCGTGCCGGGGCGCTGGGTGTGGTGGCGCTGCGGCTGATCTTCTCCGCGGTGCTGCTGCTGGCCCTCTTCCGGCCCAGGCTGCGGGGGTACACGCGTGCGGACTGGCTGGCGGTCGCCGGGCTCGGGGTCGCCCTCGGCACCATGAACAGCCTCTTCTACCAGGCCATCGACCGAATCCCGCTCGGCGCGGCCGTCACCCTCGAACTCCTCGGCCCGCTCACGCTGTCCGTCATCGCCTCGCGGCGGGTCATCAGCCTGGTCTGGGCTGTGCTGGCGGGAGTCGGCGTCTATCTGCTGGCAGCCGGCGACTTCGGGCGGCTCAATGTCGCCGGGGTGGCCTTCGCGCTGGCGGCGGGGGCGATGTGGGTGGCGTACATCCTCTTCAACGCCCGCGCCGGTGCGCGCTTCCCCAAGGTCGACGGGCTGGCGCTGGCCATGGGCATCGGGGCGCTGGTGAGTGCGCCGCTCGGGGTGGTCAGCGCCGGTACGGCGCTGCTGGACCCAGTCACGCTGGGGCTCGGCGCCGCCGTGGCCGTGCTCTCCTCGGGGCTGCCCTACACCCTGGAGATGCTCGCCCTGCGCAGGATGCCGGCCGCGACCTTCGCCGTGCTGATGAGCCTGATGCCGGTCGCGGCGACGACGGCGGGCTTCGTGGTGCTGCACCAGAACCTGGGCCCGGCGCAACTGGTGGCCATCGCGCTGGTGGTGGCGGCCAGCATGGGTGCGGTGCGCAGCTCGCGCTAAGCCCTTGTCGGGCGGACTTGCCCCGCTCCGTTGTGCCGGTGAGGGGGGCGCCCCTTGCCCGATCCCGCGGGGTGCGGGTGCTCCCCCAAGCTCTTCGAGCAGGGAGGTGCCCCCATGGCTTGGCGCGCAGTTCCCCGCGCCCCTGACGGGGCGCGTCCCCCTGCGCGGTGAAGCTTGCCCACCCTGCGGCAGGGGCGCAGGGTGGGCAAGCGCAGCCCCCGTGCCGGGTACACAGCTCGCGCGGTCAGCCCTGTCGGTGCGCGCGGTTACCGTTGTCCGGTGAGCGCACAGCCTGAGGACGAGGCCGGGACCGTCAGCTGGGAAGAGGGGGGCCGGGAGCGTACTGCCGCGTGGCGGTCCGAGAGCGGGGCGCGACCGCCGCGGCGGATCGCCGTCGCCGACGACCGGATGGCTGCCGACATCGCCTACAAGCTCGTCTGCGAGGGCACCGCGCTGCTGTGGCGCGGCGACTACCACGGCGCCCGGCAACTGCTGGCGGCGCTCGGGCGCCGGGTGGACCGTAAGCCGCCCAAGCAGGGCGCGACCCCCCGCGAGAGCTTCCACCTCTACCGGCAGGCACGCTCCCGCCGCGCCCGGGTGCTCGGCATGCTGCTGGTCCCGCTGGAGACGGCGCCCGGCGGTTCGTATGCCGTGCCGCTGCGCCGCGCGCCCGACGTGGGCCCGGCTTGCGTGGCGGCGTACGGCCCCGCGGGCGGCACTGTCGGCGATCTGGCGCTGGTCTCGCTGCGCGAGTTGCAGGGCGTGCTCGGCGCGTACGAGTGGTGGCGCAAGGGCGTGGCCGTCGAGGCGCTGGGCGGCGAGACGATCCACCCGTATCACGGGGTCTTCTCACCGGTGCGCGGCGAATACGTCGACCTGGTGGCGCAGGCCCCGCTGCCCCGCCAGGAGGCCGGGGAGCTCGTGGCGTTCGACGTCGGCACCGGTACCGGCGTCCTCGCCGCCGTGCTGGCCCGGCGTGGGGTAGGCAGGGTGATCGCCACCGATGTGGGGGAGCGGGCGCTGGCCTGTGCGCGGGAGAACGTGACGCGGCTCGGCGTGGCGGGGACGGTGGAGGTCATACGGTGCGACCTGTTCCCGCCCGAGTCCGCCGGGCAGGCCGACCTCGCCGTCTGCAACCCGCCGTGGCTGCCCGCCAAACCGACCTCCGTACTGGAGCAGGCCGTCTACGACCCCGACAGCCGGATGCTGCGGGGCTTTCTCGGCTCACTGGCCGGACGGCTGGCGCCCGGCGGCGAGGGCTGGCTGATCCTCTCCGACCTCGCCGAGCACCTGGGGCTGCGGCCCCGCGAGCAGTTGCTGGAGTGGATCGAGGGCGCCGGTCTTCAGGTCGCCGGTCATCTCGATGCCCGTCCCCGGCACGGCAGGGCCGGCGACCCGGAAGCCCCCTTGCACGCGGCGAGAGCGGCCGAGACGACGCGGCTGTGGCGGCTGCGCCACGCGGCGGGCTGAGCCGGCCGGTCCCGGACGGCCGCCGGAGATCCGGTCACGCGCGGAGCGTGTGGCTGGGAGACACCCCGTACCGCTCGCGGTACTGACCCGCGAAACGCCCCGCCTTGGCGAAGCCCCAGCGCGCGGCCACCGCGGCGACCGTCACATCCGACGGGTCGGCGGCCTGCAGATCACGGTGCGCCCCCTCCAGCCTGACCCGGCGCAGATATGCGGTCGGCGTGGTCTCGCAGTACCGAGCGAAGGCGTGCTGGAGGGCGCGCGGACTGGTACGGGCCGCCTGCGCAATGTCGTGCAGGGAGAGGGGACGTGCCGCGTTGGCGTCGATGTACGCCATGGCCCGGCGCAGCGCCGCCGGCGCCAGCCAGCCGGGGGACGGCAGCCGGGACCGCTCCGCGGAGTCGTGGGGGAAGGTCGCCAGCGCGGCGGTGGCCAGCAGCCGCGCCGCCTCGTCCAGGATCAGCGGGCTGGCCGCGGCCTGCGGGTTGCCCAGCACGTCATGGCTGACGTGCCGGACGACGGCCTGCCAGTAGCGCGCCCGCTCCGGCGAGAGCGGGCGCGCGAAGGAGAGCCGCGCGGTCGCCGACTCCGTGCCCGCCAGGTCCGCCGCGACCTGCTCCACTTCGCGCAGTCCGATACGCACGACACCCAGCCGCAGGTTTTCCCACCTCACCAGCGTCGGCGCGTACGGATCGCACAGGTGCAGGTCGCCGGGGCCGGAGCGGAGCTCGTTGCGTCCGGCGGTGACCTCCAGCGTGCCGCCGAGCACCTGTACCACGTAGACGCAGTGGTGGGGTTCGGCCTCAGCGCGTACCCGCATCGAGTGCGCGAAGCGCTCCACACCGATCGATCCCGCCTGGGTGAGCGCGGCATCGAACCTGAACCGCTCGCGGTCGCCGAAGAGTTGCGGGGTGTGGTCTGCGTAGGTCCGCCGCAGGAAGTCCTCCGCCTCCTGCGGATCGGAGGTCCTCATCCGGATACGGCGTACAGGGTCGTCCATGGCCCCGTACCTCCTCGCTCGGGCCGCGGGCCGCCGACGCTTTCCTTCTCAATCGGCGATGCTAGGCCCGCGCGACGGCCGGGCGCAGCCCACATCGCGAAGCCGACAGCCGGAAAACGACACGGGGGCAGAGCGCCGCTTGCGCCGTGGACGAGACGCGCGCTGTTCTGACCCCTGCCCTGTCGCGCGCCCTTCTCGTCCCGAACCGTACGGGACGGCCCCGACTTGACGGATTCGGCGGCGGCGACGAGCAGAACAGGACCGGAGTGCCGGAGTGACGATGTCTGTGCCAAGCTCCCGTGCGGCGGCCGTACCCGGGCCGTTCGTCGACGCGGACGTACGCGAACGGGAGCTGGCCGAGGCGCTGTTGGACCTCGCAGGCGGAGCCGCCGACAACGCCGCGCCGGGTACCGGCACAGCGGACGGCAGCCATCCGAAGCTGACCGCGCTGGCGGTCCACGCCTGCCGCCGCCTCGCCCACGAGGGCCGGCACTGCGAGGCAGCCGCACACCTCGGTGCCCCCACGGGCGCTGACCCGGCGCCGTACGGTGAGAGCGGCCCACGTGCCGCGCGGCTACGGCTGGTGGAGCACGAGCAGCGTGAGGGCCCTGCAACGGACACCCTCCGCACCGGCCGGGCTCTCCCCGAACTGTCCCTGGACGCCGCTGCCCCCCGATGGCCCCGGTACGTCCCGGCGGCGCTGGAGGCGGGCGTACGTGCCGTGCGCACCGTTCCGCTGCCGGGCGGCCCGCGGCCGAAGGACGTGCCAGGCGCGGGCGTGCTCGTCGTCCATCTGCTCGACGACGGTCCGCTCGGCGCCGCCGCCGCTGGAGCCCTGACCGCGCTTGCCCGGGCGTGCGCACTGGGCTTGGCGCATCAGACCGCGCTGCGCCGCGGCGACGAGCTCCAAGAAGCCCTCGGCAGCAGGGTGGTGATCGAGCAGGCCAAGGGAGTGCTCGCGGAGCGCCGGCGCGGCTCCGTCGACGACGCCTTCCGTACGCTGCGGGCCTACGCCCGCTCCCGGCAGCGCCCGCTGCACCATGTGGCCCGCGATGTGGTCGAGGCGCGACTGGCGGACCCGCCTTTCGAGCGGCTCACGGACCCGCCGCCGTGAGTCCGGGGGCACCTCCCGGCCGGAGGCTGGGGGAGGAACCGGTGAGCGGAGCCGGGCGCACGACACGGCCCGGGGCGTGAGGGGGTTGCAGGGCCGCCCCGGGCCGTTCGGGCCCGCCGCCGATAGGCGCGGCGGCGGGCCCCACACCGGCGGGGGCTCGCCGTCCAAGCCCCCGAGGTGTACCCCGGCGGACGAGCCGCCGAGGTCTCCCATCATCCTCTTTCCGGACCGCGTTCCGCTCGACTTCGGTCAAAAGAACGCGAGTTGACAACCTCAGCGCTCAAGCAGCGTCCCCAGCGGCCCGAGGTCGAGGTTCAGCTCGTCCCGCGTGAGCCCGTGCTGTGCGCACAGCTCGTCCATGCGTTCGTCCAGCAGCATCAGCGTCGTACCGATCCGCTCGATCTGGTCGTCGGTCACATCACCCTGGTCGCAGCGGTGCAGAGCCTGGCGTTCCATGAGCTGGCGCAGCAGCTCCACGACCGTGAGGACGAGGCAGACCAGGTCCCGGCCCACCCGGTCGGGGTCCATCTCCAGCCGGCCGTTCGCACCGCGGACAGTTCCGCCGACCGGTTCGCGCCCCGGTCCCGGTACCGCCCCTTCCATCTCCGGTCCTGCTTCCGTCACAGCGGGCCCCCGTCGCCCCACGGCGCGGCCACGCGTTCGTTGACCGAGGACAGCAGCGCGTTCAAGGAGAGCCGCACCAACGGCACCTCCGCGATCGCCAGCACCAGATCACCGCTGACCACGACACCGGTCGCCAGCACCCGGTCCAGCAGGTCCACCAGCGGCACCCCGATCGGTGCCCCGCTCTCCGGCCCCTCCCACGGCACGACCTCGCCGACATGTTCACCCACGGGCATCCAGCTCACCCCCGTCCACGAACGAGTACGGCACCCACGGCCCGGTGACCTCCACCTCGACGCCCCGGCACCTGGGGGCGCGCCGCACGTCTTCCACCGCTTCGGCGACCTCGCGCTCGCGCCCCTCGGCCACCAGATATGCGGCGTTCAGCAACTGGGCGCCGCGTTCGCCGGTGAGTGCCGCCTCGTGCGTGCGGAGTCGCCGGCTCGCCACCGCGATGCCACGCAGCGCCCGGTCCACAGCCTCCGCCGCATCGAGCCCGGCTTGCTGGCGCCGCTCGCGCTCCTGGCGTGCGCCGCGTACCCGCTCCAGATACGCGCGCCCGGAGCGCCCGCCGGAGCTTGCGGAGCCCGCGGCGTCCGCTCCCGCAGCGCCGGGCCCCGCCGGAGTCCGGGCCGGTGGCCCTGTCGGGGTCCGCGCCGGGGTCACCGTCGCGGACCGATCCGGCCGGACGGTGGTCTCCCGTCGCGCGTACACCTTGACGCCCCACTCGACCCGGTCCGCGATGCGTTCCAGCACCGTATGGAAGCGGCGCTCGTCCTCGCGCAGCGCCACCCGGGCCCGTTCGTCGCCCAGATACAGGGTCGCCAGCGGCAGCGGCACAGTCGGAGCGCTGCCGGCCACGGCGGCGATCACCGCGTGGTGGGCGCGGGCGCAGCGTTCCAGCTCCGTGCGGTCGGTCAGCCGCTCCCGCAGCGACTCCTCGCCGAACTCCGCTGCGGGGACGTCCTGGACCACCGCCTTCAGCGAGCCGAACCGCAGCAGACGTACCGGGGACCCCGGGGCCTGGCCCGGCAGCCCGGCGACGGCGGCCGGATCGCCGCCGCGGCAGACGGCGAAGACATATGTGGCGGTGGCCGCCGCGGCATCCGTATCCGGCGGCGTCCGCGGTCCGGGTTCATCCACCGTCTGTGTCATCTGCCGCCTGCCTCCTTCACGTGGTGCCAGTGGCGTCGGCGCTCGTTGTCCCAGCCCGCGTCCCGCCGCTCGTCCCGGCCCTCGCCCGCGCCCGCCTCCAGTTCGGCGACCCGCTCCCGCAGCCGCTGGTTCTCCTCGTCGACGGCGTCCCGGTGGGCGCGGGTGGAGAGCGCCGGATCGGTCTCCCACCAGTTGATGCCGGCCTTCTTCGCCGTCTCGACGGAGGAGACGAACAGCCGCAGCCGGATGGTGAGCAACTCGATGTCGAGCAGGTCGATCTTGATGTCTCCCGCGATCACGATGCCCTTGTCCAGCACCCGTTCGAGGATGTCGGCGAGGTTGGCCGGGCCGGACGGGGTGGAAGGCGCGTGGCTGATGGGACGTTCGGCGGTGCTTTCGGTCATGGCCGGCCTGCCTCACCGTTGGTCATCCTCGGCCTCCTCCTCGCCCTCGGCGTCCTCGTCCGTGTAGTCCTCGTCTTCGTCCTCGTCCTCGTTCCCTTCTTCGTCCTCGCCCTGGTCTTCGTCCTCGTTCTCGTCGCTCTCTTCCTCCGCCTCGCCGTAGTCCTCGTCCTCCTCGCCCTCGGGACGCTCTTCCTCGTCGGGCTCCCGGCCCTCCCGTTCCTCCTCTTCCTCCTGCTGGACCACATCCTCGTGGCTGCGGACGACCTCCCCGTCCCGGATCTCGCCGCGCCAGCCGTCCACTTCCTCGGCCTTGAGCGTGACGTAGCGCTGGAAGTGCTTGAGGTCGAGGCGGAGCCGCCTGCCCTGGGCGCGCCAGATGTTGCCGGTCTTCTCGAAGAAGCCCGAGGGGTAGTACTCGACGACCGCGGTGATGCGGGTGAGGTTCTCGTCGAGACGATGGAAGCTGACGGCGCCCTTCGTGGTGCCCTTCGAGCCCTCGGAGGTCCAGACGATCCGCTTGTCCGGGATCTGCTCCAGCACGGTGGCGTCGTAGCTCCGCGTCGAGGGCCACACGCGGACCTTCCAGATGGACTTGGTCTCGTCGTCCTCGTCCCGCTGCGCGCTGCTGACGCCGTTCATGAAGCTGCCGAAGTCCCAGTACTGCGTGAACTGGTTGTAGACCGGGCGCAGCGGACGGCCGATGTCGATGTGCTCGATGATGTTGATGGCCTTGAGGTCTCCGGGCTTGCTGCCGCCACCACCGAAGGCTTCCTTGGTCTTCTCGACGACCTTGTCCTTGGCGCCCTTGATCTTCTCCTTGGCGACGGCCTTGCCCGGGCTCTCGCCCTGGAGCGTGCGGGCTGCCACCCCGGCGACACCGCCACCGTCGCCCTTCCCGTCGCCGGGCAGCAGCTTGCTCGGGTCGGCGACATTCGTCAGCTTGTCGGTGGCCTTGCCGACGGCCTGCCGGCCGACCGCGCCGAGATACTCCAGCAGCTCCTCGCGCACCCGGTGCAGGGCCGAGTCGCCGTCGTCCGTCTTCTTCTGCTCAGCCATGGCGCCTACCTCCTGCGGCCCCGGACCGTTCTGCGGGCTTCCGGCGCGTGCCGTCGGCGGACGGCCTCCCGCCGGTCCCGCCGGACGACGGTTTCTTCTTGGGCCGGTCGGACTGCGAGGAGCTTCTGGGGCGGTCCGACGGTGGCTTCCTGCTGCGCCGGTCCGCGGACGAATCCGCCCCGGATGGCGCTTTCCGCTCGCCCTCGCCCCGTTCACCCTCGTCCTGCTCGCTCTCCTCGCGCCGGCCGCCTTCCGGGCCCTCGCGGTCCTCGCGGTCCTCTCCGCCCTCGCGGTTCTTGCCTTCCTCGCCGTCACCGTCGTCCGGCGACCCGCCCTCCCCGCCTTCGCCGAGCCGGGTCGTACGGTCGCGGAGCGAGTCGGCCAGGGACTCCAGGCGGCGGTTGGCCGCCGAGCTGACCGCGGTGCGTGCGGCCGCCATCAGCTGGTGCTTGACCTGGTCGGTCAGCTCTTCGAACTGCGGCGTCGCGGCGATCTTCCGGACACCTGCTCTGAGCAGCTCCTGCGGATCGAGGCCGAGCTTCCGGCCCGCCACCACCGAACCGAGGGTCAGGGCCAGCTTGGCCTTCCTGGTGCGGCCGAGGAGGTAGCCGCCCGCGACAGCGGCGAGGACGGCCGTCTTGCAACTGTCAGTCATGACTGGTCCCTTGAGCTCGATCTGTCCCGGTCTGTTCTGTCGTCGGGGGAGTTCGCCCCGGATTCTTCGTCCTCGATCACGGTCCGGACGCGGGTGCGGGTCGTCACCACGTTGGGAGCGACGACGGGCCCGCGCTGTTCCAGCTGGTCGAGCAGGCGCTCCTCCTCCTGCTCGAACTCCTCCTCGGTGAGCTCTCCCGCCTCGTACGCACGGTTGAGCTCACCGAGGCGGGCCCGCAGCGTTGCCGGGTCGCACACCTCCTGCTCCGCGGCCTCCAACAGTCGGTCGGCCACCCATTCGACGCCCCGCACCGGAGCCAGCGGCAGCAGCAGCACTCCGCTGAAGAGCCCCATGTCAGCTCCCCACCACGGCGTGCTCGGCGCTCGAACGGCCGGCCGACACCGGTTCGGCGCCCTCCTGGGGCACGAAGCTGTAGCAGGGCAGCGGACCCGTCAGCCGCAGCTCGACGCGCTCCGCGTGCACGGCGGCGCAGCGCTCCACCTCCGCACGGAAGCGTTCGCCCGCCGCCTTCGGCACCAGGAACGACCCGTTCAGCACGCAGCCGGGCACGTCCGGGCCGCGTACGAACCCGTCCGCGAGTGCGGTCAGTCCGGGCAGCGCCTCCTCGACCGCCTCCCTCGCGCGGCGTGCCAGCCCTTCTGCGATCGCCTGGCCGAGCCGCACGTTCCCCTCGTACGAGGGCCTGCGCCGCACGTCCGCCAGCAGCCTTCGTACGCCCGCGTCGGCCCGGACCAGGGCCTCGACCTCGGACTGCGCCGGGGTGGCCTTGAGGTTCATCTCGGTGCGGTCCCGCAGGCGTTCGAGGGCTGCCAGATGTGCTGCCGCGGCGGCCTCGACGGCCTGTTCCACCGTCGCCGCGTCCTCGGCCACCATGCCGAACCGCATCGGCAGCACCGGCGCATCGTCCCCGAGCCGCGTCAGCAGGTCCTGATGTGCCATCAGGTCCCGGCGGCGTGCGCGGAGGTCGTCCGGTACCTCGCTGACCACCGCCGCCAGCTCACCCACCGGCAGCAGCCGGACCGCTGCCGCGGGACGGCCCACGCCACGGACGTCCGGCGGGAGACTCAGCGCCGCGTGGACGATGCCGTAGACGTACACCCGGGAGCTGTCCATGCCTCATGCCTCCTGATCGCGACGGGTGCCGCGCGCCGTCCGGCCGCTGCCCGAGCCGCGGGAGGCGGCGGAGCTGTCGGCGGTACGGCGCTTGCGGGGCTTCTCGGCGTGCTCTGCCTCCTCCTCACCCCGGTCCTCGCCGGCCTCGTGCTCCTCGTCCTCGTCGTCCTCGCCCGCCACCCCGATGGCTTCCTTGACCTTGCCGCCGACCTTGCCGCCGGCCGACTTGACGGCCCTCTTCGCGCCCGTCGTGGTCACGCCGCTCGCCATGTTGGAGAAGAGCTCGGGCACCGTCCTGCTGGCCGCGTCCTGGTTGAGGTCGAGCCGGTTGCAGACCTCGGCGAAGCGCAGATACGTGTCGACGCTGGCAACCACGATCCGGGCGTCGATCTTGAGGATCTCGATACCGACGAGGGAGACCCGTACGAAGATGTCGATCACCATGCCGCGATCGAGAATCAGCTCGAGGACGTCGTAGAGGGTTCCGGCACGCGGGACACACACCGCAGCCTCGTTGTAGGTGGTGGTCGTCGTCATGGGTGGCTCTTCCTCTCGGACGGTGACGGGCACCTCTGGCGGGACGGACCGTCAGTCGTCGCTAGCGCCACGCCGGTAACGTCGGATCCTTCGGTACTGGGTGAGCTCTCCCTTGCCGTCGAGCTCCACCTCGTAGGTGGCCAGGAGGCTCGTGGTGTCCGGGATGCGCGGCACCTCCAGCACGTCGACGTGCACGCGCCAGCCCTCCTCGGCGCGGCGTACTGCCGACACCCCTTCGGCCCGGTGGCCGATCAGCCGGCTCAGGCCACGACAGGCCCGCCGCGCCGCCTCCTCCGGGCCCTTCGTACGGGATGCGGACCGTTTCGAGGCAGCCGTGGACTTCGTCGCCGTCCGCGTGTGCCGTTCACGTTGCTCAGGCATGAACACAGTCTGTTTTCATGCGAGCACTTTTCGCACACGGAGTTGATCCGAACGAGCGCTACCCCCGGACTGGGGTCACTTTTGCACCGCGCACAAGGTGCGGCCGCCGGTCATGACCGGCACGGTGCCGCCGACACAGGTCCGGGTGCCGTTGACGGAAAGCGGGGGATACAGGCTGCGTACCTCGTACGCGGCGGCCGCGGACCAGCAGGGCACCTTCACCCACTCGCCCTGCAGCCTGGCCTGCTCGCCCTCGCCCTCCTGCCCGGTGTCGTAGTAGAGGCAGTCGCCGACCTTGGCCGACGCGGCGGAGTCGTGCAGCTCGTGGCTGACCCACTGGGAGAAGCCCTCGTTCTGCCCGTACAGCAGCAGTGCCAGGCCCACGGCGGCCAGCACGAGGAGGAAACAGCCCGCCCCGGAGTTGTCGGAGGAGGTGCTCGTCGCTCCGGAGGTCCTCGATCCCGAGCCGGCCGACGACCCCGCGGGCGACGACCCCGCCGACGACGACCTCGCGGATGACGACCCCGCGGACGACGGTGCCCTGGAGGCCGGTGCCGATGTCCCGGCGCTGCTCAGCAGCAGGTCCTTGCCTCGCTTACGGGCAGTGAGCCGTACGGTCTCACCGGGCTTGGCCTTCATGGGGCTCACTCCGCGGTTGAGGCCGGAGCTCGTCACCTCGACAGTGCGTGCCACTGCCTTGACCTGGAAGGTGTCCGTCCTCCGACTTGCGACCCAGCCCACGGTCACATCGTCCGCCCGGACCCGGAGCGGCACCCCGGTCTCGTTGACGATCTTCAGTTTCACCTTCTGGGCGGAAGGCGCGACCGGCTTCTTCGGCGGAGGGAGCTTCTTGGTCGCGGTCTTCGTCGGCAACTCGGCCGTGCTCCCGCTGCCCTCCCCCGTCGTACCCCCCGCCGGCTTCTTCGGCAGGTCCTTGCCCTTGAGCATGGCCGTCGCCTCGGCGACCGACGGCCGGTCCGCGGGAGTCTTCGCCAGCAGCGCGGTGACCAGCGGTTCGAGGGGGCCGGCCCGCCGCATCGCGGGGGCTTCCTCGTACGCCACCGCGTGCAGGGAGGCCGGACTGGAGTCCCGCCGGAACGGCGAGACGCCCTCCAGCGCCTCGAACAGCGTCACCCCGAGCGAGAACAGATCGCTGGCGGCCCCGTACTTCTCGCCCTTGGCCCGCTCCGGTGCCAGATACGGGGCCGAGCCGACGACCACCCCGGTCGCGGTCAGGCCCGTGCCGGCCTCGGAGGAGGCGATCCCGAAGTCGGTGAGCAGGATCTGCCGTTCCTCGGTCACCATGACGTTGGCCGGTTTGACGTCGCGGTGCACGATGTTCTGCCGGTGCGCGGCGTCGAGCGCGCCGAGCAGGGACTTGGCGAGCTTCTTGGCGGCGGAGACGGACACCGGTCCCTTGGTCAGGCGCTCCTGGAGCGTGCCGCCGGAGACGAGCTGCATCACGATCCAGGGGCAGCCGTCCTCGACGAGGACGTCATGGACGGTGACGATGTTCGGGTGGTCGCGCAGTCTGGCGGCGTTGAGCGCTTCCAGCTCGGCCCGCTTCAGACGCTCGGCCCGCTCCTCGGGTGCCATCACATGCGGCAGCCACAGCTCCTTGAGCGCCACCCGGGTCTCCAGCCGCCCGTCGTGGGCCTCCCAGACCCGGCCCATACCGCCACTGCCGAGCGTGCGGAGCAGTCGATAGCGAGCTCCTATCACATCGCCCTGCTGGGCCCCCTGTGTCACTGTTCCCCCGAATGAGCGCATGAGCTTGCGGGCCCGGACACCTCTTGTGCCGGGCAACTGCCGGAAGTTGAGCATCGCCGCGCGCACGCCACCAGGCAAGAGGGCCCCGCGGCCCCGGACTTCGAGGGCTCGAAGTTCTTTCCGCTTATGGGAAATTGACCAGCAGAGGGAAAATTGCCGGTCTTTCGGGTCAATTGCCCCGACAGGTGGGGTATCCGCTGATACCAGAACGTCGTTGACCCCTGTATGGCGACATTGTGCAGACCTGCTGTGCAGGTCCCGCCACATGTGATCACGATGGCGGACACTCTCGCACTGGCGCGTTCCCGGCACTCGGAGCATCCTCAGCTCCCGCTCGTGCTGCGGCTGATCGAGAGCACCGGCGTCCGGACGAGACATCTTGTGCAGCCCCTGGACCGGACGCTGAGGCATCCGGGCTTCGAGGCGCGGAACACGGTGTACGAGTCCGAGGCGAAGGCCCGGGTGCCGCAGGTGGTCTCCCGGGCGCTGCAGGCCGCCGAGCTGACCGCCGAGGACATCGACCTCATCGTCTATGTGTCCTGCACCGGCTTCATGATGCCCTCGCTCACGGCGTGGCTGATCAATACGCAGGGGTTCCGCTCCACGACGCGCCAACTGCCCATCGCGCAGCTGGGATGCGCGGGCGGTGGCGCGGCGATCAACCGGGCACACGACTTCTGCACCGCACATCCCGAAGCGAACGTGCTCATCGTCGCCTGCGAGTTCTGCTCGCTGTGCTACCAGCCGACCGACGACGGTGTCGGTTCGCTGCTGTCCAACGGCCTGTTCGGGGACGGTGTGGCTGCTGCCGTGGTCCGGGGTTCGGGCGGGACGGGCATCCGGCTGGAGCGCAACGGCTCGTATCTGATCCCGGACACCGAGGCGTGGATCTCCTACGACGTGCGGTCCACGGGCTTCCACTTCGTGCTGGACAAGCGGGTGCCCTCCACCATGGGCCCGCTCGCGCCGGCCCTCGGCGACCTGGCGGCGCTGCACGGCTGGGACGTACGGCGGCTGGACTTCTACATCGTGCACGCCGGCGGCCCCCGCATCCTGCTCGACCTGGGGGAGTTCCTTCAGGTGCCGCAGCACGCCTTCCGGTTCAGCCGGGCCACGCTGACGGAGTACGGCAACACGGCCAGCGTCGTGGTCCTGGACGCGCTGCGCAGGCTGTTCGAGGAGGGCGGACCCGGCGACGGGGCGGCGGGGCTGCTGGCCGGGTTCGGTCCAGGCATCACCGCGGAGATGGCGCTGGGCCGTTGGCGGAGCGCCCTCGGCAGCCGCAGCGAAAGCCGTCCGGAAGGAGTCCTCACCCCCTCATGACCGGACAACCCGGTACGGAACCGGCCCCGCAGCCGCGGAACAAGGGCCTGGTCGTACCACCGGGCCGGGGCCGCACCGTACGGACCGCGGCCCAGCAGGTGACCTTCAAGGTGACGGGGCAGCACAGCCGGACCGCGTCCAGCTTCGAGGTGGTGGTGCCGCCGGGCTTCGACGTCGGCGCCCATGTCCACGCCCGCAGCGAGGAGTTCTTCTACGTACTGGAGGGCGAGCTCGACCTCTTCGCCTTCGAGCCGCTGATCCGTACCGCCGACGGCTGGCGGGAGTGGCGGTCGGCCGCGGGCGACGGCGTCGTCCGAGCCACGCCCGGCACCGTCGTACTGGTGCCGCCGGGCTGTCCGCACGCGTTCGCCAACCCGACCGGGGCTCCCGCCCGGATGCTGTTCCAGTCGGCGCCGCCGCCGGATCACGAGCGGTACTTCGAGGAGTTGCTCGACATCCTGGCGGCGGGCGGCCCTCCAAACGAGGAGGTCGTCGCCGAGCTGCGTACCCGCTACGACATCGAGCAGCTCACCCCGCTCCGGCACGGCCCGGCCCGGTGAGCCGGGCGGTGTGTCCCGGCCCGGGAACGACCGCGCCCGGCCCGTCATGGCCGAGGCTGTCGGCGGCATGCGGACCGGGCGCGGACCGGATGACCTCGCGGTGGAAAGCCGCTGATCGTAGGGCCTGAAGGTGATTCAGCCCTTCTTCGTCTCCCAGAAGATCTTGTCGATCTGGGCGATGTAGTCCAGCGCCTTCTGCCCGGTGGCCGGGTCGGTGGATCCCTTGGCCGTGCTGAGCGCCTTGAGGGTGTCGTTCACCAGCTGGTGCAGATCCGGGTACTTCTCGAAGTGCGGCGGCTTGAAGTAGTCGCTCCACAGCACCGAGACGTGGTGCTTCGCGAGCTCCGCACGCTCTTCCTTGATAGTGGTGGCCCGGGCCCGGAAGTGCGGGTCGTCGTTGGCCTGGTACTTCTCCTGAATGGCCTTCACGGACTCGGCTTCGATCCGGGCCTGTGCCGGGTCGTAGACACCGCACGGCAGGTCACAATGGGCGCTGACCTGCACCTTGGGGGCGAACAGTCGGGAGAGCATAAAAGCCATCCTTCCTCGTGATCGTCTTCTCACGTGCGAGATTACTCCGTGTGGGAAGTCTTTTCGCGTGTGCCCCCACGGGCTTAGGACAAAAGTCCGGTGACGGGCTGGATCTGCTGGAGTAATCGGGCCGGAGGCGGCCTTGGACCGGAGGCGCAAAAGATGCCGGAGCGTACGCCACAGGGCGGTCCGACCCACGGTGCTCAGGGCCGGGAACAGGACGGGCACGGTGGGCCCCTGAAGCGGATCGGTCTGGCCGAGGTCTACAACCCCTCGATGGAACCGACGCTGTTCCCCGGGGACCAGCTGGTCGTCACCTACGGCGCCGCCGTACGGCCAGGCGACATCGTCGTGCTGCGTCATCCCTTCCAGCACGATCTGCTCATCGTCAAACGCGCGATCGAACGGCGACCCGGCGGCTGGTGGGTGCGCGGCGACAACCCGCGAGTGGAGAACGACAGCCGGGAGTTCGGCGTGGTGCCCGACGACCTCGTCATGGCCCGGGCATGGCTGCGGCTGCGCCCGCCGCGCGGCCTTCAGCGCTCGCCGGGCTCGGTGCTGCGCTGGTCGGCCTCCGCCGTGCGCCCGTTGGTCGGGCCGATGCGGCCGCGTCCGCCGGCGGACGGGTCCGGCGCCTCCTCGGGGTCGGCCGGGCTGCTCTCCAGGCGCTTGCGGGCGCGGTAGGCCGCCACGTTGGCGCGGGTCGCGCAGCGGTCCGAGCAGTAGCGGCGCGAGCGGTTGGTCGAGGTGTCCAGATAGGCGTTGCGGCAGGGCGAAGCCTGGCAGATGCCCAGCCGGTCCACGCCCAGGTCGGTGAGGTGGAAGGCGAGCCCCATGCAGGCCGTCGCCGCGTAGGCGGCGGTGGCGTTGGCGGGCTGCTCGGCCAGATGCATGTGCCAGCGGGGCCGCCCCTCGTCGTCCAGATCGCCGTGCCCGGAGATCTGCGGACTGGTGGGGAACTCCATCAGCAGTGCGTTGAGCAAGTCGACGGCTCTTACCTCGTCGCCCTCGGAGGCCGCGGTGAAGACGGCGCGCAGCCGGGTGCGGACGGCGCGGAGCCGGTTGACGTCGGCCTCGGTCGCCCGGCGCGCCATGGTCCCGTGTGCGCCGAAGAGTTCGCGGACGGCCTCGACGGAGGTGAGGGTGTCGTCCCCGCGCTCGGGCTGCTCGCTGTTCACCAGTCGCACTGCCAGATCTGAGTAATAGTTCAGTTCCACTTGTGATCCTTACGGCGGGCGTTCTATCGTCGGTAATAGTTGAAGGCACTACGAGCGTATTACGGCGGAGGACGGGAATGGCGACCCACGCGCAGCACGAGGCCGACTGGCGAGGCTGGCAGGAGAGTTGGGACCGGCAGCAGGAGACGTACCTGCCCGACCGCGAGGAGCGGTTCCGGGTCATGCTCGACATGACCGAGGCCCTGGTGGGCCCCGAACCCCGGGTGCTCGACCTCGCCTGCGGTACGGGCAGTATCACCGACCGCGTCCTGAAGCGGATGCCGAACGCGAGGACCGTCGGCGTCGACCGTGATCCCGCGCTGCTGGCCCTCGCGCGCGGCACCTTCGCGGAGGACGAGAGGGCCCGGTTCGTGACGGCCGACCTGAGCGACCCCGACTGGCCGACCGCGCTGCCGGAGGGTCCCTACGACGCCGTACTGACCGCCACGGCACTGCACTGGATGCGCACCGAGCCGCTGCGCGGGCTCTACGCACAGATCGCGGGGCTGGTACGGGAAGGCGGGGTCTTCATGAACGCCGACCACATGCCGGACGAGTCGACGCCGCGGATCAACGCCGCGGTGCACGTCTTCGACGAGGACCGGAGTAAGCGCCAGCGGGACGAGGGCGCGCTCGACTGGGGCGGATGGTGGCGGGCGCTCTCCGAGGACCCCGCGCTGGCGGCGGTCGCCAAGGAGCGGTTCGCGTTGTTCGGGAACCCCGCCGAGGTGCGGCACGACCACAACAACGAGGAGTTCCAGGACGCGGAGTGGCACGCGGCCACCCTGCGGGAGGTCGGCTTCGGCGAGGCCCGCGTTGTGTGGGCCTCACCCACGGACGGCATGGTCCTCGCCCTGCGCTGAGAGGGGCCGTCGCCGTCAGGGGCGCGGGGAACTGCGCGACCAGCCATGGGGGTACCCCCTGCTCGAAGAGCTTGGGGGAACACCCGCAGTCCGCAAGCATCGGACAGGGGCACCCCCTCACCGGGCGCCGGAGAGGGGGAGGCCCAACGTTCGGTCTACCGGCGTGCAACGCCCTCCGCGCGGGCGGCGGCGGCCACCGCCGAGGTGACGGCGGGGGCGACGCGCTCGTCGAAGGGGGAGGGGATCACCCGCTCGGGGCTGAGCTCGTCGGCCACCACAGCGGCAAGCGCTTCGGCGGCGGCCAGCTTCATGCCCTCCGTGATGTCCGTGGCACGGACCTGGAGCGCACCGGCGAAGACGCCGGGGAACGCCAGCACGTTGTTGATCTGGTTCGGGTAGTCGCTGCGCCCGGTGGCCACCACGGACGCGTACTTGCGGGCGACGTCGGGGTGGATCTCCGGGTTCGGGTTGGCCATGGCGAAGATGAACGCGCCCTTGGCCATCGTCGCGACGGCCTCCTCCGGCACCGTGCCGCCGCTGACACCGATGAACACATCGGCGCCCTCCAGGGCGGCCTCCAGGGAGCCGGTGACGTTGGCCTTGTTGGTGAAGCCTGCCAGCTCCTTCTTGACCTCGGTGAGGTCGCCGCGGTCGCGGGAGACGACGCCCTTGCGGTCGCAGACCGCCACGTCCCCGATGCCCGCCTCCACGAGGATCTTCGCGATGGCGACACCGGCGGCACCCGCGCCGGAGATGACGGCGCGCAGCGAGCCCAGCGCGCGGTCGCTCAGCTTCGCCGCGTTGCGCAGCGCGGCCAGCGTGACGATGGCCGTTCCGTGCTGGTCGTCGTGGAAGACCGGGATGTCCAGCTTCTCCTTGAGGCGGGCCTCGATCTCGAAGCACCGCGGTGCCGAGATGTCTTCGAGGTTGATCCCGCCGAACGAGGGGGCGAGCCGGGCCACCGTCGCCACGATCTCGTCGGTGTCCTGGGTGTCCAGCGCGAGCGGCACCGCGTCGACGCCGCCGAACTGCTTGAAGAGGATGGCCTTGCCCTCCATGACCGGGAGCGAGGCCCCGGGGCCGATGTCGCCCAGCCCGAGCACCGCGCTGCCGTCGGTCACCACCGCGACGACCTGGGACTTCCAGGTGTAGTCGTCGACGAGTCCGGGCTGCTCGGCGATGGCGCTGCAGACTTTTGCGACGCCAGGCGTGTAGGCGAGGGACAGGTCGTCGGCGTCCCGCACCGGCACGGTCGCCTGGACGGCCATTTTGCCGCCCCGGTGCAGGGCGAACGCCGGATCGATGACGTCCGGCTCCAGCCCGTCCTTCTGATTGACGATCTCCGCTGCCACTGTGTTGAACCCCTTTGTCGAATCTGTGTGAGGGTGACCGCTCCCTGCGGTGAGGAACGGGCGGGCACCGCGTCCGCTTCCCGGGCCGGCGGATGGCCGCGGCCCGGAGGGAGGTACGGACGCCGGGCGCGCCGCACACGCGCCCTGGTCCCCGGGTGAGGGGTGTAATCGACCTTTCTACCCGACACCGGCCGCCGTGGACGACCTACTTCCGGCCGCCCCGATATCCAAGCTGGCGGAATGCGGGACAAAGTGCCTCGACTCCGGCTCGAAGTCCGCACAGTGAGACAGCCCGGCGGTGTGAGAGCGGTGTGAGAGACGGCACTCCCGCTGTTCGCCCCCTTTACGACCTTCCGACGTGCCCTGTATCCGGAGTCGAATATCCGTTATCCGATTTTGACCTCGGAGGCGCCCTGCTGCCGCTTGTCCGGATGGCAAGATGCCCCCCATCGTTCATCTGTTCATCCGTCGGACACGGTCGCGACATCCGAAGGTGTGTGCCCGACCCCACGGCTTCCCCCTCACCCCAGGAGGACCCGCCCATGACCGAAAGCAGGCTCATGACCGCCGGCCGGGCCGCACGTGTGGCCGCGCGACGTGCCGGGATCGTGCCGGTGGCCCTCGCCGTCAGCGGCACCCTGCTGCTGGCCGGCTGCGGCGACCAGACCGAAGGCGCGAGCGGCGGCTCGGGCGGCGGGAGCGGCAAGCTGAACGCCATGCTGCCGGAGAAGATCCGCAGCGCGGGCGTCATCAAGGTCGGCACCGATGCCGCGTACAAGCCCATGGAGTACAAGGAGGGGGCCGACATCGTCGGCCTCGACCCGGACCTCGCCGACGCGATGGGCAAGAAGCTCGGTGTCCGCTTCCAGTTCACCAACGGCACCTTCGACGGTCTGATCACCTCCATGCAGACCGGCCGCTTCGACATGATCATGTCCTCGATGACGGACACCAAGGACCGTCAGGAGGGCCTGGACGACAAGGGCAAGAAGGCGGGCAAGGGCGTCGACTTCGTCGACTACCTCTCCGCCGGCTCCTCGATCCTGGTCAAGAAGGGCAACCCGGAGAAGCTCGACTCGGTCGACCAGATGTGCGGCAGGAAGGTGGCCACCCAGCGCGGCACCACCTCGCACGAGATCCTCAAGGCGCAGACGAAGAAGTGCGTCAAGGAGGGCAAGAAGAAGATCGACATCGAGCCGTACAACACCGACGACGAGGCCCGGGTGCGGCTGAAGGCCGGCGGTGTCGTCGCCGACATCTCCGACTTCCCCGTCGCCGCCAACGCCGCCAAGTCCGGCGCCGACTTCGAGGTCGTGGGCGAGCAGATGCAGTCGGCCCCCTACGGCATGGCCGTCAGCAAGGACAACAAGAAGCTCCGCGACGCCCTCGAGGCCGCCATGAAGGCGATCATCAAGGACGGCTCGTACAAGAAGGCGCTGGAGAAGTGGGGCGTTCAGGACGGCGCCGTGAAGAAGGTAACGATCAACGCCGGTACCTGAGCCATCCGGCACAAGCCCACGAGAGACACCCCGCAGGACGCCGAGGACGCTGAGAGGCAAGCCCCCGTGACACCACCCATCACCGACAAGATCCCCGCCGGCGGGGAGCCCCCGTCGAAGGAAGCGCCGGAGGCCATCAAGGCCATACCCGTACGGCACTACGGCCGGTATGTGTCCGCCGTCGTGGTCCTCGGGCTGCTGGCGCTGCTCGTACGCGCCTTCGCCACAGCCGAGGGGCTGCGCTGGCAGGCGGTGGGCGACTTCTTCTTCAACGACCAGATCCTCGAAGGCGTCAGGAACACGCTGGTCGTCAGCGTGCTGTCGATGCTCATCGGGCTGGTGCTCGGAATCGTCCTCGCGGTCATGCGGATGTCGAAGAACCCGGTGACCTCGTCCGTCGCCTGGGGCTACATCTGGTTCTTCCGCGGCACGCCTGTCTATGTGCAGCTGCTGCTGTGGTTCAACCTCGCCCTGATCTTCCCGGTCTTCAACATCATGCCCATCTACAAGGACGAGATGACCGACGTCATGACCCCGTTCATGGCGGCGCTCCTCGGCCTCGGCCTCAACGAGGCCGCGTACATGGCGGAGATCTGCCGGGCCGGCATCCAGTCGGTGGACGAGGGCCAGACCGAGGCGTCGCAGGCGCTCGGTATGACCCAGGGACAGAACATGCGGCGCATCGTGCTGCCCCAGGCGATGCGGGTGATCGTGCCGCCCACCGGCAACGAGTTCATCAACCTGCTGAAGACCTCCTCGCTGTGTTCCGTCGTGATGTACGAGGAACTGCTGCGCAAGGCGCAGAACATCGGCAACAACTCCAGCGCGGTCGTGGAGATGCTGCTGGTGGCCACCATCTGGTACCTCGTCGTCACCAGCGTCTTCAGCGTGGGCCAGTACTACCTGGAGCGGCGCTACGCACGCGGCTCCCTCCGCCAGCTGCCCGACACCCCGTGGCAGCGCATACGCAAGAACGTCTTCACCATGAGCCGTGGCACCGGCTCGGGGGCACAGGGAGCCGGAGGGGTCAGCGCATGAGCACGATGGTCAAGGCCGAACGCGTCTGCAAGTCGTTCGGGCACGTCGAGGTCCTCAAGGGCATCGACCTGGAGGTGAAGACCGGCGAGGTCTTCTGCATCGTCGGCCCCTCCGGGTCCGGCAAGTCGACCTTCCTGCGGTGCATCAACCACCTGGAGAAGATCAACGCCGGCCGGCTGTACGTCGACGGCACGCTCGTCGGCTACCGCGAGAAGGGCGGCAAGCTCTACGAACTGCGGGACCGCGAGGTCTCGGCCCAGCGGCGCGACATCGGCATGGTCTTCCAGCGCTTCAACCTCTTCCCGCACATGACGGCGGTGGAGAACGTGATGGAGGCGCCCGTCCAGGTCAAGCGGACCCCGAGGGCCGAGGCGCGCAAGCGGGCCACCGAGCTGCTGGACCGGGTGGGGCTGGCCGACAAGGTCGGCAGCTACCCCGCGCAGCTCTCCGGCGGCCAGCAGCAGCGCGTCGCCATCGCACGGGCACTGGCCATGGATCCCAAGCTGATGCTCTTCGACGAGCCCACCTCCGCGCTCGACCCCGAGCTGGTGGGCGAGGTGCTCGACGTGATGAAGGCGCTGGCCCGGGACGGCATGACGATGGTCGTCGTCACCCACGAGATGGGCTTCGCGCGGGAGGTCGGCGACTCGCTGGTGTTCATGGACGGCGGCGTCGTCGTCGAGTCCGGCGACCCAAAGGAAGTGCTGGGCAACCCACAGCACGAGCGCACCAAGTCGTTCCTGTCGAAGGTGCTGTAGCCGACGGCCGGGCCGCGGCGATCCGTTCTGCGCCGCCAGCTGTCGTTCCTGGAATAGCCGGCTGCGATGTGATGCTGTGTCGGCCATGGCATACAACGCACACCTCGGCAGGGTCGGCATCTGGGCCGCCGCGCTGCGTACGGAAGACACGGCACGGCGGCCCCAGGTCGAGGAGGCCGCCGCCGAACTGGAGGAGCTGGGATACCGCACCCTCTGGATCGGCGGCAGCCCCTCGCCCGACATGGCGCACCAGCTGCTGGCCGCCACCTCGCGGGCGACGGTCGGCACCAGCATCCTCAGCATCTGGCAGCACGCGGCCCCCGAGGTCGCCGCGCGGCACGCCCAGTTGACGGAGGAGTACGGCGGTCGCTTCCTGCTCGGCCTCGGCGTCAGCCACGCGGAGGCGCAGAGCGGCCACACGCTCGACCATCCGCTGGCCGACCGGCCCTACTCGGCCATGCGCTCCTACCTCGACGTACTCGACAACGCGCCGCGCCCGGTGCCCGCCGCGGGACGCGCGCTGGCGGCGCTCGGCCCGAAGATGCTCCAGCTGGCGGCCGAACGCTCGCTGGGCGCCCTGCCCTATCTCGTCACGGCCGCGCACACCGCCGAGGCCCGCGACATCCTCGGCGCCGACCCGCTGCTCGCCCCCGAACTGAAGGTCATCCTCCAGCGCCCCGGCGCCGACCGCGCCGCGGCCTACGCCACAGCGCGCGACTACCTCTCCTTCTATCTGGCCCTGGCCAACTACCGGAACAGCCTGCTGCGCCTCGGCTTCACCGAGTCCGACTTCGCCGACGGCGGCAGTGACCGCCTCATCGACGCGGTCGTCGCCATCGGCGACGCGGAGGCCATCCGCGCCCGCGTGGACGAGTTCTTCACCGCCGGCGCCGACCATGTGGCCCTCCAGGTGGTCACCCCCGGCATCGGCACCGACCTCCCCCGCGAGGAGTGGCGCACCCTGGCCGAAACGCTGCCACTGAGCGACTGAGCCCACCCGGGGGCGGGCGCGCCCCCGGGCGGTGCGCTGACGGCGTGAGATGGGTCGCTCGCAGGCCGGTTGGTCTGTCGGGGGAGTGCGGGAGCGGCGTAGCGTCGGGGCATGTTTGCTGCTTACGCCGCTCGTATCGACAAGGAAGAGCCGCTCAACGGCCTGGAGCTGGGTCAGAGGCCGGAGCCCAAGGTGCCGCCCGGGTGGATGACCGTGGCGGTGAAGGCGGCGTCGCTCAACCATCACGACCTGTGGTCGCTGCGCGGTGTGGGGCTCGGCGAGGAGTCGCTGCCGATGATCCTCGGCTGCGACGCGGCCGGGATCGACGACGACGGCAACGAGGTCGTGCTGCACTCCGTCATCGGGCAGACCGGACACGGGGTGGGTCCGCGTGAGCCCCGGTCGATCCTCACCGAGCGCTACCAGGGCACGTTCGCCGAGCGGGTGGCCGTACCGCAGTGGAACGTACTGCCGAAGCCGAAGGCACTCTCCTTCGAGGAAGCGGCCTGTCTGCCGACGGCCTGGCTGACCGCGTACCGGATGCTCTTCACCAACGCCGCGGTCCGGCCCGGCGACTCCGTGCTGGTGCAGGGTGCGGGCGGCGGTGTGGCCACCGCCGCCATCGTGCTGGGAGCCGCCGCGGGGCTGCGGGTGTTCGCCACCAGCCGTGAGGAGTCCAAGCGGAAGCGGGCGCTGGAGCTCGGCGCCGAGGCCGCCGTGGAGGCGGGCGCCCGGCTGCCGCACAAGGTGGACGCCGTACTGGAGACGGTGGGCGCCGCCACCTGGTCGCACTCGGTCAAGTCGCTGCGCCCCGGCGGCACTCTCGTCATCTCCGGTGCCACCAGCGGCCCGAACCCGCCCGCCGCCGAGCTGAACCGGATCTTCTTCCTGGAGCTGAAGGTGGTCGGCTCCACCATGGGCACCAAGGAGGAGCTGGCCGGGCTGCTGAGCTTCTGCGCCGCCAAGGGCGTGCGGCCCGTCATCGACTCCGTACTGCCGCTGGACCGGGCCCGCGAGGGCTTCGAGAAGATGGCGGGCGGCGACCTGTTCGGCAAGGTCGTGCTCACCGTCTGAGCCTGGTACAGCGCGGCCTGGGTCACCCCTTCGGCGCGTGCTGCGCTGTGTACTCCGCGAACGGCGGGATGCCTGCCTCGGCGCGGTGGGCATCCAGCTTCTCCGCGTCCTCGACCGGCCACGGAATCGGCGCTCCGTCGGCGGCGACGCCCTGGATCTGGGTGCCGTAGCGCTGCGGCAGACCCGCGTTGACGTGCAGCCGGTCGCGGAGGAAGGCCAGCCGGGAGCAGCCCTCCGGCCCCGCGGTGCCGTCCTCGACGGCCTGCTCCAGCAGGTGCAGGGCCAGCCGCTGCACGTCCAGTTGCCGGTCCGCGTGCTGGGCCACCAGCCAGGAGCCCAGGGCCGCTTCCTCGCCGACCTCTTCGGCGGTCGGCCAGTGCCCGTGCTGCTCCAGCAGGGTGCGCAGCCGGTCGCCGTGCTGCGCGGTCAGCCGCCGCCAGGCGAGCTGCTGAGCCGGGTCGTCGCTGTTGGCCTTGGGCGCGGCGGCCTGGTCCGCGGCCTTCATGGTGATCAGTTCGTGGCTGAGCTCGGAGTGCTGTTCGCGTGCGGTCATGGCAGCGACTCTAGGAGCGATTTCCGCGCCGGATATCGTCCTGGAAGACGGTGACGAGGGCCCCTGCGAGCAGTCATACTTGAACAGACGGCGAGGCCGGGACGGGCTCCGCCGTCACGCGAATCTTGGACTGGCCGTGGCCCAGGAGCTCCCAGTCGTTCATGAAGCGGGCGCTCAGGCCGTGCCGCTCCGCAAGCCCCGTCAGCGTCTCGGTGCGGTAGTAGAAGTCCTCGCGCAGCACGTGGTGTTCGGTACCGACCGTGCGGTCGAACGTGAAGTCGAAGTAGCCGCCGGGGGCGAGCACGCGGCCCACGTGGGCCAGACACTCCTCGATGACGTCGAGCGGCGAGTGCGAGAAGACGCTGTGCGCGTGGACGACGTCGAAGTGCGCGTCGGGCAGGAAGTCCAGCGTCAGATCGTGGGTGAGCGTCAGATGCGGCAGCTTGGTCTGGAGGCCCCGGTCGGTGAGCGTCTGCTTCGCGGCGATCAGCACGTCGGGAGAGATGTCGATGCCGTAGTAGTTGCCCGGCTCCAGATAGTCGATGAAGCGCCAGCCCGCGCGGAGGTTGCCGCAGCCGATGTCCAGCATCCGCGCGGTGGGCGCCAGTCCGTGTTTGCGCAGATAGTCGAACTGGAGCAGGCCCAGCCTCAGCCACTCCTCCCGGGTCGGGCTGCCGACCGCGGCGTCCGGGCTGCGTCGGGTGTCCGAGGCCATCACCGCGCGGTAATAGCTGATGTGGTCACGGTGCTTGAAGGCCAGCCACCGGTCCCGGCCCGCACGCCGGAGGTGGCCGGGAACGCGCTGCGGGTGGGCCAGGGCGTACCGGGCCTTGTGGGCGAGGGCTGTCCGGTTGACGACGAGGTTCTTCCTGCTGGCCATACGTCCTCCGGCTGCGAGGCGTCAGGCGCGGGCGGGGCCGCCCGACGAAGGGTCCGGCGCGCTCGTACGACGAACGCTCTGCTGCCAGTCTTGGCATCGATTTCCGGTAGCCGCGCCGTCGGGCTGCGCCGTACGGACCTGACTGCCACCCGGAGGGGTGACCCGCGAAAACCGCTGGTCCGTGCGGGTGACCTCCTGCAAGGGTGCGGGGAGAGGGAGCGCCGACGGGAGGGGGAGCGATGAGCGGGACGGCCGCGAACGGAGCCGCCGCGCGGGACAGGGACGAGCTGTGCGAGATGGTGCGGAGGGGCCACCGGGTGAAGTACCTGTTCTTCTGGGGTCACAGGCCGCCCAGGGGCGGGGGCGTCGGTCCCGGCTGCCTCAGCCAGTGGTGGCCGGCGCGGTTCACGGTGGACGGGGTGGAGTACGCCGGCGCCGAGCACTTCATGATGGCCGGCAAGGCGCGGCTGTTCGGTGACGCGGAGACGGAGCAGCGCGTGCTGGCGGCGCCGCATCCGGGCGCGGCCAAGGCGCTGGGCCGTCAGGTGCGCGGCTTCGACGAGGAGACCTGGGCCCGGGAGCGGTACGGCATCGTCGTACGGGCCAACATCGCCAAGTTCGGGCAGGACGCCCGGCTGCGGGAGTATCTGCTGGGGACGGCCGGGCGGGTGCTGGTGGAGGCCAGCCCGCTGGACCGCGTCTGGGGCATCGGGCTGGCGGCCGACGACGAGCGTGCTGCCGACCCGGAGCGCTGGCGGGGGTCCAATCTGCTGGGCTTCGCGCTGATGGAGGCCCGGGAGGAGCTGGCCCTCACGCAGCCGGGGGCGGATCGCTGACCCGCGCACCCAGCCCCCTCAGCAGGGCCGCCGCCTGCCGGACCGTCCGCTCCACCACCTCGGCGACGCTCGGCAGATCGTCGATCACCCCCGCGACCTGGCCCGCCGCCATCACTCCGGCATCCGTCCGGCCGTCCACCATGGCGGCCTTGAGCAGCATCGGGGTGTTGGCGGCGAGCAGCAGCGGGCCGAGGGACAGGTCCTTGCCGTGCCGCAGCGCCCGGCCGTCGCACAGCATCGCCGCCCATGACATGCCCGAGTACTTCTTGAACGCGGCGGCATGGCGCAGCGCGCGCAGCAGGGCGGCGACTCTGCCGGCGGACTCCAGGGCCGCGACCATCTCGCTGCGCAGCATCCGGTGCGGCAGCCCGTCGACCTTCGTGGTGACGGTGATGTCGGTGACCTGGGCCGCCAGATAGCGGGCCTTCACCGCCTCGGGCACCGTCGACTCGCGGGTCAGCAGAAACCGGGTGCCCATGGCGGCGCCCGCCGCGCCGTAGCAGAGCGCGGCGGCCAGCCCGCGCCCGTCGTGGAAGCCGCCCGCGCCGATGACAGGGACGGTGACCGCATCCACCACCTGCGGAAGCAGCACCGAGGTGGCGACCTGCCCGGTGTGTCCGCCGCCCTCGCTGCCCTGCACCAGGACCGCGTCCGCGCCCCACTCGGCGACCTTCCGCGCGTGCCGTACGGCACCTACGGACGGGATGACGACGACCCCCGCGTCCTTGAGCTGCCCGATCAGCTCCCGGGAGGGAGCCAGCGCGAACGAGGCGACCCGTACGCCCTCGTCGATGAGGAGCCGCACCCGGTCGGCCGCGTCCCCTGCGTCGGCTCGCAGGTTGACGCCGAACGGGGCAGCCGTGCGCGACTTCACCTCCCGTACGGCGTCGCGCAGTTGCGGCAGCGTCATGGTCGCCGACGCCAGGATGCCCAGCGCGCCCGCCTCGGCCGTGGCGGAGACCAGCCGGGGGCCGGCCACCCAGCCCATGCCGGTCTGTACGAGGGGGTGGCGTACGCCGACGAGGGAGGTGAGCGCGGTGCGGAGCGGGGGGTGCGGGGGATGCGGCGGATCGGCCGGTTCCGGTTCCGGGCGGGGGGTCATGTGCGGACCTCGCGGTCGCGGGTGCCGTGCGGGTCCAGCACGTCGCGCAGCAGCCGCAGTTCGTCGGCGGTCGGCTCGCGGGTGACGGGCACCCGGCCGGGAATCGCCAGTTCGAACCCCGTCTGATCGCGGACCTGTGCGACGGTGACGCCCGGGTGGACGCTCGCCAGCCGCATCCGGCGGTCGGGTGTCGCGAAGTCGAGCACCGCCAGATCGGTGACGACCCGCCGCAGCCCGTGGAACCGCGCTGCGACCGGGCCCGCCTCGGCCGCCCGGTCGAAGCCCAAACCGCTGACCATGTCCACGCGGGGGACGAAGACCCGCGGCGAGTGCCGGGGCACCCAGTAGGAGACGGGGTGGTTGACGGTGTTGGAGGGGGCGCCGCGCGCGCCGAGCAGCTGCCGCTTCGGGCGCGCCCAGTCGCCGATGCAGGAGATGTTCTGGTTGCCGTACCGGTCGAGCTGGCTTGCGCCCATCATCATGTGCCGCTTGCCGCGCGCGGCGAGGGAGAGGTGCTTGCGGTACGGCAGCCAGCCCTCGACCAGTGCGGGGTCCTCCGGCGTGCTCAGCAGCATCGCCTCGCCGTCGGTCAGCAGCAGTTGCGGGCCGAACGTCAGCCGTGCCAGCCGGGCGCCCAGGGTGGGGACGGTGCCCGCCGTCGCGGCCAGCACCTCGCCGTCGCCCCGCCACGCCTCGGCGCAGGCGACGACACAGACCTCGGCACGGGTGGCGGTGGCAGGTGTCGTCACTTCGGTGCCTTGGGTTTCGGCCGTCATCCGGGTGCCCCCTCCCGCGCGGGCTGCGCGTCCACCGCCTGCTGGTAGGCGTCTTCGTCCGAGGACAGGAAGCGCGCCTCGAACTCCCGCCAGGTGTCCGGGTCCCCGGCGGCCTGCACGTATGTGCGCTGGAACGCCTCGTCGCGCCCGTAGTCGGGGGCGCAGCTGGTGAAGTGCGCGCCGCGTGGGGTGTGCAGCACACCGGTGACGTTCTGCCGCTGCACCAGCAGCGACTGCGGCGGCCCGGTGAAGCGGTCGACGACGTGTTCGCACGAGAGGTAGGTGCGCTCGGCCGCCTCCGTGAACAGGTCGTCGAAGAAGGGGTCGGGGCCCAGCGACTGTCCGTTGCCGCGTACATCGGCGCGGTTCACGTGCACCAGCGCCACGTCCATCGTCAGCGCGGGTGCCGCCAGCAGCTCCTCGCCGTCCGCGTACGGCGAGGTGACCGTACGCAGCCGGGGGTTGCGGCGCGGGATGTCGGAGCCGAGTCCGCCGCGTACGGGCATGAACGGCAGCCGGTGCGCGGCCGCCGTCAGCCCCCACAGGAACATCGACTCGTCCCACTCCTCGAACTCCAGGGCCCCCGTTTCGCGGGCGGTGCGGAAGTGCGGTTCCAGCGGCACCGAGTCGAGCGTCACGAACGGCGCGATCAGCTTGCGGATCCGCCCGGCCGCGGCGAGCAGTCCCACGTCGGGTCCGCCGCACGAGACGACGGTCAGCTCCCTGACGCCGGTGCGCAGCAGAGCCCGTACGAGTGCCATCGGCTTGCGCCGCGCGCCCCAGCCGCCGATGCCGACGGTCATACCGGATTCGATCCGTCCGGCGAACTCGGTGAGCGAGAGCCGTTTGTCGAGGTCGGTCACCTGCTCAGCTCCCTTCGGCGGCACGCGCTTCGACGAAGGCGTCCCGGTGCCGGTCGGAGACGCCCGCGAGATTGGCCTCGAAGGTGAAGCCCTGCTCGTAGCGGTAGCTGCGGCGCACATCGACCGGGTCGATCCCGTTGAGTGCCTCCTTCGCCAGCCGGAGCAGATACCCGTCCTTGACGGCGATCCGGCCGGCCAGCTCCAGGGCCGTCTCCAGCAAGGTGTGCCGGCTCGCTGCGAGGGCCCACACCGCGCCGTGCTGGTGCAGTTCGCGCGCTGTGACGGTGCGGCCCGTGTAGTAGAGGGGGCGCACCAGGTGCGGTGGCAGCATGCGGGACAGATGGGTGGCCGCGCCCAGGGCTCCGCGGTCGAGTTCGGGGAGGCCGAAGGTGGCGTCCTCGGCCGCCACGACGGCGTCCGCGTTGCCGACCAGGCCGATTCCGCCGCCCAGGCAGTGGCCGTGCACGGCTGCGATGACGGGCACCTCGCACTCGTACACCGCCGCGAACGCCGCCGCGCAGCCGCGGTTGGCGCCGATGAGCGCTTCATGGCCCGCGGTGCGCTGCATCTCCTTGATGTCGACGCCTGCGTTGAAGCCGCGGCCGGTGCCGGTCAGTACGACGACGCGGTGCGCGTGGTCGCGGCCCGCGGCCGTGAGGGCTTCCGCGAGGTCGTACCAGGCTTGCACCGGGAGGGCGTTGACGGGTGGGTGGTCGACGGTCACCACTGCGACGCCGTCGCGCGGGGTGGAGGTGGAGACAGACATCGCGGGATCAGCTACCTTTCCCTTTCCACCTAACGTTTGTTTGGTGCAAGCTAGCAGCGCGGTCGTCCCGAAGAAAGGGCCCACTCATGAGCGTTGCTGTCGTCACCGGCGGAACCCGCGGGGTCGGTGCGGGCATCGCCCGCGCGTTCCTCCGCGACGGCGCGGAGGTCGTCGTCTGCGCCCGTAACCCACCCCCGCACCCCCTCACGGCCGAGGGCCGCCGGGCCCGCTATCTCCCTCTCGACGTCCGGGACCCGGAGGCGGCGGCGGAGTTCTGCCACCGCGTCGCCCGCGACCACGGCTCCCTCGACGTGCTGGTCAACAACGCGGGCGGCACCCCGTACCGCCCGCTGTCCGAGGGCGCTCCCCGCCGGCACGCCCGCGTCGTCGAGCTCAATCTCCTGGCACCGCTGCACCTCTCCCGCGCCGCGTACCCCGTCATGCGCGCGCAGCCGGGCGGCGGCGCCGTCGTGATGGTGGGCAGCGTCAGCGGCGGCCGTCCGTCGCCGGGGACGGCGGCGTACGGCGCCGCGAAGGCAGGGCTGGAGAACCTGGCGCGGTCGATGGCCATGGAGTGGGCCGCGGACGGGGTGCGGGTCAACACCGTCGTCCTGGGGATGGCCCGCACCCAACTCACCGAGTTGCACTACGGCGACGAGGCAGGCGTCGCGGCCGTCAGCGCGACCGTACCGATGGGGCGGCTGGCGGAGCCCGAGGAGGTGGGGGCCGCCTGCGTGTTCCTGGCCTCCGACGCCGCGCGCTACATCACCGGCGCTTCCCTCGCGGTGCACGGCGGCGGCGAGCGGCCCGCGTTCCTGGACGCCGCGAACGTCAACAAACCCTGAGCCCTGAGCCAGGAGGTCGTCATGCCCCAACAGCGAGCCACCCCCACCCACGACCACCCCGCCGAGGGCCGCGTCGTCATCGTCACCGGCGCGGGCCGCGGGCTGGGCCGCGCGCACGCCCTCGCCTTCGCCCGCGCGGGCGCCCGGGTCGTTGTCAACGATCTGGGCGTCACCCTCGACGGCGCGGGCGGCGCGGAAGCCGCTGCCGCTTCCCCCGCCGGGCAAGTGGCCGCCGAGATAAGGGCGATGGGCGGCGAGGTGGCCGTCAGCACGGACGACGTGGCCGACGGCGAGGGAGCGGCGCGGCTGGTCCGTACGGCGCTGGACCGGTTCGGCCGGCTGGACACGCTGGTCAACAACGCGGGGTTCCTGCGCGACCGGATGCTGGTGAACCTCGCCGAAGACGACTGGGACGCGGTCGTACGGGTGCACCTCAAGGGGCACTTTCTGCCGATGAAGCACGCGGCCGGGTACTGGCGCGCCGAGTCGAAAGCGGGGCGTACGGTGCGGGCCCGGATCGTCAACACCTCGTCGGGTGCCGGCCTGCTGGGTGCCGTGGGACAGGGCAACTACGCGGCGGCGAAGGCAGGTATCGCGGCGCTCACCCTCGTTGCCGCTGCCGAGTTCGGCCGTTACGGAGTCCAGGTCAACGCGGTCGCGCCGGCGGCCCGCACCCGGATGACGGAGGGGACCTTCGCTGCGGACATGGCTGCGCCCGCCGACGGGGGGTTCGACGCGATGGCCCCCGAGAACGTCTCCCCGCTCGTCGTCTACCTCGGCTCCGATGCCTGTGACGGCATCACCGGGCGCCTCTTCGAGACGGAGGGCGGCCGGATCACCGTCATGGACGGCTGGCGCCGCGCCGCTTGCGCTGACAAGGGCGCCCAATGGGACCCGGCCGAACTGGATGCTCCGGTCCGCGATTTGCTTGCGGAGTCACCCGATCCGGAGCCGGTGTACGGCGCGGGGTGAGCCGTGCCCCGCAATGGGGGCTGCGCTTGCCAGCCCTGCGCCTCTGGCGCAGACCTCCCAAGCTCAGCACAGCGCAGGGGGACGCGCCCCGAAGGGGCGCGGGGAACTGCGCGACAAGCTACAACGCAACCCGCAGCCTGCGGACAACGGTCAGGGGCACCCCCTCATCACCCCACTGGGCCGGCCACCCTGCTGACTCGACCCTGGCCCCCGGCCAGCAGATCCGCGTGGGTGAGGGCGAAGTCACCATTGGGGAGCAACCCGGAAAAGTGCTCGCCGCGCACCTCGCCGGGCAGGAAGGAGCGCAGCCGACGGCGCATGCGGCGGTTGTAGTCCACCGGCTCGCCCCAGCCGGATGGCGCCTCGTCGCTGCCGAACAGCACCCAGTGGTCGACCGGAACCTTCCCCACCATGCCGGGCGGCCGGCCGGTGTGGGCATCCAGCGCGGGTGCCGTCAGTACGTCCGGGTCGATCGGCGGATACCACATCAGCAGCGGCTTGGCCTGTGCCGCCTCGGTGTTGTCGAAGCAGCACACGGCCATCGCGTACCCGGGATAGCGCTCGGCGTAGAACCGCATCAGCTCCGGGTCGAGGACCGGCCGCTTGTGCGCGGGCACCCGGTGCAGCGCGGCGGGCAGCGCGGTGGGGTCGGAGGCGAGCAGCACCGTGTAGATATCGTGCTCGAAGACCTGTACCTCGTACGCCGGCTGCTCCCACCCCATCCAGGCCATGCCGCGTCCCGCCACGGGCATGGGGCGAACGGCCTCCACCATCCGCTCCAGCACATCCGAACTGCGCCCCACATCCAGGAAGTTGTCCTGAGTCATTCCCCGTGCGGGCAGATGCAGCAGCATGGCGTTGGGGCCGTCGGCGCGGTTGACGGCGGTGTTCTGGTAGCCGAGGACGTGCACCAGACCGTGCTCGGGATGGTGCAGCCGCCCCATGTACAGCGTGGTGCCGGAGAACTCGGCCGGGCCCATGGAGACACACATGGGTTCACGATCTCAAACCGCCTCGCGGGGCCCGTATCAGGGGCGCTCGACCAGGAGCCGTTCAGAGCCGTTCGATGATCGTGACGTTCGCCTGGCCGCCGCCCTCGCACATGGTCTGGAGCCCGTACCGCCCGCCGGTGCGCTCCAGTTCGTGGAGGAGGGTCGTCAGCAGTCGGGCGCCGGTGGCGCCGAGGGGGTGGCCCAGGGCGATGGCGCCGCCGTTGACGTTGACCTTGTCCGGGTCGCAGCCGGTCTCCCGCAGCCAGGCCAGGACGACGGAGGCGAACGCCTCGTTGATCTCGACCAGGTCGATGTCGGCCGGCGTCATCCCGGCCCGCTTCAGTGCGTGTGCGGTCGCCGGGATCGGGGCCGTCAGCATGCGGATCGGGTCCTCGCCGCGTACGGAGAGATGGTGCACTCGGGCGCGCGGGACGAGGCCGTGGGTGCGTACGGCCTCCTCGGAGGCGAGCAGGACGGCCGAGGAGGCGTCCGAGATCTGGGAGGAGACGGCCGCCGTCAGCCGTCCGCCCGGCACCAGCGGATCGAGGGCCGCCATCTTCCCCAGGCTGGTGCCGCGCCGCGGCCCTTCGTCCACCGCGTGGTCCGCGTAGGGGGCGATCTCGCGCTCGAAACGGCCCTCGTCGATGGCGCGCAGCGCCCGCTGGTGCGAGCGCAGCGCCCAATGCTCCATCTCCGTACGGCTGATGCCCCACTGCTCGGCGATCAGCTCCGCGCCGTGGAACTGGTCGACGGGCGCGTCACCGTAGCGGGCCCGCCAGCCCTCGGAGCCCTGGAAGGGCCCTGCGGTGAGGCCGAGCGGGGCGCCCGCCTGGCGGGAGGCGTAGCCGATGGGGACCTGCGACATGTTCTGCACCCCGCCCGCGACCACCAGGTCGGCCGTGCCCGACATGACCGCCTGCGCCGCGAAGTGCACGGCCTGCTGCGAGGAGCCGCACTGCCGGTCGACGGTGACCCCGGGCACCGACTCGGGCAGCCCTGCCGCCAGCCACGCCGTGCGCGCGATGTCACCGGCTTGCGGGCCCACGGTGTCCAGGCAGCCGAAGATGACGTCCTCGACCGCCTCCGGGTCCACTCCGGCCCGCTCCACCAGCGCGCGCAGCGCGTGCGCGCCCAGGTCCGCGGGGTGCACTCCGGCCAGCGCCCCGCCGCGCTTGCCGACGGGTGACCTGACTGCCTGGACTATGTACGCCTCACCGCGGGACATCGGGTCACGCTCCTTGGATCATCGGGCCACCGGGTGGGTGGCGATTCCGTCGAGCACCATCGAGGTGTACTGCTCTGCAACGTCCGCCGCGCTCTTGCGCCCCCAGGGCCGGAACCAGACCGCCGCCACCCACACGGTGTCGCGGACGAACCGGTAGGCGACGGGAACGTCCAGCTCGCTGCGGAAGCTGCCGTCGGCCACCCCGCGCTCCAGCGTCCGCGTCCACAGCTTCTGGAAGCGCTCCTGGGAGTCGGCCAGGTACCGGAACCGCTCCTGGGAGGCCAGCCTGCGGGCCTCCTTCTGGTAGATGACGACTGCCGGACGGTGCCGCTCCATCTGCCGGAACGACTCGGCGACCAGCCCCTCGAACGTCTCGCGCGGCTCCAGCCCGGCCTCCTCGATCCGCTGGTACCCTGCCCACAGGTCGGTCAGGAAGGCGCTGAGGATCTCGTCGGCCATCGACTCCTTGGAGTCGAAGTGGTAGTAGAGGCTGCCCGCCAGCATCCCGGCGCGGTCCGCGATCGTGCGGACGGTGGTCGCGTTGTAGCCCAGCTCCGCGAACACCTCGGCCGCTGTCGCCAGCAGCTCGGCACGGCGCCCGGCACCGGGGGCGGTCTTCTTCGGCGTCACCATGAGTCCATTGTCCGCCGGAGCTCGTCAGGTTTTTCGGCTGCCGTGGTGCTCATGGGTGCTGGCTGCTGACGGCGACCGTCTCGCCGGTCATGTACGAGGAGTAGTCGCCGGCCAGAAAGACGATCACGTTGGCGACCTCCCACGGTTCCGCGTACCGTCCGAACGCCTCCCGCGCTGTGAGCTCCGCCAGCAGCTCCGGGGTGGTGACCTTCACCAGGTTCGGATGCATCGCCAGGGAGGGCGCGACGGCGTTGACCCGTACGCCGAATTCCGCCGCCTCCAGCGCGGCGCAGCGGGTCAGCGCCATCACGCCCGCCTTGGCCGCCGCGTAGTGCGCCTGGCCGCGCTGGGCCCGCCAGCCGACGACCGAGGCGTTGTTGACGATCACGCCGCCGTCGCCCGGCTGGTCGCGCATGGCACGCAGCCCCGCGCGGGTGCAGCGGAAGGTGCCGTTCAACGTGGTGTCCAGCACCCGGGACCACTGCTCGTCGGTCATCTCCACCAACTCGGCCGTACCGCCCAGGCCCGCGTTGTTGACGAGCACGTCGATGCGGCCGTGGCGCGCTGTGCAGGCGTCCAGCAGCGCGCCGACCTCGCCCTCGTCGGTGACGTCGCAGCGCACGGCCCGCACCCGGCCCGGGCCGAACTCCCGGGCCAGCGTCTGCTCCGTCTCGCCCAGGCGGCGCTCGTGCACATCGCCGAGGACGACGCCGGCGGCACCTTCCTCCAGTACGCGGCGAGCCGTCGCCCCGCCGATCCCGCTCCCGGCCGCCGCCGTGACGACCACGGAGCGACCGGCCAGCAGACCGTGCGGTGCCGGGCAGGCGGGTGCGGCGCTGCTCATACGGCGGCCCCTCGCGGCTCTCGACGTGATGGCGGAGCCACGTTAATCTACCAAACACTTGTTAGGGAAGAGTGCGCAGCCCCACGTGATGCAGCCCCGTGCGAGGAGAGCCCGCATGCCCGACGACCGCCCAGCGGCCCCGGAAGTGGTGACGTACGAGCGTGCCGGCGCCGTCGCCCGTATCACCCTCAACCGGCCCGAGTACCGCAACGCCCAGAACTCCGCGATGACCTACGCCCTCGACGCGGCGTTCCGGCGGGCCGCCGACGACGACGCGGTCCGCGCTGTCGTCCTCGCCGGCGCGGGCAAGCACTTCAGCGCCGGGCACGACATCGGTACGCCGGCGCGTGACGCGCATCTGTCCTTCCCGCGCAAGGCCGGACTGTGGTGGGACCACGTCGGCAAGGAGGGCGGCGAGGCGCGCTACGCCCGTGAGTCCGAGGTCTATCTGGGGATGTGCCGCCGCTGGCGCGAGCTGCCCAAACCTGTCGTCTGCGCCGTGCAGGGCGCCTGCGTCGCGGGCGGACTGATGCTCGCCTGGGTGTGCGACCTGATCGTGGCCGGCGAGGACGCCTTCTTCGCCGACCCGGTGGTACGGATGGGCATCCCCGGCGTCGAGTACTTCGCCCACCCGTGGGTGATGGGGCCGCGCGTCGCCAAGGAGTTCCTGTACACGGGGGACCGGATGACCGCCCGGCGCGCGTACGAGATCGGCATGGTCAACCGCGTCGTCCCGCGCGCCCGACTCGCCGCCGAGGCCGAGGCGCTGGCGGCCCGCATCGCCGAGATGCCGCGCTTCGGCCTCGCCCTGACCAAGCGTGCCGTCAACCAGGCCGAGGACCTGATGGGCCTGCACCATGGCCTGGACTCGGTGTTCGGCCTGCACCATCTGGCGCACGCGCACAACGCCGAGACGGGCACCGACTCGCTCGGCGGGATGGACGCACGCGCGATGCGCGCTGCGGACCGCGGCGCCGGGCGCCCCGCGCGGGACGCCGACCCGGGGGACGGGGCCGGTTCCCGGACGGGGGCCGCGGACGGCTCCGGCCCTGGTTCCGGTTCCGGGAGCGGTTCCGGGAGCGGGAGCGGGGCCTGAGCATGGACCTGGAATTCAGCGCTGCGGAGGAGGACTTCCGCGCCGAGGCCCGCGCCTGGCTGACGGCGCACGTACCCGCCGAGCCGCTGCCCTCGCTGGAGACGGCCGAGGGCTTCGCCGCGCACCGCGCCTGGGAGCGCGAACTGTACGAAGGCGGCTGGTCGGTCGTCGCCTGGCCGCGCGAGTACGGTGGTCGCGCGGCGAGCCTCACCGAGTGGCTGGTCTTCGAGGAGGAGTACTACGCGGCCGGTGCGCCCGGCCGCGTCAGCCAGAACGGCGTCAACCTCCTCGCCCCCACCCTCTTCGCACACGGCACCGAGGAGCAGCTGGCGCGCATCCTCCCCCCGATGGCCGCCGGGGAGACGATCTGGGCGCAGGCGTGGTCCGAACCGGAGGCCGGCTCCGACCTCGCCGCGCTGCGCTCCCGTGCCGAACGCGTCGAACGCACCGCACAGGACGGCGGCGGCTGGCTGCTGAGTGGCCACAAAACCTGGTCCTCGCGCGCCGCGTTCGCCGACCGCGCCTTCGGCCTCTTCCGCACCGACCCGGAAGCGGAACGGCACCGGGGACTGAGCTATCTGATGTTCCCGCTCGACGCTCCGGGCGTCACCGTACGGCCCATCGGCCGGCTGGACGGCAAACCGGCGTTCGCTGAGATCTTCCTGGACGGCGTCTTCGTGCCGGACGCGGACGTCATCGGCGAGCCCGGTCAGGGGTGGCGTGCCGCCATGTCCACCGCGGGCAACGAGCGGGGGCTCACGCTGCGTTCGCCGGGCCGCTTCACCGCCACCGCCGAGCGGCTGCGGCAGCTGTGGCGGGAGCGGGCCGAGCCCGGTGACACCGCGCTCGCCGAGCGGGTGGCCGACGCGTGGATACGGGCCCGCGCGTACCAACTCGCGGGGTACGCGGCAGTGTCGGGGGCTTCCGGCAGCTTCGGTGTTCCGGGGGCGGGGGAGCAGGCGGCGGCTCCGCCCTCCATGAACAAGATCTTCTGGTCCGAGCTCGACATCGACCTGCACGAGACCGCGCTCGACCTGCTCGGCCCCGGCGCGGCCGAGATCGCCGAGGGGCGGGCGGAGTCCGGCTGGCTGGACGGCTGGATCTTCGCGCTCGCCGGTCCGGTCTACGCCGGGACCAACGAGATCCAGCGCGACATCGTCGCCGAGCGCGAACTCGGCCTGCCGAGGGGACGCTGAACCGCCATGCGCTTTCTGCCGGACCGGGACCACCGCAGCTACGCCGCGACGGTCCGCCGCCTGCTCGCCGACGCGGGTGCCCACAAGACCGCCCGCGCCTGGGCCGCGGGCGACCACGTCCCGGGCCGCGCCCTGTGGCGCTCCCTCGCGGACACCGGCCTGCCCGCTCTCGCCGTCCCCGAGAAGCGCGGCGGCCTGGGCTGGTACCCGCCCGAACTCGCCTCCGCGTTCGTGGAGATCGGCCGCGCCGGCGCCCCGGGCCCCCTGGTGGAAACGGTCGCCCTGGCTGGAGGGCTGAGCCCCTCCTCCCCATGGCTCGCCGGTCTCCTGACAGGGGACCAACTGGCGACCGTCGCAGACCCGGGAGCCGGGTACGCGGTGGATGCCCACGTTGCGGAGGTGGCGTTCGTGCTCGTCGACGGGGGCTTGGCCATCGCCAGGCCCCAGGGGATGCCGTTGCCTTCCGTCGATCCCAGCCGTCATCTGGTGCGCTGTGTGCCCGCTGACGTCGTACCCGCCCAGGTGCCGCGGATCCGGGCGCTGGCCACCCTGCTGACCGCCGCCCAACTGCTCGGCGCGGGGCAGGCGCTGCTGGAGGCAAGCGTGTCGTACGTGGGGGAGCGGCGGCAGTTCGGGCAGCCGGTGGGATCGTTCCAGGCCGTCAAACACCAGTTGGCGAGCGTTGCCGTGGAGCTGGAGTTCGCACGGCCTCTGCTGTACGGCGCGGCGCTGGCCGTACGGGGCGACGCCGCGGCCGATCCCCGCGATCTGCCCGCGGCAAAGGCCGCCTGCTCGCGTGCGGCCTACCAGGCGGCACGCACCGCGCTCCAGGTACATGGCGCCCTGGGCTACACGGACGAGTACGACCCGACCCTCCTGCTGCGCAAGGTCCGCGTCCTGTACACCGCCTGGGGCACCCGGGCCGCCTGCCACGCGGCCGTACTCGACGGTGAGCCGCTCCCGGGCTGACCGTTTCCGGGAGCTCCCTCCCGGCAGGCGCTCACCCCTCCAGGGCGTCGGCAGCTGGTACGAGGCAGCGGCGGCAGACGCGGACCGAGGTGCTCAGCACGGCGTGCGAGGCGGCGGACAGTGCGCCCGCCAGCACGAGCAGCGGCCACTGCGCGGTCACGAACGCCGTGCAGGCCAGCGCCAGGGTGGCCACCGCCATACCGACGCTCGCCCCCGTCCCCGTCCAGGCGACCACGCGGGGCAGCGCGTGAGGGCTGGGAAACCGGCGCGCCAGCACCCCACCGGTGGCAGCGAGGGCAACGGCGGCCAGCAGCGTACTGACGGCCGCGAGCAGCGCCAGGGGAGCGGCCGGCGGGCCGACGGCGGTCCGCGTCAGCGCCCAGCACACCAGCAGGAAGGGGACGCAGAGCGCTGCCGCGCGTGCGGTGTGGCGGGTCTGTACGACCGTCAGCTCACGCTGGCACTCCGGCACCAGTTCGGCCACCGGCCCGAAGTCCCGTACCGCCCGGCGCGCTGCCTCAGCGCGGGGCATGCCCTCGTGGACGTACGCGTCGGTCGCATCGAGCAGGCCGTCATGAATCTCCGCGACCATGCGCGACTTGACCCGCGCGGGGCCGACCAGAGCGGTGCTCAGCGCCGCGGTGTAGGCCGCCAGCGGGTCGGGATGCTGTTGCTGCCCGCTCATGTCGCGCACGCGGCTCACGTTGCTCTTTTCGCTCTTGTCGTTCATGTTGCGGGCCGGGGCCGGGGCCGGGGCCGGGCGGGTGCGGTGGGGGACGAAGTCCGGGTTCCCGCAGGGGCGTCGAGGACCGCGCCGATCGCCGCCGTGAACTCCTGCCATGCGGTCCGTTCCTCCGCGAGTGTGCGGCGGCCGGCGTCGGTCAGCGTGTAGCAGCGTCGGCGCCGTTCGCCGACGGACTGCCAGTCGCTCGCCAGCAGCCCCAGCCGCTCCAGCCGGTTGAGCGCCGGGTAGACGGTGCCTGTCCGTAGCTCCAGCGCGCCGCTACTGCGCTCCTGCACCGCCGTGATGATCGCGTACCCGTGCAGCGGGCCGGGTTCCAGCACGGCCAGCAGCAGTCCGTCGAGATGCCCTCGCACCGCCTCCGTCTTCATGGGGCCAGTGTAGGCACAGAACATATTGCTGTGCTACCTATTGGCAGCCAACGTATTGCGTTGGCTGCCCACACATCCACCCGCTCGAATCGGGGGTCCTAGGTGACCAAGCTGCTGCTCTCCCTCCATGTACTCGCGGCGATCCTGGCCGTGGGGCCCATCTCGGTCGCCGCGTCGATATTTCCGCGGGCTGCCAGAGAGTTGCTGGCCGCTGGAGAAGGTGCCCGCAAGGGGCGCGGCGCGGGAGCAGCCGCGCTGCTGCACCGCATCTGCAAGGGATACGCCGTCTTCGGCGTGGCCGTACCGGTCTTCGGTATGGCCACCGGCGCGCAACTCGGCGTACTGACGGACGTGTGGCTGGTCGCCTCCATCATCCTGACCACCCTCGCCGCGGTTCTCCTCGGCGCCGTCGTCCTGCCGCGTCAGGCGCGGATGCTGGGTGCGGCGGGCATCGGTCTGGACGAGGGCGAAGCGGCGCCCGAGATCCCCGATCCGCACGCCGCCGCTGCCCGCCTGGCCATGGTGACCGGCATCTTCAACCTGCTGTGGGCGGTGGTGACCGTCCTGATGATCGTCCGCCCCGGCTCGACGACGGGAGCCTGACGCCTGCCCACGGTCACCGCTGCCGCTCGTACGTGGACATGCTGATGCCTGAAGCGAACTCACGCGTGGTGACCGGCGCGAACGCGGTGGGCGTGAACCTGCCGTCGAAGAGCGGGATTCCGGCGCAGGCCACGCGCGGGCTGCGCTTGATGATCAGTTCGTCGATCTCGTGGAGCAGCGTCGCCGCCAGCTTGCCGCCGCCCACGAGCCAGATGTCACTCCCCTCCTGTTTCTTGAGCTCCCGTACGACCTCGGCCGGGTCCCGGTCCCGCACGATCTCCACCGCCGGGTCCCGGTCGGGGGGCAGCGTGCTGGAGAAGACGAACTGCCGGAGGTGCGCGTAGGGACTGGTGACGCCCTCGCGGAGGCCCGGTTCGTAGGTTCCGCGGCCCATCAGCGCGGTGTCGAAGCGCTGGTTCGGACGGTCCGGCAGGCCGAGGGCGGACCGCACGTGGGTGGGAACCGTCTCGGGCAGTTCCTTCGCTATCGCCGCGCTGAGGTCGTCAGGGACTGGGAAGAAGTCGAACTCGCCCTGCGGGCCTGAGATGAAACCGTCGAGCGTGACGCCGACGTAGTAGACGAGCTTGCGCATGAGGGCCTCCTGGCTGTGGATTCCGGTTCGGGCTCAGCGCCGGGTGCCCGGCTTGGGGAGGGGGCGGGGACGCGGGACGGAGTGCGGCTTGAGGGGCTTTCGCCAGGGCTGGTGGCGCGACTCACTGCGGAACTCCGGGCGGCCCGCTGCGCCGGTGAACTGACCTCGCATACTGACTCCCTTGAAGTGCTTCACTTGTACTACTCTGCTTGCAGTGGTTTGAACATAGTACTTCAAGTGAAGTGGTGCAAGAGGGTTCGGGGAGATCCCCGAAGAATCTCCGAGAGAGGCAGGGAAGCCGTCATGCGGCAGAACACCGAGCGGCGCACCGCGCTGCTCGACGCGGCCATCGAGGTGCTGGCACGCGAGGGCTCACGCGGGCTGACGTTGCGCGCCGTCGACAAGGAGGCGGGCGTACCCACGGGCACCGCCTCCAACTACTTCGCCCACCGCGGCGACATGATCACCCAGCTCATGCGGCGCACCCGTGAACGGCTCACGCCTGATGAAGCGGCAATGACGGAGCGCATGAGCGCCCCGCGCACACTTGAGCTCGAAGTCGAGCTGATGCGCGATCTGGTGGGCCGGATGCGCGCCGACCGCAGTAGCTATCTGGCCATGCTGGAGTTGCGGTTGGAAGCCACCCGACGGCCGGAGCTGTACGAGGAACTGTCCGGGTTCTTGCGTGACGAGTTCGACGGCCTCATCGCCTACCACCGCGAAGTCGGAATGCCAGGCGACGACCTGGGTGTCGTCCTTCTCTACCTCGCGATGACGGGCCTGCTGATCGACGACATGACGATCCCGGACATCCTGCGTGAGCCCTACGACGTCGACAGTCTGATCCAGGCAATGATCCCCCGCGTCTTCGGCGCGACCGCCGACTGAGGGACGGTGCCTCGACGGCCGTATTCAGATGGCCGTATTCAAACGTGAGGGCATAGCGAAGGAGCGGGTGGGAGGTGTTCCTCCCACCCGCTCCTGTTCGCATGCGCGGGGGTTTGTGTTTGTGTCGTGGCTCAGTAGGCGGAGTCGACGTTGTCCATGGTGCCGTAGCGGTCGGCGGCGTAGTTGCAGGCGGCGACGATGTTGGCTACGGGGTCGGTGAGTTTGTCGGGGGTGCCTTCGACGTGGTAGCGGTCGAAGGTGGGCTGGATCACCTGGAGCAGGCCCTTGGAGGGGGTGCCCTTCTTGGCGTTGATGTCCCAGTCGTTGATCGCGTTGGGGTCGCCGGCCGACTCGCGGATGATGTTGCGCTTGATGCCGTCGTAGGAGCCGGGGATGTCGTGCTTGGCCATGATGGCGCGTGCCTCGCGGATCCAGCCGTCCAGGTTGTCCGCGTACTTGCCGTCGGCCTGCTGGTCGTCCGCCTTCTGCGCCTTCTTTGCGTGTGCGGCCTGCGTGCTCACGTGCTGCGCGGTCGAGGCGGCGCTTTCGATCGCTGCGGGCTTGGCGGCGGGCTTGGCGGGGGCCTGGGTGGCGTGGGCGGTTCCGGCCAGCGTGGTGGCGGCGATACCGGCCGCGCCCAGCGCGGTCAGGCCGGTGGTGGCGATACGGGCGGGCTTGAGGGTACGCAGGGCGTTACGCATGCGAGCGGGGAGCCTTTCGTGGGGGGACGTTCCGGCCGCGCGTCCCGGGAGTGGTGCGTTGTCCCGGTCTTGTCGCGGCCTGGCACCCACCCTGGGAACCGGCTCCCCCACCCGGCAAATATGTGACGTACGATCCAGAATCGGAACAATCCGGACAGAGGGTCGATCACTCCCCGCCCGCCCCAGGTCAGAGCAACGCAGACATACGAAGCTGCTTCGTAAGTGATCTGGGTCCTATGGGCGCCCTCACAATCCACCCCCGTCGATGTCCCAAGTTCCGCACCCGCAGCGAGATCGTTTGTACGCGCTGTAGGCGGATTCGGGCTCGCTTTGAGGCGCGTACGGCTGGCGAGGCGGCGGGCCCCGGCGGGGCCGAGTCAGCTCGGCCAGGGGAGGGCGGCGTACAGCCGGTAGTCGGGGCCGTCCCAGCCGTGTTCCAGGGTGCCGCCCGCGAGCAGGGTGCGCTCCGTCAGCCCGATGAGGCCCTGCCCGGCGCCGGGGATCCCAGGGCCGGTGTCCGCACCGTCACGCGGTGCGCCCTCGCGCTTGGCGGGGTTGCGGATCTCGACCGTCAGGCCCTTGCCCGAGGCGCCCCGTACGGTCACGGAGACCGGGAGGTCGGGGCCTGCTCCATGCTTGCGGGCGTTCGTCAGGCCCTCCTGCACGATGCGGTACGCCGTACGGCCGGTGATCGCGGGCGCCCTCTCCGGACCGCCTGCCACGTCCACGTCGAGGGTGACGCGGGCTCCGGCCTGCCGGGACTCGTCCGCGAGCCGTTCGACGTCGGCGAGCACCGGCTGCGGACGATCGCCGTCCTCGGGTGCGCGCAGTACTCCGATGACGTCCCGCAGATCCTCCAGTGCCTGGTGCGCGCTGTCCCGGATGACGGCCGCTGCCCGCCCGACCTGCTCCGGGGCGGCGCCCGGGTTGAACTCCAGGGCGCCCGCGTGGACGCTCAGCAGCGAGAGCCGGTGCGCCAGTACGTCGTGCATCTCGCGCGCGATGTCCTCCCGGGCCTCGCGCCGTGCCTCGGTCGCGGCACGTGCGGCCCGCTCGCGCAGCGAGACGACGAGCTGACGCCGGGAACGTACGTACAGGCCCCAGCCGATGGCCCCGGCGAGGAGCGCGAAATAGGTGAGGGACGACGCCGTGCGCGGGTCGTCGGCCGCCGGTTCGCTCGCCAGGAAGATCGGCACCGGTGCGAAGGCCAGGACCGACAGGTACGCCGTCACTCGCGGCGGCCTGTTCACCGCGACGGTGAACAGCGCGACAAGGATCGGGCCCGTGATGAAGTGTGAGAAGGGTTCGGCGAGCAGCAGCACGACGGCGAGCGGCACCGGCAGCCGTCGCCGCACGAAGAGCGCCGCACACGCCAGACCACCGGCCAACTGGTCCATGAGCAGCGCGGTTTCCGAAGTGCCGGGGGCGATCGCCACCGAGTCGGCGCTGAGCACCAGGAAGCACCCGGCGAACAGGAACGCGCCTATGTCGACGGCCCACTCCCGCACTCCGCGGCGGCTCACCCGTCCCTCCGCCCCGCCCCCTGCGAGCCCTCCCTTACGGCGACTCCACAGCGCCGTACGGCGAACCCACCGCACCGCGCGGCGAACCGGCCCCTCCGCGCGGCGAACCGGCCACCCCGTGCGGGTGCTCCCTCGCCTCGTATTACGGCCAATCCCAAGCAGCCCCATAGGGCGAATCTACGGTTCGCCGCCGGCTGTGGGGGCCGGCTGCCCGGAGGTATCGACTTCGGTATGACACCTGCGCCCCGATCGCAGACTTCCGTCGCCCCCGCCGACCCCGAAGCCGGATCCCTGGGCCGTTCCGCACGGGTCAGCCTGCTGCCATGAAGAACTTTCTGGGTTTCGTCTCGTTCCTCCTCATCGCCCAGGGCGCGGGCGGCCTCATACACGAACTGACCGGTGGCTGGTTCCGCCTGTGGACGCTGGTCCACCGCATCGGCTTCCTCGACGGCTACGAGATCTACGCCTGCGTCCTGTCGATAGTCCTCGGCATAGCGGTCGGCGCGGCCTCGGACGCGGTGAAGCGGCCCGGCTGACGTGGGCGGGAGCACGGCCGGGCCCGGCTCGGGGTGCGGACGGCCCGGCATACTCTGGGGCGGAGGCGTCCGGCCGCGCTCTCACCCCTGTACGTGTCCGATGTACGTATCCGATGTACGTATCCGACCGCATGTATCCGACCAGGAGCAGAACCGTGTACTTCACCGACCGTGGCATTGAAGAGCTGGAGCAGCGGCGCGGCGAGGAAGAGGTCAGTTTCGCGTGGCTGTCCGAGCAGCTGCGGACATTCGTCGATCTGAACCCGGACTTCGAGGTGCCGGTGGAACGGCTGGCGACCTGGCTGGCGCGGCTGGACGACGAGGACGAGGAGTGAGGGCAGGCCGTACGCGCTGAAGTCCGTGCGGCGGAGCGCCCCGTCCCGCCTGCCGCCCCTCCCCGCGAGGCTTGCGCGTAACGCGATACGCGACATATCGTGTCTGCATCGAGACGCGATATGTCGTTGCGCGTGGGTAGGTGCCGTGTGCCCGTACGCCGCAGCGCCCGAGCCTGGGGAGGCCGCAGTGCCCGCACCCGAAAGCCGCTCGTGGCAGATCACCGAGCCGCGGCGGATCGAGTTCGACGATCCGGTGACCGAACTGGACGTCCGGGTGGTGAACGGGACCGTCAATGTCGTCGGCACCGCCGATACGACCACCCGCGTCGAGATCGGCAAGGTCGAGGGCCCGCCGCTGCTGGTGCGGCGTGAGGGCGGCAGACTCGTCGTCGCCTACGAGGACCTTCCCTGGCGCGGATTCCTCAAGTGGCTGGACCGCAAGGGCTGGCGGCGCGAGGTGGAGGTGTCGGTGCGGGTTCCGGCGGCCGCCGCGCTGACCGTCGGCGTGGTGGGGGCCAGCGCCGTCGTCTCCGGAGTACGCGGTCGCGCCCGGGTGGCCGGAGTCTCGGGCGGCACCACGCTGGTCGGACTGGCCGGCCCCGTAAGAGCCGAAACCGTCTCAGGCAGCGTGGAGACCCAACGGCTCTCCGGATCACTGCACTTCTCCACCGTCTCCGGCGATCTGACGTGCATCGACGCCTCGGCCTCCAAGATCAAGGCCGACTCCGTCAGCGGTGCGATGATCCTCGATCTGCGGTCGCCCCGGGTGGGCGAGCGCGCCGACATCCGGCTCTCCAGCGTCTCGGGCGAGCTCGCGCTCCGGCTCCCCGACGACGCGGATCTGACGGTGGACGCCTCCACCGCGGGCGGCGCCGTCTCCAGCGCCTTCGACGAACTGTCGACCGGCGGCGACTGGGGCGCCCACCACGTGACCGGCACTCTTGGCGCGGGCCGCGGCGCCCTGCACGCCGTCAACGTCTCCGGCGGCCTCGCCGTCCTGCGCCGGCCACCGGGCGACGACCCGGTGGAAGACGTGGACCGCGTGGACGACCTCGGACCCTGGGACGACATGGACGACCTGGACGGTCCGGGTAACGGCTCGCCGTCCGCGGAGGACCTCGGCGACGGAGGCCAGGACGCCGCCGCAGCGAGCGGCCCGCATCCCCCCGAGCACCCCGGCACCCTCGGCAACCCCTCTCCGGCGAAGGACCTGTGACATGCCTCCTGTCTTCGCACACGGCCGCCTGCGCCTGTACCTGCTGATGCTGCTCGACGAGGCACCGCGCCACGGCTACGAAGTGATGCGTCTTCTCGAAGAGCGCTTCCAGGGGCTGTACGCGCCGTCCGCCGGCACCGTCTACCCACGGCTGGCCAAACTGGAGGCCGAGGGCCTGGTCAGCCACACCACCGAGGGCGGCCGCAAGGTCTACTCGATCACCGAGGCCGGCCGTGCCGAACTGGCCGACCGGCAGGCCGAACTCGCCGAGCTGGAGGTCGAGATCCGCGACTCCGTCGCCGCGCTCGCCGCGGACATCCGCGAGGACGTCAGCGGTACCGCCAGCGACCTGCGCCGCGAGATGCGGGAACAGGCGCGGAACGCGCGCGGCGGGGCCAAGGTCGGCCGCGCCCGAGCCGGCACGGATGCCGCCTCCCGCACCGGCGAGCCCCCCGGCTGGGACGACGGCTGGGAGGGCGGCTGGGACGGCGTCTGGGGGGACAAGGAGGCGTGGCGGCGGGCCAAGGAAGAGATGCGCCACGCCAAGGACGAGTGGAAGGAGCAGGCCCGCAAGGCCAAGGAGGAGGCCCAGCAGGCCAGGCGCCAGGCGAAGAAGGAGCGCGAGGCGCACACCGAGGCGCTGGCCGAGGTGCGGCGTATCGCCCGCCAGGTGCAGGAGCAGGTGCAGACCCGGATGCGCGCGGGGGACTGGCCCGGCGCGGTCCGCGACGGCATGTCCGAACTGGCCCGCGAGATGGGCGATCTGGGCCGCCTGACCGGCCAGACACCGCCCTGGCCCCCGCAGGACGGCCCACAGCCGTCCGGTGCGGAGCCGTCCGGTGCGGAGCCCTACGCCGAGTCCGAAGTGCCGCTCGCCGAGTCCACGGGTGATCCGGTGCGTGACCTCGAACGCCTTCTGGACCGTTTCCGTGACGATGTGCGGGACGCGGCCCGTGACTACGGTGTCAGCGATGCCCAACTGCGCGAGGTGCGCCGCCATCTGTCCACCGCGGCGGCCCATATCGGCGCCGTGCTGCGCGGCCCGCACACCGGCAAGAAGTGGCCCGGCAGAGAGGGGGCCGAGGGCACCGGCTCGGACGACAGCTGACTACCGCCCGCCCGCCGACCCTGGCAGCGTACTCTCCCGCCTCGGCTCGGTGACAGCCCCTCCGGACTTCCCGTGCGCTTCGTCCGGCACGGTCGCGCCATGGGCTCGCGCGGGGTTCAATGTGGCCTCGCGCAGGGCACGTTGACGCGAGTGGGCACGCGTGGGCACGCGTGGGCACGACTGGGTCGAGTGGGGAAGCGAGGGGGCGCACATGGAGCGGGAGATCCGGGAGATCATGTTGCCGGGCGGGGAGACGGTGCTGGCCCGGGTGCATGTCCTGGACGAGGAGGAAGTCCCCCTCGGTGCCGAGGAGTTCGAGTACGACGACGTCGGCATCCGTGACCAGCTCATAGCGCGGGCCCAGCAGCTCAACGAGGTGATCGGCGGCGTGGGCTCCGCCGTCCTCGGCGCCGCCCGGCACGCAAGGCCGGACGAGGTCAGCGTCACGTTCGGCGTCGAGCTGGCCGTCAAGTCCGGCAAGGCGCTCGCCGCCGTCCTCGCCGAAGGGGAGGCCAAGGGCTCGGTCTCCGTCACCCTCACCTGGCACAAGCCCGAGGCGACGACGGACGACCCGACGACCGACGACCCGGCAACGGACGATGTGACGCCGGACGACCCGATGACCGACGACCCGGCAACGGATGAACCGAACACCGATCCGGGCACCGGCAGCAACACCACGGCCCCGCACGGCCGATGAGCACCGGCGGGCGAGTGCGCAAACCGGGGCCGCGGCCTTGCCGTCCTCTACGACCCTCCCGGGGGTACGCGCGGACGACTCCTGGCCCTGCCCGGCCCCCGGCTGCGTACCCGGGGAAGCGGCATCGCCGACGCCAAGTGCCCTCCCGTTGAAACGGGTTGAGGGACCCACCTCTCCCGGGTGTCACACCCGGCGACTAGCCTGCTACCTCATACACCTCACACAGGGAAGCCACGGGGGAACGGGGCGTAGAGGGGGAGCGCTGTGACAGGAGTGCGAGCCGCGCGACGCGGGGGGCCACGATTCGGCGTGCTGCTGTGCGCGCTCTGTGCCGTATGAACGCCCCCGCGAACCTCGCCGACTCCGTTCGCGCATCTGTCGTGCGCATCGGGGCACCCCCCGACGGGTACGACGGAAGCAGCGGGACAAGCGACGACAGTCGTCGCAGCGACAGGAACCGGCGAGCGTTCTGGGGGAGCGGTTTCTTCGTCGCGCCCGGATGGGTCCTCACGTGCGCCCATGTCGTCGGCAAGGGTGCCGCACCCGTATGGAGGGGGGAGCGCGCCATCGGCATCACGATCGGGGACACCGCGGACACAGCGGCAGCTGCCGGTGCGGCCGATGCCGCCGGCGCAGCAGACCTGAGCAGCGCGGGCCGGCCGGACAGCGTCGAGCGCCCCTCCGGCAGCACCGTCCTCCTCGGTGAGCTGGCGTTCGTGCTGCCACTCCCCGACGACCCCCTGGCGCCCCCGTCCCCCTGGCCCTTCCCCGACCTGGCGCTGGTACGTGTGCCGGGCGCCGAGGACGCGGACTGCCTGTGGTTGAGCGACCGTTCGGTGCTGACGCCTGCGGACATCGGGCTGTACGGCTGGGCGCCTGCGGAGGTGAGGGGCGAGCAGATGTTCTTCACCGGTCTGGGGAAGGCCACCGGGGTCGTCGGTCGCCCGCTCATGCTCAGCGGCGACCAGCTGACCGAGGGCTGCTCGGGCGGGCCCGTGCTCGACCAGCGGCGTGGCACGGTGCTCGGCGTCAGCAAGGGCGCGGGCCGCAGGCCGGGCTCGGGCCTGGCCACACCCGTCACCGCGCTCCGCAAGCTGTGCGACGCGGGGCCGCGCGGCGCCCGCGTGCTGCACGAGGTGCTGTCCGCACACGACAGGCACCATCTGCAGCGCTACAACGGCTTCGGCCACAGCTGGCACCGGCAGCACACGCGGCTGGGCCCGTCCGGCGGGGAGCCCGCCTACGGTTTCACGGTGGACCGGCGCGCCGAGCTGTACGCGCTGTTCGCCGAGGTGGAGCCGCCCACCGGCGCAGGCCAGGTGCTGCAACTGGCCAACGAAGCCCGCAACATGGTGCTCCGCTGGCCCTACACGCTGCGGGACCACGACCCCCGCTCCTGGCGGGAGGGTGCCGGCCTGCTCTACGACCCGCGGGATGACAGCACGACGGAGGAGGAGCCGTCCCCCGACCTCGCGCTGGAGGCGGTGGTGCTGTACGCCGCGAAGGTGACCGCCGCGCTCACCCGTTCGGGCAGGGCGCGTACGCCACGGGCGGCCCGCGCGCTGGCCGACCTGCGCGAGTGGGTGGAGCGGACGGCGCGGACACTGCTCAACGACGTCATCCGCGCCCGCGTCCCCGGTGTGCTGGACGGCCACCGCCCGGCGTCGGCGGCGCGTGCCGACGTACTGGTGGAGATCGAGCCGGACATCTACGGGTCGGGACGGCACGGCTGGCGGGTGGCACTGGTCCGTTCGGCCGACCGTGACGACCTCCTGGGCGGGGAAGCCACCGACATCGGGGACGTTGGAGGTGCAGCCCTCGGGGACACCGGGAGCGGAGCCCAGGCCGAGGACGGCGAGCGCGAGGAGGTCACCGTCGAGCAGAGCCGGGAGGACGTGCCGCGCTCGCGGCTGGAGGAGGCCGTGCGCGGGGCGCTGTCGCAGGCGCTGGACCAGTGCGATGTGGACGACCATCTGGCGGCGGTGGAGTTCCTGCTGCCGCGCGCGCTGTTCGACGAGCGGGTGGACGCGTGGCGGGCCCGGCCCTACGACCCGTCCGACCCGTTCAACCCGCACACCCTGCCGCTGGGCCAGCGCAGGCTCGTGGTGGTGCGCGACAGGACCCGTAAGGACCAGGGCTTCACCCCCGAGTGCCGCAGCCGCGCCGCCGCCGTTCTCGACGGCCCCATGGAGGCCGTGCCGCTGCGCCGGGAGGTGCCGGTTTCGGGGCACGCCGCGGCTGTCCCCGAGGGCGGGCAGGCCGCCTACGGGCGGCTGCTGACGGCGCCTCCCGGTGCCGTACCGGTGTACTGCGCGCGGACCGCCAGCGGCCCGGGAGCCCGCGCCATGGCGGCGGCGCTCGGCGCGGGCCACGCCGTGGCGCTGTGGCGGCACTCCTACAGCGACGAGCACGACCACGACGACTGCGCCGAGTTCCACGAACGGGCCGCCGAACTGCTGCGCGAGGCACACTCGGCGCGGCGGCTGCCGCTGCACATCCGGACACTGCGCAACAGGAACGCCGACGTGACCGACGACACGACCGGAACAACTGGCGTGAACGAGGCGTTAATTGATCCCTCGTCGGCCTGGGCACGGCATATCGTCCTGCTTTACGATCCGCCCCACAGAACCTCGGGGGACGGACCGCTGCGCGAACCACCGCTCATGCCCAGACCGCCGACAGCGTAGAGGAGCACACCGTGAGCGATTGGCGCATCTACCGCGGCGCGGGCGTACCGCACGAGGGTGTGCGCGAGCTGCCCGAGCCGCCGCCGTGGCGTGACTTCACCGGCGCCGGCACCGGGCCCGACTCCCCCGGCGGGGCGAGCGGTGACGACCCTGAGGGCGCCGACACCGCCCGGCGGCTGGGCGCCCAGCGCCGCCTTGTGGAGAGTCTCCATCCGCGCCCCGAGGAGGTCGAGGCCGTCAACGCGGCGCTGTATCTGCGCCGTCCGCTGCTGGTCACCGGCAACCCGGGCACCGGCAAGTCCACCCTCGCGCACGCGGTCGCGCACGAGCTGGGCCTGGGCCGGGTGCTTCGCTGGCCCATCGTCAGCCGTACGACGCTGCACGACGGGCTCTACCACTACGACGCCATCGGCCGGCTCCAGGACGTCCAGCTGGACCGTGCCGTGGCCGGAGACGGCAGTACCCCGTCGGCCCGTCCGCCGATCGGGTCGTATCTGCGACTCGGCCCGCTCGGTACGGCGCTGCTGCCCGCGCGGCCCACCGAGCCGGACGGAGTGCCGCTGCCGCGGGTGCTGCTCGTCGACGAGCTGGACAAGAGCGACATAGACCTGCCCAGCGACCTGCTGAACGTCCTGGAGGACGGCGAGTTCACCATCCCCGAGCTGGAGCGCATCGCCGACCGCGAGCCGGTCACCGAGGTGCTGACGGCGGACGGCGACAAGGTCCGGATCGAGGGCGGCCGGGTGCGCTGCACGGTCTTCCCGTTCATAGTGCTCACCTCCAACGGGGAGCGCGACTTCCCGGCCGCGCTGCTGCGCCGCTGCATCCAGCTCGACCTCAAACCGCCGGGCGACGAACAGCTCGCCGCGATGGTCTCCGCACATCTGGGGGAGGAGGCGCTGGAGGAGGGCGCCGAACTGGTCCAGCGGTTCCTGCGGCGCGAGCCGGGACAGGTCATCGCCACCGACCAACTGCTCAACGCCCTGTTCCTGACACAGCGCGCCTCGGGCGTCGAGCGGGTCACCCGCGACCGGCTCGCCGAGATGCTGCTACGCCCTCTCGACCGCCCGAGGTGACCGACACATGAGTGCGGCGTCGACCCCGCCGCGGCAACCTTGGGACCCTGCGCGGTCCACGGCCGGCTCGTGGCCCCCGCAGCGGTCCGTGCGGGACGTGGCGGAGCTGGTGGCACGGCTGCGGGCCGCCGGCTGGGACCCGGAGTCCGAAGAGATCGCCGAGGCACTGTGGCTGGCCCGCTTCGGGGTGGGGGGGACTGGAGGAGGACCCGACGCGGACTCCACCGGGCCGGGCTATCAAGGGAACCGGACGCCGCAGCCGGAGCCTCCCATGCCACCAGCCGAGGACCACCACGCCACCGAGCCGGGGGAGACTCCCACGACCTCGGAGCGCACGGCCCCGGTCTCCCTGTTCGCACCGCGCAGACACGGCGGGGCGCCCCCTGCGGGCTTCCCGGTGCGGGCACCTGCGGCGGGAGCACTGTCCGGACTGCTCGGACTCCAGCACGCGCTGCGCCCGTTGCACGGCTACCGGCCGCCGCTGCCACCCGCCACCGGAGCGCTTGACGAGGATGCCACCGCGGACCTGAGCGCCCGCTCCACCGCGGTACGACCCGTCTTCGGCACCGAGGTCCGCCGCTACAGCGAGATCCAGCTCATCATGGACGCCTCGCCCACCGCCTCGGTATGGCAGCCCACCCTGGAGCGGCTGCGGCAGACCTTCGAACAGCTCGGCGCCTTCCGCGACGTCCAGGTGCGCTATCTGCACCGCGCCCGGGACGGCGCCCCGCTCATCGGCACCGGACCCGCCGAGGGGCCGGCACGGCTGCGCCCCGCCGACGAGTACCGCGACACCACAGGACGCCGCCTCACCCTCGTGGTCAGCGACTGCGTGGGTGCGCTATGGCAGGACGGCCGCGCCCAGCGCCTGCTGCACCACTGGTCCGGCCGCTCGCCGCTGGCCGTCGTCCAGCCGCTGCCGCCCCGGCTGTGGCCGCGTACCGCGCTCCCCGCCGAACCCGGGCAGCTGCTGCGCGAACGCCGTACCGGAGGACGCATCACCTTCGAGCCGGACAGCTACGGCCCGCTCCCGCCGGCGGACGCGGTGCCGGTGCCGGTGCTGCTGCCCACACCCGAGGCGCTGGGCAACTGGGCGCGGCTGCTGGGCACCGACAGCGAGCGTGCCGTGGCCGGTGCCGCCGCCTGGGTGCTGCCCCGGCACCCGGCGATGCCCCCGCCGCGCACCCCCGCGGGCGGCGTACCGGCGCGCACCCTGCTGCGCGAGTTCCGTAACACCGCATCGCCGGGCGCCCTCGATCTGGCCGTGCACCTGGCCGTGGTGCCGCTGCTGCTGCCGGTGATCCATCTGGTGCAGGAGGCGATGCTCCCCGACACCGGCCCGATGGAGCTGGCCGAGGTGCTGCTGTCCGGGCTGCTGACCCGGCTGCCGGAGGAGGAGGACGAGCCGGACGCGGAGGGCTGCCGCAGGACCCGGCTGCACGGCCCCCGCTACACGTTCGCACCCGGCGTCCGCGAGCTGCTGCTGCAATCCCTGGACCAGGGCGCCGCCGTGCTCATCCTCAAGCACCTGTCCGCGTACGTGGCACAGCGCTTCGGCAGGGGCACCCGCAACTTCGCCGCCATGGCCGTCGCCCAGCTCACCGGCCGCGCCGAGGCGGAGCGCGCGGGCCGCGACCCGGACGGCACCGTCGGGGACGGCGCGGAACCGGACGAGGCCGAGGACGGCGACGAGCTGTTCGCCACCATCCCCGCCGAAGTCGTTCGCTTCTACCTGCCCGAGCAGACCGCGGCCGACCAAGTGGCCGAGACCGAGCGGCTACTGCGCCAGTGGCGCGCCCAGGGGGACATCCAACTGCTGCACCGGGCCCGCTCGGTCGGTGAGGCGGCCCGCGCCGCGGACCGCGACAGCACTCGGGCCCGGCTGGTGCTGGGCCGGGTGCTGCACGCACTCGCCGGTACGGCGGCCGTACGGCGCAGCCCGCAGGGACCCGAGCCGCTGCTGCGGGACGCTGCGGAACTGCTGACGGACAACGATCCCGGCTCGCTGCTGGAGCGCGCCGGTGTCGAGCACTCGCTGTGGCAGGTGCGCGGCGGCACCCGGCATCTGCTGCGCGCCGAAGGACTGCTGCGTTCGCTGGCGGGCCGCACCACGGCCGCGGGAGACACGGCGGACCCGTCACTGCCGCCGGACGCCGAGCGCACCCGTAAACTCCGGCTGGGCCGGGTGCTGCTCGCACTGGCCCAGGCCGCACCCGAACACCGCCACAGGGCGGCCCCCGAGGCCGCCGGCGAACTCCGTGAAGCGAGCGACATGCTGGCAGACCGCGCGCCAGGGTCTCCCGAGCCCTCCAGCGCTTCCGCGACCTCCCAGGCCGGGCCCGCACCGGCCGGGAGCGCACCGCCGGCCGGGCAGACATCGGACTCCCGCGCCCGTGACGAGACCCGGGCGCAGCGCTGCGGCGCCCTCCTCGACCTGGCGTCCGCACTGCGGTTGAGCGGCGCCCCGCCGCAGGAGCGTCTCGATGTGCTGGAGGAGGCCGGGGCCCTCGCGGGCGAGCGGTCCGGACTGCGGCTGCGCTGTGCGAGGGAGCGCGCCCGCGTGCTGCGCGAGACCCGCGACTGGGAAGCGGCGGCCGAGGCGTACACGGAGGCCGAACGGCTGTCGGAACGCGACAGCGCCCAGCGCGGCGAACTGCTCATCGAATGGGGCGAGATGCTGCTCACCGAAGCGGGCGACCTGGGGCGCGCCGAGGGGCTGCTGCGCGAGGCCCTCACCCGCGCGCCGTCCGGCAGTCCGGCTGTGGCCAGGGCCGCCCTGCTGCTCGGCCGCGTCCTGCTGCTGCGCTACGAACGCGAGAGCTTCCTTCCCGACCTGTACGAGGGATGCCATCTGCTGGAGCAGGCCGCACGCCAGGGTGCCGATGCGGAGGCGCGTGCGCAGGCGTGGCTGCGGCTGGGAAGGGCCCGTGGGCTCTTCCCAGCGGCTGCACCGGAGTCCCAGCAGGCGGCAGCCGAATTCTCCAAGGCGCTGGAGGAGCTTGCCGAATCGCGCGAGCGCGGCTCCGTCACCGCTGCCCGCGCACTGCACGGCCGGGCCGAATTCCACCGCTCCCAGGGGCGTACGGAGGAGGCGCTGGCCGACTACCGTGCGGCGGACGCCGAGTGGCAGTTGCTGGCCGGCCAGCTGGCCGATATCCCCTGGGCCGAGGTACGCGACACCAGGGACCGGGTGGCCGAACTGGCGGGCTGAGCAGGGACGAGGGGATGGACCGGCACGGTGCGCGAAAACGGACCGGCGCGGTCAGCGGGGTCGAACGGACGCGGTGAACGGGGGAGAAGGGACGCGGTGAACGGGGGGAGGGACCGATGCCGCGTGCAGGGGAAGGCGAGGACCGGCCGAATGCGGTGGCATGGCGATTCGAGCGTGTTTCCGGATACCTGCCCCGGGAAAGAGACATCATCCGTGTTACCGCCCCCCGGGTGGGGTCCTAGGGAGGAGAAGAGCGTGCCGAAGCGGACCGAGGGCGCGTCCCGCAGCCCGGGCCGTGGGCCCGACGCCGCACCGCCGACGCCCCTGCCCGATCTGACGGGTGTGACCCTGCGCGCGCTCCGGACCTGCGATGATCCCGCCGTAACCGCCGCTGTGGAGAGTGCGCTGCGCGCTCCCGAGGAGCTGTCCCGGGTGTGGCGCTCGTCCGGCACCAACGGCGGTGGAGGCAAGCTGCGGCGCTCCGGCGTCGCGCAGGCGAACAGCGCCCGGGCAGCCGGGAAACGGGGCGTGATCCGGTCAACCTTCGGCTCGGTCCACGGCACCTCCGGCCCGCCTCCGGGCACGGGAGACAGCGTGGGCCGCCATGAACCCCTTTGAGATACCGGGTCCCCAGCTGCGCCGGATGGGGGAGACGCGGCCGGTACCGGGAGAGGTCGCCGCGCTGCACGGCTGGCTGCACAGCAGACGCCTCGTCCTGCTCAAGACGCTGCTGACCCGAGCCGAGCGCGCCCAACTGCCCGCTGCGGCGGCCCGCGCGCTGCGTGAGCACTGGGCGTTGCTGGAGGACGCCGAACTCCACGACCCCGCCGCTGCGCGCGGCGCCCTCGGCTACCCGGCAGCGGGCAACTGGCTGGCGCACGCGCTCGCCGCGCCGTCCGGCGACGGCTTCGTGGCGGCGCTGGCGGGGCTCGGCCCGCTCGCCGCCACCGTCGCCACCGCCGCCGGCTGCGACTTCCGCCTCGACCTGACGGCACAGGACCAACGCCTCACGCTCCCGGGCCTGGGCTCGTACCGGACCGGCGCGCAGCGGGTGCGCATGGTGGCGACGGGGGACACGGTCACTTTCCTCCCGCAGGGCGGACGGCCGACCTCCCTCCTGCGCGACGCTTTACGCGGCCCGCAGGCACCGGCGCCGGCACCGCCGCCAACGCCCTGGCGCCCTCTCAGCCCGCTCCCCGGCGCCCCCGCCGTCCTCGACGACCAGGACCCGCACCTCGCCCAGGAGACGGGCCGCGCAGGGCTGGCGGGGCTGCTGCCCGCCGGCGTGACGGCCCCGGACGAGGCGTGCGAGTGGCGGGAGCTGTGGGCACGCGCACTGGACCTGCTGCACGAAGCCGACCCCGAGCGGGCCGCCGAGGTGGCGACGCTCGTCCGTGCCGTCGTGCCGGTCCTGTGGAAGCCCGACGGGCGTGCCAGCGCCACCCGGCTGGCGGCGCCCTGGGCAGTGCTGACGACCCTTCCGGAGACGCCGGAGGAGATGGCCGAGGTCCTCGTCCACGAGGTGCAGCACAGCAAGCTCGCGGTGCTCGGCGGCGTCGTACAGCTCAACCACGAGTCCGCGGAGGCCGTCTACCGCGTCGGCTGGCGCAGCGACCCCAGGCCGTTGGGCGCCGTGGTGCAGGGCACGTACGCGCATCTGGCCCTCGCCGATCTGTGGGGCAGGTTCGCCCGCCGGGCCTCCGCAACGCCCGCGGAGCGTGCTGCCGCCCGGCGCCGTGCCGCCGACTACGGGGCCCAGGTCGACCACGCTCTTTTCCTCCTTCTGGGCTCTGGCCAACTGACCCGGGAGGGCACAGAGTTCGTGGAGGGCATGCGCCACCGTTACGAGCGGCTGAGCTCCCCGGGCGGGCGGGCCGTTGCCGGGTACGCGGACAACGCGGACAACGCAGCCGACACAGCCGACGCAGGGAACACGGAGAACGCAGCCGACAGGCTCACAAACGGTCACTTTGGGTAATCTCGCCGTACACGTCGCCCGCGGGCGGCGACGGCTGCTGGACGAGGGAGAACGCAAGCATGGTCGCTCAGCGGGAACCGGCTCAGGGCGGGGCGCCCGGAGGGGAGTCCGAGCACTTCGTAGTGGTCTTTCCCGGCTATCACCGGAGCTGGGGCAACTGGATCGCACACCGGCTGGAGAGCCATGGGCATCGCACCACGCTCCAGCGCTGGGATCCGGACCGCGAGCAGCCGCTGGAGGAGGCGCTCGGTGACCTCCAGCTCGCTTCGGGACGCGTTCTGCTGGTCATCAGCGATGTGTTCCTCCAGCTCGGTCCGCGCACCGAGGCCGACTGGAACGCCGTGCTGCGCGGCTACGTCGCCGAGCACGCCGAGCGGTTCGCAGCCGTCAACCTCACCAACCGCGAACTGCTCCCCGCAACCGCGGTGCTGGAGCCCGTCAACCTGTGGGGCGTCGGCGAGGAGGAGGCCGAGCGGCGGCTGCTGAACCGGCTCGGACTGCGGCCCCGCCGCGTCCCCGTACCGCAGCCCGGCCACGCCAGCCGCTACCCCAACGACCCGCCCGCCGTCTGGGGCGAGGTGCCCCGCCGCAACGCCCGCTTCACCGGCCGCGACGTCATTCTCGGCGACCTCCAGCAGCGGCTGATGGACGCCGAGCACGGCGCCGCCGTCTGCACCCTGGTCGGCACGGCGGGCATCGGCAAGACCCAGATCGCGTCGGAGTACGCGCACCGCTTCGCACCCGACTACGACGTGGTCTGGTGGGTCAACTGCGACCAGCGCAACACCCAGCGCGACACCTTCAGCTCGCTCGCGGCCGAGATCGGTCTCGACAGCTCCGGCGAGGTCGGCGAGCGGGTGCGTGCCGTACGAGAGGCGCTGCGCAGGAACGAGCCCTCCGGGCGGTGGCTGTTGATCTTCGACGGCTGGGAGGAGCCTGAGGACGCCGCCGCCTACCTTCCGCAGGGCGGCAGCGGGCATGTGCTGATCACCTCGCGCAACAAGAGCTGGCGCTCCATCACCGACATCAGGCAGATCAGCGCCTTCCGCCGCCCCGAGTCCACCGGCTATCTGATGCGCCGTGCCCCGCACATCACCGTCGAGCAGGCCGACCAGGTGGCCGGCGAGTTCCAGGACCTGCCGCTCCAGCTGGCGCAGGCCGCGTCCTGGCTGGGCGAGGAAGGCATGGAGGTCCCCGAGTATCTGCGCATGGTGCGCGGAGTGGGCCTCACCCGGCTGGAGTCCAACACCATGCCGGACGACTACCCGTACTCTTCGCTGACCTCCTGGTCGATGCTGCTCAACAAGCTGCGCAAGTCCGAGCCGCGTGCCGTGGAACTGCTCTCCCTGTGCGCGGTCTTCGCGCCCGGCCGGATCCCGCTGGGCCTCGCCCGGGGAATCCCCGCCGTCGAGCTGCCCGACAATCTGCGCTGGCTCAGCAGCGACCGCTCCGGCTGGACCCGCGCGCTCGACTCCCTCGTCAACTACTCGGTGCTCACCCGCGAGGCCCGCACCCCCTCGACGGGCGACGGCGACCAGAGCGACTCGGTGCACATGCACCAGGTCGTCCACAGCGTCATCAGCGAGCTCACCCAGGGCCGGCAGAACGACGTCTACCGCGACACGGTGCACCGGCTGCTGGTCGAGGCCGACCCGGGCACTCCGAACGACAGCCGCCAGTGGGGCCGGTACGCCGAGATGCTGCCCCATCTGCTCGCCTCGGCGGCGCCCGCCAGCAAGGAGCGCCGCGTCCAGGAGATGCTGCTCAACTGCCTGCGCTACTGCTACGCCAGCGGTGAGTACTCCCTCGGCGCCGAGCTCGCCGAGAGCGTCCGCGCCGGCTGGGAGACCTTCCTGGACGCCACCGCGGACCAGCTGCTGGTCCTCACCACCCTTCAGGGCAACCTGCTGCGGGGCGGCGGACGCTTCCGCGAGGCGCAGGCCCTGGACAGCGCCAGGCTGGGGCGGCTGCGTGACCTGCCGCCGGCCGACGGTGCCCATGAGGAACACGTCATGGATGCCACCAGCTGCCTCGCCTCCGACCTGCGGCTGCTCGGCCAGTACGACGAGGCGCTGCAGCTGCAGAAGCAGGTTGTGGAGGTCTCCCGTCGGCTGTACGGCCCGGAGGAGTGGACGAGCCTGCTGGCCCAGCACAATCTCGCCGTCGGCCTGCGGCTGCTGGGCCGCTACGAGGACGCCTACGAAACGGATCTGGACACCCTCCGCAAACGCGAACAGGTGCTGCGCGCCCGGCACCCCAACACCCTGGCCTCCGGCAACGCCTGCGCCCGCGACCTACGGCTGATGGGCCGCTATCAGGAGGCGCTGGCCCGCCAGGAACTCGGCATGCGGCTGCATCTGCAAGTGCTCGGCTCCCAGCATCCGCAGACCCTCATGGCCCGGCACAATCTGTTGCTGTGCCAGCGCAGGGCGGGCACCCCGCGGCAGGACCTCGCCACTGCCATGGCCATCCTGCTGGAACAGCACGAGCAGGTGCACAGCCGTACCCACTACTCCACGCTGTCGCTGCTGACCGACTACGGCAACTTCCTGCGCGAGCACGGCGATCTGGCGCAGTCCCGCGAGCTGCTGACCGAGGCGGAGGACGCCTTCCGCGCACTGCTGGGCCCGGCACACCCGGTGCCCACCGCGATGCAGTCCAACGCCGGACTGGTGCTCCAGGCGGAGGGCGAACGCGACGGCGCGCTCAACATGTTCGAGCAGGCGCTGGCCGGTCTCACCACACTGCTGGGCGCCGACCACCCCGCCACGCTCGGCTGCGCCCTGAACACCAGCGGCGGCCGCAACTTCAGCGAGGCCCTGGAGGACGCCTACGAGCTGAGCCGCGACACCCTGGAACGCTGTCGGCGGGTGCTGGGCGAGGACCATCCCCTCACCCTGTCGTGCATGGTGGCCCACTCCGGCGATCTGCGCTCCCTGCGGCGCCGCGAGGAGGCCCGCGCGCTGGAGAGCGAGGCCCTGGAGCGGTTCACCCGCTCGCTGGGCGCCCAGCACCACCACACCCTCTCGGCCCGCCAGCGCACCCGCCCGTACTGGGACTACGAGCCGTACTTGGGCTGAGCCCCCGCGCACACGGCCGAGGCTCCGCCCACGGCCGAGGGCCCCCGCCGCATCGCGCGGCGGGGGCCCTCAGCTTCGTACGGCAGGACCGCTCAGATCTCGAAGACCTCCTTGACGAGCTGCGCCTGCTCCTCCGCGTGCCGCTTGCCCGAGCCCACGGCGGGCGAGGACGAGGACGGCCGGGAGACGCGACGCAGCCGGTCCGTGTTCGGGACGGGCTCCGAGCCGATGATCAGGTCGAGGTGGTCGACCAGGTTCAGGGCGATGAACGGCCATGCACCCTGGTTGGCCGGCTCCTCCTGCGCCCACACGTACTTCTCGGCGTTGGCGAAGCGCGCCATCTCGGTCTGGATCTCCTTGCCGGGCAGCGGGTAGAGCCGCTCCAGCCGGATGATCGCCGTGTCGGTCAGCCCGCGCTTGGCCCGCTCGGCGTCCAGGTCGTAGTAGACCTTGCCGGAGCAGAAGACGACCTTGCGGACGTTGGCCGGGTCGATCTGGCCGCTGTCCACCAGCGTGTCACCGATCACCGGACGGAAGCCGCCGCTGGTGAACTCCTCCGTCTTGGAGGCCGCCGCCTTCATCCGCAGCATCGACTTCGGGGTGAAGACGACCAGCGGCTTGTGGTGCGGGTTGTGCACCTGCCAGCGCAGCAGATGGAAGTAGCTGGAGGGCAGCGACGGCATGGCGACCGTCATGCTGTTCTGCGCGCACAGCTGGAGGAACCGCTCGATGCGGGCCGAGGAGTGGTCCGGGCCCTGGCCCTCGTAGCCGTGCGGCAGCAGCAGGGTGACACCAGAGGTCTGGTTCCACTTCTGCTCGGCCGAGGAGATGAACTCGTCGATGACCGTCTGCGCGCCGTTCATGAAGTCACCGAACTGCGCCTCCCACATCACCAGCGCCTCGGGCCGGGCCAGCGAGTAGCCGTACTCGAAGCCCATCGCCGCGTACTCGCTCAGCAGCGAGTCGTAGACGTTGTAGCGGGCCTGGTCGTCGGAGAGGTACAGCAGCGGCGTGTAGTCGTCACCGGTGTTCTGGTCGAGCAGCACCGCGTGCCGCTGGCCGAACGTGCCGCGCCGCGAGTCCTGGCCCGCCAGCCGGACCGGGGTGCCCTCCATCAGCAGCGAGCCGATGGCCAGCGTCTCGCCCATGCCCCAGTCGATCGTGTCGTCCTCGACCATCTGCGCTCGGCGCTGGAGCTGCGGCGTCAGACGGGGGTGGACGGAGATCCGCTCGGGGATGTTGACCTGCGACTCGGCGATCCGCTTGACGACCTCCTGGCTGATGGCCGTCGCCACATGCACCGGGAATTCGGCCTGCGGCGCGGGGACCTCGGCCGGGGCCGGTGCCGACGTGGCGTCCCGCACCTCGGTGAAGACCTTCTCCAGCTGCCCCTGGAAGTCCTGGAGCGCCTGCTCGGCCTCCTCCAGCGTGATGTCGCCCCTGCCGATCAGCGACTCGGTGTAGAGCTTGCGCACCGAGCGCTTGCGGTCGATCAGCTCGTACATCAGCGGCTGGGTGAACTTCGGGTTGTCGGTCTCGTTGTGACCGCGGCGCCGGTAGCAGATCAGGTCGATGACCACGTCCTTGTTGAACGCCTGCCGGTACTCGAAGGCCAGCCGCGCCACCCGGACCACGGCCTCCGGGTCGTCGCCGTTCACATGGAAGATCGGCGCCTCGACCATCCGGGCCACGTCCGTCGAGTACATCGACGAGCGCGCCGACTCAGGGGCCGCGGTGAAGCCGACCTGGTTGTTGATGACGACGTGGATGGTGCCGCCGGTGCGGTAGCCGCGCAGCTGCGACATGTTGAGCGTCTCGGCCACCACGCCCTGGCCCGCGAAGGCCGCGTCACCGTGCAGCGCGATCGGCAGCACCGTGAAGTCCGTGCCGCCCTTGCCGATGATGTCCTGCTTGGCGCGTGCCACGCCCTCCAGGACCGGGTCGACGGCCTCCAGGTGGGAGGGGTTGGCGGTGAGCGAGACCTTGATCTGCTCGCCGTCCAGCCCTGTGAAGACGCCCTCGGCACCCAGGTGGTACTTCACGTCGCCGGAGCCGTGCATCGACTTCGGGTCGAGGTTGCCCTCGAACTCCCGGAAGATCTGCGCGTACGGCTTGCCCACGATGTTCGCCAGCACGTTCAGCCGGCCGCGGTGTGCCATGCCGATGACGGCCTCGTCCAGCCGCGACTCGGCAGCCGCGTCGATGACCGCGTCCAGCAGCGGGATGACGGACTCGCCGCCCTCCAGCGAGAACCGCTTCTGGCCGACGTACTTGGTCTGCAGGAACGTCTCGAACGCCTCGGCGGCGTTGAGCCGGCGCAGGATGCGCAGCTGCTCCTCGCGCTCCGGCTTGACGTGCTGGAGCTCGACCCGGTCCTGGATCCACTTGCGCTGCTTGGGGTCCTGGATGTGCATGTACTCGATGCCGGTGGTGCGGCAGTACGAGTCACGCAGCACGCCCAGGATGTCGCGCAGCTTCATCATGGACTTGCCGGCGAAGCCGCCGACCGCGAACTCCCGCTCCAGGTCCCACAGGGTGAGCCCGTGCTCGGTGATGTCCAGGTCGGGGTGCTTGCGCTGCTTGTACTCCAGCGGGTCGGTGTCGGCCATGATGTGGCCGCGCACCCGGTAGGAGTGGATCAGGTCGAAGACGCGCGCCGCCTTGGTGACGTCGTCGTCGTGCGAGGCGTCGATGTCCTGCATCCAGCGCACCGGCTCGTACGGGATGCGCAGCGCCTTGAAGATCTCGTCGTAGAAGTTGTTCTCGCCCAGCAGCAGGTTGGCCACCAGCCGCAGGAACTCGCCCGACGCCGCGCCCTGGATCACGCGGTGGTCGTAGGTGCTGGTCAGCGTCATCACCTTGGAGACGCCGAGCCGGTTGAGAGTGTCCTGGGAGGTGCCCTGGAACTCCGCCGGGTACTCCATCGCGCCGACGCCCATGATCAGGCCCTGGCCCGGCATCAGCCGCGGCACGGAGTGGACGGTGCCGATACCGCCGGGGTTGGTCAGCGAGCAGGTGACGCCGGAGAAGTCCTCCATCGTCAGCTTGTTGTTCCGGGCCCGGCGGACGATGTCCTCGTACGCCTGCCAGAACTCGAAGAAGGTCAGCGTCTCGGCCTTCTTGATGCCCGCGACGACCAGCTGGCGCTCGCCGTTGGGCTTCACCAGGTCGATCGCCAGGCCCAGGTTCACATGGTCCGGCTTGACCAGGGTGGGCTTGCCGTCCTTCTCCGTGAAGGAGTGGTTCATCGACGGCATGGCCTTCAGCGCCTGCACCATGGCGTAGCCGATCAGGTGCGTGAAGGAGACCTTGCCGCCGCGGGCGCGCTTGAGGTGGTTGTTGATGACGATGCGGTTGTCGAACAGCAGCTTCACCGGGACCGCGCGCACGGACGTGGCCGTGGGCAGCTCCAGCGAGGCGTTCATGTTCTTCGCCACGGCCGCTGAGGGACCGCGCAGCGCCACGTACTCCGGGCCCTCGGCGGCCTCGGCGGCGGGCGCCGCCTTGGCTGCCGGAGCCTTGGCACCGCCGGCCTGAGCGGGCTGCTGCGCCGCGGGCTTGGCGGGCGCTGCCTGCTTCGGCTGGGCCTGCTGCGGCTGCCCCGGTCCGGCGGGCTCCGCCTTCGCCGGGGCCGGAGCGCTCGGCTGGGCGGGCTGCTGCGGGGCAGCCTGCCCGGCGGCGGGCGCGGCCGGGGCTTGGGCCGGTGCGGCCTTCGCGGGCGCCGGGGCGTTGTCCCGTGGCGTGCCCGCGCCGTCCGGCGCCGTGCTTCCGTCGGTGGACTCCGGCTGATAGTCAGCGAAGAAGTCCCACCAGGCTCGGTCTACCGAGTTCGGATCCTGGAGGTACTGCTGGTAGATCTCGTCGACGAGCCACTCGTTCGGCCCGAACGAATGGCCAGGGTCCTTGCCCTGCCCGTCCTTCGGTTCCGTAGTGGTGCTCGATGAGCTGTTGGGGGACTGTGACGACACGGCGGCAACCGCCCTCTTCCGCTTCCTTAGGTGGTGGACAGCGGAAATAAAGGCTACGCCTCTCCGGACGATTGGTGGAGTCCGGGCCGCTCTTGGTCACGTACATCACATCGCAGCAGCGGTTTCGGGGCATTATTTGGCGGGAATCACTGACGGTTTTGCCCCGATGCCGGAACCGGGCAGCCCTCATTTCGCGTCCGCGGGCTCTCACCTGCGAGGGTACGTCAACCCTGGGCGTCACCCGTGCCCGGAAGAGTGAGCTGTATGCGACAGCCGCGAGGTGATTCGGCCACCCTGATCCGGCCCCCGTGCAGCTCCACCGCCCACCGGGCTATGGCCAGCCCCAGACCGGTGCCGCCGCCCGGGCTGATCCCGCCCCTGCGGCCCGTGACCGACTCGGTGCTGTGCGTGCCGCTGAACCGGTCGAAGACCCGCTCCCGCTCCGACTCGGGGATGCCGGGGCCCTCGTCCAGCACCTCGACCTCCAGGCTGCCGTCGTCGCCGGCGCCGGCGCCGGCGGCAGCCCCCGGGCCCGGCCTGGCCTTGACCGTGACGCGGCCGTGCTGCGGGCTGTGCTTGACGGCGTTGTCTATCAGGTTGGCCACCACCTGGTGCAGCCGCTCGGGGTCCGCGTAGGCCATCAGCTCGGGTGGTGAGACATCCAGGTGGAGGTGGACGTCCTTGCGGGAGTGGCCCGAGCCCTTGCTCATGTTGGCCTCCTTCAGCACGCCCGCCAGATACGGCCACACCTCGAAGCTCCGCGAGCGCAGCGGGACCACACCGTTGTCCAGCCGGGAGAGGTCCAGCAGATGGTCCACGAGCCGGCCCAGCCGCTCGGTCTGCGACAGGGCCGTGCGCATCGTCTCCGGGTCGGCCTCCGAGACGCCGTCCACGACGTTCTCCAGCACCGCACGCAGCGCCGCGATGGGGGTGCGCAGCTCGTGCGAGACGTTTGCCACCAGCTCCTTGCGGTGCTGGTCGACGGCCTCCAGATCGGCCGCCATCCGGTTGAAGTTCGCGGCCAGCTCGCCGAACTCGTCCCGCCGCTCACCGCGCACCCGTCGGGAGTAGTCGCCGTTGGCCATCGCCTTGGCCGCGTCGGTCATCTCGTCCAGCGGCGCCGTCAGCGACTGCGCCACGAACTGGGTGATCAGCAGCGAGGCGACGATGGAGATGATCGTGATGACGCGCAGTTCGGTCGCCGACTGCATGGCGAACAGCGCCAGCAGCGTAGTGATCACCACGGAGACGATCACCAGCGCGCCCAGCGCCGCCTTGACCGACCGGTAGGGGTCGACCGGCCGCAGACCCTCCCACAGCCGCTCCCACGCCTGGGCGCCGTGCCGGACGGCGGCCCGCTTGCAGCGGGCCGGCGCACGGTTCAGGAGGCGGGCCAGGGAGCGCGCGAGAGAGCGCGTACGGGCCGTCAGGAAGAAGGACACGGAAACGGACATCTCGCTCCGTCCCCTCCGCCGTCAGGAGCTCTCCGTCGCGGCGCCCGTCACGGGCGCCGCAGCGCCACCGTCCGGGCCCGGGGTCTCGAGGGCGTATCCGACACCGTGCACGGTGCGGATGCGCTCCGCGCCGATCTTGCGTCGTAGGGCCTTGATGTGGCTGTCGACGGTGCGGGTTCCGGACGCGTCGGCCCAGTCCCACACCTCGGCCAGCAGCTGCTCGCGCGAGAGCACCGCGCGGGGCGAGTGCGCCAGGCACACCAGCAGATCGAACTCGGTGGGGGTCAGATGCACATCCTCACCCGTGACCCGCACCCGCCGCTGCGCGTGATCGATCTCCAGCTCCCCGAGCCGGAGTATGCCGCTGCGCGGCGTGTGCGCGGCCAGCGTCGCGCGCTCCACCCTGCGCAGCAGTACATGCACCCGCGCCGCGACTTCCCGCATGGAGAACGGCTTGGTCATGTAGTCGTCGGCGCCCACACCGAGGCCGACCAGCATGTCCGTCTCGTCGTCCCGCGCCGTCAGCATCAGCACCGGCACCGGGCGCTGGGCCTGTACCCGGCGGCAGACCTCCAGGCCGTCGAAGCCGGGCAGCATCACATCCAGCACCAGCAGGTCCGGCTGCCACGCCTCGGCGGTGTCCACTGCAGCGGGCCCGTCGCCCGCCGTCTGCACCTGGAAGCCCTCGGCCCGCAGCCGTCGCGCGATGGCGTCGACGATGGTGGGGTCGTCCTCCACGACGAGGATGCGACGCTGGGCGCCCGGGGTGGTCGCGGCAGCAGCGCCGCCAGGTGTCTGAGTGGTGTTCTTCTGGTCCATACGACCCCGCCCCTGTGGCTCTTCCGGCTTTCCTGGGACAGCAGCGTAAGGGCCTGCTGACGGCTTCGGCTACGCCGGTCGTGCTGCGAAGTGGACCACGTCGGGGACGCCTCGGGCGACCGGGATCTCATCGGTCCTAACGCGGCAGAATCCCGCATTACGCAGACATCCCTCGAATGTCGGTGACGGTTGCGCCGACCACACGGCCAGTACTCCGCCCGGCGCGAGGGCCGCCCGGCAGGCGGTCAGCCCGGCGGGGGAGTAGAGGGAGGCGTTGTCGTCGGTGACCGTCCAGTCCGGGCCGTTGTCGATGTCCAGACACATGGCGTCGAAGCGTCGCCCCGCGGCTGCCGACTCGTGCACGTACGCCACCAGGTCGGCCTCCACCAGCTTCGTACGGGCGTCGGCCAGGGCCTGGCCGGAGATCGCGGAGAGCGGCCCCGTGCGGTGCCAGTCGAGGATCGCGGGTTCCCGCTCGACGACGCTGATCCGGCCCCAGCGCGGCTCGCCCGCCGCCTCGGCCAGCGAGAAACCGACCCCCAGTCCGCCGATGAGCAACCGCGGTCCGGCCCTCCCGGCGAGCTCGTCCAGCGCCGCACGCACCAGCAGCCGCTCCGAGCGTCCGTCGGAGGTGTCCATCAGGAAGCACCCGTTGGCGATGATCTCGTAGTGCGCTCCCCGCTGCCGCAGCACCACCTCGCCGTACGGACCGTCCCGCCGCTCCACGGTGACCGGCGCCGACTCCTGGGCCGCTGAGATCGCAGCACTGGCTGACTTCGACATGGGGGAAGGGTAGGACGATCGCCGTCGATCCTCGATCGCTGACAGCGAACAGATCTCCCGGAAGCAGGGGAACATACGCAGCCTCAAAAGCATTGAGTGGGTATTACTCAACTTGCCTGCCTAGGGAGAGATCATGGCTGCTGAGTCCCCGGAGTCCACACCGCTCACCCTGCCTGTGCTGCCCATCGACGCCGAGGACGGCGTGGTGCTGCCGGGAATGGTGGTGCCGCTGGATCTCTCGGACAGCGACGTGAGGGCCGCCGTCGATGCCGCGAAGTCCGCGGCCTCGGACGCGCCGGACGGTGCGAAGCCCCGGGTCCTGCTGGTCCCGCGGGTTGAGGGCAACTACGCCGAGATCGGCGTCGAGGGCCGGGTGGAGCAGATCGGACGCCTCGCCGACGGCGACCCCGGCGCACTCATCCGAGGTCTGCGCCGGATCCGCGTCGGCACCGGGACGACAGGGCCCGGAGCCGCACTGTGGGTGGAAGGCACGCCGGTCACCGAAACCGTGCCCGACCCTTCCCCGTCCTCCGGCCCAGGAGGCGCCCCCAAGCCCGGCCAGGTCGCCGAGCTCATGAGGGAGTACAAGGCCCTCATCACCGACTGGCTGCGCAAGCGCGGCGCCTGGCAGGTCGTGGACCGGGTGCAGCAGATCGACGACGTCGGCCAGCTCGCCGACAACGCCGGCTACTCCCCGTTCCTGTCCACCGAGCAGAAGCTGAAGCTGCTGGAGACCACCGAACCCGTCGAGCGGCTGAGGATCGCCACGGCCGCACTGCGCGAGCACCTGGCCGAGCAGGACGTGGCCGAGTCCATCGCCAAGGACGTCCAGGAGGGCGTCGACAAGCAGCAGCGCGAGTTCCTGCTGCGCCGCCAGCTCGACGCGGTCCGCAAGGAACTGGCCGAGCTGAACGGCGACCCCGAGGACGAGAGCGAGGACTACCGGGCCCGCGTCGAGGCCGCCGACCTGCCCGAGGAGGTCAAGAAGGCCGCCCTCAAGGAGGTCGACAAGCTGGAACGCTCCAGCGACCAGTCGCCGGAGGGCAGCTGGATCCGCACCTGGCTCGACACCGTCCTGGAGATGCCCTGGAACGAGCGCACCGAGGACGCCTACGACATCTCCGGCGCGCAGGCCGTCCTGGACGCCGACCATGCCGGGCTGCAGGACGTCAAGGCGCGCATCACCGAGTACCTGGCTGTCCGCAAGCGGCGCGCCGAGCGCGGCCTCGGCGTCGTCGGCGGGCGGCGCGGAGGGGCGGTGCTGGCGCTGACCGGGCCCCCCGGGGTGGGGAAGACCTCGCTCGGCGAAAGCGTCGCCCGCGCGATGGGCCGTAAGTTCGTCCGGGTCGCGCTCGGCGGCGTCCGGGACGAGGCGGAGATCCGCGGCCACCGGCGTACCTACGTCGGCGCCCAGCCCGGCCGTATCGTCCGTGCCATCAAGGAAGCCGGTTCGATGAACCCGGTCGTGCTGCTGGACGAGGTCGACAAGGTCGGCTCCGACTTCCGCGGCGACCCGGCAGCGGCGTTGCTGGAGGTGCTGGACCCGGCGCAGAACCACACCTTCCGGGACCACTACCTGGAGGTCGAGCTCGACCTGTCGGACGTCGTCTTCCTGGCCACCGCCAACGTCCTGGAGGCAATCCCGCAGCCGCTGCTCGACCGGATGGAGGTCGTCGAGCTCGACGGGTACACCGAGCACGAGAAGATCACCATCGCCCGGGACCACCTGCTGCCCCGTCAGCTGGAGCGGGCCGGCCTGGAGAGCGGCGAGGTCACCTTCGAGGAGGCGGCACTGCGCAAGCTCGCCGCCGAGTACACCCGCGAGGCGGGCGTCCGTTCCCTGGAGCGGTCGGTCCAGCGGGTGTTGCGCAAGGTCGCCGCCAAGCACCAGCTGGGCGAGGCCGAGTTGCCCTACACCGTCGGGGTGGACGTGCTGCGTGAGCTGATCGGCCGTCCGCGGCACACCCCGGAGGCCACACAGGATCCGGCGGAGCGGCGTACGGCGGTGCCGGGCGTGGCTACTGGTCTCGCCGTCACCGGTTCGGGGGGTGACGTTCTCTTCGTGGAGGCGTCGCTCGCCGACCCCGAGACGGGCGCCTCCGGGCTCACCCTGACCGGCCAGCTCGGCGACGTGATGAAGGAGTCCGCGCACATCGCCCTCTCCTACCTGCGCTCGCGCGGCGCGGAACTGGAACTGCCGGTCGGCGATCTGAAGGAGCGCGGCATCCATCTGCACGTACCCGCGGGTGCCGTGCCCAAGGACGGACCCAGCGCCGGCATCACCATGACGACGGCCCTGGCCTCGCTGCTCAGCGGCCGTCAGGTGCGGCCCGAGGTGGCGATGACCGGTGAGGTCTCACTGACAGGGCGGGTGCTGCCCATCGGCGGCGTCAAGCAGAAGCTCCTGGCGGCGCACCGCGCCGGGGTGACCACGGTGATCATCCCGAAGCGGAACGAGCCCGACCTGGACGATGTCCCCGCGGAGGTGCTGGACGACCTCGACGTCCACCCCGTCTCCGACGTCCGCCAGGTCCTGGAGCTGGCCCTGACGCCCGCGCAGACCCCGGCCCGGGAGACGCCGGTCGCGGCGTGACGGACGCGACCGGCAACAGAGTGGCCCCCACCGCAGGGTGGGGGCCACTCACATGTGAGGGGTTCGCAGCCGTGCTCACCGACCAGGAGATGCGGGCTCAGCCGCCGTTGGCCAGAACCTTCAGCCGGTCCATCGCGCCGTTGCTGTGTTGTGTGGGGGCAACCCCCACGCCCCCGGCCGGGGGTGGTTGCGGGGTCAGCCGCCGTTGGCCAGAACCTTCAGCCGGTCCATCGCGCCGTTGAAGTAGTTGTGGTCGCCCACGGTCGGGCCGGTGGAGGTGTACTGCCAGAAGGTCCAGAAGCCCCAGCCGGCCGGGAGGGTGCCCGGCGAGGAGGCGTAGCGCGCGATCCAGAGCGGGTTCGAGTTCCCGAAAGCACCGCTGTTGCCGGTGCACTGGGTCCACCAGCTCGTGGTGGTGTAGATGACCGCGTCGCGTCCGGTCTTCGCCTTGTAGGTGCTGGTGAAGTCCTTGATCCAGTTCACCATCGCGCTCTTGCTCAGGCCGTAGCAGGTCGCACCGTAGGGGTTGTACTCGATGTCGAGCACGCCCGGCAGGGTCTTGCCGTCCTTGCTCCAGCCACCGCCGTTGTTGACGAAGTAGTTGGCCTGGGTGGCCCCGCTGGAGGAGTTGGGCAGCGCGAAGTGGTAGGCGCCCCTGATCATGCCGACGTTGTAGGAGCCGTTGTACTGCTGGGCGAAGTAGGGGTTCTTGTAGCTGGTCCCCTCGGTCGCCTTGGAGTAGGCGAAGCGGACCCCGCTGTTCCAGAGGGTCGACCACGCCACGTTGCCCTGGTGGCTGCTGACGTCCACGCCGTGGACGGTTGCGAGCAGGCCCGCCCGCTTCTTGTCGGGCGGGGTACCGTCGGTCGAGTCCGCTTCGTGCATCCGGACACCAGCGCCCATCCACGCTTCCCCTGGCTTGCCGGGTTCCTTGGGGTTGCCGCGCAGGCCCTCCGTGCCCTTGGCCGAATCCGTGGACTTACCGGACGCGGCGGACGTGGCCGACTTTGTACGGCTGTCCCCGTTGTCGGGAACTGCCGATGCCGCGCCCGGAAGTGCCAGGACGAGCGCGAGAAGAGAGACGAACATCCCGACGACAGCCGCGATTCCGCGTCTGTGCCGGGCCGTACCGGATCTGAAGCTGGGCATCTCTGCCTCCGGAGCCTCGATGGTGGGGGTCTGGTACGTGCGTAGTATTTACTGGTGTGGGGGGTTTTGCTCTGCGACGCGCGGAGTGGCTACACGCCAATGGTGTGCCCATGTCAGGGCGAACGTACGCGCGTAGACCGGCCACGCGGAAGATGCCCTGCCGTCTGCCGTTGGTCTACTCCTGCGAAATACTGACGGAGCTGGGACTATCGGGCTGGGCTGGGGATAAGTTTCTTCATGGAAAACGCCGGAGACACCACTGACGTGCACAAGAACTCCACGGACTCCACGGACGCTGCGAACGCCGCGGGCTCCCCGAACGCCGCGGAATCCCCTGATGTTGTGGACGCTGCGGACCCCGCCGAGCCCTTCGGCCCCGAATGCCTTGACGTGGAACGCGAGTTGGCCGTCTTCCTGCGCCGTGCCCGCGCCTCGTCCGGCGAGATGGCCCGGCAGGTCCACCCCGATCTGGAACCCGCGGCCTACGGGCTGCTGGTGCGCCTGGAGGACGCGGGCGAGCAGCGGGCGACCGAACTGGCCGCCTACTTCGGCGTCGGCAAGGCGACGATAAGCCGTCAGCTGCACGCACTGGTCCAGCTCGGCCTGGTGGACCGGCGGCCCGATCCCGCGGACCGCCGTGCCTCGCTGGTACGCCTCACAGCGGAGGGCCGCGAACGGTTCACGCGGGTACGGGACGCGCGCCGTCTGTCGTACGCGCGCAAATTGGCCGCCTGGGACCGCCGGGAGATCGCCGAGCTGGCCCGCCTCCTCCACCGCCTCAACTCGCTGGCCGACCAGGACGAGTGAGCCGGGCAGTCGGCCCCTCTCCTACCGGCCGACGACCGCCTCCGCACCGACCTTCACGCCCACCGCCCCGCGTAGTTCGTTCCGCAGCTCGGGCGTCAGCACATGGCCCGCCCGCCCCACGAAGAGGCCCATCTGATAGCCGACCGCCCCCATGTCGCAATCGGCCGCGGCGTGCACTCCCAGCAGTGAGCCGTCCCCGATGGCCATGACGAGCAGCGCACCCTCGTCCATGGACACCATGGTCTGCTTCACCGCGCCGCCCTCCATCAGGCCGGCGGCGGCGACCGTCAGCGCGGCCACCCCGGAGACGAGCGTGGCCAGGTCGCCACTGGAACCCCTGGGCCCCTTGGGGCCGCGCCCCCAGTGACCGCCGCGCCGCCGCCGTACGGGCATTCCGCCCCGTACGGCGCCCGAAGTCTCGGGAACCGCGGCTTCCTCGATCCGCGGCGGCGTCGCAACTGCCCCCGCAGCGGCCAGTGCGGAAGACCCGTGCTCGGCCCCCAGCGCGGGATCGGACGCGAGCAGCATCAGACCGTCGGACGAGACGACGGCCACGGACCGGATGCCCGGCACCTCTTCGACCAGTTTGTCGAGAAGCCACCGGAGATTACGTGCCTCCGGAGTGCCGGACGTACCTGTGGTGAGCGGGTTCACTTACGAGCCTCCTGTGGCAGTACCACCGTCAACCTGCGCCCCCGCTCGCTCTTCCGTATGGTCGGTGTCCTCGGTCTGCTGCTCAGCCCGTGATGGCTGCCCGGGCTGCTGGTCCTGCTGATCCTGTTGGTCCTGCTTGTCCTGGTGGTTCTGGTGGTTCTGTTCGGTCTCGGTGGCCGTGTGGCCGGGTTCACCCACCGCGGTGTACGCCATGGAGTCCCGCAGGCCCTCCCGGGTGCCCTGCTGGAATCCGTCGAGCCTGCGCCGCAGTTCCTCCGGGGTGGCGCCGCCCTTGCGGGGACGCGGTGCGGTCGGCTCACGCGGCGTCTCCCTGCGGATCCGCTGAGGCAGACCCGGATGCGTGACGGACCCTGGTGGCTCCGCCGGGTCCCCCTGCTCCGCCGACCGGTCCGCTCCCGCCGCCCCCTCGGGCTCCTCTGCCCGGGTGGGGGCCTGGTCATCGGTCCGGGAGTGCTCGTCCTCGGCACGGGAGTGGTCGCTCCCATCCGGAGGGAGACTGCTCTCGTCGACCCCGTCGGACGGCTGTGCGCTCCCGGCTCCGTCGGACAGCCCTGCGTGGGCGACCCCGTCGAGCACCAGCACGTGCGGGACGGTCACGTCGGCCACGGTGCCGCCGCCCTCCCGCTCGCGCAGCCGCACCCGTATGCCGTGCCGTGCCGAGAGCCGGGCGACCACGTTTGTGCCCAGCCCCCAGGGACCACTCGCGCCCTCCGTCACCTGCGGCTCGCCCAGGCGCGAATTGAGCTCGGCGAGCTGCGGACCGGGCATGCCCTCGCCATCGTCCTCCACGGACACCAGGGCCTCGCCGCTCTCCAGCAGCCGCGCGCTCAGGCGTACCCCGGTCTCGGCGGGGGAGAAGGCGGCGGCGTTGTCGAGAAGTTCGGCGACCAAGTGGCTCAGATCGTCGGCGGCGGAACCGTCGACCCGCACCTCCGGCGGCAGCGTCCCCAACTCGACGCGTTCGTACTGGGCTATCTCGCTGACGGCGGCACGCAGTACGTCCAGCAGCGGTGCCGGGGCGGCGGTTGCGGACGGCACACTGCGCTCGGGGCGCTCCGTGCCCGCCAGCAGCAGCAGGTTTTCGCTGTGCCGCCGCATCCGGGTCGCCAGATGATCCAGCTTGAAGAGAGTGTCGAGCCGGTCGGGGTCGGCCTCCTTCTCCTCCAGCCCCTCGATGATGCCGAGCTGCCGCTCGACCAGCGTGAGCGTGCGGCTGCCCAGATCAGCGAAGGCGCTGTGGTCCGCCGTCGCGGTGGCCTCGCCGACGTGCGCACCGGCGCTCCCGCCCGCACTCCCGCCCGCACCCGCACTCAGGCCCGCGTACGCATCCGCACCACTGCCCTGCGGCGTCGGCGACGTCAACTGCTCGCGCGCCGCCTCGAGCTCGGACTGCAGTGCCGCGAAGTCCTCGCTCAGCAGTAGGTGCTTCTCGGTCAGCTGTGCCTTCTCGACCGCCAGCTGGTCCTGCTCCCGCTCCGCACAGGAGGACCGGCGCCGCAGCTCGGCGGCGGTGGCACACAGCGTGTTGAGCGCTCTCACCACATCGGCGAACTCGTCGTTCCTGCCGCGGAAGGTGATCGGCTCCTCGCCCGCCGGGTCCTTGGCGAGCCGCTGCGAACCGCGTTTGAGCACCGACAGCGGACGGGTGAGCGACCGCGCCATGGCGACGCTGACGGCGACGGCGATCAGCAGAGAGCCGCCCACCAGCCCGGCCCGCAGTTGCAGCGCCGTCACATCGTCGTCCCGCAGCCTCTCGAGCCGCTTGACTTCCGCCACCGCGAACGACGACTGCACCCCGCGCATATGGGCCAGCCGCGCCGAGACGGAGCTGTCGAACCGCTCACGGTCCAGAGCCCGGGCGCCGCCCGTGAGGTGGTTGCGCGAGGTGACGGCCGTCAGATAGCGCTCGGCGACGTTGACGTCCGTGCCGTTGACGGTCGTGCTGTAGCTCTCCCGGGCCTTGGCGTCGGCCGTCTCCTCGAAGTCCGCGAGCGCTGCCTGCTCCCGTAGGCGAGCCTGCCCCGCCGCGGTGACCAGCGGCCGCTGGGAACCCTGTCCCGCCAGCGCCGCCTCCAGCAGGCCGCGGGTGGCCGATGCCTGATCGACGGCGCGTGACAGGTCGGGGAGCGCCGCCGCGGTGCGGTTCTCCGCCCGCGCGGGCAGGCCGTCGGCGATGCCACGGGTGAGCTGACGGAGCGTCTGGATGACCTCGGAGTAGGACTCGTAGGAGTCCAGCGGGCCGGCCTTGCCGTTCATGGCGCGCTGCCGGACGGCGGGCAGCTTCTTGACGGCCTTGGCGACGGCGTCGGGGGAGGCGGACGGAGCGGCAGCCCCGGACCCGGACGGCGCCGAGGACGCGGCCTCGCGCAGCTCGCGGGCCTGCCGGTCGACCCGGTTGCGCTGGGCTTCGCTGACGCCCGTCCCGCGCTTGCCGCTGCGGCCCGCAGCGATGTACTCGACCATGCTGTCGCGCTCGTCCGCGACGGAGTGGGACAGTGCGATGGCCTGCTGGTCGAGCCGGGCGAGGTCGACGAGATCCTGCGCGTCGGCGGCATCCCGGGAGCCCGCGACAAGGGTGGGTGCTCCCGCCGCCACAACCGCCACGGCACACACCGCGACGGACAGCAGCAGCCTGTTGCGTACCCGCGCACGCCTACGTCCCACAGGGGTGGCCGGCTCCGCGTCCGTGGAGGCAGTGGCGCCGGGGCCGGTCGCCGTGGCCTGGGGAACGTCCGCTCTGTGACGTTGCTTCTTCCGCACCCGCACTCGCAATCTCGTCCCGCCTCTCCCGGAGGGCCCGGGCGGCACAGTCCAACGTGTGTGGCGAGAGGGTGGCCCCGCCCCCGCGCCGGCACCCTCTGCGACCTTCGGTTCCCAGCTACCTCTCCGGGCCTCGGGCCGCGCGGTGCTCCGCAGCGGTGTCCCCACACTCGACGACCGACCTTGGCAGTGCGCTCCTGAGGCGGGTGAGGATCCCCTGCTGGGCCACCCGAAGGAGTGAACATCACTCCTCGGCAACGGAACAACTCGGCCTGAGCCGGGCGCTGTCCGCTTCCCGGGCACTGGTTGGAAATCCGTCCGAGGTCCTGGCAGGATGCCTGCCGGACTTTGCGGAAGGATAGGTTCCGCTCTGTTCCCGGTCGTTTTCCGGCCGACCATGCCCCGCGCGCCCGAGCGCGCGCTACCACAGCAGCAGGAGGGCGCGGCGGCATCGAGTACCGGTCTCCGGCCAACCGGGGCGTGCCCGCCATGGCGGTCACCGGCCACTCGAAATCGACCGTCCGGCAGACTGCCGTCATGCGCATCGACATGGTCACCGAGCCTGGTAATCCTCAACGGCCCAACGAGGATTATGTGTCGGCCGCCCTGCCTGCCTCCGGCTCGGGCGGAGCGCTCGTGGTGCTGGACGGTGTCACTCCGCCGGAGGGAGCCGACGGCTGCCGTCACGGAGTGCCGTGGTTCGTGGCGCGGCTCGGTGGTGCGCTGCTCGAACTTTCGGGCACACGCCGGGACATGACGCTGGCCGAATGCCTCGCCGTCGCAGTGGCCCGCACGGCCGACGCCCACCGTGAGACATGTGATCTTTTTCACCCCCGTACTCCCCAGGCAACCGTCGTCGCGGCCCGGTGGGACGAGGAGCGGGTCGAACACCTGGTGCTGTCCGACTCCGCGCTCCTCATGGAGGCCGCCGATGGCACCGTGCGTCCCGTTCTCGACCGACGCCTGGCCGAACTGCCGCCCGCCGTGCAGGCACTGCGCGACCGCGTACGGCTGACGGGCGAGGAGTCGGACCGCGCGGCCTACGCGCGCGCCGTCGAAGGGCTGCGCAACGCGCCGGACGGCAGCGGTTTCTACACGGCTGCCGCCGACCCGGGCGTCGCGGCACAGGCGGTGACGGGAAGTCACCCGAGGTCCGACGTCCGTGCCCTGCTCGCCCTCACCGACGGCGCCACCCGCTGGACGGAGACCTTCCGCCTCGGCGACTGGGCGGGCCTCTTCGCCCTCGTCCGCAAAGAGGGGCCACGTGCCCTCATCCACCGTGTCCGCACGGCCGAGTCGGAGTCGTCGCCCCGCCGTGGCAAGCGGCACGACGATGCCACGGTGCTCCTGGCCGAACTGGACTGAGGCCGCAACCCGCACTGCCGCCACGGTCGCCCCGGTGAGAGGCACCGTCTTGGCCTTCCGGCGGTCCTGCGTACCCGGCAAGGGGGACGCCGCCCCGAAGGGGCGCGGGGAACTGCACCCCTGGGGGTACCTCTCGGCCGGAGGCTGGGGGACTCCGGCCGGGAGGTACCCCCACCAGCCATGGGGGTACCTCCCTGCTCGAAGAGCTTGGGGGAGCACCCGCAGCTTGCACGCTTCGGGCAGGGGCACCCTCTTATCAGACCGACCGAGGGGCGGGGCAAGAACCGCCGGACACGCCCTGGCACCTCGCCGATGACCTCTGAAGCGCACCCCACCCCTCCACCGCATCGGCCTCATGCCCGCCGTCCGTCCGGGCGGACCGCGCCGATCGGCGGGTCGGCGGCGAGCGGGGTCAGCCGCACCGCGCTCCCCGGCCGAGGGGCCTGCACCACCCGGCCATCTCCCGCGTACATGCCCACATGTGTCGCCCCCTCGCGGTAGATGACCAGGTCGCCGGGGCGCAGCGCGTCCAACGGAACCCTCGTCAACTGCCGCCACTGCTCCTGGCTGGTGCGTGGGATCTCCCGGCCCGCATGGCGCCACGCCTGCGAGGTGAGCCCCGAGCAGTCGAACGCCCGCGGGCCCTCGGCGCCCCACACATACGGCTTGCCGACCTGCTTCAGCGCCCAGTCGAGAGCCTTCCGTCCCGCCGCGGAAGGTGAGCCCGTTGCGCCGCTCGGGTCCAGCGCTCCGGAGTCCACCAGCTGCCGCTGCGCAGCGTCCGTACGGTCCCGCTCCAGCTCGTGCAGCCGGGCGAGCTGATCCCCGTTCAGCGACGAGAGCAGCATCTCCACCTTCTTCAGCCGCTTGTGCACCTCGTTCCGCTGCTTCTTCTTGCGCTTCGCCAGCCGCTCCTGCCGTGCCACCGCGGCACGCGCCCGCTTGGCCGCCGAGGCGTGCCGCTGCTTTCCGTCGGTCAGCTTCCGTACCGTGGCCGCCTGGTCGCCCGCCGCTCGCTGCAACAGATGTCCGCGCTCCAGCAGCTGGTAGGGGTCGCGCGCGAGCAGCATCTGCACCGTTGGCGGGATGCCGGTTCCCTCGCCCCGGTACTGCTGCCGGGCCAGCTCGCCCGCCTGCGTCCGCCCGGTCGCAAGCGCGGCGCGGGCCCGTGAGAGCTTGGTTTGCGCCCGGCGGGCCGCCGCTCGCTGGGCCTTCAGCTTCTCCGCCGTGCCGTTGTACGCCTCTGACGCCTGCTCAGTGCGCTCGTACAGCAGACTCAGCTCGCCAAGCAGCTCACCGACAGACTTGGACCCCGTACCAGGTGGCTCCGCCACAGGCCCGGGATCAGGCCTACCGGGTGCCCCCACCTCTGCTGTCGGCGTCCCCCTCATACCCGCCGGTGCACCCGAACCCGCCGAGGCCGCAGGTCCCAGCGCGGTCACGGCCGCGAGTACGATCCCGAGCAGCACCGCACCGACGCCAGGCCTGGCCACAGCGGCCGGCCCTCCTCCACGCGCCGTTCGCGCCCTCGCCTCACACAACACCCGCAACACCCGAAACACTGCACACCTCGCTCCCGAGCGGCGTCTCCCCGTCGTCGACCGCTCTGCCGCGATCGTGGCACGGGCAAGGCCACCGGCTCAGGGCGAGCGAAGCGGCTGGGCGCACGTCTCTCACCCGATCGAGAATCCCGAGGGCCCGCTCCCGGCGTCGGCGTACCGAACCGGCGCCATCCGGCGCGGGCGGGAACGCGCCGAGCAACGACGACGAGGGCACGCCGCCTTGCTGGTCCCAGGGCAATTCAGGCGCAGTGCGGGAAGCCGGCGAGCCGGAATCGCCTGTCCCTACCGCCACTCCACCGCCGTGTCCAGCTCCCTCGGCCCGCCCCTCGTCACCCGTACGTGTGAGGAACCATGCCCGCTCCCGTATCCAGGCCCCTCAGCACCCCGCCCCCGGACCAGACCGCCCGGTCAGCGACCCCATCCCCACCGCCCCGATCGCCGCCCCATCCCCTCCACCCCGATCGACGCCCTATCCCCTCCGCCCGATCAGCGACCCAAGCCCCTCCGGCCGATCAGCGACCCCATCCCCTCCGCCCGATCAGCGCCCGCGCGGCATCCGCGCGCTCGCCGATCTCGTGGAGGAACGGCTCCGGAAGCCACTCACGCGCCGGGCGGGTTGCCGTGCCGGAGAGGTCCAGGGTGTGCGCCAGAGATTCCGGTTGTGGGCGGGTCTCCGGCGTCTTGTGCAGGCACGACAGCAGCGGCACGCACAGGGCGTCGGGCACCCCCGTCAGGTCCGGGCCCTCGCGCGCCGAGGGCAGCGGGCTCCCCGCGAACGGATGCCGCGCGCTCGCTGCCACCACCAGTACGGCACCCAGCGCGAAGACGTCCTCGGCCCTCAGCACCGACGGCCCGAAGCCCGCGCCGCCGACCGCCGCGGAACGCCTGCCCAGCGCGATGCCGTAATCGACCACGCGTGGCCCGTCGGCCGCCAGCAGCACGTTCGCGGCCCGCAGGTCCCCGTGCGCGGTTCCCGCCGCATGCAGTTCCATCAGCGCACGGGCAAGTGCACCCCCCAACGCGCGGACGGACATCTCCGGCAGTGGCCCGTACATGGTCACCAGCGCGGACAGCGGCACGCCCGGCACGAACGCCTCGGCGGTCCAGGGCTGCTCGCTGTCGAGTTCGCAGCCGAGGAAGTCGGCGACGAAGGGGCTGTCGACCGCGTCCGCGACCCGCGCGGTCTCCTGCCGCAGCCGTGCCCGCAGCTGCCGGTCACGCAGCAGTTCGGGCCGTACGGCGCGCACCGCGGCCGCCCGTTTGCGCGCACCCCGCCGCGGGGAGCCCCTGCCCAGGTAGACAGTGCCCGCCCCGCCGTGCCCGAGTACTCCGAAGAGCCGGAACGGGCCGAGCCGCTGGGGGTCCGTCTCGCGCAGCCGCGCGATGCCTTCGATCACGTCAGCAGAAAACCGTCTCTCCACGGCGCTGTCCAGGCTGTGCGGACCATCCGGGACCGGCCCGCCGCTCCCGCGGAGAGCGCCCCACCGGGCCAGCCGGTCCAGACCACTGGCGTCAGCTACTGCCGCCGCGAACCATTGCGGCAGCTCCCGCCACAGCGAACCACCGGGTCAGCCGTCACTGCCGCGTCCGCCGACGTCAGCCACGGCTGCCGCGATCCACCGACGTCAGCCTCCGCCTGCGGCGATCCACCAGCGTCAGCCGCCGCCTGCCGCGGTCCACCGATGTCAGCCGCCGCCTGCCGCGATCCACCGACGTCAGCCACCGCTGCGCGCGATCGACCCCGTCAGCCGCCGCTGCCGCGTCTCCTGCGCCACGGCAGTCGTTCCAGCGGGCCCTTTGCGGGCTGCCCCTCAGGTTCGTAGACGTACGCCCAGCCCCGTGGCAGTCCCAGCCGGTTCACGGCGGCCGGCTCCAGTCGGTAGACATGGACCACTGGCGGGCCGCCGTCCGGATCGGGTACCGGAACCTCGTAACTGCGCGGCGGCCTTCCGGTCGGGCCCAGCGGGACGGACAGTGTCCGCCCGTCCAGCGGTCCGCCGCGGAAGGCGGTCTCCTCGCTGCGCACCGCCTCAGCCCGCTTCGCCGTCGGCCACGGCAGCGACCGCCCTACTGTCGGAGCCCGCACTGTCGGAGCCCCCACAAGAGCCCCCGTCGTCCGGGCCCCCACAAGCGCCCTCGTCAGCGGCGGCTTCACCGCCGCAAGCACCGGACCGGTCGCCGTGCGCCGGGTCCGGGCCGCAGGGCTGGGCGAGCTGGCGGGCTCCGGGGCCCTGCTCGCCGAGTCGGTCCTGCGGATTGACCAGCGCGCACGCCGTCAGGGACAGACAGCCGCAGCCGATGCAGTCGGTGAGGTGGTCGCGGAGCTGCTCCATCAGCGCGATCCGCTGGTTGAGGTCTTCCCGCCAGCACTCCGAGACGGCTGCCCAGTCGTCCCGGGTGGGCGTACGGCCCTCCGGCAACAGGGCGAGTGCTTCCCGGATGGCGGCGAGCGGCAGGCCGAGCCGCTGGGAGGCCCGGATGAAGGCGACGCGGCGCAGTGTGTCGCGGCTGTAGCGGCGCTGGTTGCCTGAGGTACGACGGCTCTGGATGAGCCCTTCGCGCTCGTAGAAGCGCAGCGTGGAGGTGGCGACACCGGCGCGCTCCGCCAGCTCTCCGACGGTGGCTTCCTTGGCCTTCCATGACAGCTGAGACGGCATGGACTTAGCTTAGCCCAGTCTTCAAGTAATCTTTAAGTCCAAAACCGCTGCTCACCAGGCCGACCCGCACAGCAAGCGCCCGGCCTCCGTACCCGCAGCAGACAGCCGCACTCAGTCTCACAGCAGGTGCCCGGAGTCCGCGACCACCGGCAGCACCCTGCGCACCAGTTCTGCGACGGCACCGTCGGACTCCTCCAGTGCCAGCGCCCGCCGGACCACGGTGGCGGTCTCCGCGTCACCGGCTGCCGTGGCGGTCAGCAGAGCGACGAAGTGGTCCACCAGCCAGTCCCGCAGCTGAGGCAGCGGCGGCTGCTTGCCTTCGTCCAGCCAGATCAGGGATGCAGCCTCCACGGCCGAGATCCACGTCCGTACGGCCATCCGCAGGCGGGGCGACCCGCGGCCCTTGCTGCCCTGGTCCGCTGCCAGATGGGCGAGGATCTGCTCGGCCGCGTCCCTGCGCACCTCGTCGACTATGGCGTTGGTGCGCGAGGTCTCCACCACGCTGCCGCCCTGCATCAGTGCCATGAAACCCGCGTCGTGCTCGTCGACGAACGCCAGGTAGCGGTCGATTGCGCGGGCCAGCCGGGTGGTGAGCGGGCCGGTGGGCGGCTCGGCGAAGCACTGCTCGAGCTGGTCGGCCGCGCTGCGCAGTGCGGCCTCGTACAACTGCTGTTTGCCGCCGGGGAAGTAGCGGTAGACGAGCGGGCGTGATACTCCGGCGGAGGCCGCGACGTCGTCCAGCGACACATCCTCGGGCGGCCGGTGTGCGAACAGACCCAGCGCGTGCCCGAGCAATTGACTGCGCCGCTCGTCCACGCTCAGCCTGCGATACGCCGGGGCGGTGCCGCTGCTGCTCATGCAGTGCAGCGTAACTGCCCCGGCCGGCGACGGCGTTCCCTGCGTATCCCCGGAGTTCCTCACACGTGCTTCACCGGGCTCGCACGGGCTCTCACCGTCAGCTCATTTCGGCAGCAGGCCCGAGCTCACCCACAGTTTGCGGCCTACGCCCCGTAGTACGCCGATGTCGTCCAGGAAGTCGGTCAGCCGCTTGGCGCCGGCCTGCATGACCTCGCGGCGGTGGCCGCTGGCCTTCACCTGGGCGACGGCCTCCTTCTTGTCGAGCCCGACGTCCTCGTAGACCTGCGGGTTGACGAAGGAGATGGAGAAGACGCGGGCGGCCTCGCCCGAGCTGATCCGGGTCAGTTCGGCCTCCCAGCGCGGGCACTTGACCATCTGGCGGCGCAGCTCCTCGCGTGCGTAGCGCACATGCCGGGCCTCTTCGATGACGTGGATCCGCGTCACGCCGCGTACCAGTGGCTGAATGCGCTCGTCCGGGAAGGTCAGCCGCTGCATCCAGTCCAGGATCTCCTCGCCCAGCAGCGTCGCGGTGAACGAACCAGGGGTCGTGGAGACAGTCTTGAGCAGCCGTGCCAGGTTGTGGTGCAGCTTGGATACGGGATACGCGGGCGCCCCGGCCCGCTTGATCATGCGTGCGAACATCATCGAGTGCCGGCACTCGTCGGCGATCTCGGTCAGCGCGTAGCGGACATGGTTACTGGTCAGCGGCTTGTCGTAGATGTGCCGCACCAGCAACTGCATCAGGATCACCTCGAACCAGATGCCCAGCGAGGCGAGCGAGGCCGCCTCGTGCCGGGCCAGGTCCATCCGCTGCTCCTCGGGCATCCGCTTCCACAGCGGGGTGTCGTAGAGCGACACCAGCTCCGGTGGCCAGAACCACTTGCCGTCCTCGAACGGTGCCTCCCAGTCCAGTTCGGTGTCAGGGTCGAAGGAGTGCTTCCTGGAGGACTCGAGGAGGCGCTCGGCGACCTGCTCGCGATCCTTGAGCAGACCGAGGGCGTCCCTGAGCACCTCGCGTTCCATGTCGGCGATGTCAGGCGCTGTCGTCATGCTGAGGCACCTCTTCGTTGGGGGTGCCGGCGATCTCGTTCGAGTGTTACCGGCGGTCACGTCTGCTGTCGATTCTTATGAGACTGCTTGTCAGTAAGGACGTCAATCCCCCCTGCGCAACTTGTTGACCGAGCGGTAACACGCGTGTGAGCCTGCCAACTACCCACCCGTAACGGGCAGTCCCGAACCAACCCCCACCCCATGCGGGGCCGTCCGTGACTGAAGGAGATGTCAGTGTCCACACACGATCTCTACGCGCACGCAACCGACGCCTCCCTCTGGCAGATCCCCGCCTCCGGCAGCGCCCGCTTCTCCTGGGAGTACGACGACGGGCGCGACCGCCTGCTGGCGCTGTACCAGAAGGGCAAGGACAAGCAGTGGGACGGGCAGCGCCGCATCGACTGGGACCTGGAGGTCGACCCGTACGACCCGCTGGGGACCCCTGACGAAGCCATGGCGCTCTACGGGACGCCCTACTGGGACAAGATGAACGAGGCCGAGCGCGGCGAGCTGCGCCGGTACTACGCCTCCTGGCAGTTCAGCCAGTTCCTGCACGGCGAGCAGGGCGCCATGGTGTGCGCCGCCCGGATCGTGGAGTCGGTGCCCGACATGGACGCGAAGTTCTACTCCGCGACACAGACCATGGACGAGGCCCGGCACGCCGAGATCTACGGCCGCTTTCTCCACGAGAAGGTCGGCATGCTCTACCCGATCAACGACAGCCTCCAGTCACTCCTCGGCGACACCCTCCGCGACTCCCGCTGGGACATGCCGTACCTGGGTATGCAGGTGCTGATCGAGGGCCTGGCGCTGGCCGCCTTCGGCCTGATCCGGGACACCACCGACAAGCCGCTGCCCAAGCAGATCCTCGCGTACGTCATGCAGGACGAGGCCCGTCATGTGGCGTTCGGCCGGATGGCGCTGCGGGACTACTACAAGCAGCTGTCCGACGCCGAACTGCGCGAGCGCGAGGAGTTCGTCATCGAGGGCTGCTATCTGATGCGCGACCGGCTCAAGGGCGCCGAGGTGCTGGAGAACTTCGGTATCCCGCGGGCCGAGGCGGACACCTTCAGCGAGCAGTCCGAGAACCTTCAGCTCTTCCGAAAGCTCCTCTTCAGCCGCATAGTCCCCTGCGTGCGGGACATCGGCCTGTGGGGCGAACGCCTCCAGCGCGCCTATGTCGACATGGGCGTCTTCGAGATGGGCAACCAGAACCTCGACCTCCTGATGGCCCAGGACGAGGAGATCGCCGAGAAGCTGGACGCCGGACGCTTCGCCGCCGAGGAAGCCGAACGGACGGCTGAGGTGGCCGAAGCCATCGAGGAGGGCAAGACTCAGGTGTAGCCCGTCCGGCACTCCCGCGCCCGCGGAGGCCGGCACTCCTGAGGAGGACGGCCATGGCACGCGCTGTCGGAATCGACCTCGGCACCACCAACTCGGTGGTCAGTGTCCTGGAGGGCGGTGACCCCACGGTCGTCGTCAACGCCGAGGGCGCCCGGACGACGCCGTCCGTGGTGGCGTTCGCCAAGGGCGGTGAGGTGCTGACGGGCGAGATCGCCAAGCGGCAGGCGGTCACCAACGTCGACCGCACCGTCCGCTCCGTCAAGCGCCATATGGGCGAGGCCAACTGGCGCTTCCCGGAGTCCGGCAGTATCGACGGCAAGTCCTTCACCGCCCAGGAGATCTCGGCCCGCGTCCTGCAGAAGCTCAAGCGGGACGCGGAGAGCTATCTCGGGCAGGACGTCACCGACGCGGTCATCACCGTGCCGGCGTACTTCAACGACGCGCAGCGCCAGGCCACCAAGGAGGCCGGCGAGATCGCGGGCCTGAGCGTGCTGCGCATCATCAACGAGCCAACGGCAGCCGCACTGGCCTACGGCCTCGACAAGGAGGAGGAGCAGACGGTCCTCGTCTTCGACCTGGGCGGCGGTACGTTCGACGTCTCGCTGCTGGAGATCGGCGAGGGCGTACTGGAGGTGAAGGCCACCGCGGGCGACACTCATCTGGGTGGTGACGACTGGGACCAGCGGCTGGTCGACCACCTGGTCAAACGGTTCAGGGACGGCCACGGCATCGATCTGGCCAAGGACAGGATGGCGGTGCAGCGGCTGCGTGAGGCGGCCGAGAAGGCGAAGATCGAGCTGTCCTCGTCCACCGAGACGACGATCAATCTGCCCTACATCACCGCGACGGCCGAGGGCCCGCTCCACCTGGACGAGCAGCTGAGCCGCACCCAGTTCCAACAGCTGACGGAAGACCTGCTGGAGCGCTGCAAGACGCCGTTCCACCAGGCGGTGAACGACGCGAACGTGCAACTGTCGGACGTTCACCACGTGATCCTGGTCGGCGGCTCGACCCGGATGCCCGCGGTGACGGAGCTGGTCAAGGAGCTCACCGGCCGGGACCCGCACAAGGGCGTGAACCCGGACGAGGTCGTCGCCATCGGTGCCAGCCTTCAGGCGGGTGTGCTCAAGGGTGAGGTCAAGGACGTCCTGCTGCTGGATGTCACCCCGCTGTCCCTCGGTATCGAGACCAAGGGCGGCATCATGACCAAGCTGATCGAGCGCAACACCACGATTCCGACGAAGCGTTCGGAGACCTTCACCACGGCCGAGGACAACCAGTCCTCCGTGCAGATCCAGGTCTTCCAGGGTGAGCGGGAGATCGCGGCGTACAACAAGAAGCTGGGCATGTTCGAGCTGACGGGTCTGCCGCCGGCTCCGCGCAATGTGCCGCAGATCGAGGTCACCTTCGACATCGACGCCAACGGCATCATGCACGTCTCCGCCAAGGACCTGGGGACGGGCAAGGAACAGAAGATGCAGGTCACCGGCGGCTCCAGCCTGCCCAAGGACGACATCGAGCGCATGGTGCGCGAGGCGGAGCAGTACGCCGAGGAGGACGCGCGGCGCCGCGAGTCGGCCGAGACCCACAACCAGGCCGAGCAGCTCGCCTACCAGACCGAACGCCTGCTGGCCGACACCGCCGAGGGCGCGGTGCCCGCCGAAACCCGCGCCGAGGTCGAAGCGGCGCTCGCCGACCTCAAGGCGCGGCTGGCCGAGACTCCCGACGATCCGGCCCGGGCCGCCGAACACACCGTGACCCTGCGCGAGGCGGTCGACCGTACGACAGCCGCGGCCCAGAAGATCGGCACAGCCATGTACGCGCAGGCCAGGGAGGGGCAGCAGGCCGGCAAGGAGGGGACACAGCCGACCGGCGAGGGCGCGGAGCAGGGCGGCACCGCGCCGCCGGACGAGGACGTGGTCGACGCGGAGATCGTCGACGACGAGCAATCCGACGGCCCCTCCGGCCCGGGGACTCCTGGCGGCTCCCCTGGGACCGGGGGCCGAGGGGACCGGGAAGGGGAGAGCTAGCCGGGCGGGGCCGCTCGTCAGTCCCCGAACCACCCCGCGGCATCCAGCCGGAACCGCGCCGGACCCACCATGGTCTCCAGCGCGTCCTCAAGCTCCGTCAGCCGCTTCCGGCCCAACTGGTCGGCCCATCTGCCGCGGAGCTCCTCGAAGACCGCACCGGAGAGCACCAGCGCGTCCTGACCGCGCGGGGTGAGCCGGACGAGCTTGCGCCGCGCGTCGGCGGGGTCGGCGACCCGTTCCGCGTAGCCCAGTGCGGCGAGCCGGTCGACGGTCTTGCCCGCCGCCTGCTTGGAGACGCCCAGCTGCCGTCCCAGCTCGCTCGCGGTCACGCCGTCCCGCCCGATGGCCTGCATCGCGAAGCCGTGTGCCGGGCGCATCTCCGGATGGCCGTGGTCGGCCAGTTCCGTGTGCAGCTGGTCGATCAGCGAACGGAACCCGGCGAACAGCAGCAAAGGCAGCTCGAACCCCCACCTCTCCCGCTCAGCCATGACAGCCCTCGACAAGTTCGACAACCTGGTTTACCTTCTTTTCGACAACCACGTTGACCACTGTACGAGAGGGGCCGACTGTGCCCGGAACAACCTTTGCCGAACTCACCCCGCAGTCCGCTCCCGCCGCCTCCCGGCGCATCATGGAGGCCACCCGGCAGCGCCTCGGTTTTCTCCCCTCGGCGATGGCCCGGCTTGCCATCTCGCCGCACACTCTCGAGGCGTTCACCAGGATGAGCGCCGCCTTCGAAGCCACCAGCCTCGACGTGCTGGCACGCGAGACCGTCATCCTCACTGTCGCGACCCGCAACGGATGCCATCTGTGCGTCGCCATGCATACCCGCAAGCTGCGTGCACTTGAAGCCGACGAGGAACTGATCACAGCCCTGCGCGAGGCCCGTCCGCTCCCCGACGAACGCCTGGAGGCCGTCCGCGTCTTCACCGCGGAAGTGCTCGACCGGGCGGGCGGGGTGAGCGCCGGGTCGCTCGACGCCTTCGTGGCCCACGGCTATACCCCGGAGCAGGCCCTCGAAGTCGTCCTCGGCATCGGTGCGTACACCCTCTCCACCCTGGCAAACAGGCTCACCGGTGCGCCTGTCGACGCCGAACTGGAGCCGTACGCCTGATGCTCCCGCGCCTCGCGGCTCAGCGTGCGAGCCGTCGCACAGGGAGCAGGCAGTGCGCCGATGTGGAGAGCACCTCCTCGCTCAGGAACTCCCGGAGCGCGTCCTGCTGGATCTCGTTGCCGAGGCGCACCTGCGGCCAGGGCTGGGTCGCGAGCAGGAAGTAGACGTGTCCGCGGTCATGCGCCGCGGCAATCCACTCGGGCGGTGTCGAGTACTGCACCGACATCTTCGGCATCGTCAGCGCCACTTGACCGCCCTCGACGAGCGCGGTCACCGGAAACTGCCGCCCGGCCGAGGTGGCGTCCAGGATGTCGCCGCCGATCGTCAGTCCCGTCGACTCGGCGAGCTGCCGCATTGCGGCGACAGGCTCCTCCCGGGTGCCGGCGCCGTCGCCGAGCGAGAAGACGAGCAGGAAGGCCATGTCCCGTCCGTCTCCGTACTCACCGGCCCAGCCGACCACGCTGAGGGTGCCGAGCTGTTGCTGAATGCCGCCCTGGGCGGCCTGGAGGGAGGTCATGGAGGGGCACCTTAGTCGCGCAGAGGGCCGTACCTGATACCAGAATCACCCTGAATGACCACGTTTGGTGCCCGAGCACGCCACCGAGGGTACGGTCGTTCAGCTGTGCGTGGTCCGTTGGCTGACGACTGTCACTCACGAACTGCGTGTGCAACCGGGAACCCCCGCCGGGCTCCGGGAGGTTGAAGCGTCACCCCGACCAGGCGACTACGCTATGGAGCTGATTGGTTACAAATCGTTGCTCATGGTCCGAGCAACTCGTACTCGGTGGTGAACATGCTCAAGTCCGGAACCGCCCGTCACAAAGCACCTGCCCCACGCGTTTTCGCCCGGGCCGGGGTACTCGCCGCGGCCGTCGGCGCGGCCCTCGGTTCGGCCGTTCCGACAGCTGTGGCGGCCGAGCAGGGCGGCGCGGGGAAAACCGGCGGTGACGTCGCGATGGAGGGGCTGGTGGATGGCCTCACGGCGCCTGCCCGGGGGACGGTACGGGGCACCGGTGTCGCGCTCGGCAGCGCGCTGAAGACGGTCAACGATCTCCAGCTCGATCCGCTGGCCAACACCGGTACGGATCCGCTGGACAATTCCATCGGCACCCAGATCGCCGACTTCCGCCCGCTGAGCACCGCAGCCGTCACCGGCCCGCTCGCCCGCGGTGCCTCCCTCGGTGACCTCCCTCTCGTCGGCCCGCTGGCCACCAAGGCGACCGACACGCTGCGCGGCTGAGGGCGGGAGCACGAGCCGGCGCGGCGCGAGCGCCACTTGTCGAAGCGGAACACCCGCGCTACTCGTCGAAGCGGAACACGCGAAGAAACGAAGCGCACGAAGAGGCCACCGGCTGGATGCCGGTGGCCTCTTCTATGAAGTCCCCGCTTCGACCTGGGGTCCGGTTGCTCAGCGGTTGCGCTCGCCGTTGGCGGAGAGGGCCTGGATGTCGTCCAGGATGTGCGACAGCGGCTCGTCGCCCTTGGCCTGGGACGAGTTGTCCGAGCACTTCTGCGACTGGTAGGCGGACAGGATGTTGACGTCCTGAACGGTGATCGGGATCAGGCCGATGAGCGAGCCGACGTTGATCTTCTCGAAGGGCAGGGCGCAGATCCTGTTCAGGGAGCCCTGGATGAGCTGGTTCTGCGGGCTCAGGTTGCCGTAGGTGGCGGCGTTGCCTTCGTTGTGGTCGGCGCCGTTGCCGTTCACCGTGGTGGTGCCGGTGTCGTTTCCGGTGGCCAGCGCCTGGGGGGCGGCCATCGCCGAGATGCCGACGAGCGAAAGGGCCACCGTAGCGGTGGACAGGGCCTTCTTCATCATGGTTCTACCGTTCTTCCTGGAATGGTGCGGAAGTCTGGGACGCCGGGTCTAACTGTCTTCCGCTTCGTGAGTTTTTCCTTTTCACCTGAATGGTGTGTACGCCGTGACCCGTAAATCCCCTACCGGTGCGCGGGCGTCACTCGGCCGGCGGAAGTCCGCCAAGCAGATTCTGATTGCCGATCAGTTTCCCGCTCTTCAAAGGACGCTTCACCGCATTCACCAAGGCATCGAACTGCGGACCGTCCACGCCCACCGGGGGAGAGGAGGAAAGCAGTTCACCGCTTCCGAGGGCATAGTCGAGACCGCCGTTCAGACTCGCGCGCGGACCGACAGGGGCTTCGCTCGCGAGGGCGGGCGGCGCGGCGCCCAGAGCCATCACCGATCCTGCGATGACGGCGGCGGTCTTCCTGTACTTCATAGGGTGCTTCTTCTCCCGGAAACTGTGCGATTTTCCGACGGCGCTTCCCGGTGACGGCTCGCGGCAGGCTGGAAACCGCGCCATTTCGCCGTTTCGCCGTTTCGCGTCACGAGCGCATCGCGGAACAGGTGCGAAGCAGTTCCGCGATGCGCGGGTGCCTTGAGTGCCGGTCAGATGTGGCGAGTACGGGTCAGCTGCGACGCGGGGTGGCGCGCCGGTAGAGCACCACGCCGCTGAGCAGCATGCCCGCACCGAGCGCCGCCGTGCCCCAGGCGCCGCCCGCACCGGACTGCGCCAGCGACTCGGAAGCCGCCACCTGGTGCTCGGCCGCTCGCGGAGCGCGCGGAGCGGCTTCGTGGGCCGGACCTGCGGGCGTCGCCGCCTTCCCGGCCTCCGGAGCCCGGTGTTCGACGGGCCGGTCCGCGGGCTTCTCGCTGTGGCTCTTTACCTGGTCGGCGGGCTTCCTCAGGCCGGCGGGCTGCTGCGGGGCGCGGGCCGGCGGGTGCTGCTCGGCCTTTTCCGACGGCTGCTCCTCGGCCCGCTGCGGCGGCTTCTTCGGCCCCGGCCCCGGCGGCTTGTGGTGCGGAGGCGTCTTCCTGCCGTGCTCGGCGCCGCAGTTGTTGCCGAAGGACGGGTTCAGCGCGCCGACAACGTCGATCGTGTTCCCGCAGACGTTGGCCGGCACGTGCACCGGAGCCTTGACCACGTTGCCCGACCCGAAGCCGGGGGAGCCGGCGGCGCCACCACCGGCTCCCGCGTCGGCCTGTGCGTACCCGGCAGCGCCCGCGAGCGCGCCCGTTGTGGCGGCAGCCGTCAGGAGGCTCTTGCTCAAGACCTTTCGCATGGTCTCTTCCTGCTCTCAGTCTGGTGCGGAAGGCGCGGAATTCTCGCAATTCCATATCCGCGTCTCAGGAGACCGGACGGCTCCGGTGCGTGAGCTCCACGCCCCACGCACCGGAGCCGGTCCGAGCTGGTTCCCGCTCACGAGGGCGGGGGTGTCAGTCGGCGACGCAGGTGTTGCCGAACGCCGGGTTGAGCAGGCCGATGATGTCCACGGTGTTGCCGCAGAGCTGGATCGGGATGTGCACCGGAATCTGGACGACGTTGCCCGAGATGACACCAGGGGAGTTGGCGGCGCCGCCCTGGGCACCCGAGTCTGCGAGGGCCGGAGCGGCGGCGGTGCCCAGGGCCATCAGCGTGCCTGCGGCGACGGTCGCGACCTTCGTGTACTTCACGTGGGAGTCCTTTCTCAAGCGGGTTTCCCTGGACCACGGATTTCGTATGTCCACGAGTGCTGGCTGATCGCCCGCAACTCCGCTGTCGCCATTCGTAACGATGTCGAGTTCCGTACGACACGAGTTATGCCGAATTACCTGCCTCGTCCCCCTGGTGGCGTAATGGGTCAGACCGGTTACGTCACTCGATGTGATGTCGGGGTAGCTGGGCAATCCGCCACTCGGGTGACGATCGCCAACCGAAACAGGAAAGCGCGGTCGTCAACCGCAACAGGAAGGCGCTCAAGAACCGTTTGCGAAACAGCGGAAGGCACTCGGAGTGGAAAGAGTGAAATCCCGGGTGAAACCGGGTGAGTTGGAACAGCGAAAGGCCCGGGGCGTACGTGCCCCGGGCCCAATGCCCGCGTTCCGCTTTGGTCGCGGCCGGAGTCGCCTCAGCGGTTTCCGGTGCCGTTTCCGGAGAGGAGGGGGATGTCCTGAAGAATGTGCGAGAGCGGCTCATCTCCCTTGACCTGGGAGGAGTTCTCGACACACTTCTGGGTCTGCGGGCTGGACAGGATGTTGATGTCCTGGACAGTGATCGGAATGAGCCCGATGAGCGAGCCCACGTTGATCTTGTCCGGAATCGCGATGCAGGGCTTGTTCAACGAACCCTGGATCAGCGCGAATTGCGGGCTCCAGTTCCCATAGGTGGCGGAGTTGCCGTACATCTGGGCCGCTCCGTTGCCGTTCACCGTGGTGGTGCCATGGTCGTTGCCGATGGCCGCGGCCTGGGGAGTGGCCACACCGACGACCGCTGAGGCAGCGGCGGCAGTGGCCAGCGCGTTCTTGATCATTCTTGTCCTCCTGATGTGGAGCTCGGACGCGGAGCGCACTGGACAACTGGGCCGCACGGGGTTGGTTGCGCAGGTTCACCCGGACGACAACGCTCTCACCAGGGGTGATGTGATCCTCGGCTCATCGGCTCGGTCTCCTCGCTCGCCTCACACGCGGCCCTGCGATGCGCCGCACCGGCTTCGGACGGGCCCGCCCGTTCGGGCCATCCCTCACTGCCGTCCCGGCCGGCGGACGGTATGTCTGGAGGGATGGAAGAGCGACGTGCGGAAGCAGAGGGCGCGGCGGCAGGCGGGTCCCGGAAGGGAGCGCCGTCGTGAGTGGGACGGTTGTGGTGGGTGTCGACGGTTCCGCGTCGAGCCTGGAGGCCGTGGACGTCGCCGCCCGGGAGGCGAAGCTCCGCGGCGGCTCGCTGCGCGTCGTGCACGCGTTCGTCTGGCCGATGATGAAGGTCCCGCTCGGCCCGTCCGCCATGGGGCCGCCCGAGGGCGGTCTGCGCAGCCTCGCGCAGCGTACGGCCGAGGAGGCTGCCGCCCGTGCGAAGAGCTCCCAGCCGACCGTCGAGGTCACCCACGCGGTCATCCCGGGGGAGCCGCTCTCCGTCCTCACCATCGAGTCGCAGAGCGCCGATCTCGTCGTCGTCGGGACCCGCGGGCTCGGCGGCTTCACCGGCCTGCTCGTCGGCTCCGTCGCCGTCTACCTCACCGCACACGCCGAGTGCCCGGTGCTGGTCACCCGCGGCAGGAAGCACCCCACCGGCCCGGTGCTGCTCGGGGTGGACGGTTCCGAAGTGGGTGACGCGGCTGTCGGCTGGGCCTTCAAGGAGGCGTCGCTGCGCGGTGCCGAACTCGTCGCACTGCACAACTGGAACGCCTGGACAGGCCCCATCGCGGCGGGCCCGAGCATCCAGGTGCCCACGTACTACGACGTGGACCTCTACCGGGCGGAGGAGGAGCGCGTACTGACGACGGCGATCGCCGGATGGCGTGAGAAGTACCCGGACGTGAACGTGACGCCCCGGCTCGTCCAGGAGTACACCAGGCAGGCACTCATCGCGGCCAGCGAGGAGTCCCAGCTGCTCGTCGTCGGCGCCCGCGGCCGGGGCGGGTTCACCGGGCTGCTGCTCGGGTCGGTCAGCCAGGCGGTGCTCCACCACGCGGAGTGTCCGGTGGCGGTCGTACGGGCCGATCGCGGACACCGGCACGGCCACGAGCACCGGCCCTGGCATCGGCACGAGCACGGTCCAGGGGACGGTCAAGGGGACGGGGCTGCGCAGGGGTGACGCAGTGCCGCACTGGTGCGGTGACGCACTGCCGCAGTGACGACGTGATGCAGCCGGAAAGGCCGCTGTCCAAGGTCGAATTCTGCTCGGTCGAATTCTGCTCGATCTGCTGATCATTCGGGGGAGTTGAGGCATCCTGCCTGGATGTGGACCGGTAGGAAGGTCCGGGGCCCCGAGCAGCGTTCGTCGCCCGGTGGCACCTGGCCGCGACCACCCTTCCGGCCTTGCACCCAGGAGCCCCCACCATGAGTGCTTGCTGTCGCCCGCCCTTCCGCGGCCCGTCTCTCCGCGCCTGGGCCGGCCGTGCCCGGATTGCCGTCGGAGTCGCGCTCGCGGTCGTGGCTGTCCTTGTCGCCGGTACGACGACGGGCTGCGGCGGGCACGTACTGGGCAGCGGTAGCGGCGGCGTCGGTGGAGCCGGTGACGCTCGTGGTGCTCGCGACGGTGACGGACGTACCAGTGCGCCGCCGGGCCCGCACGGTGCGGTGACAGTCGTCCAGGCGCGCCGCATCCTCCACCGCTACGAGAAGGTCGCCACCAGGGCCGACCGGACCCGGGATGCCGCCCTTCTCGCCGGGGTCGCGGCGGGCAACGTGCTGGAACGGTCCAAGGCGGGCTACGAGCAGTACGACGCCCTCCCACGGCACGACCGCGCCCCGTTCGCCCAGCCCATCCGGTACCGGAAGCCCGAATTCCATATCCCCGCGGGCGCCTCCTGGTTCATGGTGACCGCCACTCGCACGACGCCCTCCCCGCAGCGCACCGTGCTGGTCTTCGCCAGGGAACACCGAGCCGGCGCACGGAACGGGAAACCTGCGACCCCCTGGCGTCTCCACGCCGCGCTCCCGCTCCAGGCCGGGCGGCTGCCGCGCGTCGCCACGAGTCGGGCGGGCCTCGCGACGGCGGTCACCGCGGCCACCAAGAGCGGCGTGCTACGTCCGGACGACGTTCCCGGGACGTACGAGGATCTGTGGCAGACGGGCGGCACCGACGAGGCGGCGGCGCTCGCGCCCAACGCCGTGACGAAGGAGGCACGTTCCACCTACCGCCACCGCAACGACGCACTCGGCGCGGAGGGTGCCCGCAGACGTTTCGTACCGGCACAGCCGCGCCACCGCGACAGCTACGCGCTGCGCACCGCCGACGGGGGAGTGCTGGCCGTCGTTCCGCTGGCGCACGAACAGCGGCTCCACGTCGCCCGCCCCGGCTTCCAGCTCACCCCGTCCGACGAAGAGGCCGTCTACGACCCCGCACCCCGCTCCACCGTCATCAGCACCTTCCACGGCCAAGCCCTCGCCCACCTGCCGCGCCAGGGGCGGCCGACGGTGCTCTCGGCGAAATACGCCCTGGTGGACTCGCGGTGAGAGCGCTCGGCCCTGTGGGCGGGCAGAGGCGGAACGGCACCCGTCCGTGCACCGGCCCGGCCCGCGCGGCCCAGTACCGGGCTGCACCGGGCTGCACCTGCTTCCGCAGCCGCTAGCAGACGCGGTGCAGCCAGCCGTGGGTGTCCTTGGCGCGGCCGTACTGGATGTCCAGTACATGCTCGCGCAGCGCGACCGTCTTTCGGCCCGGTGAACCGTCACCGACGGTGACCTCGTAGCCCTCGCCGTCGTGGCCCACACCCTTGAACCCGGTGATCGGCGTGACCACAGCTGCCGTTCCCGCGGCGAACGTCTCGACGATGGTGCCGTCGGTGATCCCCGAGCGCAGCTCCTGGATGCTGACCGAGCGCTCCACCGGCGTCAGCCCGTGCTCTCCGGCCAGCGCCAGCAGGGTGTCGCGGGTGACGCCCTCCAGAATGGTGCCCAGCTCCGGCGTGACGAGGTGGCCGTCCGAGGTGATCAGGAGCAGGTTCATCGTGCCGGACTCCTCGAGGTTGCCCTTGCCGGCACTGTCGAGGTACAGCACCTGGTCGCAGCCGTGCTCCGCCGCCTCGCGCTGCGCGGCCAGGCTCCCCGCGTAGTTGCCCCCGCACTTGGCCGCGCCCGTACCGCCCTCGGCCGCACGGGTGTACGTGCCGCTCACCCACAGCGTGACCCCGGTGACGCCGGACTCGAAGTACGGCCCCGCGGGGCTCGCGATCACGGCGTACTCGACCCGGGCGGCGGGCCGTACCCCGAGGAACGCCTCGGAAGCGAACATGAACGGCCGCAGATACAGACTCTCCTCCCCGGCAGGTGCCGGAACCCACGGCTCGTCGACCTCCACCAGCGTGGCCACACCGGCGACGAAGTCCTCCTCCGGCAGTACCGGCAGCGCCAGCCGGTGCGCGGACCGCGCGAAGCGCCGGGCGTTGGCGTCCGGCCGGAACAGCCACACGCTGCCGTCCCCGTGCCGGTACGCCTTCAGGCCCTCGAAGATCTCCTGTGCGTAATGCAGCACCGCGGCGCTGGGATGCAGCTGGAACGGCTCCAGCGGCCCCACCTTGTGCCCCGCCCAGCCGCCGTCGGCCGTCCACGTGGCCGAGACCATGTGATCGGTGAAGTACCGCCCGAAACCCGGCGCCGCCAGGATTGCTGCCCGCTCCTCCGCACCCACGGGCCGCCCACTCCGCACCACGGCAAACTCAGCGCTCACACCGACTCCTCCCGCCACCCGTCACCGCCAGGACCGCCCGGGCATCGTAAGTCGCCGGACCCCACCAGGACACGGGTCGACAGCGATACGGCGAGGCGGCCGGATGCGCGGTCACCGGCGGTGGGGCCACGGGCACCTGGTCGTGACGCGACGTCACGGGCCGGGGTCATGGGCGGGGCCGCGAGCGCACGAGCGCCCCGGCCCCGACACCCGCTTCCCTGCGTCTCGCGATGTCCCCCTACGTCAGGCAGTCGTACGCGTGCTCGGCCGTCCCGCTTCCCTCCCAGCGCACGGTGCCCGTGCCGTGCGCGGCGATGGTCACGCACTCAGGGTTCTGCCCGGAACTCAGCTCCACGGAGCCGCTGATCTCCACACCGCAGTCGTTGCGCAGCGAGGCCCAGCCCGGCCCCTGATCGGTCAGCTCGGCACAGGCCCCCAGAACGTTCGGCGCAGCCGCGTCACGCTCGACAGCGCCGGCTCCATGAGCGGGTACGACAACCAATGCGGCACCGGCCGCCAGCACACCCAGAAAACGCGGAAGTCGGAACACGAACGGTCCTCCCCGTCGGAGGTACGGAAAACAGGCGTCACCGCCCGACCCGCACCCCCCGGACGTGCCCTGACAGACGGCCGACGCCCACCGCGTAACTCTCCTACGGCTGGTCTCGACCACCTGAGCCAGATCCTGACCCACGTCCCACTCCACCGCAAGCCCGTAACCAGTGCCCCTCTGGACGCCAACCGGCCCCGCAGAAGCATCAGTTGGCCTGCGGGGCCGGGCGATCGGCAGGGGTCAGGGGCCGGCGGACCAGGGGGTCAGTAGTCCCACTGCTTCGTCATCTCCGCCGACCACTGCTTCGGGAAGCTCTGGTCGATACGGAAGGCCATGCCCAGCCCCTTCGCGAGCTGCACCTTGCGGTCCAGGGTCTTCTCGTAAGGGTGGTTGTTGTCGTCCCACCAGATCTCGTGCTGGGTGATGCACGAGCGGTCCTTGAAGGTGGCGTTGGAGCAGGGGGCCGGCGGCGACCACACCTGCCGGTGGCGGAAGTTGATGGTCTTCCCGCCCTTCTCCTCCTGGATGGTGCCCTTGGCGTCCAGGCAGTAGCCCTCGGCGGGAATGTTCCAGCGCACATAGTGCTGGCGGTCGCCTTCGGACGGGAGGGCCTTCATGTTCGTGCAGTCGGCGTCACCGATCTTCTCCGAGGTGACGTGCTGCTCGTAATAGGTGTGGCCCTTCTTCCCCCAGCCGTCCAGCAGCAGCCACTCGCCGTCCTTGGAACGGCGGAACCGCTCCCGGTTCTCCGGCTCCTTCTGCTCCCAGTTGATCGTGTACTCCCCGGACGGCTCCGTACGCCAGGACCACTGCCCCGCAACGGAGTCCCCCGACCCGAACTGCCCCGCCGAGCGCTGATCGAGCCGCGAGAACTCGTTGTACGTACCGACCGCCGCCGGCCCGGCCTTGGTGGAGACCCCGGCCCCCGCCGAAGCGGCCTTGGCCTCGGCCTTGCCCGTCTCGCTGCCCTCGGCCCCCATCGCTGTGACGGTCCCCGCCGTGGCCAGGGCGCCTGCCGCCACCGCACCGAGCAGAATTCGTGAATGCTTGATCATTTCTCCCCCATCGGCCCAGGTCCGCCCCACCGCGCTCCCTCCACGCCGGGCGAACCTCAGTTCGTGCTCACGCCCTGGCACTCTAGGTCCCCGACATCGAAGAGCAACCCCGCCCAAGTCATAACCGCGCAACAGGGCCCACCTGCCGTGCGGATCGCCGGACGGGGCTGACCGGTGCTCGTAGGGTGGCGCTCGTCACGAGCAGGGCCAGAGTCAGGGTGGGAAGAGTCATGGACGGCCTAACCGAGGCGAAGCTCAGGGCGCTTGCCGGCGCCCGCTCCTTCGACCGCGGGCTCGGATACCTCGACGCGGTGACCGGGGTCGAGGTCGGCGATGCCTGGGTCACCGCGACCGTCCACGGCACCCAGCGGTACAAGGTGGAGCTGGCCCTGGACGAGCCCGGAGGGCTCGTCAGCGAGTGCGACTGCCCGTACGGTCTGGAGGGAAACTTCTGCAAACACCTGGTCGCGCTCGGCCTGACCCTGCTCGCCCGTCGGGAGAGCCTGCCGCGGCAGCGGAGGGCGGCTCAGAACCGCGCACAGGACCTCGATGCTTGGCTGTCCGGCCTGTCCGGCGAGGAACTGCTCGCCCTCGTACGGGATCAGGTTGCCGAGGACCGGCAGTTGCGCCGGCGCCTGGAATTGCGGGCCGCGAGCGCCAGAGGAGACCTGGCCGGAGTCCGGGCCCGCGTCCGTGAGCTGCTCGACATCGGCCCGTTCGCACAGTACGGGTACGTCGAGTACGCCGATGCCCGTGCCTACTCCGACCAGGCCGGGCAGGCGGTATCCGCGATCACGGCGCTGACCGCTTCGGGCCGGGCCGACGATGCGATCGCCCTGGCGCGGGAGGCGATGCAACTGCTGGCCGAAGCGGTGGAGAGCATCGACGACTCCGACGGAGGGCTCGGGCAGGCCGGCGCCGCCCTCGCCGACGCCCACCACGAAGCATGCCGTGCGGCTCGCCCCGACCCGGAAGAGCTCGCGCGCTGGCTGGTCGGCCATGTGCTCGGTGACGCCGACGACCTCACCGACATCGATCCGCTCGACTACGAGGACGTGCTCGGCGACCGGGGAATGACCGTCCTGCGAGAGCTGGCCGTCGGGGCGTGGCGGCGCAACCGCACCGGCTGGGCCGAGAAGTACCTGATGGAGCGCCTGGCCAAGGCGGGAGGCGCCGTCGACACGCTGGTCGCCGTGCACGCGGCAGACCTCGCACCAGACGGCCGCACCCACCTGGTCATCGCCCGGGAACTGGACCTCGCCGGGCGGCCCGGTCAGGCCCTGGAATGGGCGGAGCGCGGTATCCGGGATGCCCGGGACCTCGCCGCCGTCGACATCGCCCTCGTCGACCACCTCTCCGACCGCTACACACGGGTGGGCCGGCTCCCCGACGCCGTTGCCCTGCGCCGCCACCACTTCGGTGCCCGCCGCACCCTGCTCACCTACAGGCAACTGCGCGCCGCCGCACTCGCGGCCGACTGCTGGCAGGACGAGCGGGAGCGGGCGCTGGCCCTGCTGCGCGCCGACGCTGAGCAACGGCAGGAGGGCTGGGGCAGCGGCCCCGTCCTGATCGATGCCCTGCTCGACGAGAAGGATGTGGACGCCGCCTGGCGAGCAGCCACCGAAACCGGCGCCGACGAGCAGCAGTGGCTCACCCTCGCCGACCAAGCCCGTGGCCACCGTCCCGCCGACGCGCTCGGCATCTACCTGCGCCTGGCCGAGCCGCTTACCCGGCAGACCGGCAACACGGCCTACGAGCAGCTCGTCAGCTTGCTGCTGAGCATCCGCGACTGCCACCGCCGCCGGGGCACACTGGACGAGTTCACGACGTACATCACCGCCCTGCGCACCGCTCAGAGACGCAAGCGGAACCTGATGCGACTGATGGACCAACACGGTCTCTGAGACAGGGCTCAGGCGCTGTTCCGTCCTACTTCGGACTGCCGTCCGCGCACGGACGAGCGCTGGGTCAGACCTTGACGACGGTGACGCGTCCGCAGCACAGCGCTGCGAGGTCCTCTGGACCCGAGGTCAGAACGGGGACGGGCCCTCAGCGGCCAGAGCAGGGCGCGGAGCGGGCGTCGATCGCGTACGTGTGGCCGTACAACCCGGCGTCGGCAAGCAAACTACGGGCGCTACGGGCGGGGCGGTTGGCGGGGTCTGTCTGGCCGGCCGTTCGGCTCCTCAGGTGCGTTGAGGATCCACTGCGGCCAAGGTGATTGCTGTACTCCGCTGCTGTACGGGACCACGCTTAACAGCCACGCCATGGGGTTGGCGCTCAGGCGCCGGGTGCTCGGTACTCCACCTTCTGGCGGACGGCCTCGTCGATCTCCTCGGACGTCAGCAGCACAACCGTGCTCGTACGAATGGCACCGGCCGCCGACGTGACCAGGCCGATGGCCGCGGCGGAGGCGTTGCTCGGCAGGTCAACCGTGACGTAGACGTCCTCCTCACCAAATGCCCAGTACATTGATTCGAGTCGGCCTCCCAGGCTCTGGACCATGCGTTCGACCACTTCGCGGCGCGCAGCGCCGCCCTCTTTGAGCAAGCCCTTCAGTCCATCCGGGGTCAACTTGGCCCTGAAGAGGTATTTCGGCATGTGTATCCGCCTCTCGCGTTCGTCTCGGCAGCCCTCTATCCGAATCATCCCCCTGCTCCGCGACCCATGCCGTGCGCACCGACGCCATCCGGCTTACGCGCCGGCCGAGGCAGGGCGCCGAAAACGTTGCGCCGAACCCGCCCACTGAGCCTTGGGTATCAGTGAGCCTTTTCAGCGTTGCCGCTCCAGGGTAAGGACGGCGGCGGAGACTGACGGCAGGCCGTTCGGGCTGTATCGGGCCCGGTGGAAGATTCGCCAGGACTTCAGTCTCGCGACGCTTCATTCGACCGGCATCATCGACGATCTGACCAGCGGCAACGGGTTCTAAAGGGAACCTCGGATCCTCGCGCTGCCACCCGCTATTGACCGCGGCTTATCGACGTGTCGGGCACGCATCGGGCACGGTCACAAGCACCAAGCTCAATGGCCGTTGGAGAGCAACCAGATCGGGAGGGCCGTCCACACGATGCCAATCGTGAAAACAAGCACGGTGCCCCCAATCCGTTTCGAGGAGAGGTCGAGTCGTGCGCTCTTCGGGGCGCCGGAGAGGTAGAGCACCGGGGCCCGACTGCTCACGGGCAGGCCCTTGACCCCGGAAACATTGCACTCGAACTCGTGCTGATTGCCCTGTGCATCAACGAAGTTGACCACCGCGAAGTAGGCGGGCTTTTTTCCCAGGCTCTGCTTGATGCGGTGGCGGACGACCAGGCCATCGGTGCGGATCCCTTCGCGTAGGAGGCGGCGTTGGAGCGCGGCCTCGCGGATGCCGATCCCGATGATGACGGGACCTGCCAGTAGAAACAGCCACAGCAACCACATGGTCGACTTCCCTCCGCATTGCACGGCTCTTCCTGCATCTCCCGTCGTAGGAAGGGACGATGTGCCGAGTTGATGCGGTTCCTGGCGCGAACGCTGGGTCATCGAGCGCACTTGTGGCTGGCCGGCTACCGCCGGGGCTCAATGCCCGCTACGAACAACGATCCCCTGAACTACCTGACGTTTCGTGACCTCGCCGCCGCCCTGTGCGGCTACAAACGCCACCGTCACCTCACCACATAGGACACGCTGTAAGTCGACGCTTCCTCGAAGAAGTCCACTGATACATCAAGCGGGGAAAGTCAGCCACGATGGCGGGAAAGCGTCCGAGCACCTGCACGTGTGCCCCTCAGCCACCCTCGGGCATCAGCCAGCTCCTGGGCTTTTGACCGTGTCCCGCAGACGCCTCCGCTCTGCCCCAGTCCCCACCTGGCGATGGCGGGACCGGCCCACAGACCGCGACGAGACCCGAGCGCCGCGCCACGGGCCTTGTCGGCGTGCCATACCCGGCGGTGTGGAACTGGTCGTCCCATGGGCCGGGCCGCGCTCATGCTGGCGTGCGTCCGCTGGTGTGACGAGTCGCGTTGGGCGAAGCGACCAGGCTTCCTGACCGGGCAGGCGAGTTGCTGTGTCGACCTGCGCGCTGAGCGGTCCGGGGGTGGCGCGAGCAGGGGCGGAGACAGGAGCGGGCGGCGGCCACGGGCCGCCTGAAGACGTAGAGAAAGTCTGAGCCATCGCCCTCCAGAGGGGCTGCGTCAGCTCCAAGTCGTTCGTCCGGCAGAAGCAGTCGGCCTCCGTATCCCGACGAGCGCGGCGGCGTCATCGGCTCGTCGTCGTACTCCCGTACATGGGAGGAAGCGCGCGCCTTGGCCCTCACGCCGGAACAGGTTGCCTCGCCACTGGCCGGTACGCCGTACGACCTGCGGCACGCTGCCCTGTCCCCCTGGCTGAACGCCGGATTGGATCCGGCCGAGGTGGCGGGAGTGCGCGGGCAACAGCGTGGACGTATGGCTGACCCGCTACGCGAAGTGCCTCGACGATCGGCAGCACGTAACCAACCAACAGATCGACGCCCTCTGGGACGACGCTTCTTCTGATGACAGGGACGAGGACGCAAGCGACGACGAGGAGAGCGGCACCGACTGACAACTGAGTGATCAATTACAGAAAACGGGCCCAATCCCATCCCGCAAATACGCCGCGACTACCGACAAACGGCGGCTCAGAGCGGCCTCCCGCCGCACACACGACGAACGCCCCGCACCAACATCCAAGCTGGTCACAGGGCGTTTCAGGTCTTCACTGGAAGTACCCCCGGCAGGATTCGAACCTGCGCACACGGCTCCGGAGGCCGTTGCTCTATCCCCTGAGCTACGGGGGCGTGGCCGTTTGGGCGGCGACAGGTAGAACACTACCAGGTCACTGGGGGTGGGCTGGAACGGGTTTCGGGGGGAGGGCGGGGTGTGGGGTGGAAATGGGCAAAACCCGGACGCAGGTGGAGGGGCGCGCCTACGCTTCTGGATGTGCCAGGTATGTCCGGCCGGGTGCTTGTTGTGGACGACAGCAGCGTCATCCGGCAGTTGATCAGGGTCAACCTCGAGCTTGAGGGCTTCGAGGTGGTGACCGCCGTCGACGGTGCCGAGTGCCTGGACGTGGTGCATCGCGTGCGGCCCGACGTCGTGACGCTCGATGCGGTGATGCCGCGTCTGGACGGGGTGCGTACGGCGGAGCGGCTGCGGGCCGATCCCCGTACGCGGCACCTGCCGCTCGCGCTCGTGAGTGCGTGCACCGAGCTGGAGGGCGGGGGTGTGGTCGGGGAGAGAGGTGTGGACGCGTTTCTCGGGAAGCCGTTCGAGCCCGTTGACCTGGTGCGGATGGTGCGCCGTCTGATGCATGGGAGACCTGGAACGGCCGGGGCGGAGGGGGGCGGTCCCGTCGTCTCCGAGGTCGTCGAACCCTGAGGGCCTGAGCGCCTGAGGGCCTGAGCGCCTGAGGGGCCGAGAGGGGAGGGCGAGCAGAGAGGGAGAGGGTAGGCCTTCGGGGTATCTGCCCTGTGTCGTCGTCCCGCCGCAGTGCGTGACCAGCGCGGCCCTCTTCGAGCACATCGTCGTCCCAGCTGCCGAAACCGGCTCGCGCGGACCCACCCTGCCTCCCATACGCTTGCTCTGTGACCCCCGCCCAGCTCTCGCGCACCATCAGGCACACGCTGCCCCGTGTGCTCTCGGACGATGGGGGCGCGGAGGAACGCTTGGCCGGTGTACGTGTCGTCGTGGAGTCCCCGCCGCGGCGGGGTGGCGGGGATTACGCGACGGGGGTCGCGTTCCAGGCCGCCGCGGCCTGCGGGCGTCCCGCACAGGAGGTCGCGGAGGAGCTGTGCGCGCGGCTCGTACGGGACGAGGACGTGGTGGCGGAAGCCATCGTTGTCGCCGGAGGGTTCGTGAACGTCACGCTGGGGCCCGCTGGCCGGACAGCGCTGGTGCGCACCCTCGCGGAGAGCGGGAGCGGCGCGGAGAGCGGAAGCAGTGAGGGGAGCGGACCGACGGACGGGTCGGATAGCACCGTGCTCCCTGGCCTGCTGGCGGACGAGTCCGGTACCACCGTGCTCCCTGGCCCGCCGACCGACATCCCGGCTCAGGACATCCCACGCTGGGCGGCGTCGACCGGCGAGGACCCCGCGGCGCTCGCGGTCCGTACCGAGCGCTCCAGTTCGCTCTTCCGGGTGCAGTACGCGCACGCGCGGGTCTGCTCGCTGCTGCGTAATGGCCGGCGGCTCGGGCTACGGCCGGAGCCGGAGAGTGCCGTGCCGCTCTGCGCTGCCGGTGCCCGGTTGCTGGCTCTGCTCGCCGACCGGGCGCGGATCACCGAGCCCGGCGCGCTGGCCCGGCACCTGGATGCCGTCGCGGGGGCGTTCGCCGTATTCCATGACGCATGTCCGCCGCTGCCCCGGGGTGAGGAAAAACCCGGGGCCGCCCACCGCGGCCGGCTGGCCCTCGCCGAGGCCACCGGAGCGGTGCTGGCAGGCGGCCTGTCCCAGCTCGGCGTCACCGCACCCGCACAGCTCTAGCGGCTGTGAACCCACAGACTTCGAAACTCAGTAACAGGGACACAGGGACACGATCATGAGCCGTTCCGCACACCCGGCAGGACCCCGGTACGCCGACGTTCTCCCCGAGGGCCACTACACGGCGCCCCCGGCGGACCTCAACTCGCTCGACTCGCGCGTGTGGTCGCAGACCGTCGAGCGCACGCAGGACGGAGCCGTCGCCGTCGGCGGGCTGGACGTACGGAAGATCGCCGAGGAGTTCGGTACTCCGGCGTATGTGATGGACGAGACGGATTTCCGCGCCCGGTGCCGCGCATGGCGGGACGCCTTCGGTCAGGACGCCGATGTGTTCTACGCCGGGAAGGCGTTCCTCTCCCGCGCCGTTGTGCGCTGGCTGTACGAGGAGGGGCTGAACCTCGACGTGTGCTCCGGCGGCGAGCTGGCGACCGCGCTGGCCGCCGGGATGCCCGCCGAACGGATCGCGCTGCACGGCAACAACAAGTCGAACGAGGAGATCCACCGGGCCGTCGAGGCGGGCGTGGGCCGGATCGTGCTGGACTCCTTCCAGGAGATCGCCCGGGTCGCGCACGCCGCGGAGCGGCTCGGGCGGCGGCAGCCGGTACAGATCCGGGTCACGGTGGGTGTCGAGGCGCACACACACGAGTTCATCGCGACCGCGCACGAGGACCAGAAGTTCGGGCTGGCGCTGGCCGAGGGCCAGGCCGCCGAGGCCGTGCGCCGGGTGCTGAGGCTGGACAGCCTGGAGCTCATCGGCATCCACTCGCACATCGGCTCGCAGATCTTCGACATGGCCGGCTTCGAGGTCTCGGCCCGCCGCGTGGTGGGGCTGCTGACCCAGATCCGGGACGAGCACGGGATCGAGCTGCCCGAGATCGACCTGGGCGGTGGACTGGGGATCGCCTACACGCCCGAGGACGACCCCCGGGAGCCGCACGAGATCGCCAAGTCGCTGGGTGACATCGTCACGCGCGAGTGCGAGGTGGCGGGGCTGGCGGTGCCGCGGCTGTCGGTGGAGCCGGGGCGGGCCATCGTCGGGCCGACGGCCTTCACGCTCTACGAGGTCGGCACGCTCAAGGAGCTGGAGGGGCTGCGTACGTATGTGAGCGTGGACGGCGGAATGTCGGACAACATCCGCACGGCGCTGTACGACGCCGAGTACAGCGTGGCGCTGGTCTCCCGGGCCTCCGCCGCGGAGCCGATGCTCAGCCGGGTCGTCGGCAAGCACTGCGAGAGCGGTGACATCGTCGTGCGGGACGCGTTCCTGCCCGCGGACCTGGCGCCCGGCGATCTGCTGGCCGTGCCCGCGACAGGCGCGTACTGCCGGTCGATGGCGAGCAACTACAACCACGCGCTGCGTCCGCCGGTCATCGCCGTGCGGGACGGGGAGGCGCGGACGATCCTGCGGCGCGAGACGGAGGAAGATCTCCTGCGACTCGATGTCGGTTAGCGAGATATAGATCCCACATACTGGACCAGGCGTGGAATCTCCGTTTCGGTAAGTGAGACTTGACGCGACGGAGCGCCGGGTCCGACGGGCCGGACGTCGGCTCGGAAGAGAAGAAGTCGAGAAAAAGAGGTCAGATGATGCGTACGCGTCCGCTGAAGGTGGCGCTGCTGGGCTGTGGGGTCGTCGGCTCAGAGGTGGCACGCATCATGACGACGCACGCGGAGGACCTCGCCCAGCGCATCGGTGCCCCGGTCGAGCTGGCCGGAGTCGCCGTACGCCGACCCGACCGGGTCCGTGCGGGTATCGACCCCGCGCTGATCACCACCGACGCGGCAGCGCTCGCCGCGCGCGAGGACATCGACGTGGCGGTGGAGGTCATCGGCGGCCTGGAGCCGGCGCGGGCCCTGATCACCTCGGCGTTCGAGCACGGTGCCAGCGTCGTGACCGCGAACAAGGCGCTGCTGGCCGAGGACGGCTCCACCCTCCACGAGGCCGCCGAGAAGCACGGTGTCGACCTCTTCTACGAGGCGGCCGTGGCCGCCGCCATCCCGCTGGTGCGGCCGCTGCGCGAGTCCCTGGCGGGTGACAAGGTCAACCGGGTGCTGGGCATCGTCAACGGCACCACCAACTTCATCCTCGACCGGATGGAGTCCACCGGCGCCGGCTACAGCGAGGCGCTGGACGAGGCCACCGCGCTCGGCTATGCCGAGGCCGACCCGACAGCGGACGTGGAGGGCTTCGACGCGGCGGCGAAGGCGGCCATCCTGGCGGGCATCGCCTTCCACACCCGCGTCCGGCTGGACGACGTGCACCGCGAGGGCCTTACCGATGTGACGGCGGCCGACATCGCCTCCGCGAAACGCATGGGGTGCACCGTCAAGCTGCTGGCCATCTGCGAGCGCGCCGAGGACGGCCGCTCGGTGACCGCCCGCGTGCACCCCGCGATGATCCCGCTCAGCCACCCGCTGGCCTCGGTGCGCGAGGCGTACAACGCGGTGTTCGTCGAGTCCGAGGCGGCCGGGCAGCTGATGTTCTACGGCCCCGGCGCCGGCGGCTCGCCCACCGCCTCCGCCGTGCTCGGCGACCTGGTGGCCGCCTGCCGCAACAAGCTCAGCGGCGGCAAGGGCCCGGGCGAGTCGGCGTACGCGCAGCTGCCCGTCTCGCCCATGGGCGAGGTGGTCACCCGCTACCACATCAGCCTGGACGTGGCCGACAAACCCGGCGTGCTGGCGCAGGTGGCCACGGTCTTCGCCGAGCACGGCGTCTCCATCGACACGGTGCGCCAGAAGGGCAAGGAAGGCGCACACGACGGAGCCTGGCTCGTCGTCGTCACCCACCGGGCCCCGGACGCGGCGCTCAGCGCGACGGTCGAGGCACTACGCGGCCTCGACACGGTGCGCGGGGTGGCCAGCATCATGCGGGTCGAGGGGGAGTGAACGTGCCGAGCGCCGACCCCGGTGAGCGGTGCGCAGCGCGAGCAGTACGGCGCGATGGGCAGCGCCGGACAATGGTCAGTAAGGGAGCCAAGGAACAGTGACCGTCATGGAGCCTCCGATGTCACAGATGCGCGCCGCGGGGCGCCCGCAGTGGCGCGGCATCATCGAGGAGTACCGCGACCGCCTCCCGGTCGCCCCCGGGACCAGCCCCGTCACGCTTCGTGAAGGCGGCACTCCGCTGGTGCCCGCCCAGAAGCTCTCCGAGCTGACCGGCTGCGACGTCCACCTCAAGGTCGAGGGCGCCAACCCCACCGGCTCCTTCAAGGACCGCGGGATGACGATGGCCATCACCCGCGCCAAGGAGGAGGGGGCCCAGGCCGTCATCTGCGCCTCCACCGGGAACACCTCGGCGTCGGCCGCCGCGTACGCCGTACGGGCCGGAATGGTCTGTGCCGTGCTGGTACCGCAGGGCAAGATCGCGCTGGGCAAGATGGGGCAGGCGCTGGTGCACGGCGCCAAGATCCTCCAGGTCGACGGCAACTTCGACGACTGCCTGGAGCTGGCCCGCGGGCTGTCGGACAAGTACCCGGTGGCGCTGGTCAATTCGGTCAACCCGGTGCGGATCGAGGGGCAGAAGACCGCGGCCTTCGAGATCGTCGACATGCTCGGGGAAGCGCCCGACATCCACGTCCTCCCGGTGGGTAACGCGGGCAACATCACGGCCTACTGGAAGGGCTACCGCGAGTATCACGCGGACGGCCCGGCCACCCGCACGCCGCGGATGTGGGGCTACCAGGCGTCCGGTGCCGCGCCGATCGTGCGCGGTGAGGCCGTCAAGGAGCCGAGCACCATCGCCACCGCCATCCGGATCGGCAACCCCGCGTCCTGGACGCTGGCCGAGCAGGCGCGTGACGAGTCGGGCGGCTTCATCGACGCGGTGACAGACCGTCAGATCCTGCGGGCCTACCGGCTGTTGGCCGCACAGGAGGGCGTCTTCGTCGAGCCGGCCTCGGCCGCGTCGGTCGCGGGTCTGATCCAGGCGACCGAGCAGGGCAAGGTCGAGCCGGGACAGCGCATCGTCTGTACCGTCACCGGTAACGGCCTCAAGGACCCGGACTGGGCCGTGGCGGGCGCGCCGCAGCCCATCGTCGTCCCCGTCGACGCGGACGCCGCCGCCGAGCGCCTCGGTCTGGCCTGAGCCGACTCCGCGGCCGGGCCCGCCCGGCCGCGGAACCGACCCGGCCCCGCTCCGGTTCGGTTCCGCCATTGGTCCGACCTGGTTGGCCGCCACTGGTCTGAACCGGTTCCGACCGAGTTGGTTTCCCCGGGCCCGTCCCCTGGGCAGATCCTCTGTGGGCCTCATCCGGGCCGATTCCGGTTCCGCGCCTGGTTCCGATTCCGGCTTCGATTCCGGTTCCGCTTCCGGGGGCGGGAACGGTTCGGCTCGGCGCGCTGTACGCTCGCGTACTGCGCGGAAGCACGGTGAGGCTCACGACACGCATCGTGCGCCTCCTGTGCGCCCTATGTCGCCAGTGAACCCACCTTCGATAGGCTGAGTTTCACCCCGACTCCCGTACGTCCCCACCGCGGGTGAGCGCGGAGCCGTGACCGGTCCGGCGCAGCCGCGGTCGAGGGGATGCTCCGCAAACCCAAACCAAGGAGAGTCATCGAGAGATGGCCGGTCCCGCGTTCCGCGCCGCCGCCGTCCGGGTGCGCGTCCCCGCCACCAGCGCCAACCTCGGCCCCGGCTTCGACGCCCTGGGCCTCGCCCTGGGGCTCTACGACGACGTGGTGGTCCGCGTCGCCGACTCCGGTCTGCACATCGATATCGCGGGCGAGGGCGCCGAGACCCTGCCCCGCGACGAGAGCCACCTGCTCGTCCGCTCCCTGCGCACCACCTTCGACCTGCTGGGCGGGCAGCCCCGCGGCCTGGAGGTCGTGTGCGCCAACCGTATTCCGCACGGCCGTGGCCTCGGGTCCTCCTCCGCCGCGATCTGCGCCGGTGTGATGGCGGCCCGCGCCGTGACCACCGGCGGTGAGGCGCGGCTGGACGACACCGCGCTGCTGGAGCTCGCCACCGAGATCGAGGGCCATCCCGACAACGTCGCCGCCTGCCTGCTCGGCGGCTTCACCCTGGCCTGGACCGACGGCGGAGCGGCCCGCGCGCTGCGGATGGAGCCCGCGGCATCCCTCGTCCCGGTGGTCTTCGTTCCGGCGAAACCCCTGCTCACACAGACCGCGAGAGGGCTGCTCCCGCGTACCGTGCCGCACGTGGACGCGGCGTTCAACGCGGGGCGCGCCGCGCTGCTCGTCGAGGCTCTGACGCGCCGCCCCGAGCTGCTGCTGGCCGCCACCGAGGACCGGCTGCACCAGGAGTACCGGGCCCCGGCGATGACGGAGAGCGCCGACCTGGTCGGCAGGCTGCGCGCCGAGGGCGTCCCCGCCGTCATCTCGGGGGCCGGACCGACGGTGCTGGCGCTGGCCGCGGACGAGGGCGAGGCCGACAAGGTCTCCCGGCTGGCGGGGGAGGGCTGGACGGCGAACCGGCTGGCCCCGGACCTGGCGGGAGCCAGCGTCCTGCCGCTCTCCGCACCCGCCCGGACCAGCCAAAACGCAGGTATCGAGGCCGGAGACGGAACCGGGAACGGGACCGGAAACGCACCGGGAGGCACGGCCAGCGGGCCCCGGTGACAGCGGGTTGCGGATCTTTGAGAGGGGGAATGTTTGTTGGATCCGGTAGTGTTAACCTCAAGTCTGCACTCGCAGTCACTTGGGCCCCGCGCAGGAAAGTGCGATGGTTCGAAGAGTGCGGTGCTTGTGTGTTCCCCTGGCAGCGCCAGCAGGGACCACCTCTTCTCCCAGGAGCCTCCCACACTGCTCGGACTGTTGCCGGGTAGGGGCGAACACGCTCCGGAGCCGACGTGAAGGACATCCATGTCGAGGCTTCACGCCGAACCCACGTACTGATCTCCCCGCCGTACATCCAGGCGGGACCACCGCCCCGGCCAGGTCCGCGAACACAGGACCCCAGCCGGACAGCACAACCGGTCGCCGAGCCAGACAGGCCGACGTCCGCTCCAGGGAAGGACCCTTCGTGAGCGACACCACCGATCTGATGGGCGTGAACGCCGATACCGCAGCCGACGGTGCCGCGGCGCCCGCCGCTACGGACGCATCCGCCACGCCTGCCTCCGGTGCCGCACCCAGGCGTCGGCGCTCCGGCACGGGGCTCGAGGGCATGGTTCTGGCCGAGCTCCAGCAGGTCGCCTCCAGCCTCGGCATCAGGGGCACCGCTCGGATGCGCAAGAGCCAGCTGATCGAGGTCATCAAGGAGCGCCAGGCGGGCGGCAGTTCACAGCCCGCGTCCGCCACTTCGGGCAAGGGCGCCAAGGCAGCCGAGACCAAGGCAGCCGAGACCAAGCAGAGCAAGAGCGCCAAGGCCGCCGAGGACGCCAAGTCCGGCGGCGAGGGCGCCGAGGAGGCGAAGCCGAAGCGCCGCGCCACCTCCCGGGCCCGGACCGGCGAGTCCGAGGCCGCGCAGCAGGAGGCGCAGGGCAGCCAGCAGCAGATCGACATCCCCGGCCAGACCGAGGGTGACGCCAAGGCGGCCCAGGAGGGCGGCGGCCGTGCCCGCCGTACCAAGGCCGAGGCCGCAGCAGACACCGCCGAGGGCCGTACGGACGCCAAGTCCGGTGCCGAGGGCGGCAAGCAGGCCGCGCAGGAGGGCAAGTCCGAGCGCGCCGAGAAGGACGGCAAGGGCGGCGGCCCCTCCGGCGAGGGCAAGCAGCAGCAGGACCGTCCCTCGAAGCGCGAGCGCCAGCGCGACCGTGACCGTGACCGTGACCGCGACCGCAGCCGTGGCAAGAGCGACGGCGGCGGCGGTGGCGGCCAGCAGCAGAGCCAGGCCGGCGGCGGCGGTCGCCGGGACGAAGGCTTCGACGACGAGGGCGGCGGCCGTCGCGGGCGGCGTGGCCGCTACCGCGACCGCCGGGGCCGGCGCGGCGGCCGGGAGGAATTCGAGCCGCAGATCTCCGAGGACGACGTCCTGATCCCCGTCGCGGGCATCCTCGACATCCTCGACAACTACGCGTTCGTACGCACCTCCGGCTACCTGCCGGGGCCGAACGACGTGTACGTCTCGCTGGCCCAGGTCCGCAAGAACGGCCTGCGCAAGGGAGACCACGTCACCGGCGCGGTGCGCCAGCCGCGGGAGGGCGAGCGGCGCGAGAAGTTCAACGCGCTGGTCCGCCTGGACTCGGTCAACGGCATGACGCCCGACGACGGCAAGGGCCGTTCCGAGTTCAACAAGCTCACCCCGCTCTACCCGCAGGACCGACTGCGGCTGGAGACCGAGCCGAACCAGCTGACCTCGCGGATCATCGACCTGGTCTCGCCGGTCGGCAAGGGACAGCGCGGTCTGATCGTGGCCCCGCCGAAGGCGGGCAAGACCACGGTGCTCCAGTCGATCGCGAACTCGATCACGCGGAACAACCCCGAGTGCCACCTGATGGTCGTCCTCGTCGACGAGCGTCCGGAAGAGGTCACCGACATGCAGCGGTCGGTGAAGGGCGAGGTCATCTCCTCGACCTTCGACCGCCCTGCCGAGGACCACACCACCATCGCCGAGCTGGCCATCGAGCGGGCGAAGCGGCTGGTGGAGCTGGGGCACGACGTGGTGATCCTGCTGGACAACATCACCCGGCTCGCCCGCGCCTACAACCTGGCGGCGCCGGCCTCGGGCCGCATCCTCTCCGGTGGTGTCGACTCGACGGCGCTGTACCCGCCGAAGAAGTTCTTCGGTGCCGCGCGGAACATCGAGGACGGCGGTTCCCTGACGATCCTCGCCGCGGCGCTGGTGGAGACCGGCTCCCGGATGGAGGAGGTCATCTTCGAGGAGTTCAAGGGCACCGGCAACATGGAGCTCAAGCTCGACCGGAAGCTCGCCGAGAAGCGGATCTTCCCCGCGGTGGACGTGGACGCGTCCGGCACCCGTAAGGAAGAGATCCTCATGGCGCCCGAGGAGCTCCAGATCGTCTGGAAGCTGCGGCGCGTGCTGCACGCCCTGGACCAGCAGCAGGCCATCGAGCTGCTGCTGGACAAGATGAAGCAGACGAAGTCCAACGCGGAGTTCCTGCTCCAGATCCAGAAGAACACCCCGACGCCCGGCAACGGGGACTGAGGCCCGCGGGCCCGGGCCTTCGCCCGGACGGATGACGCGAGGGCCGCTCCACCACACACGGTGGGGCGGCCCTCGCGGTCTGTTTTGGCTGCTGAGAGCTTGCCCACAACCCCTCCCCGCCGGTAACCGGTGTGGGCTCGGCAGGCGAGGGTACGTCGTCGCAGGTAAAACGGGAGCAGTGCCGCGTTGCGGCCCGGTCCGTGCGTCGCTGTCACGTAACGCGCTCCTGGCGCGTGCGGTGACCTGTTGTGCAACCCTTCGGGCGAGACGCAGCGTCCACACAGGACAACGTCTCCATCGGACGACGTCCAGGCAGGACAACGGCGCCACGAGGCAGGACTGAGGGAAGTGACCATGGCGGGCGACAGCTACGAGGGCGACACGGCGGCAGCACGCCGCTCCGGGGGCATACGTGCCTCCGGCCGTCGTCGCAAGCCGCTCAGCGGACGCCGGCGTGCCGTGCGGGCCGCAGCCTGGACCGTCGCGGGGGCGGTCGTGCTCGGCGGGACAAGTCTCGGCTTCGTCTACTTCAAGCTGGACGGCAACATATCCGGCGTCGACATCAACGCGGCGCTGGGCACCGACCGGCCGCAGGACGTACCGAACGGCTCGATGGACATACTCGTGCTCGGCTCGGACAGCCGCGCCGGGGCGAACGCGAAGTACGGCAAGGACGAGGGCGGCGCCCGCTCGGACACCGCGATGGTGCTGCACATCAACGAGAAGCACGACAAGGCCAGCGTCGTCTCGATACCCCGGGACACCATCGTGCAGCGGCCGAGCTGCGAGGGCGACGGGTCGGCGGACGGCAGGACCGTGCCGGCCCAGCAGGCGATGTTCAACTCCGCCTACAAGGTCGGCGGCCCCGCATGCGCCGTCAAGACCGTGGAATCCCTCTCCGGGGTCCGGATGGACCACTACCTCGAGGTCGACTTCGCGGGCTTCCAGCGGCTGATCAACACTCTCGGTGGCGTCGAGATGACCACCCACAAGGCGATCAAGGACAAGGACAGCCACCTGAACCTCAAGGCGGGCACCCACCGCCTGAACGGCGAGCAGTCCCTGGGCCTGGTCCGTACCCGGCACGGCGTGGGCGACGGCAGCGACCTGGGCCGTATCCAGCTCCAGCAGGCGTTCCTCAAGGCGCTCATCGACCAGGTCAACAGCGTCGGCGTCTTCAGCAGCCCCAAGAAGCTCTACGACCTCGCCGACACCGCGACCTCGGCGATCACCACCGACTCCGACCTGGACTCGGTCGGCAAGCTGACCGGCATGGCGAAGATGCTCAAGGGCATCAAGTCCGACGACATCCAGATGACGACGCTGCCGGTCCAGTACGACCCCCAGGACCCGAACCGCGTCGTGCAGATCGACTCCAAGACCGAGAAGGTCTGGTCTGCGATCAAGCACGACAAGCCGGTGCCGAAGTCCGCCACCAAGGGCTCGGCGGGGGACAAGACCGACATAGGCGATGTGGTGCGCGACAAGGCCCAGGCGGCGCCCCGGGCGGAGAAGCAGGCCGGTCGCTGACGGCGCTCGCAGGCGGTACGGGGCGGACACCGGCCGTGGGGAATACCGGGCGCGTCCCCCCGGTTTTGGGGGGTGCGGGAACCAGTGGCAAACTGGACCGTCGGCCCCGGTTCACGGGAAACAACCCGTATCCCGACCCGGTGCCCTCCCGAACCTAGGAGTGACCTTGAAGCGCGACATCCACCCCGAGTACCGCGAGACCCAGGTGAGCTGCACCTGTGGCAACTCGTTCACCACGCGTAGCACCATGCCGGAAGGCATGATCCGCGCCGACATCTGCTCGGCCTGCCACCCGTTCTACACCGGCAAGCAGAAGATCCTCGACACCGGTGGCCGCGTGGCCCGCTTCGAGGCTCGCTTCGGCAAGAGCGCCGGCAGCGCCAAGAAGTAGCGACACCACAGCGCCGGTCCGCGGCTGCCCCCTGCCGGGCAGCGCGGCCCGGCGCTCTTTTGGTGCTCAGCGCCCCGGTACCCGCCCGCCCCTCCCGGCGTGGCGGCGCCCCCACTCATCAGTAAGGGATGGCCACGATGTTCGAGGCGGTCGAGGAACTCGTCGGCGAGCACGCCGACCTGGAGCGGCGGCTCGCCGATCCGGCGATCCATGCCGACCAGGCGGGTGCCCGCCGGCTCAACAAGCGCTACGCCGAACTCACCCCGATCATCACCGCCTACAGCGACTGGAAGCGGACCGGGGACGACATCGGCACCGCGCGGGAACTGGCCACGGAGGACCCGGACTTCGCCGACGAGGTCAAGGAGCTGGAGCGGCGCCGCGAGGAGCTGACCGAGCGGCTGCGACTGCTGCTGGTCCCGCGCGACCCCAGCGACGACAAGGACGTCATCCTGGAGATCAAGGCGGGCGAGGGCGGCGACGAGTCCGCACTGTTCGCCGGCGATCTGCTGCGGATGTATCTGCGCTACGCCGAGCGCAACGGCTGGAAGACCGAGCTGATCGAGTCCAACGAGTCCGATCTGGGCGGCTACAAGGACGTCCAGGTCGCGGTGAAGTCCAAGGGCTCGACCGAGCCGGGACAGGGCGTGTGGGCGCGCCTGAAGTACGAGGGCGGGGTGCACCGCGTACAGCGGGTGCCCGCCACCGAGTCGCAGGGCCGTATCCACACCTCGGCCGCCGGTGTCCTGGTGCTGCCGGAGGCCGAGGACGTGGATGTGGAGGTCAACCCGAACGATCTGCGTATCGATGTCTACCGCTCCTCCGGGCCCGGCGGGCAGTCGGTGAACACCACCGACTCGGCCGTGCGCATCACCCACGAGCCGACCGGCATCGTCGTCTCCTGCCAGAACGAGAAGAGCCAGCTCCAGAACAAGGAGCAGGCCCTGCGCATCCTGCGTGCCCGGCTGCTGGCCGCGGCGCAGGAGGAGGCCGAGAAGGAGGCGTCGGACGCCCGCCGCAGCCAGGTCCGTACGGTCGACAGGTCGGAGCGGGTGCGCACCTACAACTTCCCGGAGAACCGCATCTCGGACCACCGTGTCGGCTTCAAGGCCTACAACCTGGACCAGGTACTGGACGGCGAGCTCGACCCCGTGATCCAGGCGTGCGTGGACGCGGATTCCGCGGCCAAGCTGGCCGCCGCTCAGTGACACCCGGGAGGGGGACGGAGTGAACGTGCTGCTCGCCGAGGTGGCGCAGGCCACACAACGGCTGGCCGACGCCGGCGTGCCCTCGCCGCGCTTCGACGCCGAGGAGCTGGCCGCCTGGGTGCACGGCGTCGGACGGGGGGAGCTGCACCGCGTCGCCGACGCCGACTTCGACGCGCGCTACTGGGAGGCGGTGGCCCGCCGCGAGGCCCGTGAACCGCTTCAGCACATCACCGGGCGCGCCTTCTTCCGCTATCTGGAGCTGCACGTCGGAGCGGGGGTCTTCGTACCCCGGCCGGAGACCGAGTCCGTGGTCGGCTGGGCGATAGACGCGGTACGGGCCATGGACGTGGCCGAGCCGCTGATCGTGGACCTGTGCACCGGTTCCGGGGCCATCGCGCTGGCCCTCGCCCAGGAGGTGCCCCGCTCCCGGGTGCACGCCGTGGAGCTGGACGAGTCGGCCCTGGTGTGGGCGCGCAAGAACGTCGAGGGCTCCCGGGTGACGCTGCACCAGGGGGACGCGCGTACCGCGCTGAGCGAGCTCGACGGCCAGGTGGACCTCGTGATCTCCAATCCGCCCTACATTCCGCTCACCGAGTGGGAGCATGTGGCGCCGGAGGCCCGCGATCACGATCCGCAGATCGCGCTGTTCTCCGGCGAGGACGGCCTGGACGTCATCCGCGGCCTGGAGCGCACCGCCCACCGGCTGCTGCGTCCGGGCGGCGTCGTGGTCATCGAGCACGCCGACACCCAGGGCGGGCAGGTGCCCTGGATCTTCACCGAGGACCGTGGCTGGGCTGACGCCGCGGACCACCCCGACCTCAACAACCGGCCCCGTTTTGCCACCGCACGCAGGGAGGTGCCGTAATGGCACGGCGATACGACTGCTCCGACGCGACCGACCGGGCGACGGGTCTGCGCGAGGCCGCCTCGGCCGTCAGGCGCGGAGAACTCGTCGTGCTGCCGACGGACACCGTCTACGGCGTCGGCGCCGACGCCTTCAGCGCCGATGCGGTCGGTGATCTGCTGGAGGCCAAGGGCCGCGGGCGCGGTATGCCCTCGCCGGTGCTGGTGGGCTCCCCGAACACGCTGCACGGCCTGGTCACGGACTTCTCCGAGACCGCCTGGGAGCTGGTCGACGCCTTCTGGCCCGGAGCGCTCACTCTGGTGGCGCGGCACCAGCCGTCGCTGACCTGGGACCTGGGGGAGACGCATGGCACGGTGGCGGTTCGGATGCCGCTGCACCCGGTCGCCATCGAGCTGCTGAACGAGTTCGGCCCGATGGCCGTCTCCTCGGCGAACCTGACCGGGCACCCGGCGCCGATGGACTGTGACGCGGCCCAGGAGATGCTGGGTGAGTCGGTCGCCGTCTATCTGGACGGCGGACCCACGCAGGATAACGTGCCCTCGTCCATCGTGGACGTCACCGGCTCGGTGCCCGTCCTGCTGCGCGCGGGTGCCATCGACGCCGACGAGCTCCGCAAGGTCGTACCGGGCCTGGAGGTGGCCCCGTAGTGACCGCCCCACCCGGGCGTGGGCCGGCCGAGGCCGGCGGCATAAGCGGCGCCGACGGCGCGTTCCGTATCCTCCACGTCTCCACAGGCAACGTGTGCCGCTCACCGATCACCGAGCGGCTCACCCGGCATGCCCTGGCCGAACGGCTGGGGGAGCGCCGCATGGGCGGCCTCGTGGTCGAGAGCGCGGGGACATGGGGCCACGAGGGCGCGCCCATGGAGGAGAACGCGTTGGCCGTGCTGCTCGAACACGGCGCGGACGCCTCGGGGTTCACCGGCCGGGAGCTGCTCGACGAGCATGTGATCCGGGCCGATCTGGTGCTGACGGCCACCCGCGACCACCGGGCCCAGGTGATCTCCATGGGCCACTCCGCGGGTCTGCGCACCTTCACGCTCAAGGAGTTCACCCGGCTGGTGCGGGCCATAGACCCCGCGACCCTGCCGGCCGCAGGCAGCCCCGAGGGCGTGGTGGAGCGCGCGCACGCACTGGTCCAGGCGGCAGCCGCACTGCGCGGCTGGCTGCTGGCGCCCAGCCCGGAGGCGGACGAGATCTACGACCCGTACGGGGCACCGATCCCGTACTTCCGCAGTGTCGGCGAGGAGATCAGCAGAGCGCTGGACCCGGTGGTCACCGCCTTGACGGGTGTTCCCGCGCACACGTAGAAGCACCACCGAGAACCGGCAGGCAGGAGTGAGCGTGTCTTATGGTGTGGGCCTGAGCAGCCCGCATGCGAGGTCTGTGAGCAGCCCGCGAGACTTTTGGGGAGCCCGTGCGTACTGCTGTCTTCCGGGAGGCCACCCCCCGTACCCCGGGGGTGCACGGGGTGGCGGGGCTGAGAGCGCGTCCCGTCCGGGGGTCCGTCGGGTGGCGTTGTCCTATGGTGTGGGCCTGAGCAGCCCGCGAGACTTTTGGGGAGCCCGTGCGTGAATATCTGCTGACGCTGTGCGTCACGGCTGCGGTCACCTATCTGCTGACCGGGCCGGTGCGGAAGTTCGCCATCGCGGCGGGCGCGATGCCGCCCGTGCGGGCGCGCGACGTGCACCGGGAGCCGACGCCGCGGCTCGGCGGCATCGCGATGTTCGGCGGGCTGTGCGCCGGGCTGCTGGTGGCCTCGCAACTGACCAACATCGGCGAGCTGTTCACCCTTTCCGACGAACCCCGCGCGCTGCTCTCGGGCGCCGGTCTGATCTGGCTGATCGGCGTGCTGGACGACAAGTGGGGCGTCGACGCGCTGGTGAAGCTGGGCGGCCAGATGATCGCCGCCGGTGTGATGGTGCTCCAGGGACTGACGATCCTCTGGCTTCCGGTGCCAGGTGTGGGAAATGTCGCGCTCACCCCGTTCCAGGGCACGCTGCTGACCGTCGCGCTGGTGGTCATCACCATCAACGCGGTGAACTTCGTGGACGGGCTGGACGGCCTCGCGGCGGGCATGGTGTGCATCGCCGGGGTGGCGTTCTTCATGCACGCCTACCGCATCTGGTACGGCTACGGCATCGAGGCCGCGGCTCCGGCCACGCTCTTCGCCGCTGTGCTGATGGGCATGTGCCTGGGCTTCCTGCCGCACAACATGCACCCGGCGCGGATCTTCATGGGTGACTCGGGCTCCATGCTGATCGGGCTCGTGCTGGCGGCGGGCGCGGTCTCCGTCACCGGCCAGGTCGACCCGGACTTGATGGTCGAGCACACCGGTTCGGTGAAGTCTGCGGTCCACACGATGGTTCCCCTGTACATGCCGCTCCTGCTGCCGCTGAGCATCATCGCCATCCCGGTCGCCGACCTCGTCATGGCGATCGTGCGGCGCACCTGGAACGGGCGCTCGCCGTTCGCGGCCGACCGGGGTCATCTGCACCACCGGCTGCTGGAGATCGGGCACTCGCACAGCCGCGCGGTGCTGATCATGTACTTCTGGGCCGCGTTGATCGCTTTCGGCGCCGTGGCCTTCTCGGTGCGCTCCTCCAGCCTGGCCATCGTGCTGGCGATCGTGCTGCTGAGCGCCGTGGGCCTGGTGGTGCTGCTGATGCCGCGCTACACGCCGCGGGTGCCCGCCTGGGCGCAGCGCGCGCTGCCGCCGCGGTACCGGCGCTCCGCGGAAGAGCCGGCGGTCGCCGAGGTCGCCCCGACTCCGCCGGGGCCCGGCGAGGACCCGGCTCTCGCGGGGGAGACGGTCGAAGAGGCGGAGCGCGAGCCTGTGATGGCCGGACTGAACGGTGCAACAGCCATCGGGGAACGTCGGCAGTTCACCCGGCCGAAGAAGATCAACACCCATGACTGAGCGGCCCGATACCCCGGCAAAGGCCCAATAGCAGACATAGCGGCTGCCGTCACCAGGAGGCGCGTACTGTCACACCTGCGTGTGACAGGGGGCACACCAAGTAGGTAAAGACCTCATCAAATAGTTTGTGATACCGTTCACGAAACCCGGTGGCCAGCCGAAGTACCGCACTCTCGCGGGCCCTTCTGTCAGGAGGTCCGTCCTCCACGCCGGGCTACGCTCGTCATCGACGACCCACGTTCCCCGATTTCCCCGGAGCCACCACATGCAGTCGAACGACGCACGCATGCTCCTGCACTGCGCCGTCCCGACCGCCGTAGCCGGTGTCGTGGCCGCAGTGATCAGCGCCGTGTTCGCAGGAGGTAAGGGCGCGGTCGGAGCCGCGGCCGGAGCCCTCGTCGTGATCCTTTTCATGGGTCTCGGCCTTTACGTCCTCCAGCGGACAGCGCGCTCCTTTCCGCACCTCTTTCAGGCGATGGGCCTACTGCTGTATACGACACAGATTCTGTTGCTGTTCGTTGTGCTGGTGGTCTTCCGGGATACGACCCTTTTCGACACCAAGACCTTCGCGTTCACACTGCTCGGCGGCACCATCGTGTGGGTCGCGGCACAGGGCAGGGCGCACCTGAAGGCGAAGATCATGTACGTCGAACCCTCCTCCGGCTCCGGCGAGAAGGCCAGTGCCACGTAGGGGCGGGATAAGCGCTCGTTCGAGCAACTGCTATCGTCCGTTGCCAACTGCGGCGCAGCAGACGGGGTCGGCGGAGTTCCCTCCACTTCCGGATTCCACGGGACGGAACGGACACTCTCGCCCCCTGATCCGCCGCCGCCCCCGATTCGTAAGACCAAGACCAGTGCCGTTCCGTGGCCGCACGCCGCGCCGACACAACGAGGTAGCCGTTTTCATGCGCCATGCAGAAGGAGCCCGCGGTGAGTGCTGACCAGATGCTCGCCTTTGAGACCGACTGCCACCTTTTCAGTGGCTGCGGCTTCGAGGCTCCAGGGCTCCACTCGTTCGTCTTCGAGCCGATGTTCAGCGTCGGCGGATTCGACTTCAACAAGCCGATCCTGCTCGCCCTCGTGGGCACGATCGCCATCGTGGGGTTCTTCTGGGCCGCCTTCGCCAAGCCCAAGGTCGTTCCCGGAAAACTCCAGATGATCGGTGAGGCCGGCTACGACTTCATCCGCCGCGGCGTGGTCTACGAGACGATCGGCAAGAAGGAAGGCGAGAAGTACGTCCCCCTGGTGGTGGCGCTCTTCTTCTTCGTGTGGGTGATGAACCTGTGGTCGGTCATCCCGCTCGCACAGTTCCCGGTGACCTCGATCTTCGCGATCCCGCTCGGCCTCGCGGTGCTCGTCTATCTCATCTGGGTCCCGCTGACCTTCAAGCGGCACGGCTTCGTCGGCGCGTTCAAGAACTTCACGGGCTACGACCCGTCGCTCCCCGGTGCGGTTCGGCTGCTGGTCATGGTCATCGAGTTCTTCTCGAACGTGCTGGTGCGCCCCTTCACGCACGCCGTCCGGCTCTTCGCGAACATGTTCGCCGGGCACATGCTGCTGGTGCTCTTCACCATCGCGACCTGGTACATGCTCAACGGCATCGGGATCGCCTACTCGGCCGTCTCCTTCGTGATGGCGGTCGTGATGGTCGCCTTCGAGCTGTTCATCCAGGTCATCCAGGCGTACGTCTTCGTCCTTCTGACCTGCACCTACATCCAGGGCGCGCTCGCCGAGGAACACTGAGCAAGCCCCTCCACCGCACACCCCCAGCTGTCCGGCGGCCAACCCCCGCCGGTCCGTACAGAGAAGGAAGTAACGGCATGTCCGCTGCCCTTGAAATGGTCAACCTCGCGGCTGAGGCCAAGGGTGTTACCGGCAACCTCGGTTCCGTCGGCTACGGCCTCGCGGCCATCGGCCCCGGCATCGGCGTCGGCATCGTTTTCGGTAACGGCACCCAGGCGCTGGCCCGCCAGCCCGAGGCCGCCGGTCTGATCCGCCAGAACCAGATCCTCGGCTTCGCCTTCTGTGAGGCGCTGGCCCTCATCGGCATCGTCATGGGCTTCATCTTCCGCTCCTGACGTGCCGAGCGAACGAACCCATTTCCGACGGAAGGCACTGACGTGAACGCCCTGGTAAACATGGCGGAGACCGAGGTTCCGCAGAACCCGCTCGTTCCGCCGATCCCAGAGCTGGTCATCGGCCTGATCGCATTCGCCATCGTCTTCTTCTTCCTCTGGAAGAAGCTCCTTCCGAGCATCAACAAGGTGCTGGATGAGCGTCGTGAAGCCATTGAGGGCGGCATCGAGAAGGCTGATGAGCTCCAGCAGGAGGCCGCCGAGGTACTCCAGCAGTACAAGGAGCAGCTCTCCGAGGCCCGCCACGAGGCCGCCCGGCTGCGTGCCGAGGCCCAGGAACAGGGCGCCGCGCTCATCGCCGAGATGCGCGCCGAGGGCCAGCGGCAGCGTGAGGAGATCATCGCCGCCGGCCACGCCCAGATCGAGGCCGATCGCAAGCAGGCCGCGCACACGCTCCGCCAGGACGTGGGCAAGCTCGCCACCGACCTGGCCGGCAAGCTCGTCGGCGAGTCCCTCGATGACCACGCCCGGCAGAGCCGCGTCATCGACCGCTTCCTCGACGGGCTCGAAGAGGCTGCCGAGGCCGACGCCAGCGGAGCCGCCCGATGAACGGTGCGAGCCGCCAGGCGCTTGCCGCCGCGCGCGAGAGCCTGACCGCGCTGAGCGACTCCACGTCGGTCGACGCGGCGAGCCTCGCCGACGAGCTCGCCGCCGTCACCGCGCTGCTGGAGCGCGAGGTCTCGCTGCGCCGGGTCCTCACCGACCCGGCGCAGGACGGCGAGGCCAAGGCATCGCTGGTACAGCGGGTGCTCGGCGGTCAGCTCAGCGGCCCGGCCACCGACCTGGTCTCCGGCATGGTCCGCTCCCGCTGGTCCGCGCCGCGTGACCTGGTCGACGCCATCGAGGTGCTGGCGGACCTCGCCGACCTGGTGGCCGCCGAGCGGGACGGCTCGCTGGACGACGTCGAGGACGAACTGTTCCGCTTCGGCCGGACCGCGGCCTCGGCGCCGGACCTGCGTGCGGCGCTCGCCAGCCGTACGGCCGGGTCCGAGGCGAAGCGCGCCCTGGTGCGCCAGCTGCTGGGGGGCCGGGTCAGGCCGGCCACCGAGCGTCTGGTGACGCGGCTGGTCACTCAGCCGCGAGGACGTAGCCTGGACAGTGGGCTCGAAGCCCTGTCCCGGCTGGCTGCCGAGCGCCGTAACCGCTCGGTCGCCGTCGTGACCTCCGCGGTGCCGCTGAGCGACGAGCAGAAGCGTCGCCTGGGCGCGGCGCTGGCCAAGCTGTACGGCCGCAAGGTGCACCTGAACCTGGACGTGGACCCGGAGGTCCTCGGCGGGATCACGGTGCGGGTGGGCGACGAGGTCATCAACGGCTCGATCGCCGACCGGCTGGACGAGGCCCAGCGGCGGATGGCCGGCTGACGCAGTACCCGGCGCCGAGCGCCAACCAACTCAACAAGCACGAAAGCGGCCCGAGTTGGGCCGTACAAGGGAGTCGGGGGAATTTCACACCCCCCGGAGCCCGAAGGAACTTACGGGCCCAACAAGGAGAGCAGGGAACCCAGATGGCGGAGCTCACGATCCGGCCGGATGAGATCCGGGACGCGCTGGAGACCTTTGTCCAGTCGTACACGCCGGACGCGGCCTCGCGCGAAGAGGTCGGTACGGTCAGCGCTGCCAGCGATGGCATCGCGAAGGTCGAGGGGCTGCCCTCGGCCATGGCGAACGAGCTGCTGAAGTTCGAGGACGGCACCCTCGGCCTCGCCCTCAACCTCGAGGAGCGCGAGATCGGTGCGGTCGTCCTCGGTGAGTTCAGCGGCATCGAAGAGGGCCAGTCGGTGCAGCGGACCGGCGAGGTCCTGTCGGTCGCGGTCGGCGACGGCTACCTCGGCCGCGTCGTCGACCCGCTGGGTGCCCCGGTTGACGGTCTCGGCGAGATCGAGGCGGAGGGCCGCCGCGCCCTGGAGCTCCAGGCTCCCACGGTCATGCAGCGCAAGTCCGTGCACGAGCCCATGGAGACCGGCTACAAGGCCGTCGACACCATGACCCCGATCGGCCGCGGCCAGCGCCAGCTCGTCATCGGTGACCGCCAGACCGGCAAGACCGCGCTGTGCGTCGACACGATCATCAACCAGCGTGACAACTGGCGCTCGGGCGACCCGGACAAGCAGGTCCGCTGCATCTACGTCGCCATCGGCCAGAAGGGCTCCACCATCGCGTCCGTGCGCGGCGCGCTGGAAGAGGCCGGTGCGCTGGAGTACACGACGATCGTCGCGGCCCCGGCCTCCGACCCGGCGGGCTTCAAGTACATCGCCCCCTACACCGGCTCGGCCATCGGCCAGCACTGGATGTACCAGGGCAAGCACGTGCTGGTCGTCTTCGACGACCTGTCCAAGCAGGCCGACGCCTACCGTGCCGTCTCCCTGCTGCTGCGCCGCCCGCCGGGCCGTGAGGCGTACCCGGGCGACGTCTTCTACCTGCACTCCCGGCTGCTGGAGCGCTGCGCCAAGCTCTCCGACGACATGGGCAAGGGCTCGATGACCGGTCTGCCGATCGTCGAGACGAAGGCCAACGACGTCTCGGCGTTCATTCCGACCAACGTCATCTCCATCACCGACGGGCAGTGCTTCCTGGAGTCCGACCTGTTCAACGCGGGCCAGCGCCCGGCGCTGAACGTCGGTATCTCGGTCTCCCGTGTCGGTGGCTCGGCCCAGCACCGTGCCATCCGTCAGGTCACCGGTTCGCTCCGGGTCGACTTGGCCCAGTACCGCGAGCTGGAGGCGTTCGCCGCCTTCGGTTCCGACCTGGACGACGCCTCCAAGGGGGCGCTGGAGCGCGGTAAGCGCATGGTCGAGCTGCTCAAGCAGCCGCAGTACCAGCCGTTCGCCACCGAGGACCAGGTCGTCTCCATCTGGTCCGGCACCAACGGCAAGATGGACGACGTACCCGTCGAGGACATCCGGCGCTTCGAGCGCGAGCTGCTGGACTACATGCACCGCGATGAGCAGGCCCTGATGACCGGCATCCGCGAGGGCGGCAAGATGTCGGACGACACGGTCCAGGCGCTGAGCGACGCGGTCGACAAGTTCAAGACGCAGTTCGAGACCTCGGACGGCAAGCTGCTGGGCGAGGGCTGAGCATGGGTGCCCAGCTCAGGGTCTACAAGAGGCGGATCAAGTCCGTCTCCGCGACCAAGAAGATCACCCGGGCGATGGAGATGATCGCCGCCTCGCGCATCATCAAGGCGCAGCGCAGGGTGGCCGCCTCCGAGCCGTACGCGAAGGAGCTGACCCGCGCGGTCACCGCCGTCGCGCAGGGCTCCGACGCCAGGCACCCGCTGCTGACCGAGGCGGAGCAGCCGAAGCGGGCCGCGGTGCTGCTCATCACGAGCGACCGCGGGCTGGCGGGCGGCTACAACTCCAACGCCATCAAGGCGGCCGAGGTGCTGAACGCACGGCTGGCCGCCGAGGGCAAGGAGATCGTCAGCTACATCGTCGGCTCCAAGGGTGTGGCCTACTACGGCTTCCGCAACCGTCCCGTCAAGGAGTCGTTCACCGGCTTCACCGACAGCCCGACCTACGCCGACGCGAAGGCCGTGGCCGCCCCGCTGATCGAGGCGGTGCAGGCGGAGACCGCCGAGGGCGGCGTGGACGAACTGCACATCGTCTACACCGAGTTCATCTCGATGATGACGCAGACCGCGGTGGACGCCCGGATGCTGCCGCTCGCCCTCGACGAGGGCGGCAAGGCTCCGGAGGCGGGCGGCGGCAAAGGAGTCCTGCCGCTGTACGACTTCGAGCCCTCGGCCGAGGACGTACTGGACGCGCTGCTGCCGCGGTACGTCGAGTCGCGCGTCTACAACGCCCTGCTCCAGGCGGCGGCCTCCAAGCACGCCGCCACCCGCCGGGCGATGAAGTCCGCGACCGACAACGCCGAAGACCTCATCAAGTCGCTGACGCGGCTTGCCAACGCGGCCCGCCAGGCCGACATCACCCAGGAAATCAGCGAGATCGTCGGTGGGGCGAGCGCGCTGGCTGACGCTAACGCGGGGAGTGACCGCTAACCATGACCACCACAGTTGAGACGGCCGCTGCGACGGGCCGCGTCGCCCGGGTCATCGGCCCGGTCGTCGACGTGGAGTTCCCCGTCGACGCCATGCCGGACATTTACCAGGCCCTGACGGTCGAGGTCCTCGACCCGGCCGAAGAGGGCAAGAAGAAGACGCTGACCCTGGAGGTCGCCCAGCACCTCGGCGAGGGGCTGGTCCGCGCCATCTCCATGCAGCCCACCGACGGCCTGGTCCGCCAGGCCCCGGTGACCGACACCGGTGCGGGCATCACCGTGCCCGTCGGTGACGTCACCAAGGGCCGGGTCTTCAACACCCTCGGCAAGATCCTGAACGAGCCGGAGGCCGAGTCCGAGGTGACCGAGCGGTGGTCCATCCACCGCAAGGCCCCCGCCTTCGACCAGCTCGAGTCCAAGACCGAGATGTTCGAGACCGGTCTGAAGGTCGTCGACCTGCTGACCCCGTACGTCAAGGGCGGCAAGATCGGCCTGTTCGGCGGCGCGGGCGTCGGCAAGACCGTGCTCATCCAGGAAATGATCATGCGTGTGGCCAAGCTGCACGAGGGCGTTTCCGTGTTCGCCGGCGTCGGCGAGCGTACGCGTGAGGGCAACGACCTCATCGCGGAGATGGAAGAGTCGGGCGTGCTCCCGCAGACCGCGCTGGTCTACGGCCAGATGGACGAGCCCCCGGGGACGCGTCTCCGGGTCGCGCTGGCCGGTCTGACCATGGCGGAGTACTTCCGCGATGTGCAGAAGCAGGACGTGCTGTTCTTCATCGACAACATCTTCCGCTTCACCCAGGCCGGTTCCGAGGTCTCCACCCTGCTGGGCCGGATGCCCTCCGCTGTGGGCTACCAGCCGAACCTGGCGGACGAGATGGGTGTGCTCCAGGAGCGCATCACCTCGACCCGCGGTCACTCCATCACCTCGATGCAGGCGATCTACGTGCCCGCGGACGACCTCACCGACCCGGCCCCGGCGACGACCTTCGCGCACCTGGACGCCACCACGGTGCTCTCGCGTCCGATCTCGGAGAAGGGCATCTACCCGGCGGTGGACCCGCTGGACTCGACGTCCCGGATCCTGGACCCGCGGTTCGTCTCGCAGGAGCACTACGACTGCGCCGAGCGCGTCAAGGGGATCCTGCAGAAGTACAAGGACCTCCAGGACATCATCTCCATCCTCGGCATCGACGAGCTGTCCGAGGAGGACAAGCTCACGGTGTCCCGCGCCCGCCGCATCGAGCGCTTCCTGTCGCAGAACACCCACGCGGCGAAGCAGTTCACCGGTCTCGACGGATCGGACGTGCCGCTGGACGAGTCGATCGCGGCCTTCAACGCGATCGCCGACGGCGAGTACGACCACTTCCCCGAGCAGGCGTTCTTCATGTGCGGTGGCCTTGACGACCTCAAGGCCAAGGCGAAGGAGCTCGGCGTCTCCTGACACCGGACTTCGTGGCGGGGGCAGGGTGCGAGTGCACGCGCCCCCGCCGCACCCCTTATCCTTTCCCCATCCCAGTCTGAGGAGCCACAGTGGCTGAGCTGCACGTCGAGTTGGTCGCCGCCGACCGCAAGGTCTGGTCCGGCGAGGCCAGCCTGGTCGTCGCGCGCACCTCCTCGGGTGATATCGGTGTCATGCCCGGCCACCAGCCGCTGCTCGGCGTGCTGGAGTCCGGCCCGGTCACCATCCGTACGACCGGCGAGAGCGGCGGCGGCACCGTCGTCGCCGCGGTGCACGGCGGGTTCATCTCCTTCGCCGACAACCAGCTCTCGCTGCTCGCCGAGATCGCGGAGCTGACCGACGAGATCGATGTCGAGCGGGCGGAGCGCGCGCTGGAGGAGGCAAAGTCCAAGGCCGACGAGGACGCCGAGAAGCGCGCCGACGTCCGGCTGCGAGCGGTGACAGCCGCACGCTGACGTTTGTCGCGTCACGCCTGGCGCACGACGACCCTCAGCCGCGGGTGGTCCCGGAATTATCCGGGTCCGTCCGCGGCTGAAGCCATACAGCAGGGTTTGAGAGACTTGCCCCGCGGCAGGTCCCGGAGAGAGCGAGGAGGTCGGTGAAGATGGTCCTCGCTCTGCTGCTGTGCGGCGTGGTCGTCCTGCTGGTGATGGCGGGGCTTTTCGCCTTCGGGGTACGCCGACGGCTCATCCAGCGGTCAGGCGGAACGTTCGACTGCAATCTGCGGTGGGCGGTCACCGACTCCGAGGCCACCGACCCCAAAGGGAAAGGCTGGGCGTACGGCATCGCCCGCTACAACGGTGACCGCATCGAATGGTTCCGCGTCTTCTCCTATGCCCCCAGGCCCCGCCGCCATCTGGTGCGCGGGGCCATTGACGTTCTGGAGCGGCGCTCCCCGCTCGGCGAGGAGGAGCAGGCGCTGCTCTCCGACGCTGTGGTGCTGGCGTGTGCGGTGGGCCCGGAACACACACGCGTCGAGCTCGCCCTGAGCGAGGACGCCCTCACGGGCTTCCTCGCCTGGCTGGAGGCGGCACCACCCGGGCAGCGCGTCAACGTGGCCTGAGGGACTCCGAAGGGGCGCGAGGGGATTACGGTGCGGTGATCCCCAACTCCTGGGCGAGTACGGCGGCCTGGGTGCGGCTGCGCAGGTCCAGTTTGGCGAGCAGTCGGCTGACGTGGGTCTTGACGGTGGCCTCCGCCATGGTGAGGCGGCGGGCGATGTCCGCGTTGGAGAGCCCCTCACCGAGGCACCCCAGCACCTCCCGCTCGCGCCGCGTCAGTGCGTCCAGCCCGGGTGGCGGGTCCCCGACCGGGACCGGGCGCGCGCCCGCGAACTCGGCGATCAGCCGCCGCGTCACGCCGGGCGCGATCATGCCCTCGCCGCGTGCGACCGTACGTACCGCGTCCACCACCGCCGCCGCCTCGCTGTCCTTGAGTAGAAAGCCGGCGGCGCCCGCGCGGAGCGCGCCGAAGACGTACTCGTCGTGGTCGAACGTCGTCAGCACGAGCACGTCGGCGAGGCGTTCCGCGGTGATGCGGCGGGTGGCGGTGACGCCGTCCAGGCGGGGCATCTGGATGTCCATCAGCACCACGTCGGGGGCGAGTTCGCGGGCGAGCCGTACCGCCTCCTCACCGTCTCCCGCCTCGCCGGCCACGGTGATGCCCGGGGCGTTGCGGAGGATGAGTACCAGCCCCGCGCGTACGGCCTGCTGATCCTCGGCGACCAGCACCCGGACGGTCCGGTCAGCTGTCACGGCTCTGTCTCCCTTGGCTCGGATCGGCGCTCGGCACCGATCGGCGCGGCGCACCGTTCCCGGCGATGACCGCGTCCGTCTCGTGCGGTGCGGGCAGCACCGCGTGAATCAGCCAGACCGGCTCGCCACCCGTACCGGTCGCAGGCCCCGCCGCCAGCTCGCCCTCCAGCAGCTCCACCCGCTCCCGCATCCCGACGAGCCCCGCGCCGGCGCCGGGCGCGCGCGGGGCACCGTCGTCGGCCGGAGCGCCGTCCAGCGGACTGCTGACGCGTATGCCGAGCGTGTCCGGGCGGGCGCCGTCCCGGTCGAGTTCCACGGTGACGTTACCGGGCCCCGCGTGCTTGAGCGCGTTGGTGACGGCCTCCTGGACGATGCGGTAGGCGGTCAACTCCACGGGGGTGGGCAGCGGTTCGCCCCGGGGCCTGTGGTCCGCCAGCGTGAATGTACGACCGTCGCCCGCCATCGCCTGGGCGCGGGTCAGCAGAGCATCGAGTCCGTCGAGGGAGGGCGTCGCCGCGGGTGCCTCGGAGCCACCCGCATTGCGCAGCAGCCCGATGAGGCGGCGCATTTCGGCCAGTCCCTGCACGCTGTTCTCGCGGATGACGCCCAGGGCTTCGCGGGTGGCCTCGCCACTGTCGCGGGAGGCGGGGAAGGAGAGCGCGGCCGAGGAGTGGATGGCGATGGCCGAGAGGTGGTTGGCGACGACGTCGTGCAGCTCGCGCGCCATCCGGGCACGCTCGGCGTCGACCGCATGCTTGCGGTCCAACTCCGCGAGCCTTGCGGTCTGCTCGGCCCGCAGCCGCTCGGCTGCCGCCTTGTCACGGTGGTTGCGGATCATCTCGCCCGTGGTGGTGGGGACGAGCAGCACACCGGCGCAGGCTGCGCCCATCAGCAGCATGTCGGCCCGCTGGAAGGCGATCAGCAGCCCCACCGTGACGACCACGGTGACCACCGCCGAGGCCCGCAGCGTCACCCGGGCAAGACGGGGGGAGCCGTACAGCACGGCGGCGTAGAGCAGGTCCGTGAACAGCACCAGCGTCGCCAGCAGCGAGCCCATCAGCACGTCGGCCACCTCGGCGGCGATGCCCAACCACAGCACGTACGGCTGGCCGGAACGCCGCAGCAGCGCGACCACACACATCACACCGAGCGGCATCAGCATCAGCCAGCGCGAGCCGGAGGCCCACAGCGGATCACTGCCGAGGTCGAGCCCCCACAGCAGCAGCCCGCAGGCGAGTCCGGTGAGCGCGATCAGCACATCGTCCTGGTGCGGGCGCAGGCCACGCAGCGTACGGGGCCAGGTCGTGGCCGGGACGGTGGTCATGGCCCCATTCTCGCGGGCCGGCAAGCGCCGGGGGTCCACCGCCGGGGCGAGCGTCCGTGGAGCGCCACTGCATCTTTCGATGCAGTTCGCAGCGCCCTGAATCGTCACGGACGACGACGCGCCGGGTCGTCCCGGAACGCGAAGGTGGAGGGGCGCGTCCGGACGCCGCGTCCGCCATGGGGGAGGGCAGGGCGACCGGGAGCAGTTCGCCATCATCCCCGCCGGGGACATACGCCAGGAGGGCGTTCATTCATGATCGTGACGCTGATCGTCGTCTGCGAGGTCGGCTTCTGGGTGATGCTCGCAGCGGGCCTCGCGCTGCGCTACCTCGCGCGGATGCCCCGTACGAGCGCGGCGGTGCTGCTGTGCGAGCCGCTGCTGGAGGTGGTGCTGCTGGTCGTCACCGCGATCGATCTGCGGAACGGTGCGGAGCCCGACTGGATGCACGGACTGGCCGCCGTGTACATCGGCTTCACCGTGACCTACGGGCACTACATGGTCAAGTGGGCGGACGGTCATGCCGCGCACCTGCTCGGCAGGGGCCCGCGCCCGGCAAAGCCGCCCCGCTACGGGAGGGCGCGCACGGTGCACGAGTGGAAGATGGCGGCCCGTTCCATCGGTGCCGCCGCCATCGCCGCCGGGCTGCTCCAGATCGCGATCTGGTACGTCGGCGGAGCCGAGCAGACCGAGTCGCTGCGCCAGTGGCAGAGCCGGATGGGCTTCGTGGTCGGGATCAGCCTGATCATCGCGCTGAGCTACACGATATGGCCCAAGCGGCCCAAGAACGGCGCGGATTCGTCGGCACCGGGACAGGAGGAGCGCCCCGCGGTGCAGCGCGACCCGGTGGACACCGGTGCCCGGAAGTAGTCGGCCGCCGGGGTACAAGAACAACTGGCAGCCGGTGTCCGGAAAAAAACCGGACGCCGAGCTGCCCTTGATCCTCGTACGCTCGCCGGATGGACGAACGCACATTGCTGGCTCGCTCCGACGGACCCGTCACCCGCAGCAGACTGGTCCGGGAGCTTACCGAGCTGGGCCTGCGGCCCGGTGACACCGTCATGTTCCACACCGCGCTCTCCGCGCTCGGCTATGTGCCTGGTGGCCCCCTCACCGTCATCGCGGCACTGCGCGAAGTGCTCGGGGAGAAGGGCACGTTGCTCGTCTACAGCGGCTGGAACGATGCGCCGCCGCACGACTTCACCGACTGGCCCGCACCGTGGCAGGACGCCGTGCGGGCCGAACACCCCGTGTACGACCCCGAGCTGAGCGAGGGCACGCACGACAACGGCCGCCTTCCCGAGGCCCTGCGCCGCCTGCCCGGGGCCCTGCGCACCCGGCATCCCGACAGCTTCGCCGCGCTCGGCGCGCAGGCCGAGGCGCTGGTACTGGACGTGCCCTGGGACGACCCGTACGGCGCGCGGGGACCGCTCGGCAGGCTCGTCGACGCCGGGGGCCGTGTGCTGCTGCTGGGCGCCCCGCTCGACACGCTCACGATCCTGCATCACGCCGAGGCGCTGGCCCAGGCGCCCGGCAAGCGTCATCTCAACTACGAGGTCCCGGTCCTGGACTCCGACGGCAGGCGCGTCTGGCAGCGCTACTGGGACATCGACACCGAGGACGAGGCGTTCGACTACGGGCAGACCGTACCGGAGGGCGTCTGGCCGTTCACCGCCATCGCGCAGGAGGCGCTGGCTGCAGGCATCGGCGTTCGTGGCCGGGTCGGGGCGGCTGAAAGCCATCTGTTCGAGGCGGCGGAGCTGGTGCGCTTCGGAGTGGAGTGGATCGAGCGGAACATCACCGCGTAAGGGGAGAGGAGGGCCCTGCTACGCGCCCGGGTCGCGGCCGGGGGCCTCTTTGGAGTCCGGCTGCTCGAGCCCCTTCAGGGTGGCGCGGGTGTCCTTCTTCATCCAGCCGGTCACGGCTGACTCGGACGGTGGCTCGAAATCCTCGTCAATGCCGCCGCCGAACCAGCTCCAGCTCATCTCGTACGTCATCCACCCGGCTCGCACCTCCAGCTTGAGACTGCCCAGGCTGTCGCCGCGCTTCTCCTTGATCATGTACGCCTCGTCACCGAAGCCGTCGACGCGGGAGACCGAGTACTGGTACGTACCGGACTTCTGGTCCTTCCACGTCCGCTGCTCGGAGGCGAACTCGCCTGCGGGATCGGTCTTCTTGTGCCACTTCACGGTGGTGGACACATAGGTGGTCGGGGGCGTCTTCGACGTCTCGCCGTGCTCGACCATCGTGCGGCTGCAGTTGCTGACGTCGAGGCCCTTCTGCCGGGAGGAGTAGCCGTCGGGATCGTCCGAGGCGGACTTCTCGATCTTGTACTCCTGCCGGAACGACGCGAGCTTCGCCGTCTCGCACATGTCGTGGTGGAAGCGGTAGCCCTGGAAGTCGGCCGTGGCCGAGTCGGAGGCGTCCTTGTCCAGCGCGCCGGTAGCCATCAGTGTCGCGGCCCAGGTGACGGACGCGATCACCACGCCGCCCAGCGCCCACAGCCAGCGCGGACCGCCGCCGCGCCCCGGCCCGCCCGGCGGCTGCCCGGGCGGACCGGGCGGCGGAGTCTGCGGTTGTGCGTATGGATTGAACTGGTATGCGGGCGTCGCGGTGGATGTGGGTTGCTGTGAGTACGGCTGCTGTGGCTGTTGCGGTTGTGCCCCCGGTATCGACATGCGGGGCACAGTACTCGCATGTTTTCGGTCAGTCTTCCTCGACCTGAGGCAGCCGGGCGGCGAACGTCTCGAGCACGGTGCGGGTGCCGGCGGAGTCCGTATGGAGATGTCCCGCCATGCCCAGGGCGCGGGCGGCCTCGACGTTCTCCGGGACGTCGTCCACGAACAACGAGTCCTCGGCGGCGGCGCCCAGCAGCTGAAGCGTGTGCGTGTAGATGCGAGGGTCAGGCTTGGCGAAGCCCACCTCGCAGGAGAGCACGGCCTCGTCGGCGACCGACAGCAACGGGGCGAGGTTGGGGCGGGCGTCCGGCCAGGCGTTGCTGACGAACGCCGTACGCGCCCGGCCGCGCAACCCGGCCACCGCGTCGAGCAGCGCCTGGTCCCACGCCGGGTTGCCCGCCAGATCCTCGCGCAGTTCGGCGACGCCGTCCTCGTCCAGCGCGAGCCGTTCGCGGACGACGGACCACCACGCGGGGCCGCTCATCCGGCCGACGAGCACCTCGGTGTCGTTGCCCGCGTAGACCGCCGTGACGAAGTCCCGCTCCGTGATGCCCAGTCGCGCCGACCACTTGGCTGCGGCGGCCGGAAGTATGTCCTCGACCAGCACCCCGCCCAGGTCCATCAGCAGCGCGGGCCGGCGGCCCCGCCCCCGCGCCGCGATGCTCACCGCTCGCCCCCGGGCACCCACAGCACGTCGCCGACCGCCTTGTTGGCCGTACGGGCGAGGATGAACAGCAGGTCGGAGAGGCGGTTGAGGTAGGTCGCGGTCAGCGGATTCATCGTCTCGCCGTGCTCCTCCAGCGCCGCCCATGTGGAGCGCTCGGCCCGGCGCACCACGGTGCACGCCTGGTGTAGCAGCGCCGCGCCCGGCGTACCGCCCGGAAGGATGAAGGAGCGCAGCTTCTCCAGGCCCTCCAGGAAGCGGTCGCAGTCGGCCTCCAGCTTGTCGATGTAGGTCTGTTCGACCCGCAGCGGCGGGAACTCGGGGCTCTCCACGACCGGCGTCGAGAGGTCGGCCCCTACGTCGAACAGGTCGTTCTGCACCCGCAGCAGCACGGCGCGGATTTCCTCGTCCAGCTCGCCCATGGCCAGCGCCACCCCGATCGCGGCGTTCGCCTCGTTGGCGTCGGCGTACGCCGCGATACGGGAGTCGGTCTTGGCCGTGCGGCTCATGTCGCCGAGCGATGTGGTGCCCTTGTCGCCGGTCCGGGTGTAGATCCGCGTGAGGTTAACCATGCGCCGAGCGTATCGGGGGGCGCCCCCGAAGGGGCGCGGGGACCTGCTCCCCCAGCCTCCGGCCGGGAGGTGCCCCCATCGGCCACAACGCACCCGCAAAGCCTGCGAGCCTCCGGCAGGGGCACCCCGTTGCCAGGACACCAGCAAGGCGCTAGGCACTCACCTTGCGGAACACCCCCGCGCCCAAGCTCAGTGACGCGACAGCCAAAGCGGCAGCCACCGCAGCGCCGAGAAGGACGGAGCCGTCCGCGTAGTTCCCGGCGAAAGCGTCCCGTACGGCGTCGACGACGTACCGGAAGGGCACGAAGTGAGAGAGGGCGTCCAGCCAGCCGGGCGCCAAACTCATCGGCAGCAGGATGCCGGACAGCAGCACGGCGGGCATGTTGAGAGAGCTGATGACAGGAGCGAACTCCTGCGGCGAGTTGACGCGCATGGCCAGCGTGTACGACAGCGAGGCGAGCGACGCGGCGAGCAGACCGACCAGGACGAAGCCGATCAGCACTCCCGCCACCGGGGCGCGCAGCCCCATCGCGACGCCGACCAGCATGAGCAACAGCGACTGTGCGAACAGCTGGAGCGCGTCGCGCAGCAGGCGCCCCAGCAGCAGCGCAAGCCGGCTGACGGGGGTCACCCGCATCCGCTCGACCACGCCGTTGTGTTTCTCCATCAGGATCGTGAACCCGGCGAAGGCGGAGGAGAACAGGGTGAGCTGGACGAGGAGCCCCGGCACCAGCGTCTGCCAGGAGTCACCGCGCCCGCCCAGGTGGAGGTCTTCCAGGAGGGGGCCGAAGAGGACGAGAAAGAGCAGCGGCTGAAGCGCCCCGAACAGCAGCCCGATCTTGGAGGACGCCGTCTGCCGGATGTAGCGCCCGGCGATGATGCCGGTGTCGGTCAACAGGTGGGACACAGGAAGGTTGTCCGTTCTCTCTGCGGTCGGTGAGGCGGTCAGACGGCGACGGGTGCCGGTTCCTCCTCGCGCTGGGTGCGGCGTCCGGTGATGGCGATGAAGGCGTCCTGGAGGCCAGCGTCGGCCGCACCCGCGTAGGTCTGCTTGAGCTCGGCCGAGGTGCCGTGCGCGACGACCCGGCCGTCGTCCACGATCACCAGCCGGTCGGCGAGTGCGTCGGCCTCGTCCAGATAGTGCGTGGTCAGGAAGACCGTCATGCCGCGCTCGTCGCGCAGCCGCCGGACCAGCTGCCACAGGTCGGCGCGGCTGCCGGGATCGAGGCCGGTCGTCGGCTCGTCGAGGAAGAGCAGCGCCGGACTGTGGGTGAGCGCCATGGCGATGTCCAGCCGCCGCCGCTGTCCCCCGGAGAGGGAGCCGCAGGGGCGGTCGAGCAGCGCGCTCAGATCGAGCTCCCGGGCCAGCTCCTCGGTGCGCTGGGCGGCACCGGACTTGCTGAGCCGGTAGAGCCTGCCCTGGGTCGTCAGCTCCTCGCGGACGCTCACGGTGGGGTCGACGCCGCCGGACTGTGCGACGTAGCCGATCCGCTCCCGTACGCCCCTGGGGTCCGCGATCAGGTCGTGCCCGGCGACGGTCGCGGTGCCCGAGGTGGGGGGCAGCAGGGTCGTGAGCATCCGGAGCGTCGTCGTCTTGCCCGCTCCGTTGGGGCCGAGAAAGCCAAGTATCTCGCCCTGCTCGACGGTCAGATCGATGCCGCGTACGGCCTCGACGGTGCGGGATTTGGTGCGGAAGGTCCGGGTCAGCCCGGTGGTGTGGATGGCTGCTGGCATGACCCCAGAAAAACAGAGTGACTCAAAACTTGCAACCACTCCAATATTTGGCGAACCCCACCCTGGCCTACGATGGAGCCATGACCAGCACTGCCCCTCAGGAAGGCCGCAGGGAGCGGAAGAAGCGGGAGACCCGGCTGCGGATCTCCGACATCGCCACGGGTCTCTTCCTCGACCGCGGCTTCGACGCGGTCACCATCGCCGAGATCGCGGAGGCCGCCGACGTCTCGGTGAACACGGTCTACAACTACTTTCCGACCAAGGAGGACCTCTTCTTCGACCGCGCGGAGGAGGTGATCGACCGCCCCTCCCGCTTCGTGCGGGAGCGGCTGCCGGGCCAGTCGGCGGCCGAGGCCGTACTGGGCAGGCTGCGCGAAGAGATCGAGGACCGCAGCGTCTACGCCGGGGTGACGGAGGGCTACGACAAGTTCGTGCGCTGCATCCACGAGGCGCCCTCGCTGCTGGCCCGCATGATGCTCATGCAGTACCAGACCGCAGAACGGCTCACCGCGACGCTTGCCGAGGAGACCGGCGCGGAGCCCGACGACCCGATGCCCCAGCTGGTCGCCGGGGAACTGGTGCACATCAGCAACCAGCTCTTCCGGGGAGCCACCCGTGCCATCGGCGCGGGGATGTCACCCGAACGGACGGCGATCGACGCGCTCCGGAAGCTCAACACCTACGAGAAGCTCGTCTCGGAATGCTTCCTCAAGTACGCGGTGAAGCCCGGCTGATGGCCCCGGCGCCGAGGTGCCGGCCGCACGGTGTGACGTCCGCCATGTGAGACGTGATACGTGTCTCTTCGTCTCCCACGCCTTGCCGATAGACGCTAATGTCCGCCCAACGGACGGTCATTCACAAGGCGCTGAGGCACGCCGCAGCAGCGGGCGCGCGGCCCGGCGCGACGAAGTGAGGGTGAAGAACGTGGCGAAGAGGCTCGCCGTCATCGGAGCCGGACTCATGGGCTCCGGAATCGCACAGGTCTCCGCTCAGGCGGGCTGGGACGTGACGCTCCGCGATGTGACGGACGAGGCACTCGCCCGCGGTAGGGACGGCATCAAGGCGTCGTACGACAAGTTCGTCTCCAAGGGCAAGCTCGACGCCGCCGAAGCGGAGGCCGCTCTCGGCCGTATCACCACCACCACGGATCTGGACGCGGCGGCCGAGGCGGACATCGTCGTCGAGGCCGTCTTCGAGAAGATCGAGGTCAAGCGGGAGATCTTCGCCGCCCTCGACAAGCTGGTCGGCGACCGGACCGTCCTCGCCTCCAACACCTCGGCCATCCCCATCACCAAGATCGCGGCGGCCACCGGCCGGCCCGAGCGGGTCGTCGGCACGCACTTCTTCTCGCCGGTGCCCATGATGGCCCTGTGCGAGCTGGTGCGGGGCCTGAAGACCAGCGACGAAACCGTCGCCACCGCACGGGAGTTCGCCGAATCGGTCGGCAAGACCTGCGTCGTCGTCAACCGGGACGTCGCCGGCTTCGTCACCACCCGTCTCATCTCGGCGCTCGTGGTGGAGGCCACCAAGCTCTACGAGTCCGGCGTCGCCTCCGCCGAGGACATCGACACCGCCTGCCGGCTGGGCTTCGGCCATGCCATGGGCCCGCTCGCCACCGCCGACCTGACCGGCGTCGACATCCTGCTGCACGCCACCGAGAACATCCACACCGAATCCCAGGACGCCAAGTTCGCCCCGCCGGAGCTGATGCGGCGCATGGTCGACGCCGGTGACCTGGGCCGCAAGACCGGTCAGGGCTTCTACCCCCACTGATCCGCTCCGCGGGGTGCCCGAACGTCCTGGCTGCGCAGACCGCTCCGTCCTCCCTCGGCCGAAGGCTGGGGGAGGGTGAGCCGGTCCACGCGACGACCGCGTTCGGCTCCCTCGCAGGAGTGAAACTCGGTATCAGTCAGGACACGGACGGCAACTCCACCGTTGCGGTGCCAGTCATCTGTGGTGGGGGCACCGTGGGGCCGCAACGGCACAACCGATGGGCCGTAACGGCCATAAGAGAGCACGCCGCAAGGAAGCACGCCAGGGACAGCACTCCGCGAATATAGGAGCGTATATGCACATCAGGGGCGACCACGCCGAGCTGGTCGTCGGAGGTCGTCTTGACGTCCGCAGCGCGGCGGACGCCCGTACGGTCCTGCACGCAGCCGTCGACTCGGGTGACGGCGACCTCGTGCTGGACCTCGCCGAGCTCGACTCGTGGGACGCCACGGGTCTCGGCGTCATCATGGGCGCACATCGCCGCGCGGGACGGTGTGGCCGCAGACTCGTCCTGCGTGAGGTGCCCCCGCAGATGCAGCGCCTGCTGGTGGCCACCCGGCTGCATCGGATCCTCGCCATCGAGACCCCCGCGCCGGGCGGCTCACCGGCCGCCAGGTCCAGGTCCGGACAGCCCGGCATTCTGGCGAAGCCATGACAACTGGGCCGGTACCGTCACCGCGCGCCGCCGCTTCCTGGACAATGGAGGCCGCGCACCGGCCCGGCCCCTCCCGGTCAGCCGGCCGCGCCACCTGCTCTTGGGAGACATGACGATGGAACGGCACGGCAGCGACCGCTACGCCCACGGGGACGAGCACGAGCCCACCGGCGACGTGACCAGCAGCGAACCGGACAGCGGGACCGGCGGCGAACCGGCCCGGGCTGTCCGGCTGGTCGCCGATCAGTACCTCGTGACGATCAACCCGGTTGACGGCAGCGAGATCGAACCCTGCCCGCCGGGGGAGCAGCGCGACGCCCCGCCCAAGCTCGCCCCCCGGGACCGCCCCGTCCCGGAAACGGCCACCGCGGCGGCGGCACTGCCGCCCGGCAGCCTGCTGGAGCGTGACGAGGAGCGCGAGCGGCTCTCCCGGCTGCTCTCCCGCGGTCGCTCGGTCCGGCTCACCGGACCCGCCGGATCAGGCCGCAGCGTCCTCCTCGACGCCGTAGCCGCCGACGTCGCCTCCCTCGCGCCCGACGGGGTGGTCCGCCTCAGTGGCTACCACCGCACCCCGAGCGACCTGATGTACGACCTGTTCGCCACCGTGCACAGTGCCCCCCTGCACCGCCCGGGGAAGGCCGAGCTGGTCAGCGCGCTGAGCGGGATCGGCGCCGTCGTCCTCGTCGACGACCTGGAGTTCGGCGGCGCGGCCCTCGACGAGCTGCTGCAGGCCACGCCCGAGTGCGCCTTCCTGTTCACCGCCAACCCCGATGTGACCGCGCCCGCCTCCCGCTCGCACGTGGAAGAGGTGTTCCTGCCGGGGCTGAGCCGCACCGCCTGCATAGAACTGCTGGAGCGTGCGGTACACCGGCAGCTCACCGACGACGAGGCCGACTGGGCGGCCGATCTGTGGTTCGACTCGGAAGGGCTGCCGCTGCGCTTCGTCCAAGCCGGCGCGCTGCTGCGGCTCCAGGGCAGCGGCGGCGTCGTCCCCGGTCTGTCGGACGACGTGGCGCTGGCACCGCTGCTGGCCGCGGCGCTCCCCGAGGCCGGACGGGGCGCCCTGCGGCTGGCTCTCGCGCTCGACGGACAGCTCCCGCACCCCGACCACCTGCCCGCCCTCGTCGGCGACCCGCAGGCCGACGACAGCCTCGCCGAACTGCTGGCCTCCGGGCTGATCAGTCCGGCAGGCGGCCATTTCAAGCTCGCCGCAGGCGTCGCAGCCCAACTCACCGAGGCCGGATACGCGGAGGGCGGCACCGCCTACGCCCTCGCCGCCGCACAGCACTACAGCTGGTGGGCCGGTCAGCCCTCGGTCGCCCCCGACAGCGTCGCGCTGGAGGCCGACGCGCTGCTCGCCGCCGTACGGGGCGCCCAGCGCGGCGGCAACTCCAGCGCAGCGGTGCTGCTGGCCCGTACGGCAGCGCCCGTGCTTGCGGCGGGGATGCGCTGGAGCGCCTGGGAGCGGGTGCTGCGCTGCGGCCAGGAGGCGGCACGGGCCTCCGGCGAGCTCGCCGAGGAAGCCTATTTCCACCACGAACTGGGCATCCTCGCCCTCTCCGCCGACAACCCCGAGCGGGCCCGCTCCGAGCTGGAGACGGCGCTCGGACTGCGCGGCACCCTGGCCGAGCAGCGCGGCATGGTCGCGGGCCGCAGGGCGCTGGCGCTGGTGACCGACCGGCTCGCCGCGACCGGCACCCCGGGACCGCCCCCCGGCCCGGCCGCCCACCCGGCCCCCGGCGTCTCCGCACCGGAGGGAGACAGCCCAGTCACCACGCCCATGGCGGCCTTCCCCGAACCGTCAGCGCATACGTTCACCGATACGCCGGCCCTGGGCGCCCGGGCCGTCGGCGCAGCGTCCACGGACGCCGATGCCGCCACCACATCCGTCATGTCGGCCGCCGCCGCACAGCCGCCGGGGGAGACGCTGGTCTCGGCGACGGGCGGTGCGGCGGACCCGGGCGGCCTCGCGTCGTCCGGCGCGGGCGGCGGCCGGCACGGCGCACCGCGCGGCTGGCGGGCCTTCACCAGCAGCAAGCGGAACATGGCGGTGGCCGGCGCGGGCGCGCTGCTCGCCGCCGTGGTCGGCACCGTCGTCACCCTCGGCTCCGCCACCGACGACGGCCCCCCGGACTCCGTACGGCCGGACTCCTCCACCTCGCAGGACGACCAGGACAACGCCCCCGGCGACGAGTCGCCCGGCGAGGACAGCCCGAGCGGAAAGCCGGAACAGCAGCGGCCGGCAGCGGGCAAGCCGGCGCCCGGCGCGGACCTTCCGGCCCCCTCGCAGAACCCCGGGACACCCGCGGACGAGCCGAGCTCCTCCAACGGCTCCTCCAGCGCTCCGGACGACCCCAGCAGCCCGGAGAAGCCATCGTCCTCGCCGGACGACCCGCCCTCCTCGCCGAGCCGTCCCCCGTCCTCCTCGCCGGACGACCCGCCCTCGTCCCACGACCCGTCGCCCACGCCCAGCGACGACCCGACGTCGGAGGAGCCCCCGAAGTCCCCCTCGGGCAGCACGGATACGAGCACGTCGACCGACCGCTCCCCGAGCGACGATCCGTCCTCGGCGTCGGCCGACCCGTCGGCGTCATAGCTCCCGAATCCGGTTCACGGGCTCAGCGGGCCCCGTCTGGCCTGTCGGCGGGACGGGGCCGTCGGCGTCAGAAGAGGCGGAGTTTGTCGTCCTCGATGCCGCGCAGTGCGTCGTAGTCGAGGGTGACGCAGTCGATGCCGCGGTCGGTGGCCAGGACGCGGGCCTGGGGCTTGATCTCCTGGGCCGCGAAGACGCCCTTGACCGGGGCGAGATGAGGGTCGCGGTTGAGGAGTTCCAGATAGCGGGTGAGCTGTTCGACGCCGTCGATCTCGCCGCGGCGCTTGATCTCGATGGCGACGGTCGTCCCGTCGCCGTCGCGGCACAGGATGTCGACGGGGCCGATCGCGGTGGGGAACTCGCGGCGGATCAGGGACCAGCCGTCGCCCAGCGTCTCCATGCGGTCGGCGAGGAGCTCCTGCAGGTGCGCTTCCACGCCATCCTTGATCAGCCCCGGGTCGGCGCCCAGTTCATGGGAGGAGTCGTGCAGTATCTCCTCCATCGTGATGATCAATTTCTCGCCTGTCTTGTTCTCCACCGTCCAGCGCTGGTCGTCTCCCTCTTTGAGAGTGCACGGAGGAGACATCCAGTTGAGGGGCTTGTACGCACGGTCGTCGGCATGGACGGACACCGATCCGTCGGCCTTGACCAGGATGAGTCTGGGCGCGGAGGGCAGGTGTGCGGTGAGCCTGCCGGCATAGTCCACGGAGCAGCGGGCGATGACGAGACGCATGGTCGGTCACGCTACTTGACCACCCGCGCAGTGCGCGATTCGCCCCCGGATGGGGTGTTCGACTGTGGCGCGAGTATTCCCATTCTCGTGCTCCTCTCACCCCGGTGGCCGTACGGTAAAGCTGGGCGTCGCCGTCCGAGGTGGGGGCCCCTCCCGGCCGGAGGCTGGGGGAGCGACTACACGGTGATTGCCCTTCACCCCCAAGAGACCCGGCTTCCCGGCCCGGGTCGCGAGAGGAGAAACCCATGTCGCTCGACGTCCCACCTGCGCTCTTGGAACAGGCAGAGCGTGGCGAGGTGGATGAGGCGGCGTTCGTCGACTGCGTCCGTACCTCCCTCCCGTACGCCTGGGAGATGGTCAGTTCGCTCGTCGCGCAGTTGAAGGTGGACGGCGGGGAGTTCGCCGACAACCAGACGCCGCCACCGGATGAGCAGCACCGAGGGCAATTGCTCCGCGCAATGGCCAGCGATGCGATCCGGGGTGCACTGGAGCGCCACTTCGGTGTGCGGCTCGCGTTCCAGAACTGTCACCGGGTCGCCGTCTTCCCGCTGGACGCGTCGGCGGACGACCGGCACTCCCGGTTCACTTCGATACGCGGGCAGCTCCTCAACCAGTCCCCGGAGTTGCGCGACTGTTGAGCACCTGCTGAGCGGGCCCGGAAGGTGGAGGGCCCGCGTCTGTTGCGGCGGTGGCGGTGGAGGAGTCACCGCTAGCTGTTCAAGCTCCGGTTGCGGCCCCGCCGGGTCGCAACCGGGTGCCGTCTGCGGCGTTTTTCGGCCTTTGCAGGGGAGCAGCCCGCAGCCCGGCTGCTGCCCGGCTCAGCCGAGCAGCGGCAACACCTCGTCAGCCAGCCGGTGGACGTTCCGTACCGTGCCGTCCCGGTCTCCGCAGCCCTCGACCAGCAGCGCGAAGCGGCCGATACCGGTGCGCTCGGCCGTCGCCTCGAGCCGGTCGGCGCACAGCCGGGGCGTTCCCACCGCGTGCAGCTCGCACAGCAGCTCCGTATAGCCGAGCGGGTCCCGCATCGGGCGGGGCCGGCCGTCGACGGTCACATGCTGGCCCAGCCCTTCGCGCAGCCAGCCGGGCATGGCCTTGGTGAGCAGTTGCCGGGCCTCGTCACGGGAGTCGGCGACCTGCGCCACACCGGCCGACACATGCCGCGCGGCGACCGCCTCGACCGCGTCCGGAGTGTGCCCCGCCTCCAGCGCCGTACGCCGCCAAAGGCGGGTCATGTCGGCCTTGTCCTCGTCGCCGCAGTGCATGCCCAGCAGCATGGGCAGCAGCCGCTCGGCCGCCAGCCGTACGGTCCCGGGAGAGGTGCATGCCACGACCACGCCGGGGACGGCCGCCGCCCCTCCGGAGAGGCTCGCGGTGTCCGGGCGCGGCACCACCGATACCTCGCGGAAGCGGTAGCGCTCGCCGTCCGCGCCCACCCTCGGCTCGCGCAGCCAGCGCAGCAGCAGGTCCAGCGCCTCCGGGAAACCTTCCTCGTACGCGCGCAGGCCGCCGCCGAAGACCTCCAGGTCCACCCAGGGCCCGCCGCGTCCGACGCCGAGCGTGAAGCGGCCCTCGGAGAGCAGATGCAGCAGCGCGGTCTGCTCGCCGAGGGCGACCGGATGCGCGTTGGGCAGCACGCTGACGGCGGTGCCGACGCCGATCCGCCGGGTACGCCCCAGCAGCAGTGCCGCGAGCGTCACCGCTGAGGGGCAGACGCCGTACGACACGAAATGGTGCTCGGCGAGCCAGACATCGGCCAGCCCCGCCTCCTCCGCGGCCTCGGCGATGCGCACCGCACGGTCCAGCACCTCGTCCTGCACCTGACCCGGAAACTGTGCGCCCAGGACAAAAGCTCCAACTCGCATTTCTCACCGCCCTCGTGACTGCCCGCGGCCTCCCCGGCCCGGACCGGGCGCTCCGGAAGATCGGACACCCCAACCAGCAATAACGGCACACGGGTGCCGAGGGCACGGGCTGAGATGCCATTCATCAGATGAACGCCAATCGGCCCCTGCCTGTGGACAGCCGCCGACGGTCGCCACCCACCTGCGTACGCTTGAATGCACACGGCCGCCGCGCCGCACGCACCGTACGCCTCATGCGCGGACCCATGCGGTGCCGCGAGCGGCCGTCAGCCGCCCATCGCCGTCGACCCCCCGAGGTGCCCACGTGTCCCCGCGTCGTAACCGCTCCCGCAGCGGCGCCGTCAAGTCAGCCAAGGCCGCCCGCACCGGCTCCGGGGTGCGGCGCGGTGGCGAGGAGCGGAGCGAGCGGGAGCGCTACGGCCTGGAGCGCACCGAGGACTGGCTGGGCGAGGAGTGGGCGGTCCGGCAGATAAGCGGAGGCGCGGCGGTAAAGCACTACCGGTGCCCCGGCTGCGACCAGGAGATCCCGCCGGGCGTCCCGCACGTCGTCGCCTGGCCGCTGCAGGGCGATGTGGCCGACCGCAGGCACTGGCACCGCGCCTGCTGGAACGCGCGGGACCGCCGGAGTGCCAGACTCCAGCGGTCCCGTAACGCTCCGCGCTATTGAGGCAACCCGCGTTGTCGAGCGGGCAGCCCTCGTATTCCGCTACACGTCGCGCTTGTTCAGCAGCGCGTAGGCCACGACGAAGACGACCAGGGTGACGACCGCCAGGCCGCCGAGCAGCGGCCAGCCGGTGGCGTCCTGGTCCTCGCTCATGGGGATGCGGTAGAGGGAGGCCAGTCCGTTCAGCGGGGAGTACTCCATCAGCTTCTCGCGGATGTCCTGGAGGGCCTCGCCCGCCATGAACAGCGCCATCACCAGCGGCAGCAGGACCACGCCCATCATCGTGGTGATCGCGCCCGCCGAGTGCCGCAGCAGCGCGCCCACCGCCAGTGACAGCAGCCCCAGCAGCGCCACATACAGCCCCGCGCCGACCGTGGCACCCAGCCACTCGCCGCTGGAGGCGACCAGCTTCCCCCCTTCGAAGGACCCACCGAAGTCGCTGTCGCCCACGTACGAGGGACGCGTCTGGTCGCTCAGCATCGCGGAGTTGATGAGCGCGGTGAGGGTGCAGGCCAGCGTCGTCATCACGAAGGCCAGCACGAAGAAGACCAGCGCCTTGGCCAGCAGCACCCGGCCGCGCTGCGGGCAGGCGGTGAGGGTGGTGCGGATCATTCCGGTGCCGTACTCGGAGGTGATGACCAGCACGCCGAGCGTTATCACGCAGATCTGGCCCAGCATCAGCCCGAACAAACCGCTGGAGAGCAGCGGCATCCCGGTGTAGCTCTCACCGCTCAGCCCCAAGGCCGTCAGCAGGCCGATGCCGACGACGAGCGCGAACATCACGCTCAAGGTCCAGACGGTGGAGCGCACGGTGCGGATCTTCGTCCACTCCGCGACCAGCGCGTGACCGAGGTGGGTCCGCGCCATCGGGATGGGCGAGCTGTACGGGGCGATCCCCTGCGGCCACTCGGCCTGCGGAGCCGCCTGGGCCTCGTGCTGCTGGGTGCTCATCAGGCGTCCTCGCCTTCGTTCTTGGCGGCGCTGCTTGCGTGGTCACCGGCGTTGCCGGGGATGCCCTTGGCCAGCGGGTCGGCCGAAGGCGCGGGGCCGGCGGAAGGTGGCGCCGGGGTGCCGGTGGCGTACGGGTTGGGGGCGCCCGCTCCGCCCGCGGGGGCCTGCGGCGCCCGCATCTGGAGCGTGCCGCCCTCGGGGGCGCCCCGCTGCGGTACGACGTCCTGCGGCGGCGGTACGGGGTCCAGCTGCGGTGTGCCGCCGTACAGGCCCCCCTGTGCCGGGGTGGCATGCGGGGGCGGCGGCATCTGCGGTGCGGGGGCCATCCCCGGTACGGCAGCCGGCTGCGGTGGCATCACCCCTGGTGCCGTGCCTGGTGCCGTGCCTGGTGCCGGCTGTTGCAGCCCCGCGCGCATATCGGCCGTCGAGCGGTAGTCCACCGAGCCCTGGGTGAGCCGCATGTACGCCTCTTCCAGCGACGCCTGGTGCGGCGAGAGTTCCCACAGCCGGACATCCGCGCCGTGTGCCAGGTCGCTGATGCGCGGCAGCGGCAGCCCGGTGACGCGCAGCGCGCCGTCCTCCTCGGGCTGCGCCTGGCCGCCCGCCTCCTGCAAGGCCGTGACCAGCTTCTCGCGCTGCTCCGGCGCGCCGTCCGGGGTGCGTACCCGGGCGAACCCGATGGAGTTGCGCTCGATGAACTCCTGCACGGACATGTCGGCCATCAGCTGTCCGCGCCCGATGACGATGAGATGGTCGGCGGTCTGCGCCATCTCGCTCATCAGATGGCTGGAGACGAAGACCGTACGGCCCTCGCTCGCCAGTCGCCGCATCAGGTTCCGGACCCACAGGATGCCCTCCGGGTCCAGTCCGTTGACCGGCTCGTCGAAGAGCAGCACCTGTGGGTCGCCGAGCAGCGCGGCCGCGATGCCGAGGCGCTGGCCCATACCGAGGGAGAAGCCCTTGGAGCGCTTCTTGCCGACGTCCTGGAGCCCCACCACGCCGAGCACCTCATCGACCCTGCGGGCCGGGATGCCGGACAGCTGGGCCAGGGAGAGCAGATGGTTGCGCGCACTGCGGCCGCCGTGCACGGCCTTCGCGTCGAGGAGGGCACCGACCTGGCGGGGTGCGTTGGGCAGCCCGCGGAAGGCGTGGCCGCCCACGGTGACCCGACCGGACGTCGGTGTGTCCAACCCCAGGATCATGCGCATCGTGGTCGATTTCCCGGAGCCGTTGGGCCCCAGGAACCCGGTTACGGCCCCCGGCCGCACCTGGAAGGACAGGTTGTACACGGCCGTCTTGACGCCGTAGCGCTTCGTCAGGCCGTACGCCTCGATCATCCTTTGCCCCTGGACGCAGGTCGGGGCTCACTCGCCCCCGGACATGGCCTAGGAGGTTACGGGGCCCGCAATTGGTTCCATGCAGCGGCCCCCCGGGGGCCCGGGGGCGGGTGGCTCACGCGTCGCGCTTCTTGAGGACCACGAAGCCCGCCACCAGCGCGGCGGCCGTCCAGGCCACCATGATCAGCAACCCCTCCCACGGCCCGTACGGCCGGTCCAGCGTCTCCGGCACCACAGCCATCACCGTCGTGCCCGCCTGGTCGGGGAGGTACTGGCCGATCTTCTTGGTCGCCTCGACGTTGCCGAGGATGTTGGAGATGAGGAAGAAGAACGGCATCAGGATCGCGAACGCCAGCAGCGGGCTGCGCAGTACGAAGGTGATGCCGACGGCGAACATGGCGATCAGCGCCATGTAGAGGCCACCGCCGACCACGGCACGCAGCACTCCCTCGTCGCCGATGCCCACCCCGTGGGAGCCCAGCAGCGCCTGGCCGAGGAAGAACGCGCAGAAGCTGGTGATCATGCCGACGACCAGGACCAACGTCCCCGCGATCAGCACCTTGCACCACAGGAACGTACCCCGCTGCGGCACGGCGGCCAGCGAGTTGCGGATCATGCCGGTGCTGTACTCCGCCGAGACGATGAGCACCCCGAACGCGATCATCGCGAGCTGGCCGAGGCCCATCCCGGCGAAGCTGGTGTAGGTGGCGTCGAACGTCAGCCGGTCCCGGGCGGACATGTCGCCGAAGGTGGATGCGGTCACCCCGCAGATCAACGCGCCGAGGCCGACGGAGACGACCAGCGCCGTGGCGAGGGTCCAGACGGTGGAGCGGACGGAACGGACCTTCGTCCACTCCGACTTCAGTACCCGCGTGGTGTGGCTCATCCTCGGCGCCCCTTCTTCCAGTTCTCGCCCCACGCGGGAGGCGCCTGCACCCCTTGCGGCGGTGGAGCCGTCCCACCTTGCGGCGGTGGGACCGTCCCGCCCTGCGGCGGTGGAGCCGTGCCGCCCGGCGGGACCTGTGGGGCACCGCCCTGCGGCAGTTGCGTACCGTCCGCGCCGGGCGCGTAGGCGTGGTACTCGACGCTCTGTGCCGTCAGCCGCATGAACGCCTCCTCCAGGGAGGCCCGCTGGGTGCTCAGCTCGTGCAGCACCACCCGGTTCGCGGCGGCGAGCTCCCCGATCCGGGGTGCGTCCCCGCCGTCCACCTCCAGTGCGCCGTCCTCGCCGGTCGCCGGCCGCAGTCCGGCCCCGACGAGGATGTCCAGCAGCCGCTCCGGCTCGGGAGTGCGGACCCGCACGTGGGTACGGGAGTTCTCCGCGATGAACTGCGACATCGAGGTGTCCGCCAGCAGCTTGCCCTGGCCGATGACGACCAGATGCTCGGCGGTCTGCGCCATCTCGCTCATCAGATGGCTGGAGACGAACACCGTCCGGCCCTCCCGGGCCAACTGCTGCATCAGGGTGCGGATCCAGTGGATGCCCTCCGGGTCGAGCCCGTTGACCGGCTCGTCGAACATCAGGATGCGCGGGTCGCCCAGCAGAGCGGCGGCGATACCCAGCCGCTGCCCCATGCCGAGGGAGAAACCCTTGGGCCGCTTGCGTGCCACATCGTGGAGGCCGACCATTTCCAGCACCTCGCCGACCCGGCGCTCGGGGATGCCGTTCGACTGCGCCATACACAGCAGGTGGTCATGGGCTCTGCGCCCGCCGTGCACCCCCTTGGCCTCCAGGAGCGCACCGATGCTGTTGAGCGGTTCGCGCAGCTCGCCGTAGTGCTTGCCCTCGATACGAACGTCGCCCCTGGTGGGGGCGTCCAGGCCGAGCACCATCCGCATCGTCGTCGACTTGCCCGCTCCGTTCGGCCCCAGAAAGCCGGTGACCGTACCAGGACGTACGGTGAAGCTGAGGCCGTCGACGGCGAGCTTGTCGCCGTACCGCTTGGTGAGGTCCTGCAGCTCGATCATTCTTCGACGCTAAAGGGCAGCCACTGCGCTCGCCAGTTGTGCGCATTATCCGCACATCACCCGCACATGCGAAACGGGCCGCACCGTGCGGTGCGGCCCGCCGCATGTCCGGAGCGTCCCGCCGTTGCGGCGGGAAAAGCTGGTGCGCCGGAAAACGTGCCGCTCGGAGCCTGCTAACAGCCCCGCGCAGGCGGTCAGCGGGACTGTTGGGCCGGGACCGAGCGGCCCGCGGTCTCCTCGTCCGTGGCCTCCTCGCCGGGCTGCCCGGCCGCCGCCACAGCCGCGCCGGTGAGCGTGGCCAGCATCTCGCGCACGTTGGTGAGCTGCGCGTTGATGCTGTCGCGGCGGTTGGTGAGCGCGGCCAGCTCGCGCTCGGACTCGCTGCGCACCCGGTCGGCCTTCGCATTGGCGTCGGCCACGATGTCCTCGGCCTGGCGCTGTGCGGTCTCGACGGTCTGCCGGGCGCGGCGCTCCGCGTCCGTGCGCAGCTTCTCGGCCTCCAGGCGCAGCTGCTCGGCGCGGTGCTCGATCTCGGCGAGCCGCTTCTCGGCCTTGGCCTGACGGGAGGCCAGGTCGCGCTCGGACTGCTCGCGCCGCTTGGCCAGGTTGGTCTCGAAGTCGGCGGCGGCCTGCGCGGCCTTGGCGCGGGTGTCCTCGAAGAGGGTGTCGGCCTCCTCGCGCTTGGACTGGGCGTCCTTCTCCGCCTCGCTGCGCAGCGAAGCGGCCTCGCTCTTCGCCTTGTCGACGATGCGCGAGCCCTCTTCCTCGGCCTTCGCCTTGCGCTCGGCGGCGAACGCCTCGGCGTCGTTACGCACCTGCTGCGCCGCACCCTCGGCCAGCTCGCGGTGCTGTTCGGCGGCGCGACGGGCCTCCTCGCGCAGGTCCTTGGCCTCCTCCTCCGCGAGGCGGAGGATCTTCTCGACACGGGCGCCCAACCCGGCGTACGACGGCTCCGCGTCGTTGACCTGAGCCTGGGCGTTCTGCGTTTCGAGGTGCAGTTCCTCGATGCGCTTTTCCAGAGAGGTGATACGGGCCAGGGCGCTGTCACGGTCGGCGACGAGCTTTGTGATGCGGTCGTCCACCTGCCCGCGGTCGTAGCCACGCCGCACGAGCTCGAAGCCGAAGGGGGAGGAAGTGTCGCTCATGGGGTTCCTGTCGAGTCAGACGGGTTATCAGACGGGGGAGTGATAGAGGGAATCCTAGGGGCCGAAGCGGCGTGTCATCGAGCTTATGCGGGTTTGATCTGGAGAATGTGCCCTCATTCGGGTGGCTAACTCTCCGAACCCTTGCCACTCGAACGAGTTGTACCAGCGCCAACGCCCGCTGTCACACCACCGTTTGCGCCTGTGTCACGTCCGCCCTTTTTGCCGGATCCCGATCCGCGTCCCGACCCGCCGCCGGAACCGGTTCCGTTGCCCGGGCCCGAAGCGGAATCAGAACCGGAATCCGACCCGGCCGCTGACGCGGCGCCCGGCGTCTCGAACGACTCCAGCGCCTCCAGCACATCTTGCACGCGGGAGATCTCCGCGTTGATGTCCTCCTGGCGGCGCATCAGCACATCCAGCTCGTGCTGCCCGGCCTCGACCGTACGCCGGGCCTCCTCGGTGGCCTCGTCCCGCGCCTGCTGCGCCTCCCGCAGCATGGCGGCCTTCTTCTGCTCGGCCTCCTTCAGCAGGCCCTCGGCCTTCTTGACGGCGGCGATCCGCACCTTGCCCGCCTCGGAGTCGGCGTCCGCACGCAGCTCCTCCGCCTTCGCCCGTGCCTCGGCCAGCTGCTCCTCCGCGGCCTGTACGAGCTTGTCGCAGCGCTCGCCCGCCGACTGCATCGCCTCGGCGGCCTCCCGGCGGGCCCGCTCGTGCAGCTCCTCGACCTCCGCCTCGACGCGGGTACGCAGCTCCTCGGCGCGCTCGCGGATCGCGCTGGAGTCGCTGCGCGCCTCCTCCAGCATGGTGTCCGCGTCGGCGCGGGCCTTCTCGACCAGTTCCCGGCCCTCGGCCTGCCCCTCGGTCACCAGCCGCTCCGACTCGGCGCGAGCGGCACCGACCATGGAGTCCGCCTGCTCCTCTGCGGCGGCCTGCGTGCGCAGCGCCTCCTCCTGGGCCTTGGCGAGGAGTTGGTCGGCCTGTTCGGCGGCCTCGCCGCGTTTCTTGGCGGCCTGCTCGCGTGCCTCGTCCAGCAGCCGCTGGGCCTCGGCGCGGGCCTCCTCGCCGATCCGTTCGGCCTCGGCGCGGGTCTGGTCGCTGAACCGCTCGGCCTTCGCCCGCAGATCGTTGCCGACCCGCTCGGCCTCGGTGCGGGTCTCCAGGCTGAACTGCTCGGCCGCAGCGCGGGTGTCCCGGTCGAACTGCTTGGCCCCGGCCCGGGTCTCGCTGCTGAACTGCTCGGCCTCGGTGCGGGTGCGGTCGGCCTCCTCCTGGGCCTTGGCGAGGAGTTGGTCGGCCTGTTCGGCGGCCTCGCCGCGTTTCTTGGCGGCCTGCTCGCGTGCCTCGTCCAGCAGCCGGTCGGCCTCGGCGCGGGCCTCGTCGCTGACCCGCTGCGAGTCGGCGCGGGTGCGTTCGGCCTCGGCCATCGCGTCCGAAACGGTCCGTTCCGCCAGCGACTTGGCGGCCTCGGTCTCCTCCTGGGCCTCGCGGCGCAGCGTCTGAGCCGCGAGCTCGGCGGCCGACCGCAGCCCGGCGATCTCCTCCTCGGCCTCCGCGCGCAGCCCCGCGACGGAGTCCCGTACCTGCTGGGCCGTCTCCTCGGCGGACGCCACCAGTTCGGCCGCGCGCCGCTCGGCCTCCTCGGTCAGCCGCTCGGCCTCCTCGTGGGCCTCGGCCACCCGCTTGCGGGCCGCCGCCAGCAGCTCATCGCTCTGCTCGCGGGCCTCCGTACGCTCCTGGTGGGCCTCCTCGCGGGCCGAGGTCAGCAGCTCCTCGGCCTCGCGCCGGCGGCGGGCCGCCTCCTCCTGGGCCGCGCTGAGCGCCTCGGCGGCCTCCGCGTTCGTCCGCTCGGCCGCCGCGTCCGCCTCGGCGCGCACCCGGTCGGCCGTCGCCTTGGCCTCCTCGCGCAGCCGCTCGGCCTCCGCCGCCGCCTCGCTGCGCAGCTGGACGGCGACCGACTCGCCCTCCGCACGGGCCTGGGAGGCGTCCGATGCGGCCTCCGTGCGCAGCCGTTCGGCCTCCTCCTCGGCCTGCTCGCGCAGCGTGCGTACCCGCTCCGCCGTCTCGGAGCGCAGCCGTTCGGTCTCGGTCCTCGCCTCGTCCCGCAGCCGCTCGGCCTCCGTGCGGGCCTCGGTCAGGCCGGACTCGGCCTCCGCCAGCTTGGCCTCGGCCTCCTCATGCAGCCGCGTCAGCTCCGCCTCGGTCTCGGCCTTGCGGTCGCGGGCCGCCTGCTCGGCCTCCTCGCGGGTGCGCCGCGCGGCCTCGTCCGCCTCGGTACGCGTCTGCTCGGCCTGCTCCTCGGCCTGCGAGCGCAGCTCCTCGGCCTCCGTACGGGCCCGCTCCAGCGCCTCCTCGGCCTGCTTGCGCAGCGTGGTGGCCCGCTCGATCGCCTCCGTACGGACGCGCTCGCTCTCCGTCGTCGCCTCGGTACGGGTCTCCTCGGCGTCGGCCTTCGCCTTGCCCAGCAGCTCCTCGGCCCGGTTGGCGGCCTCCTCGATCTGCTGGACGGCGTCGCGGCGGGCCTCGCCGCGGATCTTCTCGCCCTCTTCGACCGCCTCGGCCCGCAGCTGCTCGGCCTCGCCGCGCAGCCTGCGCGCCTCCTCCTGGAGCTCGACCGTCTTGGCCCGGTACTCCTTGGTGTCGTCCTTGGCGGCGCCCTTGAGCTGTTCGGCGACGTCATGCGCCTCGGCGCGCAGCCGGTCGGCCTCCTCCTCGGCCTCCCTGCGCAGCCGCTCGGCCTCTTCCGAGGCCGACTTCGTGGTGGCCTTCGCCTCCTCGGAGGCGCGGTTGAGCACGTCCTCGGCGGTACGGGCCGCCTCCGCGAGCTGGTTCGCGGACTCCTCGGCCGTGGTGGTACGGGCCTTCTCCTTGGCCTCGGCGATCATCCGCTCGCCCTCGGCCCTGGCGTCCTCGCGCAGCTGCTCCGCCTCGGCCTTGATCGCCTCGGCGTCCTTGGTGGCCTGCCCGACCAGCCGTGCCACCTCGGCCTTGGCCGTACGGGTGCGCTGCTCGTTCTCCGACTCGGTGTCGGCGAGCCGCTTGCCCGCCTCCTCCTCGGCCTCCTGGAGCTTCTCGGTGGCCTTCTCGCGGGCCTCGCGCAGGGCCGCCTCGGCCTCCCGCATCCGCTCCTCGGCGCGGCGCACCAGATCGGCGGACTCACGCCTGCTGGTCTCCACCTCGCTCGTGGTGGAGGTCCGCAGCTGCTCGGCGTGGTCGGTGGCCTCCTGCGCCTGCGTGGAGGCGGCGTTCAGCAGCCGCTCGGCGTCCGCGCGGGCCCGCCGCAGAATCGACTCGGCCTCGCTGCGGGCCTGCTCGGCCTCCGTGGTCAGCCGCTGCCTGGACTCCTCCGTCAGCCGCTGTGCCTCGGCCCGCGCCCGGGCCAGGGACTGCTCGGACTCCGCCCGGGTCTCCTCCATGAGCCGGCGGGCCTGCTGTTCGGTACGGGTCCGCAGCTGCTCGGCCCAGGCCACGTTCTCGTTGACGTGGTTCTCCACCGTGGCGCGGCGCTCGGCCAGCTCCTGGTCGAGCTGCTGACGGCGGCGTACCGCCTCGGAGTGCAGCTCCGCCTCCAGCCGCGACTGCTGCTCGGCCTGCTCCTGGAGCAGCCGCTGTGTCTGGGCGCGGGCCTCGCGCAGCTCCCGTTCGGCGTCAGCGCGCATCTGGTCGGCCTGGAGCTGGGCGTTGCGGAGCAACTGCTCGGCCTGGTGGGAGAGGTTGTCGTACCCTGCCGGGCGCGTGGCGAGGGCGCGGCGCGCCTCGTGCAGCTTGGCGCGCAGCACTTCGACCTGGTAGCCGAGGTCGTCGGCATGCTCGACGGCCTTCTCCCGCTCCTTCTTCAGCCGCTCCATCTCGGCCTCGAACTGCGAGAGGTGATCGTCAGCCTCGTAGCGGTCGTAGCCCCGCACTGCGCGGTCCCATCCGTCCCCTGGTAGTCGTGGAGATGATCCGGCCCTCTCCCCGGACTTGATTAGACACGTCTTCCGGAAATGGTGTCAGATCATCGGCGGAACGTGGACCGAGCCCCCAGCCCGGAGATCTCCGTACGGGTGGGGAGGGCCCGCCCCGGCCGGAGGCCCACTCTACCGGGCGTGGATGCCGACGCCAGTGGTCCGTTGGTGCGGCTGTGACCGAAGGGACGCAGGCTCAGTGCGCGTCTTCCTCGCGGGGCGTTGCTGATGTCACCAGTTCAGTGAGCACCCCGTGGGGGCCGCCCTCAGTGCGGGGTTCGGTCGCCCGGCGTTGCGGAGGTGACCAACTCCGTGAGCACCCCGTGGCAGTCCTTGGGGTGCAGGCTGTGTTTTCCCGGGGGACAACCCCCGGACCCCCCACCCGGGCGTCGAGTCAGTGCGGGGTTTGGTCGCTCGGCGTTGCGGAGGTGACCAACTCCGTGAGCACCCCGTGGCAGTCCTTCGGGTGCAGGAAGGTGATCCGGGAGTCCATGGTGCCCTTGCGGGGCTCGTCGTAGAGAACGCGGACGCCCTTGTCGCGGATGGCTTCGGAATCGCCGTCCACGTCCGCGGTGCCGAACGCGATGTGGTGGACGCCCTCGCCGTTCTTGGCCAGCCACTTGGCGACCGTGGAGTCCTCCCGGATGGGCTCCAGCAGCTGGAGGTAGGACGCGCCGCCGTCGTCCGTGCCGTTGATCCGCAGCATGGCTTCGCGGACGCCCTGCTCCTGGTTGACCTCGGTGTGGAACACCTGGAAGCCGTAGGTGCGAGAGTAGAAATCGACGGTGGCCTCGAGGTCCCGGCAGGCGATTCCGATGTGGTCGATACGCGTCAGCATGGGGAACAGTGCAGCGCTCTCCGCGCGGTTACGCAACGTGCGCACGGTCACACTCACCGACGGGTGACCCGGGCTGGTACTGCTCAGTATCTTGAGCGGTAACCCTCGTTAACTTCCCCCCGGAAGGGAACCCCTCATGACTCCCACCTCCAGCAGCACCACATCCGTGATCGTCGCAGGCGCCCGAACGCCCATGGGACGGCTGCTCGGCTCGCTGAAGTCCTTCTCCGGGGCGGACTTGGGCGGGTTCGCCATCAAGGCGGCACTGGAGCGGGCCGCTATCGGCGGGGACCAGGTCGAGTACGTGATCATGGGCCAGGTGCTCCAGGCCGGGGCAGGGCAGATCCCGGCGCGCCAGGCCGCGGTCAAGGCGGGCATCCCGATGAACGTTCCGGCACTGACCGTGAACAAGGTGTGCCTCTCCGGGCTCGACGCCATCGCGCTCGCCGACCAGCTGGTGCGCGCGGGCGAGTTCGACATCGTCGTCGCAGGCGGCCAGGAGTCCATGACGAATGCCCCGCACCTGCTGCCCAAGTCCCGTGAGGGCTACAAGTACGGCGCTCTCGAAGTGCTCGACTCCATGGCGCACGACGGGCTCACCGACTCCTTCGAGGGCATCGCCATGGGTGCCTCCACCGAGAAGCACAACACCCGCCTGGGCATCCCGCGCGATGTGCAGGACGAGATCGCGGCCCGCTCCCACCAGCGCGCCGCGGCAGCCCAGCGCGACGGGCTCTTCGCCGCAGAGATCACCCCGGTCGAGATCCCGCAGCGCAAGGGGGATCCGGTGCTCTGCTCCGAGGACGAGGGCATCCGGGGTGACTCGACCGCCGAGTCGCTGGGCAAGTTGCGGCCCGCGTTCGCCAAGGACGGGACGATCACCGCCGGTTCGTCCTCGCAGATCTCCGACGGCGCCGCCGCGGTCGTCGTGATGAGCAAGGCGAAGGCCGAGGAGCTCGGGGTGGAATGGATCGCCGAGATCGGCGCCCACGGGAATGTCGCCGGACCCGACAACTCCCTTCAGTCGCAGCCCTCTAACGCCATTCAGCACGCGCTGAAGAAGGAGGGGCGCGCAGTCGAGGATCTTGATCTGATCGAGATCAACGAGGCGTTTGCCGCCGTCGCCCACCAGTCAATGAAGGACCTCGAAGTCGGCCCCGAAAAGGTGAATGTGAACGGTGGCGCCATTGCCCTGGGGCACCCCATCGGAATGTCCGGAGCCCGCATCGTTCTCCACCTCGCGCTGGAGCTGAAGCGGCGCGGGGGCGGTCTCGGCGCAGCCGCCCTGTGCGGAGGCGGCGGCCAGGGCGACGCCCTGATCATCCGCGTCCCGTAAGAGGGAACCGGACAGTCGGTCACAGCCCGGAACGGAGCGGTTTCAATGGTGGATGTCGCAGCGCTGGTGGCGGGGGCCCGGGAGGGAGCGCCGCGGGCGGTGGCGCGGCTGATCTCCCTCGTCGAGGGCGCCTCCCCGCAGCTTCGCGAGGCCATGGCGGCCATAGCCCCGTACTGCGGCAACGCCTATGTGGTCGGCCTCACCGGCTCGCCCGGCGTCGGCAAGTCGACCACCACCTCGGTGCTGGTCAGCGCGTACCGCGCGCAGGGCAAGCGGGTCGGGGTGCTGGCAGTGGACCCGTCCTCGCCGTTCTCGGGCGGCGCGCTCCTCGGCGACCGGGTGCGGATGGGTGAGCACGCCTCCGATCCGGGGGTCTACATCCGTTCGATGGCAACCCGCGGCCACCTGGGTGGCCTGGCCTGGGCCGCTCCGCAGGCGATCCGGGTGCTGGATGCCGCGGGATGCGACGTGGTCCTGGTGGAGACGGTCGGCGTCGGACAGTCCGAGGTCGAGATCGCGGCGCAGGCCGACACCAGCGTGGTGCTGCTCGCACCCGGCATGGGTGACGGCATCCAGGCCGCGAAGGCCGGAATCCTGGAGATCGGCGACGTCTACGTCGTCAACAAGGCCGACCGGGACGGGGCCGACGCCACCGTCCGCGAGCTCAACCACATGCTCGGCCTCGGCGAGGCCCGGCAGCCGGGCGACTGGCGGCCACCGGTGGTCAAGACGGTGGCCGCCCGGTCGGAGGGCGTGGACGAAATGGTCGCGGCGCTGGACAAGCACCACGGCTGGATGGAGGAGCGCGGGGTGCTCGCCGAGCGCCGCGCGGCACGTGCCGCCAAGGAGATCGAGACCATCGCGGTGACCGCGCTGCGCCGGCGCATCGGCGAGCTGCGGGGCGGCAAGCGGCTCGACGCGCTGGCCGCGCGCGTGGTGGGCGGGGCGCTGGACCCGTACACGGCGGCCGATGAACTGGTCGAGGGCGTCACCGAGGGGTGACGCCCTGACCGGGAGCGGAAACGGGGACGACTGCCTCAGTCGTCGTCGCCCTCGCTCTGCTCGCTCTCGTGGTGGAGGACCTTGCCGGAGGCCCCGTCGAGGACGAGCTCGTGCTCCTTGCCCTTCTTGTCGACCGCGTCGGCCTCCCACTTGCCCTTGTCCCGGCCGTCGTCGTCCAGGCTGACGGAGGTGACGGCGCCCTTGGTCTCCTGGGCGGCCTTCTTGCCGACCGCGTCCGCGTCCAGCTTGGCGGCGCGGACGACCGAGCGGTCCTCGTCCTTGCGGGCGTCCACCCGGTTCTTGACGACGTGGCCCTTGGTGGCGTCGATCTTCACGTCGTGCCACTTGTTGTCCTTGCCGAGGACATCGGCATCCCACACCAGCTGGTTACCGTCGGTGTCCAGCTCCAGCTCGGTGATGCTGCCGGGAACCTCCTTGAGCGCGGAGTGGGCCGCACGGCTGTAGGAGACGTCCGCGGAGCCGGCGTTCTCGGCCTTGTCGGCGCGGCTACCGTCCTGGCCGTCGCCGCGGTCGCACCTGTCGTCGCTGTCGCTGTGGTCGTCGTCGTGGTCGTCGTGCTCGACCATGCGCACGTCCGACTTCGACTGGTGCGCGGCGGCCGCCTTGCCGCCCGTTCCGCTGTCCTGCCCGGCGACCCCGAACGCGGTCGCCGTACCCCCTCCGACCAGGGCGGCTGCGGCGACGGTGGCGATGATGACCTTGCGCTTCATGACGTTCGACTCCTCGGGTCGTTCGCTGCTCTCGCTTTCGATGACTCCACGGTGGCCGACTGTTGCTGAACGTAAGCTGAAGCTACCTGAAGCCCTCTTCAGCCGCGATTTGGCAAGGTAGCCCTGTGCGTCTGCTGATAGTGGAGGACGAGCGGCGACTGGCCCGGTCGCTCGCCAGGGGTCTGATGGCCGAGGGCTTCGCCGTGGACGTCGTGCACGACGGCGCGGAAGGACTGCATATGGCGGTCGAGAACGAATACGACTTGATCGTTCTCGACATCATGCTTCCGGGGATGAACGGATACCGCGTCTGCGGTGCGCTGCGCGCCGCCGGCGACGAGACACCCGTACTGATGCTGACCGCCAAGGACGGCGAGTACGACGAGGCCGAGGGGCTGGACACCGGCGCCGACGACTACCTCACCAAACCGTTCTCCTACGTCGTGCTCCTCGCCCGCGTCCGCGCACTGCTGCGCCGCCGTACCCGAGGCGCCAAGGCGTCCCTGCGGGTCGGCGAGCTGACCGTCGACCCCGCCGCGCAGCGCGTCATGGTGGGCGAGCGGGAAGTGGAGCTGACGGCCAAGGAATTCGCCGTCCTCGAGTATCTGGCCACCCGCGCCGGAGAGGTCGTCGCCAAGACGGAGATCCTCGAACATGTCTGGGACTTCGCCTACGAGGGCGACGTGAACATCGTCGAGGTCTATGTGAGCGCCCTGCGGCGGAAGCTGGGATCCGGCTGGATCGGCACCGTGCGCGGGGCCGGGTACCGGCTCGGCGACGGCGCCGGGGGAGCGCGCCGTGCGTAGGGCGTCCGTACGGGTACGTGCCGCACTCGGCGCCACCCTCGTGGTGGCGCTCGCGCTGGTCGCCGCAGGCTTCTTCGTGGTGGCCACGCTCCGTGACGGCCTGGCGGACACGGCACGGCTCAACGCGGAGAACGCGGCGCGCGGCACGGCGGCCCGGCTGGCCGACGTGTCCCGCACGGAGGTCAGGCAGCTGGACGGGCTCGACGGCGACGACCCCGCACAGGTCGTGGACGCGAACGGCAAGGTGCTCGGCGCGAGCGACCCGGTGCAGGGGCGCGGTCCGATGGCCGATTTCGCGCGCCCCGAACGGTCCGACGACGACACCGGGACCGGGAAGGACCCGGAGGACTCCGACAGCGAGGATGCCGACGACGGCGACAGCGGCAGCGGCGGGGCTGAGGTCGACGCGGACAGCGAGAACAAGATCCTCACCTTCCCGGTGGACGACGACGGCGAGGTCACCTACGACAAGGAAGACATCGTCCGCTCCCAGGAGTTCGACGTCGCCGCCGTCCAGGGCCGCACCCGGGACGGCACACCCGTCACCGTCTACTCCGGTGCCTCCCTCGGCGCCCAGCAGGAAGCCGTCTCCACGGTGACCCGCTCCATGCTGTTCGGGCTCCCTGTGCTGCTGCTGGTCGTCGCGGGAGTGACCTGGCTGGTCACGCGGCGCGCCCTGCGGCCCGTCGAAGGCATCCGGCAGGAGATGAGCGCGATCACCGCCAGCACCGACCTCTCCCGCCGGGTCCCCGAGCCGGACGCGCGGGACGAGGTGGCACGGCTGGCCCGTACGACGAACGAGACGCTCGCCGCGCTGGAGATGTCCGTGGATCGGCAGCGGCGGTTCGTCGCCGACGCCTCGCACGAGTTGCGCAGCCCCATCGCCTCGCTGCGCACCCAGCTGGAGGTGGCCGCGGCCCACCCCGAACTGCTCGATCTGGACGAGGCGGTGGAGGACACCGTACGGCTCCAGACGCTGGCCGCCGATCTGTTGCTACTGGCCCGGCTGGATGCGGGGGAGCGGCCCGCCGAGGGGCGGGTGGCCCTGGACGCGCTGGTACGTGAGCACGTGGCGCAGCGGGTGGCTGACCCGCATCCGGTGCGGGTGGAGGCGCTCGACGGGGGAGAAGTGCGGGGCTCGGCGGGTCAGTTGTCGCGGGTGCTGGCAAATCTGCTGGACAACGCCCAGCGGCACGGGCGTTCCGGGGTTTCCGTCGCTGTGCGGCGGGAGGGCGACGAGCTCGCTCTCTCCGTCTCCGACGACGGGGAGGGGGTGCCAGAGGAGGAGCGGGAGCGGATCTTCGAGCGGTTCGTCCGGCTGGACGCGGCGCGCTCCCGGGACGAGGGCGGAGCCGGGCTGGGCCTCGCCATCGCCCGCGACGTCGCGGAGCGGCACGGCGGCACGCTCCGGGTGGCGGGCCCCTCCCGGGGAGGGGCCACCTTCGTACTGCGGCTGCCGCTCGCCGGCGACTAGGAGCCCTTACGCGCGGCCCCTCTCGGCGCGCAGCTTCTCCGCGAGGGGGCGCAGGATGCGCTCCAGGTGGGCGAGGTCCGACGGCGCGATGCCATCGATGAAATGACGCCGCACAGAGGCGACATGGTGCGGTGCCACCGTACGCATCGTGTCCCAGCCGTGCTCCGTCAGCACGGCGAACAGTCCCCGTTTGTCCGACTCGCAGGACTCGCGCCGTACCAGTCCGGCCTTCTCCATCCGGGTGATCTGGTGGGACAGCCGGCTCTTGGACTGGAGGGTGGCCGAGGCCAGGTCGGTCATCCGCATGCGGTGCTCCGGCGACTCCGAGAGGTTGACGAGTATCTCGTAGTCGTTGAGGGTCAGCCCGAAGGGTTGCAGGTCACGCTCAAGTTGGTAGCTGAGCAGCCTGCCGACGTCCAGATGGGTGCGCCATGCACGCTGCTCGTCCTCGGTGAGCCAACGGGTGCCGTCGTCGGTGTCCATACCGCGAGACTCTACCGAGCTTCGCACACGCGTGCTTACTCGGCGTGGCGTCAAGATGCCGCAGCGTCGTCAACCGAGGGGGAGGCACCGGCCGCAGAGGGCGCGCATCCCTGCGGCAGGAGCCTCAGAGACCGAACCGGCGTTGCAGGCTGCCGAGCTGGCCCGGCAACTGCGGAGCCCGCTGGCCGCCCTGGCCGCCGCCCGGCACCCCCGCCTGCTGCGGAACGGCGCCTGTCTCGAGCTCCGCCATCAGCACCTCGGACGACTGGATCAGTACCGTCCCCGCGCCGACGAACTCGAACTGGTGCTCCTCGCCGGAGGCTCCGCCCAGCCCCGTCATGGCGCGGAGGCCGCCCATGAACCCCTTGAGGTACTGATGGTCGTAGTGGTGACAGGGCGAGGGGCAGTCCGCCCAGCCGACCAGCGCCTGCGGGTCGACCCGCACCGGCGGCTCAACGAAGTGGACCTCCCCGTTGGAGGCGGCGACGAAGGAGCCCGTACCGATCAGGGTGAGGAAGCCGGGGATGATCGACTGCTTCAGCGAGAGGGAGGGTTCGAAGGCGAGCAGATTGCCGGACCGCACGGTCAGGTTGCCGTCCTGAAGGTCGTAGGAGTTGACGTTGAAGGCCCGGTCGGCCAGCAGCAGCTTGCCCCGCCCCTGGGCGACGACCCAGTCGGAGGCGTGCAGCGGCGAGTGGAAACTGCTCGCCACGAGCCGGTCCAGCGGGCCGTGTCCGATGCCGTGGAAGTCGATCTGCCCGTAGTAGGCGATCATCTTCCCTTTCTGGAGGAACCACTGGCCGTCCAGGTCGACGGAGAAGGCGTACGGATTGACGTTGTCGTTCGCGGGCAGCGTCGCCGCTTCGTACACCTGATAGCCCTGCGGGACGGCTCCCTGCGGCTGGGACATCACAGCTTCTCCTCACTGGCCTGCACGAACACGGTCCCGTTGCCGGACAGTTCCAGCTGGAACGCCTCGCCCGAGCCCCGGCCCACCATGTCGCGCCAGCCCAGCGCCGAGGACAGTTTGTTGCGTACGTCGCCGAAGTGCGCGACGTACGCCTGGGGGTCGACGTGGATGGGGCGGCCGGCGGTGATGGGGAGCTGGATGATGCCGCCGTGCGCCATCACGGCCGCCGAGCCCTTGCCGGACAGCGTGGTGGTGAACAGGCCCTGCCCGGAGACCTGGCCGCGCACCATGCCCATCACCCCGCCGTCCCTGCCGAGGAAGAGGGTGCCCTGCTGGAGGGTGCCGTCGAAGGCGAGGAGCCGGTCGGCCTCCACGCACAGGGTGTCCCCGTCGAGGTCGATCACCTGGATGTGGTGGCCGCCGTGGCCGAACATCACGGTGCCGTCGCCCTCCACGGTCATCAGCGGAGTGGCCTCGCCTGCGACGCGGCGGCCGATCATCGACATCACACCGCCCTGGCCGCCCTGCATGTTGGGCGTGAACGTCACCTCGCCCTTGTAGCCGACCATCGCGCCGCGCTGGCTGAACATCCGCTGTCCCGGCACCACCCGGGCCTCGACGAGCTTGCCGGACAGTTCCCGGAACGGCATCAGACGTCCCCTCCCAGCGTGTTGCGCTCGCTCGGCTGTACGTAGACCACGCCCTGGCCCTCGAAGCGGATCTGGAACGCCTCGCCGGAGCCCTCGCCCAGCAGCGTGCGGAAGTTCACCCCGGACTGGAAGCTCTGCCGCAGGTCGCCCTGGTGCGCGACATAGGCGCCCGGGTCGACCTGGAGCGGCGTCTGCGGTGTGACCCGCAGCAGCACCGCGGGGCCGTCCGACATCAGCGCCGCCTGGCCTGTGCCCTCCACGGAGGTGGTGAACAGGCCGTTGCCCTGGGAGGCGCCGCGCAGCCCGGTGAAACTGGTGCCGGTGCGCAGGCCACCGTCCGTGCACAGCAGATTGCTCGCCTCGACGTGCAGCTTCTCGCCGTTCAGCTGGACGAGGCTGATGTCGCTGGCCCGGTCGGCGAAGTAGCAGGTGCCCTGCCCCTTCACCTCCATGACCGTCAGCTGCTCGCCGGTGAGCCGGCGCGTGACCATGCCGCGCATGCCCTCGCCGCCGCCGCTCATCTTCTTGAACGCCATCTCGCCGTCGTAGGCGACCATCGAGCCGTTCTTCGCTTTCACCGCGTCGCCGCCACCGCCGAGCGTGACGGCCAGCACTCTGCTGCCTTCGAGCCGGAACTGAGCCACGCGTCGAACCTACCCTGCGGGCCGGGGGCGCTTGCAGGGCTGCCACAATGGGAGAAGTTTGTGCGTTCCTTCACAAAGATCTGAGGACCCTGCCGTGGCCATACTGGAAACCCCTAGCGGCCTGCCGCCCAAGGCCGTCTCCGCGCTGCGCCGTCTGCGTCTGAGCTCCGTTCCCGAAGCGGTCTCCTGGCTCATCCTGATCGTCTGCTCGCTGGCGAAGAACTTCACCGAGGCGAGCTGGGGACCGGGTTCCGTGAAGGTGATGGGGCCCGTCCACGGCGTCCTGTTCATCCTCTACGTGATCTTCTGGCTCGACGCCTGGAACCGGAACAAGTGGGAGAAGGGCCGCGCCGCCCTCTACTTCGCGCTCTCGATCGTGCCGACCGGCGGCTTCTTCGCGGACAAGATGCTGCGCAAGGAAGAGGAGGCGGGCGTGATCGCGGCGCGGGCCCGCAAGGAGCAGACGGGCTCGGTGAGCAGCAGCGGCGGAAGCGCGGTCAAGTCGTGATCGTCGCCTTCTCGGTCACCCCGCTCGGCGTCGGCGAGGACGTGGGGGAGTACGTCGCCGACGCCGTGCGCGTGGTCCGCGAGTCGGGGCTGCCGCACCGCACCGACGCCATGTTCACCTCGGTGGAGGGCGAGTGGGACGCGTGCATGGACGTCGTACGGCGGGCCGTCGCCGCGGTCGAGGCGCGGGCGCCCCGGGTCTCGCTCGTCCTCAAGGCCGACATCCGTCCCGGCGTGACCGACGGCCTCACCTCGAAGGTCGGCACGGTCGACCGGTACCTCGGCGAGGGCTGAGCGCCTCTCGCCCGGGGGGCGGAGCGCCCGGAGCGTGAGACGGCTTCAATCCGTACCTGACCGGCCGGTAGGGTCTTAGGGTGCCCAAGCCGCTCAGTCTGTCGTTCGACCCGATCGCCCGTGCCGATGAGCACTGGAAGCAGCGATGGGGCTCGGTGCCGTCCATGGCCGCGATCACCTCGATCATGCGCGCCCACCAGATTCTGCTGTCCGAGGTCGACGCGGTCGTCAAGCCGTACGGGCTGACGTTCGCGCGGTACGAGGCGCTGGTGCTGCTCACCTTCTCGCAGAAGGGCGAGCTGCCGATGTCGAAGATCGGCGAGCGGCTGATGGTGCACCCCACGTCGGTGACCAACACCGTCGACCGGCTCCAGGCGGCAGGCTTCGTGGAGAAGCGGCCCAACCCCAACGACGGCCGCGGCACCCTGGCGGCGATCACCGACAAGGGCCGCGAGGTGTGCGACGCGGCCACCGAGGACCTGATGGCCATGGACTTCGGGCTCGGCGCCTACGACACCGAACAGCTCGGCGAGATCTTCGCCCTGCTGCGCCCGCTGCGGGTGGCCGCCGGGGACTTCGCCGAGGGGCCCGGGCACTGACCGCGGCGTGGGCCGCGGAGGGCGGCCGGTGCGGCGGTGCAGCGGTGCCAGGGTGGTGAAAGATCGCACCAATGCGACAGTTACGCTCGTTTCCATGAAACGAAGCGTGCTGACCCGCTACCGCGTCATGGCGTATGTCACCGCCGTGCTCCTCGTCCTGCTGACGCTCGGCATGATCGGCAAGTATGTGCTGAGCATGGACGGCGCCGAGAGCTTCACCAGCGTGGTCGGTATCGCGCACGGCTGGCTCTACATCCTCTACCTGATCTTCGCCTTCGATCTCGGCCAGAAGGCGAAGTGGCCGCTCGGCAAGCAGATCTGGGTGCTGCTGGCGGGGACCGTGCCGACCGCGGCGTTCTTCGTCGAGCGCAAGGTCACCCGCGAGGTCGCGCCACTGGTCAAGGACGAGACGGCCGCCCCGGTCAGCGCCTGATCAATGCTTCACGGGTCACACTGGCCCGTGGGTCATCGCTTTTACTTGGACGTCCTAGTAAATTCGGTGGCATGGATGCTGACGCCATCGCACAAGGCCGCCGCCGCTGGCAGGAGCGCTACGACTCCGCGTGCAAGCGGGACGCGGACTTCACCACGCTCAGCGGCGACCCCGTGGAGCCGGTTTACGGGCCCCGGGAAGGCGACACCGTAACGGGGTTCGAGCGCATCGGGTGGCCGGGTGAGTTCCCCTTCACCCGCGGCCTCTACCCGACCGGCTACCGGGGCAGGACCTGGACCATCCGCCAGTTCGCCGGGTTCGGCAACGCCGAGCAGACGAACGAGCGGTACAAGATGATCCTGGAGGCGGGCGGCGGCGGGCTGTCCGTCGCCTTCGACATGCCGACGCTCATGGGGCGTGACTCGGACGACCCGCGCTCGCTGGGCGAGGTCGGCCACTGCGGCGTCGCCATCGACTCCGCCGCCGACATGGAGGTGCTCTTCCAGGACATCCCGCTCGGCGATGTCACCACCTCCATGACCATCTCCGGCCCGGCCGTACCCGTCTTCTGCATGTACCTGGTCGCCGCCGAGCGGCAGGGAGTGGACCCGGCCGTCCTCAACGGCACGCTCCAGACGGACATCTTCAAGGAGTACATCGCGCAGAAGGAGTGGCTCTTCCAGCCCGAGCCCCACCTGCGGCTCATCGGCGACCTGATGGAGCACTGCGCGCACGGCATCCCCGATTACAAGCCGCTGTCGGTCTCCGGCTACCACATCCGTGAGGCCGGGGCGACCGCGGCGCAGGAGCTCGCCTACACGCTGGCCGACGGCTTCGGCTACGTCGAACTGGGGCTCAGCCGGGGCCTGGACGTCAACACCTTCGCACCCGGCCTGTCCTTCTTCTTCGACGCACACCTGGACTTCTTCGAGGAGATCGCCAAGTTCCGTGCGGCGCGCCGGATCTGGGCCCGCTGGCTGCGCGACGTGTACGGCGCCACCAGCGAGAAGGCGCAGTGGCTGCGCTTCCACACCCAGACCGCGGGCGTCTCGCTCACCGCACAGCAGCCTTACAACAACGTCGTCCGCACCGCCATAGAGGCGCTTTCCGCGGTGCTGGGCGGCACCAACTCGCTGCACACCAACGCACTGGACGAGACGCTGGCGCTCCCCAGCGAACAGGCCGCCGAGATCGCGCTGCGCACCCAGCAGGTGCTGATGGAGGAGACCGGCGTCACCAATGTCGCCGACCCGCTGGGCGGTTCCTGGTACGTCGAGGCGCTGACCGACCGCATCGAGGCCGACGCCGAGAAGATCTTCGAGCAGATAAAGGAACGCGGCCGGCGTGCCGTGCCCGACGGGCAACACCCCATCGGCCCGATCACCTCCGGCATCCTGCGCGGCATCGAGGACGGCTGGTTCACCGGCGAGATCGCCGAGTCCGCCTTCCGCTATCAGCAGGCGCTGGAGAAGAACGACAAGAAGGTCGTCGGCGTCAACTGCCACACCGGATCGGTCACCGGCGACCTGGAGATCCTGCGGGTCAGCCACGAGGTGGAGCGCGAGCAGGTGCGGGCCCTCGCCGACCGGCGGACCGCGCGGGACGACGCCGCCGTACGGCAGAAGCTCGCCGCGCTGGTCGAGGCCGCGCGGGGCGAGGGCAACATGATCGAGCCCATGCTGGAGGCGGTGCGGGCCGAGGCCACGCTGGGGGAGATCTGCGGAGCCCTGCGGGACGAGTGGGGCACCTACACCGAGCCGCCGGTGTTCTGACCCTCGACCCCTCCCGGGCGGGGCCTGGGAGGGTGGCGGGGTTCCGGCGGGCCGCGACGACTCAGTCGACGTCCGCCGAGGTCGTGCGGTAGCGGCTGCGGAACTCGGCCAGCAGCGCGTCGGTCACCTCGGCGCCCGCGGCCACTGCCTGGTGCACCTCGCGGAAGTAGCCCTCGTACCCCGCGGGTGTGTAGAGGCACAGCGCGCGTGCTGTCCGGCTGCCCGCGTTGCGGAAGCCGTGCGGGGTGCCGCGTACGGCCGCCAGCAGCGCGCCGGGGCCCGCGGTCACCTCTCCCTCGCCGTTGTGGAGGGTCAGCTCGCCCTCCACGACGTAGAAGTACTCGTCATGTCCGTGGTGGACATGCGGACGGGCACCGACGATGCCCGGAGCGAGGGTGAACTCCTCGAAGGCGAAGCGGCCTTCGGTGTGCTCGGCGGTCAGCCGGAAGAAGTGCTCGACGCCCGCCACATCGATCAGCTCCCCCTCTTCGGGGCCACGGAACAGCGGAGACGCAAGCGGCTTTGGTGGGTCCTGTGCTGTCATCGCCACATTCTGGCAGAGCGTCCGTCAGCTCCCCGGCTTCCGTCAGCTCCCCGGCTGAGGACTCCGGCCCGGTGGAGCGGACGAGGCGGCGCCCAGCCCTTCCAGCAGCAGTGTCGCGAACTGCCGGGCCCAGGCTTCGTCGACGGGACAGTCGCTCACCAGCGACCGGTGCACCACCGCGCCCGCGATCACATCGAAGATGAGGTCGACCACCCGGGCGGTCTCCGCCGGGTCGGGCGGGTCGGGCGGGAGCTCTCCGCGCTGCTGCGCCCGGGCCCGTCCGTCGAGCACCAGCCGCTTCTGGCGGTCCACGATCGCCTCGCGGATCCGTGCCCGCAGCGCCTCGTCGGTGGTGGACTCGGCGAGGACGGCCATCAGGGCGGTCTTGGTCTCGGGCCGGCGCAGCAGGGCGGCGAAGGAGAGCACGACGCCTTCCACGTCGGCCCGCAGACAGCCCCGGTCGGGCAGCTCCAGTTCGTCGAAGAGGACGGCGACCGCGTCGACGACGAGTTCGCTCTTGGCGGCCCAGCGCCGGTAGAGGGTCGTCTTGGCGACCCCGGCACGGAGGGCGATCTCGCCCATCGTCAGCCTGCTCCAGCCGACCTCGACCAGCGCGGCTCGGGTCGCGGCGAGGATCGCCCGGTCGGCCGCGGCACTGCGCGGACGGCCACGGCGTTGGGGCGACTGAGGGTCGGGGGCGGACATGCGCAGACCTTACCGGCCGGTATGGGTCGCGCAGGAAGAGTGAGGTGGATCACTGCGTGCCTCGGCGAGAACACCTTGCGGGGGCGTGGGCCGCTCAAGTTACGCTACGACCCGTAGCGGAATGACCCCCGCGACAATCACACGCCAGGTGGGGACCTGGCGACCACTGCACACGCGGCCGCGGGAAGGGGGGAGACTGGTCTCATGCAGCCACGCAACATGTCCATGAGCGGAGTGGTCGACCTCGCCGCGGTGAAGGCGGCCGGTGAGGCCAAGCAGAAGGCGGAGCAGGAGCGCTCCCGGGCCGCCGAGGGGAACGGTGCCCCCGGACCGGCCGGTCTGGTGATCGACGTCAGTGAGGCCGACTTCGAGGCGGAGGTGCTCCAGCGCTCCGCAGAGGTGCCGGTCGTCATCGACTTCTGGGCGGAGTGGTGCGAGCCGTGCAAGCAGCTCTCACCGGTGCTGGAGCGGCTCACCCAGGAGTACGCGGGCCGGCTGCTGCTGGCCAAGATCGACGTCGACCAGAACCAGATGCTGATGCAGCAGTTCGGCGTCCAGGGCATCCCGGCGGTCTTCGCCGTGGTGGCCGGACAGGCACTGCCGCTGTTCCAGGGCGCGGCGCCCGAGCAGCAGATCCGCGCCACGCTGGACCAGCTCGTCCAGGTCGCCGAGCAGCGCTTCGGCATCACGGGTCTGCAGGGCGTCCCGCAGGAGGAGGCCGGTGAGCAGCCCGCCGAGCCGCAGGCGCCGGAGGACCCGGTGCTGGCCGCGGCCCAGCAGGCGCTCGACTCGGGCGATCTGCCCGGCGCGATCCAGGCGTACCGCAACAAGCTGTCGGACGATCCGGCGAACGTGGAGGCGAAGGTCGGTCTGGCGATGGCCGAACTTCTCTCCCGGGTGCAGGACATGGATGCCCGGCAGGTCCGCAAGGACGCTGCCGACCGGCCGTCCGACGTGGCCGCGCAGCTGCAGGTCGCGGACCTGGACATGGCGGGGGGCCACGTCGAGGACGCCTTCGGCCGGCTGGTGGACACGGTGCGGCGCACGGCGGGTGAGGACCGGGACGCGGCGCGGGTGCGGCTCCTGGAGCTTTTCGAGGTGATCGGGCCGGAGGATCCGCGCGTGGTCACCGCGCGTGCAGCACTTGCTCGCGCGCTGTTCTGACCTGCTCGTACCGACGGTCACGCACCGCGTCACCACTCATTGATTTAGCGACAACGGCGGCCGCGCTTTACCAAAACTTGGTAATCGCGGCCGCCGTTACTTACGGTTACGAAAACTCCCGGAAAACTCCCGGCATGCCCGGTTGCTGCTCCTTGGCGCCCCGCCCCCTCCGCCACCCTCCGTCGCTGTCGGATACCCCCCGGCGGCCCTGAGGTTATCCAGCCGTTACTCGTAAGTAACGAACCCCCTTGTGCGGCGGGCTCAGATGCACCACGATCGGCCACGCTCGGTCCATCGCCCCGTAGCCCGGCATCCATTCGGCGCTCGCAACGGACGATGGGTCCCCGCCGAGCGGACCGGCACCGCAAGACCCGCACCACAACTCCCCCTCAGCCGCCGGTCCTCAGGACAGGGGGGTCCCTGCTCCACGGCAGGGCCTGTCCTTACACAAAGCAAGGTTGCGCGAGAGCGTGGCCCGTGGTTGTCGCTCGGGGGTGATCGCCGGTGGCTCGGACGTGACGTGTGTAGGACGGAACGTACGACGTCGGCGCTCTCCGTTCCGAGGACGTAGCTCGTCTCCCTACCCAGCCTGGTGGCCGGGAGGTACCCCCACGGCAGGAGCGGCCCGCTGAGCACAGGCGGCACGGCTCTCCGAGCCGGAGATGTACGTCCGAGAAGGAGGAAAGTCATGGAGTCCCTGGCTCGTGGCGGGACCAGATGGAAGCGGTTCGCCGTCGTCATGGTGCCGAGCGTGGCCGCTACGGCAGCGATCGGCGTCGCCCTCTCGCAGGGTGCGCTGGCGGCGTCGTTCAGCGTCTCCGGCCAGCAGTTCAAGGTCACAGCGGATGAGCTGGACGGCACCGGCTTCGTTCAGTACGGCGCGCTCGACAGCACCCAGAAGGGCAAGAAGGCCGTCGCCGTCGTCGGCATGAACTCGGCGAAGATACGTAACCTTTGCCAGTCCGTCGTCGTGCCGGTCCCGGTCTTCGGCGACGTGTCGATGAAGCTCAGCGCCGGTGGCGGGGGCGGCCCCCGCGTCGAGGCCAAGAAGCTCTACATCGACGCCGACGACCTGTACACCAACGCGACGTTCAAGAACATCGACATCGGCGTCAGCGTGGACAAGACCACCAAGGGTCCGGGTCCGAGCAAGGGCGATGCCTATGCCAAGGGTTCCTTCGCCCAGCAGGCGGAGAGCGTCCACTTCACCGACGTCAAGCAGCGCGCGTGGGCAACCACCGCCGGCACCTTCAAGCTCAGTGGTCTGCACATGAGCGTCAAGAAGGGCAAGACCGAGTGCTACTGACGTGACCCTTCCACGGGCGCGGAGGGCGAGGGCGACCGCTCCGTCCGCCCTCCGCACCCGTGGGGTCCGCTGCACACCAGCAAGTTCTGTGCCAGTTCCGAGGAGCCCCGTACCCATGAGCGCCGACACGCGACAGAGTCTGACGACCGGATTCGGCCAGAAGAGGCAGTCCTTCCGGCACTGGCGCGGCCAGCGCCCGTTCTGGGGCGGGATGCTGACGCTGCTTGCGGGCATCCCGATCATGTACGTCCCTTACCAGAACCTCACCCTGGGGTCCTTGACCATCCGGATGTCGACGACGGCGGGCGCGGGCTCGCTGATCATCGGTGTGCTGCTGGTCGTCCTCGGGCTGACGATGTGGTTCCAGCCCCATTCGCGGGTGTTCGCCGGCGTAGCCGCAATCCTGCTCTCGCTGGTCTCCCTCGTCGTGTCCAACATCGGAGCCTTCCTGATCGGCTTCCTGCTCGGACTGATCGGTGGCGCGCTGGGCGTCTCCTGGGCGCCGGGCAAGCCGGTCAAGGCCGAGCGGGTCGGGCACGGCGAGAGCGCCGCCCAGGCGGAGTTCACGGAAGAGGACGCGACGAGCCCGGCCGCCCCGGAGGAGGGCTCCCGGGACAACACAGCAGTCTCTGGAGCGTCCCCCGCCGACGGGGTCGACGCATTTGACGGGAACGGGAGGCACCGTGCCGGGTGACGAGGTCCACGAGGGGGAGGGCGTGCGCGACGACGCCGCGCCCGGCGCCCGGGGAAGAACCGGGCCCCGGCACGCGGCCCCCAGGAAACCGCTGCTGACCCGGTTCCACCTGCCCGCGGGGAAGGCGATAGCCCTGGCGGCGATGCCGTCGGCCGTCCTGATGGGCGTGGGGCTCACCCCGCAGCTCGCCAACGCCAAGCCGCTGCCGAAGAACCCGTTCAAGGGTGACTCCTGCGTCTCCATCTCGGAACAGAAGGAGACCGAGAAGGAGAAGCAGGAGCGCAAGGAGCGGGCCGAGAAGCTCAAGGAGGACCTCGCCCGCGCGCAGGCCAAGCGTGAGAAGGCGGCCAAGGAGGCCGCCGAGAAGGCCAAGGAAGGCGCCGACGGAGCCAAGGAGAAGGCCGACGGCGGCTCGGGTGGCGACGAGCCCGCCAAGCCGTCCGAGAAGCCCTCCGGCGACACCCCCGACACCACGGTTCCCAGCCCTTCGCCGACGCCGTCCACCGGCTCCGGTGACGGCTCCTCGTCCGGCTCGCAGGACGCGGAGAACCCCTGGTACGACCCGCTGGGAGTCGGCGACAAGCTCGACGGTGTCCTCAGCCCCGACAAGGACAAGGGCGAACCTTCCGACGAGCCCTCCTCGCCCAGCCCCACACCCAGCCCCTCGACGGGCTCCGGGGGTTCCGACTCGGGGGACAGCGACAAGTCCCCGGCGCCGGACAGCGGTTCGGACAGCGACAGCCGTAAGAGCGGCAGCGGCGACGGGTCGAAGGCCGGCAAGTCCGGCTCGGACTCGTCCTCGGACGCGAAGCCGGACCTGAAGAAGAAGGCCGGCAAGGACAAGGACAGCAAGGGCGACAAGGACTCCGACAGCTCAGGTGTCGACAAGAAGGACGGCACCACACGCGACTACGACCCGGCCAAGGACGCGGGCAAGCCGTTCCCCTGCCCCGAGAAGACGCACGTCGAGGGCAAGGACGAGCAGACCCCGGCTCAGGTCCCCAACGACCCCTGGTACCTGGAGGCTTCCTCCCTCACCCTCAAGGGCCTCGACTACGAGGGCGTCGTCAACATCCGCACCCCCAACGGCAAGACCAAGCAGGCCCTCAAGTTCACCGCCGACGCGGTGGACATCGGCGACCTGCACCAGCTGGTGAAGGACCGCGGTCTCACCTACCACGTGGAGGCGGCCAAGGGGTCGACGTCCACCATCCGTGGTGGCAAGGTGACGATGTACACCGAGGAGCTGAAGGGCAATCTCTTCGGGCTGATCCCGATCACCTTCACCCCGGAGACGCCGCCACCGCTCAATGTGCCGTACGCCTACTTCACCGATGTGTCGGTGAAGCAGGCCGGGCAGTTCGGAGGCACCCTCACGGTGCCGGGGCTGCACCAGCACATCAGCAAGTAACCCCGCAAGTAACCCCCTCACGAAAAGACCCGCACCCTTCGAGGGTGCGGGCCTTTTCGTCTTGCCGAGCTCAGACCGGGTCAGCCTCCCGGGGCCGGGTCAGGCTGTGCCCAGGTGGTGGACGCGGACCATGTTGGTGGTGCCGGGGACACCGGGCGGGGAGCCCGCCGTGATCAGCATGGTGTCGCCCACCTCGAACCGCTGGAGTCGCAGCAACTCGGCGTCGACGAGTTCGACCATCTCGTCGGTGTGGTCGACGTGCTTGACCACGAACGTCTCCACGCCCCAGCTCAGGGTCAGCTGGTGTGCGGTGGACGCCTCCGTGGTGAAGGCGAGGATGGGCTGGCCGACCCGGTAGCGGGACAGCCGCCGGGCGGTGTCACCGGACTTGGTGAAGGCGACGAGGGCCTTGGCGTCGAGGAAGTCGGCCATCTCGCAGGCCGCGCGGGCGACCGAACCGCCCTGTGTGCGCGGCTTCTTGCCGGGCACCAGCGGCTGGAGGCCACGGCTGAGCAGCTCCTGCTCCGCGGCCTCCACGATCTTCGACATCGTCTTCACGGTCTCGACGGGGTACTGGCCCACCGAGGACTCCGCCGAGAGCATCACCGCGTCCGCGCCGTCCAGCACCGCGTTGGCGACGTCGCTGGCCTCCGCGCGGGTGGGCCGTGAGTTGGTGATCATCGACTCCATCATCTGGGTCGCCACGATCACCGGCTTGGCGTTGCGGCGGCACAGCTCGATGAGCCGCTTCTGCACCATCGGGACCTGCTCCAGCGGATACTCGACCGCCAGGTCACCGCGGGCCACCATCACGCCGTCGAAGGCGAGCACGACCTCCTCCATGTTGGAGACGGCCTGCGGCTTCTCGACCTTGGCGATGACCGGCACCCGGCGGCCGACCTCGTCCATCACCCGGTGCACGTCGCGCACGTCGGAGGCGTTGCGCACGAAGGAGAGGGCGATCATGTCGGCGCCCATCTTCAGCGCGAACTTCAGGTCCTCGACGTCCTTCTCGGACAGCGCCGGGACGTTCACCGCCGCGCCGGGCAGGTTGATGCCCTTGTGGTCGGAGATGACGCCGCCCTCGATGACGATGGTGCGCACCCGGGGGCCCTCGACCTCGACGACCTGCAGCGCGACATTGCCGTCGTTGATCAGCACCGGGTCGCCCTTGGAGACGTCGCCCGGCAGCCCCTTGTAGGTGGTGCCGCAGATGGTCTTGTCGCCCGCCACGTCCTCGGTCGTGATGGTGAACTCCTCACCGCGGACCAGCTCGACGGGACCCTCGGCGAACGTCTCCAGCCGGATCTTGGGGCCCTGGAGGTCGGCGAGCACGCCGACGCGGCGGCACGTCTCGTCGGCGGCCTTGCGGACGCGGTGGTACCGCTCCTCGTGCTCGGCGTGGGAGCCGTGGCTCATGTTGAAGCGGGCCACGTTCATGCCCGCCTCGAGCAGCGTCTTGAGCTGTTCGTAGGAGTCGACGGCGGGGCCCAGGGTGCAGACGATTTTGGAACGGCGCATGGTGGCGATCCTATCGTTTTGTTTAGGTACTGAACGATTCGGGGGCGGCTCCCCCAGGAGTAAGGGCCGCTCAGCTCTGGGCGACCAGCGCGTATGTCTGCTCAGCGATCTCCAGTTCCTCGTCGGTCGGTACGACGGCCACCTTCACCCTCGCGTGCTCGGGCGAGATGAGCCGGGCCTCCTTCCCGCCCGCCGCGTTGCGGTCGCCGTCCACGGCCAGGCCCAGTTCCTCCAGGCCCGCGACGGCGGCCTCGCGCACGGGCGCCGCGTTCTCCCCGACGCCGGCGGTGAAGACCACGGCATCGACCCTGCCCAGTACTGCGTAGTAGGCACCGATGTACTTCTTCAACCGGTGGATGTAGATGTCGAAGGCCAGTGTGGCCGCGGCGTCGCCCGCGTCGACCCGGCGGCGGATCTCCCGCATGTCGTTGGCGCCGCACAGTCCCAGCAGACCGCTGCGCTTGTTCAGCAGCCCGTCCACCTCGTCCACGTCCATCCCGGCGACCCGGCCCAGATGGAAGACCACCGCCGGGTCGATGTCACCGGAGCGGGTGCCCATCACCAGGCCCTCCAAGGGGGTCAGCCCCATGGAGGTGTCCTCGCACCGCCCGCCGCGCACTGCGGAGGCCGAGGCGCCGTTGCCCAGATGCAGCACGATCAGATTGACCTCGGCGGGGTCCTTGCCCAGCAGCTCGGCCGCCTTGCGCGAGACGTAGGCGTGCGAGGTGCCGTGGAAGCCGTAGCGGCGTACCCGGTGCGCGTCCGCGGTCTCCACGTCGATGGCGTAGCGGGCCGCGTGCTCCGGCATCGTGGAGTGGAACGCGGTGTCGAAGACGGCGACCTGCGGCAGGTCTGGCCGCAGCCGCTGTGCCGTACGGATACCGGTGATGTTCGCCGGGTTGTGCAGCGGTGCCACCGGGACCAGGCGCTCGATCTCCTTGAGTACGGCGTCGTCCACGACCGTCGGCTCGGTGAGCTTCAGCCCGCCGTGCACCACCCGGTGGCCGATCGCGGCGAGGTCGGGGGAGTCCAGGCCGAGCCCGTCGGCGGCCAGCTCGTCCGCGATGGCCTTCAGCGCCGCGTCGTGGTCGGCAAGCCGGCCCTCGCGCGTGCGCGGCTCGCCGCCGGTGGCCAGCGGCTGGTGGGAAACGGCCGAGGTCTCCTCGCCGATCCGCTCGGCGAGCCCCGCGGCCAGCCGGGTGCGGTCGGCCATGTCGATCAGCTGGTACTTGACCGACGACGAGCCGGAGTTGAGGACGAGGATCCGGGTGGGAGTCACGGCGGGGGCTTTCTTCTACGGGGACGGGGTTGGGGGAGGGGTTCAAAAAACCTGGTTCGGGAACAGGGTTCAGCTGCCGGAGGTGCCGGGCGCCGACTCGCGCTGCGCCTGGACGGCTGTGATCGCGACGGTGTTGACGATGTCCTGCACCAAGGCGCCACGGCTCAGGTCGTTGACGGGTTTGCGCAGGCCCTGGAGCACGGGGCCGACGGCGACGGCGCCGGCCGAGCGCTGCACGGCCTTGTAGGTGTTGTTGCCGGTGTTCAGGTCGGGGAAGATCAGCACGGTCGCCTGCCCCGCCACCCGGGAGCCGGGCAGCTTGGTGGCGGCGACCGAGGGCTCCACGGCCGCGTCGTACTGGATCGGTCCCTCCGTCAGCAGGTCGGGGCGGCGCTCGCGGACCAGTTCGGTGGCCTGCCGCACCTTGTCCACGTCGGCGCCGGAGCCCGAGGTGCCCGTCGAGTACGACAGCATCGCGATCCGCGGCTCCACGCCGAACCGTGCCGCGGTGGTGGCCGACTGGATCGCGATGTCGGCGAGCTGTTCGGCGTCCGGGTCGGGTACCACGGCGCAGTCTCCGTAGACGAGCACCCGGTCGGCCAGGCACATGAAGAAGACGGAGGAGACGATCGAGGCGTCCGGCTTGGTACGGATGATCTCGAAGGCGGGGCGGACCGTGGCCGCGGTCGAGTGCACCGCGCCGGAGACCATGCCGTCGGCCAGGCCCTCGTGGACCATCATCGTGCCGAAGTAGGACACGTCGGAGACCACGTCGTGGGCCAGCTCGTAGGTGACGCCCTTGTGGGCACGCAGCTTGGCGTACGACTCGGCGAAGCGCTCCCGCAGCGGAGAGGTCAGCGGGTCGACGATGCGCGCGGTGGCACCGCCGGCGCCCGTGGGGGCCTCCGCGGGAACCTCGTCCTCGCCCGGCAGATCGAGGCCGATGCTCAGCTCGGCGGCGCGCTTACGGACCGCCACCGGATCGCCCAGCAGCGTCAAGTCGCAGATGTTGCGGCGCAGTAGCACTTCGGCGGCGCGCAGTACGCGCTCCTCGGTCGCCTCCGGGAGCACGATGCGGCGCCGTGCCGCACGCGAGCGCTCCACCAGCTCGTGCTCGAACATCATCGGCGTGACCCGCTCGCTGCGCTGCACCGACAGCCGCTCGGACAGCTGGGCGGTGTCCACATGCGTCTCGAACAGCCCCAGCGCGATCTCCGCCTTGCGCGGGGTGGCGGCCGTCAGCTTGCCCTCCAGCGACAGCAGCGCGTCCGCGGTCGGCATCGAACCCTCCGGTACGACGAGCACCGGTGTGCCCGGCGCCAGCCGGGAGGCCAGCGCCAGGGTCTGGTCGCCGGGGTGCTCGTCCAGGGTGAGCAGGACACCGGCGATGGCGGGGGAGCCCGCGGAGTGGGCGGCCAGCGCGCCGATGATCAGGTCCGAGCGGTCGCCCGGCGTGACCACCAGGCAGCCCTCGGTCAGTGCGGGCAGGAAGACGGGCAGATGGGCGCCGCCGAAGACCAGGTTGCGGACATCGCGGGAGAGCCCGGCATGGTCGCCGAGCAGCACCTTCGCGCCCGTCGTCTCCTTGACCTGGGCCACCGTCGGCGCGGCCAGCGCGGGCTCCTCCGGCAGCACGAACACCGGCTCCGGCAGCAGCTCGGCCAGTCCCCGCACCGCCTCCGCGGCCTCGGGGTCGGCCACCCGGTTGGCGATCGTCGCGATCAGGTCGGCGCCCAGCGAGGCGTAGGCGTGGTGGGCGTTGCGCACCTCGGCGACCACCGCCTCCGGGGACTGGTCGCGGGCCGCGACGACGGGCAGCACGGCGGCGCCGAACTCGTTCGCGAGCCGCGCGTTGAGGGCCAGCTCGGCGGGCAGTCCGGTGTCGGCGAAGTCGGTGCCGAGGACGAGGACGGCCTCGTACGCGTCGGACACCTGGTGGTAGCGGTCCACCAGGCGGGATATCAGCTCGTCCGTGCCCCGCTCGGCCTGGAGCGCCGCCGCCTCCTCGTAGCTCATGCCGAAGACGGAGGACGCGGGCTGGCTGAGCCGGTAGCGGCTGCGCAGCAGGTCGTACAGCTCGTCGGGCTGGTCGTGCACCAAGGGCCGGAACACCCCCACGCGGTCCACCTGACGGGTCAGAAGCTCCATGACCCCCAGCTCGACGACCTGACGGCCGTCGCTGCGTCCGATGCCGGTCACGTACACGCTGCGCGTCACGCGCTGTCTCCTCCGAGTCGCGGGCTGCCAGGTGCGTTCTGGGCGGTCGAGATCGCTTTGGGGGATTTCTTGAGCGGTTTCACCTAAAAAGCACCCGTAAAGATACGGCTATACCCTTGACAATACCTGCGCTTGTGGCTAGGCCGCTCGTCAGGCGTGTGAACGGTTGGCCCCAGGCGGTGACACGTAAATGAAGCGTGAGTGAGGCGTGAGCGAGACCGGCAGAGGACCGGAGCAGGGCCGGAGCGAGGGGTCCGGATGCTGGGCAGGGCCCCATGCCCTCGCTTTCAAGACGTGAAACAATCGCACCGGCTCACACGGACCAGCGGCACCCCGGACAGTGAGGTCCGACCGTGCCCCAAGCGGCCCGTCCCCCGGCGGGCATCTACGGAGCAGGAGAAGCGAACCCCATGCGCATCGGAGTCCTCACCGCAGGCGGAGACTGTCCCGGTCTCAACGCCGTGATCCGATCCGTCGTGCACCGCGCCGTGCACGACCGCGGCGACGAGGTCATCGGCTTCGAAGACGGATTCAAGGGGCTGCTCGAAGGCCGCTACCGCCCCCTGGACATAAATTCGGTCAGCGGCATCCTCGCCCGCGGCGGCACCATCCTCGGCTCGGCCCGGCTGGAGCGGGACCGGCTGCGTGAGGCGTGCAACAACTCCGAGGAGCTGATCGACAGCCTCGGCCTCGACGCCCTCATCCCCATCGGCGGCGAGGGCACGCTGACCGCCGCGCGGATGCTCGCCGAGATCGGGCTGCCGGTCGTCGGCGTCCCCAAGACCATCGACAACGACATCTCCGCCACCGACCGCACCTTCGGCTTCGACACCGCCGTGGGCGTCGCCACCGAAGCCATGGACCGGCTCAAGACCACCGCCGAGTCCCACCAGCGCGTCATGGTCGTGGAGGTCATGGGTCGGCACGCGGGGTGGATCGCCCTGGAGGCGGGCATGGCGGCCGGTGCGCACGCCATCTGCATCCCCGAGCGCAACTTCGAGGTCGACGACCTGGTCAAGATGGTCGAGGAGCGGTTCGCCCGCGACAAGAAGTTCGCCATCGTCTGCGTCGCCGAGGGTGCCCACCCGGCCGAGGGCTCCATGCCGTACGAGAAGGGCATGATCGACCAGTACGGCCACGAGCGCTTCGCCGGTATCGGCAACCGGCTCGCGGTCGAGCTGGAGCACCGGCTCGGCAAGGAGGCCCGCCCGGTGATTCTCGGCCACATCCAGCGCGGGGGTACCCCCACGGCGTACGACCGGGTGCTCGCCACCCGGTTCGGCTGGCATGCCGTCGAAGCCGCCCACCGGGGCGACTTCGGCAATATGACCGCGTTGCGCGGTACGGAGATCGTCATGGCGCCGCTGGCCGATGCGGTTTCCGAGCTCAAGCGTGTGCCGCAGGACCGGATGGACGAGACGGAAGCGGTGTTCTGACCTGCCCTGTTCCGGTGAGGGGGTGCCCCTGCCCGTCGATTGCGGGGTGCGGGTCCGTTGTGGCTTGGCGCGCAGTTCCCCGCGCCCCTGACGGGGCGCGTCTCCCTGTGCCGGGCAAGCGTCAGCCGCGGAGGGCGATGGTCCCGGCGATCAGCAGGCAGAAGAGGGTGAAGGCGATCAGGCCGGTGTGTCGGCGACCGGTGGGGAGTTCGCGGAGCCGGGAGCTGATCGCGGTCCACTCGCTGTCGCGCCAGACGCGCCGTGCCGTCGAAGCCGGGGGCTCCGGCCGGGAGTTGGGGCGAGGCACCGGAAGCGCGGGGCGGCGGTAGGCGGTGCCGGGGCCGGACGGGGCGGGCCGGGAGTCCGAGAGCGGCGGCTCATCCGCGGCGGGCTGCGGCATCGGGGCACGCTCCCTCGCGTCCGCCAGCTCCCTCACAAGTGACAGTGCCTCCGCCGCGTTCGCCGGGCGGTCCGCCGGGTCCCGGGCCATCAGGGCGAGGACCAACCGGTCGGCGGACGGCGGCAGTCGGGGGCGGGCGCGGCTCGGTCGCAGCGGAGTGTCGTGCAGGTGGTTGAACATGACGCCGGCCGCCGAGCCGGTGTAGGGCGGGCGGCCGACGAGAAGTTCGTACAGGACACAGCCGAGTGCGTACAGGTCGGTGCGCCCGTCCACGGGCTCCTGCCGGAACTGTTCGGGGGCCATGTACGGGACGCTGCCGAAGGGCATCCGGCCGGTCGTCGTCAGCCGGGGGTCGGTGGAGCCGGCCTCGATGAACTTGGCGATGCCGAAGTCCACGACCTTCGCGCGGCTGTCGCCCTCCTCGCTCCCGGCCCGCTCGACCATGATGTTGGCCGGCTTGATGTCGCGGTGGACGACGCCCGCCGTGTGTGCCGTCTCCAGCGCGCGGCACACATCGGCGGTCCAGCGCAGCGCGTCGCCGAGCGGGACGCGGCCGGTGTCGCGGAGGACCTCGTGCAGTGAGCTGCCGTGCACCAGGGCCATGACGAGGAAGGGCGTGCCGTCATCGGTGCCGTGGTCGTGTACGGCCACGATGTGCGGGCTCTCCAGGGCCGCGGCCGCGCGGGCCTCCCGCTGGAAGCGGCCCAGCAGTTCCTCGCGGTCGGTGTCCTCGGCCGCGCCGGGCTGCGGCACGAGGACCTTGACGGCGACCTCGCGGTGCAGCCGGAGGTCGCGGGCCCGCCAAACCTCTCCCATCCCACCCGCGCCGAGGAGTCCGAGCAGTTCGTACCGGTCGTTCAGCCGACGCCCTCGCATGCGCTCATGTTAGGCCGTCGCGTTGATCTTGCCCCCTCCCGCACGTGTGCTGGGTCGGGGGGTGCCCCTGCCCGATCTCCGCAGGCTGCGGGTGCGTTGTGGATGGTCGCGCCCACGCGGCGGAGCCGCATATGAACACAGCCCCGCGCCCCTTCGGGGCGCGTCCCCCTACTGCGAAGCTTGGGCAGTCTGCGCCAGATTGGTTCAGTCCGCTCCGCCGGGGGCCGGGCTCTTGGCGAAGGCGAGGACCGCCAGTGCGCAGGTGGCGAGTGCGCCGCCCAGCAGGAGCACCGTATGCAGCGGGGCGGCGTCCACCACTCGGCCGCCGACGAAGGCGCCGAGTGCGATGGCGGCGTTGAAGACGGAGGCGAACAGGGCACCGGCCGGTTCGCGTGAGGCGGAGGGCGCCGCGGCCAGTACCCATGCCTGGCTGCTGACCGAGACCCCGCCGTAGGCCAGGCCCCACAGGAGCAGCACCGCCACGGCGGGCCCGGTGGCCGAACCGGCCGCCGCCAGCAGCACCGTCGTCACGGCGATGCCCCCTCCCAGCGTCAGCAGCGTGCCCCGCAGGCTGCGGGCTGCGCGGGCGCCCGCGGCGAAGTTGCCGACGATGCCCGCCGCGCCGTAGGCCAGCAGCAGCACCCCGATCAGCGCGGGCGCGACGCCCGAGATCTGCTCCAGCACCGGCCGCACATAGGTGTAGGCGGCGAAGTGACCGGTCACCAGGAGGGCGAGGAAGACGAAACCGGTGCGCAGCCGGGCGTTGCGCAGCAGCCGCAGCAGGGTGCCGGGGCGCACCGGTCGCTCGGCGGGCAGCGCGGGCAGCAGCAGCGCGAGGGCAAGCGCCACCGATGCCGAGAGCCCCGCAGCGGCACCGAACGCGGCCCGCCAGCCGGCCACTTCGCCCAGCATGGTGCCCGCGGGCACGGCCAGCACACTGGCGATGCCGATACCGCCGAAGACGGCCGCCAGCGCCGTGCTCAGCGAGCGCTGCGGCACCAGCCGCACCGGGAGGCTGGCCGCCAGCGCCCACACGCCGCCCAGCGCGACGCCCACCAGTACGCGGGCGATCAGCAGCACGGTGAGGGAGGGCGCGACGGCCGACAGCGCGTTCGCGGCGGCCAGCAGCAGCGCCAGCCCGGCAAGCGAGGCGCGGCGGTCGAGCCTGCCCGCGACCAGCGGGACGAGTGGTGCGGCGAGGGCGGCGACGACCCCGGTGAGGGTGACGGTCAGCCCCGCGGAGCCCTCCGAGACGTGCAGGCTGTCGCTGACGGGGGTGAGCAGCCCGACGGGCAGCATCTCTGCCGCGGTGACCGCGAACGTGGCGGCGGTGAGCGAGGCGACGCCGAGCCAGGCCCGCAGCGGCGTGCGTTGCCGCCCCTGGGAGGGGGCGGAAGTGAGGGTGTCTGTCATGCCCTCCAGCCTTCGCGGGCGCCGGTCCGGGAACAACGGCGGACTTCTCATCCTTCAATGAGCAGGGCTTATCGATGCGGTGGGCCGAACAGAAGGAGACCGAGTTGGACAGCGGTACCCGAATCCGTTCGCTGGAGATGAGAGAGCTGGAGTGCTTTCTCGTCCTCGCCGAGGAGCTGCACTTCGGGCGCACCGGTGAGCGGCTGTATGTGTCGCAGAGCAGGGTCAGCCAGCTGCTGCGCTCCCTGGAGACCCGGATCGGGGCGCGGCTGGTGGAGCGCACAAGCCGCCGCGTGGCGCTGACCCCGCTCGGCTCCCGCTTCCTCGAACAGCTGCGGCCCGCGTACGGGCTGCTGGGCGATGCCGTCGACGAGGCGCGCGCGGCAGCGCGGTGCGTCGCCGGGCGACTGCGGCTCGGGTTCCTGGGCAGCGCCAACCACCGGATGACGGCGGCGCTCGGCCTCTTCCACGCCCGCCACCCCCAGGTGGAGACCGACATCGTGGAGATCACCATGGCGGACCCGTTCGGGCCGCTGCGGCGCGGCGAGGTGGACGCGGCTGTCGTGCTGCTGCCCGTCGCCGAGGCCGACCTGGTGGTGGGCCCCGGCTTCGAGGAGCAGCCCTGGACGCTGGCCGTCTCCGCGCACCATCCGCTCGCCCGGCGCGGCACGCTGGACGCCGAGGACCTCGCCGACTGCCCCCTCATCGCCGCCGCGCCGCCGGCCCCCGGCTACTGGCGCGACCACCAGGCACCGCCCCGTACGCCGGGAGGCCGCACCATTGCGCGCGGTCCGGCCGTGGCCACGCTCCAGGAGGGGCTTGCCAACGCCGCAGCGGGACGCGGGGGCATGCTGCTGTGCCGCCCCACCGCCGAGGCGCACGCCCGCGCGGACATCGTTTTCGTCCCGGTCGAGGGGTTGCCGCTGTCCGAGCTGGCGTTGGTGACGGTACGCGGCAGCCACAGCGCTCTGCTGCGCGCCTTCGCCGAGACCGTGGTCGACTCGGCTCACCCCTTGACCGCCGCTCCCAGCGCGAAGCCGCCGCCCACCCGGCGGGCGATGAGCACGTACAGCAGGATCACAGGCGTCGAGTAGAGGATGGAGAAGGCGGCCAACTGGCCGTAGACGACGGCTCCGTAGTTGCCGAAGAACGTGAAGACACTGACCGAGGCGGGCATCTGCTCGGGGCTCAGCAGCAGCATGAACGGCACGAAGAAGTTGCCCCACATCATCACGAAGCTGTAGATCGCCACCACCGAGAGACCGGGACCCATCAGCGGCAGTACGACCCGCAGCAGCGACTGCCGCCACGAGGCACCGTCCGTCCAGGCCGCCTCCTCCAGCACCAGCGGTACGCCGTCCATGAAGTTCTTCATCAGCCAGACGGCGAAGGGAAGCTGGGAGGCGGCCAGGAACAGCGCGGTGCCGTACACCGTGTCGATCAGGTTGATCTGCACGAACAGCCCGTACACCGGCACCATGACGGCCGTGACCGGCAGACAGGTGGAAAACAGGATGGCCAGCAGATACGGGCGGCTGAACCGGGACCGGAAGCGCGAGAGCGGATAGGCCGCGAGCGCCGCGCACACCACTGTGAGAGCCGTCGCACCACCACACAGCACGAGGCTGTTGCGCATCGGGGTGAAGGTGATCTCGTCGGTCAGCACCGCCGAGAAATTGTCCAGTGTGGGGGAGTCCGGTGACCGCACCCGCAGGGTGGCCTCCGCGTCCAGGGAGGCGAGAACGAGCCAGGCGAGCGGCGTGACGAACGCAGCCGCGACCACCAGCAGCCCGACATCCGCGGCGAGCCGCCTGCGCGTGCGCGTGCTCAACTTCACTGAATCGCAACCTCCTTCGAGTCACCGCGGCGGTGCGCCCGCGACCTGCGGGCTTGTGGGATCGTCGCCGGGGGCGCGAACTGCCCCTTGGCCGGGAACAGTTGGATATTGCGGGGTCCGTGTGTCCTGGGTTGAGGATGCGAGTACCGTGCTGTCACCCGTCGTACGTGCATCTCGTGCGATGCGGTCCTACCGGAAGGAAAACGATGACAGCACTGCGCCTCAGATGGCAGCGGTCGGTCGCCATCGCGGCGACCGGTGCCGCGGCGTTCGTCGGCACTGCGATAGCGGCCGCCCCCGCCCAGGCACACACCCCCCAGTGGTCGGTGACCTGCGACTCGGTCTCGATCGATCTGACGAACTACGCGGAGAACGGCAACAAGGTCACCGTCAAGGCGGGTGACAAGACGCTGATCAGCGACACCTTCGGCAAGAGCTACCACAAGAAGGTGGATCTCCCCGAGCACAGCAAGCCGCTGGATGTCACGGCTCAGGTCGTGGCCTCGGACGGTGACAAGTTCAACTGGGGCCCGGAGACCAAGCAGTCCCCGGTCTGCGAGAAGCCCACCCCCACGCCGACTCCTACGCCCAGCGAGTCGGAGTCCACCCCGCCCTCGCCCAGCGCCAGCCCTTCGCAGAGCGCCAGCGAGAAGCCTGAGCCGAGCGCGCCCGAGACCAGCACCAGCGCTCCGGCCGACAAGCCGCAGGGCGGCGGCGACGACCTGGCCGAGACCGGTTCCTCCAGCAACACCCCGGTGATCGCCGGTATCGCGGCCGCCGTGGTCGTCGCCGGTGGGGGTCTGGTGGCCTTCGCGCGCAAGCGCCGCTCGTCGCAGAGCTGACGTTGGCGCTGACCGCGCCGGGGCTGTCCCCCGTGCAGCCCCGTACCGTCCAGTCGGTCGACTGACGGACAGCACGTACCACCGCCCGGCGGCCCGCCCCACTCGGCCGCCGGGCACCCCTGCCACCGACGTCATGCCGGGCACAACGAGCGGCGCGATGCCGGGCCCGCCGATCCGCGTCATGCCGCGACCTCGTCGCGCATCAGCCGCAGATACACGGTGGAGAACAGTGCGCCGACGACGAGCAGCAGCAGTGCCACCGCCGTCCCGTAGCCGATGAGCGACTTGGTGAACGCCTGGTCGTACATGAAAACCGGCAGCGTCTCGCTCCGGTGTGCCGGACCGCCCTTGGTCATCGCCCAGATCAGCCCGAAGACCGACAGCGTCTGGAGGGTGTTCAGCATCAGATTGGTGCCGATGGAGCGGCGGATCATCGGCAGCGTGATGTACCACAGCCGCTGCCGGCCGCTCGCCCCGTCCACCTCGGCCGACTCGGTGACCTCCCGCGGGATCTCGGCGAGCGCCGCCGAGTAGACGAGCATCGAGAACGCGGTGCCGCGCCATACGTTGGCGAAGGAGACCGCCAGGATCGGCAGTGTCACCAGCCAGTTCTGGGCGGGCAGTTGGAGCCAGTGCAGAACGGCGTTGAGCTGGCCCTCCCGGTGGAAGAACGTGTACAGCAGGAATCCCGCCACGATCTCCGGCAGCACCCAGGCGCTGATCACCACCGCACCGGTGACCGTCCGCACGGTCCGGGAGGCCCGCCGCATCAGGGAGGCGAGCGCCAGGCCCAGGGTGTTCTGGCCCAGGAGCGAGGAGATGAGGGTGAAGACGAGCGTGAGGACGACCGCGTTGCGGAAGTGCGCGTCCCCGAAGGCGCGGGTGAAGTTCTCCAGTCCTACGAACGACGCCGACTCCTGCCCGGTCAGCCGCATGTCGGTGAAGGCCAGCACGACGCAGTAGCCGATGGGCCCGGCAAGGAACAGCAGCAGCACGGTCGTGGCGGGCGCCAGCGGCAGCCAGCGCAGGACACCCCTGCCGCGCGTGCCGGGGCTCCCTTTGCCACCTGCGGCGGGACGCCGCGCCGACCCGGCCTGGACGGCGGTCATTTGGCGACGGTCGCGCCGTCGGTGATGCCGTCCAGCTGCTCGTCGTACGCCTTCGCTGCGGCCTGCGGCGAGGAGTCACCGGTCGCCACGGACTCTGTGGCCTCCGCGATGGCAGCCGAAACCTGCGGATAGACCGGCAGTGCGGGGCGGTAGTGGGTGTGCTGCACCCGCTCGGTGAAGAACTTTATGCCCGGCATGGACTTCTGGTAGCGCGCGTCGTTGGCCACGTCCTGCCGTACCGCGACCTGGGACCCGCGGATGCACCACTCGACGGCGTTCTGTTTCGTCTGCATGGTGCGGATCATCTTCCAGGCCAGGTCCGGGTTGTCGGAGTGCCGGGGGATCGACCAGGTCCAGCCGCCGGACATGCTCACCTCGCCGGGCGCCTCGCCGTGCTGGGTGGGCATCGGGGCGAGCCCCATCGTCTCCTTCCACTCCGGCCACGGCTTGCCGCCCGTCTTGATCCAGTTCTGGCTCAGCCACGAACCGTCCAGCGCGATGGCCAGCTTGCCCTCGGGGAGGAGTTGGGTGACGACATCGGTGGTGACGTTCGGATCGACCACCTGGTCCTCGTCGGGGCCGAGCTTTTCGCCGTAGACGGTGTCGAGGAACTTCAGGCTCTCCCGGAAACCTTGGCCGCCCTTGACCCACTTCTTGGCCTTCGGGTCGTACAACGGGTCCTTGCCGGTGCCGTACAGCAGCATCTCGAAGCCCTGCATGGCCGTTGCCTCGCCGGCGCCCTTGCCCGCGAAGACGTTGAGCGGGACGACGCCGGGCAGCTTCTTCTTGAGTGTGCGGGCGGCCTTGAGCACGTCGTTCCACGTCCTCGGGCGCCAGTCCTGCGGCAGTCCGGCCTTCTTGAACAGCTTCTTGTTGAACCACAGGCCGCGGGTGTCGGTGCCGTCCGGGACGCCGTAGGTCTGTCCGTCGGCAGCACCGGCAGCGCGCTTGGCGGCGGGCTCGAACTGGTTCCAGTCGTCCCAGTCGGCCAGGTAGTTGTCCAGCGGGCGCAGATAGCCGCTCTTGATGTCGGAGTTGATCAGGAAGGTGTCCTCGTACACCAGATCCGGCGCCGTCTTCGGCGAGCGCATCATCTGCTGGATCTTGGTGTAGTAGTCCTGCTGCGTCGCCTGGATGGGGACCAGGTCGACCTTCTTGCCGGGATAGCGCTTCTCGAACTTCTTGGCGACGAGCTTGAGGTAGTCGCTGCGGAAAGTGATCTTGTTGTCGGTTTCCTGGTAAAAAGCGATACGCACGGTGTTCTTGTCCCCGGCGCCGCCACCGCCGCATGCGGTGAGCGTTCCGGCGGCCAGGACCGTGGCGAGAGCGAGGATCTGCGGAGCGGTGGGACGCACGGGCATGCCTCCTCGGACCAGGCGGGTCCCCCGTACGGTGGCTCCGCCGCCTGCTTGAGGTCAATATCCGTGCGAGGGTGAGCAGTTGTTGTTGCGGAGGGGGTGCCCCTGTACGACGTCAGCAGGCTGCGGGTGCGTTGTGGTTGCTCGCGCAGTTCCCCGCGCCCCTGACGGGGCGCGGTCCCCTCTGTGCTTGGGAGGTCTGCGCCTGGGGGTACCCCCTGCTCGAAGAGCTTGGGGGAGCAGGGCTGGCAAGCGCAGCCCACCACGCTGGGTACGTGGGCTACGACCGCCACACATAGTGGTGCTCGGGACGGCCCACCTGTCCGTAGCGCTGCCGGCGGTCCGCACGTCCGACGGTGACGAGATGTTCGAGATAGCGGCGTGCGGTGATCCGGTTGACGCCGAGTGCCGAGGCCGCCTCGCTCGCCGTCAGCCCGGCGCCCGCCGCGTCCCGCAGCTGGGCCGTCACCCGGGCGAGCGTCGGGGCGCTCAGCCCCTTCGGCAGCGTCGAGGCGGAGGGCGCGGCACGCAGCACCGACAGGGTCCGGTCCACCTCGTCCTGGCTGACCGCCTCGTCGTGGGCCTCGGCCGTGGCACGGAAGTCCGCGTACCGCAGCAGCCGGTCGCTGAGCGTACGGAACGTGAACGGCTTCAGCACATGCTGGACGACGCCGAGCGAGACGCCCTCGCGGATCATCGTCAGATCGCGCGCCGAGGTCACGGCGAACACGTCCTCCGTATGGCCCGCGGCCCGCAGGGAGCGCAGAAGGTCCAGGCCGGTGCCGTCGGGCAGGTAGAGGTCGAGCAGAATCAGATCGACGCCGCCCGCCGTCCCCGCCGCCTCCTCCTCCAGGGCGCGGAGCGCCTCCGCGCGGGAGTGCGCCGTCGCCGCCACCTCGAAGCCCGGTACCCGGCTGACGTAGAGGGCGTGCGCATCGGCCGCCACGGGGTCGTCTTCGACGACGAGGACGCGGAGCGTCATCGCAGCACCTCCCCGGAGTGTGCCTCCTGGTGCAGCGGCAGCCGCACCTCGAACTCGGCGCCTCCGCCGGGGAGATCGCGGGCTTCGACCTCGCCACCGTGCCGGCCGGCGGTCTGCCGTACGAGGGCGAGGCCGATGCCGTGTCCCTGGCCCGGCTTCGTGGTCCAGTTCCGCTCGAAGAGGCGGGCACCGGCGTCGCGTGGGAGGCCGGGGCCGTTGTCCGTCACGCGGAGGACGAGTTGGCCGGGGGCGGGCGAGTGGGTGCGCCGAACGGTGACGGTGACCTGCCCGGCGGGGGAGACGGCTTCCACCGCGTTGTCGATCAGGTTGCCCAGCACTGTGACCAGGTCCCGGCCCGGCAGCCCGGCCATGTCATCGACGGCCGAGTCGGGGCTGAGGGTCAGCTCGACGCCGCGTTCCTTCGCCTGGGCTGCCTTCCCCAGCAGCAGCGCTGCGAGCACCGGCTCGCGTACGGCGCTCACCACCCGGTCGGTGAGTGCCTGGGCCAGCTCCAGCTCTTCCGTCGCGAACCGCACGGCTTCCGCCACCCGCCCCAGTTCGATGAGGGAGACGACGGTGTGCAGCCGGTTCGCGGCTTCGTGGGCCTGGGACCGCAACGCCTCGGCGAAGCCGCGTACCGAGTCGAGTTCTCCCGCCAGGGCGCGCAGTTCGGTGTGGTCGCGCAGGGTCACCACCATGCCGTGCTGCTCCTCCCCGTCGTCCACGGGCGCGGTGTTGACGACGACAACCCGCTCGCCGGTCAGATGCACCTCGTCCACCCGCGACTCGGTGCCCAGCAGCGCCTCGGTCAGGGCCGGCGGCAGACCGAGGTTGGCGACGCGGCGACCCACCAGCGGCTCCTTCCCGTCCCGCCCGAGCAGCAGGCGCGCACCGTCGTTGATCAGCGAGACCCGGCCCTGCCCGTCGAGCAGCAGCAGTCCCTCGCGGACCGCGTGCAGCGTCGCCTGGTGGTACTCGTACAGGCTGCTGAGCTCGGCCGCGTTCATACCGTGCGTATGGCGGCGGAGCCGGGCGTTGATCACGTACGTACCGACGGCGCCCAGGGCCAGCGCCCCGCCCGCGACGGCCAGTATCGCGGTGAGCTGGCTGCTGACCTGCCGGCCGATGGCGTCGACGGCGATACCGGCACTGACCAGGCCGATGATCCGGCCCTGCCCGTCCGGCCCGCCGCTGCCCGCCTCTCGTACGGGCGTCACCACGCGCACCGAGGGCCCCAGCGTGCCGGTGTAGGTCTCGTCGAAGGTGCGGCCCTTCAGGGCGGGTCCGATGTGGCCGACGAACCGCTTGCCGATCTTGTCGGGATCGGGGTGTGTCCACCGCCTGCCGTCCGTGTCCATGATCGTCACAAAGGTGACGCCGGTGTCGCGGCGCACCCGCTCCGCGTACGGCTGGAGCCGCTTGCTGGGGTCGCCGGAGCGGATGGCCTCCCGGACGGACGGAGAATCAGCCACCGCCTGCGTGGTGGCCCGGGCACGGTGCGTTGCCGCGTCCCTGGCCTGTGACTTTCCGGAAACGTAAGCGAACAGCGCGCACCCGGCGACCACCACCGCAACCAGCACCACCTGCATGGCGAAAAGCTGGCCCGCCAGGCTGCGCGGGCGGGACCGCACAGGTGAGCGGGGGTGGGGAACGCGCATTCTCTCAGTCTGCCGTGGCTTGTTTCGTGCACGTAATGCACGTAAGGGTGACGCACGTCGCACCGTGTTGCATAGTCGCCGGGACTCAGCACGATCCGGATTCGCAATCGAGCGTCCACCAGGGCGTTCCCGCGGAGACATCGTGAAGTGACCCATGGACGAGGAGCCGACGACGTGTCGAAGAAGACACCGCAGCAGGCCGCAGCAGGCGCTGCGCCGGACGCACCACGGGCGAAGCGGGACCGTACCCACTACCTCTACATCGCGGTGATCGGCGCGGTGGTGCTCGGCGTGATCCTGGGACTGACGGCACCGGGCGTGGCCACCGAGCTCAAGCCGCTCGGTGAGGGCTTCGTCAACCTGATCAAGATGATGATCTCCCCGATCATCTTCTGCACGATCGTGCTGGGCATCGGCTCGGTGCGCAAAGCCGCCAAGGTCGGCGCCGTCGGTGGACTGGCGCTCGGCTACTTCCTGGCGATGTCGCTGGTCGCGCTGGCGATCGGGCTGGCCGTCGGCAACATCCTGGACCCGGGCCAGGGACTGCACCTGACCGACGCCGCACGGGAGGCGGGCGCCTCGCAGGCCGGGGAGAGCCAGAGCACCACCGAATTCCTGCTCGGCATCATCCCCACCACCATGGTCTCCGCCTTCACCCAGGAACAGGTGCTGCAGACGCTGCTGGTCGCCCTGCTGGTCGGCTTCGCGCTCCAGGCCATGGGCAAGGCCGGGGAGCCGGTGCTGCGCGGTATCGGGCACATCCAGAAGCTGGTCTTCCGGGTGCTCGCGATGGTGATGTGGGCAGCACCGGTCGGCGCGTTCGGCGCGATGGCGGCCGTGGTCGGCGAGACCGGCGTGGACGCGCTGAAGTCGCTCGCCATCATCATGATCGGCTTCTACACCACCTGTTTCCTGTTCGTCTTCGTGGTGCTCGGACTGGTCCTGCGCGTGTTCACCGGCATCAACATCTTCAAGTTGCTGAAGTACCTGGGCCGGGAGTTCCTGCTGATCCTCTCCACCTCCTCGTCCGAGTCGGCGCTGCCGCGGCTGATCGCGAAGATGGAGCACCTGGGCGTCAGCAGGCCCGTCGTCGGGATCACTGTGCCGACGGGCTACTCCTTCAACCTCGACGGCACGATGATCTATCTGACGATGGCCTCGATCTTCGTCGCCGAGGCCATGGGCAACCCGCTCAGCATCGGCCAGCAGATCTCGCTGCTCCTCTTCATGCTCGTCGCCTCCAAGGGCGCTGCCGGAGTCACCGGCGCCGGACTGGCCACCCTCGCCGGCGGCCTCCAGTCCCACCGCCCCGAGCTGGTGGACGGCGTCGGCCTGATCGTCGGCATCGACCGCTTCATGAGCGAGGCCCGCGCCCTGACCAACTTCGCCGGCAACGCGGTGGCCACGGTGCTGATCGGTACCTGGACCAAGGAGATCGACCGCGGACGCGTCCGCGAGGTCCTCAGCGGCGATCTCCCGTTCGACGAGCAGACGCTGTCCACCGAGTACGGCCCGGCCCCGGCCCACGACCCCGTCGCCGAGCCCGTCGCCACGGAGGTCCAGCCCAAGGTGGTCACGAAGGCTTGACCCCTCGCCGAGGGTCCGGTGGCTGAGGCTGTGCCTCCAGCCGCCGGACCCTTTTGGTTCCTGGTCGCTCGTGGTTGGTCCCCTTGCCGCCGCGACTGGGGGTACCGCCCGGCCGGAGGCTGGGGGAGCGCAACCCCCACTCACAGGGGCCGGCGGAAGAGGAAACGGCCTAAGCCACCGCGTCCGGCGTCCACAGTTCCGCGCTCAGCGGCCTATTCCGAGGCCGAAGAGGTCGAACATGCCGGAGTCGAAGCAGCTGACGTCCCGTACGGAAAGGTCGTTCTCGGGGATCTTGGCGCCCTGGGCGGTGAGTTCGGCGGCGATCAGCCGGGCGGCGTCGGCGGCGGCCTGCCGGGTGGGCTCCGGGAAATCGGCGCGCCAGCGGAAGCCCTCACGCTCCTGCCAGCCACGTTCCCGCATGGCCGTGGCCGACTCCTCGGACTCCGGCTGATCGGCCTCGGTGTACAGCCACAGGCCGCAGTCCACCTCGAAGCCCACCGACAGCTCTCTGCCGCTGGCGCGGCGGTTGACGATCTGGAACCCGGCCCAGTCCGGCCCCACCTGGGCGGGGAGCTGCTCGATCCAGGCGGCGAGCAGCGATTCCAGAGATTCCCTCAGCCGCTCCACGCTCATGGCCAGCCGCCATCCAGGCCAGGTCTGCGGGTTGTCCCCGGGACCCTGGCGGTCCAGCTGCCACAGGTACGGCAGCTGGGCGAAGTCCGGCGTTTCGTCCGCCGTCCAGGCGCCGCCCCACTTGAAGGTGCGGTGCTCGATGTCCTCCTGTTCCTGGGTGTTGTGTCTCTCCAGCCATATATGACGGCTGTTCCCCCGCAGGAGCAGCAGACGCTCGGTGGTGCGCCAGCGGACGTCCGGGCCGTCGGCCGCACCCCCGTGGACCGTCGGCTGGCCGATGCCGCCGACCACCGCGTCGAAGAGTTCACCGAAGGCCGCTCGGCGCTCCACCAGGGAGGCGTCGGGAGCGTGGCTGTACAGCAGCCGGATGCGTTCGAGGTCCTTGCCGCTTCCCTGTCCCGACGCGGCGTCATGCAGTTCGGCCGCCGCATCCGCTGCGGATTCCAGCACGCTGGAGGGCACGCTCCGCCCGGCGGTGGCTCTCGGGTGGGCCGCCAGCCATACGCGGCGGCTGTTGCGCTGGAGTATCAGCACTCGGTCGGCGTTGCGCCAGCGCAGGGTGGGGCGGCCTGCCGTCCCCCGGTGGATGACGGGAGTGCCGATCTCACCGAGCGCTTCCACGAGCGCATCGAAGGCCGCCTCGTCCTCCCGGAGGACTGCGGGTAGTTGGGCCTCCGCCTTCTGGTACCGCGTCGCGTCGGGTCCGTACTTCTGCGTCCACAACACGACCTGCTCCAGCCCGTCTCCCGGCCGCAGCACCACGAACGTCTCACCGCGAGCTGCCAGCTCCCAGCCGGGCCGGTCGGCGACGAGGGACCGGATCGCCTCCAGCGACCAGTCACCCCAGTCGGCGTCATGCAGCGCACGCGTCAGCTGGACCGCGGCGGACAGTTCGGCGTGCTGGTCGTGCGGTTCTTCTCCGTGCATGATCGCAGTGTTTCAGCCTGCCCAGGCAACCCGCATCCAGACGTTCGGCAGGATGCAGCGCCCTTCAGCAGGGCCGCAGCCACACCGTTGCCAACGGAGGCAGCACCGGCGTGACCGAGGCGGGCCGCCCATGCGCGGAGTGGCCCTCCCCGGGCAGGGGCTCCGCATTGCCGACGCCGCTTCCGCCGTATCGCGCCGCATCGGTGTTGAGGACCTCGCGCCAGCCCTCCCACCGGTCCGGGACGCCCAGGCGGTAGCCCTCGCGGACGACGGGGGAGAAGTTGCTGACCGACAGCAGCGGGCTCCCGTCGGTGGCGAACCGCAGAAAGGCGAGGACGTTGTCCTCCGCGGCGTCGGCCAGCACCCATGAGAACCCCGCGGGCTCGGTGTCCTGCTCCCACAGGGCAGGCGTCGCCGCGTACTCCGTGTTCAGCGCGCGCACCAGGTCCCGCACCCCGCGGTGGTCCGGCTCGGCGGGGTAGGAGGGGTCCAGCAGCCACCAGTCGGGACCGTGCCCCTCGGACCATTCGGCGCCCTGGGCGAACTCCTGTCCCATGAAGAGGAGCTGCTTGCCGGGGTGGGCCCACATGAAGGCCAGATAGGCGCGGTGGTTGGCGCGCTGCTGCCACCAGTCGCCGGGCATCTTCCCCACCAGCGACCGCTTGCCGTGCACCACCTCGTCGTGCGAGATCGGCAAGACGTAGTTCTCCGCGTAGGCATACACCATCGAGAACGTCATCTCGCCGTGGTGGTACTTGCGGTGCACCGGCTCCTTGGACATGTACTCCAGCGAATCGTGCATCCAGCCCATGTTCCATTTGAAGCCGAAGCCGAGCCCGCCGAAGCCGTCCTCGCCGACGTGGTGGGTCGCGCGGGTCACCCCCGGCCATGCGGTGGACTCCTCGGCCACCGTGATCACCCCGGGGCAGCGCCGGTGGACCGTGGCGTTCATCTCCTGGAGGAAGGCCACCGCCTGAAGATTCTCCCGGCCGCCGTACACGTTGGGGGTCCACTGCCCCTCGCCGCGCGAGTAGTCCAGGTAGAGCATCGAGGCGACCGCGTCCACCCGCAGCCCGTCGATGTGGAACTCCTCGCACCAGTACACGGCGTTCGCCACCAGGAAGTTGCGTACCTCGCGCCGCCCGAGGTCGAACTCCAGCGTCCCCCAGTCCGGATGCTCGGCCCGCGCCGGATCGGGGTGCTCGTACAGCGGTGTCCCGTCGAACGCGGCCAGGGCCCACTCGTCCTTGGGGAAGTGCGCCGGCACCCAGTCCATCAGCACACCGATACCGGCCCGGTGCAGTGCGTCGATCAGATACCGGAAGTCGTCCGGGGTGCCCAGCCGGGCCGTCGGCGCATAGAACCCCGTCACCTGGTAGCCCCACGAGCCGCCGAACGGGTGCTCGGCCGGAGGCATCAGCTCGACGTGGGTGAAGCCCAGGTCCTGTACGTACTTCGGCAGTTGCTCGGCCAGCTCCCGGTAGCCCAGCCCCGGCCGCCAGGAGGGCAGATGCACCTCGTACACCGACAGCGGCTCCCGGTGCGGCGCCGACTCGGTCCGCGCGGCCAGCCACCTGGCGTCCTGCCACTCGTACGCCGAAGCCTCCACCACCGACGCCGTGGCGGGCGGGCACTCGGTGCGCCGTGCCATCGGGTCGGCCCGCAGCGTGTGCGAGCCGTCGGGCCGCGCGATGTCGAACTTGTAGAGCGCCCCCTCGCCGACGCCCGGCAGAAACAGCTCCCACACACCGGACGAACCCAGCGAGCGCATCGGCGCGGCGGTCGGGTCCCAGTAGTTGAAGTCCCCGGCGACCCGTACGCCCTGCGCGTTGGGCGCCCACACGGTGAACCGGGTGCCGTCCACCCCGTCGACGGTCATCGGGCGCGCCCCCAGCGCCCGCCACAGCTCCTCGTGCCGCCCCTCCCCGATCAGGTGCAGATCCAGCTCCCCGAGCGTGGGCAGGAACCGGTACGGGTCGGCCGTGGTGACCTCGTCCTCGCCCGGCTCCGCGCCGTACCGGATCACCAACTCGTACGCGGATACGGCGGCCTGCGCCGACGGCAGCACCCCGCCGAACAGCCCGTCCCCCTCGTCGAGCAGTTCGGTCCGCAGCCCCTTGGCGACCACGGTGACGGCCTTCGCGTACGGCCGCAGCGTACGGATCGCGACCCCGCCGGGTCCCGGGTGGGCGCCGAGCAGTGCGTGCGGGTCGTGGTGCGTACCGGCCAGCAGCCGGGCCCGCTCATGGCCGGTCAGCGGAGCGGGGGCCGTTGCCCTGCGGGGCTCGGGCGGCGGCTTTCGGGGCACGTGTTTCCTCCAGACGGGGCGGCGGCGAAGGACCGTTCCTGCTCAGGGCGCGGACGGCGGAGCCGCCAGTCGCCGGATCGCGGACAGCGGGACACCCAGCCACGAGGGGCGGTTGCGCGCCTCGTACAGCACCTCGTAGACGGCCTTGTCCGCCTCGTACGCGCGCAGCAGTACGGCGTCGTCGCGCGGGTCGCGCCCGCAGGCCTCCGCGTAACCCGCGCAGTACGCCGCCCGGTTGGCCGCCGCCCACTTACGGGAGAACGCGGTGTCGGGCTTGGCCGCCGGACTTTGGCACGCCGCGTAGTCGAAAGAGCGCAGCATGCCCGCGATGTCCCGCTCCACCGGCTGTGGCGCGCGGCGCTCGGCGAGCGGGCGGGCGGGTTCCCCCTCGAAGTCGATGAGGGTCCAGCTGCCCGGGACGTCCGGCGCGTTGCTGCCCTCCCTCCCCAGCGCCTGGCCGAGGTGCAGATCGCCGTGTATGCGCTGGGTGGGCACCGACCGCCTGCGGCTGCTGTGGCTGCCGAGCGCGGCCAGCGCGCCGAAGGTGTCCAGCAGCGCCGACTCGTACGGCCGCAGTGCGGGCACCGCCGCGCTTGCCGTCTCCAGCCGCCGTGCCATGCGGTCCGCTGTCCGCTCCAGCTCCCTGCCGGTCAGCATGGAGGTGGGCAGTGCCTCGGCCAGCCCGGTGTGGACGTGTGCCGTCGTACGGCCCAGCGCGCGGGCCGCGGGAGTGAAATCGGCGCCCGCCGCGAGCGCCCGCAGCGCCAGCTGCCAGCCGTCGCGGGTGCCGGGGAGATAGGGCTGGAGGATGCCCAGGGTGCGGGAGCCACCGGTTGCGCCCTCGTCGCTGCTCGCCTCGAACCATGCCAGCGGCGGCGGCACGTGCGGGCAGCCGTGCCGGGCGAGGGCGAGGGTCAGTTCCAGGTCCGGGTTGAGGCCGGGCTCCACCCGGCGGAACAGCTTCAGTATCGCCGTGCTGCCGTATATCACCGAGGAGTTGGACTGCTCGGCATCGAGGGGGCGCGGGGTCGGCTGCGCTTCTCGCCGGAGTGTGGCGTTCCGCTCCCCCGAGAAGCGGAGCCGCCCCAGGTTGCCCGGGGTGCGGAGCCGCTCCAGCAGCAGGGCGGTCAGCCGCGGGTCCCGTAACGCCTCGTAGACCGCGGTGCCGCGCAGTGGCCCGGACGCCGGCCGCCCGACGAGGGCGGGGGCCAGCTCGGGCGGAAGCGCGGCGCGGACCCCGAGCAGCAGTTGGTAGCAGTCTCCGTCCTCTGGCGGCTCGGCGCGGACGAGGAGGTGGAGCAGGCCGGGCTTCCCCGACCCGGTGCCGTACGGCAGCAGCTCGGTGGCCGCCACGAGGGAGAGACCCGCGAGGGGGCAACCCTTCCCCGCGAACCACCGCTGCCGCGGCAGCCACTCCCTCAGTTGCGGGCCCAGCGATCGCAGTACGGCCTCGCCCCCTGTGTTCCGTATGAGGGATAAGGAGCTGTCCGACATGGCGTCCTTTCCGTTTCTTTCGGGCGTGGGATCCCAAGCACAGAGGGGGGCGCCCCGAAGGGAGGCGGGGAACTGCGCGACAAGCCTGGGGGCACCTCCCTGCTCGAAGAGCTTGGGGGAGAGCCCGCAGCCTGCGGACGACGGCCAGGGGCACCCCCTCATCAGCACAGCGGGGACTAAGACTTGCGCAGGCGGAACCAATAAAACCCGTGCCCCGCGAGAGTGAGCAGATAGGGCAGGTCACCGATGGCAGGGAAACGCACTCCGCCGATCAGTTCCACAGGAACCCGCCCCTTCCAGGTCCGCAGGTCCAGCTCCGTGGGCTGCGGGAACCGCGAGAAGTTGTGGACGCACATCACCAGGTCGTCACCGCCGTCGGGAAGTCTGAGTTCCCTCAGGAAGGCGAGGACGGCGGGGTTGGACGAGGACAGCTCCTCGTAGGAGCCCAGCCCGAAGGCGGGGTTCTGCTTGCGGACCTCGATCACCCGCCGGGTCCAGTGCAGCAACGAGCTGGGCGAGCTCATGGCGGCCTCGACGTTGGTGACCTGGTATCCGTGTACCGGGTCCATGATGGTCGGCAGGAACAGCCGCCCCGGGTCGCAGGAGGAGAACCCCGCGTTGCGGTCGGGCGTCCACTGCATGGGGGTGCGTACGGCGTCGCGGTCGCCGAGCCAGATGTTGTCGCCCATGCCGATCTCGTCGCCGTAGTAGAGGATCGGCGAGCCGGGCAGCGACAGCAGCAGCGCGGTGAACAGCTCGATCTGCTTGCGGTCGTTGTCCAGCAGCGGTGCGAGCCGGCGCCGGATGCCGATGTTGGCGCGCATTCGCGGATCCTTGGCGTACTCCGCGTACATGTAGTCGCGTTCCTCGTCGGTGACCATCTCCAGGGTCAGCTCGTCGTGGTTGCGCAGGAAGACGCCCCACTGACAGCCGGAGGGGATGGGCGGCGTCTTGGCGAGGATTTCCGAGACCGGGTAGCGGGACTCGCGGCGTACGGCCATGAAGATGCGCGGCATCACGGGGAAGTGGAACGCCATATGGCACTCGTCGCCGCCCTTGGCGTAATCGCCGAAGTAGTCGACGACGTCCTCAGGCCACTGGTTGGCCTCGGCGAGCAGCACGGTGTCCGGATAGTTCTCGTCCACCATCCTGCGCACGCGCTTCAGGAAGGCGTGGGACTGCGGCAGGTTCTCGCAGTTGGTGCCCTCCTGGGCGTAGAGGTAGGGGACGGCATCCAGCCGGAAGCCGTCGATGCCCAGGTCCAGCCAGAACCGCAGCGCGGAGATCATCTCGTCCTGGACGAGCGGGTTCTCGTAGTTGAGGTCCGGCTGGTGCGCGAAGAAGCGGTGCCAGTAGTACTGCTTGCGCACCGGGTCGAAGGTCCAGTTGGACACCTCGGTGTCGATGAAGATGATGCGCGCGTCCTGGTACTGCTTGTCGTTGTCGGCCCAGACGTAGTAGTCGCCGTACGGCCCCTCGGGATCGCGCCTGGACTCCTGGAACCACGGATGCTGATCGCTGGTGTGGTTCATGACGAAGTCGATGATGACGCGCATCCCGCGCTGGTGGGCGGCGTCCACGAACTCCACGAAGTCCGCGATGTCACCGAACTCGGGGAGCACGGAGGTGTAGTCGGAGACGTCGTAACCACCGTCCTTCAGAGGTGACTTGAAGAACGGCGGCAGCCACAGGCAGTCGACGCCCAGCCACTGGAGATAGTCCAGTTTCGCCGTGAGCCCTTTGAGGTCGCCGATGCCGTCCCCGTCGCTGTCCTGGAAGGACCGGACGAGCACTTCGTAGAAGACGGCGCGCTTGAACCAGTCAGGGTCGCGGTCCTTGACGGGTGTGTCCTCGAAGGTGTCGGGGACGGGCTCATTGACGGTCATGAGTGGGTGACCCTCCGGTCGGTGAGGACGGTCGCAGGGTGAGGATGTGGGCCGCGGCGGGAGACTCACCTCCCGGCGTGAGCCGCACATAGTTGTCCCTGCCCCAGTGATAGGTCTCTCCGGTGAGCTCGTCGCGCACCGGGAAGGACTCGGCACCGCTCAACTGAGCGGCACTCAGTCCGGATGCGAATTGCGCCATGTCCAACGACACCGTCGCCTCGTGGGTGTGGTGCGGGTCGAGGTTGACAACGACGAGCACGGTGTCGATCCGGGGCCGGTCGGCGTGCTTGGAGTAGACGAGGATGTTCTCGTTGTCCGCACGGTGGAAGTGCAGGTCACGAAGTTGCTGGAGCGCCGGGTGGCGGCGGCGCAGCCGGTTGAGGGTGGTGATCAGCGGGGTGATCGAGCGGCCCTCGCGGTCGGCGGCGGCCCAGTCGCGCGGGCGCAGCTCGTACTTCTCCGAGGACAGATACTCCTCGCTGCCGGGCCGCACCGGCGTGTTCTCGCACAGCTCGTACCCGGCGTACATCCCCCATGTCGGCGAGAGCGTCGCCGCCAGCACGGCGCGGATCTCAAAGGCGGGACGGCCCCCGTGCTGGAGGTAGGCGTGCAGGATGTCCGGGGTGTTCACAAAGAAGTTGGGCCGCAGATACGCCGCGGACTCGCCCGTCAGCTCCGTCAGATACTCCGTCAGCTCCTGCTTGGTGTTGCGCCAGGTGAAGTAGGTGTACGACTGCTGGAAGCCGGTCCGCGCCAGGGTGTGCAGCATCGCGGGGCGGGTGAACGCCTCGGCGAGGAAGAGGACATCGGGGTCGGTGCGGTTGATGTCGGCGATGACCTTCTCCCAGAACACCACCGGCTTGGTGTGCGGATTGTCGACGCGGAAGATGCGCACCCCGTGGTCCATCCACAGCCGCAGCACCCGCAGCGTCTCGCGCAGGATGCCCTCGGCGGCCGTCGGGTCGTCGTCGAAGCACAGCGGGTAGATGTCCTGGTACTTCTTCGGCGGGTTCTCTGCGTAGGCGATCGTGCCGTCCGGGCGCTTGCGGAACCACTCGGGGTGCTCCTTGACCCATGGATGGTCGGGCGAGCACTGGAGGGCGAAGTCCAGGGCCACCTCCATCCCCAGCCCGCGGGCGCGTGAGACGAAGTGGTCGAAGTCCGCCATGGTGCCCAGATCCGGGTGGACGGCGACGTGCCCGCCGGCCGCCGAGCCCACCGCCCAGGGGGAGCCCACATCGTGCGCCGAGGCGGCAAGGGTGTTGTCCGGACCCTTGCGGTAGGCGTCGCCGATGGGATGGACGGGCGGCAGATAGACCACGTCGAAGCCCATCGCGGCCACCGCGTCGAGCCGTTCGGCGGCCGTCCGCAGCGTGCCGCTGACCGGCGGCTCGCCCTCCCGTACGACCGCGCCCTCGGAGCGCGGGAACAGCTCGTACCAGGAGCCGAACAGCGCCCGCCGGCGCTCCACCTGGAGGGGGAGGGGCGGTGAGGAGGAGACCAGTTCGCGCAGCGGATGGCGGCCGAGAACGGCGGTGACCTCCGGCGAGAGTGCCGCGGCGAGCCGGGCCGCCGCGGGCCTGTCGGTGTCGCGCAGCGCTTCGGCGGCCTCCAGTACCACGGAGCGGCCCGCGCGCCGGGGCACCTGCGCTGCGGCGCGCTCGTGCAGCGCGGCGCCTTCGGCCAGGACGAGTTCGGTGTCGATCCCCGCCGGGACCTTGAGCTGCGCATGCTGCCGCCAGGTGGTGACCGGGTCGCTCCACGCCTCCACCGCGTAGCTCCAGCGGCCTTCCGTATCCGGGGTGACACGGGCTGCCCATCGGTCGGTGCCGGGCGCCAGTTCGCGCATCGGTGTCCATGCCCCCGTCCGCCCGGCCGGGCCGCGCAGCACCACGTTGGCGCCGACCGCCTCATGGCCCTCGCGGAAGACCGTTGCCGAGATCGGGACGCTCTCACCCACCCCGGCTTTCGCGGGACGGTTTCCGCACTCCACGAGGGGGCGGACATCGAGCACGGGAATGCGACCGATCATGGGCTCACCTATGGGCATAGGGGTATATAACGGGCGCGGGCATGACGGCTCCTGCCCGCGTCACTCGGGTGGAGGTCCTTGCCGGATGCGGGCTTCGAGTACGTATCGTCGCCAAGAGCCGCGTTCCCGACACTACGTGATACATCCGTGACCGCAAGGCCACTCGCGTGATCAAGTCGTCCTGAAATCCGCCGAGTTGACCAGGCATATTGCCCCGGCAATCCCCCGGCCCCCAAACATGCGAACGGGCCCCGCCCCCCGAAGGGGACGGGGCCCACCTGTCGCGTTCCCGGCCGGAGCCGTGAGCCCAGCGGCAGCGGGGCTCAAGGCGCTCAGCAGCCGGAGGCCACCGATCAGCTGCCGGTGACGTTCACCCCGGTCCAGGCCGCCTTGACGGCCTTCACCTCCGCGCTGTCCTTGCCGTACAGGTCGGTGGCGGACTTGATGGTCGCGTTGCGCGCGCCCGCGTAGTCCGTCGTCGAGGTCATCTGCTCGGTCAGCGCCTTGAACCAGATCTGCTCGGCCTTCTTGATGCCGATGCCCTTCAGCTTCGAGCCGTCCTTGGTGGGCGAGTCGTACTTCACGCCGTTCACCTCCTGCTTCCCGCTGCCCACGGACAGCAGGAAGAAGAAGTGGTTGGCGATGCCGGAGGAGTAGTGGACGTCCACGTCACCGGCGTTGGTGTCCCAGTAGTCCAGCGAGTTGCCGTCCTTGCTGGGCTTGTCCATGTAGCGCAGCGGGCTGCCGTCGCCGTTGATGTCGATCTTCTCGCCGACGAGGTAGTCGGGCACGTCCTCCGGGCTGTTGGCGTGGAACTCGACCGCGGCGGCGAAGATGTCGGAGGTGGCCTCGTTGAGGCCGCCCGACTCGCCGGCGTACTCCAGGTTGGCCGTGGCCGAGGTGACGCCGTGCGACATCTCGTGCGCCGCGACGTCCAGCGAGGTGAGCGGCTTCTTGTTGCCCTCGCCGTCGCCGTAGGTCATGCAGAAGCAGGAGTCGTCCCAGAAGGCGTTGACGTAGTTGTCGCCGTAGTGGACGCGGCTGGCCGCTCCCTTGCCGTCGCCCTTGATGCCCTCACGGCCGTGCGTGTCCTTGAAGTAGTCCCAGGTCTTTCCCGCGCCGTAGTGCGCGTCCACGCCCGCGGTCGCCGGGTCCTTGGCGGAGCCGTCGCCCCAGGTGTCGTCCTCGTCGGTGAACGGCTCGCCGTCGCCGCTTTCGCCGTTCTTGAGGTTGGTGGTCTTGTTGCCGCCCCGCTTCTCGTCGGTCATCGTGAACTTGCCGTCAGAGCCCGAGGTGCCGATCTCGACCTTGCCGCTGTACTGGCTGTTGCCGGTGCCCTCCTTGATCCCCTGGAACTCGAAGAGCTTCTTGCCGGTCTTCGCGTCCGTGATCACGTGGAGCTCGTTGGGTGCGCCGGACTTCTGGAAGCCGCCGATGACGGTTTCCCAGGCGAGTACGGGCTTGCCCTCGGCGGCCCAGACGACTTTCCGGGGTGCCTCGCTGCCCTTGGCCTTGGCGGTGGTGGGCTTGTGCGCGCCGGAGACCGAGGTGTTCACCGCGATCTTCGCGTTGGTGGCCTTGGAGGTGCCGGTGCGCTTGCCGCTGGCGTTCTTGTGCACGACGAGGTCGCCGCCGAGGACGGGCAGCCCGTCGTAGGTGCGCTCGTAACGGACGTGCGTGGCCCCGTCCTTGTTCTTGATGACGTCCTTGACGTGGAGCTTCTCCTTGGCTCCGAGGCCCAGTGCGCGGGCGTCGGCGGACTTCGCCGCCTCGGTGTCCGCCGCCTTGACCAGCTTGGTGTGCTGGGCCGCGGTCAACTGCGCGGGCAGCGCGCCGTTCGCGGAGGTCTTCCCGCCGGGGGCCGCGCCTGCGGTTCCCGCGGTGATGCCTGCCGCTACCAGGGCCGCGGTGGCGGCCAGCGCTGATATCCGCTGCTTGGAGGTGAGGGGTCTCACGTCGGTGGCTCCTTCTGCCATGGGGACCGGGCGGCATGGGAGATCAACCGTCCGGGCAGAACTGAAGTGCGGTACGCCACGCGGAAGTACGGCTGACGGTCGTGCTGCTGTACGAGTCCCGCATCGCGTGCAGGCGAGCCTGCCACCATGAGCATGGGCATGTCACTGGCGCGTCGGTCTCTGACCAGAGGTTGGCCAGATTCTGTTCGTTGATACGAAACCCGCGCCCGCATAGCGGACAAGTGGAAGAGGGTGCCTCCGCCCCACCTGGGAATTGACTCCGCGTCAGCCCTGGTCGACCGGGTAGACGACCTCCAGCAGCGTGCGGACGTACCGGACGGGATCATCCAGCCCGGCTGCCGCCAGCGTGTGCTCGCCCCTCGCCAGCAGATGCGGGAGTGCGGCGTGCATGACGAGGGTGACGACGGCCGCGCGCTCCGGGGTGACGGGGAGTCCCGCGGCCCGCTGTGCGGCCCTGAGGGTGGTGAAGTCCGAGGCGGCCATCGGATCGATCACGGCGGACAGCCACGGCTTGCGCGCCGCCTCCGCCTGGAGCTCCAGGCAGGCGAGCAGCCGGGATCTTCCGGGTCCCTTCACGTTCTCCAGCAGCCCGCTCAACAGCGCCTCCAGCCCCGCCCGTTCGGACGGCGGTGGTCCCGCCGCGGCGAGCTCTTCGGCGATGGCGCGGTACTGCTCGACGCACCGCTCCGCCACGGCGCGCAGCAGCGCGTCGCGGGTCGGGAAGTAGTTCTTCGCCGTACCGGAGGGCACCTCGGCCGCGGCGTCGACGGCACGGTGCGTCAGCCCGCGCCCGCCCTCCTCGGCCAGCACCTCGATGGCGGCGTCCCGCAGTCGGTCGCGGCGGTCGGGGTTCATCGCTGCTCTCCTTGCGGTTTGGTGACTTCGCGGCTTCGCGGCTTCGCGGCTTGGCGGCTTGTGAGTACGGGCTTTTGCGAGATTACCCCAGGCGTGGTACCACAGGTGTGGTGGTCGGCAATCCGGTCGACCTGATGCCAAGGGGGGACACGTCATGCACAGCACGTCCGTACCGAGTGGATCGGCACGCGGGGCCGTGGTCGTAGGGGCGGGTGTCGGAGGACTGGCGACGGCGCTCGGGCTGCGGCGTGCAGGCTGGCAGGTGACAGTGCTGGAACGGCGTAACGAACTGGAGCGCTACGGCACCGCACTCGGTATCCACCCCACAGCGCAGGCAGCGCTCGGCCGGCTCGGAGAGAGCGTGGCCGCCATGCTGAACCGTCGCGGCGTGCCCTACCGCACCGCGCACGCCCGCAGGCCGGACGGCAGCGAGCTGGCCCGCCTTCCACTGGAGCGCATCGAGAAGAAGGCCGGTCGGCCTGAACTGCTCATCTTCCGGCCGTATCTGATCGATGCACTGGTCGAAGCGCTGGACGGCTACGGCGACGTGACGCTCAAGCTGGGCGAGCGGGTCGACGACCCCGCCGCGCTCGCCCGCGAGTACGACTTGGTGGTCGGCGCCGACGGCATCAACAGCGCGGTCCGCACGGCCTTCTTCGGCACCCGCAGCCGCCCCCGGCACATCGGCACCGTCGCCTGGATCGGCACCGCCGAGTTCACCAGCCCCGTGTACGGCGAGACCTGGGGCCAGGGCCGGTTCTTCGGAATGACCCCCGTCGAGCCCGGCCGCACCAACTGGTACGCCGTAGCGCCCGAGGCCACCACAGCCGACGAACTGTGCGGACTGTTCACCGGCTGGCACGACCCGATCCCCCGCCTCCTCGCCGAGACCGACCCGGCCGACCGGCTCCGGTACGAGATGCGCCACCTCTACCCGGCGCTGCCCTCCTTCGTGCACGGCGGCCACATCGCCCTCGTCGGCGACGCGGCACACGCCATGACCCCCAACCTCGGTCAGGGCGCCTGCACGGCGCTCCTGGACGCCGAAGCTCTCACCCGCGCCCTCGCCCGGCACGGCGATGCGGGCGGGCTGCCCGCGGCACTGCGCGCCTACGACACGGAACGCCGCCGCAGCGCTCAGCGCACCGCACTGGCCTCCCGTACCCTGCACCGCCTCATGACCACCCGGCACACCCGCGCCCGCGACACCCTGCTGCGCCTCCTGCCGTGACCGGCACCCGACCGCCCGGCCGGGCGGCTCAGGCGCTGACGTCCGGTGCGGGGTCGTTGCGGTGCGCCGGGGGCGCTTCGGCGCAGGAGGAGGTTCCCGCCCGGGGCGTCACCGCGCGCAGATTGCGGATGGCGGGTACCGACAGCAGTGCTGCGCTGATGCCGACCATGATGACGCCGCCGGCGAGCAGCACCGTACGGCCGCCGAGCAGCTGGGCGGCCGGGCCCGCCAGCGCCTGGCCCGCCGGCATCATGGCGAGGGAGCCCGCCACCTCGTAGGCGTGGATACGGTTCAGGATCTCGCCCGGCACCTGGGTCTGCACGCTGGTCGCCCACATCACGCTCCAGATGCCACCGCCCACGCCCCACGCAGCTGCCGCCGCCATCATGGCGGCGGGCGGCAGGCCCAGCCCGACAGCGGCGGGGTAGAAGCAGCAGCTGACCAGCGCGATCGAACCGGCGCGCAGTTGCAGCACCGGTCTGAAACGCAGCGCCAGCAGCCCGCCCAGCGCGGTGCCGCCGCCCAGCGCCGAGTTGACCAGGCCGTACACGCCGGGACCGTCGGCCGGAATGATCTCGGACGCGGTCAGCGGCACCAGCGGGCCCGAAACGGTGACCATGTAGACCATCCAGATGAGGATGACGCTCCACATCCAGGTGCGCGCCCGGAACTCCCGCCACCCCTCGACCAGATCGGCCCGGTAACCCGGGCGCTCCGCCGGCCGGCGCTCGGCCGCCGGGGGCAGCCTGAGCAGCGCCAGACAGAGCGCGCTGAGCAAGTACGTGGCGGCGTGCGCGGCGAACACCCCGCCGGGCGAGAAAGCACCCACCAGCGCACCGGCCAGCGCGGGGCCCAGCAACATCGCCAGTGACTCGGCCGTACGGATCAGCCCGTTGGCACCCTGCACATCGGCGGCCACCCGGGGGATGGTGCTGGCCACACCCGGCTGGAACAGGCCCGCACAGATGCCGTTCACGGCGCCGATCGCGCACACCTGCCACAGCACCACATGTCCGCTCAGGAACAGCGCGGACATTCCCGCCTGGGTGACCACCCGCACCAGGTCGGAACCGATCATCAGCGTCCGGGTGTTGAACCGGTCGCAGAAGACACCGCCGAAGATGACGAAGCCCGCCAGGAACACCGTCAGCGAGGCGAGTGCGGCGCCGATGGCGCCCGGCCCGTGCCCGTGCTGGATCAGCCCGGCCGACAGCGCGATGGGCAGCATGGCATCGCCCAGCTTGGCCACGGCCCGGCCGGTGAAGAAGAGGACGAAGTTACGGGAACGAAGGGTGGCCGCTGGGGCACCGGGAGGGGTCACGTCCAACCAGTCTGGGCGCGGCGGAGCACGGGGGCGAACTCTTTTCCGCCGAACCGGTGGCGCCCCCGGGGGTCCGGGCGGCGCCGTCTCGTCTCCCTCCTCCGATCCTTCCCGGCGGGGAAACCTCGCTCACTCGTGTGATCGCGGTGTCCCTGTCGCACGCGCTTCGTTGGTCCGTTCGTCCAGGTGGGCACGGCAGCGGAAACGCACCGGACAGTACGTACGCACAGGAGCGGGGACGGTATGGGACGGGGCGCACAGGCCACGACGGCACGAGAAGGCGGGGTACCGCACCACTGCGCGCGGAGTGTGCGGCGGACGCTGCGCGCCCTGGTGGCCGCGGTGGGGCTCGCGTTGCTGTGTGCCACGCCTGCCGGCTGCGGCGTGATGGACGACAGCAAGCCACCCGGCGACGCCATCCGCGTGACACCACGCGACGGTTCCCGCAGTGTTTCCACGAACGCCCAGGTGGAGGTCTCCGTACCCGAGGGAAAGCTGCGCAGCGTCCGTATGCAGCGCAAGGGGAAGGACGCCGGGCGGGCCATCGCGGGCCGCTTCTCCGCCGACCGGCGCAACTGGCGCCCGCTGCCCGCCGACCGCGCCAACGCCCCCGGGGGCAGCGGCGCCGGCCGGCGCGAGGGCACCGTGCTGGAGCTCGCGAGCACTTATGCGGTGGACGTGGTGGCGGTCGACGGCGACGGGGACCGGGTGATCCGGCACGCCACCTTCTCCACCCGCGTCCCCCCGCACCGTTTCCTGGGCTACTTCCGGCCCGAGGACCGGCAGACGGTGGGCACCGCGATGATCGTCTCCCTCGAGTTCAGCCGTCCCATCGCCGACCGGGCGGCCGTGGAACGCGCCATCAGCGTCACCTCCCGCCCCCGCGTCCCCGTCGCCGCACACTGGTTCGGCCGCAACAGGCTCGACTTCCGGCCGCGTACGTTCTGGCGGCCCGGCACCGAGGTCACCCTCGATCTGCGGCTGCGCGATGTACGCGGGGCGCCCGGTGTCTACGGCACCCAGCAGAAGAAGGTGCACTTCACCATCGGCCGTGACCAGCGCAGCGTCGTCGACGTGGGCCACCGCACCCTGACCGTCCAGCGCGGCGGGCGCACCGTCGACCGGCTCAGGATCACGGCGGGGACGAAGAAGAACCCCACGTACAACGGCCTCATGGTGCTCAGCGAGAAGTTCGAGGAGACCCGGATGAACGGGGACACCGTGGGCTTCGGCGGCGAGTACGACATCAAAGACGTCCCCCACGCGATGCGGCTGACCCGCAGCGGCACCTTCCTGCACGGCAACTACTGGGCGCCCCGGCGCACGTTCGGCGAGAAGAACACCAGTCACGGCTGCATCGGTCTGGAGGACAAGCGCGGCGGTGACGACAGGTCACCCGCCGGGCGGTTCTTCCGCCGGTCGCTGGTCGGCGACCTGGTGACCGTCCGCGGCTCGCACGACCGGACCGTGGCTGCGGACAACGGGCTCGGCGGTTGGAACATGCCCTGGGAGAAGTGGGTGGCGGGCTCGGCCCTCCAGTGAGCTCCGGCAGCGACGACCTACCCGGCTTCCGCGTCGAGGGCCGCGGTCTCCTTCTGTCCTCCCCAAAACCGCGACCGAACGGTGACCACCAGGTGCCGTTCGGTGTCGTTGTGGTGTGGTTATCTAACTAGGCGGATGTGCGCCGCCGTTCATGTGCCCCGGCCTTCGGCCGGCAGACGCCACATGACCGGGCGGCGCCGCGCTGTGTTTTCGGGGGCGCACACGGGTGCGCGAAACCGTGTGAGGACGAAGGATGGGGCCGTCTTGGATCTGAAGACCGTGGCCAGGGACAAGCTCAAGTGGGAGACGATCCGGGGGGACAGCCGCGCCCAGGTCATTGGCGGCTCCGCCGTCGGCCTCGTCGTGCTGCTGGTCGTACTGCTGCTCACACTGACCACCTGCGGCGGGGGCGGCGGTTCCGGCGCCCGCGCGAACGGCAAGAACGACGACGACAAGCCGGCCAAGGGCCCCTCCGAGGCCGTGGTGACCGTCGCACCCAAGGACGGCGCCGACGGCGTACGGACCTCCGGCGCGCTCAAGGTCGCGGCGGCCAAGGGCAAGCTCACCAAGGTGACCGTCCAGGACAGCAAGGGCAAGAAGATCAAGGGTGCCCTCGCCAAGGGCGGCACGGTGTGGCGGCCCGCCACCCATCTGTCGGCCGGGACGAAGTACACGGTGGACGCCGTTGCCAAGGACTCCGAGGGCCGGGCCTCGGCCAAGCACGCCGCGTTCACCACGTTCGTGCCGCAGAACACCTTCGTCGGCTACTTCACGCCGGAGAACGGCGACAAGGTCGGCGCCGGCATGCCGTTCTCGGTCAACTTCAACCGTCCGGTCGCCAACCGCGAAGCCGTCGAGAAGGCGATATCCGTGAAGGCCGACCCCGAGGTCGAGGTGGAGGGCCACTGGTTCGGCAACCAGCGCCTCGACTTCCGTCCCCAGCAGTACTGGAAGTCCGGTACAAAGGTCACCGTCGATCTGAACCTGAGCGGTGTCGAGGGCTCCGACGGCGTGTACGGAACGCAGCGCAAGACGGTCAAGTTCACCGTCGACAGGCAGCAGGTCAGCGTCGTGGACGCCAAGAAGAAGACGATGACCGTGACCCGGGACGGCAAGAAGATCAAGACCATCCCGATCACCTCCGGCCGCCCGGCCAACCCCACCTACAACGGCAAGATGGTCATCAGCGAGAAGCACGAGGTCACCCGGATGAACGGGGAAACCGTGGGCTTCGGCGGCGAGTACGACATCAAGGACGTGCCGCACGCGATGCGGCTGAGCACCTCGGGCACCTTCATCCACGGCAACTACTGGCTGCCCAAGTACCAGTTCGGCAAGGTCAACGGCAGCCACGGCTGTGTGGGCCTGTTCGACATGCGCGGCGGCGGCGCCAACGGTTCACCGGGGGCCTGGTTCTTCCAGAACTCGTTGGTCGGTGACGTGGTCGAGGTCAAGAACTCCCAGGACGAGACGATCAAGCCGGACAACGGCCTCAACGGCTGGAACATGTCCTGGGCGAAGTGGACGGCGGCGCAGTAGGCCGGGAAACCCCTGCCGTACGGGCCCCGGTGCTGTGAGGAACGGCACCGGGGCCGCGGCGCGTAACGGCCGTTAACCTTCCCTGCATGACGGACAACGAACCCGGCGCCACCGCGCGCCTCGAGGTCGCCGACGGCGTCGGCACCATCCGGCTCGACCGGCCGAAGATGAACGCCCTCGACATCGCCACCCAGGACCTGCTGCGCGAACTCGCCGAGGAGGCGGCACGCCGCGAGGACGTACGTGCCGTGGTGCTCTACGGCGGCGCGAAGGTCTTCGCGGCCGGCGCGGACATCAAAGAGATGCGCGAGATGGACCACGCCGCGATGGTTGTGCGCTCCCGCGGGCTCCAGGAGGCGTTCACCGCCGTCGCGCGCATCCCCAAGCCCGTCGCCGCGGCCGTCACCGGCTATGCGCTCGGCGGCGGCTGCGAGCTGGCGCTGTGCGCGGACGTCCGGTTCGCGGGGGAGAGCGCCAAGTTGGGCCAGCCGGAGATCATGCTGGGGCTGATCCCCGGCGCCGGCGGTACCCAGCGGCTGTCCCGGCTGGTGGGCCCGGCCAAGGCGAAGGATCTGATTTTCACCGGGCGGACGGTCGCGGCGGACGAGGCCGCTCGGATCGGACTGGTCGACCATGTGGTGCCGGACGCCGAGGTCTACGAGCAGGCGCACGCCTGGGCCGCGCGGCTCGCGCGCGGCCCGGCGCTGGCCCTGCGGGCGGCCAAGGAGTCGGTCGACTTCGGTCTTGAGACGGACATCGAAACGGGCCTCGCGATCGAACGGAACTGGTTTGCTGGGCTGTTCGCGACGGAGGATCGGGAGATCGGTATGCGCAGCTTTGTTGAGGAGGGGCCCGGCAAGGCGCGGTTCCGCTAGCGCTGGGCCCCCGTTGTTCCGGGGAGGGGGTGCCCCTTGCCCTGGCGGGCGGGCTGCGGGTTTGTCGTGGCTTGTGGGGGCACCTCCTGGCCGGAGTCCCCCAGCCTCCGGCCAGGAGGTACCCCCAGGGGAGCAGTTCCCCGCGCCCCTTACGGGGCGCGCTCCGGGTGGGGTGGTCGGGGGTGGCGGGCGCCACCGTGTGAGGGAATTGGCCGGGGCGGGTCGGGGCTGGCTTGTGGCGGGTGGTGATCACTTGTATGCAGGGTGTCATTACTGGTCAGAGGGCATATGCGCGGGGCAGCGGTGGCGTGGGGCCGCGGGCGTGCGCTGTGGACGGCGCAGGTCCGCCTTTTCGGAAACCGCCGAACCGCCCCCAGGGGCTCTCACCTGCCGCCATGATGGGGGCATGGCGGGTCAGGGAGATGTGGCGAGTGTGACCGAGCGGGTTCCGGAAGACCCGGCACGGACGTGGTGCGCCGAGCCGGTGAGTACCGTTCTCGACCGGGTGGGCGATCCGACCGTACGGGAGGTGCCGCTGCCGAACCTCCCGGAATCCGCGCGTCTGGCCCGTCGGCTCGCCGAGGCGGTCCTCCGGCAGCGCTGGGCCCTCTCGGCGCAGCGCACCGAGTACACCGTGCTGCTGGTCTCCGAGCTGGTCGGCAATGCGGTGCGGCACACCGGCGCACACACCATCGGCATCCGGATGCTGCTCCGCTCGGGCCGGCTCCGTGTCGAGGTCCGCGACCCCTCGCGCGGGCTGCCCTGCCTGCTGCCGGTCGGCGAGCTGGACACCAGCGGCCGCGGGCTCTTCCTGGTGGACACCCTGGCCGAACGCTGGGGCGTGGACCTGCTGCCCCGCGGCAAGACCACCTGGTTCGAGATGCGGTCCGCGGACTGAGCCCCCGTCAGGCCGCTATGTCACCCCCGCCCAGCGCAGCCCCGCGGTGACCGCCGCGGCACCCAGCACGGTGCCCAGGAACGGCGCCCGGAACCACGCCAGGGTGGCGCCCGCCAGCACGCCGGCCGGACGCGACCAGCCGGCGAAACCCTGCCCCTCCATCAGCGCCGAGGTGGCGATCAGGGCGCAGAGCAGCACGGTCGCCGCATCCGTCAGCAACTGCTGGGCCCGGGCCGGGATTTCCGTACGAGCGCGCAGCACGGGGCCGCACAGCCGCAGCCCGTAGGTGCCGGCCGCCAGCAGGGATATGGCGACGAGCGTCATACCGAACCTCCTTCCGGGCGGGGTGACGCCTTGCGCGCACCTCGCGCCAGCAGGCCCAGCAAGGCCAGCAGCACTGGCGTGCCCGGCGGCAGGAACGGAGTCGCCACGAGTGCCAGTACCGCCCCGGCGAGTGCGGCCCGCCGGGTGGCGGCGCCGTTCTCCTCCGCGCTCCCGCTCCGGCCGCGCCGGAGTGCGGGCAGCACCAGGGCGAGCAGCACGATGGGTTCGGCGGCGTCCAGTCCCAGCGCACCCGGGTCGCTCAGGGTGCGGCCTGCCAGTACGCCGAGCAGGGTGCCGAGGTTCCAGGCGAGGTAGAGCGCACCGCCGCAGGCGAGGAAGACGGCGCGGCGGCGCGCCGGATCGCGTTCCGCCAGGGCGAGCGCGGCCGACTGGTCGACCAGCAGCTGGCTGCCCCACAACCGCGCGCCCCTGCGCTCGCCGTGCACGTCGGGCAGCGCGAAGCCGAAGAGCGCCAGCCGGGCGTTGAGCACCAGTCCGGCGGTGACGGCAGCAGCTGTCCCGGCGCCGCCGAGCGCCAGGTCGAGGGAGGCGAACTGGGCCCCGGCGGCGAAGACGGTCAGCGACATCGACAGCGGCACCCATGGCGGCTCGCCCCGGGAGACCGCGACGGCGCCGAAGGAGAGCCCGACCAGGCCGATGGCGATCGCGAGCACGGTGATCTCCCGCAGCGGGAGCCGGCCGGGGCTCGTCCCGGGTGTTCTCTGTGGCGAACGCATGGGCGATATAGTGAACAGCCCGATGAATGTTCGTCAAGGAGAACCGGTGGACCGAAACGCCGAACCGCCCTCGCCCCGCCCAGCGCCCGGGGACGCAGCCCGGCCGCCCCTCGCCCGTATCGCCGCCGCCATCCGCGCGGAGCGCACCGGCGCCGGGCTCTCCCTCACCGAGCTCGCCAAGCGGGCCGGAATCGCCAAGTCGACGCTCTCGCAGCTGGAGGCCGGCACCGGGAACCCCAGCGTGGAGACGCTGTGGGCGCTCGGCGTCGCGCTGGACGTGCCGTTCAGCAGGCTCGTCGATCCGCCCCGCCCGCGCTCCCGGGTGCTGCGCAAGGGGGAGGGCATCGCCGTCCCGTCCGAGCAGGCGCAGTACGTGGCAACCCTGTTGTCCGCCTGCCCGCCGGGCGCGCGCAGGGATCTGTACACCGTGTACGTCGAGCCGGGTGCGCCCCGCACCTCCGAACCGCACTCACCCGGCACGTACGAGCACGCCGTCGTCGCCTCGGGCCGGGCGCGCATCGGTGCCGCGGACGACCCGGTGGAGCTCGGGCCCGGCGACTGCGTCAGCTATCCGGGCGACGTACCGCACCTGTGTGAGGCGTTGGCGCCGGGGACGTGCCTGGTGCTGCTGATGGAACACCGCTAGAGGGCTGGCCCGGCGGATCTTGCGGGCCCCTCCGTTGGTCCGGTGAAGGGCTGCCCCTGCCCGAAGGACGCGGACTGCGGGCGCGTTGTGGCTGATCGCGCAGTTCCCCACGCCCCTTACGGGGCGCGTCCCCCGCTGGACTGCGAAGCTTGCCCACCATGCCGGGTGGCACGTGTGGTGCCTTACGTGCGTGGAACCCGGGGGTGGAAGCCGCGTCGGTGCGGTCGCCGTCCGGACCGCGAAGGCGGAGGATGGAAACGGTCGAAAGTGCCGATAGTGGACAAGTGATCGATGGCACCGACCGCGAAAGCCCCAGACCGCAGAGATTACGGAGGAACCATGCCTGCAGGGTCCAGCCGCAAGCGTGAGCGCCAGTACGAGCACATCAAGGAGGGCGCCCAGCGTCGGGGCACCTCCACGGGCCGGGCCAAGGAGATCGCGGCCCGCACGGTGAACAAGGAGCGTGCCCAGAAAGGCGAGTCCAAGAGGGCCAGCCGCACCTCCGTGCAGGACAAGCCGGCGCCCAAGCGCGGCGGCCAGCGCTCCGGCAACCGCACCGGCCCCGCCGGTCCCACCCGTGACCAGCTCTACAACGAGGCCAGGCAGCGCGGCGTCGAGGGCCGCTCCAACATGAACAAGGACGAGCTCCGGCGCGCCCTCGGCCGCTGACCGTCCCGCTGAGGAGCGCCCGCCGCACGCCGGGCCTGCCCGCGTCGTGCGGCGGCCTCCGCATGCTGCATGACCGGTCTGGCGGCCGTCGCGGGCTCGGACTTCCTCCAGTACGCGTACGCGGCCGCGCAGGAGCGGCACTCGCCGAGCGACTGACCGCCGCGCGAACGCCAGCCGACAGGCCGGCCCCGCTCTCCCTACGTATTCCCCCCGAGATTGGAGCGCACCGTGGCACCCCACCACGCATCCACCAACGGTTCGAAGCCGTCCTACACCGTCCCGGGAATGTCCACGGCCGACGGTGGCAGCGTCATCCAGCTTCTGCGGATGCGGCTGCACGCTCTCAACGACCTGGCGCTGACGCTGAAGCACGTGCACTGGAACGTGATCGGACCACACTTCATCGCCGTTCACGAGATGCTCGATCCACAGGTCGAGGCGGTCCGCGAGATGATCGACAACACGGCCGAGCGCATCTCGACGCTGGGCGGCTCGCCCTGGGGCACCCCGGGGGTGCTGGTCGCCGAGCGGACCTGGGGCGACTACTCGCTCGGCCGGGCCGAGGCCATCGAACACCTCGGTGCCCTCGACGTCGTCTACACCGGTGTGATCGAGGACCATCGCAAGGCGGTCGAGGCCACCGACACCTCGGACCTGGTCACCCAGGACCTGCTCATCGAGCACCTGCGGAAGCTGGAGCTCTTCCAGTGGTTCGTCCGCGCCCATATCGAAAGCTCCGGCGGCAAGCTGTCGACGGGCCCGCACGACTCGGAGTCGGCCGCCGCAGAGAAGGCCGCCAGCCAGGCCCGCGGCAAGCCCTGATCCCGGCCCGCGAGCCCCGACACCGGTCCGCGAGCCCTGATCCCGGCCGCCGGGGACGGCGAGCCGGACCCCCGCCACCAGCAGCGCGGGGGCCTCTGGCTGCCGAGACGTGGGAGCGCTTTGCCCCAGGCGCACCACTCGACGGGCGACGGTGGTCGGCTGCCCGCATCATGGGGAGGTGGTCCCGCCCAGCGCGCCGCCGCGGCTGTCGCTGAGCGGGGACCCAGGCACCGGGGCCACGCGATCGGGAGACAGCGATGCACCGCTTCCGCCAACCGAGCACGGGGCCCACGCAGCGCGGCGATCCACCGGTTGCCGCCCACGTCGCGCTGGCCGTCAACGGGATGGGCAGCTTCTGCTGGGACCTGAACACCGGTGAGATGCGGTACGACGATGCCGGTCTGACCGTCCTCGGGTTCAAGCCGGGGGAGTACGACAACCGCCCCGGCACCATCGCCGAGCGCATGCTGCCCCAGGAACTGCCCGAGATCCAGGCGCACGTCGGCCGCGCCCTGAAGACGCGGACCGGCTACAGCCTCTACTTCCGGGTCCGCCACCCTGACGGATCGCTGCGCTGGACGCACTCCCAGGCCACCGTCATCAGCGACGAGAAGGGCACACCTGCGCAGGTCATCGGGATCATCCGGGACGCCAGCCAGGAACTCCAGGCCATCGATCAGACGCGGGAGCTGCGGCAGGCCAAGAGCGACCGGCGCCGGCAGGCCGACCTCGTGGGCCACGTCAACGACGCCCTCGCCCCCACCGTCACGGTGGACGACGTCGCCGAGGCGCTCACCGCCACCCGGCTGGTGCAGCGGCTCGGCGCGGCCAGCATCATCCTGGGCCTGGCCGACAGCGGACGGATAGGGCTGGTGGGCTCCAACGGCGTCCCGGACGAGGTCATCCGCGACTTCCACCTGGCCCGCATCGGCGCCCCGCTGCCGCTCACCGAGGCGGTCCGCACCCGGGAGCCGGTCTTTGTGACGGACCGCGAGCAGTTCGCCCAGCGCTACCCGGGACTGCGCCGATATCTGAAGCTGGTGCCCGAAGCCACCGCCGCCGTCTACCTCCCGCTGATCGCGCACGACACCGCCATCGGCGCCGTGGGCCTCACCTACGAGGGCAAGACCCGCTTCACCCACGACGAGCGCACCCTGCTGACCGCGCTCAGCAGCACCATCGCCCAGTCCCTCCAGCGGGCCCTGCTCTTCGACCAGGAGCACGAGCTGGCCGCCGGTCTTCAGACGGCGATGCTCCCCGGGCACATCCCGCATGTGGCAGGGCTGGGCATGGCGACCCGCTACCGGCCCGCGCGGGCCCGCGGCGGCATCGGCGGCGACTGGTACGACGCCGTCACGCTGCCGGACGGCCGGATCGCCGCGATCGTCGGCGACGTTCAGGGGCACGACGTGACCGCCGCCGCCGTGATGGGGCAGCTGCGGATCGCGCTGCGCGCCTACGCCGCCGAGGGGCACCCGCCGCTCACGGTCATGGCCCGCGCCTCGTCCTTCCTCGCCGAACTGGACACCGACCGGTTCGCCACCTGCCTCCTCGTCCTGTTCGACCCCCGCACCGGTGTCGCCGTCAGCGTCCGCGCCGGTCACCTGGAGCCTGTGCTGCGCCGCCCGGACGGCAGCTGCGTATGGGTCGACGTCCCCGGCGGGCTGCCCCTCGGACTGACGGCGCCGGGTGCCCAGCCCCCGTACAGGATGTCCGAGACGGTGGTGGAGCCCGGCTCCACGCTGCTGCTGTTCACCGACGGCCTCATCGAGTCCCGTACCCAGGACATCGACGAGGGGCGGGCGAAGCTCCTGGACGCGGTACGGGCCGGCCCGGTACGCCCCGACAACCTCGCCGACCATCTGCTGCGCACCATGGGGGACTTCACCGGAGAGGAGGACGATGTCGCCCTCCTGCTGCTGCGGCGCGCCTCCGGCAGACGGGCCGCCGCACCGCAGATGGCCGTCACCATCTCCCCCAGCGACCCGGGATCCCTGCATGCGGCACGGCACGCCCTGCGTACGGCGCTGCACCGCTGGTCCCTCGGCTCCCTCGCCGACACCGCCGAGCTGCTCGCCAGCGAGATGGCAACCAACGCGCTGCTGCACACCGAAGGCGACGCCACCCTGACCGCCCGGCCGGTCCGCAACGGCGGCCGTGCCCTCCGTATCACCGTCACCGACACCTCACCGACCTCCCCGCAACGCCGGGCCGCCACGGAGCAGTCCACCTCGGGGCGCGGCCTGATGCTCATCGAGGAGCTCGCCACCGACTGGGGAGTCGAACCGCGCGGCAACGGTAAACGGGTGTGGTGCGAAATCCCGTTGAAGCCGCACTGACTGCCGTCCCCGCGCTTCTTCGGGGCGCTTCCCGTCTTGGGGGATTGAGACCGCGGGGGACGGGACACCCGGGCGGGACGCCGCAGACGACCGGAGGAAGACCGCCGCAGTGCATACCGCAACACCCGCAGCCAGTCAGGAGTCCGTCAAGGTCAGCATCGTCGTCCCCACGTACAACACCGGGGAGACGGTGCTGACCGGGTTGCGCTCCTTCCTCGCGCAGACCATGCCCCGTGCCCAGTTCGAGATCATCTACGTGGACGACGAGTCGAGCGACGGCACCGTCGCACTGCTGGAGGCCGAGATAGCCGAGCAGGGCGCCGAGGCGACGGCGCGCGTGGTGCGTACCGAGCACTCCGGCTGGCCCGGACGCCCCCGCAACATCGGGACGGATCTGGCCCGGGGCGAGTTCGTGCACTACGTGGACGACGACGACCGGCTCGCGCCCGAGGCCCTGGAGCGGATGTACGCGCGGGCGCGGGAGACCGGCGCCGACATCGTCATCGGCCGGATGGCCGGGCACGGCCGGCGCGCGCCGCGGACCCTGTTCGAGCAGCCGATGACCTCCGGCGACCTGCGTACCGACACCGCACTGCTGGCCTCGATGACCGTGCACAAGCTCTTCCGCCGCGCCTTCCTGCGTGAACACCGGCTGCGTTTCCCGGAGGGCAAGGTGCGCCTGGAGGACCACATGTTCACCCTGCGCGCCTTCCTCCTCACCGACCGGGTGGCCACGGTGCACGACTACACCTGCTACCACTGGGTGCGGCACTCCGACGGCAAGCACAACGTCAGCTACCGGACCATCGAGCCCCGCCCGTACGTCGAGAGCATCCGCCGGGTCCTCGCCGTCCTCGAAGCGCCCGACACCTACGTGCCGCCGGGCCGGCACCGGAACCGGCTGGTGGCCAAGTGGTACGGCAAGAAGGCGCTCGACCGTATCGCCGGGCAGCGGCTGCTGGACCAGCCCGAGGAGCGCAGGGCCGAGTGGATCGAAGCCGTCGGGGCGCTGGCCGCCGAACTGCCCCCGGAAACGGACACCGCACTGCCCACCCGGCTGCGGATCGTCGCAGCCCTCGCCCGGCACGGCGACCGCACGCTCCTGGAGGAGCAGGCGCGGTTCGAAGCCGGAGTCGGGCACCGGCCGCGCGTGGAGTCGGCGTGGTGGCGGGAGGGGCAGCTCACGGTCCGCTGTTCGACCTACCTGGTACGACGTGACAGCGGCCGGGGGAGGGGGCGGGGCTCTGCTCCCCTCGCTTTCACCCGCCACGGCGACCGCCGTGTGCTGCGGCTGCCCCCGCGAGTGGCCGCCGTGGACGCGGTCGCCGCACGGGCCGACTTCGCCAAGGCCGTACGGCGCAGCAACATCCGCGGCCAGCTCCGGCACCGCGAGGGCGGCACCGTGCTGAATCTGGCTACCACTTGGCGCGTGGCGGAGGTCCCGGTCGCGGGGGGAGAGGACTCCCGGCCGGGAGGGCGGACCGCCCGAATCAGGGCGGCCTGCCGGAAGTCGGCGCGCCTGGCCGTGCGGCTGACCGCGCGCCTGGCCGCACGGCTGACCGGTCGGCCGGGAGGGCGGCTGTCGGGTGCGGGTCGTCACGGGGAGGACGTCTGCACGCTGCGGTACGAGGCGGAGTTCACCGTCGACCCCGCAACGGCCGACCACGGCCGTCCGCTGGCGCCCGGCATCTGGGACCTGCACTTCCAGCTGGGCTGCGGCGGCTGGCGTACCTCGCGGCGGCTGCGCGGCCACTCGATCGACGTACCGGAGGCGACGGGGCTTACCGCGGAGCCGGCATCCCACCAGGTGCCTCCCCCGCGGCAGCGCCGGGCGCCCAGCACGGCCGCCCGCACCTGACGGGCGGGCGGCCGGTCACCGTTGCTGCGGCGGGCGGTTGCGGGCGCTGCCGCAACCGCCCGCCTCACGTGGCGACCTTCTGCAACCGCACCGGGCGGCGGTCCTGCTCGCGTTGGAGGGCGCGGAAGTCGTCGAAGAACCCGTAGGTGCGGGCCGGCAGGCCGTCGCGGGACTGTTCGACGGTGCGGTTGGAGAAGAGGCTGTTCAGCAGCCACGGCTGCTTGTGGGGCCCGAAGTCCCGGGCCATGGCGGCGGCCTGGGTGACACCGTAGGTGGCCACGGCGAGGCGCCCTGTGTGCCGGAACTTACGCACCTGGTTGCGGAGGAAGTGCTTGTGACTCTCGAACCAGGGGCTCATGGAGAGGAAGTCGCGCCACTTCTCCTCCGGCACGGGGTCCTCGAGAGCATCCCTGATCAGCTTCCACACCGGGGTGTCCTGCGGCAGGCGGTACTTCCGCGCGAACCGCGCGGGAACGGGGTCGTCGAGGTGCTGCTTCCACAGCTGCACCAGCGAGAACTCGGTCACCAGGAACTTCTGGTCCTCGCGCAGCCGCGGAAGCACGTAGTCGAGATACGCCTGCACCCCCTGCGGCGAGGACACATGCGGGTGGATGTCCACGCCGTCGATCTGCGGGGTGCTGCGGGTGAAGGACAGCCAGCGCTCGGTGGCCTCCGTCCGCTTCTCCGGATTGTCGAGGTGGTTGAGCGCCCCCATGTAGAGCCGGGTCCGGCAGCCCCTGGGGAAGTGCTTCTTGCGGTACGCGATGACATGCGCCGCGACCTCCTCGTAGAACTTGTTCAGCGCGCCCGAGCGGCGGTCCTCGGGAAGGCTCTCGATGAACGGCTCGTTGCCTATGGCCAGGATGTCGACGGTGTCCAGGACGGTGTCCAGCACCTTGTCGACCCGGGAGAGCTGCACCGCCATGGCGGCGCTGCCCGGTTCTGGTAACGACCGGTGGTTGAACGGGAACTTCAGTGAGAGCACCGTGCCGTAGCCGTCGTGATGAGCCGTCAGCAGCTTTTTGACGGCGGGCTGCTCAGCGGCGTCGCCGGGGAGCTTCCGCAAAGGGACGAAGCCGCGCAGCCAGCCGGTGGCAAGGTTCCGCAGCTCGCTGAACGTCACGCTGGCGGCGTCCTCGTTGAAGTTCGCCCCCAGCGCGCCGACGGGCCCTTCGGCGAGGTCTCCGCCCTCCGAGGGCCGACCGCCATGGTCGTCCGGCCCGGTTGAGCACCCCGCAGCGAGCAGGGCAGCACCGGACACGCCCAGTACGCCCCGCCGGGAAACAGGCTTCTTCGTCGAGGACTTCTTCTTCGCCTCTGTCGGCGCTATGTCCGGGAAGGCATCGCACTGCATAGCTCTCCTGGTGCTCGCTCGGTGCACGTCCGCCCCTCCACCGGCAGCTTTCCGGGAGCGTAGGGACGATCGCACGACGCCGGCGACGAGGTCGAGGGCGGCCAGCGCATCGGTTGCCTGAACACGGGGGCGACGCCCGTCTCTGCGGTACCCGAGCCGCGCCGGCCCCCCTCAAGGTGTGATGCGGCACCCGACCCGAAAGTTCACGGCTCTTTCGGCCTGTTCTGGGCAGCCGTCTCCTTTGGCGAGCCGCTCCGGGTGCCCCAGGAACAGCGCCCGGCGCGAGCCCATCGACCAGGTCACCACGTCATCGCGGATGACCGAGCCGTCTCACCATGCCGCGCGGTCGACCGTAGAGATGCGCTCCGGCGACGCAGTGACGATCCAGACGGACCCGGGGATGCGGACACCGTCGGTGGTCTCGAACTCCCTGAGCGCCTCGCGTACTTCGGTACGGATACCGGCGATGGTCGCCGGGTCGACATCGCGCAGGTTGTAGCGCGTCGGGCCCATGGCGAAGAGGAAGTCGGCGGCGTCGTCCGCGTCGGTACCGAAGCTCATGGGAGCCTCGGCGGAGGTCACATCGATGTCGGCGAAACCGGCGGCGCCGAGCACCTGGCGGATGCGCGCCGGGTCGACGAGCGACCCCATACCCCGGGCGGCGGGGGACGGCTCCCGCAGGTACGGCGAAAGCGCGGCGGTCGCACGGGCATAGGCGCTGTCCGGGCCCCCGGGCTGAGGGCCGAGGAAGGCAAGTCGGCCGGCCGGCACCAGCGCGTTCCTGAGATGCGTGAAGGCCGCGACGGGGTCGGCGAAGAACATCACACCGCCGCGGCTGAGGACGACGTCGAACCCACGGTCAGGGAACGGATGCACCTGGGCGTCACCCCGCTCGAAGGTGACGTTGTCGAGACCTTCACGGACGGCGTCCCGGCGGGCCCGTTCCAGCATCGGCACGGACAGGTCGATGCCCACGGCGTTTCCGTCATACGCCTGCTGCGCGGCGATGCGCGTCGTTCGGCCGGTGCCGCAGCCGACGTCGAGGACCCGGTCGCGGGCCGCGATGCCCGCGGCGGCGAACAGGGGTGCGTTGAACGCGTCCAGCATCGCGTTGTAACGCCCCGGATGTTCGGCCCAGTGGATGCCCTCCCAGTCGTTCCATGCCTCTGCCTGCTGACGGTTCGCGATGGCGTGCACGGCTCAGCCTCCCCAAGGATTAGAGCTCACCTCTAGAGCTCAACTCTAGATATAGACTCCAACCATGCGCGAGGGCAAGGGGAAACGAGGCGGCAAGGCCCTGGAGACACGTCGGCGGATCATCGAGGCGGCCGGTGCGCTTTTCGTCGAGCAGGGCTACGGGGCGACCAAGCTTCAGGAGATCGCAGGCCGGGCGGGCGTGGCCGTGCAAACGATCTACTTCGTCTTCCGGAACAAGCCCTCGCTGCTCAAGGAACTCGTCGATGTCGCGATCGCAGGCGACGACGAACCCGTGCCGACGATGGACCGGCCGTGGTTCGCGGAGGTCACGTCCGCGCCCACCGCCGAGTCCGCACTGACTGCCCTGGTCGCCGGCACCCGCAGGACACTCGAACGCGTCGCGGCCATCACCGAGATGGTCCGCGCCGCGGCAGCGACCAACCCGGAGATCCGGGAGTTGTGGCCGGACAAGGCAGACCCCCGGTACACGGTGATCTCAACAGCGGCGAAGTCCCTGACAGCGAAGCCGGGCGCCCGTCCCGCCCTCTCCACCGACGAGGCGGCGGACATCATCTACGCCGTTCTCAGCCCCGAGCTCTTCCTGGTCCTGACCCGCGACCGCGCATGGCCACCGGCCAAGTGGGAGCAATGGGTGTACGACACCCTCTGCTCTCAACTGCTGGCCGGGGACAGGCATTGACCAACTCCAGCCGCGGCGATGGCACGCCGCTCACATGACCTACGGCGCCACAGCTCGGTGCCCCGTTCCGCATCACCTGCGCAGCGGTGGTCCCGTCAGCACTCGATGACGTTCACCGCGAGCCCGCCCCGCGCGGTCTCCTTGTACTTGACCTTCATGTCGGCACCGGTGTCGCGCATGGTCTTGATGGCCTTGTCGAGGGAGACATGGTGGCGGCCGTCGCCGCGCAGGGACATGCGGGCCGCGGTGACCGCCTTGACGGCGGCCATGCCGTTGCGCTCGATGCAGGGGATCTGGACCAGGCCGCCGACCGGGTCGCAGGTCAGCCCGAGGTTGTGCTCGATGCCGATCTCGGCGGCGTTCTCGACCTGTTCGGGGGTGCCGCCGAGGATTTCGGCGAGGCCGCCCGCGGCCATCGAGCAGGCGGAGCCGACCTCGCCCTGACAGCCGACCTCGGCACCGGAGATGGAGGCGTTCTGCTTGAAGAGCATGCCGATGGCGCCCGCGGCCAGCAGGAAGCGGACGACGGCGTCGTCGTCGGCGCCGGGCACGAAGTGGTGGGCGTAGTGCAGGACGGCGGGGATGATGCCCGCCGCGCCGTTGGTCGGCGCGGTCACCACGCGGCCGCCCGCCGCGTTCTCCTCGTTGACGGCCATGGCGTACAGCGTCGTCCACTCCATGGCGTGCGCCTCGACCTGGCCCTCGGCCCGCAGCTGGCGGGCCGAAGTCGCGGCGCGGCGGCGGACCTTCAGGCCGCCGGGCAGGATGCCCTCCTGGGAGAGGCCGCGGGCGACGCAGTCCCTCATGACCTGCCAGATCTCCAGCAGCCCGGCACGGATCTCTTCCTCGGTGCGCCATGCCTTCTCGTTCTCCAGCATCAAGCGGGAGACCGACAGCCCGGTTTCCCGGGTCAGGCGCAGCAGTTCGTCGCCGGTGCGGAAAGGATGACGCAGGACGGTGTCGTCCAGTTTGATGCGGTCCTCGCCGACCGCGTCCTCGTCCACGACGAAGCCGCCGCCCACCGAGTAGTAGGTCTTCTCCAGCAGCGGTGTGCCGGCCCCGTCGTAGGCGAAGAGGGTCATGCCGTTGGCGTGGTACGGCAGGGAGCGGCGCCGGTGCAGTATCAGCTGGGTGCGCTCGTCGAACGGGATCTCGTGGGCATCTCCTATTTCGACGGCGAGGAGGCGGAGCCGGCCCTCCTCGCGGATACGTGCGACGCGGTCGTCCGCCGTCTCGACGTCGACCGTGCGCGGCGACTCGCCCTCCAGGCCCAGCAGTACGGCCTTGGGGGTGCCGTGGCCGTGGCCGGTCGCGCCGAGGGAGCCGAACAGTTCGGCGCGTACGGAGGCCGTGTGTGCCAGCGCGCCCTCGTTCTTCAGTCGCCGCGCGAACATCCGGGCGGCGCGCATCGGGCCCACGGTGTGGGAGCTCGACGGGCCGATGCCGATCGAGAACAGGTCGAAGACCGAGATTGCCATGGTGCGGCTCCTGCCCTGGCGGGGCCAGTGGGTTGTCTCTTGGTGCGGCGCAGAAGGGGTCGTGCGGGCGGTGGTGCGGGAAGCCGGAGGGGCTGGAGCAGCCCCTCCGGCAGCGAGGGTCCTACTTACCCAGGGTGGGGTACAGCGGGTGCTTCTCCGCAAGCGCGGCAACGCGCGCGGCGAGGGTCTTCCCCTTGGCGTCGTCGAAGCCCGGCAGCAGCGCCTCGGCGATGATGTCGGCGACCTCGGCGAAGTCCTCGTCCTGGAAACCGCGGGTTGCCAGCGCGGGCGTCCCGATGCGCAGCCCGGAGGTCACCATCGGCGGCCGCGGGTCGTTGGGGACGGCGTTGCGGTTGACGGTGATGCCGATGTCGTGCAGCCGGTCCTCGGCCTGCTGCCCGTCCAGCTCGCTGTTGCGCAGGTCGACCAGGACCAGGTGGACGTCCGTACCGCCGGACAGTACGGAGACGCCGGCCTCCACCGTGTCCGGGCGCAGCAGGCGCTCGGCGAGGAGGTGCGCGCCGGAGAGCGTACGCCGCTGCCGGTCCTTGAAGTCGTCGCTGGCGGCGACCTTGAAGGCGACGGCCTTCGCGGCGATCACATGCTCCAGCGGACCGCCCTGCTGGCCGGGGAAGACCGCGGAGTTGATCTTCTTGGCGAGCTCCTTCTTGGACAGGATCACCCCACCGCGCGGGCCGCCCAGGGTCTTGTGCGTGGTGGTCGTGACGACGTCCGCGTACGGCACCGGGCTGGGGTGCAGCCCCGCGGCCACGAGGCCGGCGAAGTGTGCCATGTCCACCATCAGGTACGCGCCGACCTCGTCGGCGATCCGGCGGAAGGCGGCGAAGTCGAGCTGGCGCGGGTAGGCGGACCAGCCCGCGATGATCAGCTGCGGGCGGTGCTCCTTGGCCAGCCGCTCGACCTCGTCCATGTCGATCCGGCTGGTCTGGTCGTCGACCTTGTAGGCGACGACGTTGTAGAGCTTGCCGGAGAAGTTGATCTTCATACCGTGGGTGAGGTGCCCACCGTGCGCCAGGTCCAGCCCCAGGATGGTGTCGCCCGGCTTGAGCAGCGCGAACATCGCGGCGGCGTTCGCCTGCGCGCCGGAGTGCGGCTGTACGTTGGCGGCCTCGGCGCCGAACAGCGCCTTGATGCGGTCCCTGGCCAGGCTCTCGATCACGTCGACGTACTCGCAGCCGCCGTAGTACCGGCGGCCGGGGTAGCCCTCGGCGTACTTGTTGGTGAGGACCGAGCCCTGGGCCTCCATGGAGGCGACCGGAGCGAAGTTCTCCGAGGCGATCATCTCGAGGGTGGACTGCTGGCGGTGGAGTTCGGCGTCGACAGCGGCGGCGACGTCGGGGTCGACCTCGTGGAGAGAACCGTTCAGAAGCGACATGGAAGAACCGTCCCTGGGAAGTGGCGGCGGGGTGGGCAAGCGGCCTCGGGTGATCCGAGGCGGACCTCGGTCACCCGAGGCGGGCGCCTCAGCTGCCTGAGGCGAAAGCGGCGTACTCGTCGGCCGAGAGCAGGTCGTCCGGCACCTCGGAGATCCTCACCTTGAACAGCCAGCCGCCCTCGAAGGGGGCGGAGTTCACCAGCGCCGGGTCGTCCACCACGTCCTGGTTGACCTCGGTGATCTCACCGGAGGCGGGGGAGTAGAGGTCGCTGACGGACTTGGTGGACTCCAGCTCGCCACAGGTCTCGCCCGCGGTGACGGTGTCGCCGACCTCGGGAAGCTGGACGAAAACCACGTCACCGAGCGCGTTGGCGGCGTGCTCGGTGATGCCGACCGTCGCGACGCCGTCCTCGACGTCCGACAGCCACTCGTGCTCCTTGCTGTAGCGGAGCTGCTGGGGGTTGCTCATGAGTCTGATTCTCCCGGATACGAAAGGTGCAGTGAACACGGTCTTGGCAGGTGGAACCGGGGGCCCGAACTCGGCACGGGCCACCGGCGGAAAGAGCTCGGCCCTTCCGAGGACTCAACCCTCCCAGGGCTCAGTCCCTCTTGTAGAAGGGCAACGCCACAACCTCGTACGGCTCGTGGGAGCCCCGGATGTCCACGGCGACCCCCTTCGTGCCGGGTTCCGCGTACGCCGCGTCCACGTACGCCATGGCGATCGGCTTGCCCAGCGTCGGGGAGGGCGCGCCGGAGGTGATTTCGCCCACAACGGCGCCATCGGCGACCACGGGGTAACCGGCCCGCGGAACCCGGCGCCCCTCGGCGACCAGCCCGACCAGCTTGCGCGGCGGCGCCGACCTGGCCTTCTCGGCAGCGGCGGCCAGCGCGTCGCGGCCCACGAAGCGGCCCTCGTTGGTCTTCTTCTCGAACTTGACGACCCTGCCCAGACCCGCGTCGAACGGGGTCAGCGAGGTGGACAGTTCGTGCCCGTACAGCGGCATGCCCGCCTCCAGGCGCAGCGTGTCGCGGCAGCTGAGCCCGCAGGGCACCAGGCCGGCGTCCCCGCCAGCCTCCGTCAGCGCTTCCCAGACCTCGACGGCGTCGTCGGGGGCGACGAACAGCTCGAAGCCGTCCTCGCCGGTGTAACCCGTACGGGCGATGAGTGCTGGCTTGCCGGCGACGATGTCGCGCTCGCCCGCGTAGTAACGCAGCCCCTCCACGTCGAAGCCGGTCAGCTTCTTGAGGATGCCCGCGGCGGTCGGCCCCTGGACGGCGATCAGCGCGTATTTGTCGCGGTCGTCCCGCACCTCGGCGCCGTACCCGTCCTGCCGCTCGACCAGCGCGTCGAGGACGGTCTGGGCGTTGGCCGCGTTGGCGACGACCAGATACTCCAGCTCGTCCTGCTCGCCCAGCCGGTAGACGATCAGGTCGTCGAGAATGCCGCCGTTCTCGTCGCAGATCATGGTGTAGCGGGCGCGGCCGACGGCCAGCTTGGACAGGTTGCCCACCAGCGCGTAGTCCAGCAGCTCGCCCGCCTGCGGTCCGGTGAGAGTGATCTCACCCATATGGGAGAGGTCGAAGAGTCCGGCGGCCGAGCGCACGGCCAGATGCTCCTCGCGCTCGCTGCCGTAGCGCAGCGGCATGTCCCAGCCCGCGAAGTCGGTCATGGTGGCGCCCAGCGCCCGGTGTGTGGCGTCCAGCGCGGTCTTACGGGTGGCCGGTGGCTCAGTCATGCAGGCTCCAGAGTCCCAATGAGTCCCCACAAGGGGTATGACGCGGATGTCCTCCCCATCTGTCATCGGAACCTGAGAGGTTCGCCGACAGCTCCCGAACGGCTGGAGCGCGGCTTGCACCTTGGGTGGGACCACCGGCCCGCGCCGGGGCGGGAGCGCGACGGTCCGCTTTTCAGATCTGCCTAGCCTGCGCGGTAACGGGGCCTGAGAGATTCAAGGGAGGATCTTGCTCCTTCGGCGCCCCGGCGTGCTGTTGCGGTTGCTGACGTGCGAATACTGCTGTGCCTGCCGGAGACTCTCCCGCGCGGGTTCGAACGGCCGGTATGGAGTTGAGTGCGCACATCATCGCACGGGTGAGCGGGTCGTGACTGCCCCTGAGCGCAAGCCGTTCACCTTGAATCGCATTACCTTTTCTTTACATACTTGGGGGAGACGGCGGCCGAGCCGTCGCCCAGGGAGGGAGATCCATTGGGCAGCCTGTGCAGTGCGGACGCGATGCCGAGGGGCGCGCGGGCGGGTCCCGCCGCCCGCTCCGTGGTCCGCCACGATCTGCGCCGCACCGCTGCGGTGCGGACGCTTCGCTACCGCGCCGGGGATGTGGTGGTCGTCTCCGGTCTGCCGGGCGGCGGCAAGTCCACCCTGATCAGATCCGCTGTCCCCGCGCGCGGCGACGTCATCCGTATCGACTCCCAGGACACCCGGGAGCGCTGGGAGAGGCGCATGCCGCGCTGGCTGCCGTACGGCGTCTACCGGCCGCTGGTGCGGCTCGCGCACTACGCGGGGCTGCGCGCGGCGCTCGGCTCGGGGGCCGCGGTCGTGGTGCACGACTGCGGCACGCAGAGCTGGGTGCGCCGCTGGCTGGCCCGGGACGCGGTACGGCGGGGCCGGTCGCTGCACCTGCTGCTGCTCGACGTCTCGCCCGAGGACGCGCTTGCCGGGCAGACCGCGCGGGGCAGGAGGGTGTCCGGGTACGCCTTCCACCGTCACCTTCGTGCCGTACGCCGACTGCGGTCGGCCGCCGAGGCGGGGCGGCTGCCGACGGGCATCGTCTCCTCGGTGCTGCTGGACCGGGGCGCGGCCCAGGCGCTGCGCTCCGTGCTCTTCGAACCGCTGCCCGAGCCGGTGCCGATGGCGGTCTCCACGCATGTGCGGCTGGTGCCCGCACCCGCTCCGGTGCCGCACGCGCGGGTGCCGCGTGATCCGGCGCCGCCCGTGCCGCCCGCGCGGGCCGGGCCGCGGACGCCGACGGTCCCGCCGCCCGGGAGGGACGACGGGACCGCGGACGGGGACACCTGTGACCGGGCCCCGGATGTGACCGGGGTCAGCGGCCCGCGTCCGGGATGACCGGCTTCTCGATCTGCGGCTCGGAGGGCGCCGCCGGCGGCACCAGTCCGAGCGCCGGCTGCTCGGGCGCCTGCCCCTCCGCGGGCTCGGCGGGCTTCGCCGGTTTCGCGGGGTGGCTGTGTTCACCGGGCTCCGCGGGCTTGCCGTGCTGACCGGGCTTGGCGGGCTGGCTGTGTTCACCGGGCTCCGCGGGCTGACCGTGCTGACCGGGCTTGGCGGGCTGGCCGTGTTCGCCGGGCTTGGCGGGCTGGCTGTGCTGGCCGGGCTTGGCGGGCTGGCCGTGTTCGCCGGGCTTGGCGGGCTGGCTGTGCTGGCCGGGCTTGGCGGGCTGGCCGTGTTCGCCGGGCTTGGGCTCGGCAGGCTTCGGCTTGGCATGCTGCTGCTTCGGCTCCTGCGGCTGAGCAGGCTTGTGCTCAGTCGTGGGCTTCTGCTCCTCCAGCGGGGTGTCGTGCGGGGCGGCAGGCTTCGCCGGCTGGCCCTGGGCGGGCTTCTGCTGCTGGGCGGGCTTCTGCTGCTTGGCGCCGTGGTCACCCGACGGCTCCGGCTTGCCCTGCTCCGTGCCGGTGTCGTTGTCGGCGGGTTGATGGACGCCGGGCCGGTGTCCCGGGATGTGGTCCGCGGGCAGCGAGGACGCCGCGGAGGAGGCCGCGCCCGCCGCGCCGATGGCGAGCGAGCCGGCCAGGGAAACGGTGACGGCGGTGGCGGTGAGTCTGTTCACGCGCATGTGCACTCCTCCAATAAGCGTGCCGGATGGCACGTAGTGGGACGAAATCCACTTTTCGGGCGATGAGTGGGAGACGCAACCGGAGCGTCGCCGGACGTGTCCCTCCGCCATCCCTCCCGGGACCGCGCGCGGAGATCATGGATAGGCTTGCCCGTATGACAGTTCCCTCGCAGCCCCAGCCGCAGCAGCCGCAGCACTTCGGGCCCGGGCACGGGGGCGGCTGGCCCGGCAACGAGCTGGAGGAAGCCCTGGCCGCCTCGGTGCAGGTGCCGCACGCGGGCGCCCGGCTGCTGGAGGTGCTGGGCCGCAGCAGCGTATGGGTCCCGCTCCCGGAGGGCGGAAGCCGGGAGAGCCGCGAACTGGACCTGCCGACCGTCGAGTTGGACGGCGCGGTCTATGTGCCGGTCTTCAGCTCCGAGGAGCAGTTCTTGAACGTCGTCGGCTCGCATATGTCCTTCACCATTGCCCCGGCCCGTCAGTTCGCGCGCGGCCTTCCCCCGGGGGTGGGTATCGCGGTGAACCCGGAGGGGACGGTGGGGGTGCCGCTGCCCGCCGAGGCCGTTGCGGAGCTGTGCGCGAACACCCCGGCCGAGCAGGCCGCCGGGGGTGTGGTGCGAGGGGCCCGGGTGCGGCTGTTCGAGCCGGACTGGCAGGACGACCCGCTCTCCTTCCTCACCGCCGCCTCGGCCGAGTTCGCCGCGCTGCCGGCCGTAAGGACAGCCCGCCGGGGGCTCGCCAGCATGGAGGGTGATCCGCCCGCGCTGTTCATCGGGATAGAACTCGACCTGCTGGAGCCGGAGTACCGGCAGGCGGCGCACGAGGCGCTCGGCAGGGCGCTGCACGTGGCCCAGGTGCCCTGGCCGGTGCAGATGGTGCTGCTGGATGCGGCCGACGACCCGGTGGTGGAGTGGATGCGGCAGTGCGTACGCCCCTTCTACAACCGCGAAACGCACGCCTGAGCGCCGTACGGAGCCGAGCTGAGTACGAGTACTGATGTCCCGGCCCGCTCTTAAGCTGGTTGGATAGCGGTGAGGGGCGACGAGTCGGGCAGGAACGGCGGCAGTGGTGGAAGGGCGGCCCAGGTGAGCGCGGGTGGAAGCGTCGAACAGCTCCTGCGACGGGTTTCGCCCGGCGCGCTGGACACCTACGAGACCTATGAGGCCCTGCTCCAGGCGCTCGCGGGCAGCCAGGTGTGGATGCTGCTGTGGAACGGCCAGGCCGGTTCCCCCGACGCGCAGTACGGCAACATGGAGGTGGCCGGGTACGGTTACGCGCCCTGTGTGACCTCGGCCCAGGAACTGGCGGCCTCCGGCTGGAACCGCGCACACGAGGTCGTCGGCGGCCGGGACATCGCCGCGGCCCTCTTTCCCGACCGCTGGGGAATCTGGCTGAATCCGCACGCTCCCGGCGGCGGTGTGGGCATCCCGTGGCTCGATCTGCGACGGATCGCGGTGGGCCTCGACCAGCTCCCGGCCGGGCCACTGCGGATCACCGAACCGACCCTGGAGATCCCGCAGTTCTTCGCGCTGCTGACGCAGAACGCGCACCACACGCCCGTCGTCCGCTCGCTGCGCCGCGCCTGGGTGCGTCCCGCGATGGGCGTTCCGTATCTGGCCGTCGGGCTGGACCTCTACGACAACAGCCCGGCGTCCGTGGAGGCCGCGCGGCGGATGATGGCCCAGTCGGTCACCGCGGTGCCGGACGGACTGCCCGTCTCCAGCGTCGGCATGGCGGACGACTACGACCCTGTGGCGATGTGGATGCGCAGTCAGTGCCGGCCCTTCTTCGACCGGGACCCGCATGCTCCCGCAGGCTACGACGCGTCCCGCCCGCCCGCTCCCGGCTTCGGTTACGGCTACCCTCGCCCCTTCTGAGCCGGGGTCGAAATTCGGGCACGTTTTCGGCGTCGCCGGCTGTCCCAGATCCGGACAAACTCCCAGGTCTTACACCGCTCAACGTCAACATGCGTCCGCATAACGGAACATGGTGCGTCACATCACAGTTGAGCATCCTTTCCCGAAGAGGTCTGGCGACTGATCGAGAGCCCGATGAAGACTCCGCGGTAATAAGCCGCCAGGGGGCCGATGTCCGGCCTTCCGCCGTAACGGCTTGCGAACGTCTTCAGAATTTTGACCGCTACAGCGGTGTGCGTGGACTGGTCAACTGCCGGTCGAGAAGGGGTCCCCAACACGATGACGGCACCACTGCACGAGGAAACGGCCGCGGGAACCGCGGTCGTGGAGCCGGCCCTCAACAAGGCCGAGAAGGCGATCGAGGGCCGCTCACTCGGCCGGATCGCCTGGGAGCGGCTCAAGCGTGACAAGGTGGCGCTGATCGGCGGCACGATCGTGCTGCTGCTGGTCCTGGTCGCGGTCTTCGCGCCGGCGATCGCAGCGCTGACCGGGCAGTCACCGAACGAGCGTCACGAGGACCTGATCGACCCGCTCTTCAGTACGCCCAAGGGCGCACTGGGCGGTATGTCCGGGGATCACCTGCTGGGTGTGGAGCCGGTCAGTGGGCGCGACATCCTCGCCCGCATCGTCTACGGGGCGCGCGTCTCGATCCTCGTCGGCTTCCTCTCGGCCTTCGTCGCCGTCATCTTCGGCACCATCCTCGGCACGCTCGCCGGGTACTTCGGCGGCTGGCTGGACGCGCTCATCAGCCGCGTGATGGACATGCTGCTGGCCTTCCCGCAGCTGCTGTTCATCATCTCGCTGATCTCCGTCATGCCGAACGACCTGCTCGGCCTGACCGGCACGGGCGTGCGGCTGCTGGTGATGATCCTGGTCATCGGCTTCTTCGGCTGGCCGTACATCGGCCGTATCGTGCGCGGCCAGGTGCTCTCGCTGCGCGAGCGGGAGTACATCGAGGCGGCCCGCAGCCTGGGCGCGGGGCGCGGCTACATCATCGGCAAGGAGCTGCTGCCCAACCTGGTCGCGCCGATCACCGTCTACATGACGCTGATGATTCCGACCAACATCCTCACCGAGGCCGCGCTCAGCTTCCTCGGCGTGGGCGTCAAGCCGCCGACCGCCTCCTGGGGCTCGATGCTCTCGGACGCCGTGACGTACTACGAGTCCGACCCGATGTACATGATCATCCCCGGCGTCGCCATCTTCATCACGGTGCTCGCCTTCAACCTCTTCGGTGACGGCGTACGCGACGCACTGGACCCGAAGGGCACCCGTTGATCCCCCAACCCAGACCCCGGCCCCGCCCAGCCCGTGCGGGCCGTGACCTACCACGGAGGTTGCGAGACGTGACATCTCTACGCGCATCGACGCGCCGATTGGCCGCGCTGTCGGCCGTCACCGCCGCCACGCTGCTGGCCACCACGGCCTGCGGCGGGGGCGACGGCGACGGCGGGGGCGGCGGCGAATACAACGCGGGTGTCAACAAGGTCGCCAACGCCTCGAACAAAAAGGGCGGGACGCTGAAGTTCGTCGGTGTCCAGGACGCGGACTCCTGGGACACCACCCGGATGTACTACGCCTTCGCCTTCGACTTCGCGCGCTACTACAGCCGCCAGCTGGTCAGTTACAACCCCAAGCCGGGCAAGAAGAGCGTCGAACTCAAGCCGGACCTGGCCACCGACCACGCCCAGATATCCGACGACGGCAAGACCTACAAGTACACCCTCAAAGACGGCCTGAAGTGGGAGGACGGCAAGCCGATCACCGCCCAGGACGTCAAGTACGGCATCGAGCGCCAGTGGGCGCAGAAGACCCTCTCCGGCGGTCCCACCTACCTCAAGGACGTCCTCGACCCGGACGGCAAGTGGAAGGGCCCCTACGACGACAAGGGTGGCTTCGACGGCATCAAGACGCCGGACAAGAAGACCATCGAGTTCCATCTGGCGAAGCCCAACGGTGACTTCGAGCAGATGCTGGCGATGCCCACCAACTCGCCGGTGCGCAAGGACAAGGACACCAAGTCCAAGTACACGCTGCACCCCTTCTCCTCGGGCCCGTACAAGTTCAAGTCGTACACCCCGAACAAGTCGCTGCTCCTGGAGCGCAACAAGCACTGGAACAGCAGCAGCGACCCGCTGCGCAAGGCGCTGCCGGACAAGGTCCAGGTCACGCTGCTCACCAACCCGGACGAGCGCGACAAGCGCCTGATCAGCGGTGACGCCGACCTCGACCTCAACCAGCGCGGTATGGAGGTCCAGGGCCGGCAGACCGCGCTCAAGCAGCACAAGGGCAACGTCGACAACCCGGACACCGGGTTCATCTCGTACGTGGCCTTCCCGCAGAGCGTGAAGCCGTTCGACAACATCCACTGCCGCAAGGCCGCCATCTACGGCACCGACCACAAGTCGGTGCAGACCGCGCGCGGTGGCCCGACCGCCGGCGGTGAGCTGGCCGTCAACATGCTGCCGCCCGTGGTCCCCGGCCACAAGGCCAGCGACGACCAGTACGGCATCCGCAAGAACGGTGGCAAGGCCAACATCGCCAAGGCCAAGGAAGAGCTCAAGAAGTGCGGTAAGCCGAACGGCTTCAGCACCACGCTCGCCGTGCGCAACACCGACAAGTCCGATGTGAAGTCCGCCGACTCCATCCAGGCGTCGCTGAAGAAGGTCGGCATCAAGGTCGAGATCGACCCGTACGACGGCGCCCAGGGCTCCTCGATCGTCGGTAACCAGTCCACGGTCAAGAAGAAGAACTACGGCATGGTTCTCTACGGCTGGGGCCCGGACTTCCCCAGTGGCCAGGGCTACGGCATCGAGCTGTGGCACAGCTCGAAGATCCGCGACAACGGCAACAACAACTACGCGCTGATCGACGACAAGAAGATCGACAAGGGTCTCGACGACGCGATCGCCGAGATGGACCCGGACAAGGCCGCCGAGAAGTACGCCAAGGTCAACAAGGACGTCATGGCAGGCGGTTACTACCTGCCGCTGACCTACATGAAGATCGTGCAGTGGCGCTCCGACCGGCTCACCAACGTCTACGCGGCCGACTCCTACAGCGGCTGGTACGACTTCGCGTCCCTCGGCGTCAAGTGACCCCCAAGGTCACTGTGTCCGCCACCGACATCACCATCTGACGGCGCCACCCGCCGCTGGCACGAAGGGCAGGTGAAGGCCGCTACGGCGGCCCGGCCGCCCGCTCCCTGACCGGGAGCGGGCCCGGGCCGCCGACGGGCGGCCGGAGAGCAGTGCTCACATACCTCATCAGGCGGCTGTTCGCCGTCGCAGTGATGCTGGTCGTCATCATCCTGGCGGTCTTCTGCATCTTCTTCCTGATCCCCAAGTGGACGGGGATCGACCCGGCAACCATGTTCGTCGGCAAGCAGGCCGACAAGGACAGCCTCGAAGCCGTCCGCCAGAAGCTCCAGCTGGACGATCCCGTCCTGGTACAGCTCTTCGAGTTCTTCAAGGGCCTCCTGGTCGGCCGGGACTACTCCGCCGGTGGCGAGACCACGCACTGCTCGGCCCCCTGCTTCGGCTACTCCTTCCGTACCGAGCAGGAGATCTGGCCGGTGCTGACCGACCGGCTCCCGGTCACGCTCTCGCTCGCGCTGGGTGCGGCCGTGATCTGGCTGCTCATCGGGCTGACCGTCGGTGTGCTCTCCGCGCTCAAGCGGGGCAGCCTGTGGGACCGGCTGGCCATGACCGGCGCGCTGGCCGGCGTCTCGCTGCCCGTCTACTTCACCGGCCTGCTCTCGCTGGCCGTCTTCGCCTACCAGCTCGACCTGGTGAGCAACTCCTTCACCCCGTTCGGCGAGAACGCGGGCAAGTGGTTCAGCGGCATGATCCTGCCCTGGATCACCCTCGCCTTCCTCTTCGGCGCGATGTACGCCCGGCTGACCCGGGCCACCATGCTGGAGGTGATGGGCGAGGACTACATCCGGACCGCCCGCGCCAAGGGGCTCAAGGAACCGGTCGTCATCGGCAAGCACGCCATGCGCTCCACCATGACGCCCGTCCTCACGCTCCTCGGCATCGACATCGGCGCCCTGATGGGCGGCGCGATCCTCACCGAGACCACCTTCAGCATCCCCGGACTCGGGCAGGCCGTGCTCAAGGCGATCACCGACCGCGACCTCCCGCTGATCCTGGGCGTCACCCTCATCACCGCAACCGCCGTCGTCATCGCGAATCTCATCGTGGACCTGCTGTACGGCGTGATCGACCCACGAGTGAGGCTGGGATGACAGACCACGAGCACAAGTCCCACAAGGACAAGCCGGAGACCGCCCCCGACGCCGGGCCGAAGACCGTCGAGGACACCCCGCAGGGCGCCGTGCCCGCGGCTGCGGCAGCCGACCTGGGCAAGGGATCGGACCTGACCGGCTCCGGTACCGCGACCGGCGAGCCCGAGCTGGACAAGCAGCCGCCCACGGCCTTCCTCGAAGTACGTGACCTGCGGGTGCACTTCCCCACCCAGGACGGCCTCGTCAAGTCCGTCGACGGCCTCTCCTTCACCCTGGAGAAGGGCAAGACCCTCGGCATCGTCGGCGAGTCCGGCTCCGGCAAGTCCGTCACCTCGCTCGGCATCATGGGCCTGCACACCGTCGGGCAGTACGGCCGGCAGCGCCCGCAGCTCTCGGGCGAGATCTGGCTGAACGGCCAGGAGCTGCTCGGGGCCGATCCGGAGTCGGTGCGCAAGCTGCGGGGCCGCGAGATCTCCATGATCTTCCAGGACCCGCTCTCCGCGCTGCACCCCTTCTTCACCGTCGGCCACCAGATAGTGGAGGCGTACCGCGTCCACAACAACGTCGACAAGAAGACGGCACGCAAACGCGCCGTCGAACTCCTCGACCGGGTCGGCATCCCCGAGCCGGGCAAGCGGGTGGACAGCTATCCGCACGAGTTCTCCGGCGGTATGCGCCAGCGCGCGATGATCGCGATGGCGCTGGTCAACAACCCCGAGCTGCTGATCGCCGACGAGCCCACCACGGCGCTGGACGTGACTGTCCAGGCGCAGATCCTCGACCTGATCCGGGATCTGCAGAAGGAGTTCGGCTCGGCCGTCATCATCATCACCCACGACCTGGGCGTCGTCGCCGAACTCTCCGACGACATCCTGGTGATGTACGGCGGGCGCTGCGTCGAGTACGGCACCGCCGAGCAGGTCTTCTACGAGCCGCAGCACCCCTACACCTGGGGGCTGCTGGGCTCCATGCCGCGGATCGACCGGGACCGGTCCGACCGCCTGATCCCGGTCAAGGGCTCGCCGCCCAGCCTCATCAACGTCCCGTCCGGCTGCGCCTTCAACCCGCGCTGCCAGTACGCGGACGTCCCCGGGGGCGACATTACCCGCACCACGCGGCCCGAGCTGCGCGAGGTGAAGCCCGGGCACCTGGCCGCCTGTCACATGGCGCAGGAGGACAGGGAGCGGATCTGGAACGAAGAGATTGCCCCGAAGCTGTGAGCGCCGTGAGTGAGGACGACGAGCCGATGACGAAACAGACCGCCGGCCAGGCCACCCTCGCCGAGCCGCGCGAGGGCGAGGCGCTGCTGAAGGTCAGCGGCCTCAAGAAGCACTTCCCCGTCACCAAGGGCCTCTTCAAGCGGCAGGTGGGTGCGGTGCTGGCGGTCGACGGCCTCGACTTCGAGGTCCGCGCCGGCGAGACCCTCGGCGTCGTGGGCGAGTCCGGCTGCGGCAAGTCCACGATGGGCCGGCTGATCACCCGGCTGCTCGAACCGACCGGCGGCCACATCGAGTTCGAGGGCAAGGACATCACCCACCTGGGCGTCAGGGGGATGCGCCCGATGCGACGCGACGTCCAGATGATCTTCCAGGACCCGTACTCCTCGCTGAACCCCCGGCACACGGTCGGCGCCATCGTCAGCGCGCCGTTCAAGCTGCAGGGGGTGCAGCCGGAGGGCGGCGTCAAGAAGGAGGTCCAGCGGCTGCTGGAGGTGGTCGGGCTCAGCCCCGAGCACTACAACCGCTACCCGCACGAGTTCTCCGGCGGTCAGCGTCAGCGCATCGGCATCGCCCGCGCGCTGGCACTCAGCCCGAAGCTGGTGGTGGCCGACGAGCCGGTCTCCGCGCTGGACGTCTCCATCCAGGCGCAGGTCGTCAACCTCTTGGACGACCTCCAGGAAGAGCTCGGCCTGACCTACGTGATCATCGCGCACGACCTGTCGGTCATCCGCCACGTCTCGGACCGGATCGCGGTGATGTACCTGGGCAAGATCGTGGAACTGACCGACCGGCAGTCGCTGTACGACACGCCCATGCACCCGTACACCCGGGCGCTGCTGTCGGCGGTGCCGGTGCCCGACCCACGCCGCAAGGCGGCGGACAGCCGGGAGCGGATCCTGCTGCAGGGCGATGTGCCCTCGCCCATGAACCCGCCGTCCGGATGCCGCTTCCACACCCGCTGCTGGAAGGCCACCGAGGTCTGCCGCACGAAGGAGCCTCCGCTGGTTCAGTTGGCAGCGGACCACAACGTCGCCTGCCACCACCCGGAGAACGCTCCGGACCAGGAGCCGGGGGACACCAAGCTGCTGCGCGAGGTCGGGGTCAGCAAGAGCTGATCCCTCCGGGGGGTGGGCCGAGTTTGCGAGCCCGGCCCAGCCCTCCGGCCCTCTCCGGTTTTTCCGGTGAGGGGGTGCCCCTGCCCGCCGTCGGCGGGGTGCGGGTTCGTGGTGGTCGAGCGCGCAGTTCCCCGCGCCCCTTCGGGGCACGTGCCGGTCCGGATACAAAGGTGCGGTGGAAACCCTTTTCAGCCCTCCGCTGCAGCACTGGCTGGACATCGCCGGCATCTTCGTCTTCGCCATCTCCGGCGCCCTGCTGGCCGTCCGCCGTAACTTCGATGTCTTCGGCATCGCCGTCCTCGCCGAGGTCACCGGCCTCGGCGGCGGTCTCTTCCGCGATGTCGTCATCGGCGCCGTGCCCCCGGCCGCCTTCACCGATCTCGGCTATTTCCTGACGCCGCTCGTCTCCACCGTCCTGGTCTTCTTCCTCCACCCGGAGGTCGAACGGATCAACAAGGCGGTGAACGTCTTCGACGCGGCGGGGCTGGGACTGTTCTGTGTGACAGGCACGCTCAAGGCCAACGAGTACGGCCTGGGTCTGACGTCGTCGGTCGTGATGGGCCTGGCCACGGCCGCCGGGGGTGGTGTGCTGCGCGACGTACTGGCCAACGAGGTGCCCTCCCTGCTGCGCTGGGACCGGGAGATCTACGCGGTCCCGGCGATCGTCGGCTCCAGCGCCGTGGCGCTGCTGATCCACCTCGACGCGGTGAGCCCCGGCAGCACGCTGGGCGCGGCCCTGCTGGCGTTCGTCCTGCGGCTGCTGGCCCTGCGCTACAACTGGCGTGCGCCCCGGGCGTGGAAGCGCAGCAGCGCGATGGTGGACGCCGAAGCGGCGAACGGCACATCCGATGCGCCTACCCACGGGTAACAAAGCCGGTGTACGGTTCCTCCCATGTCCGAGGCACCATCCCAGGTCACTCCGCCCGCCCCCACCGGCAGCAGCGAGTTCGACCGCGACACCATGGTCCGCACCCGCGAGCCCGGCGTACACGAGGCGCTGCTCTCCCCGGGCTGGGCGATAGGCAAGGCCCTCAATGGCGGCTACCTGCTGGCCGTTCTGGGCCGCGCACTGCGCCAAGCGCTCCCGCACCCGGACCCGTTCACCATCACGGCCCACTATCTGACCGCCACGGTGGCCGGCCCCGCCACCGTCCGCACCTCGGTGGCCCGCGCCGGGCGCACCGTCTCCACCGCCTCTGCCGGGCTCTTCCAGACGGACAGCCGCGGTACGGAGGTCGAACGTATCCGCGTCCTGGCCACCTACGGCGATCTGGACGCGCTCACCGACGACGTGCGGACCAGCGCCAAGCCCCCTGCCATGCCGCCGCGTGAGCAGTGCTTCCGCGCCACCGACCACCCCGGCGGTGACGCGGCCGTACCGGAGATGGGGCGCCGGCTCGATCTGCGGCTCGACCCGGAGACCTGCGGCTGGGCCCTCGGGGCGCCCAGCATGCGGGGCGAGATCCGGGCCTGGCTCGATCTCGCGGACGGCCGTGACCACGATCCGCTCTCGCTGCTGATGGCGGTGGACGCGCTGCCGCCCACCGGTTTCGACCTGGGCCTCACGGGCTGGGTGCCCACCGTCGAGCTCACCGTGCATGTGCGGGCCCGCCCCGCGCCCGGCCCGCTCCGCGTCGCCATCACCACCCGCAACCTGGCCGGCGGCTTCCTGGAGGAGGACGCCGAGGTGTGGGACACCGCCGACCGCCTGGTCGCGCAGTCCCGGCAGCTGGCCCGGGCGTAGCACGGACACGGGCGTGGCCGAGGTCCGCTTTCTCCGTATGTGCTTACTTTGGGGGAGAAAGAGACTGTCCGAGAGAAAGCGACGCACGTGACCTACACAGTGAAGAGCACGCTTCCCGAGTCGGATCTCAAGACCGTCGCCGAGGCGCTGCAAGGCACGCTGTTGGACCTGATCGACCTCTCCCTCGTCGCCAAGCAGATCCACTGGAACGTGGTCGGGCCGCGCTTCCGGTCCATCCACCTCCAGCTCGACGAGGTCGTCGACACCGCCCGCCAGTACTCCGACACCGTCGCCGAGCGTGCCTCGGCGCTCGGCATCAGCCCCGACGGCCGCTCGACCAGCGTCGCAGGGGGCAGCGCGATCGCCACCGTCAAGGAGGGCTGGCTCCCCGACAACGATGCCGTCCGCCTCATGGTGGAGGCCCTCGGCGCCGTCATCACCAAGGCCCGCGAACGTATGAAGGCCGTCGGCCCCGTCGACCCGGTCACCGAGGACGTCTTCATCCAGCTCACCGGCGTCCTGGAGAAGGAGCACTGGATGTTCCAGGCGGAGAACCGCGGCTGAGGCCCCGTCGCCCTCTCCCCGGCGGCGGCCCCGGCCGATTTCCGTCGGGGCCGCCGCCGAGCCCGCTCAGGCTTCTGCCGCCCGGACCGGGCTCTGCGCTGCTACGCGCCGGTCGTGCGCCCCGTGGGGAACCGTAGGATTGGGGAACCATGGCTGACTCCGCCCACCCCGCCTATCTCGACCACGCCGCCACCACGCCCATGTGGCCCGAAGCGGTGCGGACGATGACCGAACAACTCGCGGTCGTCGGCAACCCCTCCTCGCTGCACGGCGCGGGGCGGCGTGCGCGGCGTACGGTCGAGGAGTCCCGGGAGTCGCTCGCGGCCTCGCTCGGGGCGCGGCCCGGCGAGGTGGTGTTCACCGCGGGCGGCACCGAGGCGGACAACCTCGCCGTGAAGGGGCTGTACTGGGCGCGCCGGGACCAGGACCCGCGGCGGACCCGGGTGCTGGCCGGCCCGGTGGAGCACCACGCAGTCCTGGACGCCGTCGAGTGGCTGGCCGAGCACGAGGGCGCGCGCCTGGAGTGGCTGCCGGTGGACGGGTACGGCCGGGTGCATCCCGAGGCGCTGCGCGAGGCCATCGAGCGGGACCCCTCCGACATCGCGCTGGCCACGGTGATGTGGGCGAACAACGAGATCGGTACCGTCAACCGGGTGCCGGAACTCGCCCAGGTGGCCGCCGAGTTCGACGTACCGCTGCACTCCGACGCGGTGCAGGCGTTCGGCCAGCTCGACCTCTCCTTCGAGGAGTCGGGGCTGGCCTCGATGGCCGTCACCGGGCACAAGATTGGCGGCCCCTACGGCGTCGGTGCGCTGCTGCTGCGGCGCGAGTACGCGCCCGTACCGCTGCTGCACGGCGGCGGCCAGGAGCGGCACGTACGCTCCGGCACCCTGGACACCCCCGCCGTCGCCGCGTTCGCCACGGCCGGGCGGGTGTCCGTCGAGCGGCGGGCCGACTTCGTCCGCGAGGTGGGCGCGCTGCGGGACGCCCTGGTGGCGGCCGTACGCGACGCCGTGCCCGACGCGGTGCTCAACGGCGACCCCGACCCGGCCGGACGGCTCCCGGCCAACGCGCACTTCTCCTTCCCCGGCTGCGAGGGCGACTCGCTGCTGCTGCTCCTGGACGCGCAGGGGATCGAGTGTTCGACCGGGTCGGCGTGCACGGCAGGCGTCGCCCAGCCCAGCCACGTACTGCTGGCCACCGGCACGGAACCCGACCTGGCCCGGGGCACGCTCCGCTTCTCGCTGGGCCACACCAGCACCGAAGCGGACGTGGACGCACTGGCCAAGGCGATCGGCCCGGTCGTGGAGCGCGCCCGTACCGCGGGGCTCAGCTAGGCACCGGCCGAGCGGGCCACCGACCGGGGCCGGCCGCGGGGATCACTTGTTCCGCAGCGTGCTCTCGACCTTCATCTCCGTACGCACCAGCCGCAGATATTTGTCCCAGTCCCAATGCCGGCCCGGGTCCGTGTGGTCGGCGCCGGGGACCTCGTTGTGGCCGAGGATGTGCCGGCGGTCGGCCGGGAAGCCGTAGCGGGAGCAGATCCCGGCCGTCAGCTTGGCGGAGGAGCGGTACATGGCGTCCGTGAAGTCCTGCGGACGGTCTATCCAGCCCTCGTGCTCGATGCCGACGCTGCGCTCGTTGTACTCCTTGTTCGACGCGTGGAAGGCCACATCCAGCTCACGGATCATCTGGATGATCTCTCCGTCGTGGCAGACGATGTAGTGCGCCGCGGCCTGGTGAGCCGGGTTGCGGAAGACCTTCACGGCGGCTGCGGCGCTGCCCTGGGTGACGTGGATGATCACCCGGTCGATGCCGAAGTCGGCGGGCCGGTCCCCGCGGCGCAGGTTGCCGTCCGCGGCGGCCACCCACCGGGCGCGGTCGTCGTCCACCTCGCCCTCCATCCGGGGTTTGTCGTTCCCCGGCATCCGCCACCACCAGCGCTTGAGCTCCTGCTGGGTGGCCACCCCGAGCACGCCGAGGCCCAGGGCTGTGCTGCCCGCGATCAGCAGCCTGCGCCGGGCGACGCCGCGCTCGCGCCGACCGCCCTCGTTCCGGCCCTCGCCGTCGCCGGAGCCCCGGCTGCCTTCGCCGGGTCCGGGCTCGCCGGAGCCGTTCGTCCGTTCTTCGTCCGCCGCCTGTCCCATACGCTCCCTAACGCGTTCGGGTCATCGGGTCGTTCCGTCTACCCTGGAGGGCGCTATGACTACTGCATCCTCGCGGGGGACAGCCTCCGCGCGCCCGCTGCGTGTGCTGGCCGCCATGTCCGGCGGTGTCGACTCCGCCGTCGCGGCGGCCCGCGCCGCCGAGGCCGGACACGACGTGACGGGCGTGCATCTGGCTCTGTCCGCCAACCCTAAGTCGTTCCGTACAGGTGCGCGCGGCTGCTGCACCATCGAGGACTCGAACGACGCACGCCGCGCCGCCGACGTCATCGGCATCCCCTTCTACGTGTGGGACCTGGCTGAGCGCTTCCGCGAGGACGTCGTGGAGGACTTCGTCGCGGAATACGAGGCAGGTCGTACGCCCAATCCCTGCCTGCGCTGCAACGAGAAGATCAAGTTCGCCGCGCTGCTGGACAAGGCCCTCGCGCTGGGCTTCGACGCGGTGTGCACCGGCCACTACGCCACTGTGGTGACCCGTGAGAACGGGCGCCGGGAATTGCACCGGGCGAGTGACGCGGCCAAGGACCAGAGCTATGTCCTCGGCGTGCTGGACGAGCGGCAGTTGGCCCACGCGATGTTCCCGCTGGGCGACACGCTCACCACCAAGGAGGAGATCCGCACCGAGGCCGAGCGGCGTGGCCTTGCCGTCGCAAAGAAGCCCGACAGCCACGACATCTGCTTCATCGCCGACGGCGACACCCAGGGCTTCCTCTCCTCCCGGCTGGGCCGGGCCGAGGGCGACGTCGTCGACGAGTCCGGCGCCAAGGTGGGCACCCACGACGGCGCGTACGGCTTCACCATCGGCCAGCGCAAGGGGCTGCGGCTGGGCCGCCCGGCCCCGGACGGCAAGCCGCGCTATGTGCTGGACATCTCCCCGGTCGACAACACAGTCACCGTCGGGCCCGCGGCCTCGCTGGACGTCGCCGCGCTCACCGCCGTACGCCCCCGCTGGTGCGGTGAGCCTCCCGCGGACGGCCCCCGCCCGTACACGGCACAGCTGCGCGCGCACGGCGCGGAGACGCCGGTGCAGGCGGAGCTGATCGGCGGCGAGCTGCGGGTACGGTTCGCCGAGCCGGAGCGCGGGGTGGCCCCGGGGCAGGCGATCGTGCTGTACGACGGCACCCGGGTGGTCGGCTCCGCGACGATCGACCGGACGGAGCGCGCGGTCCCGGCGGCCTGAGCCGGACGGCCGGAGGGGTTCAGGCCCCCAGCAGCTCCAGCGCCTGCGGGGCGTCGTCCGCGAAGGTGACCAGGTCCGAGAGGGGGATGGGCAGGAAGCCCTCGGCCTCCATCCGGGCCATCTGCTGCTTGAGGCCGTCGTAGAAGCCCGCGGTGTTGAGCAGCACCACCGGCTTGGCGTGCATACCGTGCTTGCGCAGCTCCAGGATCTCGGTCGCCTCGTCCAGCGTGCCGGTGCCGCCCACCAGGACCACGATGGCGTCCGCGCGGTCCAGCATGAGTGCCTTGCGCTCGGCGAGGTCGGCGGCGACGACCATCTCGTCGGCGTTCGGCCGGGCGACGTCGCGCAGGAACTCCACCGAGATACCGATCAGTCGCCCGCCTGCGTCCTGCACGCCGTCGGCCACGACCTTCATCAGTCCGGAGTCCGAACCGCCCCACACCAGGCTGTGGCCCCGCTTGCCGATGAGTTCGGCGAACTCGCGGGCCGCGTCGGTGTAGACGCTGTCGAGCTCGGCGGCCGAGCAGAAGACGCAGATGTTCATGGGTGCGGAGGAGACCATGACGCACAGCCTATGACCGGGCTCCGCGCGGTGGAAGCCGCCCTGCACCGGGCTGTCCGTCCTCCCCGGCCCGGGCCGGGGAGGACGGACAGGTGTCCGGCGCGGGGTGTCAGCCCTTCGTCAGGGTGAAGCGGAAGATGCCCCAGGTGAGACGGTGCTTCTGACCGCCGTCGACCCAGTGGGCGAGGCCCTTCTTCATCTGGCTCAGATAGTCGCTGCTGACCTTCGAGGCGAGCCCTTCGGCCTCCTGCCGCTCGGTCTCCTCCAGCACCCGCCCGTAGTGCGTGACGAGTTGCTCCCGCAGATCCTCGAACCCTTCGTGGGAGTCCTCGTGCTCGCTCGGGACGAAGCCGAGGCGGATGAGCTCACGCCGGTAGAAACCGGGGGAGCCCATGTCGTCGAGGTGGATGCGGTCCAGGATGGGCTGGATGGCGCCGAGATCGGTGCCGTCGGCGGCCATCGGGTCGGTGAAGACCAGCCGACCGCCCGGTTTGAGGACCCGCCGGATCTCCTCCAGTACGCGGAGCCGGTCCCCGCTGTGCAGGAACGCGTCCTGCGACCAGACCACATCCACGCTGGAGTCGGGGAACGGCACGCTCTCGAAGGAGCCGTCCACGACCTCGATCCGGTCGGTGAGACCGCGGGCCGCGTTGAGTTCCTTGTGGCGCTGGTTCTCCACCTCGCTGAGGTTGAGGGCCTGGACCGCGCAGCCGAACGTTTCGGCGAGGTAGCGGGCCGAGCCGCCGAAGCCGGAGCCGAGGTCGAGGACGCGGGACTCCTTGGCGAGGCCGAGCCCGGAGGCCATCCGCTCGACGGTGCGGCGGCTGGCGTCGGCGATGGGCTCCTTCGCATCGGAGTAGATGCCGACGTGAATATCCTCGCCGCCCCACACGGATGCATAGAAGGCGTCGGCGTCCGGGGAGTTGTAATAACTCCGCGCCGTATTCACAGCACCGCCGTAAGGGCCTTCTTCCTGATCCTCCATCCGGTATTCCTTCTCCGCGACATGCACGAAGAAGTCGGGCTGCTCGTCCCGGTAGGTGTGCTGGAAGTCGCCGTACGTCTCGATGCGCTGGAACCCGACCTCGGACATGAGGCGCCGCGTGTAGTCCTTGCGGAGCGGGAACATGTTGAGGTGGTAGACCGAACTGTCCGGGAAGCGGTACCGCATGCGGCACAGCCCCTCGTCCATGTATTCCGGCTCGACCGCGACGTCTTCGCCGCAGTAGTAGTACGTGTGCTTGCTGGAGTAGCCGCGATCGAGAATCGCGTCGTAGTTGCGCTGATCCAGGATGAGGATTCCGTCGTGCTTCAGCATCGCGTAGAACTCGGCCAGCGCCTTGCGCCGGTCGCGTTCCGAGAACAGATGCGTGAAGGAGTTGCCGAGGCACACGATGGCGTCGTACTCACCGTGAACGTCCCGGTTGAGCCACCGCCAGTCGGCCTGGACGACCCGCAGGATGTGGTCGCCGTTCTTCATTCCGTTCTCGAACGCCATCGCGAGCATATCGGCGCTGCCGTCCGCGCTCACGGTTTCGAAGCCGGCTTCCAACAGCCGTACGGAATGGAACCCGGTCCCTGTCGCGACGTCGAGGACGCTCCTTACGCCCCGCTTTCGCAGCAGGTCGATGAAGAAATTTCCCTCGCTCTCCGCTCGCTTCTCCCAATCTATGAGAGAATCCCACTTCTCCACGAAGCTGGGGACGTATTCCTCTGTGTAGTGTCCGGTTTCCCGAACCTCGACGGGGTTGTCTCCGAATTCCTGAGCCGGTCGCGCGGAAATGACGAAACCTCCAGTGGTAGAGACGGTGGCCCATGGCGCGGTCTCCGAGGACGCACCAGGCTTTGGGCTCGGTGAACCGCGCGTGGTCTCCGGTGCATAGCTATCCACCCCCCGCAGATCTATGCCACCAACTCTCGGGAGCACGCGTGCGATTGTCCGGAAAACGCGCTCCGACCAGCGCCTTTCCGATTCCAGATTCCCGGCGGGCCGGTGCGGGCCACCTGCCGCAGCAAACAGGACAGTTGGGTATGCTGCGGCTGGCAGCACCACAATTCGGCACGACTCGTGCCAGCCCTCACAACCTCGTTACAACCACGTACAACTTCGTACAACACCGCACCGAACATGGTGAGTACACATGGCTAAGCGCACCCACTCCGCCCTCACCGGCGCCTCCTCTCCGTTCCGCGGCCGCGACATCGGCATAGACCTCGGCACGGCCAACACGCTGGTGTACGAGCGCGGACGCGGCGTCGTCCTGAACGAACCCTCCGTCGTCGCGATCGACACGAACACCGGGAAGGTGCTCGCCGTCGGCGCCCAGGCCCGTCAGGCCGTGGGCCGCACCCCGGGCTCCATCACCGCCACCCGCCCCCTCAAGGGCGGCGTGATCACGGACTTCGAGGCGACGGAGGGCATGCTGCGGTACTTCATCCGCGCGGCCCGCGACGGCAAGGGCCGCGGCCGGTCGCCCCGCGTGGTGGTGTGCGTACCCAGCGGCGTCACCGGTGTCGAACGGCGCGCTGTGCTGCAGACCGCCAGCCGGGCCGGCGCCCGCTCGGTGCGGCTGATCGAGGAGCCCATAGCGGCCGCGATCGGCGCCGGGCTGCCGGTGCACGAGGCACGCGGCTCGATGGTCGTGGACATCGGCGGCGGCAGTACGGAGATCGCCATCATCTCGCTGGGCGGCATGGTCGTCGCCCGGTCGGCGCGGGTGGCGGGCGACGCGCTGGACGCGGCCATCGCCTCCTGGATCGAGCGGGAGTACGCCATCGCCGTGGGCGAGCGGACCTCCGAGGAGATCAAGATGTCCCTCGGCAGCGGCGAGTTCGTACCCGTACGCGGCCGGGACAAGCACACCGGTATGCCCAAGGTCGTCCAGCTGGCGCCCGAGGAGATCGTCGAGGCCGTGGAACGCCCGGTGCGCTCCATCGTGGCGGCCGTGCAGGCGGCCTTCGAGGAGTGCCCACCGGAGCTGTACGGCGACATCATGGAGCGCGGCATCGTGCTGACCGGCGGCGGCGCGCTGCTGCACGGTCTGGACGAGCGGCTGATGAAGGAGACGGGCATGCCGGTGACGGTGGCCGACGAGCCGCTGGGCTGTGTGGCCCTGGGCACCGGCCGCTGCCTGGAGGAGTACGACAAGCTGGAGTCGATCTTCGCGGCATAGCCGGCGCGCCGCGGGTGCGGGCTCGGGGCGCGGGCCGCTCGGTGGGCGGACCGGCCCGGTGCGGGATCATGGGGGCATGGCAACACACGTGATCACAGGCGCGGGCTCCGGAATCGGGGCCGAGGTGGCGCGCCGCCTCCAGGACCGCGGCGACACCCTCTACCTGCTGGCCCGCGACGCGGGCCGCGCCAAGGAGCTCGCCGACCGGTTCGACGGCGCACACACGCTGGTCGGCGACCTGGCCGAACCGGGGCGGCTCTCCTGGGCGTTCGGGCATCAGCAGCTCCCCCAGGACGTCGACTCGCTGCTGCACATCGCAGGCGTCGTCGAGCTGGGGTCGGTGGGCGAGAGCACCCCCAAGCTGTGGCAGGCCACTCTCGCCGCCAACCTGGTGGCACCCGCCGAACTGACCCGGCTGCTGCTGCCGCAGCTGCGCCGCTCCCGCGGCCATGTCGTCTTCGTCAACTCGGGCGCGGGGCTGCGCGCCAACCCCGAGTGGGGCGCGTACGCGGCCAGCAAGCACGGCCTCAAGGCGCTGGCCGACGCGCTGCGCGGCGAGGAGAGCGGCAACGGCGTCCGCGTCACCTCCGTCTACCCGGGCCGCACCGCCACCCCGATGCAGGAGAAGGTGCACCGCCAGGAGGGCAAGGAGTACGACCCCGGCAAGTGGATCCCCGTCGAGGCGGTGGCGACCACCGTTCTGACGGCCCTGGATCTGCCCAGGGGCGCGGAGGTCACGGACCTGAGCGTGCGGCCCGGAGGCTGACCCGGTGAGTGACAACAACGCGCCCCTCCCTTGGGGCCCCGCGGCGGCAACCGGAATCGGGTCGATGCCCGGCACGGACGCCCGAGAGGCGGCCAGGACGGTCACCGGCGCATTCGAGGCGCCGGAGCACCTGCCGTACCTCCCGGAGCTCCCCGCCAGGGGACCCGGCGCGGACATGCTGGGTCGCACCACGGGGCTGCTGGCCGAGCTGTACGTCCATCTGGAACCCAGCGGATGGCGGATCAGCGACCGGCCGGGCCGCGACACCCGCCGGGCGCGTGCCTGGCTGGGCGAAGACCTGGACGCCCTGGAGGAGTTCACCCAGGGGTACGGCGAGGGGGACCGCCCGCGGGGGATCAAGGTGTCGGTCGTCGGCCCCTGGACGCTGGCCGCCGGCCTCGAGCGGCGCAACGGCGAGGCCATGCTGGGCGACCACGGTGCTGTCCGCGATCTGGCCGCCTCGCTCGCCGAAGGGCTGGCCGGGCACTTGGCGGAGGTACGCCGCAGAGTGCCGGGCGCCGTCCCCGTGCTGCAACTGGACGAGCCGTCCCTCACCGCCGTGCTGCGCGGCAGTGTGCGTACGGCCAGCGGTTACCGCACCCATCCGGCCGTGGACCGGGCGGTGGTCGAATCGACGCTCCGCGAACTGCTGGCGGTCCACGACGGGCCCACCGTCGTGCACTCGTGCGCCCCGGACGTGCCCCTCGGGCTGCTGCGCCGGGCCGGGGCCGACGGTATCTCCCTGGACCTCTCGCTGCTCACCGAGCGTGATGACGAGGCGGTCGGTGAGGCCGTGGAGGGCGGCGTGACGCTCTTCGCGGGTGTCGTACCGGCCACCGAGCCGGCGAGCGGGGCATTGTCAGACCCTGCCGGTAGCGTCGGGGGTGTCAGGTCGTTGTGGCGCAGGCTCGGGCTGTCTCCGGGTCTGCTGACCGAGTCCGTCGTGGTCACCCCCACCTGCGGGCTCGCGGGAGCCTCGCCCGCGTACGCGCGAGGGGCGCTCGTCCACTGCGCCCGGGCGGCACGAGCACTCGCTGACAACCCTCAGTGACGGGAGGACCTACGGTGGCCGGCGAACAAGACGTGACGGTCTCCGCTGAGACGCGCGATGAGCACCAGCGCCTCGCGGAGCAGATCGAGGAACACCGCTTCCGGTACTACGTCAAGGACGCCCCGGTCGTCAGCGACGCCGAGTTCGACCGGCTGCTGCGCGAGCTGGAGGCCCTGGAAGAGGAACACCCCTCCCTGCGCACCCCGGACTCGCCGACCCAGAAGGTCGCCGGGCAGTACGAGACGGAGTTCACGGAGGTCGCCCACCGGGAGCGGATGCTCTCGCTGGACAACGCCTTCGACGACGCGGAGCTGGGCGAGTGGGCGGACCGGGTGGCACGCGAGCTGGAAGGGGTGGACTACCACTTCCTGTGCGAGCTCAAGGTCGACGGCCTCGCCGTGAACCTCACCTACGAGCACGGGCGGCTGACCCGCGCGGCGACCCGTGGCGACGGCCGTACCGGTGAGGACATCACGCCCAACATCCGTACCATCGCCGACGTCCCCGAGCGGCTGACCGGCGACGGGCTGCCGGAGCTGGTCGAGGTGCGTGGCGAGGTGTTCTTCCCCATGGAGCGCTTCCAGGAGCTGAACGCCCGGCTGGTCGAGGCGGGCGAGAAACCGTTCGCCAATCCGCGCAACGCCGCGGCCGGCTCGCTGCGCCAGAAGGACCCGCGGGTGACGGCCACGCGCCCGCTGCACATGGTGGTGCACGGCATCGGCGCGCTGAAGGGCTTCGCCAAGGAGGACTTCGCCCGCCTCTCGAACGTCTACCACCTGCTGCGTGAATGGGGCCTGCCGACCTCGGCGCACGCCGCTGTGGTGGACGGGCTGGAGGGCGTACGCGAATTCATCGCCCACTACGGCGAACACCGGCACTCGGTGGAGCACGAGATCGACGGCGTCGTCGTCAAGCTGGACGAGATCCGCCTCCAGGGCCGGCTCGGCGCCACCTCGCGGGCGCCCCGCTGGGCCATCGCGTGGAAGTACGCGCCGGAAGAGGTCAACACCAAGCTGGTCGACATCCGCGTCGGTGTGGGCCGCACCGGCCGGGTGACGCCGTACGCGGTGGTGGAGCCGATCACGGTGGCCGGCTCCGAGGTCGAGTTCGCCACCCTGCACAACCAGGACGTCGTCAAGGCCAAGGGCGTGCTCATCGGGGACACGGTCGTGCTGCGCAAGGCGGGCGATGTCATCCCCGAGATCCTGGGCCCGGTCGCCGATCTGCGGGACGGCAGCGAGCGGGAGTTCGTGATGCCCGCCGAGTGCCCCGAGTGCGGATCGCCGCTCCAGCCCATGAAGGAGGGCGATATCGATCTGCGCTGCCCCAACGCCCGCTCCTGCCCGGCCCAGTTGCGCGAGCGGCTGTTCTATCTGGCGGGCCGCAAGGCGCTGGACATCGAGCACTTCGGCTACGTCGTGGCCAGCGCGCTGACCCAGCCGCTGGAGCCCAAGAATCCGCCGCTGCGCGACGAGGCCGGGCTGTTCGACCTGACCGTCGAGGACCTGCTGCCGATCGTGGCGTACGTCGTCGATCCGGACTCCGGACTGCCCAAGCGCGACCCCAAGACCGGCGAGGAGAAGACCGTCACCCTCTTCGCCAACCAGAAGGGCGAGCCGCGGAAGAACACGCTGGCGATGCTGGAGAACATCGAAGCCGCCAAGAACCGCCCGCTCGCCCGGATCATCACCGGGCTGTCCATCCGGCACGTCGGCCCGGTCGCCGCCGAGGCGCTGGCCCGCGAGTTCCGCTCGCTGCAGCGGATCGCCGAGGCCGAAGAGGAAGAGCTGGCCGCGACCGAGGGCGTGGGGCCGACCATCGCCGCCTCCCTCAAGGCATGGTTCGCCGAGGACTGGCACCGCGACATCGTGGAGCGGTGGAGAGCCGCCGGAGTCCGGATGGAGGAGGAGTCCACCGGCGAGCAGGGGCCGCGCCCGCTGGCGGGACTGACCACGGTCGTCACCGGCACCCTCGCCTCCTACACCCGGGACGGCGCCAAGGCCGCGCTCCAGGAGCAGGGTGCCAAGGTCACCGGATCGGTGTCGAAGAAGACCGACTTCGTCATCGTGGGGGAGAACCCTGGCTCGAAATACGACAAGGCGGTGCAGGCGAAGGTGCCGATTCTGGACGACGACGGGCTCGCCGTCCTGTTGGCCGAGGGGCCCGAGGCCGCCCGGGGGGTGGCGCTGGCCACTGAGGAAGGGGAGGAAGCGGACGCCTGACGGCGGACTGGGCCACCAGGGGTAAGTCCGGGACAATCCCCAACGCACCTGCCTCGTACTGACGTTCACGCACAGGCCACATCCAGCCACCCGCGCCCCGCCCCTCACGCGCCCGGACCACGGCCGTCGGTGACCAGCAGCCTTACGACACACCGGAGTTGGGCACGATCGGCATAGACGCATTCAGGGCAACAGCGGCCGATCGCTGCCCCTCTCCCCAGGCAGCGGCCTACTGTTGACATAGACGCCTGTCGTGGCGAGGGGCAGGCGTGGACGGCTGCGAGAGGGACCAGGATGCTGGATTTCTCCGGGGGATCCAGGCCCCCGTTCTCCCGCCTGCCCTCGGACGGCACCCGGGGCGGGGCGGGACGAGACACCGGGGCCGGCGGCGAGGAAGTGCCGTGGCTCCAGCGGCTCCTCGCGGTGCGACCACCGCTGCTGCCCCTACTGGTCGTGGCCGTTGCCGCGTTGGCGCTGGCCTGTGGGATCGGCCGGGCGGTGTGGCAGGGCCATGCGCTCTTCCCCGGCGGAGCGGCCGGCTGGCCGTTCGCGGTGCTCACCGGCTGCGTGGTGGCGCATCTGGTCACCATGAGCCGGGACCGCTGGTGGGGCGGCACGGGTTCAGGCCCGGCGCTGACCCTCGCGATCCTGGTGCTGCACGGCTGGGTGCCGGCGCTGCTCGTCAGCCTCGCCGTCGTCGTCCTGGTCGGTGCGGCGCGCCGGACCAAGTGGCGGCAGGCGCTCGTGCACGGCGCCATCGACATCCTCGGCATCGGCTCCGCCGGCCTCGCCCTCGCCCTGTGCGGGGTGCACCCCTCGGTGGAGCACCCGTGGCGGCCTGCCGCGTGGCCGGTGTGGGCCGTGGTGGGGATCCCGCTGGTGGCCGCCGTGTATCTGCTGGTCACCCGCGCGCTCCAGTGGTTCTGCTTCGCGCCGCGCACTCGCGGACTGCCCTCGGCACTGCGTACCGCACTGGTACGGCAGGGCCTGGTCGCCGTCGCGCTGCTGGGCATCGCGCCGCTTATCGTGGTGGTCGCCGTCCACAAGCCGCCGCTGCTCCCGCTGTTCGCCGTTCCGCTGATCGCGCTCGACTCCACGCTGCGGATCGCCCGCGCCCGCGCCGAGGAGCAGCTGCGCGACCCGCTGACCGGACTGCCCAACCGGCTGTGGCTGCTGGAGCGTGCCTGGGCCGCGCTGGACGAGGCCGAACGCAACTCGACGCGCTCCGCGCTCGTCCTCATCGACCTCGACCGCTTCCGCTCCGTCAACGACACCCTCGGCCATCTCGCGGGCGACCGGCTGCTGTTGCAGATTGCCGAACGGCTGCGGGCAGCGCTGCCGCGCGGCGCCGAGGCGGCCCGGCTCGGCGGGGACGAGTTCGCCGTGCTGCTGCCGGTCGCCGACTCGACCACCAGCGCGCAGCGCATCGCGCGCGGCCTGGTCTCCGCGCTCAGCTCCCCTCTCGATCTGGACGGGCTGACGCTGGTGCTGGAGGCCAGTGCCGGTGTCGCCGTCTTCCCCGACCACGCCACCGAGGCCGAAGGTCTGCTGCGCCGCGCCGATGTGGCGATGTACGAGGCCAAGCGCGACCGCACCGCCGTCGAGGTCTACGAGGCCACCCGGGACGGCAACACCCCCGACCGGCTCGGCCTGCTCGCCGACCTGCGGCGCGCGCTGGACGCCGGCGAGGTGGAACTGCACTACCAGCCCAAGGTCGGCTTCGACGGCACGGTCTCGGGGCTCGAAGCGCTGGTGCGGTGGGCGCACCCCGAGCGGGGCCGGGTGCCCCCGGACGAGTTCATCGCCATCGCCGAGACCTCCGGGCTGATGCCACGGCTGACGGAGTACGTGCTGGAGACCGCGCTCGCCCAGGTGGCGACCTGGCGCTCGGGCGGCCTGACGGTGCCGGTCGCCGTCAACGTCTCGCCGCGCGACGTCCATTCGCCGGGTTTCGCGGGCGCGGTTGCCGCACGGCTGGCCCGGCACGGGGTGCCGCCGGGCGCGCTCCAGCTGGAGATCACCGAGCATGTGCTGCTGGAGGACCCGCAACAGGCCGCCGACACGCTGGCGGGGCTGACGGGGCACGGAGTGAAGATGTCGCTGGACGACTTCGGGACGGGCTACTCCTCGCTGGTCCATCTGCGGCGGCTGCCGGTGAGCGAGCTGAAGATCGACCGGTCGTTCGTGGCGCGGCTGGCGGTGGACACCGAGGACGCGGAGATCGTGCGGTGCACCGTCGATCTGGCGCACTCGCTGGGGCTGCTGGTCGTCGCGGAGGGCGTCGAGGACGACGAGACGTGGGAGCGGCTGCGGGATCTCGGATGCGACGCGGTCCAGGGGTGGTTGGTGGCCGCCGCCATGCCACCCGGCGAGACCACCGCGTGGCTGCGGGCCCGGGAGGTCCCGGCGTCGCACTCCGTATCGTCAGGGCCGCCTGCCCGGACCCCGTGACGCGAGGTCCCGCGGCCGGGGGCCGGTCCGCTCAACCCGCTGACTGCTCGGCGAGCCCGTACAGCAGCTCGTAGGCGGCAAGTACCAGCCGGCAGCCGCGTGATCTGCGGATCCTGCGGCTGCTGCGGGTGGCCGCGGCCGCGAGGCCGGTGCCGGACGCCGGGTGGTAGCCGAGGAACGCCTGCTGGCCGAAGGTCGCACCGGCGTGGAAGAGCATCGGCCCGCCCGGCGCGGGGTGCTGGAACCAGGTGAGGGTGTGTGTCTCACCGCGCCGGCCGCCCCGGTGCAGCTGCGGCACCTGCACCTCCTTCAGCGGCCCGCTCAGCGGGGTGCCGGCGGGGTGCAGATGAGCTTCCAGATAGCTGAGCATGTCGTGCGGAGCGGCCCGCACGGCTCCCGCGGCGCAGAACGCGCCCATGTCGGTGCTGGGGACGGGGGTGCGGCCGTCGGTGCGGAATCCCACGGCGTCCGCACCGGCGGGCCCGGGCGCCAGCGTGGTGCTGGTCAGCCCGAGGGGGCGCAGCACCCGGGTGCCCAGCAGCGCCGGGTACGCGGCCCCGGCCGCCCCGGCCAGTGCCGGGCCCAGCAGCGCGGCGCCGAAGTTGGAGTAGATCCAGCGGCTTCCCGCCGGGTGCCGGGGCCGGGTGGCGGCGAAGGTGTGCAGCAGCCGGCCGGTGTCGTAGCGGGCGTAGCCGCTCACGTGGGGGTGCAGGAGCGCCCCCGGGATCAGGTCGTAGGGGATGCGGGGCAGTCCGGAGGTGTGGGTGGCCAGATGGCGCAGCGTGATGCTGCGGGAGGCACTGTGCGGCAGCCGCAGGGTGGGCGGCAGGTGAGCGGCCAGCCGGTCGTCCTGGGTCAGTAGTCCCTCGGTGGCCAGCGTGGTCAGGAGCAGTACGGCGAACGTCTTGGACAGCGAGCCGAGTTCGTAACGCAACGCCTCACGGGGGGTCTCGGATTCGTGTGCCCGGCCGCCGGTCACCACGGTTCGCCTCCCGCCCCGGGTGACGGCGAGCACCACATCGGGCGCGTCGAGGTCGGCGACTTCCCGGGTGAGCCGGTCGCGCAGCGCCCCCTCGGAACCGTGCGTCCTCACCCGCCACGCCTTCATACGCCGCCCGCCGACAGCGAGCGAGAGGTGGCCATGGCCGACGCGAACGCGGAGACAAGGGTGGGGTGGTGCACGATGTCGAAGACGTCGGACGGGTCGCCCTCCGGCATCCGGCCGCACACCGGCATCGCTCCCGTCCCGGACTGCGCCGCCGCGTACCGCTCCCACAGCTGCCCGTCCAACGTGGGGCGCGGCAGGCAGGCGTCGACGATGAGGAGTTCGCCCAGCAGGTCCCAGTGCTCGAGCTCGGCCCAGTCCTGCGCCCAGGCCGGCAGATACAGCTCCAGATAGGCGGCGAGCTGATCCGGGAGATGCTCGGGCTGCTCGCCCCAGTTGGTGATGTGGAAGACGGTGTGGGTGATGTCGTAGGCGATGTGCAGGTCGACCGTCCATGGCTCCGGACGTTGACCGAGCCATGTGGCCGCAATCGCCTCGGAGAAGTCGCTGCTGGGTGACAGCCCCATCCTCCGCTCCGCGTTGAGGACGCCCAGCCGGCGGCTCTGGGGCATTTCCAGCGCCCGCCAGGTGGCGCTGCGCCGGGGGACCTCCAGTGCGGCCTCAAGGCCGGGGTGCCGGTAGTCCAGTTCGTGGAAGACCGCGTAGATCTCCAGGGACACCGGGGAGAACGGCTCGTTGCGCTGGTGCGTGGCCAGCACGTTTCCGCCGTCCAGCAACTCCCGCCAGGCGAAGTCCAGCAGCGACCCGGCACGCGCACGCTGCCGACTGCCTGCCACCCCCTCGCGGAAGAGCATCCGCATGTTGATCGCCAGTTCACCGATCGGCTTGAGACGTTCCACCAGCGCATCCCCCCGCGCCAGGTCCGTCTCGGTCAGCCGGAAGTAGTCACGGTGGGCGTCGAGCCAGGTCAGCGCGCGGTCGCCGACGGTGTGCAGCACGGCGGGGGGAGCGGAAGCAGTCATGGTCATCCGGTGGCCTCGCTGTCCAGGATCGGGGTTGCGGTCGCGGTCCGGGCCAGGGTGCCGGCGAACGCCAGCACGAGCGTGGAGTGGTAGCAGGCGAGGAAGACATCGGCGGTGCCGGTGCCGGTGCCAGGCAGCGGCGCGGGCCCCTGTTCCGGGAGGGCGCCGTCGGCTGTCCTGGCGTCCGCCAGCCGCTGCCAGGCCACCGGGTCGAACGGCGCGGCGGGCAGGCAGGCCGTCACGGCCAGCAACTCGCCCACCAGGTCCCACAGCTGCTCCTCCAGCCAGCTCTCCACCCACGCGGGCAGCCACAGCCGCAGATACGCCGCCGACGCGGGGGAGAGCCGGGCCCGGTCGCGGCCCCAGTCGGTGAGGTGGAAGACGTCGTGGGTGAGCCCGTAGGCCGTTCTGCACTCCAGCAGCCAGGGCTCCGGCAGGTGGCCCAGACCGGTGTGGGCCAGCACCACGTCGAAGTCGGCGTGGCGCGGCAGCCCGATCCGTGCCTCGGCGTTGAGCACGGCAAGCGTCCGGGTGTGGTCGTCGCGCGCCACCCGCCAGCCGCGCAGCCCGGTCGTGGTCCGTACCAGTTCGTCCACAGCGGCGTTGCGTAGCCCGGCCCGGGCGAAGGAGCCGTACAGCTCCACCGGGTACGTGGCCTGCGGCTCCCGCCGGACGAGTTCGGCGAACAGATCGCCCTCGCCGGTCTCCTGCCAGGCGAGGGCGAGCAGCCTGCCCGCCTGGGTGCGCAGGGCGGACAGCGGGTGGCAGGCCGCGATCACTGCCGTCAGCTCGGCGAGTTCACCGAGCGGTTTGAGGGTGGTGTTCGGGTCGGCGGTGGTGGTGACGTCGGGCGGCAGGTGGAAGCGGTCACGGTTGCGCTCGGCCCACTCCAGGCTCTCGCCCACCAGGATGTCGAGGAGCTCCGCCGCCCCTCCCTGAAGCTCCTCGGGTCCTTGGCGCCGTCCCGGGGCCGCCGCGCGCGCGGCGGTCACCGGCCCCGCCCGAAGAACCGCTGGGCGGCGATGACGTGGACGGCGACCCGGGAGTCGTCGCTCATCTGCTGTACGAAGCGCAGCCCGTTGTCCAGCCCGAGGGTGGGCGGCGTCTGCGGCAGCCGGGCCAGCCAGCGGCCCAGTCCCGCCGACTGCTGCCAGTCGCGGCGTCGCACCGCGCGGACGAAGCCGCGGGCCAGGTCCTCGGCGCGGCCGGCCAGCCGGTCGGTGAGGTCCGGGGCGAGCCCGGGCAGCGCCAGCGACGCCAGCTGGGACACCCGATGGGACAGCCGGGGCCAGGGTTCGGCGTCGAGCCAGTCGTCTCCCGGCTCGGGCGGCGACGGCAGGTACGCCGCGTGGGTCGGCAGGAATGCACGTGAGGCTTCCACCAGCCCGCGGTAACTCCAGGACGAGACGGCCGAGCCGCCGTCGGTGGGCGGGAACGCGGTCAGCGCCTCCCGCACCATCGCCGCATCCGCACTCCCCGCACCGTCGGCCCCGGGATGACCGTCCAGCGCGTACGGGGCCAGGGCGTCGGCCCCGAGTACCCGGACCGCGGCGGGGGAGAGTGCGTCCTCCTGCCGCAGGGTCCGGGAGAGCGCATAGGGATCGCCCTCGCCGCGGAGGGCGAGGGCGATCTCGGATGCGGCATCAGCGATCACCGCACTCAAGGCGGCTGCTCCCTGTGCCTGTTCCGTCAAGACGGCCCCCTTACTTGGTGTCCGTCTTGGGACGGGGGGTCGGGGGCGAGATGAGCAGCAGAGCCGCAAGCAGAAGCGCACCCGCGCACTCGCGGGAGTCGCGGAAGACGCCGTCGGGCTCGGGGGCGCTCATCAGGTCTTCCACCTCGGTGGCCAGCGCTGCGGTGTCGGGCTGAGTGGTGCGATCCATAGGCATAAGATCACTCCTTTTCCTGTCGGGGACAGCCTCCATCGTGAGGCTCTACCGATAAGTGCGCAATTCGGGAAAATCCGGACATGGTTCCGAGTCTCTGACCAGGGGCGACGCCCCTGCCCCGGCGCAAACAGCGGTGTCCGACCGAGTCGGGGGAGCCGGGCGCGAAAGCCGGTCCCGGGTAGCCGGGGGTGCCCCATAGGATTGGGGCGGACCATTCGACACTCACCCCAGAGGACCGCTGCATGCCTGGCATCTCGCGCGAGGAGGTCGCCCACCTCGCGAAGCTGGCGCGCCTGGAGCTGAAGGACGAAGAGCTCGACCACTTCGCCGGACAGCTCGACGACATCATCGGCGCGGTAGCCGCCGTCTCCGATGTCGCCGACGAGGACGTACCACCGACCTCCCACCCGCTCCCGCTCACCAACGTCATGCGACCCGACGAGGTCCGTCCGTCGCTGACCTCGCAGCAGGCGCTGTCCGGCGCCCCGTCGCAGGAGCAGCAGCGTTTCAAGGTTCCGCAGATCCTGGGGGAGGAGTGACCGGGATGGCCGGCGAACTGATCAAGCTGACCGCCGCCGAGCTGGCGGCGAAGATCGCGAGTGGTGAGGTCACCGCCGTCGAGGCGACCGAGGCGCATCTGGCCCGCATCGAGGCCGTGGACGAGAAAATCAACGCCTTCCTCCACGTGGACCGCGAGGGCGCCCTCGCACAGGCCCGCGAGGTCGACGCCAAGCGGGAGCGCGGCGAGAAGCTGGGCCCGCTGGCGGGCGTCCCGCTGGCGCTGAAGGACCTGTTCACCACCGAGGGCGTGCCCACCACCGCGGGGTCGAAGATCCTGGAGGGCTGGATCCCGCCGTACGACGCGACGGTCACCAAGCGCCTCAAGGACGCGGACGTCGTCATCCTCGGCAAGACCAACATGGACGAGTTCGCCATGGGGTCCTCCACCGAGAACAGCGCGTACGGCCCGACGGCCAACCCCTGGGATCTCACCCGGATTCCGGGCGGTTCCGGCGGTGGCTCCGCGGCCTCGCTCGCCGCGCACATGGCGCCGCTGGCGATCGGTACGGACACCGGCGGCTCGATCCGCCAGCCCGCCGCCGTGACCGGCACCGTCGGGGTGAAGCCCACCTACGGCGGGGTGTCCCGGTACGGCATGATCGCGTTCTCCTCCTCGCTGGACCAGGGCGGGCCGTGTGCCCGTACGGTGCTGGACACGGCGCTGCTGCACAGCGTCATCGCGGGCCACGACGAGAAGGACTCGACCTCCGTCGCGCAGCCGGTCCCCGACATCGTGGCCGCCGCCCGCAACGGCACGGCCGAGGGAATGCGCGTCGGCGTCGTCCAGCAGTTCCGCGGTGAGGGCTTCCAGGCCGGGGTGATGCAGCGCTTCGACGAGTCGGTCGAGCTGCTGCGCGAACTGGGCGCCGAGATCGTGGAGCTGTCCTGCCCCTCGTTCAGCAAGGGGCTGGCGGCCTACTACCTGATCGCCCCCTCGGAGTGCTCCTCGAACCTGGCCCGCTTCGACGCCATGCGCTACGGGCTGCGGACCGGGGACGACGGCACCCACTCGGCCGAGGAGGTCACGGCGCTCACCCGCGAGGCCGGCTTCGGCCCCGAGGTCAAGCGCCGCGTCATGCTGGGCACCTACGCGCTCAGCTCCGGCTACTACGACGCCTACTACGGCTCGGCGCAGAAGGTCCGTACGCTGATCACCCGGGAATTCGAGAAGGCATTCGAGCAGGTGGATGTGGTGATCTCGCCGACCACGCCCACCACCGCCTTCCCGATCGGGGAGCGCGTCGACGACCCGATGGCGATGTACCTCGCCGACCTGTGCACCATCCCGTCCAACCTGGCGGGCAACTCCGCCATGTCGATCCCGTGCGGGCTCGCGCCGGAGGACGGGCTCCCGGTGGGGCTGCAGATCATCGCCCCCGCCATGGCCGATGACAGGCTCTACCGTGTCGGTGCGGCTCTGGAAGCCGCCTTCCAGGCACGTTGGGGTCACCCGCTGCTAGAGGAGGCACCGTCGCTGTGAGTTCGAAGCTGCAAAAGGCCAAGGGATTCAAGAAGTCCAGGACCGGGCTCTACTTCTCGATCGTCGGCTCGCTCATCAGCGTCCCCGGCACCGTCAAGCGCGCCAAGGAAGCCAGGAAGGAAGGGGACACGCTGCAGCTGATCGATGTGGCGGTCTCCGCGGCGGGCATCGTCACGGGCGTGGTACTGCTCGTGCGCGAGCTGCGCCGCCTGGACAGCGACGACATCCTCGCCGACGACTGACGCGGGCCTGAGGGGCAGAAAGGTAAGTTTTCCGTGACCGTCACCGAACTGGTGTCGTACGACGAGGCGCTGGCCTCCTACGACCCCGTGATGGGCCTCGAGGTCCACGTCGAGCTCGGCACCAGGACCAAGATGTTCTGCGGCTGCTCGACGGAGCTGGGCGCCGAGCCCAACAGCCAGGTCTGCCCGACCTGTCTGGGCCTGCCCGGCGCGCTGCCCGTCGTCAACAAGGTGGGCGTGGAGTCCGCCATCCGTATCGGCCTCGCGCTGAACTGCAAGATCGCCGACTGGTGCCGCTTCGCCCGGAAGAACTACTTCTATCCGGACATGCCGAAGAACTTCCAGACCTCCCAGTACGACGAGCCGATCGCCTTCGACGGCTATCTGGACGTCCAGCTGGAGGACGGCGAGGTCTTCCGCGTCGAGATCGAGCGCGCCCACATGGAGGAGGACACCGGCAAGTCCACCCACGTGGGCGGGGCGACCGGCCGTATCCACGGCGCCTCCCACTCGCTGCTCGACTACAACCGCGCGGGCATCCCGCTCATCGAGATCGTCACCAAGCCCATCGTGGGCGCGGGCGAGCGGGCCCCCGAGGTCGCCAAGGCGTACGTCGCCGAACTGCGCGAGCTCATCAAGGCGCTCGGCGTCTCCGAGGCCCGGATGGAGATGGGCCAGATGCGCTGCGACGTCAACCTCTCGCTGCGCCCCAAGGGCACCGAGAAGTTCGGCACCCGCAGTGAGACGAAGAACGTCAACTCGCTGCGCAGCGTCGAGCGTGCGGCGCGGTTCGAGATCCAGCGGCACGCTGCCGTGCTCTCGTCCGGCGGCACGATTATCCAGGAGACCCGGCACTTCCACGAGGACGACGGGTCCACCACCTCGGGCCGGGTCAAGGAGGAGGCGGAGGACTACCGCTACTTCCCCGAGCCCGACCTGGTGCCCGTCGCGCCCTCGCGCGAGTGGGTCGAGGAGCTGCGCGGCACACTGCCGGAGCTGCCCCGGCTGCGGCGCAAGCGGCTCCAGGAGGAGTGGGGCATCTCCGAGCACGAGATGCAGTCGGCGCTGAACGCGGGCGCCGTCGATCCGATCGTCGCCACGGTGGACGCGGGCGCCCCCGCGGACCAGGCCCGCAAGTGGTGGATGGGCGAGCTGGCCCGGCGCGCCAACGAGGACGGCGTCGAGCTGACGGTGCTGCCCATCACCCCCGAGCAGATCGCCCGGATCTGCGCGCTGGTCGCCGAGGGTTCGCTGAACGACAAGCTCGCCCGGCAGACCATCGAGGGCGTACTGGCCGGTGAGGGCGGCCCGGACGAGGTCGTCGAGAAGCGCGGCCTCAAGATCGTCTCCGATGAGGGCGCGCTCGGCACGGCCGTCGACGAGGCCATCGCCGGCAACCCGGACATCGCCGAGAAGGTACGCGGCGGCAAGGTCCAGGCCGCCGGCGCCCTGGTCGGCGCCGTCATGAAGGCCACCCGGGGCCAGGCGGACGCGGCCCGCGCCCGCCAGATGATCCTGGAGAAGCTGGGCGTGGAGGGCTGACGCTCCCTTTTTGACGCAGCCGACGAGGGGCGGGGCACCGTAGCTGGTGCCCCGCCCCTCGCCGTGTTGTACGGGGCTCAGCGCGGGACGATGCTGAGGGTGAGGCTCTCCGGTACGGCGGCGCAGGCGTCCTGGACAGCATCGACCAGTCCTGCCGCGCCCGGCTCGGCGGGGTCGGCGACCCACTGGTCCAGGGCCTGGTGGAAGGCGGCCACGAGGATGTCGACGGCCAGCCGGAGCAACAGCCCCTCCCGCGCGGCCCGGCCGCCGTCGTCCAGCTCGAATCTGCGCTTCATCAGATCCACGGCGGCGGCGCTGGTGCGGTCGCAGAACGCGAGCCCGTGGGCGTCGATGGAGGGCGCCTGAGCGGCCAGCCGACGGCTGCGGCGCACGCGTTGCGCCCAGTCGCCGTCCGCCGCCGCCATCCGCTCGATGGTGGCCAGCAGGGTGTCGCGGAGCAGCGCGAAGGCCGAGCGGTCGGCGGATGCGGCCGGGTCGGCGGTCTCCAGCTCCCTCAGGAAGGCCGTCCACATGTCATGGGTCGGCGCCAGGGCCACGTCTTCCTTGCTGTCGAAGGTGCGGAAGAAGGTGCGCTTGGAGACCTCCACGGCATCGCAGAGCGCGTCGAGCGTGATGCGGTCGAAGCCGTGCTCGGTGAACTGTTCCAGCGCGGTGTCGATGAGCGCCTGCCGTGTACGGAGCTTCTTGCGCTCGCGCAGGGTCAGGGGCTTCTCGTCCGCCTCGGGTCCCTTCTCGGTGGCCGTCATGGCAGAAGTGTAGCCCCAGCCGCGAATGCCTCTTGATGGCTTGTGCCTCTCAGTGGCACTATTAACCGGTGAAGCGGCCGCGTGCTGTGCGCGACCGCGCCCGATCGGAGGTACCACTGCCATGCGAGCCCTGCTTGTCGACCCTTCCGCACCCGCTGGTCTCCGCCTCGGTGAGGCGCCCGACCCCACGCCGGGCCCGCACCAGGCGCTGGTCCGGGTGACGGCGACCTCCCTCAACCATGGAGAGGTGAAGTTCGGCCCGAGCGCCGCCGAGCAGGGCACAGTTCTGGGCTGGGATGCCGCAGGTGTCGTCGAACGCGCCGCCGACGACGGCTCAGGACCGGCGGCCGGTACCCGTGTGGTGACCCTCGGGGGAGACGGCGGCTGGGCGGAGCTCCGTGCCGTGGACACCGCCCTGATCGGCGCCGTCCCCGAGGGCGCGGACCTGGGCGCCATCAGCACCGTCCCCGTCGCGGGCGCCAGCGCCCTGAACGCCCTGCTCCGCACCGGCCCGCTGCTCGGCAGGCGCATCATGATCACCGGCGCGACGGGCGGAGTTGGACGGTATGCGGTGCAGTTGGCGCACATGGGCGGAGCCCGCGTCGTGGCCGTCACCGGCAACCCCGCGAAGCACGCGGAGGCGCTGCGCGCACTCGGCGCGGACGAGGTGGTGGCCGCCCCCGCCGACGTCGGTGAGCCGGTGGACGGCATCGTGGACATGGTCGGCGGCCGGCAACTGGTCGCGGCGTACGAACGGCTGGCCGCGGGCGGCGCCCTGGTCGTGGTCGGTCACGCGGGCGGCGACGACGAGCACTTCCCGCACGGCGCCTTGTACGGGGACAACGGCCGTCACGACCGTTCCATCGTCACCTTCCATCTGCTGCAGTGCCGCGAGCTCGCCAGGGACCTGACCTGGCTCGCGGAACAGGTCGCAAGCGGCACCCTCGACGCAGGGACGACCTGGCGCGGCCCGCTGGACAAGGCCGCCGAAGCCGTCGAACTTCTCCTGGGACGCCGACTGCATGGCAAGGCGGTGCTGGACGTCGGCTGATCCGTTGCCGGGGAGCCCCGGAATGGGCTCCGGTAAGGGGGTGCCCCTGCCCGAAGCATGCGGGCTGTGGCCCGGGTTGTGGCTTGTCGCGCAGTTCCCCGCGCCCCTTCGGGACGTGGGGAACTCCAGGAGCGGGCGGAAGATCCCTCCCGCCCGCTCCTGTGCGCCGACTCGCGCCCTTCCAGGCCGTCAGCCGTCAGTTGCTGAAGACGTTGCCCTGGTTCTGGCCGCGGGAGCCCTGGGGGCCCATGCCGTACTGGGCGCGTACGCCGCCGCCGATCTGAGCGTTCTGCGGCGGGAGCAGCTCGCTGGGTTGGACGAGGGCGTAGCCCTGGCCCATGAAGGAGAGCTCCCAGCCCTCGCCGGTGTTGCCGCGGCGACGCCAGACACCCTGGGAGGAGGTCTGGGCCTGCATCTGCACACGCAGTCCGCTGGACCAGGCGACGACGGCGTCGGAGTCGGCGTTGACGTAGGTGTCCGGGGTGACGTTCATCAGCAGCGGCTGGCCCGAGGTCATCAGCGCGACCCTGCCCTGCCCTGTGATGTTGAGGTTGTAGGCACCGGTGCCGGAGATCCCGAACTGGCTGTCCACGGAGATGATCTCGTGGTGCAGGGTGGAGTCCATGGCCAGGACGTAGGAGGCGTCGACCGTCAGGCCGTCACGGTCGACGTCCACCACATGCACGTACTGTGCCAGGTTGGCGAGGAACACCGTCCCCTGGCCCGAGCAGCGCATCAGCGGCAGTTGCTCGCGGGCGGGGCCGCGGCGCCGGCTCTGCCCCTGGTACTCGGCGTCGAACTCCAGCAGTCCCTGGTAGGCGACCATGGCGCCCTTGCGGGCCAGTACATCGTCGTGCCCGGTCAACTGCACCCGCAGCAGCTGCGGGTTCTGCACCGCGTAGCGGTCCTCCGTGGCGACCTCGGTGTATCCGAAGAGCGAACTCTGCACGGCTGTTCTCCTTCCCCCGTCAGCCCCGGACCCGGATGCGGTCCGTGCTGTCCTCGCTCGGCTGGACGACCACGAAGCCCTGCCCGGAGAAGGCGATCTGATACGCCTCGCCGCTGCCCCGGCCGATCAGCGCACCGGCCTTCATGCTCCGCTTGCTTTTCATCTTCAGGCCGCTGGACCAGGCCACCAGTGCGTCCGGGTCCACATACGTCTCGTCCTCGCCGCGCCCGCAGTCCACGACCACGGGGGCACCACGCGAGGTGAGCGCGACCCAGCCGGTGCCGCGTACACCGACGTTGAACAGCCCCTGGCCCGCGAACTTGGCGAGCCCCTTGACCCGCTCGACGCCCCACTGGAGGTGCGCGTCGAAGGCGAGCAGGTTGGTGCCGTTGACCGACAGCGACTCCTCGGCGAGGTTGACGCACACCACGTCGGCGCCGTAGTCGGCCAGATAGAGCAGGCCGTCGCCGCGGCAGAGCATCAGCGGGTTCTTCTCGCCGGTCAGCCACTGCGAAGCCATCTGGCGGACGGCCGGCGGATTGGCCTCGTACTGCACGAAGCCCTCGTAGGCGACCATCGAGCCGGGCCGTGCGAACAGGTCCTGGCCCGACTGCATGGCCACCTTGACCATGTGGGTCCCGTGGTTCTCCATACGTGCCGACACGGGAGCGGGCGCGAAGCCCGCGAAAGCTGCTGGCTGGTTCATGACGGGCTCCCCCTAGACCTCGTACGGCTGGACGACGATGAAGTTGCCGGGCGCGCCCCGGAACTGGAGGTTCACGGTCTCCCCGCTGTGCCCCGGATAGGCGTTGCGGTGCAGCCGGACCTGACTGGAGACGACGACCTGGGCCGCCGCCGACCAGGCCACCACGGCTTGCGCGTCGGCGAACGTCGTGGGGGTGACCGGGAGGACGACAGGGGTTCCCTGCGTCTTGACGATGACCGTGCCGGTGCCGGTGAACTGCATGGTGAACAGCGCGCCACCGGGGATGCCGTGGCCCTCGATCCGGCGTACCTCGTGCTGCAGGGACTCGTCGAACGCGAGCACGTTCTCGGCCGAGACGCAGATCGCGTCTCCTTGCAGCTCCACCGGGTGGACATGCGCGGCGTTCTCGGCGAAGAAGACCTGACCGCGGCCGCTGCACCGCATCAGCTGCATCTCCTGGCCGGTCGCGTTGCCGACCACGCGCCCGGTGAAGCCGGCGCCCTTGTAGGAGAAGTCCACCTTGCCCTGGTAGAGCACCATGCTGCCCTGCTTGGCGAGCACAGGCTGGCCGTCGATGCCGATGTCCGCGCGGACGAGGGAGGGGTTCTGCAAGGTCCAGCGCTGACCGGTCGGCACCTCGTGGAACTTCTGGAGCACCGCCCCGATGCCTGCCGCCGGGCCCTGCGGGATCTGCGGTGCCTGCGGGGCGCCGTAGCCGCCGGGCTGCTGCTGGGCGAACGGGTTGGAGAGCTGCTGGCCGGGAGGCCCGGGCGGGCCCGGCTGCTGGGGCTGCGGCGGCTGGTGCTGCTGCTGGAATTGCTGGGGCGGCTGCGGAGCCTGGGGTGCTTGCGGAGCCGGCGGGGCCTGCGGAGCCGGCTGCGGCGGGGGAACTTGGCCGCCGTGCTGCGGCTGGATGGGGGCGGCCATGGTGGGCGCACCGTGGACGTCCGGCGTCGTCGGCTGCGGCACCTGCGGCTGCGGGGTGGGGGCCGGAGCGGGAGCCGGGGCCGGGGCCTGCGGCGCCTGTTGCTGCGGCGCGGGCGCGGTCGGAGGGGCGAACCCGGGCGCGGGCTGCTGCGGCGCCGCGCCCCCTCCCGGCGGTGCGAAGCCCGGTACTGCGCCACCCGCAGGCGCGGCCTGCTGCGGCTCGGGCTCCTCGTCCTCCAGGACCTCGCCGCCGAAGTTCTTCAGCAGCGCGTCCAGGCCGCCGTCGAAGCCCTGGCCGATCGCGGCGAACCGCCAGATGTCGTTCTTCCGGTAGATGTCGCCCAGCATCACGGCGCGCTCGGTGCTGAACTCCGAGCCGTCGAAGGGGTAGCGGGCGACCTCCTCGCCGCCCGCCACGATCCGGATGTAACCGGGGCCGACCTGCGACATCTGCCCGGCGCCGTCCAGCGTCGCCGTGAACGACAGCCGCTGGACCTGCGGGGGAATCCGGTCCAGCGTCACCCGGAAGGATTCGGTGTCCCCGGCCTGCGCCCCGAGGAGCTGGAGGGATTCCTCCGGCGACTTGGGCTGGTTGAAGAAGATGAAGTAGCGGTCGTCGGAGAGCTGTTCCTGCCCGTCCAGCCCGAAACAGCTGATGTCGAAAGAGAGTCCCGCTCCGGCGATCTGCACACCCACGTACAGATCCGTGCCCGCCGTCAGATCACTGATCTTGGCCTTGTGGCCGCGTTGCAATTCCCTGGGCATACGTAACGACCGTCCCCCATCCCGTGTGGTGCGTCTTCCAGCCATCCGGCCTGCGTTCGGCTGCCCGACCGGACGCCGTGCGTCCGTCGGACCGCTCCCACAGCCTATGGGTACCTACGACGCCGGTACCAGGCGCGTTCCCCGACATCCGTCCGCGACAGCCCTCCGCGTCCGGTTGCGGGGGTAAGAGACCGGTTACGCCGTGAGGGCCCGACTACAGGGTGATACGCGAGGCCATGGGCATTGTGGGTATCGCCACAAAGGCCGCAATCGATCTTTTCGGGATGGCACTCTGCGAAGAGCGCGGTCCTTGAGGCGAGGTTCTCGATTGCCTCGGACCCCCTCCTCCCCGCCTCCGGCCGGGAGGCCCCCAGCTGCGGCGGACAGGGGACGCCGCGCCCCCTCCATGCCCGTACGACCCCCGGGAGCAGGCGACGCCCGTGACCGCTCTTGCCCGCTGGTGCCTGAAGCGCCGCCTCCTCGTGCTGCTGCTGTGGCTCGTCACGCTCGTCGGTGCCGTGACCGCCTCGTCACTCATCGGCAGCTCCTACTCCGACGATTACGGTGCCCAGAGCACCGAATCCGGCCGGGCCGCGCAGCGCCTGGAGAGCGCCTTCCCCGACCGGGGCGGCGACAGCGACACGATCGTGTGGCGTACGGACACGGGGAGTGTGCGCGCGACCGCCGTCCAGGAGCGGATGACCGAGACGCTGGAGGAGGTCGCGCACCTGCCGGGCATCGCCTCCGTGAAGTCCCCCTATGTGCCACAGGGCGCAGGACAGATCAGCGAGGACGGCCGGACCGCCTACGCCGATCTCACCTTCAAGGCGCCCGCCGACGAGCTCGGCGAGCAGAAGGTGAAGCGCGTCGTCGACACCGTCCAGGGCGCTTCCGATCAAGGTCTCGGCCTCCAGGTCGAGGCGGGCGGTTCGGGGGTGGCGGTCGCCGAGGCGCCGAAGGCGCACCTCGCCGAGGCCATCGGGCTGGCGGCAGCCGCCGTCGTGCTCTTCCTCGCCTTCGGCTCACTCGCCGCCACGGCACTGCCACTGATCAACGCCGTCGTCGCCGTCGGCACAGCCGCGGCCGGTATCGGGCTGCTCAGCCAGGTGATGACCGTCGCGGACTTCGCGCCCATGCTGGGCATGCTCATCGGACTGGGCGTAGGTATCGACTACGCGCTGTTCATCGTCACCCGGCACAGAAGGGGGCTGCGTGCCGGGCTGCCGGTGGCCGAGGCCGCCCGCCGTGCGGTGGCGGTCTCCGGGCGCGCGGTGGTCTTCGCGGGGGCCACGGTCTGCATCGCGCTGCTGGGCATGTTCATCCTGCGACTCGGCTTCCTCAACGGAGTGGCGATAGCCGCCAGCCTGACCGTCCTGCTCAGCGTGGCAGCCTCCGTCACGCTGCTGCCTGCCCTGCTCGGCTTCATCGGGATGCGTGCCCTCAGCCGCCGTGAGCGACGGCAGCTCACCGAGCACGGGCCGCGCCCCGACCGTCCCACGGGCTTCGCCATGCGCTGGTCGGCCTTCGTCGAGCGGCACCCCAGGCTGCTGGGCGTGGTCGCCGCGGTGCTGATGGCCGTGCTCGCGCTGCCCGCGCTCGGGCTGCACCTGGGCACCTCGGACCAGGGCAACGATCCGTCCGCCAGCACCACCCGCAAGGCGTACGACATGCTCGCGGACGGTTTCGGCCCGGGCACCAACGGGCCGCTCACGCTGGTCGGCGAGCTGGACGGCGCGGGCGACAAGCTCGCCTTCGACCACCTGCGGGACGACATCCGCAACACCCCGGGCGTCGCCGAGGTCAGCGGCCCTCAGTTCAACGGCAGCGGCGACACCGGCGTGATCACAGTGGTGCCCGACAGCTCCCCGCAGTCCGAGTCGACCTCCGAACTGGTGGACCGGCTGCGCGGTGACGTGCTGCCGCAGGCCGAGGACGGCTCGACCATGGATGTCCTGGTCGGCGGCACCACCGCGGGACACGATGACTTCGCCGACATCATCGTCGGCAAGCTGCCGCTCTTCGGCGGCGTGGTCATCGGGCTCGGCTGTCTGCTGCTCCTGCTGGCTTTCCGCAGCATCGGCATCCCGCTCAAGGCCGCCGTCATGAACATCGCGGCCGTCGCCGCCGCCTTCGGCATCGTGGTCGCCGTCTTCCAGTGGGGCTGGGGGAGCGAACTGCTCGGCCTGGGCAGCGCGGGGCCCATCGAGCCGTTCCTGCCCGTGATCATGATCTCGGTGCTCTTCGGGCTGTCCATGGACTACCAGGTCTTCCTCGTCAGCCGGATGTACGAGGAATGGCGGCTGACCGGCGACAACAGACGCGCGGTGCGGGTGGGGCTCTCGGAGACCAGCAAGGTGATCAACTCCGCTGCCGTGATCATGATCTCCGTCTTCGGCGGTTTCGTGCTCAGCGGCGACCGGCTCATCGCCATGTTCGGCATCGCGCTGGCGGCCGCGGTCGCGCTGGACGCGTTCGTCCTGCGTACGCTGCTGGTGCCGGCGCTGATGCATATGCTCGGCGGCGCCAACTGGTGGCTCCCGAAGTGGCTGGACCGACGGCTGCCGCGGCTGAGCATCGAGCCGGACATGAGCGATGAGGACGGCGCCGAGGAGCTCGTCGACGTACCACTGGTCAATCAGCGCACCGGGTCTCTCATCGGTCTCTCAGAAACCGCCCCTACGGTGGCCGCCCATGGCTACCGAAAGCACGAAGACCACGCAGACCGCGACTGAGAAGCCCCTCGCCGACGAGTCGGCCGAAGAGGCGGCCACGACGAAGGAGAAGCCCGACGGGAAGGCCGAGGGGAAGCCCGACGGGAAGGCCGAGGAGAAGACGGCCCGCGACGCGCCCGCGGTGAACGTCGGCAAGGAGCCCGAGGACGCCGTCGACGACGAGTACGACGACGCCGACCTCGACACCCTGGAGTCCCCGAAGGACCGGCGCAGCGACTGGGCGGGCGGCGCCGTCGCCGTCGTCAGCGCCGGTCTCGGCCTCGCCTCGCTGACCGGCACCTCCTTCAGCGAGATGCTCCGCGAGCGCAAGAGCCTCATCGGCCAGATCGAGAGCGGCGCCCAGGGCGGCTCCGGCGGCTCGGCCGCCGACCAGGTCAACTCCGTCTACGGCGCCCCCTGGCACGCGGCTGCCGTCGTCAACGGGATCTTCGCCCTGCTCGCCGTCGCGGTGGGCGGTCTGCTCCTGGCGACGCTCAGCGGCCGGCCCGAGGTCCGTGGCTGGGTCAAGGCCGTCTCGCTGGGCGGGGCGCTGCTCGGTGTGATCGGCCTCGTCGTCGCCGGCGGTATGTACTTCGACCTGTTCGCAGCGCAGCCCGAGGTGCCTACGCCTTCGGCACCCGGCCAGTAACCGGTACCCCGTGACGGTACCTACGCACTCGGTCCGGTGGCCTAGGGCCCGCTGCACGTCGCACTAAGGCCCTCAGGCCCCCAGGACTGGGCAGTTGCCCGATGTGGCGGGGCCCTCTCAGGAAGCAGTGTGGGAGCACGCATTCCGCACCACTCCCCGAGGGGGCCACCGTCATGCTGTACGACCTCAGCCACGGCCAACACCAGCTCCGCATGGACGATCTGCGCCGCGAGGCCGAGCACCAACGGCTGGTACGCGCCGCCAAGGCGGCCCGCCGCGAGCAGGCGGGCACCGATCGCAGCGCACGCTCCTGGTTCGGCCGCGCACGCCGGAACCGGGACGACGACGAGCCGGTGTGGGTACCGGCCGCATGACTGTCCGTACCGTCGGCCGGAAAGCCGCTATAAGGCAGGTGCCCTAGGCCGGTGCCGGATGCGATGCTGAGCGACGTGCCCCTGCAAACCACTGTCAGCCCCGTGTTCGTCGGCCGCACCGCCGAACTGGCCGCCCTCACCGAGGCCCTCGCATCCGCCGGTACGGGTGCGCCCCAGGCGCTGCTCCTCGGCGGCGAGGCGGGTGTGGGCAAGACCCGGCTCCTGGAGGAGTTCCTGGAGCGGGCTCGCGCTGCGGGCGGCATAACCACCCTCGGCGGCTGTCTCGAACTGGGCGCCGACGGCCTCCCCTTCGCGCCCTTCACCACGGCGCTGCGCGGCCTGCGCAGCGCCGTGCCGCCCACGGCCCTGGCAGTCGCCGCCGAGGGCCGCGAAGCCGAACTGGCTCGGCTGCTCCCGGACCTGGCGGTGCCAGGACCGGTGGCGCCGCAGCGCGAGGAGTACGACGACGGCGCCGACGGCGGACGTGCCCGGCTCTTCGAGGCGACGGCGCAACTGCTGGAGCGGCTGGCCGCCGACCGTACCCTCGTCGTCGCCCTCGAAGACCTCCAGTGGGCCGACCGCTCCACCCGCGAACTGCTCGGCTACCTCTTCCGGTCCGTACGCGGCTGCCGGCTGGTGCTGCTGGCCACCTACCGCACCGACGACATCCACCGCCGCCACCCGCTGCGCCCCTTCCTCGCCGAGCAGGACCGGCTGCGTACCGTCCTCCATCTGGAGCTGCCGCGCCTGACCCGCGCCGAGGTACGCGACCAGATCACCGGTATCAACGGCACCGAGCCCGCGAGCGAGCTGGCCGAGGAGATCTTCCGCCGCTCGGAGGGCATCCCCTTCTTCGTCGAGGAGCTGACCGCCACCGAGGCCGCCTGCGCCATCAGCGACTCGCTCCGCGATCTGCTGCTCGTCCGGGTCGAAGCGCTGCCCGAGTCGGCGCAGCATGTGGTGCGGCTCGCCGCGGGCGGAGGCTCCGCCGTGGAACACGCACTGCTGGCCGCCGTCGCCGGGCTGGGCGAGGACGCGCTGCTGGAAGCCCTGCGCTCGGCCGTCGGCGCCAATGTGCTGCGGCCCACCGAGGACGGCTCGGGCTATCACTTCCGGCACGCCCTGCTGCGCGAGGCGGTCCGCGAGGATCTGCTCCCCGGCGAGCTGGCGCGGATCAGCCGCCGCTACGCCGAGGCGCTGGAGGCGGACCCGTCGCTGGTGCGGGCCGAGGAGCGGCTGGCCCGCCTGGCGCACTACTGGCACCGCAGCCGGGACGCCGCCAGGGCGCTGCCTGCGGCGCTCTCCGCCTCGGTCGAGGCCCGATACCGGCACGCGTACGCGGAGGAGCACCAACTGCTCGAACGCGTCATCGAGTTGTGGGACGAGGTGCCCGAGGAAGCCCGGGCCGAGCTGCCCGCGCTGCGCATCCCGCGTACGTTCCCCGCCGTGGACGCTCCGGGCGGTGCCCGCGCGCACTGTCTGTCCCAGCCGCCGCACTTCATCGAGGTACTTGCCGAGGCCGTCGTCGCCGCCCGGATCAGCGGTGACGTGGCACGCGCCAAGGTCCTCACGCGCCGCGCGCTGGCCCGGCTGGACGAAGCTGAGGACCCGCTCACCAGCGCCTGGTTCCAGCTGCGCATGGGGATGCTGCTGGAGGACACCGGCAAGGGCGACGGCTGGACGCAGATCGCCAAGGCGCAGGAGCTGGTCCGCGGGCTGCCGCCCTCCGCCGTTCATGCGGAGGTGCTCTCCAGCGCCGCGAGCTGGGGCATGGTGCACCGTCCCGGGCGGGAGGCGCTGGCGACGGCCGTCCGCGCGGTCGAGCTGGCCCGGGTGGTGGGCGCCACCGCCATCGAGCTGGATGCCAGGGTCACCCTGGGCACCCTGCTCGCCGAATCGGGCGATCTGGAGGAGGGGCTCGCCGAGCTGGCCCGGGCCCGGGACGAGGCGGACCAGGCGGGGGTCACGTCCGTGATGACCTGCGCCGCCATCAACATCGCCGTCGAGCTGGAGGCGGTGGGCCGCTCGGCGCAGGCCGCCGAGGAGGCCGCCCGCGCGGCCCGCGTCGCCCACAGGCGCAACCGCCCCAACTCCTATGCGGGCGCCCTCGCGGGGCAGGCCGAGGCGCTGCTGTCGACGGGGGAGTGGGAGCGCGCGGCCGAGCTCCTGGACCGGGCCAGAGGCGCGGCGCGCGTCACGGACGTACGCGTCTGGGTCGCGCTGCTCCGTGCCCGGCTGGCCCGCGAACGAGGCGACCTGACCGGGCTGGAGGCCGCCGTCGAGGAGGCGGCGGCCACCATGGGCTCGTCCCCGGCCAACGAGCCGCAGAAGGTGGTGGCGCTGCGGTACTTCACCATGGCGCTGGCCGCCGAGCGCGGCGAGACGGCGAAGGCACGCGCCGAGCTGGCCGCCGCTCTCTCGGAAGGCTTCCCGCCGGGCGCCCACCCGTACGCCTGGGCGCTGCTGCACGCCGCCGCGTCCTACGAGGCGGAGCTCCGCGGCCTGCCGGACGCCGAGCAGGGCCGGGGCCAGGTGCTGTCCGAACTGCGCCACGCGGCCCGCCTGCTGCCCCGGCCCGCGCCGGTGTGGGAGGGATACGGGCTGCTGCTGGAGGCCGAGTTGGCGCGGGCGGCGGGGCAGAGCGAGCCGCAGCTGTGGGAGGCGGCGGCGCTGGCCCTGGAACCGGTGGGACGGCCCTGTCCGCTGGCCCGCGCCCGGCTGCGCTGGGCCGAGGCGCTGCTGGAGGGCGCAGGCGTACGGGGCTGCTCGCGGTCCCCGGAGGAACTGCTGCGGCAGGCCCACTCCACGGCCGTGCGCCTGGGCGCTGCGCCGCTGCGGGCCGAGGCCGAACAGCTCGCGCTGCGGGCGCGGATCGCACTGGACGACGGGCCCGGCGACGGCCGGGGAGCGGCGGAGCCCGCCCCGGCACAGGCGGCGTCGGCACCGCCCGCCGACCCGGCCGAGTCGTTCGGGCTCACCCGGCGCGAGCGCGACGTACTGGAACTCGTCGCCGAAGGCCGCAGCAACCGGCAGATAGCCGAGCGGCTCTACATAGCCCCGAAGACGGCGAGCGTGCACGTCTCCAACATCCTCGCCAAGCTGGGCGTCGCGACGCGCGGCGAGGCGGCGGCGATGGCGTTCCGGCTGCGGCTGGTCAGCCCGAACGGGCTCAGCTCCGCGGTGCCGGGGACGGCGACGGCACCGGGGACGACGACAGCTCCGCGGCCGGCTCCGGCTCCTTCCCCGGCTCCGCCTCCGGGACGCTCCGTTGCCCGGGTGGACGGATGACCACCTGACCCGAAGCCAGGTCGATCGGCCCCTTGCCGGGGTCGTTGCTGCCCTCCTGGACCCGGGTGTGCTCCAGCCGCCGCTGCTCGTCGTCCGTGTGTTTGCGGCTCGGCGAGAACAGCTCCTCTATCAGGTTGAACATCTGACCATCCTCAGCGCACCTTGAGTCGCAGGATGCGGTCGTCCCCCTTCTCCGGCGAGCCACGTCCGTCCGTCTCGCTCGTGACCAGCCAGAGCCCGTCGCCGCCACCGGTGCCGTGGTCGGCGACGACCGTTCGGAGCCGTCCGTATTTTCCCTTCAGGAACGCTTGGGGGGTGGCTGCGGGTTCCGCGCCCTTGAGCGGGATACGCCACAGCCGCTCGCCGCGCAGCCCGGCCATCCACACCGAACCCTTGACGACGGCCAGCCCGCTGGGGGACGCCTCGGCGGTGCGCCACTGCTCGACCGGGTTGCGGAAGCGCTTGTCGTCGCTCTTGCCCTCGGCGTCCGGCCAGCCGTAGTTCTTGCCCGGTTCGATCAGATTGAGCTCGTCCCAGGTGTCCTGCCCGAACTCGGAGGCCCACAGCCGGTTCTCGCGGTCCCAGTCCAGGCCCTGCACATTGCGGTGCCCCCAGCTGTAGACGACCGAGTCCGGCTCGGGGTTGCCGTGCCCGGCCGGCTCGCCCTCGGGCGTCATCCGCAGGATCTTGCCGCCCAGCGACTTCCTGTCCTGGGCGAGGTCGCCGTCGCCGGACTCGCCGGTCCCGGCGTAGAGCATCTTGTCCGGGCCGAACGCGATCCGCCCGCCGTTGTGGAGCAGGCCCTTGGGGATGCCCTTGAGGATGGTGTCCGGCGCGCCCAGCTGGTCGCCGGGTTCCTTCTTGGCGTCGTAGACCATCCGCACGATGCGGTTGTCGGAGGCGGAGGTGAAGTACGCGTACACCATCTTCCCCGCCTGTGCCCCGTCCGGCGGGACGGCCAGCCCCATCAGCCCGCCCTCGCCGCCGGGTTCCACCCCCGGCACGGAGCCGACCTCCGTCTTCTTGCCGCTGTCGGCGTCGATACGCAGGATCTTCCCCGTGTCCCGCGAGGAGACCAGCAGATCGCCGCCGGGCAGCGGAGCCAGCCCCCAGGGGCTCTTGAGGCCGGTCGTGAGGGACTTGACCACCTTCACGGAACCCTTGGCCGGTGCCGCCCTCGCCGACGAGGTCGCAGGTGAACTGCCGCCCTTGCGCGAGGGCCCGTCCCCCGGGCCGTCCCCGCCCCCGCCGGAACATCCCGCGCCCAGCGCCAGCGCGCAGACCACCCCGACGCTCACACCCGTCCTACGTCGCACGCTGCGGCTCCCTCGTCCTCGACAACCGGCTCCCTCACAGGGGACCACATCGTCCCCTCCTCCCGCGCAGGAGACGCGGGTTGCGCCGACCCGGCGATTCCGCCGGCTCTCCGGCCGCTCAGTCCCACGAGCCCCGGGCCGCGGGGAGCGCGCCGATCTCCGCGAGGTCTTCCGCGGTGAGCACCAGGCTGGCCGCGCGGGCGTTCTCCGCGACCCAGTGGACCTTCTTCGCGCCGGGGACCGGGACCACATGGCGGCCTTGGGCGAGCACCCAGGCGAGGGCGATCTGCGCGGGGGTGGCGTTGCCATGGCGGCGGGCCACCCGTCGCAGGCCGGCGACGATCGGCTGGTTGGCGGCCATCATCTCGGCGGTGAAGCGGGGGTGCCGGGCGCGTACGTCGTCGGGCTCGAAGCCGCCGCCGGTGGTGAGCGCGCCGGTCAAATAGCCGTTGCCCAGCGGCATCGCGGCGAGGAACCCGATGCCGCGCTCCTCGCACCACGGCAGCAGGGTCTCCAGCGCCTCCCGCGACCAGACCGACAGCTCGGCCTGCACACCGCTGACCGGAAACACCTGCTGGACGCGTTCGAGCTGTCGTATGGTCCCGTCGTGGATACCGGCGCCCGCTCGCCGGTCCGCGCGGGCGCCGACGGCGCAGAAGCCCAGGGCGCGCACCTTGCCCGCCGTCACGAGCTCGGCCATCGCACCCCAAGTCTCTTCGATCGGTACTTCGGGGTCGGCTCGGTGCAGCTGGTAGAGATCGATCACATCGGTCTGCAACCTGCGCAACGAGGCGTCGCAGGCGCGTCTGACGTAACTGGGGCGGCCGTTGGCGACGATGTGCTGCTCGCCCACCAGCAGCCCGCACTTGGTGGAGACGAACGCCTCGGAGCGCCGCTCCTTCATCGCGCGTCCGATCAGCAGCTCATTGGTGAAGGGGCCGTACATGTCGGCGGTGTCCAGCAGCGACATCCCCGCGTCCAGCGCGGTGTGCACCGCGCGCAGGGAACTCTCACCGTGCTGCTCGGAGGTGGAATAGGCCCAGCTCATCGGCATACAGCCGAGGCCCACGGCGCCCACGCCGAGAGCTGCCGCACCAATAGTCCTGCGCTCCACCTGGCTCCCGCTCCCTCCGGACGGCCCCCAACGTAACGGTTGCCCCCGGTGCCACACACGTTTGTTCCGACCCACCAGCCACTCTGGCTGGCGCAGCCCCCGACTAGTCTCTCCCCATGGCTGATGCGACGGAGATCTGGCTCGCGCTCCCGCCCGAGAGCGTCGAGGGCCTGCCGGACACCCTGACGTACCGCTACTGGGCCGGGGAGGAGGAGTTCCCCGCGGACCCCGCCGACTGCGCCTTCTACGTCGTCCCCTATTACGTGGGTGCCGAGGTCGCCGTACGGCCGCTCACGCGGATGACGGGGGTCCGGGTCGTCCAGACCCTCACCGCGGGGATCGACCACATCGCTTCCGCCATTCCCCGCCTCCCCACCGGTACGCGGGTGTGCAACGCCCGCGGCGTGCACGACGCGAGCACCGCCGAACTCGCCGTCGCGCTCACCCTCGCCTCCCTGCGTGACCTGCCCGGATCCGTCCGTGCGCAGGACCGCGGCGAGTGGCTGCCGGACTTCCGCCCGGCGCTCGCGGACCGCACGGTGCTGATTGTCGGATACGGCGCGGTGGGCGAGGCGATAGAGAAGCGGCTGCTGCCGTTCGAGGTGGCCGCCGTGCACCGCGTCGCCCGCTCCGCGCGGAACGCTCCGCTGGGACAGGTCCGGCCGATGAGCGAGATCGGGGAACTCCTGCCGCAGGCGGATGTCGTGATATTGGCGACCCCGCTGACCGAGGGGACCCGCGGCTTGGTGGACGCTGACTTCCTCGCCCGGATGAAGGATGGGGCGCTGCTGGTCAACGTCGCGCGGGGGGCCGTGGTCGACACCGAAGCGCTGATCGCCGAGACGGGCACCCCCGCCTCGGCCCCGGGTGCGGAGGACGGCGTTCCGGGGCGGCTGCGGGCGGCACTGGATGTGACCGATCCGGAACCCCTGCCCAAGGCCCATCCGTTGTGGCGAACGCCCGGCGTTCTGATCACTCCGCACGTCGGAGGGCCCACTTCCGCGTTCTATCCCCGTGCCAGAAGACTGCTCGGCGCGCAACTGAGGCGCTGGGCGGCCGGTGAGGAGCTGGAGAACACGGTGGCCGTGGCGTAGTCCCCGTAAACACCCCGAGGCCGCGAGAGGCCACGCTACGGATCCGTACGACTGCACCCTGTACCGAGCTTCCCTCTTATGGTTACGGTCTGTATTGGGACTATGTCCCTGAGTGACGAACCTGGTGTATCGTCCCGAGCGGGGGGCGAAACCCGGACACGAGGGGGGCGACGGGCGAATGCACGATCAACGGACGAACTTCCGCGCGGGACGCAAGGACAGCGCCCGCGGACATCCCAACTGCCAAGCACAACCCCCGCGTTGCGGCGTATCGCCGCACGCGTCCCGTAACGGCCGGGCCGGCTCCGTCAAATGGCCCCCGTCTCCACGGGTGGCGCGATGACTACCCACGAAGCGGCCCCCAGGCGGGGCCCGTACTGGAGCAACGCAACCGGCACGCGCCGCAGCGGCGCGGTCCGCGACGAGGCGACGCACGCACCGCACCCGCGGCAAGCACGGCACACCTGGCCGACGGCGTCAACCCGGTCGGCCCGGCCGATCCAGCCGACCCGGCCGGCACGGTCGACACCGTCGGAGCCGTGCGGAGGAGGCTCCGGCGCCGGCGGACGCGTCGGTCTGCTGCGGCAGATGACGCTCATGGTGGTCTGCGCGGCCTACGCCGTGGGCGCCGCCTTCGGCTGGGGCTCGGAGACCGTCTCCGTGTTCATGGGCGACTTCGGACTCAGTGCCGCGGCACTGCTGGCAGGCAGCTCGTGCCTGTGGTACGCGCGCACCCAGCGGCGGGAGGCGGCGCAGGCCGCCGCGTACGAGCCCGCATCGGGGCACGCCCGGCTGGAGGCCAGCCGCCCGGCCTGGGTGCTCTTCGGGGTCTCCTCGCTGATGGCGGGGTTCGGCAACGCGGTCTGGGGCTGGTACGAACTGGTGCTCGGCCAGCAGGTGCCGCAGCCCTCCCTCGCCGACTTCTGCTTCCTGCTGTTCGCGCCGCCCGCCATCGTGGGACTGCTGGTGCTGGCCAAGCGCCCGGTGACCCGGGCCGGCTGGGTCTGCCTCGGCCTCGACGCCTGGCTCATCGGCGGCTCGCTGCTGACCCTCTCCTGGTCGCTCGCGCTCGCGCACACGGCCTACTGGGCGGGTGACTCGGTGGCCAGGGCGGCGCTCAACCTGGCGTATCCGCTGCTGGACATCGTGCTCGTCAGCATGGTGCTGGCGCTGCACTTCAGGCGCTCCTCGGCACACCGCAGCGCGATCAACACCGCGATCGGGGCGCTCGCCCTCACGGTGCTGTGCGACGCACTGTTCACCTCGCCGATGCTGCGCGAGCACTACGCGTCAGGGCAGCTGCTGGACGCCGGATGGTTCGCCGGTTCGCTGCTCCTCGCGTACGCGCCCTGGGTCGGCAGGAGCGGCAAGAACAACAAGGACGGCGACGACAAGAGGGGCAAGGCCGACCCGGTTCCGCCGCAGCCGCTGGCCGCCACGGACCGGCAGGCCGAGGCGCGGGCCACCCACCCCAGCCGCCCCATCTCCGGCTCGCTGAGCGCGCTGACGCCCTACCTCGCGGCCGCCGTGTGCACACTGGGCATCCTCTACAACTCGGTGGACGGTCACGACATCGACCCCGTCGTCCTCTACACCGGCTGCACGGTCGTGCTCGCACTGGTGCTGCGGCAGGGCATCATGCTGCTGGACAACATCACACTGACCCGGGAGCTGGCGCAGAAGGAGAACCACTTCCGCTCCCTGGTCCAAGGCTCCAGCGACGTGATCATGATCACCGCCGCCACCGGCATGCTCCGCTACGTCTCACCGGCGGCGGCCGGGGTCTACGGGCGGAACGCCGAGGACATGGTGGGCTGCGAACTCTCCTCCCTCGTGCACCCGGAGGACCTGGGCCAGGTCAACCACGAGCTGCGCCGCTTCCTGGCCGGCTCGGCGGACCAGGAGGCCAGTACCCGCATCGAGTGCCGCTTCCGGCACGGCGACGGCCACTGGCTCAACGTCGAGTCCACGGTCAACCGCTACCAGGGCGGGCTGATCTTCAACAGCCGGGACGTCACCGAACGAGTGAGACTGCAGGCGCAGTTGCAGCACAACGCCTCGCACGACGCGCTCACCGACCTGCCCAACCGCGCGCTGTTCACCGAGCGAGTCCGGCAGGCCATCGGCGGCCGCCGCGGCGGCGACTGCGGCACGGCTGTGCTCTTCATCGACCTGGACGGCTTCAAGGCGGTCAACGACACCGTCGGCCACCAGGCGGGCGACGAACTGCTGGTGCAGGCCGCGCGGAGGCTGCACGACTCCGTACGCTCCGGCGACACCGCGGCGCGGCTGGGCGGCGACGAGTTCGCCGTACTCATCCGGGGCGACGGCGAGCCGGGGCGGATGCCGGACGCCGAGCGCGAGCTGCGCATACACGACATCGCCGACCGGCTGCGGATCACCCTCTCCGATCCGTACCGGGTCGAGGGCACGGAGGTGCGGGTCGCCGCCTCCATCGGTATCGCCTTCGCCGAGCCCGGCATCACGCCCAGCGCACTGATGCGCAACGCCGACCTGGCGATGTACCGCGCCAAGCAGGCCGGAAAGGCCCGCGTCGAGCTGTACGCGCCACAGATGCAGGCCGAGGTGGTCAAGCGCGCCGAGCTGGCGGCGCGGCTGCGCAGCGCGCTGCACGACGGCGAATTCGCGCTGCTGCACCAGCCGATCGTCGAGCTGGCCAGCGGCAAGATCACCGCCATTGCGGCCGAGGCACGCTGGCGCTCGGCCCAGGGCATCCTGTTCACCCCCGCGGAGTTCCTGCGCACCGAGGGCGCCTCGGCGCGGGAGGCTCGCGGGGCAGGCGGTGAGCGGGCCGCCGAGGTGAGCCGCTGGCTGCTGGAGGAAGCGGTGCAGCAAGCGGCAGCGCGGCAGCGTGCCGGATACGGCGCACCGGTGACCGTACGGCTGCCCGCGCGGCGGCTGACCGAGCCGGGGATGGAGCCGCGCTCCATCGGCGCACTGCTGGCCCGGCACGGGCTGGCTGCGGCGCCGGGACCCACCGGCGGCACCGCGCTGGGTGCCCCCGCGGCCAACGCCGGGGTGCCGGGCGCTCCGGGCGCACTGATCCTGGAGCTGTCGGACAGCGACCCGCGGATCCCGCTGGACGAGCTGGAGCGGCGGCTGACGGCGCTGCGTCGGCTCGGGGTGCTGATCTCGCTGGACGGCTTCGGCAGTGGCTACGCGGCGATCTCGGCGCTGCGCAGGCTGCCGGTCGACATCCTGCGGCTGGACCGGGGGCTGACGGACGGGATCCTGGAATCCATCCGGCAGCGCAAGATCACCGCCGGACTGCTGCGGATCGCGGGGGACCTGGGGCTGACCACCGTCGCGGAGGGCGTCGACCTGCCGGAGCAGGCCACGCTGCTGCGCGAGATGGGGTGTACGCACGGTCAGGGTGCGGTCTTCTCCGGACCGCTGGACGAGCACCGGCTGCGTACGGCGCTCGCCCGCGGGGTCTACGCGGTGCCCGAATCCTCCCGCAGCGGCGGGGCCTCCGGGTACGGCGAGGAGCACCCGGAGGGTCGGGACGCGGCCGTGGCCGTCGCGGCGGGGGTACCCGCCGCGCGGGGCGCGGGTGCGCCGGCCGTACGGCAGGAGGGTGTGGATCCGCTGACGCACTCGTCAGCGTCGCCCAAATGCTGAGACGGCTGTCCCACACACTTGACACTTGGGGCTTGACGGGGAGAAGGTCAGTGCCATGCGCACCCGAATTCTCGTACTTGGACAGCGCGTCGGCTGACCGCGGGACCCACTCATCCCGCGACCACCAGCGGCGCGCTCCCCTCGCTTGCCTTATGGCACGGGGGGTTTTTTGTTGCACCAGCACCTGGGCACGAACCAGCGGTAGCCCGAAAAACCCGCCCAAAACGAGCGTCCATCCCCACCACGAGCGTCAACCCTCACTCTCCGAGAAGAGATAAGCCGATGACCGAACAGGCCACCGGGGCCCCGAAACCGCAGCCGCGGGCCCGCAACAGCGGACAGCCCAACTCCGTTCCGGCCCAGGCCGCCCTCCGCATCACGGGCGCCCAGTCCCTCATCCGTGCTCTCGAGGAAGTCGGCGCCGACACCGTATTCGGCATTCCCGGTGGCGCCATCCTGCCCGCCTACGACCCGATGATGGACTCCTCCCGGGTCAAGCACGTCCTGGTCCGTCACGAGCAGGGCGCGGGGCACGCGGCCACCGGCTACGCGCAGGCCACCGGCAAGGTGGGGGTCTGCATGGCCACCTCGGGCCCCGGCGCCACCAACCTGGTCACCCCGCTCGCCGACGCTCACATGGACTCCGTGCCGCTGGTCGCCATCACCGGTCAGGTCGCCTCCGGCTCGATCGGCACGGACGCCTTCCAGGAGGCCGACATCTGCGGCATCTCGATGCCGGTCACCAAGCACAACTTCCTGGTCAGAGATCCCGACGAGATCCCCAGGACCATCGCCGAGGCGTTCCACATCGCCGCCACCGGGCGCCCGGGACCGGTGCTGGTCGACATCGCCAAGGACGCGCTCCAGGGCGAGACCACCTTCGAGTGGCCGTCCAGCACCGAGCTGCCCGGCTACCGTCCGGTGACCAAGCCGCACGGCAAGCAGATCCGTGAGGCCGCCAAGCTGCTCGCCGAGGCCCACCGCCCGGTGCTCTACGTCGGCGGCGGCGTCCTGAAGGCAGGCGCCACGGCCGAGCTGAAGGTGCTCGCCGAGCTGACCGGCGCCCCGGTGACCACCACGCTGATGGGCATCGGCGCCTTCCCCGACAGCCATCCGCAGCATCTGGGCATGCCCGGTATGCACGGCACCGTCGCCGCGGTCACCGCGCTGCAGAAGGCCGACCTGATCGTCGCCCTCGGCGCCCGCTTCGACGACCGCGTCACCGGCAGGCTCGACTCCTTCGCGCCGCACGCCAAGATCGTGCACGCCGACATCGACCCCGCCGAGATCGGCAAGAACCGCGCGGCCGACGTGCCGATCGTCGGCGACGCCCGCGAGGTGCTGGCCGACCTCGTCGTCGCCCTGCAGAGCGAGACGGTCGAGCACCCCGGTGAGCCGGGCGACCGCTACGCCGAGTGGTGGGCGATGCTGAACCGCTGGCGGGAGACCTACCCGCTTGGCTACGACCTGCCCGAGGACGGCTCGCTGGCCCCGCAGCAGGTCATCCAGCGCATCGGCGAGCTGGCCCCGGAGGGCACGATCTTCGCCGCGGGCGTCGGCCAGCACCAGATGTGGGCCGCGCACTACGTCACGTACGACCAGCCGGCCACCTGGCTCAACTCCGGCGGCCTGGGCACCATGGGCTACGCCGTCCCGGCCGCCCTCGGCGCCAAGGTCGGCATGCCCGACCGCGCGGTGTGGGCCATCGACGGTGACGGCTGCTTCCAGATGACCAACCAGGAGCTGGTCACCGCGGCCCTCAACGGCGCACCCATCAAGGTGGCCATCATCAACAACGGCGCGCTGGGCATGGTCCGCCAGTGGCAGACCCTCTTCTACAACCAGCGCTACTCCAACACCGTTCTGCACAACGGTGAGGAGGGCGAGCCGAACCGGGGCACCCGCGTCCCCGACTTCGTGAAGCTCGCCGAGGCCATGGGCTGTGTCGGCATCCGCTGCGAGGACCCGGCGCAGCTCGACGCGGTCATCGAGAAGGCCAACTCCATCAACGACCGGCCCGTCGTCGTCGACTTCATCGTCCACGAGGACGCCATGGTCTGGCCGATGGTGGCGGCAGGCACCTCCAACGACGAGGTCATGGCGGCCCGCGGCGTCCGCCCCGACTTCGGCGACAGCGACGACTGAGACGACTGCGCAGAACGGAAGACAGACAGATGTCCAAGCACACGCTCTCCGTGCTGGTGGAGAACACCCCCGGCATCCTGGCCAGGATCGCCTCGCTCTTCTCCCGTCGCGGCTTCAACATCGACTCGCTCGCCGTCGGCGTGACCGAGCACCCCGACATCTCGCGTATCACCATCGTGGTGAACGTCGAGGACCTGCCGCTGGAGCAGGTCACCAAGCAGCTCAACAAGCTGGTCAACGTCCTCAAGATCGTTGAGCTGGAGCCCTCCGCCGCGGTTCAGCGCGAACTCGTCCTCGTCAAGGTCCGCGCCGAGGGCGAGACCCGCTCCCAGATCGTGGAGATCGTCCAGCTCTTCCGCGCCAAGACGGTCGATGTCTCCCCGGAGGCCGTCACCATCGAGGCCACCGGCAGCGCCGACAAGCTGGAGGCGATGCTGAGGATGCTGGAGCCGTACGGCATCAAGGAACTGGTGCAGTCCGGCACCATCGCCATAGGGCGCGGCGCCCGCTCCATCACCGACCGGAGCCTGCGCGCGCTGGAGCGCTCCGCGTGACGGCGAACGTACTGGTACCTGTCTAATTGCATCCTGCCGGACCCTCGCCGTCGTGGCTGGTCGCCGTGACGGCGGAACAAGAACGGGGACCATGTCCCCGTCGCCCCTTTCATCGCACAAGGAGAAACCCCAAGTGGCCGAGCTGTTCTACGACGACGACGCCGATCTGTCCATCATCCAGGGCCGCAAGGTCGCGGTTCTCGGATACGGCAGCCAGGGCCACGCCCACGCGCTGTCGCTGCGCGACTCGGGCGTCGACGTCCGGGTCGGCCTGCACGAGGGCTCGAAGTCCCGTGCCAAGGCCGAGGAGCAGGGCCTGCGCGTGACCACGCCCGCCGAGGCGGTCCAGGAAGCGGACGTGATCATGGTTCTGGTTCCGGACCCGCTCCAGGCCAAGGTCTACGAGGAGTCCATCGCCCCCCACCTCGAGGACGGCGACGCGCTCTTCTTCGGCCACGGCCTGAACATCCGCTACGAGTTCATCAAGCCCCCGGCCTCCGTCGACGTCTGCATGGTCGCCCCCAAGGGCCCGGGCCACCTGGTCCGCCGCCAGTACGAGGAGGGGCGCGGCGTGCCGTGTATCGCGGCCGTCGAGCAGGACGCCAGCGGCAACGCGTTCGCGCTGGCGCTGTCGTACGCCAAGGCCATCGGCGGCACCCGGGCCGGCGTCATCAAGACCACCTTCACCGAGGAGACCGAGACCGACCTGTTCGGTGAGCAGGCCGTGCTGTGCGGTGGTACGGCCGCGCTGGTCAAGGCGGGCTTCGACACTCTGGTCGAGGCCGGTTACCAGCCGGAGATCGCCTACTTCGAGTGCCTCCACGAGCTCAAGCTGATCGTGGACCTCATGTACGAGGGCGGCCTGGAGAAGATGCGCTGGTCCGTCTCCGAGACCGCCGAGTGGGGCGACTACGTCTCGGGCCCGCGGGTGATCAACGAGCAGACGCGGGCCGAGATGAAGAAGATCCTCGGCGAGATCCAGGACGGCTCGTTCGCCAACAACTGGATGGCCGAGTACAACGCGGGTCTGCCCAAGTACAACGAGTACAAGAAGGCCGACGAGGACAGCCTGCTGGCCAACACGGGCAAGAAGCTGCGCTCCCTGATGAGCTGGGTCGACGAGGAGAAGTAATCCCTCACCCCTGGTTGTGGGCAATCGGTCCGCCCGAGGCGCGGAACGATTGCCCACACCCGTGAGCTCCCGCCGATAGACTGCTGAGCCACAGGCTCACAGCGTCGTGCGTCTGCCCCTCCCGCCCCTCCCCCCAGACTCCCTCCGGGAGGGATCCCGCCCCCGCAGGGAACCCGCAGGGAAAACGCGCCGTCCCAAGAATTTGGAGACCACGTGAGCAAGCCCGTAGTACTCATCGCCGAAGAGCTGTCGCCCGCGACCGTCGATGCGCTGGGGCCGGATTTCGAGATCCGGCACTGTGACGGCGCCGACCGCGGCGAACTCCTCCCCGCTCTCGCCGATGTGGACGCCGTCCTCGTCCGTTCTGCCACCAAGATCGACGCCGAGGCCGTGGCCGCGGCGCACAAGCTCAAGGTGGTCGCCCGCGCCGGCGTCGGGCTCGACAACGTGGATGTGCCCGCCGCCACCAAGGCGGGCGTGATGGTGGTCAATGCGCCGACCTCCAACATCGTCACCGCCGCCGAGCTGGCCTGTGGGCTGCTCATCGCGACGGCCCGCAACATCCCGCAGGCCAACGCCGCGCTCAAGAACGGCGAGTGGAAGCGCAGCAAGTACACCGGTGTCGAGCTGAGCGAGAAGACGCTCGGTGTCGTGGGCCTCGGCCGGATCGGGGTGCTGGTGGCCCAGCGCATGTCGGCGTTCGGGATGAAGGTCGTCGCCTACGACCCGTTCGTACAGCCCGCGCGGGCCGCGCAGATGGGCGTCAAGCTGCTCTCGCTGGACGAGTTGCTGGAGGTCGCGGACTTCATCACCGTCCACCTGCCCAAGACCCCCGAGACGCTCGGTCTCATCGGCGACGAGGCGCTGCACAAGGTCAAGCCGAACGTGCGCCTCGTCAACGCGGCGCGCGGCGGCATCGTGGACGAGGAGGCGCTGGCGGCGGCGCTCAAGGAGGGCCGCGTCGCGGGCGCAGGGCTGGATGTGTACGCCTCCGAGCCGTGCACCGACTCCCCGCTCTTCGCCTTCGACCAGGTCGTGTGCACCCCGCATCTGGGCGCCTCCACCGGGGAGGCGCAGGAGAAGGCGGGCATCGCGGTCGCCAGGTCGGTGCGGCTGGCGCTGGCGGGCGAGCTGGTGCCCGACGCGGTCAACGTGCAGGGCGGGGTCATCGCCGAGGACGTACGCCCGGCGCTGCCGCTCGCCGAGAAGCTGGGCCGGATCTTCACCGCGCTGGCCGGTGAGGTCGCCGTCCGGCTGGACGTCGAGGTGTACGGCGAGATCACCCAGCACGACGTCAAGGTGCTCGAACTCTCCGCGCTCAAGGGCGTGTTCGAGGACGTGGTGGACGAGACGGTCAGCTACGTCAACGCGCCGCTGTTCGCGCAGGAGCGTGGGGTCGAGGTGCGGCTGACCACCTCCAGCGAGTCTGCCGAGCACCGCAACGTGGTGACCGTGCGCGGCACTCTCGCCAACGGTGAGGAAGTCTCCGCTTCCGGCACGCTGTCCGGGCCCAAGCACCTCCAGAAGATTGTCGCCATCAACGAGCACGGGGTGGATCTGGCCGTCGCCGACCACATGGCGTTCATGCGCTACAGCGACCGGCCCGGCGTCGTCGGCACCCTCGGCCGCATTCTGGGCGAGGCGGGCATCAACATCGCCGGTATGCAGGTCTCCCGCGCCGCGGCGGGCGGCGAGGCGCTGGTCGCGCTGACGGTGGACGACACGATCGGCGCCTCGGTCCTGACCGAGATCGCCGAGGAGATTGGTGCTACGCACGCCCGGGCGGTCAATCTCACGGAGTGAGTGAGCGCGGCCATCGCCTGTTCTGGGTAGGGGCTGCCCCTGCCTGATGTCCGCAGGCTGCGGGTGAGTTGTGGCTTGTGGGGGGACCTCCCGGCCGGAGTCCCCCAGCCTCCGGCCGGGAGGTGCCCCCAGGGGAGCAGTTCCCCGCGCCCCTTCGGGGCGCGTCGTCAGCCCAGGCGCTGCGTCTTCAACGCCATGTGCAGCAACAGGCGGTCCTCGCCCTCGTCCAGGTCGAGTCCGGTGAGGCGTTCGACGCGGGAGAGGCGGTAGTAGAGGGTCTGGCGGTGGATGCCGAGGACGGCGGCCGCACGGCCTGCCTGGCCCGCGCAGTCGAGGAAGACCTCTGCTGTGCGGGCCAGTTCGCGATGGGCGGGGCGTAGCAACTCCCGTACGGCGGGGTCCGGCGCGGAGCCGGGGGTGCGGGGGATAGCGGTGAGCAACCGGTAGGGGCCGATGGCGTCCCACTCGGCGAGGGCGCTCGGCAGGGACTCGGCAGCCGCGGCCCGGGCAGCGGCGCGGGCCTCGCGCCAGGCGGCGGGCAGTTCCGCCAGGTCGGAGCGCGGGCTGCTCAGTCCCGCCGTGGGGCCCGCAGTTCCGGCGGCGGACTCCGCCGTCGCGGCCCGGCCGGGTGCGCGCAGCAGACGGTCGGCCGCCGTGCGGGCGGCGTCCACGCCGTGCGGCGTACGCAGCCGTACCAGCGCCGCCAGCGCTCCGTCCCGTACGCACTGCGCCACCAGCCGGGGGAGGGCGGCGGGGAGCGGGCCGAGTCCGGCGCCCGGCGCTTCCTCCTCCGGCCACGGCGCCACCGCCACCAGCACCAGCGGTCCGGACGCCGCCTCGCCCAGCGCCGCGCGCAATCCCGCGACCGCCTCGTCCCGTGCGTCCCCGCCGCGCTCGGCCAGGGCGGCGTGCAGCAGTTCCCCCGTCCGCTCCTCGGCGCGGGAATCCGCCGCCAGCTGGGCGCCGGTACGGTCGGCGACCGCCATCGCGGCGGCCAGCCGGGCATCGGTCAGCTCCAGCGTGCCGTCGTCCAGCAGCCAGATGTAGCCGTAGACCACCCCGCGGTCCCGCACCGGCAGACAGATCCTGCCGTGCACCACGCCGGCGGCCGGGTCGGGCGGGATGCGTACGGGGCCGCTCGCCCGCGCGATGCCGAAGCTCTCGAAGAAGGCCCGCACGTCGGGCGCTGACCGGCGCTGGAGGATGGTGCGGGTACGCACCGAGTCCAGCGCAGGACCGGCGGCCTGCTCCCCGTCGTCACCGGCGGCGCCGCCCTCGTGCGCGCCGAAGGCGATCAGCGAGAAGTCCCGGCCCTCCAGCGTTGCCGGGGTCCCCAGCAGCTGGGAGACCTCGTCGATCAGCGCCTGGTAGCTCTCGCGCATGCCGTGGGCCTCCTGTGGTCCGTCTTCCGCTCCGACGCCGAGGGGTCTCGTGCGTCCGCCGGCCCATTCTCGTACATCTCTCATACATCTGTCTGAGAGCCGGGCCACGGATGCGTGACACCTGTCGATGGTCCGGCGTCGGCGGGATCCTTACGTTCTGAGTGGCTCCCGTGTTGCGCCTCCCCGCGCTCTTCCGCGAGCCGCCCACAAGAACAATCCGTGGAGGTGCCCCGTGCTGGGACCCGTGCTCCTCGCCGCTGCGCGCAGCGACAGCATTCGCCGCCTCGTCTCGGCCGCTCCGGTGACCCGCCCCATGGTGGACCGGTTCGTGGCGGGCGAGCAGCTCGATCAGTGTCTGGCCTCTGTGACGACGCTCTCCGAGCGCGGAATGCAGGTCACCGTCGACCATCTCGGCGAGGACATCACCGACCGGTCGGAAGCCCTCCGCAACCGTGACGCCTACCTTGCGCTGGCCGACGCGCTGGCCGGTGCCGGGCTCGCGGCGAACGCCGAGATGTCGGTCAAGCTCTCCGCCTTCGGGCAGGCGCTCCCCGGCGGGCACGACCTGGCCTACGAGAACGTGCTCCCGGTCGTCGAGGCCGCCACCGCCGCCGGTACGACGGTGACCCTCGACATGGAGGACCACACCACGGTCGACTCCACGCTCGCCATACTCGGGCAGCTGCGTGAGCGCTTCCCCGGCACCGGTGCCGTGCTCCAGTCGTACCTCTTCCGTACCGAGGAGGACTGTCACGCGCTGGCCGGCGAAGGCTCCCGGGTCCGGCTGGTCAAGGGCGCCTACAACGAGCCGCCCGAGGTCGCCCACCAGGACAAACGCGAGGTCGACCGGGCGTATGTGCGCTGCCTGAAGATCCTGATGGCCGGCAAGGGCTACCCGATGGTGGGCTCCCACGATCCCCGCATGGTGGCCATCGCCCAGGACCTGGCCGAGCGTTACGGTCGAAAGCGGGACGAGTACGAATTCCAGATGCTCTACGGCATCCGCGGAGCCGAGCAGGAGCGACTGGTCGCGCAGGGTCACCGCATGCGGGTCTACGTTCCGTACGGCACCGACTGGTACGGCTACTTCATGCGACGCCTCGCGGAGCGACCGGCGAACATGGCCTTTTTCCTGAGGTCCCTCGTCACCCGTAGCTGAATATGGCACCTGCGGGCTGAGCCTCCGGCTGGGGGTCCGGGGATTGTCCCCCGGAGAGACACAGCCTGAGGTCCCTCGTCACCCGTAGTTGAGACGCCGGCCCAGACAGACCGCCCGACCCACGACACAAGGAGCAACTGTGGACGCTGTGACCCAGGTCCCCGCCCCGTACAACGAGCCGGTGCACACCTACGCACCCGGCAGCCCCGAGCGTGCGCGCCTGGAGGCCAAGCTCAAGGAGCTGGCCGACAACCCTCGTGAGCTGCCGATGACCATCAACGGCGTCAAGCGCATGGGCGGCGGCGAGCGCGTCGACGTCGTACAGCCGCACAACCACCAGAAGGTCCTGGGCACCTACGCGAACGCCACCCGGCAGGACGCGCAGGACGCCATCGACGCGGCGCTCGCCGCGGCCCCGGCCTGGCGTGCGCTCTCCTTCGACGACCGCGCCGCGATCATTCTCAAGGCCGCCGAGCTGCTGTCCGGCCCCTGGCGGGAGACGATTGCCGCCTCCACCATGCTCGGCCAGTCCAAGACGGCCCAGCAGGCCGAGATCGACGCGCCCTGTGAGCTGATCGACTTCTGGCGCTTCAACGTGCACTTCGCCCGTGAGCTGATGACCGAGCAGCCGCTGATCCAGCCGAACGGGGTCTGGAACCGCATGGACCACCGCCCGCTGGAGGGCTTCGTCTACGCGATCACACCGTTCAACTTCACCGCCATCGCCGGCAACCTGCCCACAGCCCCGGCCCTGATGGGCAACGTGGTCGTCTGGAAGCCGTCTCCCACCCAGACGCACTCCGCCGTGCTGCTCATGGAGCTGCTGGAGGAGGCCGGGCTGCCCAAGGGCGTGATCAACCTGGTGACCGGTGATGGCAAGGAGGTCTCCGAGGTCGCCATCCCGCACCCGGACCTGGCCGGCATCCACTTCACCGGCTCGACCGCCACCTTCCAGCACCTGTGGAAGAGCGTCGGCGAGAACATCTCCACCTACAAGTCCTACCCGCGCATCGTCGGTGAGACCGGCGGCAAGGACTTCATCGTCGCCCACTCCACGGCCGACCAGGCCGTGCTCAAGACCGCCATCACCCGCGGCGCCTTCGAGTACCAGGGCCAGAAGTGCTCGGCCGCCTCCCGCGCCTACCTGCCCCGCTCCATCTGGGCGGGCGGCTTCAAGGAGGCGCTGGCCACCGATGTCCAGGGGCTGGCCATGGGCGATGTGACCGACCTGTCCAACTTCATCGGCGCCGTGATCGACGACCGTGCCTTCGCCAAGAACAAGGCCGCCATCGACCGCGCCAAGGCCGACCCGTCCTGCGAGATCCTGGTGGGCGGTACGTACGACGACAGCGTCGGCTACTTCGTCTCGCCGACCGTGATCGTCTGCTCCGACCCGGAGAACGAGGTCTTCAAGACCGAGTACTTCGGCCCGATCATCGCGATCCACGTCTACGAGGACGAGAACTGGGACGCGATGCTGGACCAGATGGAGTCGGCCTCGGCGTATGCGCTGACCGGCGCCGTCCTCGCCAAGGACCGTGCAGTGCTGGCCTCGGCCTCGGAGAAGCTGCGGTTCGCCGCCGGCAACTTCTACCTGAACGACCGGCCCACCGGTTCGATCGTCGGCCAGCAGCCGTTCGGCGGTGCGCGGGCCTCGGGTACCAACGACAAGGCCGGCTCGAAATTCAACCTGATCCGCTGGTCCTCGCCGCGCGCGATCAAGGAGACCCAGGTCGCACCGACCGACCACAGGTACCCGCACATGGGCTGATGTCCCCCGTGGCCCCTGTGCGATGAGGGCCCGGCCCCTTCTCCGCCTGTTCGGAGAGGGCCGGGCCCGTCCTTGTGTACGGCTCCGGTGTGGGTCTCGTCTCAGATAGTAGGAAGCCCAACTATTTGGCGCGACATCACGGCCGTCGGCTTCTATCTTTGTAGGAAGCCGATCGTCTCGCTCGACCGAGCGTTTCGTGGATGCGACGCCCGTGCGTCTCAGGCAGGTGATCCCTGCCGCACCGGTTGTCCCCGCGCCGTTGGCTGTCCGGCAGCTTCCTCCTCTCTTCTTGCGACTCGCGTCCGTTGCGCCCTGCGCCGTGCAGAAGGAGTTGTATTCCTATGGCCACGCCCACAGCCACCCATGTCCCCGCCTCTCGCGTCCGCCGCTCCCGCGCTGCGGCCCGCCTCCGTGAGGAGGACCGCCGCAAGGCTGCCGAAGCCCTGCAGCGCGCCTTCGACCGCCGCTGACCGCTGAGGCCCCGCCCTCAGCGGCGGGGCTGCACCACGAAGTGGTCGATGCGGTGGCCGGACCGGGCCAGAGCCGTCACCGAGAGCGAGGGCCGGTGCCCGGGCCGGGACTCCACCGCCAGGAACGAGAAGCCCGTGTAGCGGATCCGGGACCAGTCCACCCGGCTCCGCTCCGAGGTCCGCTCCTTGGTCCAGCGAATGCCAGGCACGCTGTCCCTCTCCTCGATGTGCCCCGCATAGCTGTCCGGCGCCGAGAAGTCGTACAGCTCCCTCCCGCCGCCCCCGGCGGTGACGTACACCGTGCCGTCCCGTACGGGATCGGTCGCGTCCCCCACCCGCACCGCCCGCGTGGGCGAACCGCCCCGCACCGGGTCCGTGCGCTCGTACACATGGTTGTGCCCGTTGATCACGAGATCGACGTGATGCTGCTCGAACAGCGCCACCCACTCGTCCCGTACCCCGCCGTCCGAGCCGTGCGTGGCGGTCGAGTACGCGCAGTGATGGAAGAAGACGACGACGAAATCGATGCCCCGCGCGGCGCGCATCCGCTTCAACGTCCGCTCCAGCCATCGGGTCTGCGCCCCGTCGGTGTAGCCGCGGTTGGCCGGGATCTCGTAGGAGACGTCGTTGGCGTCGAGGGCGATCACCCCGACGTTCCCGTACTCGAACGCGTAGACGCCGGGTGCTTTGCCCGGGTCCGGGCCGTTGTCGGGGAGGGACCAGCGGGCGGCCTGGCCGCCGTAGCCGTCGGGGGAGTACCAGGCTTCCATGTCGTGGTTGCCGGTGGTCACCATCCACGGCACGCGGGAGGCGACTGGCTCGGTCTGGGCGAGGAACTGGTCCCATACGCGGGCGTCGTAGGTGTCGGACTTCTTGCCGTGCCCGGTGTCGTCGGCGTAGCAGATGTCGCCCGCATGCAGATGGAAGGCCGGGTTCTGGCCGAGCAGCAGCTGGTCGTTGGCGAGCGCGTCCGGGCTGACGCCCTGGTCGCCGAAGGCGGTGAAGACGAACGGCTGCCCGCCGCCGGCGGGTGCGGTGGTGAACGACCCTACGGAACCCAGGCGTTCGGCCGAGGTCGGGTCGAAGCCGTCGTGGCCGACGCCGTAGTAGTACGTCGTACCGGGCCGCAGCCCGTCCAGGCCGACGTGCAGATAGAGCTGCTCGACGGCGGGCAGATGGCGGCCGAGCGAGGGGGTGTGCAGCGGGCGGACCTCCGCGGCCAGCTTCCGGTCCAGCTCCCACGGCTTGAGCCCGATCCGCAGATACGGGTGCCGGACGGCGAACGGGACCTGCCAGGAGACCCGCATCTCGGTCTTCGGATCAGCACCGAACGCCAGATGGCGGCCGAACGGCGCGACGAGCTTGCCGTCCACCGTGGCGCGGGACAGCACCGGCGTGGGGCCGGTGTCACCGTCGGCACTGCCGGGGCCTTGGTCCAGCGCGGCGTCCGAGCCGACGACCAGCCCCGCCGCACCGGCTGCGCCCGCCGCCATCAGCCCGCCGCCGCGCAGTACGCCGCGCCGGGTGGGGCCGCCGGTCCGGGCGGCGGTGCCGGCTCTGCGGGTCAGCTTTTCGCGCAGATAGGCGTGTTGCTCGGCCATGCTCATGCGCGCGGCGAGCCGGGCGGGGATCCCGAGATCGGGCAGATCGTTCGCGGCCATGGACACCAAGGTCTCAACGGGCGTCAACTGGCGGAAGACACCTGCGGATACACGCCGTGAACGACATGCGTCGTCCGTCATACGGACAGCTTTATGTCACAGCCTGGGACGGGGAGTAGTGTCTGCCGTATGTCTTCAGGAACGGCATCCCGCACGGATCGCACCATCGACCTGGCAGTGATTCCCGGTGACGGAATCGGCCCGGAGGTCGTCTCCCAGGGCCTCAAGGTCCTCACCGCCGTCCTCCCGCAGGACGTCAAGCTGGAGACGCACGAGTACGATCTCGGCGCCAAACGCTGGCACGCCACGGGGGAGACGCTCACAGACGACGAGCTGGAGCGGCTCAAGGCGCACGACGCCATCCTGCTCGGTGCCATCGGCGACCCGGGCGTCCCGTCCGGCGTGCTGGAGCGCGGCCTGCTGCTGAAGCTCCGCTTCGCCTTCGACCACTTCGTCAATCTGCGCCCCTCCACGCTCTTCCCGAACGTCGAGTCGCCGCTGGCAGGCCGCCCGGAGATCGACTTCGTCGTCGTTCGCGAGGGCACCGAGGGGCCGTACGTCGGCAACGGCGGCACCATCCGCAAGGGCACCCCGCAGGAAGTCGCCAACGAGGTGAGCGTCAACACCGCGTTCGGTGTGGAGCGGGTCGTACGCGACGCGTACGCGCGGGCGCAGGCGCGGCCGCGCAAGAAGCTGACGCTGGTGCACAAGAACAATGTGCTGGTGCACGCGGGGCACCTGTGGAAGGACACCTTTGACCGGGTCGGGCGCGAGTACCCCGAGGTGACCACCGACTATCTGCACGTGGACGCGGCCACCATCTTCCTCGTGACCGATCCCGCGCGGTTCGACGTGATCGTCACCGACAACCTCTTCGGCGACATCATCACCGACCTGGCCGCCGCGGTCAGTGGCGGGATCGGGCTCGCCGCCTCCGGGAACATCAACCCCACGCGGGAGTTCCCGTCGATGTTCGAGCCCGTGCACGGCTCGGCGCCCGACATCGCGGGCACCGGCAAGGCCGACCCGACGGCCACCGTGCTGTCCGTCGCCCTGCTGCTGCGGCACCTCGGCTACGAGGCAGAGGCCGCCCGCATCGACGAGGCCGTCACCACGGATCTCGCCGACCGCGAGGGCAGGACCCGCACCACGGAAGAGATCGGCGACGCCTTGGCGGCCCGCGTCTCCGGCTGACCCTTTCCTTATCCGCCGCAACGGCGGCGCGTACGTTGCGCGCCGCCGTTGCGGCGAGAAGAGGTGGCGCGGCGAGGAGGGGTCCTCGTACCCGCGGCCGGGAGTGGTTGACCCCCGCGCGATAATCGGGGTGTGCCGCCCTGAGCGTGGTGGCCCCGAAAGAGCTAAGGACCGCGGACATGACGACGCCCCGTATCGCATTCGACCTGAAGCCCGCCGCTCAATCCCTCGGTGCCGCCGAGCGCGAAGCGGTACTGGCGGACCCCGGTTTCGGGCGGTACTTCACCGATCACATGGTCACCATCCAGTGGACCGAGGGCCGCGGCTGGCACGACGCGCAGCTGCAGCCGTACGCACCGCTCCAGCTGGACCCGGCGAACATGACGCTGCACTACGCGCAGTCGATCTTCGAGGGGCTGAAGGCGTACCGGCAGCCCGACGGCTCGGTGAAGGTCTTCCGGCCCGACGCCAACGCCCGCCGTTTCCAGCGCAGCGCCCAGCGGCTGGCGATGCCCGAGCTGCCGGTGGAGACGTTCATCGAGGCGTGCGACCTGCTGGTCACACAGGACAAGGCGTGGGTGCCCAGCGAGGGCGAGGCGTCGCTGTATGTGCGGCCGTTCATGTTCGCCACCGAGGTCGGGCTGGGGGTCCGGCCGGCGAACCAGTACACGTTCATGGTGATCGCGTCCCCGGCGGCCTCGTACTTCCCCGGCGGCGTCAAGCCGGTCTCGGTGTGGCTGTCCGAGGAATATGTGCGGGCGGCCCCGGGCGGGACCGGTGAGGCCAAGTGCGCGGGGAACTACGCCGCCTCGCTCGTCGCCCAGGCCCAGGCCGCCGAGCAGGGCTGTGACCAGGTCGTCTGGCTGGACGCCGTGGAGCGCCGCTACATCGAGGAGATGGGCGGTATGAACCTCTACTTCGTCCACGGCAGCGGCGCCGACGCGCGGATCCTCACCCCGGAGCTGACCGGCACGCTGCTGCCGGGCATCACCCGTGACTCGCTGCTGCGGATAGCCGCCGACATGGGGTACGAGACGGGCGAGGCGCGGATCACCACCGACGAGTGGCGGGCCGGCAATGCCGACGGTTCGATCAGCGAGGTCTTCGCCTGCGGGACGGCTGCCGTGATCACGCCGGTCGGCGAGGTGAAGTCGGCGCGCGGCGAGTGGAAGGTCGGCGACGGCGGCGCGGGGGAGATCACCATGAAGCTCCGGGAGGCGCTGCTGGCGATCCAGACCGGCCAGGCGGAGGACAAGCACGGCTGGATGCACACGCTCGGCTCCTGAGCGGGTACGCCCTCACGGACATCGTGGGGCGTATCACGGTAAGGCCGGAACCGACTCGACGTACATGTACCTGACATGTAGCGGTCCAACTTCCGTAGCTGAAGGGCCTTTCGGCAGCGCTGTCATGACGATGTCATCGACTGCCTCGCGGGAGGGCCGAGATCCACGATGCCTCGTCATGAGACGACACAGCAGGATCAGGAGAGTCAGCAGGAGATCAGACGGGCGGCGGCGGCATTGGGCCGTCGCCGCCTGCTGACCGTCACGGGCGCCGCAGCGGTGCTCGCCTTCACCACCAATCTCCCGGGCAGCGCCCAGGCGGCGGAGGCGGACGCGCGAACAGCCGTCAGCGCTGATCCGTTCACGCTGGGCGTCGCCTCCGGTGACCCGCTGCCCGACTCTGTCGTGCTGTGGACCCGGCTCGCACCCAAGCCGTACGAGCCCGGCAGCGGCATGCCCAAGGCGCGGGTCGAGGTGCAGTGGGAGCTGGCCCACGACCAGCGCTTCCGCCGCATCGCGCGCAAGGGCACCACCACCGCGCACCCCGAGCTGAACCACGCGGTGCATGTGGAGGCCCAGGGCCTGGGCGCCGACCGCGTGTACTACTACCGCTTCCGGGTGGGCAAGTGGCTCAGCCCGGTGGGCCGTACCCGTACGGCGCCCGCGTTCGGTGCCGACCTCAACGAGCTGCGGCTGGCCGCCGTCTCCTGCCAGGCGTACCACGACGGCTACTACACGGCGCACCGCCACCTGGCCGAGGAGGATGTGGACCTGGTCTTCCACCTCGGCGACTATCTGTACGAGTACGCCGTCGACGCGCACGGCGGCGCCCGCGCCTACACCGACCGCACGCTGCCGGCCGCCTTCAACCGGGAGACCCTCTCGCTGGAGGACTACCGGCTGCGGTACGCGCTCTACAAGTCGGACCCCGACCTGATGGCCGCACACGCCGCGCACCCGTTCCTCGTCACCTGGGACGACCATGAGACGGAGAACAACTACGCGGACGACGTCCCGGAGGACGGCGGCTCCTCGCAGGACTTCCTGGTGCGCCGGGCCGCCGCCTACCGCGCGTACTGGGAAAACCTGCCGCTGCGCAAGCCCCAGCAGCCCAAGGGCCCCGATATGCAGCTCTACCGCCGGGTGAAGTTCGGCAAGCTCGCCCAGTTCGACATCCTCGACACCCGCCAGTACCGCTCCGACCAGGCGTACGGCGACGGCTGGCAGCGGCCGGGCCCCGAGTCCACGGACTCCTCCCGCACCATGATCGGCGCGGCGCAGGAGCGCTGGCTGCTCGACGGCTGGCGGGCCTCGGACGCCGTGTGGAACGTCGTTCCGCAGCAGGTCACCTTCTCCGAGCGGCGCAGCGACAGCACCGACGCCTACAAGGTCAGCATGGACGCCTGGGACGGCGCACCGGCCTCCCGCGAGCGGCTGCTGGCGGGCGCCGAGGCCGCCGGGATCGCAAACCTGATGGTGCTCACCGGAGATGTGCACCGGGCGTACGCGTACGACATCAAGCGCGACTTCGGCGATCAGCAGTCCCGCACCATGGGCACCGAGATCGTGGCCACCTCCATCACCAGCGGCAAGGACGGTACGGACAGGGCCGCGAACTGGAACAGCTATATGGGCGCCAACCCGCATCTGAAGTTCTACAACGGCCACCGCGGCTATGTGACCGTGCGGCTCGACAAGCAGCAGGGCCGCGCGGACTTCCGTACGGTCGCCGTCGTCACCAAGCCCGGGTCGTCCATCGGCACCGCCGCGTCCTTCGTCACCGAGGTGGGCAACCAGGGGCTGCACGAGGCGTGAGCGGGCCCGCCCGTAGGACTGCCTGAACGGGGCGTTTTCGCATCGTGAGACAGGAGGGGGCACGGGGGTTGTTGTGTGCAAGACTCCCCCCGTGCCCTCGTTCGTCATGATTATTGGCAGCAGGCGCGCCGGTCCGCAGTGACCGACTGCCGTGGAAAATCCCGTACGGCAGCGGACACCGTGCCCCAGACCCGCGCGCAGACCTCTCGCACCCGCGAGGGGTTTTTTCGTTTTCCGGCCCACCCGGCCCGAAAACGGAGGCGCGAGGGATGATGGGGGCAAGTGGAGCGCTTCCTTCCGCAACCACTGAACCCAGCAGGAGCCATCAGCCATGACCCCCGACGACAGTTTTCATGTCTTCGACACCACCCTGCGTGACGGCGCACAGCGCGAGGGCATCAACCTGACCGTTGCCGACAAGCTGACCATCGCGCGGCACCTGGACGAGTACGGCGTCGGTTTCATCGAGGGCGGCTGGCCCGGCGCCAACCCGCGTGACACCGAGTTCTTCGCCCGCGCCCCGAAAGAGATCGACTTCCAGCACGCCCAGCTCGTCGCGTTCGGCTCCACCCGCAGGGCAGGCGTCCCCGCGCAGATCGACCCGCAGGTCAAGGCGCTGCTCGACTCCAAGGCACCGGTTGTCACGCTCGTCGCCAAGGCACACGACCGTCATGTGGAGCTGGCCCTGCGCACCACGCTGGAGGAAAACCTGTCGATGATCTCCGAGACGGTCGGCTATCTGCGTGAGCACGGCCGCCGCGTCTTCGTCGACTGCGAGCACTTCTTCGACGGCTACCAGGCCAATCCCGACTACGCCAAGCAGGTCGTCCGCACCGCGCACGAGGCGGGCGCCGACGTGGTGGTGCTCTGCGACACCAACGGCGGCATGATCCCCGCGCAGATCCAGGCGGTTGTCCGTACCGTCGCCGCCGACACCGGCGCCCGGCTCGGTATCCACGCGCAGGACGACACCGGCTGCGCCGTCGCCAACACGCTGGCCGCCGTGGACGGCGGGGCCACCCATGTGCAGTGCACCGCCAACGGCTACGGGGAGCGCGTCGGCAACGCCAACCTCTTCCCCGTCGTCGCCGCGCTGGAGCTCAAGTACGGCAAGCACGTACTGCCCGAGGGCGCGCTGGCAGAGACGACCCGGATCTCGCACGCCGTCGCCGAGGTCGTCAATCTGACCCCCTCCACCCACCAGCCCTACGTCGGCACCTCGGCGTTCGCCCACAAGGGCGGGCTGCATGCCTCCGCGATCAAGATCGACCCGGACCTCTACCAGCACATCGACCCCGAACTCGTCGGCAACACCATGCGGATGCTCGTCTCCGACATGGCAGGGCGTGCCTCCGTCGAGCTCAAGGGCAAGGAGCTGGGCTACGACCTGAGCGGCGACCGCGAACTGGTCGGCCGGGTCGTCGAGCGCGTCAAGGAGCAGGAGCTCAAGGGCTACACGTACGAGGCCGCCGACGCCTCCTTCGAGCTGCTGCTCCGCGACGAGGTGCACGGCGGAGCGGCAGGGGCCGCACCCCGGTTCTTCCGCGCGGAGTCCTGGCGCGCCATCGTCGAGCAGCGGCCCGACGGGATGCAGGTCAACGAGGCGACGGTCAAGCTGTGGGCCAAGGGCGAACGCATCGTCGTCACCGGCGAGGGCAACGGCCCCGTCGATGCGCTGGACCGGGCGCTGCGGGCCGGACTGGAGCGCATCCACCCCGAGCTGGCGAAGCTGAACCTGGTGGACTACAAGGTCCGCATTCTGGAGGGCGCACACGGCACCTCGTCCACGACGCGGGTGCTGCTGTCGATGAGTGACGGCAGTGGGGAGTGGACGACGGTCGGGGTGGGTGACAACGTGATCGCCGCGTCGTGGCAGGCGCTGGACGACGGCTACACCTATGGACTGCTGCGCGCCGGGGTCGAGGCCCACGATTGAGGGCTCGTCGCTGCTGGTGAGGGGTGCCCCTGTCTGCCGTCCGCAGGCTGCGGCTTTCGTTGTGGCTTGTGGGGGCACCTCCCGGCCGGAGGCTGGGGGAGGGGCGGGGCTAGCCGCTGCCCCGCGTGAGGGACTCGTCGAAATGGTCGCGGACGTGGCCCAGGACCAGCTCCCTGTCCACCCCCGGCAGGCCCACCACCAGGTGGGTGCCGAAGCCGTCGAGCAGAGCGCGGGTGCGGGTGGCGAACCGGTCGGCGTCGACCGCCGCGAACTCCCCCCGGGCCATGCCCTCCACCAGCAGCGCCACCAGATCCCGGTGCCAGCTCAGCTCCAGTTCGAGCTGGCGAGCCCGCACCTCGTCGTCGCCGGACTGCGAGCGGTTCCACACCTCCAGCCACAGCGCCCAGTGCGGGTCCCGGTGTCCGACCGGCAGATAGAGCTCCACCAGCGCGTCCAGCCGCTCGCGGGCCGGTATCCGGCGGGCCAGCGCAGCGCGCCGCTCGGCGCCCAGCTGCTCCTCGCTCCACTGGAGGGTCTGCAGCAGCAGCTCGTCCTTGGTCTTGAAGTAGTAGACGAGATGGCCGCTGCTCATGCCGACCTCGCGGCCGAGCGCGGCCATCGTCAGCCGGTCGAGACCGCGGTCGGCGATCATCTCCATGGCGGTGGCCAGCAGCCGCTCCCTGGGCTGCGCCGCGCGCCGACGATTCCGCCGGCGCTTGTCTTCAGCCTCTGTGACCACCGCCGTGTCCTTCCGAAACCCGTGCGCCCTCCGGCCGCCGACCGTTCACCTTAACCGGGGCCGCTCAAACCCGGGGCTGCTGCTGCGTGATGCAGTGGATGCCGCCGCCGGCCGCGAACACCGTACGCGCGTCCACGAGCGTGACCGTGCGGCGGGGGAAGAGGCGGCGGAAGATGCCCGCGGCGTGCTCGTCGCGCGGGTCGCCGAAGCCGCACAGCACCACACCGCCGTTGCACAGATAGTGGTTGACGTAGGAGTAGTCGACCGGTTCGCCGTCCGCGGTGTTCGTCACCGTCGGCGCGGGCAGCTCGACCACCTCAAGCTCCCTGCCCCGCGCGTCGGTGGCCGCGCGCAGCAGCTTCACCGTCTCCTTGCACAGATCGTGGTCGGGGTGTGCGGGATCGGGCTGGGTGTGCGCGACGACCACGCCGGGCGCTGCGAACGCGGCCACCAGGTCGACATGGCCGCGGGTGCCGTACGTGCCGTAGTCGGCGGTCAGTCCGCACGGCAGCCAGATCGCCTTGCGGGTGCCGAGCCGCGCGTGGATCTCGGCCTCGACCTCCTCGTGCGTCCAGCCGGGGTTGCGCTCCTGGCCCAGCTGCACGGTTTCGGTGAGCAGCACCGTGCCCTCGCCGTCGACATGGATGCCGCCGCCCTCGTTGACCAGCCGCGAGGAGCGCACGGGAGCCCCCGCCTGTCCGGCGACATACGCGCCGATCAGCTTGTCCCGCTCCCAGCGCGCCCAGGGCTGGGCACCCCAGCCGTTGAACGTCCAGTCCACCGCGGCCAGCCGGCCGCCCTCGGTGACGAAGGTGGGGCCGATGTCGCGCATCCACGCGTCGTCCAGCGGCTGCCCGACCACCTCGATCTCGGACCCGAGCGCCCTGCGCGCCTCCAGCACGTCTTCCGGGTCGGCCACCACGGTGACCGGCTCGAAGCGGCGTACGGCGCGGGCGACCGACGCCCATGCGGTACGCGCCTCGGCCAGCACCTCCGCGTCCTCGAACGTCGGGTTGGCGCCGGGCCACGCCATCCAGGTGCGCTGGTGCGGTGCCCACTCGGGCGGCATGTGCGGGGCGGCGTCGGGCGTGCGGTTGCTCATGGGGGGCGATTCCTTGTGGTTCGGGGGCTCGGAGGTGGTCTTCTCGGCGGAGGTCTGCCGTGGCTTCTCAGAGGAAGTAGAGGCGGTTGAGCGAGACGCTCTCGGCCGGGTCGGAGCGCAACGGTTCGCCGTCCAGCGTCACCAGACCGGTGCGCTGGTCGACCTCCACGGCGCCCAGCCGCGCGTTGTGCACCAGGTCGGCCGGGCCGATTCCGCGGGTGCCGCGGACGGCGACCCGGCGGCGCCGCGTCGGCAGCGTGTCGCCGCCCCGCTCGACGGCGGCCTGCGACACGAAGGCGACGGACAGCTCGGCGGGCGCCCCGCCGTGGGCGCCGAACAGGGGGCCCAGCACCAGGGGTTCGCTGCTGTCGGTCGCGGCGTTCGGGTCGCCGGTGACGCCCCAGGCGGGGAAACCGGACTTGAGGACCAGCTGCGGCTTGGCGCCGAAGTAGGTGGGGTGCCACAGCACGATGTCGGCCAGCTTGCCCGGCTCCAGCGAGCCGATCTCGTGCGAGAGCCCGTGCGCGAGGGCCGGGTTGAGGGTGAGCTTGGCGATGTAGCGCAGCACGCGCGCGTTGTCGTCCGCGCCGGCGTTCGGGATCTGCGCCGCGTCCTCCAGCTCGCCCCGCTCCGCCTTGAGCTTGGCCGCCATCTGGAACGTACGCCGCACGGTCTCGCCCGCGCGGCCCATGCCCTGCGCGTCGGAGGAGGTGATGCCGATGGCACCCAGGTCGTGCAGTACGTCCTCGGCGCCCATGGTGCCCGCGCGGATCCGGTCGCGGGCCATGGCCGCGTCCCCGGGCAGGTCCGTCTTGAGGTCGTGCACCGAGACGATCATCCCGTAGTGCTCGGCGACGGCGTCCCGGCCGAACGGCAGCGTGGGGTTGGTCGAGGAGCCGATGACATTGGGCACGCCCGCCATCCGCAGCACATTGGGTACGTGGCCGCCGCCGCAGCCCTCGATGTGGAAGGCATGGATGGTGCGGCCTTCCAGCACCGCGAGGGTGTCCTCCACGGCCAGCGCCTCGTTCAGCCCGTCGCTGTGCAGCGCGACCTGTACGTCGTACTCCTCGGCCACCCGCAGCGCGGTGTCCAGCGCCCGGTGGTGCGCCCCCATGTCCTCGTGCACCTTGAAACCGCAGGCGCCGCCCTCGGCGAGTGCCTCCACCAGCGGCGCTGCGTGCGAGGAGGAACCCCGGCCCAGGAAGCCGATGTTGACCGGCCAGGCGTCGAACGCGGAGAACGCGTGCCCCAGCGCCCAGGGCGAGTTGACGCCCACACCCCATACCGGCCCGAACTCCTGGCCGATGATGGTGGTGACTCCGGAGGAGAGCGACGCCTCCATGATGCGCGGGGACAGCAGATGGACATGGGTGTCCACGGCGCCCGCGGTGGCGATCAGCCCCTCGCCGGAGACGATCGAGGTGCCGGTGCCCACGACGACGTCCACGCCGTCGACGGTGTCGGGGTTGCCGGCGCGGCCGATCGCATGGATCCGGCCCTCGCGGATACCGATGGACACCTTGCGGATGCCCTGCACGGCGTCGATGACCAGCACATTGCTGATCACCACGTCGCAGGTCTCGCGGACGGCCGCCGCCTTCAGATGCAGCCCGTCGCGGGCCGTCTTGCCGAACCCGGCCAGGAACTCGTTCCCCGGCTGCTGGGAGTCGGACTCGACGCGGACGACGAGCCCGGTGTCGCCCAGCCGCACCCGGTCACCGGCACGCGGTCCGTGCACGGCCGCGTACTCGTGTGCGTCCACGCTCATGACTGGCCCTCCTCCTCGGTGACGGCGGGCTCGGCGCCCAGATATCCGCAGGCCGCAGCACGTCGCAGCGCCTCCGCGCGGGCTCCGGGCGCGTCCAGCGGACCGTCCACCAGACCGGCGAAGCCGATGGCCACCCTCTCGCCGCCCAGCGGGACGAGACCCACCTCGGCGGTGCCGCCGGGGTCGAAGCGCACCGAGGAGCCCGCGGGTACGGCCAGCCGCATCCCGTAGGCGGAGGCCCGGTTGAAGTCCAGCCGGGGATTGGCCTCGAAGAAATGGAAGTGCGAGGTGACGCTGACCGGTACCTCGGCGGTGTTGCGGACGGTCAGCGACAGCGCGGGCGGCTGCGGCGCGTGCGCCTGCTCCGTGCCGTCCCCGGGCGCGGCCGGCAGCACGGCGCCGGGAGCCTGCTCGGGCGGACTGGCCGCCGGGATGGGGGAGGGGATCACCGCGAGCCGGGAGCCGTCGTCGAAGACGGCCTCCACCTGGATCTCGGTCAGCACCTCGGCCACGCCGGGCAGTACGTCGTCGGGGCCCAGCACCGCGCGTCCCGCCTCGATCGCCTCGGCGAGCCGGAGCCCGTCGCGGGCCGCCTCACAGACGGTGTCGGCGATCAGCGCCGTGGCCTCCGGCACGTTGAGCCGCAGCCCTCTGGCCCGTCTGGCTCGCGCCAGCTCGGCCGTGCCGAAGATCAGCAGGCGGTCCCGCTCGGTCGGACCCAGCCGCACGTCTTCCACCTTCCGGTAGCGATGTAAGTGTCCCGTTGTGTGTTGCTGTGTGTCCGGCCAGCATTTAGAGCAACGCTCAAATAGTCAAGTCTTTGCATCGCACCATTGACCCTGCCGCTATTGATGCCTCAGATTGAGCGCTGCTCAAACCAAATGCCGGCCCCACCCCGACAGGGAGCACCATGCAGATCGAGCAGCACGGCGTCGATGTGATACCCGAAGCGGAGCGCACTGGCCGCCCACGCGACATCGTCAGCTTTCTCATCGGATCGAACCTGGCACTCGGCGTCGTCATCTTCGGCTGGCTGCCGGTCTCCTTCGGGCTGGGCTTCTGGCCCGCCGTCTCCTCACTCCTGGTAGGCACCCTGATCGGCACGGTGCTGGTCGCCCCGCTCGCGCTGGTGTCGCTGCGTACCGCGACCAACCTCTCGACCAGCAGCGGTGCCCAGTTCGGCGTACGCGGCAGATTGCTGGGCTCGTCGATCGGGCTGCTGCTCTCGCTCGGCTACACCGCGCTCACGCTGTGGGTCGGCGGGGATGCGATGGTCGGCTCACTCTCCCGGCTCTGCGGGATGCCCGACTCGGCCGCGGGGTACGCGATCGTCTACGCCGTGCTCGCGGTGTGCACCGCCGTGTGCGCCGTGTACGGCTACAAGCTGCTGCTCCGGCTGAGCCGGGTCCTCGCCGTCGGCATGACCGCGCTGCTGGTCGTCGGCCTGTTCGCGTACGCGCCGCACTTCACCACCCAGGCGCCCGCCGGGACCGAGTACCTGCTCGGCGACTTCTGGACGACCTGGCTGCTGTCCGTGGTGGCGGCCGGGCTCAGTGGCCCGATCGCCTTCATCACCTTGCTGGGCGACTACACCCGCTACATGTCGCCCGCCCGGCACTCCTCCCGCCGCGTCTACCTCACCACCTGTGTCGGGCTGGTCGCCGGACTGCTGATCCCCCAGCTCTTCGGCACCTTCACCGCGGTCGCCGTCGACGCGGCCACCGACTACGCGGGGCCGCTGGTCGAGCAGGCGCCGTTCTGGTTCCTGGTGCCGCTGCTGCTGGCCGCCTCGTTCGGCTCGATCGGCAACGCGGGGCTGATGCTCTACTCGATGGGGCTCGACCTGGACGCCATCGTTCCGCGTACCACCCGGACCAAGGCCACCTACACCGTGGGGGCCCTCGCGACAGCGCTCGTCTACCTCGGCCACTTCGTGTGGGACGCGCAGGACGCGATGACGGCCTTCGTGCTGCTGCTGACCGCCGTGGGCGCCCCCTGGGCCGTGATCGTGCTGATCGGGCACGCGCGCTGCCGGGGCGTCTACGACGCGGAGGCGCTCCAGGTCCTCAACCGCCGCTCGATCGGGGGCCGTTACTGGTACACCGCAGGCTGGAACATCCGCGCCACGGTGGCCTGGGCCATCGGCTCCTGCGTGGGGCTGCTGGCCGTCGACACCCCGCTCTACACCGGCCCCCTCGTCCCCCGCCTGGGCGGCTTCGACCTCAGCTTCCTGCTCTCGTCCGCGGTGACGGCTGTCGCCTTCCTCCTTGTGACGGCGGGCGAACGGAGCGCGCTCTTCTCCGCCGTGGGGGTGCCGAGCCGTCACGTGGACGGTCACGACGTGGAGGGTCCGGCTGCTGTGCGACAGCCTTGAACGACGCGCCACAGGAGAGGGCACCCCGTACGGTGGGCAGACCGGCGCCCGCCGAACGCAAAGCCTTGGGCGGGAGGGGGCTGTGGAAATCCCACAGCCCCCTCCGCTGTGCGTGAGAGGGTTTCCCCTTCGTCCTGTCACGGCCCCCCATGGTTCTGTCCAGCGCTGCCATGAATCGGCCGCGGAGACTGTACGAATCTGACGACGGTGATCGGCGCCGCAGTTTCGTAGGGTCTATACATGACCGATCTGCCCCAGCCGTCGTCCCAGACCGAGCAGGCCGACCAGGCCGAGCCCGAGTCGCCCGGCTCACCCGGCTCCGTACCGGCGCAGGACACCCGTGGGCGCGTCGCCGAGCTGCACGCGATCCGTGCACAGGCGTACCAGGGCCCCAGCGAGCGGGCGACCGAGGCACAGCACGCCAAGGGCAAGCTGACAGCCCGGGAGCGGATCGACCTGCTCCTGGACGAGGGCAGCTTCCGCGAGATCGAGCCGCTGCGCCGGCACCGCGCCACCGGCTTCGGGCTGGAGGAGAAGAAGCCGTACACCGACGGTGTGATCACCGGCTGGGGCACCGTGCACGGCCGGACGGTCTTCGTCTACGCGCACGACTTCCGGATCTTCGGCGGAGCACTGGGCGAGGCTCACGCCACCAAGATCCATAAGCTGATGGACAAGGCGATCGCGGCGGGTGCGCCGCTGGTCTCCCTCAACGACGGCGCGGGCGCCCGTATCCAGGAAGGTGTCGCGGCGCTGGCCGGTTACGGCGGCATCTTCCAGCGCAACACCAAGGCGTCCGGTGTCATCCCGCAGATCAGCGTGATGCTCGGCCCCTGCGCCGGCGGCGCTGCCTACAGCCCGGCGCTGACCGACTTCGTCTTCATGGTCCGCGACACCTCGCAGATGTTCATCACCGGCCCCGACGTGGTGCAGGCGGTGACCGGTGCCGAGGTGAGCCAGGACGGCCTGGGCGGCGCCGATGTGCACGCGGCGACCTCCGGCGTGGCGCACTTCGCCTACGACGACGAGGAGACCTGCCTGGAGGAGGTCCGCTACCTCCTCTCCCTGCTGCCGCAGAACAACCGCGAGAACCCGCCCACCGAGCCCACCGCCGACCCCGCCGACCGACGCGGGGAAGCCCTGCTCGACCTGGTGCCAGCCGACGGCAACCGCCCGTACGACATGCGCAAGGTCATCGAGGAACTCGTCGACGACGGCGACTTCCTGGAGGTGCACGAGCGCTGGGCGACCAACATCATCTGCGCGCTGGCGCGGATGGACGGTGAGGTCGTCGGCATCGTCGCCAACCAGCCGCAGTCGCTCGCCGGAGTGCTGGACATCGAGGCCAGCGAGAAGGCGGCGCGCTTCGTGCAGATGTGTGACGCCTTCAACATCCCGATCCTCACCCTGCTGGACGTGCCGGGCTTCCTCCCGGGCGTCGACCAGGAGCACGGCGGCATCATCCGGCACGGCGCCAAGCTGCTGTACGCCTACTGCAACGCCACCGTGCCGCGGATCTCCGTCGTCCTGCGCAAGGCGTACGGCGGCGCGTACATCGTCATGGACAGCCAGTCCATCGGCGCCGACCTGACCTTCGCCTGGCCCACCAACGAGATCGCGGTGATGGGCGCCGAGGGCGCCGCCAACGTCATCTTCCGCAAGCAGATCGCGGCGGCCGACGACCCCGAGGCCATGCGTGTCCGCATGGTCAAGGAGTACAAGGCCGAGCTGATGCACCCCTACTACGCCGCCGAGCGCGGCCTGGTGGACGACGTCATCGACCCGGTCGAGACCCGCGAGGTCCTCATCCGGTCCCTCGCGATGCTGCGCAGCAAGCACGCCGACCTGCCGTCGCGCAAGCACGGCAACCCCCCGCAGTGATGGGAGCACAGATGAACAAGACCCCTGAGGAGCCCGGCAGTACGGCCCCGCTGAGCGCCGAGGCGAACAGCGTGGTGCGCGTGGAGAAGGGCCGGGCGAACGCGGAGGAGCTGGCCGCGGTCACCGCGCTGCTCCTCGCCCGCGCCGCCGCCTCCACCCGCGCCGGGCACTCCCGGACGTCCGTGCGCCGTGGGCGCCCGACCAAGGCGGGATGGCGCCGGCTGGAGCGCCAGCACGGCTTCCGCGCCCCGCACAGCTGGCAGGGCTGAGGCCCAACGGCCGGGTCAGGGACGGCTGGAGGCAGGAGAGACGGCAGAGGCGCGTGTGGGAACCCTGGGGGAGGGTTCCCACACGCGCCTCTGTACGTTTCGCGCCGCTGCGCTTCGGAGAGTCGCTTGCTTCGGAGAGTTGCTGTCCTTCAGGCCGGAGAGCCGCTGTCCTTCGGGAGAGCAGGCCGAAGGGTGAGAAGCCTCGGGGGAGCAGGGCGCGAAGGGCGAGAACTCAGCTCGCGGGGGCGTCCACCAGTACGGTCCGGCGGGGGTTTGCGGTCCGCTCCGGCAGGGCGCCTTCCATCTCCGTCGCTTCGTGAGCGGCAACCGTTGCGGTCGTAAGCTCGTCGGCGTCCGTCAGATGTGCCAGGGTGGTGCGCTGCGGGTTGGCTATGTTCCGCATGGTCAGCGTGGAGTTCACTGGTGCCCTTACCTCGCTCGGCTTGTCATTTCAATGTGCTATGTAAATGCCGAGAGTAGGCGCGCTATTCCCCGTAGCAACGTGATCTAGGCAACGACTGGCATGTGAGTTTGCTCACGAGCCCGTTACCAAAACCAGACATAAGTAATCGTTGAATCCGGCACCGTAATCGGACACAGCGGGCCAAGGGGGTAATACGTGCGCTCTGCCGGGTACTTGGGCGTGGCGCGCAGCTGTCCGCCCCGGGGTGTCCGATCAGTAAAAATCCGGCATTCCGCTTTGCTCTTTCCACTCTGAGTAAGCATTCGTGTGCGCTCGGTTATCGACACTCAAGGGTTATCCACAGCCCTTGTTGGAGATCCGGCACTGTGCTGGAATTCCACGGACCGCCGCAGGACGAAACAGACCGGAGCGCGTCGGCGCACGCGAGCGGCGCCGCGCGACGGTGATGAGGGGACGCGCCGGTCATCACGACCGCCATGGGGGCCTTGGACCCCCACGACTCGATACCGTCCCGCCGTCGCGAGCGGGGGGACGCCTGGTCCAGAGGTTGCGACGCTAGTGCAGGGACGTTTCAAGAGGGATGGCAGCGCTGAGGGAGCCCCGGAGGCGCAAGGCTCGGCCGACCGCGGTTCCCAGCCCCAGCGTGCCCAGGACGACGGGCCCGCGGGTGGTGAGCAGGGCACGCCCTCGGGCAAGCAGGTGAGCACCGGGAACGGCGCCGGAAAGGGCAAGGGCGGCAAGCAGGGCAAGTCCGGCAAGGGTGACGCCGCGGCCAAGGGCAAGGGCTCGTCCGAGGGCCCCGACCTCGGGCCCCGCGTAGCCCTGCGCAACTGGCGCATCAGCACGCGCCTCGTCTCCCTCCTGGCTCTCCCGGTGATCGCCGCTACCACGCTCGGTGGTATGCGGATCTCCGGCTCGCTGCAGAACGTCGACCAGCTCGACTACATGAAGCGCCTGACCGAGATGACGGAGCAGGCCACCAACCTGGCAGCGGCACTTCAGGACGAGCGGGACAAGTCGGCCGGCCCGCTGGTGAGCACGGGCAACGAGAAGGACGACCTCGTCGTCGCGCCCCGGGAGCGGACCGACCAGGCCTTCAAGTCCTTCCAGAAGGCCACCGGCGACATCGACGGCAGCGACAAGACGATGGCGGGCGTCCAGTCCACCGTCCTGGACATCGTCCGTCAGCTCGGCGCGATCAACACGATCCGCGAGCGCGCCTACGAGAACCCCGACAACGTCTCCCAGACTGTCAACGCCTACAACCAGCTCATCGAGTCGCTGCTCTCCCTCTCGCAGGACATGGCGCAGGCGACCAGCAACTCGGAGATGATCCGCAGCACCCGCGCGCTGGCCGCGTTCTCCAGCGCCAAGGAGTACGCCTCCATGCAGCGCGCGATCATCTCCGCGGGCCTGGCCCACGAGCCCAACCCCAAGCTCTCCGAGAACGACCGGCTCTACGCCCGGACGGCCACCGACAGTGAGGGCGCCGAGCTCGACAGCTTCAGCCAGATCTACGGGGACAAGGCAGCTAATACGCTCCTCAAGCCGATCAGCGGCGGCGACGTCAACGTCCAGCTGGCCGACAACTACCGCGAGCGGATGCTGCACAGCCCGGACGCGATCAGGAAGCAGAAGCGCACCTTCGTCGACTGGATGGACCAGGACGCGTCCAAGATCGACAGCATGGAGAAGATCGAGCGCACGCTGCTGGAGAAGATGGAGCAGCAGGCGCGCGAGCTGCGCTCCGAAGCCCAGCGCGAGGCGCTGATCAGCGGTGCGCTCATCCTGCTCGTCCTCGGTATCTCGCTGGTCGGCGCGTTCGTCGTGGCGCGCTCCATGGTCCGCTCGCTGCGCCGCCTCCAGGACACGGCGCAGGAAGTCGCCCGCAAGCGGCTGCCCGAGCTGGTCAAGCAGATGTCCGAGGCCGAGCCGCAGGACGTGGACACCTCCGTCGAGTCCGTCGGAGTCCACAGCCGGGACGAGATCGGCAAGGTGGCCGCGGCCTTCGACGACGTCCACCGCGAGGCCGTCCGCCTCGCCGGTGAGCAGGCGCTGCTCCGAGGGAACGTCAACGCGATGTTCACCAACCTCTCGCGGCGCAGCCAGGGCCTGATCCAGCGTCAGCTCTCGCTCATCTCCGAACTGGAGTCCCGCGAGGCCGATCCGGACCAGCTGTCCTCGCTCTTCAAGCTCGACCACCTCGCCACCCGCATGCGCCGCAACGGCGAGAACCTGCTGGTTCTCGCCGGTGAGGAGCCCGGCCGCCGCTGGACGCGCCCCGTACCGCTGGTCGACGTGCTCCGCGCCGCCGCCTCCGAGGTGGAGCAGTACGAACGCATCGAGCTCAACTCCGTGCCGTCCACCGAGGTCGCGGGCCGCGTCGTCAACGACCTCGTCCACCTGCTCGCCGAGCTGCTGGAGAACGCCACCTCGTTCTCCTCCCCGCAGACCAAGGTCAAGGTCACCGGTCACGCCCTGCCCGACGGGCGGGTGCTCATCGAGATCCACGACACCGGCATCGGGCTGTCCCCGGAGGACCTGTCCGCGATCAACGAGCGGCTGGCCAACCCGCCGACGGTGGACGTGTCCGTCTCCCGCCGCATGGGCCTGTTCGTGGTCGGCCGGCTCTCCCTGCGGCACGGCATCCGCATCCAGCTGCGCCCCTCCGACTCCGGTGGCACGACCGCGCTGGTCATGCTGCCCGTCGACGTCGCACAGGGCGCCCAGGGAATGAAGGGCCGCCCCGGCGCGGGCACGCCCGGCGGCCAGGGCGGGCCGCCGCCCCCGCAGACCCGGGGCGGCAGCAAGGGCGGCAACCTCGCCGCTGCGCTGCAGCGCGGTCCGCAGAACGGCGGACCGGGTGCGCCGGGCCAGGGCCCCGGCGCGGGTGCCGGCCTCGGCGCGGGCGAGTCCTCGCGGATGGGCGCACTGCCGGCCCGCGGTCAGGACGCGGGCGGCGCACGGCCCGCGCTGCCCGCGCGCGACGGCAGCCGCCCCCAGCCCGGCTCCGGCGGCAGCGCCGTCAACTTCTTCGGCGCACCGCCCAACCCGGCCCGCCCGGGCCAGGCCCCGGCCGGCCCCGGCAACGGAGCCAACCCGCCGGCGCCCAACCGAGGCCAGGGCGGCCCCACGCCCGAACTCCCCGGTGCCCCCTCTGCCCCGCGCCCCCAGCCCTCCACCGGCACGGGCCAGTTCGCCCTGCCCCAGTCGGGCAGCCCCGCGGACACGGGCGAGTACACACGCCCGGGCGGACCGCAGGAGGGCCCCGGCAGCACGGGCCAGTTCCCGCAGATCGGTCAGGGGAGCCCTGCCGATACGGGCCAGTTCGCGCAGCCGGGTTCCCAGGGCGGTTCGTCTGCCACGGGCGAGTACGCGTACCCCGGTTCACCCTCGGAGGGTCCGGGCAGCACCAGCGAGATTCCCCGCATCACCCCGGACGGCCCGGCCGGTACGGGCCAGTTCCCGCAGATCGGTCAGGGCGGCCCTGCCGATACGGGCCAGTTCGCGCAGCCCGGTTCCCAGGGCGGCCCCTCCGGTACGGGGCAGTTCGCGCTGCCGCAGTCGGGCGGTCCGGGCACCTCGGAGACGGGGGAGTACGCGCGTCCGGGTTCGCCTTCGGAGGGTCCGGGCAGCACCAGCGAGATTCCCCGCATCACCCCGGACGGCCCCGCCGACACCGGCGAGTACGCGCAGTCCGGCAGCCCCGACGGGCCCGGGAACACCGGGCAGTTCGCCCGCCCCCAGGCGAGCGGCGGCCCCGCCGACACCGCCCAGTTCGCCCGTCCCTCCTTCGACGACGCCGCACCGGGCCGCCCTTCGGACGGGGAGAACCGCCCGAGTTGGGCCCGCCCCGAGCAGGGCCCCGGCGACGAGGACACCCCGCGCGGTCACGACGAGCCCGAGGGCACCGGCGAGTACGCCCACCCCGGATACCCGGGCGCCGACCCCGCGCTGCCGGGCCAGGACGGTTCCCGTGCCCAGCCGGGTGACCCGTCCGAGGGCATACCTTCCGTCCCGCCGGCCCCCGCGGACGCTCCAACGCCGATCTTCGCGTCCATCGAGTCCAACTGGTTCCGCGACCCCGGCCAGCCGGAACCGGGCCGGGCAGCCCCGCAGTCGCCCGCGCAACCGCATCCGGGCCCGACGGAGCAGGCGCCCGTCGCCGCCCCGGAAAGCACCGGTGCCGGTACGGGTCCCAGCACCGCCCCAGGCCCAGGCGGCGGTCCCGGTCGGCAGCCTGCCCAGGCACCCGCCCCGCGCCCGGGGCAGCCCGCCTCGGCAGTCCCGCCACTGCCCCAGCGTCAGGCGGCGCCGGGCACCGCGGGCAGCACGGGCCAGGGCGCTGCCGCGTCCGACGCCGGCTGGGGGGCCTCGCCCAACGACGAGCGCTGGCGGCGTGCCGAACAGCTTCGCGAGCCCGCAGCCGGCGGGGTGACCACCTCGGGTCTGCCGCGCCGCGTGCCCCGGGCCAACCTGGTCGCGGGCACCGCGCAGCAGCAGTCCTCCGCACAGTCCGGTCCCCAGGTCTCCCGCGCGCCCGATGACGTGCGTGGTCGGCTGACCAATCTCCGCCGCGGTATCCAGCAGGGCCGACAGGCCGGTACGGACAACCGCGGCGCAGGTCCCACCTATCAGCAGGAGCGTTAGTTGAGTCCGATGAGCCAGGCTGCGCAGAATCTGAACTGGTTGATCACCAACTTCGTGGAGAACACCCCCGGGGTGTCGCACACGGTGGTGGTCTCCGCCGACGGCCTGCTTCTGGCCATGTCGGAGGGATTTCCGCGCGACCGCGCCGATCAGCTGGCAGCGGTTGCGTCGGGGCTCACTTCGCTGACGGCGGGCGCTTCCCGCATTTTCGAGGGTGGTGGGGTCAACCAGACAGTGGTGGAGATGGAGAGAGGGTTTCTCTTCATCATGTCCATCTCCGACGGCTCCTCGCTCGCCGTTCTCGCCCACCCCGACGCGGACATCGGCCTCATCGGCTATGAGATGGCGCTCTTGGTGGACCGTGCAGGAAGCGTACTCACCCCCGACGTACGTGCGGAACTCCAGGGAAGCATTCTCAACTGATCATCACGCTCCCCCCACCTGAGCACCACAGTCCGTTCGCCGACCCCATGCCTCGCTCGGAGGAGCCATGACCCCGCCGCCCGCTTCACACGATCCGTACGGTGTGCACAATTCCCATGCGCCGTACGGCGTCGAGGGCGACCAGCCACTGGTGCGTCCGTACGCCATGACGGGCGGCCGCACCCGGCCGCGCTACCAGCTCGCCATCGAGGCCCTGGTGAGCAGCAACGCGGACCCGATGCAACTGCAGGGGTTGCTGCCGGAGCACCAGCGGATCTGCCACCTGTGCCGGGAGGTCAAATCGGTCGCGGAGATCTCCGCACTGCTCGCCATCCCGCTGGGAGTGGCCCGCATTCTCGTCGCCGACCTCGCCGAGGCCGGGATGGTGGCCATCCACCAGCCGGGCAGCGCCTCGGACCCGGGCGGCGCCCCCGACGTGACGTTGCTGGAAAGGGTGCTCAGTGGACTTCGTAAGCTCTAGCCCGCAGATGGACCCCGCCGGGCGTCAGCCGACCCAGCCGGTGGGGCCGATGGGTTCCATGGGACAGGCCGGCCAGCAGGGCTACGGGACGCCCGCGCCCGGGCGGGCCACCACCTCCGCGAAGATCGTGGTGGCCGGTGGATTCGGCGTGGGCAAGACGACCTTCGTCGGTGCGGTCTCGGAGATCAATCCGCTGCGCACCGAGGCCGTGATGACCTCCGCCTCGGCCGGTATCGACGACCTGACCCACACCGCGGGGAAGACCACCACAACGGTGGCGATGGATTTCGGCCGTATCACCCTCGACGACGATCTGATCCTGTATCTGTTCGGTACGCCGGGTCAGGACCGGTTCTGGTTCATGTGGGACGACCTGGTGCGTGGTGCCATCGGTGCGGTGGTCCTGGTGGACACCCGTCGGCTGGCGGACTGTTTCCCGGCGGTGGACTACTTCGAGAACAGCGGGCTGCCGTTCGTCATCGCCCTCAACGGCTTCGACGGCCACCAGCCCTACTCGCCGGAGGAAGTCCGCGAAGCCCTCCAGATCGGCCCCGACACCCCCATCATCACCACCGACGCCCGGCACCGGGCCGAGGCCAAGAGCGGTCTGATCACCCTGGTGGAACACGCGCTGCTGGCCCGCCTCAAGTAGCGCGGCCGAACGTTCCCACCAGCGGCGGCGCAGCCGCTCCGACGGCCGCTGCGCACCGTGGGACCCCGTCCCGGGGAGGCTGTGTTTTTCGCCATGCCCGGGAATCATGACGGCCTCACGTTCATAACGTTTCGACAGAGAATTACGTCCACGTGAACACGCGGGGCGCGCGGAACGTCTCACTCTGCGTACGAATCCCGGGCTATTTGCCGCCGCACGGCCCCAATGCCCGTTTTTCCGTGGACCGGTTTCCTCGTCTTTCCTCGCCCTCCGTAATGCGCCAACTGTTTGGAGGGAGCGGTCGTGACGTGCTGGAATTCCCTGAACTCAGCAGTAGCGCAGGCGCAAGCTGTCAGGGGGCGCCGCGCACCGAGAGGTGAGAAGTCGAGTGAGGCGAACGACCAGGGGTACGTCGGGACCGGCAGGAGAGGGTTCCGAACAACAGGGCTCTGCGGGCTCGAGGGGTAACTTCACCCCTCCGCAGCGTCCTGCCGCGCCGCGTGGCCCGCATGCCTCGGCCCTCCAGCCGCCGCCGCCCGCGTCCGGCAGTGGCAGCCGGTGGTCGGCGCGCAACTGGCGCGTCCCCACCCGGCTGAACGCAATCCTGCTCATACCCGTGCTCGTCGCCCTCGTCTTCGGCGGCTTCAAGGTCGAATCCGACGTCTCCGCCTGGCAGGACGCCAAGGAAGCCCAGCGTACGGCCGAACTGGTCGAGGCGGCAGCCAATTACGGCAACGCCCTCATCGACGAGCGCGACCGCACTGCCGAGCCGCTCCTCAAGGGGCAGAAGAACGACCCCGCGGTCCGGAAGGCCCGCGTCGCGACCGACCGGGCCGCCAGGGAGTTCAAGAGCGCCGCCTCCCATCTTCCGGACAACCCGGGCCTCAAGCGCCGGCTCGCCGCGTTCGAGAAGGTCGAGCCCCGGCTGCCGGTGCTGCGCGAGTCCGCGTACACCAAGGACTTGCCCGGCGTGAAGACCGAAGAGGGTTACGTCACCATCCAGCACCCGCTGATGGAGTTCGCCAACGAGCTCGGGCTGGGCACCGGGAACGTCACCTCCTACGGCCGTACCGTCTACGCCATCTCGCTGGCCAAGGCCGCCGAGTCCCTCCAGCGGTCGCTGGGCACCCATCTGATGGTGAAGCCCGGGCCGTCCCGCAAGGACAAGGAGGCCCAGCGCACCGCGCTGGCCTCGTACCACTACCTGGAGCGCATCGCACTGGGCGAGTACAGCTCCGGCGGGCGCCCCGCGGATGTGCGGCTGCTCAAGGACGAGACCGCCAAGGCCGAGGCCGCGGGCCGCAAGCAGGCCCAGGCGGCCAAGGAGGCCGCGGCGGCGAAGGGCCGTAAGTTCGTCCCTCCGCCCTCCGTGGACAAGATGGTGACGGCCATCGGCTCCGGCGCCGGGCCCCGTGAGCTGCGGGCCAAGGGCATCACCACCGAGACCTATTTCGCCACCTCCACCGGTGCCTTCGACGCCTACCGGGCCGTCGAGTCGAAGCTGACGCGGAACGCGGTCGAGGAGACCGAGCGGATCGCCTCCGACGCCCGTAGGAACGCGCTGGTGAACTCGGCGATCGTGCTGGTCGCCCTGCTGCTGGCGTTCGTCATCGCCGGCCGGATGGCCCGCTCGATGAGCCGCAGCATGCGCTCGCTTCGCACCGCCGCCTTCGACGTGGCCCAGCAGCGGCTGCCGATGCTGGTCGACCAGCTCTCGCGGACCGAGCCGGGCCGCGTGGACACCCGCGTCCAGCCCATCCCGATCACCAGCAGTGACGAGATCGGCGAGGTTGCCCGCGCCTTCGACCAGGTGCACCGCGAGGCCGTGCGGCTCGCCGCCGAGCAGGCGCTGCTGCGCGGGAACGTCAACGCGATCTTCACCAACCTCTCCCGCCGCAACCAGGGCCTCATCGAGCGCCAGCTGGAGCTGGTGACGGAGATGGAGAACAGCGAGGCGGATCCGGACCAGCTGGAGAAGCTGTTCCGGATGGACCACCTGGCCACCCGGATGCGCCGCAACGGCGAGAATCTGCTGGTCCTCGCCGGCGAGGAGCCGGGCCGCCGGTGGACGGAACCGGTGCCGCTCGTCGACATCCTGCGCGCCGCCTCCTCCGAGGTGGAGCACTACGCGCGTATCGAGGTCAGCGGCATCCCCGAGACGGAGATCCACGGGCAGGTCGTCAACGACCTGGTCCACCTGCTCGCCGAGCTGCTGGAGAACGCGGCGTCGTTCTCCTCGCCGCAGAGCAAGGTGCGGGTCACCGCGACCCGGCTGCCGGACGGCCGGATGATGATCGAGATCCATGACAAGGGCATAGGTCTGACCGCCGAGGACTTCGCGGACATCAACCACAAGCTGGCCAACCCGCCGACGGTGGACGTCGCCGTCTCCCAGCGCATGGGCCTGTTCGTGGTGGGCCGCCTCGCCGACCGGCACGGCATCCGCGTCCAGCTGCGCCCCTCCGGCGAGCAGGCGGGCACCACCTCGCTGGTGATGCTGCCGGACGCCATCACGCACGGCGGGGGAGGGGAGGAGGACTCCTCCGAGGAGGACTTCACCGTCTCCCGTATCGTCCCCGAACAGCCCCGCGAGCCGAACGCGTTGGATTCCCGCTCGGCCGCCGAGCTGGGCTTCGACGACTCGCGCTACGGCTCCGGCGACCAGTCCCTGACCCTCGGCTCCGTCAGCCGCTCCCGGTTCCGCGAGGAGCGCCGCGCGGCGCTGGAGGCGCCGCAGTCCCAGCAAGCGCAGCTGCAACAACACCAACCCCAGCAGGCCGAGCCGCCACAGCCCCCTCAGGAGCCACGGCAGGACGCCTACCCGCAGGGGCAACAGCCGTACGACACCGCGCAGGGACAGCCGTACGACGCGTATGCGCAAGGCGACCCGTACCAGCAGCCCGGCGACCAGTACCAGCAGCCGGCCCACCCGTACCAGCAGGGATACGAGGGGTACGAGCAGACCGGTGAGATCGCCGCGCAGCAGTACACCGGCGGCTACGACGCGGGATACGACCAGGGCTACGGACAGTCCTACGGCGGTTCCTCAACACAGCAGCCCCACGAGACCTCCACGCCCGGCACCGGGGAGTACGAGCAGCAGCGGCTGCAGCCCCAACGGCCAGCGCACGAGGGCCAGTACACGTCGCAGCAGCCGGAAGCGGAATCTTCTTCTGGCGTTCCCCACCGGGACGCTGAGCGTGTAGGTTTCGACCGTCCGGATTCCCTCCCGAACAGCCGTCGCACCACGACCGAAGCGGGCCTCCCGCGACGTGACCCGGGGCGACAGCAGCAGGACGGGGAGCCGGAAGCGCAGCACCAGGACCGCGCGCAGGGTTGGGAAGCCCCGGCCGAGGAGTCCGCGGGGCAGCCGTCGCAGGAGGAAACCGGAACCCACCGGTGGAGCGAGAACGACGAACGCTGGAACAGGGCGGGTCAGTTGCGTGCCCCGCAGTCCGGCGGTGTCACCTCGTCCGGACTGCCGCGCCGGGTGCCCAAGGCCAATCTGGTCGCGGGTGCCGCGGAAGACAGCCGGCAGGGCGGCCCCTCGGTCTCGCGCGCGCCCGAGGACGTGCGCGGGAGACTGAGCAACCTGCACCGCGGCGTCCGCCAGGGGCGCACGGCGGGCGACGGCAACCAGAATGACCGACAGGGCTTCGGCCCCGGCAGCACCTACGATCAGGAGCGTTAGTGTGAGCCCGATGAGCCAGGCGGCGCAGAACCTGAACTGGTTGATCACCAACTTCGTGGAGAACACCCCCGGGGTGTCCCACACGGTGGTGGTCTCCGCCGACGGACTCCTGCTCGCGATGTCCGAGGGCTTCCCGCGCGACCGCGCCGACCAGCTGGCGGCAGTCGCTTCGGGGCTCACCTCGCTGACCGCGGGCGCGTCCCGGATCTTCGAGGGCGGTGGGGTCAACCAGACGGTTGTGGAGATGGAGAGGGGATTCCTCTTCATCATGTCCATCTCCGACGGCTCCTCGCTGGCCGTCCTGGCCCACCCCGAGGCCGACATCGGCCTGGTGGGATACGAGATGGCGTTGCTGGTCGACCGTGCCGGAGGGGTCCTCACCCCGGATCTGCGAGCGGAACTTCAGGGCAGTCTTCTCAACTAGGGCACAACTGTCCCGTGGCAGTGCGCAACGCGGCCGGGCGCCATAAGGTGCCGTGAGCGCAACGGCCGTATGTCCGTGAGTCGGAGGAGGAAACGTGGCAACGCCCCCAGGAGGTCCGTCGTCGTACGGCAATGGTCGTCCCGATCAGCCGCAGGACGGTCAGTCCGTCGCGGCCCAGGGTGGGGACGCGCCGTTCCTGAACCGTTTCAACTTCCCTTCGGCACCGAGCGAGCACGTCCAGCGGCCGACCGGTCAGTACCCGCAGCAGCCCGGTCAGCCACAGCACGGCCGGCAGCCGCAGCAGCCCGGCCGGCCGCAGCACGGCGCGCCGCAGCAGCACGGAGGACAGCCGCCGCGCCAGCCGCAGCACGGAGGGCAGCCGCAGCACGGCGCGCCGCCCCCGCAGCGGCAGCCGCAACACCAGCAGAACCCACAGACCCGTATCCAGCCGGTGCAGCCCGCGCCCGGTGACAGGTCGGCCGGCACCCAGCGCGCCGCCGACCAGCCCCCGCCGCCGCAGCAGCCGCTGGTGCGTCCGTACGCGATGACGGGTGGCCGGACCCGTCCCCGCTACCAGCTCGCCATCGAGGCGCTGGTGCACACCACGGCGGAGACCTCTCAGCTCCAGGGCCAGCTCCCGGAGCACCAGCGAATCTGCCGCCTGTGCTACGAGATCAAGTCGGTCGCCGAGATCTCGGCACTCCTGACCATCCCGCTCGGCGTCGCCCGGATCCTCGTCGCCGACCTGGCCGAGGCCGGACTCGTCGCCATCCACCAGCCGGGCGGTGACGAGACCACCGCCGACGGTCAACCAGACGTGACACTGCTCGAAAGGGTGCTCAGTGGACTTCGGAAGCTCTAGCGCCGGGCCCGTCGGGGGTACGACAGCCCGTTCGACGACCTCCGCGAAGATCGTGGTGGCCGGCGGATTCGGCGTGGGCAAGACGACCTTCGTCGGTGCGGTCTCGGAGATCAACCCGCTGCGCACCGAGGCCGTGATGACCTCCGCCTCGGCCGGTATCGACGACCTGACCCACACCGCGGACAAGACCACCACCACGGTGGCCATGGACTTCGGCCGTATCACCCTGGACCAGGACCTGATCCTGTACCTGTTCGGTACGCCGGGTCAGGACCGGTTCTGGTTCATGTGGGACGACCTGGTGCGTGGTGCCATCGGTGCGGTGGTCCTGGTGGACACCCGCCGGCTGGCGGACTGCTTCCCGGCGGTGGACTACTTCGAGAACAGCGGGCTGCCGTTCGTCATCGCCCTCAACGGCTTCGACGGCCACCAGCCCTACTCGCCCGAAGAGGTCCGCGAAGCCCTCCAGATCGGCCCGGACGCCCCGATCATCACCACGGACGCCCGGCACCGCGCGGACGCCAAGAGCGCGCTGATCACTCTGGTGGAACACGCGTTGATGGCGCGGCTGCGGTAACGGCCGGGGGCGGGGCAGGGCACGAACAACCCCGCCCCGCCCGCGACACCCCGTGGAATACGCTGGGGTCCCAGCCATTGGAACCGGCACCGAAGGACCCCCGTGCGCATCGCAAGATTCTCCCTGGACGGAACCGTAGGTTTCGGCGTCGTCGAGGGCGAGCCCTCAACCCCCGAGGGCCCCGTCCTCGACATCATCAAGGGCCACCCTTTCGCAGAGTTCGAGCGCACGGGCCAGAAGCTCCCCATGAGCAAGGTCCGCATCCTGCCGCCCACCCTCCCCAACAAGGTGGTGGCGATCGGCAGGAACTACGCCGAGCACGCCAAGGAGCTCGGCAACGAGGTCCCCGAGACCCCGGTCACCTTCCTCAAGCCGTCCACCTCGGTGATCGGCCCGAACGACCCGATCGGCTACCCGTCCTTCTCCAACGAGCTGCACCACGAGGCGGAGCTGGCCGTGGTCATCGGCCGGCTGTGCAAGGACGTGCCGCGCGAGCGCGCCAAGGACGTCATCCTCGGCTACACCTGCGCCAACGACATCACCGCGCGTGATGTGCAGCGTACGGAGAAGCAGTGGGCCCGCGCCAAGGGCTTCGACGGCTCCTGCCCGCTCGGCCCCTGGACGGAGACCGAGCTGGACCCGGCGGACCTCGGCATCATGTGCACGGTCAACGGCGAGCAGCGCCAGCTGGGCCGTACCAGCGACATGATCCGGCCCATCGAGGACCTGATCGTCCACATCACCGAGGCCATGACCCTGCTGCCCGGTGACGTCATCCTCACCGGCACCCCCGCGGGCGTCGGCCCCCTGAACGTCGGCGACGAGGTCGCCGTCACCATCGAAGGAATCGGCACTCTCACCAATAAGGTGATCAAGCGTGACTAACGCGACCGCGGGCCCGGACGTCCGCGTACGTTTCTGTCCCTCCCCGACCGGTAACCCCCACGTGGGTCTGGTCCGTACCGCCCTGTTCAACTGGGCGTACGCCCGGCACACCGGCGGCACCCTGGTCTTCCGCATCGAGGACACCGACGCGGCGCGCGACTCGGAGGAGTCGTACGAACAGCTGCTGGACTCGATGCGCTGGCTGGGCCTCGACTGGGACGAGGGCCCAGAGGTGGACGGCCCGCACGGCCCCTACCGGCAGTCCCAGCGGATGGACATCTACGCGGACGTCGCGCGCAAGCTGCTGGACGGCGGCTACGCCTACCCCTGCTACTGCACGGCCGAAGAGCTGGAGCAGCGGCGCGAGCAGGCCCGCAAGGAGGGCCGCCCGTCCGGCTACGACGGCCGCTGCCGCGAGCTGACCGGTGAGCAGATCGCCGCCTACGAGGCCGAGGGCCGCAGCCACGTCGTCCGCTTCCGGATGCCGGACGAGCCGATCACCTTCACCGACCTGGTCCGCGGCGAGATCACCTTCCAGCCGGAGAACGTCACCGACTACGGCATCCTGCGCACCAACGGCGCCCCGCTGTACACGCTGGTCAACCCGGTGGACGACGCGCTGATGGACATCACGCACGTGCTGCGCGGCGAGGACCTGCTCTCCTCCACCCCGCGTCAGATCGCCCTCTACAAGGCGCTGACGGAGCTGGGCATCGCCAAGCGGATCCCGGAGTTCGGCCATCTGCCCTATGTCATGGGCGAGGGCAACAAGAAGCTCTCCAAGCGCGATCCGCAGTCCTCCCTCAACCTCTACCGCGAGCGCGGCTTCCTCCCCGAGGGCCTGCTCAACTACCTTTCCCTGCTCGGCTGGTCCCTCGCCGAGGACCGCGACATCTTCTCCGTCGACGAGATGGTCGCCGCCTTCGACATCCACGAGGTCAACTCCAACCCGGCGCGCTTCGACCTGAAGAAGTGCGAGGCCATCAACGCCACGCACCTGCGGGAGATGCCGCTGAAGGACTTCGTCGCCGCCTGCGAGCCGTGGCTGAAGGCCCCCCACGCCCCTTGGGACGAGGCGAACTTCTCCCAGCAGGCGTTCGAGGAGCTGGCCCCGCTGGCCCAGACCCGGCTCACCGTCCTCTCGGACATCACCGACAACGTGGACTTCCTCTTCCTGAACCGGCCCGTGGAGGACGAGAAGTCCTGGCAGAAGGCGATGAAGGAGGGTTCGGAGGCCCTCCTCCGTACGGCCCGCGGCAAGCTGGAGACCGCCGACTGGACCTCCCCGGACGCCCTCAAGGAGGCGGTCCTTGCGGCCGGCGAGGAGCACGGCCTCAAGCTGGGCAAGGCCCAGGCCCCGGTCCGCGTCGCCGTCACCGGCCGTACCGTCGGCCTGCCCCTCTTCGAGTCCCTCCAGGTCCTCGGCAAGGACCGCACCCTTGAGCGCATCGACGCGGCCCTGGCCAAGCTCGGTTCGTAGCCGCCGAGGTGGGGACGGTGCCCCGGAACGGGGCCCCTGGAACTCGTTTTGGAGCACCGTCCGCCATCGGGTAATGTTCTTCCTGTCGCCGAACGGGGCGGGCCGCAAAGGCCGGAACCGGAGGCGGTCAGCCAAACAAAATCCCCACCGGGGGTTGCGTTTCGGTGGGCTATGGTGTAATTGGCAGCACGACTGATTCTGGTTCAGTTAGTCTAGGTTCGAGTCCTGGTAGCCCAGCAAGATCCGCATTGTGTTCAGCAGTGTTCACGTTCTGCGAGATCGAGCCCCCGTTGTGTAGCGGCCTAGCACGCCGCCCTCTCAAGGCGGTAGCGCCGGTTCGAATCCGGTCGGGGGTACGGATTCCGTCCAGGCCGACAGGCCGAGGCCGGGATCGCAGATGGGCCCCCGTTGTGTAGCGGCCTAGCACGCCGCCCTCTCAAGGCGGTAGCGCCGGTTCGAATCCGGTCGGGGGTACTCGATCAGAAGGCCCCGCACCTCACGGTGCGGGGCCTTCGTCGTGCTCGCACCCGGGGGCGGACGCGGGGCCCCTCACGGGTCCGGTGTCCGCCCCGGAGGGCGAGGTTCTCAGCCGGGCCTGCGGAGCGACTCGCTGAGTCGGGCAGCGGCGTCGACGATGGCCTGGGCGTGCATCCGGCCGGGGTGGCGGGTCAGACGCTCGATGGGGCCTGAGACGGAGACGGCGGCCACCACGCGGTTGGAAGGGCCCCGCACGGGCGCCGAGACGGACGCGACGCCCGGCTCGCGCTCGCCGATCGACTGGGCCCAGCCCCGGCGTCGTACGCCGGAGAGCGCGGTGGCGGTGAACCGGGCGCCCTGGAGGCCGCGGTGCAGCCGCTCGGGCTCCTCCCAGGCCATCAGGATCTGTGCGGCGGAGCCCGCCTTCATGGGCAGCGTCGAACCGACCGGCACGGTGTCGCGCAGGCCGGAGAGGCGTTCGGCAGCGGCGACACAGATGCGCATGTCGCCTTGGCGCCGGTAGAGCTGGGCGCTCTCGCCGGTCACATCGCGTAGGTGGGTGAGTACCGGGCCCGCCGCCGCGAGCAGCCGGTCCTCGCCCGCCGCAGCGGCGAGCTCGCCCAGCCGCGGGCCGAGGATGAATCGGCCCTGCATGTCGCGGGCCACCATGCGGTGGTGCTCGAGAGCCACCGCGAGCCGGTGCGCCGTGGGGCGCGCGAGACCGGTCGCTGAGACCAGCCCGGCGAGGGTGGCCGGACCGGACTCCAGAGCGCTCAGTACCAGAGCTGCCTTGTCGAGAACGCCGACGCCGCTAGAGTTGTCCATGCGTCGATACTCACGTCTCAGAGTGTGAAACGCAAGTTCAATTTTCCCAGCGACCCGCCAACCTTGAGAGACGGCCGCCACTTTTTTGGGGGTCTCCCCGGCCGAAGGCTGGGGGAGGAACTGGTCTCGACATGTGGGCGGCGACGCTGCCGGCCGAAGGGAAAGCGATGGGACGCACACTCGCGGAGAAAGTCTGGGACGACCATGTCGTCAGGCGCGCGGAAGGCGAGCCGGACCTTCTCTTCATCGATCTGCACCTGCTCCACGAGGTGACCAGCCCGCAGGCGTTCGACGGACTCCGCAAGGCGGGCCGGGCCGTGCGGCGTACGGATCTGACCATCGCGACCGAGGACCACAACACCCCCACCCTCGACATCGACAAGCCGATCGCCGACCCGGTCTCGCGTACCCAGTTGGAGACCCTGCGTAAGAACTGTGCGGATTTCGGAGTGCGGCTGCACCCGCTGGGCGACGTCGAACAGGGCGTCGTACACGTCGTAGGGCCGCAGCTGGGGCTGACCCAGCCCGGGATGACGGTGGTCTGTGGTGACAGCCACACCTCGACCCACGGTGCGTTCGGTGCGCTGGCCTTCGGGATCGGCACCTCCCAGGTGGAGCACGTGCTCGCCACCCAGACGCTGCCGATGGCGCCGTTCAAGACCATGGCGGTCACCGTGAACGGCGAGCTGCCCGAGGACGTCACCGCCAAGGACCTGATCCTCGCCATCATCACGAAGATCGGCACTGGCGGCGGCCAGGGCTATGTGATCGAGTACCGCGGCGAGGCCATCGAGAAGCTGTCGATGGAAGCGCGGATGACGATCTGCAACATGTCCATCGAGGCGGGCGCCCGGGCCGGGATGATCGCCCCGGACGAGACCACCTTCGCCTACGTCCAGGGCCGCGATCACGCCCCCCAGGGCGCGGACTGGGACGAGGCCGTCGCCTACTGGAAAACGCTGCGCACCGACGAGGACGCGATCTTCGACCACGAGGTCGTCATCGAGGCATCCGAGCTGGCGCCGTTCGTCACCTGGGGCACCAACCCCGGCCAGGGCGCTCCGCTGTCCCACTCGGTGCCCGACCCGGCCTCCTTCGAGGACGCCAGCGCCCGGTACGCGGCCGAGAAGGCCCTGGACTACATGGGGCTGAGTGCGGGTCAGCCGCTGCGCGAGGTCGCCGTCGACACCGTCTTCGTCGGCTCGTGCACCAACGGCCGTATCGAGGACCTGCGTTCGGCCGCCTCGGTGCTCCAGGGCCGCAAGGTTGCCGACACTGTGCGGATGCTGGTCGTCCCCGGTTCCGTACGGGTGGCGCTGCAGGCCGTCGAGGAAGGGCTGGACAAGGTGTTCACGGCTGCGGGCGCCGAGTGGCGGCACGCCGGCTGCTCGATGTGCCTGGGCATGAACCCCGACCAGCTCCAGCCGGGTGAGCGCGCCGCCTCCACCTCGAACCGCAACTTCGAGGGCCGACAGGGCAAGGGCGGCCGTACCCATCTGGTCTCGCCGCAGGTGGCGGCGGCGACGGCGGTACTGGGCCACCTGGCCTCGCCTGCCGACCTGGCGGACGTACGCGAACCGGCTGTTGCCTGACGGGCCGACGGGCCGAGAAAGCTCAAGGGAGACGAGAGATGGAAGCCTTCACCACACACACCGGCCGGGCGGTCCCGCTGCGCCGCAGCAACGTCGACACCGACCAGATCATCCCGGCCCACTGGCTCAAGAAGGTCACCCGCGACGGCTTCGAGGACGGCCTGTTCGAGGCGTGGCGCAAGGACCCCGAGTTCGTGCTCAACCAGCCCGCCTACCAGGGCGGAACGGTGCTGGTCGCAGGCCCCGACTTCGGCACCGGCTCGTCCCGTGAGCACGCCGTCTGGGCGCTCCAGAACTACGGCTTCAAGGCCGTCATCTCCTCGCGGTTCGCCGACATCTTCCGTGGCAACTCGCTCAAGAACGGCCTGCTCACGGTCGTGCTGCCGCAGGAGACCGTGGACGCGCTCTGGCAGCTGACGGAGGCCGACCCGACCTCCGAGGTGACCGTGGACCTCGTGCGGCGCAAGGTCGTGGCGCCCGGCGTCGAGGCCGACTTCGAACTGGACGAGAACGCCCGTTGGCGGCTGCTGGAAGGGCTGGACGACATCAGCCTCACCCTGAAGAACGAGGACGCCATCGCGGACTTCGAGAAGTCCAGGGCCTCCTTCAAACCGCGCACACTTGCCGCCTGAGAGCCCCTCAGAACACCGTTTCACCACCGCGCCCCCGCCGCACCCGGCGGGGGCGCGGTGCTGTGTGCGGCACGTGTGGGCGGTGCGGCTGTATGCGGCACGTATGCGCGCACACGTGCGCTGGCGAATGACGTGAATTAGTCTTGACGACGGCTCCTGTCGCACTAAGGCACAGTGCCGTTCGCGACTCGCCCGCACGACTCGCCGCGAGGTGTCAACAAAGGCTCTGCCCAGCGGAGTTGGTGCGTACACCTCGCACGTCCCCGCCCTACGCTGACCCGCTGGAAGCGACAACTCACCCCAGATGGCACAATCACCGCATGGAACGCGACGGTCAACTGGAGCTCTACGACCGACTCGCCGCCCGATTGAAGGAAGCGCACTCCCGGGTGCGCTCCCCGCAAATTCCGCAGAGTGCACGGGTGCCGCTGGCCCGGAAGCTGCTCGTCATCACCGCGGCTTCCAAACACGATCTCGCCGATGCCGAACGGCGTCTGGAGCGCCTGATGGCCGACGTCGACGAGGGGCGATTCAGCGCGGGGCAAGGGGACGTGTGCGCGGACGGAACTCCGTGACGGGCGAGTTCGTTGCGGCACAAGGGTGATTCGCCCGTTTCGTGTTTGATTTGCGGTATATATCTGCCTAACGTGCGAAAAAGCTGAACACATTCGTTCCGGCAATGTCTCCGAAGGGGAAGACGTGAACAAGGCGCAGCTCGTTGAAGCTATCCAAGATGACCTCGGTGGACGCCAGCAGGCCGCAGATGCGGTCGATGTAGTCCTGGACGCGATCGTTCGTGCGGTCGTCGCCGGTGAGCGTGTTTCGGTCACCGGCTTCGGCTCTTTCGAGAAGGTCGACCGACCGGCCCGTTACGCCCGTAACCCGCAGACCGGCGAGCGGGTGCGGGTGAAGAAGACCTCGGTACCGCGCTTCCGCGCCGGTGCGGGCTTCAAGGACCTGGTGAGCGGGGCGAAGAAGCTCCCCAAGAACGATGTCGCGGTCAAGAAGGCTCCCAAGGGCAGCCTCTCCGGTGGCGCGGCCACCAAGAAGGCCGCGGCCAAGAAGGCGGGTGCCAAGAAGGCCGCACCGGCGAAGAAGACGACGGCGAAGAAGGCTCCGGCGAAGAAGGCCGCACCGGCCAAGAAGACGACGGCCAAGAAGGCCGCACCGGCGAAGAAGGCCGGCGCCAAGAAGACAACCGCCAAGAAGGCCCCTGCCAAGACCACGGCCAAGAAGGCACCGGCGCGCAAGACCACCGCCACGAAGGCGCCCGCGCGGAAGACGGCGGCTCGTAAGACCACCGCCAAGAAGACCACGTCGCGTAGGCGGTAGTCCGCTTCGCGGGTCAGGAGACGAAACGATCCCTCCCAGGTGGCGGCACTGTCGCCGACGGGGGAGGGCCACACGCGGCTCTCACGCCGTAACGCCAGCGCCGGGCCGGGCTCCCTCGGGGGAGCCCGGCCCGCGGCGTTTTTCCTGCGGAGCTTGGCCGTACGTGGTGGTTGCGGCTTCGTTGTTTCATCCCCCAGCCTCCGGCCGGGAGGTACCCCAGGGGAGCAGTTCCCCGCGCCCCTTCGGGGCGCAAGCCGTAGTGGGGGTTTTAGAGGGTTTGCAGCGTCACCAGAGTGATGCGGCGGGCTTCGGCTTCGCCCTCGAGTTCGATGCGGACCCGTTGGCCGGGGCGGAGCAGGCGAAGACCGCCCGCGTCGAAGGCGGGAGCCTCGAAAGGGAGCGGGGTGCCGTCGTCCAGCAGCACGCTGCCGGACCGGGACTTTGGGTCGTAGGTGTACGCCGTGGCCTGCATATCGGAAGCCTAGCGGCCCGGGCCGGGGACGGGTCCGGCGAGCAGCGCCGAGGTGAATTCGCCGACGCCCAGTGCGAGCGCGGCTCGCAGATCCTCGGGCGTGTCCACGTCCTGCCGCACGCTGGGAACTCCCGGTGTCGTCAGTTCCATCGCGCCAGAGGCCCGGTGCCGGGCCCGGGAGGGGCCGCCGAAAGCGGGGGAAAGCTCGGTCCGCGGGAGGGCCGTCAGCACAGTTGTGCCGATTTCCGCAGCGTCGGGAAGAAAAGCCCGGGCAAATCCGGAAGCCGCATTCAGTACCCGCTCCAATTCCGCGGGACGTAGCGCCGGCAGATCCGCGTTCAGGGCCGCGACAGCCGTACCGGGGTCCATGGCGCGTGCCGTCGCGGCTCCGTGTGCGAGCGCCGCGTTCAGTCCGTCGCCAGGCAGGTCGGGCACCGGGCGCGCGCCCAAGGCACGCAGTTCACCGGCGGCCAGCGGATCGTCCGTGACAACCACCACACCGCGCACTGCCGGACAGCCGAGCGCCGCACTGACGGTGTCCTGCGCGAACGCCAGCGCGAGCTCGGGCAGGGGAGGGCCCGCGGCGGCGCCCGCAAGCCGGCTCTTGGCCCGGGAGAGAGGCTTCAGAGGCACCACAAGAGTCCACGTCACGGGCGTCACATGTGGCTTCATCGGCCCCATTCTCGCTGCTCTCCGAACGGGGCGACGGGGACAGGGTTACCGTGTGCCCCACAGTTGAGCACGGACAGTGTGCTCGACAGCGAGGCAGTCCGCGGCGACACTTGTGCGGTTGTCGATTTGCCCCCAGAGGAAGGGCCCCACAAGGAGCCCCCTAAGGAGATGGTGTCCGGGTGTCCCGCCAAACCGTGTCCGCCCCGGGAGCAACCCCAGGACCATCGGCCGAAAAAGCCGAGCCGAAGGGGGCGCGCAATGCCGGGGAGTGACGGTAAACGCAGGAAGATCGGCTTCTGGTACCGCTTTGCGGCGTTCCTGCTGAAACCCCCGCTGATCCTGCTCTTCAAGCGGGACTGGCGCGGAATGGAGCACATTCCGCAGGACGGCGGCTTTATCACCGTCGTCAACCACAACTCGTATCTCGACCCGCTCTCCTACGCCCACTTCCAGTACAACACCGGCCGCGTCCCGCGGTTCCTGGCCAAGGTGGGCCTGTTCAAGGGCGGCTTCCTGGGAGCTGCGATGCGCGGCACCGGGCAGATCCCCGTGTACCGCGAGTCCGCCGACGCGGTGGGCGCCTTCCGGGCCGCCGTGGAGGCCATCGAGAGGGGCGAGTGCGTCGCCTTCTACCCGGAGGGCACCCTCACCCGCGATCCGGAGATGTGGCCGATGGCCGGCAAGACCGGCGCTGCCCGGGTCGCGCTGCTGACCAGGGCGCCCGTCATCCCCGTCGGACAGTGGGGCGCCAACCTCGCGATGCCGCCGTACGCCAAGGAGAAGAAGCTGCGGCTCTTCCCACGCAAGACCCTCACCGTGCAGGCGGGACCGCCGATCGACCTGTCGGCGTTCTACGACAGGGAGCCCACCGCGGAGGTGCTCCGCGAGGTCACCGACGTCATGATGGATGCCGTCACCGAGCAGCTCGCCGTCGTTCGTGGCGAGCCCGCGCCCACCGAGCGGTACGACATGCGCAAGGCGGCGGTCCGCAGGCGTGAGCAGCGGGCCACCCGGGAGAACGCGCCCGGGGTGCGCGAGGTGGACGGACAGCACGAGCCGGCCGGTCGGTCACCGGCCGCGGCCGAGGCCGCAGAGGGAGAGAAGAACGCGTGAGCCTGCAGGACGGGCGGCAGGAGGAACAACGGAGGAAGGCCGCCGTGTTCGGCACCGGCTCCTGGGGCACCGCCTTCGCGATGGTGCTCGCCGACGCCGGGGTGGAGGTCACCCTGTGGGGCCGCCGGGCCGAGGTCGTCGACGCCATCAACACCACGCGCCGCAACCCCGGATACCACCCCGACACCGAACTCCCCGCCGCGGTGCGGGCCACCACCGATCCCGCGGACGCTGCCCGGGACGCGGAGTTCACCGTGCTCTCGGTGCCCTCCCAGACGCTCCGCAGCAACCTGGAGTCCTGGCGGGGGCTGCTGCACCCCGGCACGGTGCTCGTCTCGCTGATGAAGGGCATCGAACTCGGCACCGCCAAGCGGATGAGCGAGGTCATCGAGGAGGTCGCCGGGGTCCCCGCCGAGCGGGTCGCCGTGCTCACCGGGCCCAATCTCGCCCGTGAGATCGCCGCCCGCCAGCCCGCCGCCGCCGTCGCCGCCTGTGTGGACGAGGGGGCGGCACGCGCCCTGCAGAGCGCTTGCCACACCCCGTACTTCCGGCCCTACACCAGCACAGACGTGGTCGGCTGCGAGCTGGGCGGCGCCGTCAAGAACGTCATCGCGCTGGCGGTGGGCATCGCCGACGGGATGGGCCTGGGCGACAACTCCAAGGCGTCGCTGATCACCCGGGGCCTGGCCGAGACCACCCGGCTCGGCCTCGCCATGGGCGCGGAGGCGCACACCTTCGCCGGTCTGGCCGGCATGGGCGACCTGGTGGCCACCTGCTCCTCGCCGCTGTCCCGCAACCACACGTTCGGCACCAACCTCGGCCGGGGCATGACCCTCCAGGAGACGATCGCCGTCACCGAGCAGACCGCGGAGGGCGTCAAGTCCTGCCAGTCCGTGCTGGACCTGGCGCGGCGGCACGGGGTGGAGATGCCCATCACCGAGACCGTCGTGGAGATCGTCCACAAGGGCAAGCCGCCGCATGTGGCGCTCAAGGAGCTGATGTCCCGCAGCGCCAAGCCCGAACGGGCCTGAGCGCACGCCGAGCCCCCCGGCCGGACGCCTGCCGGGGCGGGCCCGCACGGCGTCCGGGCGCCACGGGGGCGTCCGCATCGGCAGCGCGGCTACGACGCGGTAAAGTCCCAGCGATATGAGCAGCCAGAGCCCCGCCCCCAAGCCCCGAGTCGCCGTCGTCTTCGGCGGACGCAACTCAGAGCACCAGATCTCGGTCCTGACGGCCGGCGCGGTGCTCGGCGCCATCGACCGCGACAAGTACGAGGTGCTGCCCATCGGCATCACCGCGGACGGCCGCTGGGCGCTGGCCGCCGACGATCCGGCCCGGATGGCCATCGAGGACCGCAGGCTGCCCACCGTGGAGCAGCTGTCCGAGTCCGACACCGGCGGGGTGCAGCTGCCCGTCTCGCCCGGCAGCCGGGAGGTCGTGCACACCGAGCCCGGGCAGGTGCCCAAGGCGCTGGGCGAGATCGACGTCGTCTTCCCCGTGCTGCACGGCCCGTACGGCGAGGACGGCACCCTGCAGGGGATGCTGGAGCTGGCGGGGGTGCCCTACGTCGGCTCGGGCGTGCTCTCCTCGGCCGTCGGCATGGACAAGGAGTACATGAAGCGGATCTTCACTTCCTTCGGACTGCCGGTCGGCCCGTACGTCACCGTCCGGCCCCGGGAGTGGGAGACCGATCCCGCCGCGGCGCGCAAGAAGATCGTCGACTTCGCCTCCGAGCACGGCTGGCCGGTCTTCATCAAGCCGGCGCGTGCCGGCTCGTCCATGGGCATCACCAAGGTCGACGACCTGGGCGGGCTGGACGAGGCGGTCGAGACCGCCAGGCGGCATGACCCGAAGATCATCGTGGAGTCGCTGCTGCGCGGCCGTGAGATCGAGTGCGGCGTCCTGGAGTTCGAGGACGGCCCGCGCGCCAGCGTGCCCGCCGAGATTCCCCCGGTCAGCAACCACGACTTCTACGACTTCGAGGCCAAGTACATCGACTCGGCCTCCGGTATCGTGCCCGCCCCGCTGACCGACGAGGAGACGGCACAGGTGCGGGAGCTGGCCGTACGCGCCTTCGAGGCAGCCTCCTGCGAGGGGCTGGTGCGGGCCGACTTCTTCCTGTGCGAGAACGGCGAGTTCGTCATCAACGAGATCAACACGATGCCGGGCTTCACGCCCATCTCGATGTACCCGCGCATGTGGCAGGAGACCGGCGTGAGCTACCCCGAACTGGTAGACCGTCTCATCCAGTCCGCCCTCAACCGCCCGACGGGCCTGCGGTAGATACCGGGGGCCCGAGCGCTGGGGGCTGAACTCTTTCCGCCGCAGCGGTGGTGCGCCACGACGAAGCAGGGTCCGGCGGTTTTCGTGACGGCCGCAGCCGACGCGTTCGGTCAGTCCTTCTTCTGCTTCGGAACCGCACGCTTGACCGCGTCGCTCAGCTCCGTGAGCGCTTCGACCTCGGGCTTGTAGTCGCCGGGTACGGTCAACTCCACGTAGGCGACGCGGTCGGTCGTCGTGAAGCGGTACCCGTCGTCCTGCTTCTCCATCAGCCAGGAGACCCGGTTCACCTCCGCCGCGTCGGCGGTGGGGTTGTACTCTTCGTTGCCGGGGGTGAGCTTGGCGGGTTCGGGCACGCCGCAGCGCAGCGCGATGGCCGGGTCTCCCCAGACGGCGGTGTAGTCGGAGACGGGGTCGGCCTCGCCACGTTGCCGGCCGTCGACCCGCTTCGGCAGCGCGTCGTGCAGCGCGCGGCACACCTTCGCGGCCCGGCCGGAAGGGCTGGGTGGGGTGGGACCCGCGTCGCCGGTGAGCGAGCAGCCTCCTGTGACCAGGGAGGCCAGGGCGACCAGTGCGCCCACCGCGGCAGCGGGAACGGTGGAGACGGAACGAGGGGAAGCAGCCCGGCGTCGAATGCTCACCGGGCGAGCATACGGGGGCCTAGAGATGGACGATGGGGCAGGTCAGAGTGCGGGTGATGCCTTCCACCTGCTGGACCTTGGCGACCACCATGCGGCCGAGATCGTCCATGGTCTCGGCGCGGGCGCGCACGATCACATCGTACGGACCCGTTACATCCTCGGCCTGGATCACGCCGGGGATCTTGGAGACGATCTCTGCGACGGTCGAAGCCTTGCCAACTTCGGTCTGAATCAAGACGTACGCCTGTACCACGGAACCTCCACGGGGGCTACGAGGATCATGCGGGGCGAGAGAGAAACGCCACCGTACCGCGTCCCCCCTGCCGCCGGGAGCCCACCGGGCCGCCCTCGTGGCAGCCGGACGGCCGGTACGAACCGGGCGCCGGCAGTCCGCAGGACGGACCACGGCGGATGGACGGCGCACCGGAGCCACGCGCAGCACGCGCGGGCGGACCACGCACGGGAATGCACGATGAGTGAAGTGAGCGAAGGGGCACTGCAATGCGGGATGTGAACGGCGGTACCGCGTCCGAGCCTGCGCAGCCCGCGGCGGAGGCCCCCTACGGCCCCGCGCGCGGGCTGACGAAGGGCACCGTCGGGGAGCTGGGGGAGTTCGGACTCATCCGGGAGCTGACCGCCCGGCTGACCACCACCCCGGCCGTCCGGATCGGCCCCGGGGACGACGCCGCGGTGGTGGCTGCCCCGGACCGGCGGGTTGTCGCCAGCACCGACATCCTCATCGAGGGGCGGCACTTCCGGCGCGACTGGTCGACGGCGTACGACGTGGGCCGCAAGGCCGCGGCGCAGAACCTCGCCGACATCGCCGCCATGGGCGCCGTCCCCACCGCGCTGCTGCTCGGTCTGATCGTCCCCGCGGACCTCCCCGCGAACTGGCCCACCGAGCTGATGGACGGCATCCGGGACGAGGCACAGGTCGCCGCCTCGGCCGTGGTCGGCGGCGATGTGGTGCGCGGCGACAGCATCGCCGTCTCCATCACGGCCCTGGGCGATCTGCGTAACCGGGAGCCGGTCACCCGCTCCGGCGCCGGGGCCGGCGACGTGGTGGCCGTCACCGGGTGGCTGGGCTGGTCGGCCGCCGGGCACGCGGTGCTCTCCCGCGGCTTCCGTTCACCCCGCGCCTTCGTGGAGGCGCACCGCCGTCCCGAGCCGCCGTATCACGCGGGGCCCGCGGCAGCCGGGCTGGGGGCGACCGCGATGACCGACGTCAGCGACGGGCTGGTGGCCGACCTGGGGCACATCGCCGAGGCCAGCAAGGTGCGGATCGACATCCGCTCGGCCGACCTCGACATCCCCGCACAGATGGCGGACATCGGGCAGGCCGTCGGCGTCGACCCGCTCCAGTGGGTGCTGACCGGGGGCGAGGACCACGCCATCGTCGCCACCTTCCCCCGCGACCAGAAGCTCCCGGCGCGCTGGCGCGTCATCGGTGAGGTGCAGGGTGCCTCCGCGCGCCCGCGCGTCACCGTGGACGGTGCGCCCTGGGCGAAGGCGGGCGGCTGGGACCACTTCTCCGACGACGCGGAGCGCTGAGTACCGTCGTCACCATGGACGATGTGAACTCCCGGGTCCGTGTGCCGCCCCGCGTGCTGACCGTCGCCGGGTCCGACTCCGGCGGCGGTGCCGGCATCCAGGCCGACCTGAAGACGATGCTGGCGCTCGGCACCCACGGCATGAGCGTGATCGCCGCCGTCACAGCGCAGAACTCCCTGGGCGTGCAGGGCTGTTGGGAGCTTCCGGTGGAGGCCGTACGCGCGCAGTACCGCAGCGTCGTGGACGACATCGGGGTGCAGGCCGTCAAGACGGGGATGCTCGCCTCGGCGCCGCTCGTGGAGACCGTGGCCGAGCTGCTGGCCGGGACCGGGGCGCCGGTGGTCGTCGATCCTGTGGGGGTCTCCAAGCACGGGGACCCGCTGCTGGCCGCCGACGCCGTGGAGTCGCTGCGCGGCAAGCTGCTGCCGGCCGCCACCGTCGTCACCCCCAACCTGGACGAGGTCGCGCAGCTGACCGGCGTCCGGGTCACCGACGAGACAGGGCTGCGCGAGGCCGCGGCCGCCGTGCTGGCCCATGGGCCGAGCTGGGCACTGATCAAGGGCGGGCACCTGCCCGGCGAAGCCGTCGATCTGCTCACGGACGGCACCGAGGAGCACTGGCTGCGCGCACCCCGCCATGACAACCGGCACACCCACGGAACGGGCTGCACACTCGCCAGTGCACTCGCCTCGTACCTGGCCAAGGGGCTGCCGGTGCCGGAGGCCGCGCGGGCCGCGAAGGAGTACACGACGGGCGCCATAGCGGCGGGCTTCCCGCTGGGAGCCGGCCTGGGGCCCGTGGACCACGGGTGGCGGCTGCGCGGGCGGGGCTGAGCTGCCAGAGCGGGGCCGAGCCGTCAGATACACAAAAACCGGCCCGCACAAGCGGGCCGGTTCTGCGTTCGGCTCTCGGCGTGAGCCGCGCTGCGTTACGTCGAGGACGTCAGCGCGACACCTTGCCGGCCTTGATGCACGAGGTGCAGGCGTTGAGGCGCTTCGGCGTCCCGCCGACCACGGCACGCACGCGCTGGATGTTCGGGTTCCAGCGACGGCGGGTGCGGCGGTGCGAGTGGGAGATGTTGTTGCCGAACTCCGGCCCCTTGCCGCAGACGTCGCAGTTCGCAGCCACGGGTCACTCCAAAGACTTCAGATGCACGTACGGTGAATCCCGGCGACGCAGGACCAGATGACCGGCTGTGCCAGGGGGATCGTCACCTACCGGACCGAAACATCCGGATCAGGCAACCGGAGCAGCATACAACGGACGGTCTCGAACAGCGAAACCAAGGCCCTGGTTCCGGCCCCGACCTGGGCTTCCGCCCGGTGCCGCACTAGCCTTCCCGCAACGTCGCCACCTGGCCGCTCGCCGTCCGGCCGCCGCCATCCGGCCACCGTCCTCGGCCTACCCCAGCCTCCGGCCGGGAGGTACCCCAGTCCCCGGAGGCCGACCCCTGGAGGAGGTCCCACCGTGCCGCTACCGCTCGACACCGCCGCGCTGGGCCGCTGGTGCGCCCTCGGCCGGGAGTCGCTGCGCGCCCACTGTGCGCGTATGGACGCCATCAACGTCTTTCCGGTCGCGGACGGTGACACCGGCACCAATCTGTGCCTCACCTTCGAGGCGGCGGTCGCGGCGCTCCCGGCCCGGGACGCGGAGGCGTCGGCGGGGGACGCACTGCGCGCCATGGCACGGGCCGCGCTGCTGGGTGCCAGGGGCAACTCGGGCACCATCCTCGCGGAGTATCTGCGCGGCATGGCGCAGGGCCTCGCCGAGGACAGCGACGGGTCGTCTGGCGACAAGCCGTCCGAGTCGCTGTCACGTGCGCTGCGGTGCGGGGCGAGTGCCGCGTACGCCGCTGTCGCGCACCCCGTCGAGGGCACGATGCTGACGGTGGCCGCGGCTGCCGCCGAGGCGGCCGAGGCCGGGGGCGATCCGGCGGTCGCGGCGCACGAGGCGCTGGCCGCCACCCCCGGTCGGCTGGCGGCCCTGGCCCGCGCGGGCGTGGTGGACGCGGGCGGGCTGGGGCTGACGGTGCTGCTGACATCGCTGTGGGCTGCCCTGGGGGAACGGGTCCCGGAGGAGCCCCCGGCCGAGACGGCAGCCGGGGCGGGCCCCGCCGCGTGCCCCGTGCCGGACGCCGCCACCCCCGCGGCGCCACCCGCCGACGGATCGCCGCAGGCTCCCTTCCGCCCCGAGTTCGAGGTGATGTACCTCCTGGAGACCGACGACCCCCAGGCCGTCGGCACCCTCCGTGCCCGGCTCGATCCGCTCGGCGACTCCCTGGTCATCGGCGGCGGCGACGGGCTGTGGAGCGTCCACGTCCACGTCGCCGACGCCGGAGCCGCCGTGGAGGCGGGCCTGGCCGCGGGACGCCCGTACCGCATCCGTATCACCCACCTCCCGACGGCCGGGGACGGCACCAAGGACGGTGCGGAGGAGGCAGTGCAGGGCGGCGTGCCATGTGACGCGGCGGAACCGATGCCGGAGCCGGTTGCCGGACGGCGGGCCGTCGTCGCTGTCGTACCGGGGGAGGGGCTGGCCGCGCTGTGCCGGCAGGCGGGTGCCGGAGTGCTGCCTGCCGAGGCCGCCGCACAGCAGGAAGCGCTGGTGGCGGCGGTGCGGGCGACGGGAGCCACCGAGGTGGCGCTGCTGCCCAACGAGACGGAACTCCACCCCGTGGCCGCGCGGGCGGCCGACGCCGCACGGGCGGCGGGCATCAGGTGCGCCGTCATCCCCACCCGCGCCGCCGTCCAGGGGCTCGCGGCGCTGGCCGTGCACCAGCCCGACCGCCGGTTCGACGAGGACGTCGTCACCATGACCTCGGCGGCCGGAGCCACCCGGTACGGCGAAGTGACCGTCGCGGAGCGGCAGTCGTGGACGACGGCGGGTGTCTGCCAGGCCGGGGACGTGCTCGGACTCGTCGAGGGAGACGTGGCGCTGATCGGCACTGAGACGGTGCAGGTCGCGACGGATGTGCTCGCCCGGATGCTGGCTGCCGGGGGCGAGCTGGTCACCCTCGTCCTCGGTGCGGAAGCGCCCGAGGGGCTCGCCGCGGCGCTGGAGCACTATGTGCGCACCAGTCACCTCGCCGTGGACACGGTCGTCTACGAGGGACGGCAGCAGGAGGCGCAGCTGCTCATCGGCGTCGAATGACATCCGCCGGCATCCGCGGGCGCATCGGCAAGCACGAACCGAATCTCTCCTGGCGAGTGACACGGGCGCTGTCACACCCGTCCGGCAGGATGGAACCGTGCCCTCGACAGAAACCACGCGAAGCGAACCTCTCCAGGAGCCGCTGAAGGCGCTGCTCGGCGGAAACACCGCGAAGGTGATGTCCGAGCACCTCGGGCTGCGCACGGTCGGCGACCTGCTGCACCACTACCCGCGCCGGTACGCCGAGCGCGGCGAGCTGACGCGGCTGTCCGAGCTGCCGCTGGACGAGCACGTCACCGTCGTCGCCCGGGTCCACGACGCACGCGTGCACAAGTTCAACCGGGGCAAGGGCCAACGCCTGGAGGTCACGCTGACGGACGGCAGCGGACGGCTCCAGCTGGTCTTCTTCGGCCGTTCCGTCCACTTCCACCAGCGGCAGCTGCTGCCTGGCAAGCGCGGCATGTTCGCCGGCAAGGTCGGGGTCTTCAACCGCAAGCTCCAGCTCTCCCACCCGGACTACAAACTCCTGGACGAGGAGAGCGATCAGGAGACGGTCGAGCAGTTCGCCGGCGCGCTGCTGCCGCTGTACCCGGCGTGCAAGCAGCTGTCCTCCTGGAGCATCGAGCAGTCCGTCGGCATGCTGCTCAGCGCACTGGACGCCACCAGCTGGCGCGGGCTGACCGACCCGCTGCCGGACGCGCTGCGCGGGCAGCGCGGACTCATCCCGCTGCCCGAGGCGTTCGAGAAGGTCCACCGGCCGCGCAGCAAGACGGACATCGCCGAGGCCCGCTCCCGGCTCAAGTGGGACGAGGCGTTCGTCCTCCAGGTCGCCCTCGCCCGGCGGCGCGCCAAGGAGACCGAACTGCCTGCCGTGCCGCGGCGGCCCACCCCCGGCGGGCTGCTGGACGCGTTCGACGAACGGCTGCCGTTCACGCTCACCGACGGGCAGCGTGAGGTCAGCCGGGAGATCTTCGCGGATCTGGCCACCGAGCACCCCATGCACCGGCTCCTCCAGGGCGAGGTCGGCTCCGGCAAGACGCTGGTGGCACTGCGGGCCATGCTCGCCACCGTCGACGCGGGGGGCCAGGCCGCGATGCTCGCGCCGACCGAGGTGCTGGCCCAGCAGCACCACCGGTCCATCACGGAGATGATGGGTGAACTGGCAGAGGGAGGGATGCTCGGCGGCGCCGAACAGGGCACCAAGGTGGTGCTGCTCACCGGCTCGATGGGCGCAGCGGCCCGGCGCCGGGCGCTGCTGGACCTGGCCACCGGCGAGGCGGGCATCGTCGTGGGCACCCATGCGCTGATCGAGGACAAGGTCACCTTCCACGACCTGGGCCTGGTCGTGGTGGACGAGCAGCACCGCTTCGGCGTCGAACAGCGCGACGCCCTGCGCTCCAAGGGCAAGCAACCCCCGCACCTGCTGGTGATGACGGCGACGCCCATCCCCAGGACCGTCGCCATGACGGTCTTCGGCGACCTGGAGACCTCCGTACTCGACCAACTCCCCGCCGGGCGCTCCCCGATCGCCACCCACGTCGTGCCCGTCAAGGACAAGCCGCACTTCCTCACGCGAGCTTGGGAGCGGGTACGTGAGGAGACCGAGGCGGGGCACCAGACGTACGTGGTCTGCCCGCGGATCGGCGACGACGAAGAGACGACGGCGCCGAAGAGCGCGGGCCGCAAGCGGGCTTCGTCCGACGAGGCTGCGTACGCCGAGGAGGGGCTGGACGGCATCCCGGTGGACGAGGCCGACGAAGGCGCCGACAGCGACGAGAAGCGCCCGCCGCTGGCCGTCCTCGACATCGCCGACCAGCTCGCGTCCGGCCCGCTCGCCGGGCTCCGGGTGGCGGCCCTGCACGGGCGGATGCAGCCCGAGGCGAAGGACGAGGTGATGCAGCGGTTCGCCGCGGGCGAGCTCGATGTACTGGTGGCCACGACCGTCATCGAGGTCGGCGTGAACGTGCCCAACGCGACCGGCATGGTGATCATGGACGCCGACCGGTTCGGCGTCTCGCAGCTGCACCAGCTGCGGGGCCGCGTCGGCCGGGGCTCGGCGCCGGGCCTGTGTCTGCTGGTGACGGACATGCCGCAGGAGAGCCCGGCGCGGGCCCGCCTGGAGGCCGTTGCCGCCACGCTCGACGGCTTCGAACTCTCCCGTATCGACCTCGAACAGCGCCGCGAGGGCGACGTCCTGGGCCAGGCACAGTCCGGCGTGCGCTCCTCGCTGCGGATGCTTGCCGTCATCGACGACGAGGAGATCATCGCCGAGGCCCGCGACGAGGCCACGGCCCTGGTCGCCGCCGACCCGGATCTGACGGAGCACCCGGAACTGCGCACAGCGCTGGACGCCTTGCTGGACGAGGAGCGGGAGGAATACCTCGACAAGGGCTGACCCGACAAGGACTGACCCGGGAACAACGGCCGGCCCGAGCCCACGCCGACCCCGCTTCCCCATGGGATCCTGATCCCGAGCCCCGAGCACCCACCCCACACAGAGGATCCGCACCCATGACCCGCGTCATCGCCGGAGCCGCAGGCGGGCGGCGGCTGGCCGTTCCGCCGGGCACCGGTACCCGCCCCACCTCCGACCGGGCCCGCGAGGGCCTGTTCTCCAGCTGGGAGTCCCAGCTGGGGGGCGCCGTCGGCTGGCAGGGCCTGCGCGTGCTGGACCTGTACGCCGGTTCCGGCGCCGTCGGCCTGGAGGCGCTGTCGAGGGGCGCCGCGTACACGCTGCTCGTCGAGACGGACCCGCGTGCCGTGCGCACCATCAAGGAGAACGTCCGCGCGGTCGGGCTGCCCGGCGCGGAGGTGCGGCCGGGCAAGGCGACGCAGATCCTCGCGGAGGACCCGCCGGAGCACCCGTTCGGCCTGGTCTTTCTCGACCCCCCGTACGCCGTCACCGACGAAGAGCTGCGGGAGACACTGCTCACACTCCGGGCCAGGGCCTGGCTGGCACCGGGTGCCTTGGCCACCGTGGAGCGCAGCACCAGGGGCGGTGATTTCCGCTGGCCGGAGGGTTTCGAGGGGCTCCGGTCCCGTCGCTACGGCGAGGGAACGCTTTGGTACGGTCGCGCCGCCGCGCGGGAAGTTACTCCCGCGTCATGCTGAGATCACCTGAGGCAGGGCCTCGTGCCCGCCGTGAGGAGAGCGAGGAAGTGCCAGTGCGCCGCGCAGTCTGCCCGGGGTCCTTCGACCCCATCACCAACGGCCACCTCGACATCATCGACCGCGCCTCCCGGCTGTACGACGTGGTCCACGTCGCCGTGATGATCAACAAGTCGAAGCAGGGCCTCTTCACGGTCGACGAACGCATCGACCTGATCCGGCAGGTCACCGAGGACTTCGGGAACGTCAAGGTGGAGGCGTTCCACGGGCTGCTGGTCGACTTCTGCAAGGAGCGCGACATCCCGGCCATCGTCAAAGGGCTGCGCGCGGTCAGCGACTTCGACTACGAGCTGCAGATGGCCCAGATGAACAACGGCCTCTCCGGTGTCGAGACGCTCTTCGTCCCGACCAACCCCACCTACAGCTTCCTCTCCTCCAGCCTCGTCAAGGAGGTCGCCACCTGGGGCGGCGATGTCTCCCATCTGGTGCCCGAAGCCGTCAACCGCGCGCTGACCGAACGGCTTACCAAGCCCTGACCAGCCCGGGAGCAGTCCGCTTCGGGGAAGGAGTAACGAGCCCGCGCTCAGGGGCCGTACAGTCACCTTCGTGGACGTACAGCAGAAACTCGACGAGATCGTGGCAACCGTCGACGGTGCGCGCTCGATGCCCATGTCCGCCTCCTGCGTGGTCAACCGGGCCGAGCTGCTCGGCATGCTCGAGGAAGTACGCCAGGCGCTGCCCGGCTCGCTCGCCGAGGCGCGCGAGGTGATCGGCGGCCGCGAGCAGGTCGTGGCCGGGGCCCACCATGAGGCGCAGCGCATCATCGAGGCTGCCCAGGCCGAGCGCGCCGCGCTGGTGTCCGGCACCGAAGTGGCCCGGCATGCCCAGGAGGAGGCCGACCGCATTCTCGCGGAGGCGCGCCGGGAGGCCGGCGAGATCCGGGCCGAGGCGGACGACTACGTCGACAGCAAGCTGGCCAACTTCGAAGCGGTACTCTCCAAGACCATCGGCTCGGTCGAGCGGGGCCGGGAGAAGCTGCTGGGCAGCGGGCCCGGCGCCGAGGAGTGGCACGAGGAGTACGCCCACGAAGCGCCGGAACGCACCGGCGACCCGCACGAGCTGCAGCGCCGCGCCGACAGCTACGTCGATGCACGGCTCGGCTCGGTCTCCGCGGTGCTCGCCAAGACGCTGGAGGCCGTGGGGCGCGGCCGGCTCAAGCTGCGCGGCCACGAGCCCGTCGACGAGCTGGGGGCCCACATGGCGGCGCAGGACGGCGCCGAGAGCTTCAACGGGCACACCAGCGACGCGGACTACCTCGCCGGGCTCGCCCACACCGACCCGGTTCCCCAGGCGTCACACGAGGAGCAGCTGCCACAGCCGCCCGTACAGCCCCCGCACATCCCCCCGCAGCCGCAGAGCCAGCCGGTCGCCGCCGACCCCTACTACGCGCAGCAGCAGATGCCGTACGACGGGGGCCAGCAGCAGCACGATCCGTACGCGTACGCCCAGCAGGCGCAGCAGGAGGCTTACTACGCGCAGCAGCAGCACGATCCGTACGGCTACGGGCAGCAGCAGGACGGGTACTACCCGCAGCAGCCCCAGCAGCACTACCCCGCCCAGCAGCACCAGTCCCAGCCGCAGCTGGACGAGACCAGCCTCTTCGACACGAGCATGATCGACATCGACCAGCTCAGGGCGTACGAGCAGCGGCACGGTCAGGGCGGCTGACCCAGGGGCGCGGAGGGCGGCGTCGCCCCGGCGCGGATTGGGTCGTGGGGGAGCCGTCAAGTATCCTGTCTCTTCGGCCGTGAGTACATGCGCGGCCCCAGCCCCACCCGTAGAAAGCAGGAAGCCCTGAAAGCCCCCCTCGACCACCGTGCTCCTCTCGTGTTCGACACACGCGAGCTGGGGCGGCGTCCTGGTGCGATGAAGCGGCTCTCCCGCGAGGTGGAGTCCCCCGGTGACCTCGGTATCGAGTTCGCCAAGGTTCCCGACGGGGCGACGATCGAGCTGGACCTCCGCCTGGAGTCGGTCATGGAAGGGGTGCTCGTCACGGGCACCGCCCGTGCGCCGCTGACAGGGGAGTGCGTAAGGTGTCTGGAGCCGCTCGACCAGCGAGTCGAAGCGGACTTCCAGGAGATGTTCTCCTACCCCGAAGCCGACGACCGGGGCCGCCCTGTGGCGGAACCCGGCGAGGACGAGGAGGACGAGGACACGCTCTTCCTCGAGGGCGACCTGTTCGACCTCGAACCCGTGCTGCGGGACGCGGTGGTGCTCGCACTGCCGTTGCAGCCGGTGTGCCGCGAGGACTGCCCCGGCCTGTGCCCCGAGTGCGGGGCCCGGCTGGCGGACGATCCTGATCACGCGCACGAAGACGCCGTCGACATCAGGTGGGCGGCACTGCAGGGACTCGCCGAGACCATGCCGGACGGCGAGAAGGACAACGAGCCCCGCACCGACGGGGATGACTCACAGGAGAAGTAGCCGTGGCTGTTCCGAAGCGGAAGATGTCGCGCAGCAACACGCGCCACCGCCGGTCGCAGTGGAAGGCTGCGGTCCCCACCCTGGTGAAGTGCGAGCGCTGCCGCGAGCCCAAGCAGCAGCACATCGCGTGCCCGAGCTGCGGCACCTACAACAAGCGTCAGGTCCTCGAGGTCTGATCGGCGGGTGACAGGCTCAATGTCCAACGCCGGCACTCCTCAGAGCCCCGCTCCCGGGAAGGGAGGGGATTCTGCAGAGCTGGTGGACGCGGCCTCGTCCCACGCGATTCTGGAAGGGCGGCTCGGTTACCGACTGGAGTCCGCCCTTCTGGTGCGTGCGCTGACGCACCGCAGTTACGCGTACGAGAACGGCGGGCTGCCCACCAATGAGCGCCTGGAGTTCCTCGGTGACTCCGTCCTCGGGCTCGTCGTCACCGACACCCTCTACCGCATGCATCCGGACCTTCCGGAGGGCCAGCTGGCCAAGCTGCGGGCGGCGGTGGTCAATTCGCGTGCCCTCGCAGGCGTCGCGCGCGGTCTCGACCTGGGTGCTTTCATCCGCCTCGGCAGGGGCGAGGAGGGCACCGGCGGCCGGGACAAGGCGTCGATCCTCGCGGACACGCTGGAGGCGGTCATCGGCGCCGTCTACCTCGACCAGGGTCTGGAGGCGGCCTCCGAACTGGTGCACCGCCTGTTCGACCCGCTCATCGAGCGCTCCTCCAACCTCGGCGCCGGTCTCGACTGGAAGACGAGCCTCCAGGAGCTGACGGCCGCCGAAGGGCTCGGCGTACCGGAATACCTGGTCTCCGAGACGGGTCCCGACCACGAGAAGACCTTCACGGCTGCTGCCCGCGTCGGTGGTGTCGCGTACGGCACCGGCACAGGACGCAGCAAGAAGGAGGCGGAGCAGCAGGCCGCCGAGGCTGCCTGGCGCGCCATCTCGGCCCGCAACGAGGCCGCGGCAGATGCTGCTGCGGCAGACGTTGCGACAGACACCGCGACAGGCACCGCGGCCGGTGAGGAGAGCGCCGCGACATCCTCTGTGCCCGACACCCAGCGGAGCGGGCCCGCCGGTCCGGCCGAGGGCACAACGGCGACCCGCTGACCGCCCACGCACCAGCCGCACCACTTGAACCGGCCGCCCTCCGCCACGGGGGCGGCCGTGGTGTTACCCGCCCCGCGAAGGCGGGCCCTACCTCCCGAGGAGTCCCGTGCCCGAGCTGCCCGAAGTCGAGGTCGTCCGCCGCGGCCTGGAACGCTGGGCCGGCGGCCGTACCGTCGTCGCCGCCGAGGTGCTCCACCCGCGCGCCGTCCGCCGCCATGTGGCCGGAGCGCCGGACTTTGCCGCGCGGCTGAGCGGAGCGCGTATCGGATCGGCCAAGCGCCGCGGCAAGTATCTGTGGCTGCCCGTCGGGGACGGCTCCCATGCCGTCCTCGCCCACCTCGGGATGAGCGGCCAGCTCCTCATCCAGCCGCCGGGCACCCCCGACGAGCGGCATCTGCGGGTCCGCTTCACCTTCGAGGACGCGGACGGCGGCGAGCTGCGCTTCGTCGACCAGCGCACCTTCGGCGGGCTCTCGCTCCACCCGGCCGGCGCGGACGGGCTGCCCGACGTCATAGCCCACATCGCGCGCGACCCGCTCGACCCCGCCTTCGACGAGACGGCCTTCCACGCCGCCCTGCGCCGCCGCCGTACGACCATCAAGCGCGCCCTGCTGGACCAGTCGCTGATCAGCGGCGTCGGCAACATCTACGCCGACGAGGCGCTGTGGCGCTCCAGGCTGCACTACGAGCGCCCCACGGCCACCCTCACCCGCAGGCAGACCGCCGAGCTGATCGGCCACGTGCGGGACGTGATGACAGCCGCGCTGGCCCAGGGCGGCACCAGTTTCGACAGCCTCTATGTGAACGTCAACGGCGAGTCCGGCTACTTCGAACGTTCACTGGACGCCTACGGCCGCGAGGACGAGCCCTGCCGCCGCTGCGGCACAGCAATGCGCCGCAGCGCCTGGATGAACCGCTCCAGCTACTTCTGCCCCCGCTGTCAGCGCGCCCCCCGGTAGAGCCGCCCGCGTCCGGTCGCCCCCTCAGAAGCCGAAGTCCTGGGTCCACCATGGGCCGCCCTCGGCGAAGTGCGCGCCGACGCCCAGTGTGCGGTAGTCGCAGTTGAGGATGTTGGCCCGGTGGCCGGGGCTGTGCATCCAGGAATCCATGACGGAGCGGGCGTTGGCCTGGCCGCGCGCTATGTTCTCGCCGCCCAGATCGCTTATGCCCGCGGCCTCGGCACGGTCCCAGGGGGTCTTGCCGTCGGGCGAGGTGTGCGAGAAGAACCCGCGCCGCGCCATGTCCTCGCTGTACTCCCCGGCCAGTCCGGCAAGCCGCTGGTCCGCCTTGAGAGGGCGGCAGCCGACCTTGGCGCGCTCCTGGTTGACCAGGGCGAGTACCTCGCTCTCGGCGGCGGACTCCTGGTCGGCCGCCGCGGTGCTGCCGTCGCCCGCGCCGCCCGGCTCCGGCCTGGTCTTGTCGTCCGAGGGGGAGCTCCGCTCCTTGTCGTCGGCCGGCGTGCGGGTCTTCGGGGGCTGGGCCGAGCGGGTGGCCTCCGGCTTTTCGGAGGGGCGCGAGCGCTCCCGGGAGGGCGTCGGAGCGGGGCTTCGGCTGCTCTCGCTGCCTTCGCCGGGGGCCTCGGTGGACGTCCGGTCGGAGGGTATGCCGGATATCGGCGGGGACGCGGGATCGCCGGTGCCGTCAGCCTGCACCCGGCCGTCCCGTGGTCCGCCGAGCCCGCCCGGCGCCGGCACCAGACCGGAGGCCACGGCGACGGTGCCCATCGCGAGCGCGGCGGAGGCTCCCAGCAGGCCGGTCCGTACGGGGGTCGCGGCGCGTCTGCGGCGCCTGCCTCCGTGGTGCCGTGGCGCTGTCCGCCGGTCGGAGGGCTCCGGCGGGGCGGCGGGAGTGGGGTTAGCGCGTCGATGGCGGCCCATCTGTGCTGTCCTCACATAGCTCGGCGATACGGCGTCACTGTTCCGTCCCTCTTCACCCCCGGGTGTGAGCGGGGTGTGAAGAGAGTTGCCGCGCAATGTACGGCATCCCCACGGCGCCTGATGTGTCCGCTCGGGAATTGTCCGGATAGCGTGCACCCCATGGCTGCCATCAACCCGACCGACAGCACGGACGGAACGTCGCGCGAACAGCTGGGTGAACACCTGAGTGAACAGTTGCCCGAACAGCCCGCCGCGCACCGGCCCGAGGAGCCCGCGCGGCTGACGGCCTGGGTCCGCGGCGAGGTTCAGGGGGTCGGCTTCCGCTGGTTCACCCGCGCGGCGGCGCTCCGGATCGGACGGCTCGTCGGCTTCGCGCTGAACCTCGGTGACGGCCGCGTCCAGATCGTGGCGGAGGGCACCCGTGCCGACTGTGAGCAGCTGCTGGAGTGGCTGCGGGGCGGGGACACGCCCGGGCGCGTGGATGGCGTCACCGAGATCTGGGACACCCCCCGCGGCGGGTATCGCGGCTTCGCGATCCGGTGATCCACAACGGTTGCCATCTGCGCCGTAGCATGCAAAGCTGCCGCAACGAGTGAGCACCGTGGATCTTCCACCAGCCCCCGCGGACAGCCGTCTCCGGCGCCGGACGCCGTCGAGTCAAGGCAGGCCCGGGGGCGCGACGTGTGATCGTGTTGACCGTCAAACCATTTGGTGAGATCCTGAAACCCCGCGCACCTGAGCTGTTTGATCCAGAGAACCTTTAGCAAAAGTCCAGAGCAGACCCTCAACGGTGCGAATCCCTCACGACCCACCCGTCTACGGTCGGTCACTCAGTGTGGAGGACCATCCATCATGGCAAAGGCGCTTCTCGGTCACGTCGGCGGCTACGACCCCCGAGTGCTCGCCGAGATGCGACGGCTGCAGCAGCGTGTCCAGGACCTGGAATCCGAACTCGTACGGATGCAGGCCGAGAACGACGCTCTGTCGGCCGCCGCTCGGCACCGCGACTCGGTGTTCGAAGACATCGATGTGAAGACGGCCGAGCCTGCGCTGACCTGATCCACGCCCGCCGGGCAGGACGGGCTGAGCAGGACAGCCGTACTCAGAAATTCTCAAGGGACGCTCCGGCGTCCCTTAGTTTTTGCCCGCTGTGCGTCCACCGGTGCTCGTCGGCTGTGTGGGCTGCGCTTGTGTGGGAGGTCCGCTCAACGTGGCGCGTTTCGTTACGTCTGATCTGCCCCCGGCCTCTCCCGGTGAAACCCCTGGGCGAAACCCTTCCCGTCGCTTCGGGGCCGTCGGCGCGACATCGCCGGGCCAACCTCGGTAGGGTCCGGACGCGTGCACCTCAAGAGCCTGACACTGCGGGGATTCAAGTCCTTCGCCTCCGCCACGACGCTGCGCTTCGAGCCCGGCATCACCTGCGTCGTCGGCCCGAACGGCTCCGGCAAGTCCAACGTGGTCGACGCCCTCTCCTGGGTGATGGGCGAGCAGGGCGCCAAGTCGCTGCGCGGCGGCAAGATGGAGGACGTCATCTTCGCCGGGACCACGGGGCGCCCGCCGCTGGGCCGGGCCGAGGTCTCGCTGACCATCGACAATGCCGACGGCGCGCTGCCCATCGAGTACTCCGAAGTCACCATCACCCGGATCATGTTCCGCAACGGCGGCAGCGAGTACCAGATCAACGGCGACACCTGTCGGCTGCTCGACATCCAGGAGCTGCTCTCCGACTCCGGTATCGGCCGCGAGATGCATGTCATCGTCGGCCAGGGCCAGCTGGACGGCGTACTGCACGCCGATCCGACCGGGCGCCGGGCCTTCATCGAGGAGGCGGCAGGCGTCCTCAAGCACCGCAAGCGCAAGGAGAAGGCGCTGCGGAAGCTGGACGCCATGCAGGCGAACCTGGCCCGCGTCCAGGACCTCACCGACGAGCTGCGCCGTCAGCTCAAGCCGCTCGGCCGGCAGGCGGCCGTGGCCCGGAAGGCGCAGGTCATCCAGGCGGACCTGCGCGACGCCCGGCTCCGGCTGCTCGCCGACGATCTCGTCTCACTGCGCGAGGCGCTGCGTACCGAGGTGGCCGACGAGGCCGAGCTCAAGCAGCGCAAGCAGGCCGCGGAGGATGAGCTGAAGGAGGCGTTGCGCCGCGAGGCCGACCTGGAACAGCAGGTCCGCACCCTCGCGCCCCGGCTGGAGCGGGCCCAGCAGACCTGGTACGAGCTCTCCCAGCTGGCCGAACGGGTACGCGGCACCATCGGCCTGGCCGACCAGCGCGTCCAGCACGCGGCGGCGCCCCAGACCGAGGAGCGCCGGGGCCGCGATCCGGAGGAGATGGAGCGCGAGGCAGCCCGTATCCGCGAGCAGGAGGCGGAACTGGAGGCGGCGCTGGAGGCTGCGACCACGGCGCTGGACGAGACGGTCGCACACCGCGCCGAGTTGGAGCGCAGGCTGGAGCAGGAGGAGCGCCGACTGCGCGACGAGGCGCGGGCGCTCGCCGACCGCCGCGAAAATCTCGAACGCCTGCGCGGCAAGGCGGGGGCCGCACGCAGCCGCGTCGCCTCGGCGCAGTCCGAGATCGACCGACTCGCCACCGCACGGGACGACGCGCTGCAACGGGCCAAGCAGGCCCAGGAGGAGTACGAGGCCCTGCGCGGTGAGGTCGACGGCCTCGACGAGGGCGACGAGGAGCTCGCCGAGCGTCACGAGCAGGCCAAGCGTGAACTGGCCGCGGCCGAGGCAGCCTTCACCGCTGCCCGCGACGCCCTCACCGAAGCCGAACGCGAACGCGCCGCCACCTCGGCCCGTCACGACACCCTCGCCCTGAACCTTCGCCGCAAGGACGGCACAGCGGCTCTCCTCGCCGCCAAGGACCGCCTCACCGGTCTTCTGGGTCCCGCTGCCGAACTGCTGACGGTGACCCCTGGCTATGAGCTGCCGCTAGCGGCTGCGTTGGGTTCGGCGGCTGATGCGGTAGCGGTGGCGGACGTGTCGACCGCGGCAGAGGCCCTGCGCCTGTTGCGGAAGGAGGACGGCGGTCGAGCAACGCTGCTGGTGGCGGCTCAGGAGCGAGGGCCGTTCCACAGCGCGGAGCGGGTGGCCGCGGACGGCAACCTCCCCTATGGCACCCCCGCGACAGCCTTGGTGACCGCACCGGAAGAACTCCGCCCCGCCATCGAGCACCTGCTCGAAAATACGGTGGTGGTCGACACCTTGGAGACCGCCGTGGACATCGTCAGACGGCACCCCGGTCACCGAGCGGTCACGGCCGAGGGCGACATCCTCAGCGCCCACTTCGCCAGCGGCGGCTCCGAGGGCGCCCCCTCGCTCCTCGAAGCCCAGGCGGCGGTGGACGAGGCAGCGGCGCAGCTCACCGAGCTGGAAACCCGCTGTGAGCAGCTCGAAGAAGCGCAGGCCCAGGCGAAGGAGGCCCGGCGCACGGCGGCGGCCGAGGTCGAGGACCTGGCCCGCCAACGCAGCTCCGCGGAGCGTGAAAAGTCCCGTATCGCAGGGAAAGTAGGCACCCTTTCCGGTCAAGCCCGTGCCGCTCAAGGCGAAGCCGAACGCGCCGCCGCGGCGGTGACCAAGGCGGAGGAAGCCCTCGCGAGGGCCCGCCAGGAGGCCGATGAGCTGGCCGAGAGTCTCGCCGTCGCCGAGGAGGCCCAGGACGCGGAGGGCGGGAGCGACCCGGACACCTCCGTGCGGGACCGCCTCGCCGCCGACGGCGCCAACGCGCGCCAGACCGAGATGGAGGCCCGCCTTCAGGTCCGTACGCACGAGGAGCGGGTCAAGGCGATTGCCGGCCGTGCGGAAGCGCTCGACCGGGGGGCCCGCGCCGAGCGTGAGGCCCGGGCCAGGGCCGAGGAGCGCCGGGCGCGGCTGCGCCACGAGGCGGAGGTCGCCCAGGCTGTCGCGGACGGCTCCCGGCAGCTGCTCGCCTACGTCGAGGCGTCGCTGGAGCGGGCCCGCGAGGAGCGGGAGGGCATCGAGCGGGCCAAGGCCGAGCGTGAGCAGGCGCTGGCCGGCGAGCGCAACGCGGGCCGGGCGCTCAAGGACGAGTTGGACAAGCTGACCGACTCGGTGCACCGGGGCGAGGTGCTCGGTGCGGAGAAGCGGATGCGCATCGAGCAGCTGGAGACGAAGGCCCTGGAGGAGCTGGGCGTCGAGCCGGCCGGGCTGGTCCGGGACTACGGCCCCGACCAGTTGGTACCGCCCTCCCCGCCCGCCGAGGGCGAGGAGCTGCCCGAGGACCCGGAGCACCCGCGCAACAAGCCGGTGCCGTTCGTCCGCGCCGAGCAGGAGAAGCGCCTCAAGGCGGCCGAGCGTGCGTACCAGAAGCTGGGAAAGATCAATCCGCTGGCGCTGGAGGAGTTCGCGGCGCTGGAGGAGCGGCACCAGTTCCTCAGCGAGCAGCTGGAGGACCTGAAGAAGACACGCGCCGACCTCCTCCAGGTCGTCAAGGAGGTGGACGAGCGCGTCGAGCAGGTCTTCACGGAGGCGTACCACGACACGGCGCGCGAGTTCGAGGGCGTCTTCTCGCGGCTCTTCCCGGGCGGTGAGGGGCGGCTGGTGCTCACCGATCCCGACGACATGCTGACCACGGGTGTCGATGTGGAGGCGAGGCCGCCGGGCAAGAAGGTCAAGCGGCTCTCGCTGCTCTCCGGCGGTGAGCGGTCCCTGACGGCGGTCGCGCTGCTGGTGTCGATCTTCAAGGCACGGCCAAGCCCGTTCTATGTGATGGACGAGGTCGAGGCGGCGCTGGACGACACCAACCTCCAGCGGCTCATCCGGATCATGGAGGAGCTCAAGGACAGCTCCCAGCTGATCGTGATCACCCATCAGAAGCGCACGATGGAGGTTGCCGACGCGCTCTACGGCGTCTCCATGCAGGGCGACGGTGTCTCCAAGGTGATCAGCCAGCGGCTCTCCTGAAACCGCCGGGGAACGGTCCGGAAACGGCTGCTTCACTTCAAAAGTCGAACGATGATCGTTCGGTGTGTGCTCTGGGTCGCAGTTCCCGACCTATTGACTTCATGACTTGAAGATTTACAGTCTGAGAAGCCGCCGTTAAGCCTGAGGCCAGCGCGCTTCCGTGTGCAGGCCCGTCTTCGACCCTTTGACGGTTGGTGTCCCCTCCCGGCACTGTCGCCGGGGTACCTCAGGAGAAGAACGTGACCAGCACAGCGCAGGACGCGCCGCAGACACCGCAGCCGCGGCCCGGCACCGAAGCGCACACCGCGCCTCTCGGCCGTGTCGTCTTCATCACCGCGGCAGCCGCCATGGGCGGCTTTCTCTTCGGCTACGACAGCTCAGTCATCAACGGAGCGGTGGAGGCCATCCGCGGCCGCTTCGACGTCGGCTCCGCCATGCTGGCGCAGGTCATCGCCGCCGCCCTGATCGGCAGTGCGATCGGTGCTGCCGTCGCCGGCCGGATAGCCGACCGCATCGGCCGTATCCAGGTCATGCGGCTGGCCGCCGTCCTCTTCATCGTCAGCGCCGTCGGCTCGGCCCTGCCTTTCGCGCTGTGGGACCTGGCGATGTGGCGGGTGCTGGGCGGTATCGCCATCGGTATGGCCTCCGTCATCGGCCCGGCCTACATCGCCGAGGTGTCGCCGCCCGCCTACCGGGGCAGGCTCGCCTCCTTCCAGCAGGGCGCGATCGTCCTCGGCATCGCCGTGTCGCAGCTGGTCAACTGGGGCATTCTCAACCTCGCCGACGGTGACCAGCGCGGCACCGTCGCCGGACTGGAAGCCTGGCAGTGGATGCTCGGCATCATGGTGATCCCCGCGGTCGGTTACTTCCTGCTCTCCTTCGCCATCCCCGAGTCCCCGCGCTTCTTGATCTCCGTCGGCCGTCAGGACCGGGCCCGTGAGGTGCTGGCCGGCGTCGAGGGCGAGCACGACCGCCTCGACCTGCGGATCAGCGAGATCGAGACGGCCATGCGCAGCGAGCACAAGTCCACCTTCCGGGACCTGCTCGGCGGGCGCTTCGGCCTGCTGCCCATCGTCTGGGTCGGCATCGGCCTGTCCGTCTTCCAGCAGCTCGTCGGCATCAACGTCGTCTTCTACTACTCCTCGACGCTGTGGCAGTCGGTGGGCATCAACCCCGAGAGCTCGTTCCTCTACTCCTTCACGACCTCGATCGTGAACATCATCGGCACCGTCATCGCCATGATCTTCGTCGACCGGATCGGCCGGAAGCCGCTGGCGCTGATCGGCTCGGTCGGTATGACCCTCTCGCTGGGAATGGTCGCCTGGGCGTTCTCGGCCAAGACCGGCTCCGGCGACAAGGTCTCGCTGCCGGACACCCAGGGCGTCGTCGCGCTGGTCGGCGCGCACACCTTCACGCTGTTCTTCGCCCTCTCCTGGGGCGTGGTCGTCTGGGTGCTGCTCGGCGAGATCTTCCCGAGCAAGATCCGCGCCGCCGCGCTCGGTGTCGCCGCCTCCGCGCAGTGGGTCGCCAACTGGGCCATCACAGCCAGCTTCCCGAGCCTGTCGGAGTGGAACCTGTCCGCCACATACGTCGGCTACACGGTCTTCGCCCTGCTCTCGATTCCGTTCATCCTCAAGTGGGTGCCGGAGCCGAAGGGCAAGGCGTTGGAGGAGATGGGCTAGCCCCCCCCCGCCGCCCACTCCTCGTACGGCGCTGCCCCGGCTCCTTCGCCAGGAGCCGGGGCAGCGGGCTTTCGCCGTCCGGTTCGCCACGGATACGCGGTGGGTGCTCAGTCCTCGATCTTCCTCAGCTGCGGAATGACCTCCTGGGCGAGCAGCCGCAGCGACCGCCAACCCTCCTCCACCGGCATTCCGCCGCACAGCGGATGCAGCAGAATCTGCCGCGCCCCCTCCGGCTGCCGCGCCACCAGCGCCAGGCACTCGTCCGGGGTGACGAAGCGGTAGACGCCCTCAGCGCGCAGCTGGTCGACGGTCGTCGCCTGCGCCGTCATCGCCGAGCGCACATCCGACGTCTGCCAGGAGGCGTACTGGCGCGCCTCGTACAGAAAGTGCGCACCCAGTTCCGCCCAAGCCCGATCCGGGTCGTCCGTCAGATGTACGACACAGATCTCCGCCGGCGGCATCAGGCACAGCGGAGCACTGCCCGCAGTCGCACAGCGCTCCTCGTAGTAGCGCGCGAGCTCCGGAAGATGCGCGGGGAGGAAGAGCGGCAGCCCCAGCCGTGCGGCGCGCCGCGCGGCTGGGCGCGAGCTGCCGCCGACGAACAGCGGCGGATGCGGACTGCTGTACGGGCGCGGAGTGACGCGTACTGTGCGGCCCCGGTAGCTGAACGGCTCGCCGGTCCAGGCGGCAAGCAGCGTCTCCAGCACCTCGTCCTGCCGGGCGCCGCGCCGGGCGAAGTCCAGCCCCAGCGCCGCGTACTCCTCCGGGCGGTAGCCGATCCCCGCCACCGTGACCAGCCGGCCGCCGCTGGCCAGATCGAGCACCGCGATGTCCTCGGCCAGCCGCAGCGGGTCGTACAGCGGTGCCAGGATCGCGCACGCCGTCACCAGTGTGGTGCGCGTACGGCCCAGTAAGGCGCCCGCGAGGGCGAGCGGCGCGGGCAGCCAGCCGTCCGGCGAGCCGTGGTGCTCCTCGACGATGAGCGAGGTCACACCGTGCTCGTCGGCGTACTCCGCCATCTCCAGCGCGGCCCGGTAGCGGTCCACCGGCTGCTCGGCCGAATGCCCCGCACCGGGCGGCTGTTCGGGCTGGACGAGGTTGAAGCGGACACTGGTCGTCACGGTCACGGGGACCCCCCACCCGGAAGACGGCAGATGCGAGTGCCGGACCGTAGCCCAGCGCGCGCGAAGAGGGAATGGCCGCGAGGGGTTGACGGTGGTCGATACTGGAGCCGCTATGGAAATCGTCATCCTTGTAGTAGTCATCGCTGTGATCGCGCTCGCCGCGATCAGCGGGCTCGTGGTCAGCGGCCGCAGGAAGAAGGCGGCCGGGACCCAGCAGCCCGGAACCCCCGAGAGCACTGCCGAAGCCCCCACACGTACAGCCGAACCGAAGGTCGGAGAGGAGGCGGAGGCCCCGCCCGAAGGCGCCCGCCGCACGATCGAGGAGGTCGGCCTTCCCGAGGCCGAGAAGGCGGAGGCCGAGGCGCCCGTCACCGCGGAGGCGGCCACGGCTCCGCCCGAGGTGGAGACCCCGGCTCCGACCGCTGGCCGCCTGGTGCGGCTGCGCGACCGGCTCTCCCGCTCCCAGAACTCCCTCGGCAAGGGCCTGCTGACCCTGCTGTCCCGGGAGCACCTGGACGAGGAGACCTGGGAGGAGGTCGAGGACACCCTGCTGACCGCCGACGTCGGCGTCGGCCCCACCCAGGAGCTGGTCGAGCGGCTGCGCGAGCGCGTCAAGGTGCTCGGCACCCGCACCACCGATGAGCTGCGCGGCCTGCTGCGTGAGGAACTGCTGAAGCTGGTCGGCACCGACCTGGACCGCACCGTGCACACCGACACCCGGGGCGCCGTCGACCGCCCGGGCGTGGTGCTGGTCGTCGGCGTCAACGGCACCGGCAAGACCACCACCACCGGCAAGCTCGCCCGGGTGCTGGTGGCGGACGGCAAGTCGGTGGTGCTCGGCGCGGCCGACACCTTCCGTGCTGCCGCCGCCGACCAGTTGGAGACCTGGGGCACGCGTGTGGGTGCCCGTACGGTCCGTGGCCCGGAGGGCGGCGACCCCGCCTCGGTCGCGTTCGACGCGGTCAAGCAGGGCACCGAGGCCGGCGCCGATGTGGTGCTGATCGACACGGCGGGCCGGCTGCACACCAAGACCGGACTCATGGACGAGCTGGGCAAGGTCAAGCGCGTCGTGGAGAAGCAGGGCCCGGTGGACGAGGTGCTGCTGGTGCTGGACGCCACGACGGGTCAGAACGGACTGGTGCAGGCCAGGGTGTTCGCGGAGGTCGTGGACATCACCGGCATCGTGCTGACCAAGCTGGACGGCACGGCCAAGGGCGGCATCGTCGTCGCCGTCCAGCGCGAACTGGGCGTCCCGGTCAAGCTCGTCGGCCTGGGCGAGGGCGCCGACGACCTGGCTCCCTTCGAACCGGATGCGTTCGTGGATGCCCTGGTCCAGGAGAGCTGAAGCCGGCAGTTGTCGTCGCGGTGGCAGGGGGTGTGCGGGGCGGTGCTGCTCCCACACCCCCTGACCATGTGCGGGCTAGCGCAGAGCCGCGCCCCAGCCCGCCGTGCGCGGCCGCACGACGGCCGAGCGGTGGCACACATACGCGAGGGTGCCCAGCAGCAAGCGGGCCTGCGGAGGGCGGCCCGCCGCCTCCAGCGTCGGTGCCCGCAGCCAGCGCACGGGTCCCAGACCGGCGAGGTCGGACGGCGGCGCAGTGATGTGCTCGCCCTCGCCCCTGCCGCGCAGATCGAGATCGGCGTCGTCCCAGCCCATCCGGTAAAGCAGCTCCGGGAGTTCGGCAGCGGCGCCCGGGGCCACCAGGAACCAGGCCCGGCCGTGCGGCGTCGCCGCCACCGGACCCAGCGGCACCCCCATCCGCTCCAGCCGCACCAATGCGCACTGGCCGGCGCTCTCGGCCACCTCGATCACGTCGAAGGCGCGGCCGGTGGGCAGCAGCGTGGCGGCGCCGGGGACCGCGGCCCAGGCGCGGGACGCCTCGTCCAGGGTGGCGCCCGCCGGCACCTCGAGGGAGGCGTCGAGCGGATGGTCGCCGGGGGAGGGGCAGGCGCTCGCGCCGCAGGAACAGGCGACACGGCCGCCCGAGCGGGTGGCGCGGGCGCCGGGGACGACGTCCCAGCCCCACAGGCTCGTGTACTCAGCGACGTTGGTGCACACCTGGGCGCGTTCGCGCCTGCGTGCGCCGGGCCGCAGCTCGCGGATCTCGCGGATGCCGCTGAGACCGCTGATGGCGCCGATCGTGAAGCCCATGCTCACTCCAACGGGTCCCGAATGCTTATGGTTACGACAACGTTGCACACAGTGACGGATGGACTCCTGGGCGAGGACGGGAAGGTGGGGACGGGGGCTGCCTCTCCGTGGAGTTGTTTCCCAGGTGTCAAGTCAAGCGCGTCCGAGCGCTCCGGGGTTCATTCGAAGGGGTGGCGAATGGTGGCGATTCTGCAATTACGCTCGCCTGGTTCGTGATCGTAGGATTACTTTCGGTACACACAGTGGAGAGAGCGCGGCGGCGGACTATGCCGGAGGCATGGCGGGTCGAGGGTGCGGCGGACGCGCGGGGGTGCGCGGACCCACCTGGCTCTGAACGCGTCGCCGAGCCGGGATGGGGGCGTTAACAGTGGCTGAGCGAGGCCAGGCGAGCAAGAGCCCGAACGAGCGTCTGGGCTCGTGGTTCATGCGCAGTGGCTGGTCCAAGGGCGAGCTGGCCCGCCAGGTGAACCGCCGGGCACGTCGGCTGGGCGCACACCACATCAGCACCGACACCTCCCGGGTACGCCGCTGGCTGGACGGCGAACAGCCCCGCGAGCCCATTCCCCGCATCCTCTCCGAGCTGTTCTCCGAGCGCTTCGGCTGCGTCGTCGCGGTCGAGGACCTCGGGCTGCGCACCGCCCGGCAGTCCCCCGCGGCCTCCGGGGTCGATCTGCCGTGGGCCGGGCCGCAGACGGTGGCGTTGATCAGCGACTTCACGCGCAGCGACCTGATGCTGGGCCGCCGCGGCTTCCTGGGCACCTCACTGACCGTGTCAGCGGGCCCCGCGCTGATCGAGCCCATGCAGCGCTGGCTGGTCCCGGGCACCGGCACCGAAGCGGCGCCACCGGGGGAGCAGCCGGTCTCCCCGGCCGACCCCACCGTCCCGGCGCCCCGTGACAGGCTGCGCGGTGAGACCGTACCCGGCATCGGGCAGTCCCCGCACGCGAGACGGCAGCGGCAGGCCCCCGGCGGAGAGGGTGCCGGGCGGGCCGGTGGCGGACTGCGGCGCGGGCCGCGGCTCTCCGCGCCCGAGCTGGAGCTGCTGGAGCAGACGACTCAGATGTTCCGTACCTGGGACGCACAGTGCGGGGGAGGACTGCGCCGCAAGGCGGTCGTCGGGCAGCTCCACGAGGTCACCGACCTTCTGCAGGAGCCGCATCCGGAGCCCGTCCGCCGCCGCCTCTTCCGCGTCACCGCCGAACTGTCCGAGCTGGCGGGTTGGATGAGCTACGACATCGGTATCCAGCCCACCGCACAGAAGTACTTCGTCCTGGCGCTGCACGCCGCCAAGGAGGCGGGCGACCGGCCCCTCGGTTCGTATGTCCTCAGCAAGATGGGGCGCCAGATGATCCACCTGGGCCGCCCCGAGGACGCGCTGGAGCTCGTCCACCTCGCCCAGTACGGCAGCCGGGAGGGCGCCACGCCCCGCACCCAGGCCATGCTCTACGCGATGGAGGCGCGCGCCTACGCCAACATGGGCCAGCCCGGCAAATGCAAGCGCGCGGTCCGGATGGCGGAAGAAACGTTCTCCGACATCGACCGCTCGGACGCGGACCCCGACTGGATCCAGTTCTTCTCCGAGGCCGAGCTCTGCGCGGAGAACGCGCACTCCTACCGCGATCTGGCCTACTCCTCCGGCCGCAGCCCGACCTATGCCTCCCTGGCGCGGCCCGTGATGGAGCGCGCCGTCGAGCTGTTCGCCAAGGAGGCCCGCGAGGCCGAGGGCGGCGGCCACCAGCGCTCCTACGCGCTCAACTTGATCGGCATGGCCAGCGTGCACCTGCTCCAGCGGGAGCCCGCGGGCTGCGTGGCGCGGGCGAGCGAGGCCCTCGGCGTCGCCAAGCGGCTGCGCTCGGAGCGGGTCAACAACCGGCTGCGGCGCACCACGGCCGGTGCCGTCCGCGAATTCGGTGAGCTCGCGGATGTGGTGCACCTGAGCGAGCGGCTCCGCGTCGAGCTGGCCGAGGTGGCGGCGGGCTGAGGGCCCCGGGCTCCGCTGCGGCTGCGGAGCTGTTGCCTGCAGCGGTAAGGGAGCGCGGCTGTATCGGTAAGGGAGCGCAGCGTACGCGCGTTCCCGCGGCGAAGGTCGCGGTTCATCTCCTCGTAACACCGGTGGGCCGGTTTTCACGGCCTTGAAACACCGAGGGGCGACGGCGGAAACGGGGCTTCGGAAACCTGGCAGTCAACCCGCCCCCCTCTCCCAGCCTTCGGCCGGGAGGTGCCCCCACCGGCCTGCAGGGTCGCCAACCCCGAGGAGACGTCCACATTGAACGGCGCGGATACCACTTTCGTCTTGGTCAGCGCGTTTCTCGTGATGGTGATGACGCCTGGCCTCGCCTTTTTCTACGGCGGCATGGTCCGGGTGAAAAGCGCCCTGAACATGCTGATGATGTCCTTCATTTCGCTGGCGATCGTCAGCGTCCTTTGGGTGCTCTACGGATACTCGCTGGCGTTCGGCCCTGATACCGGCGGAGTCATCGGGAACCTGGACTTCATCGGTCTCAAGGGCATCTCGCCCGATTCCCTCACCGAGAAGGGCGGCATTCCGGTCTTTGCGTTCATCCTCTTCCAGATGATGTTCGCGATCATCACGCCCGCGCTGATGAGCGGCGCACTCGCGGACCGCGTGAAGTTCAGCGCCTGGGCGGTGTTCCTCACGCTGTGGGTGACGATCGTCTACTTCCCCGTCGCGCACTGGGTGTGGGCCGAGGGCGGCTGGCTCTTCGACCTGGGAGTCATCGACTTCGCGGGCGGTACCGCCGTCCACATCAACGCGGGTATCGGGGCGCTGGCAGCGGTGCTCGTCGTCGGCAAGCGCATCGGCTTCAAGAAAGACCCCATGCGGCCGCACAGCCTGCCGCTGGTCATGCTCGGCGCCGCGCTGCTGTGGTTCGGCTGGTTCGGCTTCAACGCGGGCTCGGCGCTGGCCGCCGACGGCACCGCCGCGAACATGGCGCTCAACACCCAGCTCGCGACCGGCGCCGCCATGCTGGGCTGGCTGATCTACGAGCGGGTGAAGCACGGTGCGTTCACCACGCTGGGTGCCGCCTCCGGTGCCGTCGCGGGACTGGTGGCGATCACTCCGTCCGGTGCTGCGGTCAACGCCATGGGCGCGCTGCTCATCGGTGTCGTCGCGGGCGCGGTCTGCTCGTGGGCGGTCAGCCTCAAGTACAAGCTCGGGTTCGACGACTCGCTGGACGTGGTCGGCGTGCACCTGGTCGGCGGCGTCATCGGCACCCTGCTGGTCGGTTTCCTGGCCGTTGACGGGGTGGGCGGCCTGACCCAGTTCGGCAAGCAGGCGCTCGGGGCCTTCTCGGTGATGGCGTTCTCCTTCGTGGTCTCCTGGCTGCTGGCCAAGCTGGTACAGGCCACGATCGGCTTCCGCGCCGACCCGGAGGACGAGGCGGCCGGCGTCGACCAGGCGTTCCACGCGGAGACCGCGTACGACTTCAGCGCGGTCGGCGGCTCCTCGGTCCGCGACCGGGGCGGGCTGCCCGGCCCCGGAGCGGCGAACGGTGAGAGCGTGGCCGCGACCGGTAGTGACCGTCACGAAAGCAAGGTGGACGCATGAAGCTCATCACCGCGGTGATCAAGCCGTATCAGCTCGACGAGGTGAAGGAGGCGCTGCGGGCCTTCGGCGTCCAGGGCCTCACCGTCACCGAGGCGAGCGGCTACGGGCGGCAGCGCGGCCACACCGAGGTCTACCGGGGCGCGGAGTACACCGTCGACCTCGTCCCCAAGGTGCGCATCGAGGTGCTGGCCGAGGACGAGGACGCCGAACAGCTCCTGGAGATCGTCGTCAAGGCCGCACGCACCGGCAAGATCGGTGACGGCAAGGTGTGGGTGGTACCGGTCGAGACGGCCGTCCGGGTACGGACGGGCGAGCGGGGACCGGACGCACTGTGACGGACGCGGCGGGGGCACGGACAGCGGCGGGGGAGCGCGGGGCGGGCGGCCCGGAGGCGTTCGTGGGCAACGGCTCCGACGCCGAAGGGGCTGCGGGGGGCGGTCCGGGCCTCGGCCCGGACCGCGCCGGCGAAAGCCTCGCCGAGGGTTACGCCGCAGCCAGGGTGCGGCTGCTCCAGGACACCGAGCTGTCCGGCCCGGACCGCCGCCGCGCCCTCTCCGGGCTGACCGACCAGTGGCTCGCCGGGCTGTTCGCCGCCGCCGCGCCCGCCGGGACCGCGCTGGTGGCCGTCGGCGGGTACGGGCACGGCGAGCTCTCCCCGCGCAGCGACCTCGACCTGCTCCTGCTGCACGACGGCAGCACCGAGGCCGACGCCCTCGCGGCCCTCGCCGACCGCCTCTGGTACCCCGTCTGGGACCTCGGCCTGGCCCTCGACCACTCCGTACGCACTCTGGCCGAGGCCCGCACCGCCGCCGGGGAGGACCTCAAGGTGCAGCTGGGGCTGCTGGAGGCCCGGCATGTGGCGGGGGACCAGGACCTCACGGCGGAGCTGCGTACCGCCGCGCTCGCCCGGTGGCGCGCCGAAGCCCGCACCCGCCTTCCGGAACTTCACGAGTTCGCCACCGAACGGGCCCGGCGGCACGGCGAGTTGCGCTTCCTGCTGGAGCCCGACCTGAAAGAGGCCCGCGGCGGCCTGCGGGACCTCACCGCACTGCGCGCCGTGGCCGCCTCCTGGCTCGCCGACGCACCCCGTGAGGGACTCCGGGAGGCGCGGGACGTCCTCCTCGATGTCCGCGACGCCCTGCATCTGACCACCGGACGCGCCACCGACCGGCTCGCCCTCCAGGACCAGGACCAGGTCGCGGCGGCGCTCGGTCTGCTGGACTCCGACATCCTGCTGCGCCGCGTCTACGAGGCCGCGGGCGCCGTCAGCTACGCCAGCGATGTGACCTGGCGCGAGGTGGAGCGCGTGCTGCGGTCCCGCACCGGCGCCCCGCGCGGCGCCCGGCTGCGCGGGCTGCTGGGCGGCGGCAGGCGCTCGGCGTCACGCGCGGGCGCCCCTGCGCAGGAGCGGACGCCACTGGCGGAGGGCGTCGTCGAGTACGAGGGGGAGGCTTCGCTGGCGCTGCACGCCCGCCCCGACCGCGACCCCGTGCTGCCGCTGCGCGCTGCTGCCGCGGCGGCCCAGGCGGGGCTTTCGCTGGCGCTGCCTGCCGTACGCAAGCTGGCCCGTACCGCGCCGGAGCTGCCGGTGCCCTGGCCCGCCGAGGCGCGGGAGGAGTTCGTCACCCTGCTCGGTGCCGGCGAGGCGACCGTCCCGGTGTGGGAGGCCATGGACGCGGCGGGGCTGATCGCCCGGCTGCTGCCCGACTGGGAGCGGGTGCGCTGCCGCCCGCAGCGCAACCCGGTGCACCGCTACACCGTGGACCGCCACCTGGTCGAGACCGCCGTACGGGCCTCCGCGCTCACCCGGCGGGTGCACCGCCCCGATCTGCTGCTGACCGGTGCGCTGCTGCACGACATCGGCAAGGGCTGGCCCGGCGACCACTCGGTCACCGGCGAGACCATCACCCGTGACCTGGCAGCCCGTATCGGCTTCGACGCCGCCGACACCCGGACACTGGCCACCCTCGTACGCCACCATCTGCTGCTCGTCGAGACGGCGACGCGGCGGAACCTGGACGACCCGGCCACCGTTCGCTCCGTCGCCGAGGCGGTGGGCTCCCACGGCACCCTTGAGCTGCTGCACGCCCTGACAGAGGCGGACGCGCTGGCCACCGGACCGGCCGCCTGGTCGTCCTGGCGCGCGACGCTGGTGAGCGATCTGGTGTCCCGGGTGGCCGCTGTACTCGCCGGTGAGCCCGCGGCCGACCAGACCGACGACGGGGAGCTGACGGCAGAGGGCGAACGCCTGGCGATGGAGGCGTGGCGCACCGGCGGCCCCGTACTGGCGCTGTACGCCCAGAAGGCGGGCCACTCGGAAGCGGCCACGGTGCCGCAGGGTGCGTACGGACCGTCGGAGGGTGCGCATGGAGCGTCCGGCGGTGAGCATGGGCCCGAGCCGGTCGGCGTCGAGCTCTCCGTGGCACTGCCCGAGCAGCCAGGTGTCCTCCCGGCGGTTGCCGGAGTACTGGCCCTGCACAAGCTGACCGTCCGAGCGGCGGATCTGCGGCTGGCGGAGCTTCCCACAGCGGTGACGGAAGACGGGACCGCGACGGGTGAGACCCCTCGCGTTCTGCTGCTCACCTGGCGCGTGGCCGCGCAGTACGGCTCGCTCCCGCAGGCGGCGAGGCTGCGGGAGGACGTCGTCCGCGCCCTCGACGGCTCCCTCGGACTCGCCTCCCGGCTGGCCGAGCGGGAGGCCGCCTACCGCCCGCGCCGCACCGGAGTCCAGCCACCGCCGCCACGTGCCACCGTCGCCCCGGGCGACTCCGCGGCGGCCACCGTGATCGAGGTACGGGCCCAGGACGCCCCCGGTCTGCTGCACCGCATCGGCCGGGCTCTGGAAGAGGCCGGTGTACGGGTACGCAGCGCCCATGTGAGCACCCTGGGCGCGAACGCCGTCGACGCCTTCTATGTGACGGACGCCGCCGGGGCGCCCCTCTCGGACGTGGCGGCGGCCCGGCTCGCCCAACGGCTCGAGGCCGAGCTGCGCTGAGCTCTGGCGGGGCCCCGATCCGGACGGGCGGGGAAGCCCCGCCCGCGAGGCGGCTACCCTTGGCAGAGATTGACTCCGCCACCGACCCGAGGACCGACGAGCGCTGTGTTCGATACCCTTTCCGACCGCCTGAGTGCGACGTTCAAGAACCTCCGGGGCAAAGGGCGCCTCAGCGAGGCGGACATCGACGCCACCGCGCGCGAGATCCGTATCGCCCTGCTCGAGGCGGACGTCGCGCTCACTGTGGTGCGCGCCTTCATCAAGCAGGTCAAGGAACGCGCGCTGGGGGCCGAGGTCTCCCAGGCGCTGAATCCGGCCCAGCAGGTCATCAAGATCGTCAACGAGGAGCTGGTCGGCATCCTCGGCGGCGAGACGCGGCGCCTGAGGTTCGCCAAGAACCCGCCGACCGTCATCATGCTCGCCGGTCTGCAGGGTGCGGGTAAGACGACCCTGGCCGGCAAGCTGGGCCGCTGGCTCCAGCAGCAGGGCCACACACCGATGCTCGTCGCGGCCGACCTGCAGCGCCCGAACGCGGTCAACCAGCTCTCGGTGGTCGCCGAGCGCGCGGGCGTGGCCGTCTTCGCGCCGGAGCCGGGCAACGGGGTGGGCGACCCGGTCAAGGTCGCCAAGGACTCGATCACCTACGCGCGCGACAAGCAGCACGACGTGGTCATCGTCGACACCGCGGGACGCCTCGGTATCGACCAGGAGTTGATGCAGCAGGCCGCCGACATCCGCGACGCGGTCAGCCCGGACGAGGTCCTCTTCGTCGTCGACGCCATGATCGGTCAGGACGCGGTCACCACGGCGGAGGCGTTCCAGGAGGGCGTCGGCTTCGACGGCGTCGTACTCTCCAAGCTCGACGGCGACGCGCGCGGCGGTGCGGCCCTCTCGGTCGCGCAGGTCACCGGCAAGCAGATCATGTTCGCCTCCAACGGCGAGAAGCTGGACGACTTCGACGCCTTCCACCCCGACCGGATGGCCTCGCGCATCCTCGGTATGGGCGACATGCTCACGCTGATCGAGAAGGCGGAGCAGACCTTCAGCCAGCAAGAGGCCGAGAAGATGGCCGCCAAGCTGGCGAAGGGTCCCAAGGAGTTCACGCTCGACGACTTCCTGGCCCAGATGGAGCAGGTCCGCAAGATGGGCTCGCTCTCCAAGCTGCTCGGCATGATGCCGGGCATGGGCCAGATGAAGGAGCAGATCAACAACCTGGACGAGCGCGAGGTCGACCGCACCGCCGCCATCATCAAGTCCATGACTCCCGCGGAACGCGCCGAGCCGACGATCATCAACGGCTCGCGGCGGGCCCGTATCGCCCGCGGCTCCGGGGTGGATGTCAGCGCGGTCAAGAACCTGGTGGAGCGCTTCTTCGACGCCCGCAAGATGATGTCCCGGATGGCCCAGGGCGGCGGCATGCCGGGGATGCCCGGGATGCCGGGGATGCCCGGTGCGGGCGGGGGCAAGAAGAAGGGCAAGCAGAAGAAGGTCAAGGGCAAGCGTCAGTCGGGCAACCCGATGAAGCGCAAGCAGGAGGAGGAGGCCGCGGCGGCGCGGCGGGCCCAGGGCGGCGCCCTCGGCATTCCGGGCCCGGGCCAGGACCCGGGTGACTTCGAGCTCCCCCAGGAGTTCAAGGACATCCTGCCCCCGAAGTGAGCGTGCCGCGGCAAAGTCGGATGATGTCGTCCATGCGCGTATACATCCGCCCTCCGCGGCCCGCCGACGAGCAGCTCTACAGCGATGCCGTCGTCCGCTCGGCAGACCACCTCCGCCCGTGGAATCCTGTCGAGCCGGACGGCCTTCCCGATCTGCTCCGCCGCCAGGGGCCCGCGCTGCGCACCTTCCTCGTCCTCGACCGGGAGGACGAGGGGCTGGTCGGCCGGGTGAACGTGGCCAACATCGTCCGGGCCCGCTTCTGCAACGCCTCGCTCGGCTACGACAGTTACGTCCCCTATGCCGGCACCGGACGGATGACCGAGGGGCTGCGGCTGGTCGTCGACCGCTGCTTCCAGCCGGGCCCCGACGGACTCGGCCTGCACCGGCTGGAGATCAACGTCCAGCCGGAGAACGAGCGCTCCCTGGCGATGGCGAAGCGGCTCGGCTTCCGGCACGAGGGCTTCTCGCCCAGGATGCTCTACATCAACGACGCCTGGCGCGACCACGAGCGCTTCGCGCTGACCGTCGAGGAGTGGCCGGGTCTGGGCTGACGGCTGACGGCCAGGGGTTACGCATGTTCGGTTCGCAGGCGGTCGTCACGTACGGGCGACGACGTAGCGGAACAGGTTCGGCATCCACACTGTGCCGTCCGCGCGCAGGTGCGGGTGGAGTGCCTCCATCAGTTCCTTGAGCACCTGCTCTTGGTCGGTCGCGCGGACCGCACTGTCGTACAGCCCGGTCGACAGCAGCCCGCGCACCGCGCTCTCCATGTCCGCGTAGCCGAACGGGCAGGCGACCCGTCCGGACCCCTCCAGCCGCAGCCCGCCGTACACCGCCAGCTCCTCCAGATCGTCCCGGCCGCACCAGTCGGGCCGCGCCTCGGCCGGTTCGGCAAGCCGGGTCGCCACCCGCAGCGCGGGCGCCACCGCGCACCGCTCCACCGGGCCCCAGCCGGCCAGCACGACGGCGACACCGCGGCCGAGCGTCTTCCGCAGCCGTAAGAGCTCCTCCCGTTCCGGCAGCGCGCCGAAAGCCGTCACCAGCGTCGGCGGTTCACCGCGGCTTACCGCCTCCAGCGCTGTGCCGTGGGTGAGCCGGGCTTCCCGGCCAGCTGCCCCGCCGGAGCCGTGGAGTCGCCGCCCGGCGAATTCGAGGCGGGTCGCATCCGTGTCCGCGCCGTGTACGTACGCGCCCCTGCCCGCCGCCAGCAGCAGCGCGAGGCCCGTACCGCAGCCGAGACCGAGCACCCGCGTGCCCGGCCCGGTCTCCATCCGTTCGTACACCGCTTCATAGAGCGGAACCAGCATCCGTTCCTGGATCTTGGCCCAGTCCCGCACCCGGGCCGCGCTGCCGGCGGCGGGGAGGCGGGTCCGGTGCTGGCGGTGTACGAGCGTGGGTGTCATCGCAACGCCCCAATCCGAAGATCCGTCCGGCCGTTTGGTCCCCCGAGTGGTGCTCGTGCCCCGTATGCCAGGGAACTGCGTATCCTCCCGGGAGTCCAGGGGGTGCGCCCGGTTGTCTTCCACGCTCCCGATGTGCGCCCCTCCGCCCCCGCGCGCCGGACAGCCACGCCATGCCGTATCGGGCAGACGGGGGGCCCAGAACGTCTGCTTCACCCCCTGACGTACGGCACGTACGTCAGGGTGAGGAGCGCACAGAAAACGTCCGTACGATCGGGGAGGCGCGGGGAACCCGGGAGTTGCGGGGTGAGAGCGCATGGGCGACAGAGTCGCGTTCGGTGATACGTCCCGGCTTGGGGTGGCTGTGCGGCTTGAGTACACATCTGTGGACCCGCACCCATCTCCCCACGCATCACCGAGAACTGACTGGTACGTGCAAAATATTTGTGTTGCCCCGTAATCGGAACACCGGGGCACCTCTGCTCGTTGGGAACGACGTGAGCACGACACCACCAGTTCTCGCCGCCGAGCTGGCAGCCGCCTGGGCCGACATTCAACGGCACCACCCCGAGCTGCCGGATCTGGCCGCGCCTGAATCACTCATCGGAGAGTCCTCGTCCGCCTGCGGCACGGGGCTCTCGTTCGAACGGCTGCTCCATGAGGCAGTCCACGGCATCGCCGCGGCCCGCGGTATCCGGGACACCTCTCGAGCCGGCCGTTACCACAACCGACGCTTCCTGGCGATCGCCGAGGAGCTGGGCCTTGAGCACCCCGAGGAGCCGCATCCCAGCAGCGGCTTCTCCCTCGTGGTGCTCACGCCCGAGACGAGAAGGCGATACCGCCCCACGATCGAGCGTCTCCAGCGGGCGCTGAAGGCGTACAGCGCGGCCACCGAGACCGACACCGGGCGCAGCTTCCGCGGGCCCGCGGCACGGCACGGGTCCTCCGGGGGCGGTGTCCGCGTCAAGGCCGTCTGCGACTGCGGGCGCAATGTCCGCGTGGTGCCCTCCGTGCTGGCCCAGGCCCCCATCATGTGCGGAGCCTGCGGCAAGCAGTTCCGCATCCCGGCCGAGTCGGCGCCCGCGCCGGCGGCGGAACCGATGGCCGTCGGCTGACGCGGCTGCGGCCCGCAGCCGCGGGGTGCGTGACGAGCGTCCGCGCGCCTCGGGGCCCGGCTGGGTGGGCCGGTTCCATCGGGTCCGGGTGACGCCGGTGCGGCAACGACCAGGGGCGGTTTCGGCCGGGCCCGTACGGTGTGGCATCATGGTCGGCTGAACTCGGCAGCCGCACAGGACCCCTCTCTCCTCCGGCTGACGCGTCCATCGGACACCCGGCGCTACAACCCCACGTGGCAAGTCCGCCGTGTCCACCCACGTCAAGACCAGGAGACACCACACCCGTGGCAGTCAAGATCAAGCTGAAGCGTCTGGGCAAGATCCGTTCGCCTCACTACCGCATCATCGTCGCCGACTCCCGCACCCGCCGTGACGGCCGGGCCATCGAGGAGATCGGCCTGTACCACCCGGTGCAGAACCCCTCGCGCATCGAGGTCGACTCGGAGCGTGTGCAGTACTGGCTCAGCGTCGGCGCCCAGCCGACCGAGCCCGTCGAGGCCATCCTCAAGGTCACCGGCGACTGGCAGAAGTTCAAGGGTCTGCCCGCCCCGGAGCCGATGAAGGTCGCCGAGCCGAAGGCCGACAAGCGCGCCCTCTTCGAGGCCGCCGCCAAGGAGTCCGCCGACGAGCCGAAGGGTGAGGCCATCACCCCCAAGGCCAAGAAGGCTGATAAGGCCGACAAGAAGGCGGACGAGGCCGACGCTTCGGCCGCCACCGAGTCGACCGAGGCCTGAGGATGCTCGAGGAGGCCCTCGAGCACCTGGTGAAGGGCATCGTCGACCACCCCGACGAGGTGCAGATCGCGTCCCGCAACCTCCGTCGCGGGCGCGTGCTCGAGGTCCGGGTGCACCCCGACGACCTCGGCAAGGTGATCGGCCGTAACGGTCGCACCGCGCGCGCTCTGCGCACCGTCGTGGGAGCGCTCGGCGGCCGGGGTGTCCGCGTCGACCTCGTCGACGTGGACCAGGTCCGCTGAAGCGCAGCATGCAGCACCGGCACGGGCCGGGGACGGCAGTCAAGCCGTCCCCGGCCCGTTGTCGCGCTCGCACTCCCACCGGCACCGCCCGCACCACCGCACCGCCGTCCACACCACCGAAACCACCGAAACCACAGACACCCACCGAGCACGGAACCGAGCACGGAGAAGCACAGTGCAGCTAGTCGTCGCGCGGATCGGCCGCGCCCACGGCATCAAGGGCGAGGTCACCGTCGAGGTCAGGACCGACGAGCCCGAACTGCGGCTCGCCCCCGGCGCCGTGCTGGCCACCGACCCGGCCACCGCCGGTCCGCTGACCATCGCCTCCGGCCGGGTGCACAGCGGACGGCTGCTGCTGCGCTTCGAGGGCGTCGGTGACCGGACCGCCGCCGAGGCCCTGCGCAACACCCTGCTCATTGCCGAGATCGATCCGGACGAGCGCCCCGAGGATCCGGAGGAGTTCTACGACCACCAGCTGGAGGACCTGGAGGTCGTCACGGGGGACGGAACGGTCGTCGGCCGGATCGAGAGCGTGGCGCACCTGCCGGCCCAGGATCTGCTCGTCGTACGGCGGGAGGACGGCGGCGAGGTCCTGATCCCGTTCGTCCACGAGATCGTCCCGGAGGTCGACCTGGAAGCCCAGCGCGCTGTCGTCGACCCGCCGCACGGCCTGCTCGGCGAGGAGACGGCAGAGACGGCGCAGCCCTCGGAGACAGCCGGGGCTGAGGAGGCGGAGGAGACCGCGGAGGGCGAAGGCGGCGGAGAAAGCCCCGGTCAGGAGAGCGCGCGGTGAGGCTCGACGTCGTCACGATCTTTCCCGAGTACCTGGAGCCGCTGAACGTCTCGCTGGTCGGCAAGGCCCGTGCGCGCGGCGTACTGGATGTCCGCGTCCACGATCTGCGGGACTGGACGTACGACCGGCACCACACCGTCGACGACACCCCCTACGGCGGCGGCCCCGGCATGGTCATGAAGCCCGAGCCCTGGGGGGAGGCGCTCGACGAGGTCCTGGCCACGGGCGAGCCCGGTCAGGGCCCGCCCGTGCTCGTCGTCCCCACTCCCAGCGGTCGGCCCTTCACCCAGGAGCTGGCCGTGGAACTCGCTGACAAGCCGTGGCTGGTGTTCACCCCGGCCCGCTACGAGGGCATCGACCGCCGGGTCATCGAGGAGTACGCGGACCGGCTCGACGTACGGGAGGTCTCCATCGGTGACTACGTACTCGCCGGCGGGGAGGCGCCCGTCCTCGTCATGGTCGAGGCGATCGCCCGGCTGCTGCCCGGTGTGCTCGGCAATGCCGCCTCGCACCAGGACGACTCGTTCGCGCCCGGCACCATGGCCAACCTGCTGGAGGGCCCCGTCTACACCAAGCCGCCCGAGTGGCGCGACCGTGGCATCCCGGAGGTGCTGCTGAGCGGCCACCACGGCAGGATCGCCCGCTGGCGCCGCGACCAGGCGTTCGCCCGGACGGTGGCCAACCGGCCCGACCTGATCGAACGCTGCGACCCGGAAGCCTTCGACAAGCACGACCGGGCCACCCTGGAGGAGCTGGGCTGGCGACAGGGCACGGACGGGCGCTGGCAGCCGGAACACGGGGAGACGGATTAGGCCGCAGGCCGAGAGGCGGGCGGTACGCCTGTGCGGAACAGGCGGCCGATTTGGGCTGCGCAGGGAGCCGTGGAAGAATGGGCTGCTGCCTCACCTCCGGCGCGCGACCCTGCCACAGGGGGACCGACGCCCGCCGAGAGTGGCGGCTCCATGGATCACCACCACGATTCCGTTGATGACCTGTGGCATCAGCGAGGAAAGCAGACGGACATGTCCAACCTTCTCGACAGCGTCGACTCCGCATCCCTGCGCAAGGACGTACCGGCCTTCCGCCCCGGCGACACGATCAACGTGCACGTCCGCGTCATCGAGGGCAACCGCTCCCGCGTCCAGCAGTTCAAGGGCGTCTGCATCCGCCGCCAGGGCTCGGGCGTCCGTGAGACCTTCACGGTCCGCAAGGTCAGCTTCAGCGTCGGCGTCGAGCGCACCTTCCCGGTGCACACCCCGATCGTCGAGAAGATCGAGGTCGTGACCCGCGGTGACGTCCGCCGCGCCAAGCTGTACTACCTGCGCGACCTGCGCGGCAAGGCCGCCAAGATCAAGGAGAAGCGCGAGAGCTGAGCTCGCGTCCTCGGCGCCCGGCGGGCCGGTTAGGCTTCCGCTCGATGGAGACCGAGGAACAGCACGACGAACCGGAGCGCGACCGTTCTTCCGTTCCCGACCAGGGAAGGAAGAGCAGGTCGCGCTCCGTGCGTCTGGGCCTGTCAGTGGGGTCCGTACTGGCGGTGCTCTTGCTGACGAGCGCGTTCATCGTGCAGCCTTTTCTGATCCCGAGTTCCTCGATGGACCCGACCCTGCGCGTCGGGGACCGGGTGCTGGTGAACAAGCTGGCCTACCGCTTCGGCGACGGTCCGCGGCGCGGGGAGGTCGTGGTCTTCGACGGCACCGACTCCTTCTCGGGGGAAGCCGACCCCGACGCGAACCCGGTGACGACCGCACTGCACAAGGCCGGCGCGGCGACCGGACTGGTGCGGCCCTCCGAGACCGACTATGTGAAGCGCGTGATCGGAGTCGGCGGCGACCGGGTGCGCTGCTGTGACAGACGGGGGAGGATCGAGGTGAACAGCCGGCCCGTGGACGAGGACTATCTGCACCCCGGCAACGCCCCTTCCGCCGTGCCCTTCGACATCCGGGTTCCGGAGGGGCGCCTGTGGGTGATGGGCGATCACCGTTCCCAGTCCAGCGACTCCCGTGACCACCTCGGCGACCCTGGTGGCGGCACCGTTCCCGTGGAGCGGGTGATCGGGCGCGCCGACTGGATCGGCTGGCCACTGGGCCGCATCGGGGCGGTGCCTGCGGGCGCGGGCGGCGGCCATGGCTGACCCCGAGCACTCTCCCGGCCACTACGGATACGGGGCTTCAGGGGACCCCGGCTACGGCGATCCCGGACACGGAGACTCCGGATACGGAGATTCCGGATACGGCGACCCCGGATACGGAGCGCCTGGACCGGGCGCGTACGGCCCTGCCGGGGAGGCCGGCTCCCAGGGCGCCCCGTATCCCTATACGGAGCCGTACGACTATTCCGAGCCGTACTGGTACAGCAACCCCCAGCCCTATCCGCCGCCCGAGACCGTCGGGCCGCCCCCAACCGGCGCTCCGCCACGGCCCGGTGTGCCCCCCGAGGCCGGTGTTCCACCCGGGGCCCGTGTTCGCCCCGAGGCCCGCGTGCCCTCCGCGCCTCCCGGCGGTCCGGACCTGACCGGTCAGCCGGCTGCGGGAGCCATGGACGCCGGGGAGGCCGCAGGAGCCGCGGGGGAGGAGTCGCCGCTGCGCCGTCCCGGGCAGGGCAGGGCCGACCGCAGGCGGGCCGCCAAGCGGATCAAGCGTCGCCGCAGACTCTCCGCGACCAAGGAGATTCCGATACTGATCGGTGTCGCCCTGCTGATCGCGTGGCTGCTGAAGACCTTCCTTGTCCAGGCGTTCGTGATTCCGTCCGGCTCGATGGAGCAGACCATCCGGGTCGGCGACCGGGTGCTGGTGGACAAGCTCACCCCTTGGTTCGGCTCCAAGCCGCATCGCGGAGACGTGGTCGTCTTCGAGGACCCGGGCGGCTGGCTGGAGAACGAGAAGAAGGACACCAAGGACGCGCCGGCCGGGATCAAGCAGGGCAAGGAGTTCCTGACGTTCATCGGGCTGCTGCCCTCTGACGACGAGCAGGACCTGATCAAGCGGGTCGTCGGCGTCGGCGGTGACACGGTGCGCTGCTGCGACAAGCAGGGCCGCATCACCGTGAACGGCACACCGTTGAACGAGCCGTACCTCCATCCGGGCAACAAACCTTCCCAGATGAAGTTCAAAGTGAACGTCCCTGTGGGACGCGTGTTCGTGATGGGCGATCACCGGTCCGACTCCGCCGACTCCCGCTATCACCTCAAGGAACCGGACCGGGGAACGATCGGGGAGGACCGGATCGTTGGCAGGGCAATCGTCATTGCCTGGCCGTTCGACCATTGGAGGCGGCTCGAGGAGCCGGAGACCTTTTCCTCGGTGCCTGATCCCGCGGGCGTGGCCGCCCCCGCATCCGTGCACCAGGACAATCGAGTGGCGCAACTCCCGTTCTTCGCGGAACTTCCGCTCGTTATGGGAGTGGTGGGCCTGTCCCGATTGCGGAACAGGCGAGTGCGCAGTGTGAGGAGTGGATGTGGGGGACTTGGCGGTCGGCACACGGTCCGGTTCCGGGTACCCGGAGGACGAACGTCCTGGAACGGACGGCAGAGCGGGCGACGCAGGACCACCGGCCGTGGAAAGAGAGAGTGACAGTGTGACCGCCGATACTGACGGGACGGCAGCGAGCTCCGGTGCTAATGGGGACGGCCCGTGGAGCTCCGATCCGAAACCGGGCCACGAGGTGCCGGACCCGGACGGAGGAGCCGAGGATCTGCGGGAGAAGAAGCCGGTGAAGAAACAGCGCGCGTTCTGGAAGGAACTGCCGATGCTCATCGGCATCGCGCTGATCCTCGCCCTGATCATCAAGACCTTCCTGGTGCAGGCGTTCTCCATCCCCTCCGATTCGATGCAGAACACGCTCCAGCGCGGCGACCGGGTGCTGGTCGACAAGTTGACGCCGTGGTTCGGGTCCACCCCGGAGCGCGGTGAGGTCGTCGTCTTCCACGACCCGGGCGGCTGGCTCCCCGAGGCACAGGTGGAGGAGAACTTCATCCAGACCGCGCTGAGCTTCATCGGTCTGATGCCGTCCGCCAACGAGAAGGACCTGATCAAGCGGGTCATCGCGGTCGGCGGGGACACCGTCGAGTGCAAGAAGGGCGGCCAGGTCCGCGTCAACGGCACGGCGCTGGACGAGTCCTCGTACCTCTTCCCGGGCAACACCCCTTGCGACGACAAGCCGTTCGGCCCGGTGAAGGTCCCCGAGGGCAAGCTGTGGGTGATGGGCGACCACCGCCAGGACTCCCTCGACTCCCGCTACCACCAGAACCAGCCCGGTGACGGCTTCGTCCCGGAGAAGCAGGTGGTGGGCAGGGCCATCGTCAAGGCGTGGCCGATCAACCGCTGGGGTTCGCTGCCGGTGCCGGAGACCTTCGACGAGCAGGGCGTGCAGTCGCGCGCGCTGAGCGCCGCACCGGGCGCGCTCGGGCTGGCGGGCGCCGTCCCGCTGGTGCTGTGGCGGCGCAGGCGGCTGCACCTCAAGGCGCGGCCCGCGCAGGGGGCGCGGTCCGCGTCCGGCCAGGGCCCGGCGTCATACCGGAGCTCAGCGTCTTCCGAGGGCTGACGGCTTCCCGTACCGCCCGGTAGGGTCAGCGGTCGGTGCCGGCGCAGGCCGGCGCGAGGCCGCTGCGAAAGACCCGGGAGTGCGGAAGTGAGCATGGCAGAACGTACCGACGAGGGCCGCAGCCGCCTGGGCAACCGATTGTCCTCAGTGGCCGTGGCCCTCGGGTGTGTGCTCTTCCTCGGCGGCTTCGTCTGGGGTGCCGTGCTCTACCAGCCGTACACGGTGCCCACCGACTCCATGGACCCGACCGTGAAGTCCGGTGCCCGGGTGCTGGCCGAGCGCGTGGACGGCAACGAGGTGCGGCGCGGCGATGTCGTCGTCTTCCAGGACTCGGTGTGGGGCGCGGTGCCCATGGTCAAGCGGGTCGTGGGGGTCGGCGGTGACAAGGTGGCGTGCTGCGACCGGGACGGTCGGCTCAAGGTCAACGGGAAGCCCGTCGACGAGCCCTACCTGCGCTCCCACGGCCGCGATTCGCAGCGCCCCTTCGACGCCACTCGTATACCCAAGGGCAAGCTCTTCCTGCTGGGGGACAACAGGGAGGCGTCCCTCGACTCCCGGGTGCACCTGGAGGACGCCGACCACGGTGCCGTGCCGCGTTCCGCGGTCCAGGCCCGGGTCGACGCCATAGCCTGGCCCACCAGCGCTTTCGGCATGCTGCCGGAGGCGAGCGGGTTCGCTGACATGCCCGGCGGCACCTCGGCTCGCGGACCGCTCCCGCTGGCGGTGACCGCCGTGGTCGTGGGTGCCGTCCTGGTGCTGGGCGGTGCCGCGTACGGGCCGCTCGCGCGGCGCCGCGCAACTTCGGCCCGACGCCGCCCGGGGTGACGCACAATGGGGGGACGCACGGCTGAAGGGGAACATGCCATGAGCGCCGAGGACCTCGAAAAGTACGAGACCGAGATGGAGCTCAAGCTCTACAGGGAGTACAGAGATGTCGTCGGGCTGTTCAAATACGTGATCGAGACCGACCGGCGTTTCTATCTCACCAATGACTACGAGATGCAGGTCCACTCGGTTCAGGGCGAGGTTTTCTTCGAGGTGTCGATGGCCGATGCCTGGGTCTGGGACATGTACAGGCCGGCCCGGTTCGTCAAACAGGTACGGGTGCTCACGTTCAAGGACGTGAATATCGAGGAGCTCAACAAGAGCGAGCTCGACCTGCCGGAGGACTCGGACTTCAAGGGCTGAGCCGAGCCGCTCCGCCGACCTCGCCGTCGGGGTGCCCGTTGCTGGTTCCCGCTGCCGCAGAACCTCACTCGGGCGGGTGACGGAGTTGTCCACAACTGCCGGGTTCTCCACAGAAAACACGCAAGATCCCTGAGCCGCCTCCGGTGCCGCCACAGTCGGTGTCGGAGGTGGTGCCGTATGAATACGAGCGATGCGCGGGGCGGCGGACGTCCCGGCACGGAGCGGCGGGGCGGCGGACGTCCCGGCACGGAGCCGCGGAGCAGCGGACACCGGGGCACGGGCCGGCGGGGCGCCCGGAGGAGCGGCGCGGAGCGACGACGGCCGTCGCCCCCTGGCTGCGCGAAGGGCGCCCTGGGGCGGTACGGAGAGGACCTGGCGGCGCGGCGGCTGCGCGAAGCGGGCATGGCGATCCTCGAACGGAACTGGCGCTGTGCCGAGGGCGAGATCGACATCATCGCGCGGGACGCGGACGCTGTCGTGATCTGCGAGGTAAAAGCCCGCAGGGCCGCCCCGTTCCAGCACCCCATGGAGGGCCTGCCGCCCGCGAAGACGGCCAGGTTGCGGCGGCTGGCGGCGCGCTGGCTCAGCGAGTGCTGGGTCGCCCGCTATGGACGTCCGCCGACCGGCGGGGTGCGCATCGATCTCGTCGGCATCGTCCTGCCGGACCGGGGTGCGCCCGCTGTGCAGCACGTACGGGGGGTCGGCTGATGGGGTTCGCCCGCACGTGTGCGGTCGCGCTCGTCGGGGTCGAGGGCGTCCCGGTCGAGGTCCAGGCCGATCTGGAGCCGGGCGTCGCCGCCTTCACCCTCGTCGGGCTGCCCGACAAGAGCCTGACGGAGAGCCGGGACCGGGTGCGGGCCGCGGTGGTGAACTCCGGCGTGCCCTGGCCGCAGAAGAAACTCACCGTCGGCCTCAGTCCCGCCTCGGTGCCCAAGGGCGGCAGCGGGTTCGACATCGCGGTCGCCTGCGCGGTGCTCGCCGCTGCCGAACGCGTCGATCCGCGGGAGATTGCCGGGGTGGTGATGATCGGCGAACTGGGGCTGGACGGCCGGGTGTTGCCGGTGCGCGGTGTCCTCCCGGCCGTCCTGGCGGCTGCTGACGCAGGATACCGGCAGGTGGTCGTCCCGGAGCAGACGGCGGCGGAAGCGGCGCTGGTCCCGGACGTCTCCGTGCTGGGAGTACGCAGCTTGCGCCAGCTCATCGCGGTGCTGACCGACGAGCCGGTGCCCGAGGAGCCCGACCGCAGCGACGAGGGTCTGCCCGGCACCGTCCACGCCGGGCTCGCCGGGCTGCCCGCCGCGGCGCCCGGCCTGACCGGACTGCTGGGTGAGGAACGCCCGGTCGACCTCGCCGATGTGGCCGGACAACACCATGCGCGTCGCGCTCTGGAGATCTCCGCGGCCGGTCGGCACCACATCTATTTCAAGGGGCCGCCCGGGGCGGGAAAGACAATGCTCGCCGAACGACTGCCGGGGCTGTTGCCCCCGCTCAGCAGGAAGGAGTCGCTGGAGGTGACGGCAGTGCACTCGGTCGCGGGCGCGCTGCCTCCGGGCCAGCCGCTCGTCGACCGGCCGCCGTACTGCGCGCCCCACCATTCAGCCACGATGGCGGCGCTCGTCGGTGGCGGCTCCGGTGTGCCCCGCCCCGGTGCCGTCTCCCTCGCTCATAACGGCGTTCTTTTTCTGGACGAAGCCGCGGAGTGTGGCGCCCAGGTCCTGGATGCCATGCGGCAGCCGCTTGAGTCGGGGTACGTCGTCGTGGCGCGGGCCGCGGGGATGATGCGGATGCCCGCTCGGTTCCTCCTCGCGCTGGCCGCGAACCCGTGTCCGTGCGGGCGGCACGGCAGCGACGGAGGCGGGTGCGAGTGCCGACCCGCCTCGGTGCGCCGCTACCGGGCGCGGCTGTCTGGGCCCCTGCTGGACCGCGTCGACCTCCGCGTCAGCGTGGAACCGCTCGCCCGCTCCGAACTGGCAGCCATGGACGGACGGGCGGAGTCCTCCGCCGTGGTGGCTGCCCGGGTGCTGGAGGCCAGGGAGCGCGCCGCGGCGCGGTATGCGGACACACCGTGGAAGACCAACAGCGAGATCCCCGGCCACCAACTGCGCACCCGGCACCCCGCGCTCCCCGGAGCGCTCACCGAGGCCGAGGACGTCCTGGAACGCGGTCTGCTCACCGCACGCGGCCTGGACCGGGTGCTGCGGGTCGCCTGGACGGTCGCCGACCTCGCGGGGCATTCCAGGCCCACGCGCGAGGACGTCAACTTCGCGCTGGGGCTGCGGACCGGCATCTGCCGGGGCGATCTGATGCCGGAGATCCCCGCATGACGGCCGAGCACCTGCGACCGGCTGTCCCGCACCCCGGCCCGGAGGGCGCAAGGACCGCCTCCGGGCGCCGGCGAACGGCCGGGGAACCGCGGAGCCGCGCTGCCGGACGCCCCGAACCTGACGTGCAGCGCCGGGGACGGCCACAGGAGGGGCGCACACGGCGGGCTGTTCCAACTCCCCGGGAGGCCACGGCGCAGGAACCGCCACCGGAGCCGGGGCCGGTCGGGACGGAGCGAAGGCCGGCCTGGGCGGAACCGGAGCCAGTCGGGACGGAGCCGGGCTCGGTCGCGGCTGAGCGGGGACAGGGCGAGCCCGAGCGCCTCGCGCGGGCGGCTCTTACCCGGATCGCCGAGCCGGGCGACGAGCTCGTCGGGCGGTGGATCGCCGCATACGGGGCGTGCGAGGTGGTGGAGGCGGCATGCGGGACCGGACCGCCGCTCACCGGGGCCGGTGAGCGGCGGTGGGCGGGTCTGCGGCTGCGGGCCGCCCACGCACGGCCGCAGGCGGACCTGGACGCGATCGCCGCGAGCGGTGGCCGCTTCGTCTGCCCAGGAGATGCCGAATGGCCGTGCCAGCTCGACGACTTGGGGGATGCCAGACCGTTCGGTCTGTGGGTGCGGGGCACGCCGGTGCTGCGGCTGTGGGCGCTGCGCTCGGTGGCCGTCGTCGGCGCTCGGGCCTGCACCGAATACGGCGCACACTGCGCGACCGTGCTGGGCGCCGAGCTCGCCGAACGGGGCTGGACGGTGGTGTCCGGCGCGGCCTACGGCATCGACGCCGCCGCGCACCGGGGTGCCCTGGCCGCACGGGGCCCCACTGTCGGTGTGCTGGCGTGCGGGGCCGATGTCGCCTACCCGCCGGGCAACCAGCAGCTGATCCGCGTACTGGGTGAGCGTGGGCTGCTGGTCGCCGAGCTGCCGCCCGGGGACCATCCGACCCGCAGCAGGTTTGTGCTGCGCAACCGGGTGATCGCCGCCCTCACCCGGGGAACCGTTGTGGTGGAGGCGGCCCTGCGCAGCGGGGCGCTGGTCACAGCCCGCCGCGCCCTCAGGCTGGGACGGCATCTGATGGGGATGCCAGGCCCGGTCACCTCCGGGCTCTCCCAGGGCGTGCACCAACTCCTGCGCGGCGAGGCCACCGTGGTCACCGACGCCGCCGAAGTGATCGAGCAGGTGGGCATGATGGGCGAACTGGCCCCAGAGCGGCGCGGACCCACGGTGCCGCGCGACGCGTTGAGCCCCGCCGCGGCGCGGGTACTGGATGCGCTGCCCGGCCGCGGGGCGAGCGACCCCGCCCGTATCGCGTGCTCGGCGGGCGTCCCACCGGGCGAAGCCCTCGCCCGCCTTCACGAGCTGCGCGCTCTCGGCTTCGTCGAACGCGACGGCAACCGCTGGCAGTTGACCTCGCGCAGTAAGGGGCACTCCATCGGGTGATGATGCGGTCCTTGACCTGGGGCTATCGGGTGAAAGGCTGAGCTGTGCGCGCTCGCCGGGGCGGCACGGGCCCCGCAGGGCACCGCACCCTGGCCCCGTGCCCGGTCATCCGCGCCGCGTCCGCTTCCGGCCCTGCCGAGCCACCGCGGAAAGGAGCACGCCAGCGCAGAGGAGAAAGCACAATACGTCGCACACTGCGACGTTGCGGTCACGCTACGCTCACTTAATCTCGCAATGAGACGCACGACTCCGCATACCCACAGACCACCACTACCCAGCAGAACGGCTCAAGGCGACGTATGCCTCAGCACACCTCCGGGCCCGACCGCACAGCCGCAGCGGCCACCGCAGCCGCACGCACCGTGGTCGACGACGACACGCCCAGGACTGCGCCCAGCTCGCTGGATGAACTCTGGCGGTCCTACAAGGCCACGGCGGACAGCAGGCTGCGCGAACAGCTCATCCTGCACTACTCGCCGCTGGTCAAGTACGTCGCGGGCAGGGTGAGTGTCGGGCTGCCGTCCAATGTCGAGCAGGCCGACTTCGTCTCCTCCGGAGTCTTCGGACTCATCGACGCCATCGAGAAGTTCGACCCCTCCCGGTCCATCAAGTTCGAGACGTACGCCATCACGCGCATCCGGGGCGCGATGATCGACGAACTGCGGGCCCTGGACTGGATCCCCCGCTCGGTACGGCAGAAGGCCCGCGCTGTGGAGCGCGCCTACGCCACCCTCGAGGCCAGGCTGCGCCGCAGTCCTTCCGAGGCGGAGGTCGCCGAAGAGATGGGCATCGAGACGGAGGAACTGCACGGCGTCTTCAGCCAGTTGTCGCTGGCCAACGTCGTGGCGCTGGAAGAGCTGCTGCACGTCGGCGGCGACGGCGGCGACCGGCTCAGCCTGGTGGACACCCTGGAGGACACCGCGGCCGACAACCCGGTCGAGGTTGCCGAGGACCGCGAACTGCGCCAGCTGCTCGCCCGCGCCATCAACACCCTGCCCGAGCGGGAGAAAACCGTCGTCACGCTCTACTACTACGAAGGTCTCACCCTCGCCGAGATCGGCCAGGTGCTCGGCGTCACCGAGAGCAGGGTCAGCCAGATCCACACCAAATCGGTTCTGCAACTCCGCGCCAAGCTGGCCGACGCGGGCCGCTGACCGAGCCGGTCGCACCGGACGCGTGCAACCCTCGACCTCCCCTCCGTAAGCTAGAGGCGTGCCCAGGATTCGAGCGGCCTCCGTGGCCGAGCACCGGACCATGCAGCGCGCGGCCCTGCTGGACGCCGCCAGGTCGCTGCTGTCCGAGGGCGGTACGGAAGCACTGACCTTCCCCGCTCTCGCCCAGCGCACCGGCCTCGCGCGCTCCTCCGTCTACGAGTACTTCCGCTCCCGTGCCGCAGTCGTCGAAGAGCTGTGCGCTGTCGACTTCCCGGTGTGGGCCGCCGAGGTCGAGTCCGCGATGCGGGCGGCTGCCACGCCGGAGGGCAAGGTCGAGGCGTACGTCCGCAGGCAGCTCGCCCTGGTGGGGGACCGCCGGCACCGTGCTGTCGTCGCGATCTCCGCCGGTGAGCTGGACGCGGGGGCCCGCGAGCGGATCCGCGCCGCACACGGCGGGCTGATCTCCATGGTCGTCGAGGCGCTCGGCGAGCTCGGCCACGCCCAGCCCCGGCTCGCCGCGATGCTGCTCCAGGGCGTCGTGGACGCGGGTGTGCGCCGTATCGAGCTCGGGGCCGCCGAGGATCCGGAGCAGATCGCCGAAGCCGCCGTCTCCATGGCGCTGAACGGCGTCCGGGGCTGACGGCCGCCGAAGCGGGCCGCAGTCGCCGGTGTGCCCAGACCGCACCCAGTGCGAGGGCACCGGCCGGGAGCCACCCCTCCGGTCCGCTGCTGTCTCCCCCGCTCGCGGCGGCGTGCGAGGCCGTCGGCCGCAACTCCACTGCGACTCCCTTGTGCCGGCTGCCCGGCACCGGAACCCCGCGGACCGGGAGCAGCCGGGAGTGGCCGCCCAGGAGCGCGGCGGGCAGGAGCGAGAGCGGGTCGAGATAGCGCTCTCCGCGCAGCAGCCCCCAGTGCAGACAGGTGTGCGGGCAGTGCCGACCGCGCAGGACGGTGCCCACCCGCTCGCCCGCCCGCACCCGGTCTCCCTTATGTACGGAGGGCCGTACCGGCTGATACGTCGTCCGCAGAGGCGGCCGACCCGTGCCCGTGAGCTCGATGGACACCACCGCGTGCCCAGCTACCCGTCCCGCGAACGACACCCGGCCGTCGGCCACAGCGCGCACCGGCCGACCCGGCTGAGCCGCGAGGTCGACCCCGCGATGGCCTGCCGCCCACGGCTCGGGCGGCGGGTCCCAGCCCCTGGACACCCACGGCCGTAGCGCGCCGTCCGCCCCCTCGACCGGCCAGGTCCGTCCGGCCGTGGGGCGCCCGCCGTCGGCGCCCTCGGTCGCGCGGCGCCCCGTCGCGAGGTCGTGGTCGGCTCCCGCACCCGCGGGCGTGAGGAGATCATCGGGTGCGGGAGGTTCCATGGCCCAGGCCGCGCCGAACAGGGCAGTCCCTCCCCTCGGCAGCAATCCGCCCAGCACCGCCAGCAGCGCCGCGACCAGCACCGCCGCGCATCGGGCGGTCCGGCGTACCGCTCCACGCCCCGGGGTCTGACGCACCGCTCCGCGCCCCGGGGTCTGACGCACCGCTCCGCGTCCGGCGGTGCGAGGCACTGCGCCATGCCCGGCGGCTCGACGTACAGCGCCGTATCCAGGAGGCCGGCGCACCACTCCGTGCCCGGCCGCCTGACGTGCCGCCTCGCCTCCCGGGGGCCGTACCGCTCCGTGCCCGGCGGTGCGACACGTCGCTCCGCGTCTGGCGGTCCGACGTACCGCGCCACCTCCCGGGGCCCGGAACATCGATCCACGTCCGGGGGTGGGCCGCAGCGCCTCGTGCCGTTGTGGGGGCTGCCGCCGGGAGGAGCGGGGGCCGAAGGTCGCCCCGGCGTCCGGGGGCCTGTGCTGTTCCATGCGGAGAACGGTGGCGCGGTTTGCCGTCCCGAGGGGATCTTGGCCAGGATCTGTGGGCAACTGCCCAGTTGTGGACAACGCCGTCACCCGCGCGAGGGACCCGGGGCCGTTCGCGGAACCCGGCTCCACGCTCCCGGTTCCCGGCATGCCTCCGGCCCCCGCCGGGCGCGGCGCCCCTCCCCGGTCCCGTACACTGCTGGTGCGGCCCGGGTGACCGGGCTGACTTCGCACGTCCCGCCACCCTCACCCGGTGGCCGCGCATCTCGGTCCCAGGAACAGTCCCCAGCCGGACTTTCCGGGCGGCGCGCCAGGGGCGTCAGGCAAGCGGGGGCCGTCCGGGCCTCCGCTGACGACAACCGAGTAACTCAAGGAGAACGGCCATGGCCGTCGTCACGATGCGGGAGCTGCTGGAGAGCGGCGTCCACTTCGGGCACCAGACCCGCCGCTGGAACCCGAAGATGAAGCGCTTCATCTTCACCGAGCGCAACGGCATTTACATCATCGACCTGCTCCAGTCGCTGTCGTACATCGACCGCGCCTACGAGTTCGTCAAGGAGACCGTCGCGCACGGCGGCTCCATCATGTTCGTCGGCACCAAGAAGCAGGCCCAGGAGGCCATCGCCGAGCAGGCCACCCGCGTGGGCATGCCCTACGTGAACCAGCGCTGGCTCGGCGGCATGCTGACCAACTTCTCGACGGTCTACAAGCGGCTGCAGCGCCTCAAGGAGCTGGAGCAGATCGACTTCGAGGACGTGGCCGCCTCCGGCCTCACCAAGAAGGAACTGCTGGTCCTCTCCCGTGAGAAGGCCAAGCTGGAGAAGACCCTCGGCGGTATCCGCGAGATGCAGAAGGTGCCCAGCGCCGTCTGGATCGTGGACACCAAGAAGGAGCACATCGCCGTCGGCGAGGCGCGCAAGCTCAACATTCCGGTGGTGGCGATCCTCGACACCAACTGCGACCCCGACGAGGTCGACTACAAGATCCCGGGCAACGACGACGCGATCCGCTCCGTCACCCTGCTGACCCGCGTGATCGCCGACGCCGTGGCCGAGGGCCTCATCGCCCGCTCGTCGGGCGGCGCCGGTGAGGGCAAGGGCGAGAAGGCCGCCGGTGAGCCGCTGGCTGAGTGGGAGCGCGACCTCCTGGAGGGCGAGAAGGCCGCCGAGAAGCCGGCTGCCGAGGCCGAGAAGTCCGCCGAGGGCGAGAAGCCCGCCGAGGCCGAGGCCGAGGCTCAGCCCGCCGCTGAGGCCCAGCCGGCCGGCGAGGGCGAGCAGGCGGCGGCCCCCGCCGAGCAGGGCTGACCCACGGGCCACGTGGATCACGTGGGCCCCACAGGTTCACGGTGAGACGGCGGGGGCCGGGTGCCCCCGCCGTCCAGCCGTGAGCTGAGCCGGTCCGCGTGACTCCGATCCAACCTCATCGACTTTCCGAGAAGAGATTCACAGACCATGGCGAACTACACCGCCGCCGACGTCAAGAAGCTCCGGGAGCTGACCGGCGCCGGCATGATGGACTGCAAGAAGGCGCTGGACGAGGCCGAGGGCAACGTCGACAAGGCCGTGGAGATCCTCCGCGTCAAGGGCCAGAAGGGCGTCGCCAAGCGCGAGAGCCGTACGGCCGAGAACGGCGCGGTCATCGCCCGCATCGCCGACGACAGCACCGCCGGTGTGCTGGTCGAGCTGAAGTGCGAGACCGACTTCGTCGCCAAGGGCGAGAAGTTCCTCGCCGTCGCCGAGGCCATCGCCCAGCACGTCGAGGCCACTTCCCCGGCCGACATCGACGCCCTGCTCGCCTCCGAGATCGAGTCCGGCAAGACCGTCCAGGCGTACGTCGACGAGGCCAACGCCAGCCTCGGCGAGAAGATCGTGCTGGACCGCTTCGCGCAGTTCTCCGGCGCGTACGTCGGCTGCTACCTGCACCGCACCAGCCCGGACCTGCCCCCGCAGGTCGGTGTGCTGGTCGAGCTGGACGCGGCGAACGAAGAGGTCGCCAAGGACGTCGCGCAGCACATCGCCGCCTTCGCCCCGGCCTACCTGACCCGCGAGGACATCCCGGAGGAGACGGTCGCCAACGAGCGCCGCATCGCCGAGGAGACCGCCCGCGAGGAGGGCAAGCCGGAGCAGGCCCTGCCCAAGATCATCGAGGGTCGGGTCAACGGTTTCTTCAAGGAGAACACCCTCCTCGACCAGCCCTTCGCCAAGGACAACAAGAAGTCCGTGCAGAAGGTCCTGGAGGAGGCCGGTGTCTCGCTGAAGCGCTTCGCCCGCTTCCGCGTCGGCGCCTGAGGGGCCCGTTCCTGACGCATCCCGCAGGCCGGTTCTGTTCGCTCAGAGGTGGAGCACACCGAGCACCGCGCACAGAACCGGCGCGGGCCCGATAAGGTCGGGCACAGGGCAGTTGTGACGAGGAGGCCATTGCCGCAGAGGGAACCGTGAGGATCCGACGGCAATGGCCTCTTTCGTATGTGCACGAGGAGATCTCCATGACCTGCAATGACACCGGCAAAGACAGTGACGGGCGCCGGCGCTTCCTGCTGAAGCTCTCCGGCGAGGCGTTCGCCGGCGGCGGCGGACTCGGTGTCGATCCCGACGTCGTGCACAAGATGGCCCGGGAGATCGCCTCGGTCGTCCGTGACGGTGCCGAGATGGCCGTCGTCATCGGGGGCGGCAACTTCTTCCGCGGCGCCGAGCTCCAGCAGCGCGGTATGGACCGGGCCCGCTCCGACTACATGGGCATGCTCGGCACCGTGATGAACTGCCTGGCGCTCCAGGACTTCCTGGAGAAGGAGGGCATCGACTCGCGCGTCCAGACCGCCATCACCATGGGCCAGGTCGCCGAGCCGTACATTCCGCTGCGTGCCATCCGGCACCTGGAGAAGGGCCGCGTCGTCATCTTCGGTGCCGGTATGGGTATGCCGTACTTCTCCACCGACACCACCGCGGCCCAGCGTGCCCTGGAGATCAACGCCGAGGTGATGCTGATGGGTAAGAACGGCGTGGACGGGGTCTACGACTCCGACCCGGCCCGCAATCCGGCGGCGGTGAAGTTCGACGCCCTGGAGTACGGCGAGGTCATCACCCGTGACCTCAAGGTCGCCGACATGACCGCGATCACGCTCTGCCGCGACAACAAGCTGCCGATCCTCGTTTTCGAGCTGCTTGCCGAAGGCAATATCGCCCGCGCGGTCAAGGGTGAGAAGATCGGCACCCTGGTGAGCAACCAGGGCACCCGGGTCTGACCGGCCCCGCCGACGGCCTCGCGGGCGCGGCCGGCCTGTGTTCGTGCCGTGCCGTCGGCAACACCGGGGCGCAGGAACGGCACGGTACGGGGATGGACAACAGCCTGTCGGTCGGACACCGTGCAGGAATCAGGGCATCGCGGGGGCCGGGGCGGCCCGCGGCGCGGCCGTCAGCTCACAGCCCCGGATGAAGCAGTCAGGCTCATTCATCGAACCAGGAGCACGTGGTGATCGAAGAGACCCTCCTCGAAGCCGAGGAAAAGATGGAGAAGGCGGTCGTCGTCGCCAAGGAGGACTTCGCCGCTATCCGCACCGGCCGTGCGCACCCGGCGATGTTCAACAAGATCTTGGCGGAGTACTACGGCACGATGACGCCGATCAACCAGCTCGCGTCGTTCTCCGTCCCGGAGCCCCGGATGGCCGTGGTGACTCCGTTCGACAAGAGCTCGCTGCGCAACATCGAACAGGCCATCCGCGACTCGGATCTGGGCGTCAACCCGTCGAACGACGGCCATATCATCCGGGTGACGTTCCCCGAGCTGACCGAGGAGCGCCGTCGGGAGTACATCAAGGTCGCCAAGAACAAGGGCGAGGACGCCAAGATCTCCATTCGCAGCATCCGGCGCAAGGCCAAGGAAACCATCGACAAGGCCATCAAGGACGGCGAGGTCGGTGAGGACGAGGGCCGCAGGGGCGAGAAGGAGCTCGACGACACCACCGCCAAGTACGTCGCGCAGGTGGACGAGCTGCTCAAGCACAAGGAGTCCGAGCTGCTCGAAGTCTGAGCCCACCGTCTCAAGGTCCGAGGTCGAAGGCTGCTATCTGTGAACGACTCATCCTGGGGAGCACCGCAACCGAGTGCGGGATTCTGGGGCCCTCCCGACCAGGGCTCCACCCCTTCGGCGATGCCCCGCCCGGGCGATGGTCAGGTGTCCGCTTACGACGTGAGTGTCCCTGTGCACGGTATGGGCGGCGATGCGTCGCAGACTCGGCCTATGCCCATTGTGTCCGACCCCGGGGGTCCCGGTGACGGAGGAGACGGCCGCGACGGCCGGCACCGTCCTGAAGATCCCGGTTTCACAGACCCCGCCGGTCCTCCCGGCGCAGCGCAGCCGCACGGCCACAACGGGCCGGAGCACACTCCCCGGCAGCCGGCCGCCCCCTCGCCCACCCCCGCACCGTCAGGGAAGGGCAAGAAGCGCGCGGGGCGGGACCTGCGCGCCGCGATAGGTGTCGGGCTCGGGCTCGGCGCGGTCATCCTGGCCGCGCTCTTCTTCTACAAGCCGGTCTTCCTTGGCGTCATCGTGGTGGCGGTCGTGGTCGGGCTGTGGGAGCTGACCTCGCGACTGCGGGAGCGCAAGGACATCCGCGTCCCGCTGGTGCCGCTGGCACTCGGCGGTGCGGCCATGACCATTGCCGGGTACGTGCGGGGCACCGAGGGCGCGTGGGTGGCCATGGCGCTCACGGCCCTCGCTGTCCTGGCGTGGCGGATGACCCAGCCTGCGGCCGACTATCTGCGCGACGTGACAGCGGCCCTTTTCGCCGCCTTCTACGTGCCCTTCCTGGCCACCTTCGTGGCCCTCATGCTGGCCGCGGACGACGGACCGCGGCGGGTGCTGACGTTCCTGATCCTCACCGTGGTCAGCGACACCGGTGCCTACGCGGTGGGCTGGCGCTTCGGACGGCACAAGCTGGCCCCCCGGATCAGCCCCGGCAAGACCCGCGAAGGGCTGATCGGTGCGGTGACCTTCGCCATGGTGGCCGGGGCGCTGTGCACCCAGTTCCTGATCGAGGACGGGAGCTGGTGGCAGGGGCTGCTGCTGGGGCTGGCGGTCTCGGTCAGCGCCACCCTGGGCGACCTGGGCGAGTCGATGATGAAGCGGGACCTGGGCATCAAGGACATGGGCACCCTGCTGCCCGGACACGGCGGCATCATGGACCGCCTCGACTCCCTGCTGCCGACCGCGCCGGTGGTCTGGCTGCTGCTGGTGATCTTCGTCGGCGCGGGCTGAGCACTCCCGGGAGGGGCCCCACCGGCGGGGGCCGGGGGAGTCCGCGCGTCTGCGACACTGGCTGAGTTATGCCTGCACCCGGAGAACTCACGTTCGTCGCCCCGCGCGGCGCGAAGAAGCCGCCCCGTCACCTTGCCGACCTCAGCCCCCAGGAGCGCCGGGAGGCGGTCGCGGAGATCGGGGAGAAGCCCTTCCGCGCCAAGCAGCTCTCGCAGCACTACTTCTCGCGACTGGCGCACGACCCCGAGCAGTGGACCGACATTCCGGCCGCAGCGCGGGAGAAGCTCGCGGCGGGGCTGCTGCCCGACCTGATGAAGGTGGTGCGGCACATCAGCTGTGACGACGACACCACCCGTAAAACGCTGTGGCGGCTGCACGACGGGACGCTGGTGGAGTCCGTGCTGATGCGGTACCCGGACCGGGTCACCATGTGCATCAGCTCGCAGGCGGGCTGCGGGATGAACTGCCCGTTCTGCGCGACCGGCCAGGCCGGGCTGGACCGGAACCTGTCCACCGCGGAGATCGTGCACCAGATCGTGGACGGCATGCGCGCCCTGCGCGACGGCGAGGTGCCCGGGGGACCGGCGCGGCTGTCCAACATCGTCTTCATGGGCATGGGCGAGCCGCTGGCCAACTACAAGCGGGTGGTGGGCGCCATCCGGCGGCTGACCGACCCCGAGCCGGACGGCCTGGGGCTGTCGCAGCGCGGCATCACCGTCTCCACGGTGGGCCTGGTGCCGGCGATGCTGCGCTTCGCCGACGAGGGCTTCAAGTGCCGGCTGGCGCTTTCGCTGCACGCGCCGGACGACGAGCTGCGCGACACCCTCGTCCCCGTGAACACCCGCTGGAAGGTGCGCGAGGTACTGGACGCGGCCTGGGAGTACGCGGCCAAGTCCGGGCGTCGGGTCTCCATCGAGTACGCGCTGATCAAGGACATCAACGATCAGGCATGGCGGGCCGACCTGCTCGGGAGGCTGCTGAAGGGCAAGCGGGTGCATGTCAACCTCATCCCGCTCAACCCGACCCCCGGCTCCAAGTGGACGGCCTCCCGGCCCGAGGACGAGGCGGAGTTCGTACGGACGCTGGAGATGCACGGTGTACCCGTGACCGTACGGGACACCCGGGGCCAGGAGATCGACGGTGCGTGCGGCCAGCTGGCGGCGACCGAACGCTGACGCCTGGCCGAAAATGCCTGACTGATAGTGTTCGAACGGGCCGCCCAGGCGGCCCCGAAAACCGAACAGCCGACAGGGGAGCGCTCACAGCGCTGAGAGTGCGGCCGTACGCCCCGTACGTGCCGCAGACCCTCGAACCTCGCCCGGGTCATGCCGGGTAGGAAGTCGATGCACTGATGAACAAGCACGCGCGGCGCGCTGCCGCCGCAACGACCGCTGTCCTGACCCTCACCCTGCTTGCCACGGCCTGCGGCGGCTCGGGCAGTGACAGCGGGGACTCCAAGACCGTCACGCTCGTCACCCACGACTCGTTCGCCGTCTCCAAGTCCGTCCTCAAGGACTTCGAGAAGAAGAGCGGCTACAAGGTCGACGTGCTGCGCGGCGGTGACGCGGGGGCCGCCGTCAATCAGGCGGTGCTCAACAAGGGCAACCCCCAGGGCGACGTCTTCTTCGGGGTCGACAACACCCTCCTCTCTCGCCCTCTCGACAAGGGCGTCTTCTCCTCCTACAAGGCCAAGGGGCTCGACAAGGTGCCCGAGCGGCTCCAGGCCGACCCGGACAAGCACCGGGTCACCCCGGTCGACACCGGCGACGTGTGCGTCAACTACGACCGCAAATGGTTCGCCGACAAAAAGCTCGACCCGCCGCGCACTCTGCAGGACCTCACGGAGCCCCGTTACAAGAACCTCCTGGTGACCGAGGACGCCGCCAACTCCTCGCCCGGTCTTGCGTTCCTGCTGGCGAGCGTCGCCCAGTCCGGCGAGGACGGCTGGCAGGGCTACTGGAAGAAGCTGCGCGCCAACGGGGTGGAAGTCGCGAACAGCTGGGAGCAGGCGTACTACGACCGCTTCACCGGCTCCCGAGAGGGCAAGGGCAAGGGCGACAAGCCGCTCGTCGTCTCCTACGCATCCAGTCCGCCCGCGGAGGTCATGGGCGTCAAGAACCCGCCCGAGAAGGCGCCGACGGGTGTGGCCGAGGGGACGTGTTTCCAGCAGACGGAGTACGCCGGGCTGCTCAGCGGCGCGAAGAACACCAAGGGCGGCAAGGCGCTGCTGGACTTCCTGCTCAGCAAGCGGTTCCAGGAGGATCTGCCGCTGAAGATGTTCGTCAGCCCGGCCCGCGAGGACGCCCGGCTGCCGGAGCTGTTCACCAAGTACGGCCAGACCGTAGACGACCCCGCCACCGTTGCTCCGAAGAAGATCGCCGAACACCGTGAGCAGTGGATCAAGACGTGGACCTCGCTCACGGTGAAGTAGCCGCTGCCAAGGAGTACGACGCCGCGGCTCCCCGCCGGGGTCGCGGCAGCTGGGTGCGGCTCGGGCTGATGGCCGGGCCGGTGGCCTTCTTCGCGGTCTTCTTCGGCTACCCGGTGGCCGCCATCGTCGGGCGCGGACTGCGCGAGGGCGGACAGTGGCAGCTGGGCCGGATCGGACAGGTGCTGAGCGATCCCGACATCCTCCAGGTGCTCTGGTTCACGCTCTGGCAGGCCGCTGCCTCGACGGCGCTGACGCTCGCGCTGGCGCTGCCCGGCGCCTATGTGTTCGCACGGCTCGACTTCCCGGGGAAGCGGCTGCTGCGCGCTGTGGTGACCGTGCCGTTCGTGCTGCCGACGGTCGTGGTCGGCTCCGCCTTCCTCGCGCTGGCGGGGCGGGGCGGGGCGCTGCACGCGTGGTTCGGGGTGCGGCTGGACACCAGCGTGTGGGCGATCCTGCTGGCGCACGTGTTCTTCAACTACGCGGTCGTCGTGCGAACTGTCGGCGGCCTGTGGTCCCAGCTCGACCCGCGTCAGGAGGAGGCCGCGCGGGTGCTGGGAGCGGGCCGGTTCGCCGCCTGGCGGCGGGTCACCCTGCCTGCGCTGGCGCCGTCCGTGGCAGCTGCCGCGCTGATCGTGTTCCTGTTCACCTTCACCAGCTTCGGCGTCATCCAGGTGCTGGGCGGGCCGCGCTACGCCACGCTGGAGGTCGAGATCTACCGGCAGACCGCCACCCTGCTGGACCTGCCGACGGCGGCCGTGCTGACGCTCACCCAGTTCGCCGCAGTGGCTGCGCTGTTGGCGGTGCACTCCTGGTCACTGCGTAAGCGTGAGGCAGCGCTGAGCCTCGTCCCCGCGGAGCACACTGCGCGGCGCCCGGCAGGTGCCGGTCAGTGGGCGGTGCTGTGTGCTGTGCTGGGCGTCATCGTTCTGCTGACTGTCGTGCCGCTCCTGGTGCTCATCCAGCGGGCTTTCGAGGGGCCGGACGGATATGGGCTCACCTTTTTCCGCGCACTGGGGGCGCAGCAGCCGGACAGTGCGACCTTTGTGGTCGCGCCTGTAGCGGCCATCGGCAACTCACTGGCCTACGCGGCTGTTGCGACAGTCATCGCCCTGGCGGTGGGTGGGTTGGCAGCCGCTGCGCTGACGAGGCGCGCGGGCCGGCTGGTGCGTGGTTTCGACGCGCTGCTGATGCTGCCGCTGGGCACCTCGGCCGTCACCGTCGGTTTCGGTTTCCTCGTCGCACTGGACGAGCCCCCGCTCGATCTGCGGTCCAGTTGGCTCCTGGTGCCGCTCGCGCAGGCACTGGTGGGCGTGCCGTTCGTCATCCGCACCATGCTGCCCGTACTGCGTGCCGTGGACGTACGGCTGCGCGAGGCCGCGGCCGTGCTGGGCGCCTCACCGCTGCGTGCCTGGCGGGAGGTCGACTTTCCGCTGGTGCGGCGGGCGCTGCTGGTGGCCGCCGGGTTCGCCTTCACCGTCTCGCTGGGCGAGTTCGGCGCCACGGTGTTCATCGCCCGCCCCGACACCCCCACCCTGCCGGTCGCGGTAGCACGCATGCTGGGCCGTGCGGGGGAGTCCAACTACGGCCAGGCGATGGCCCTGAGCACCATCCTGATGCTCGTGTGCGCGGGCGTACTGCTCGCGCTGGAGCGTGTCCGAACCGACCGCCAGGGGGAGTTGTAGATGCTGCGGCTGGACGGTGTGACCGTACGGTTCGGCGAGCGGACCGCGCTGGACGCGGTCGACCTGGAGGTGGCCGCACATGAGACGGTGTGCGTGCTCGGGCCCAGCGGAAGCGGGAAATCCACCCTCCTACGGGTCGTCGCCGGGCTGCAACAGGCCGACGCGGGCAGGGTGCTGCTGTCGGGACGGGACCAGACCGGGGTGCCGCCGCACCGTCGGGGCGTCGGCCTGATGTTCCAGGACCATCAGCTCTTCCCCCAGCGCGACGTCGCGGGGAACGTCGCCTTCGGGCCGCGCATGCACGGGACGAGCCGCCCGGAGGCCGAGCGCCGGGTCGCCGAACTGCTGAAGCTGGTGGGGCTGCCGGGTGCCGGTCGGCGTGCCGTCACAACGCTGTCCGGCGGCGAACAGCAGCGGGTCGCCCTGGCCCGCGCACTGGCGCCGGAGCCGAAGCTGCTGATGCTGGACGAACCGCTGGGACAGCTGGACCGCGGACTGCGCGAGCGCCTCGTCGTCGAGCTGCGCGGGCTCTTCCAGCGGCTGGGCACCACAGTGCTCGCCGTCACGCACGACCACGGGGAGGCGTTCGCACTCGCCGACCGGGTGGTGGTCATGGAGGGCGGCCGTATCGCACAGACAGGTACCCCGCTGGAGGTCTGGCAGCGTCCCGCCTCGCCGTTCGTGGCTCGCTTCCTGGGCTTCGACAACATCACCGCAGCCACCGTCCACGGCGACACCGCGGTCACCGGCTGGGGAAAGCTCACCGTTCCGCAGGGCACCCCCCAGGGCAGCATCCTGCTGCTCGTACGCCCAGGTGGCGTGCTGCTGCGCACACCGGACGAGGGGCTGCGCTGCACCGTGGAGGCCCGGACCTTCCGTGGCGGAGACGCCTCCACGGTCACCGTGCTGCTGCGCCCGCACGAGGGACCGCCCCTGGAGGCCGCCTGCACACTGCGGGATGCGCCGGAGGTGGGCGCCGAGGTGGGCGCCGTCTTCGACCCGCGGGAGGTGGTAGCGCTGGACGGCAGGGACAGTGCGCTCGGCCCCGGGGACGACGTTCCCGACGGCACCGACGACGTTCCCGACGGCGCGGAGGACGCACTCGGGGACGTACTGGGCGGCACGGACGGCGAACCGAGCACCAAAAGCGGACCCCGCACCCCCGCACCTCGGCGACCTCCAGGGTGACCTGCGTCCGCCCCGGGGCTCCGACGAGCGAAGCCGGGAGTCGTGGAGGTTCAGTGCGGTGGCAGCGCCGTGAGCAGGCCGGCCGTCATGGCGAGGGCCGTGAACACCACTGACGTGACAGCGGCGCGCAGCAGTGTCACGGCCCGCCCCAGTTTCCGGGGCGCCCCGATCCGGTCCAGCAGCTCCCTCAGCGGGGCGCGGGCGCTCCGGGCCCGGGCGAGCGCTGCCAGTACGGCACCGGCCATACAGCACCCGGTCAGCACGGCCGCCAGCACCAACAGGGGGCCGGGGGCGAGTGGCCCGTCACCGGAGAGCCGCGCACGGGCGAGGGCGACCAGGGCCGCCCCCACCGCGCTCAGCCCGCCCAGTGGCCGTCCCAGAAAGGCCGCGTCGCGCACCAATGAGCGCCCCGCCAGAAGCCGTACCGGACCCGGTCGCACCGAGCCCAGCAGGCGCCCGCTGAGAGCTGTCAGACCGGGACCGGCCAGCAGCAGTCCGAACGCGGCGAGCAGCCACCCGGCGGCAAGCGGTGAGGCCGCGAGGTCCTGTGCGCGTACCGTCCATCCCCTGGAGACCGCGGAGTCACCCACAGCCGCCGAGCGCGCCGCACCGGCGGCCAGCAGCAGGCCCCCGGCCGCCAGTACGGTCCCGCCCAGCAGACCCGCCCGGCCGGGGACGCCGGCCCCGTCCCGCTGCTCGGCGTTCGGCTCGCCGGACGGGGTGCGCGTCCGGGAGCCCCGCAGCAACACCCTCGACGCCGTGGAGGCCCAGGATTCATCCGGGTCTGCCGTCGCTCCCGGAACGGCTGCCCTCGCTCCCCAGGCGGCCGCGAGGGCGGCCAGCAGGGGGACGGTGCTCAGCAGGGTGATGGCGGCGGGCGCGGGCAGCGGCTGTCCGGGCAGCGGGAGCCCGGCGGAGGGGACGGGCAGGGCCAGCACGAGCGCCGAGCCGTTGGCGCCGCCGGCACTACCGATGCCCCGTGCGGTCACGAGCAGCGCCAGCGCGCTGCCCGTCACGCTGGGTGCCGCGGTGGTGCGTGCGGCCAGCAGCGGCAGTCGGGCGGGGCCCAGTCCGGCCGCGTCGAGGCCGGAGCGGGCCTCGGCCCGGGGCTCGGCTTGCCCGAGCGCCGCGGCGAGCTGTGCGGTGACGGCGAGCGGGACCGTGCACCATAGCAGCCGCAGCAGGGCAGTGGCGTGGTCCTCGGGATGGTCCAGGGCGTAGGAGAGCGTGGCGAGCAGCAGCAAGCCGATGCCCGTCGAGGCGCACAGGAGCAGCAGCCGGAGCAGCAGCGCCAGGGGCGGCGCCGCGAGGGTCAGACGGAGAGTGAGCACGCTGTCGTGCCTTCCGGTCCTGCGGGTTGTGCTGCCGGGCCGCCGGGGGTGGGGGTGCGCGCCCGCCGTCCGTCGGTGAGCTCGACGATGCGGTCGGCGAGTGCGGCGCCGGTCGCGTCGGCGGTGCGTGCTGCCTGGTTGAGCGCGAAGTCGTGGGTGGCCAGCAGAACGGTGATGCCGTGCGAGCGGGCGGCCGCGCTGAGCGCCCGCAGCACCTGGGCACGGTCGCTCTGGTGCAGCGGTGCCGTCGGCTCGTCGGCGAAGACCACGTCGGGGGAGTGGACCAGGGCGCGGGCCACGGCGACGCGCTGGCGCTGCGCCTGGTGCAGCGCGGCGGGCCGGTCGGCCGCGCAGCCGCCGACATCCAGCCGCTCCAGCCAGGCGCGTGCTGCGCTGCGGGCCGCGCGGTAGCCGCTGCCGTCCAGCAGGAGGGGGAGCGCGGCGTTCTCCCAGACGGTCAGTTCGGGGACGAGGCGGGGGCTGCTGTCGATCCAGCCGAAGCGGTGCAGCCGCAGCCGCTCGCGCGCTGCCCGGCCGAGGGTGTGCACAGGGGAACTGTTGAACCAGACCTCGCCCTTCTCCGGCAGCAGCTGTCCGGACAGACAGCGCAGCAGTGTGCTCTTTCCGCTGCCCCGGGGCCCTGTGACGGCGACGATCTCGCCCTCTCGGACACCCATTGAGACGCCCTGCAGCGCGGGTGAGCCGTCATAGGCGTAGTGCAGTCCTCGCGCCCAGAGCACGTCGTCCGGCGGGGCGGCCATGGGGCACCTCCACTCAACATCGCGAGCCGTCGTTCCCTCTGGAGGGCGAAACGAGGGGCGGGGTCATCGGTCACTGAACCGATGACCCCGCCCCTCGGGCGGCGGCCGTGTGCGACCGGAGTGGGCCGGTCTGCGGCTGGGCTGTGAGTCCTACAGCTTCGTCCATGCCTCCGTCAGCACCGAGCGCAGGATCTGCTCGGCCTCGTCGAAGACCTTCTGGTCGGAGATCAGCGGCGGGGCGAGCTGGACCACCGGGTCGCCGCGGTCGTCGGCGCGGCAGTACAGACCGTTCTCGTACAGCGCCTTGGACAGGAAGCCGTACAGGACGCGCTCGGACTCCTCGTCCGTGAACGTCTCCTTGGTCGCCTTGTCCTTGACGAGTTCGATGCCGTAGAAGAAGCCGTTGCCGCGTACGTCGCCGACGATCGGCAGGTCGTGCAGCTTCTGAAGGGTGCTGTAGAAGTTGCCCTCGTTGTCGAGCACGTGCTGGTTGAGGCCCTCGCGCTCGAAGATGTCGAGGTTGGCCAGGGCGACGGCGGCCGAGACGGGGTGGCCGCCGAAGGTGTAGCCGTGCAGGAAGGTGTTGTCACCCTTGTAGAACGGCTCGGCGATGCGGTCGGAGATGACCGCGGCGCCGATCGGGGAGTAGCCGGACGTCATGCCCTTGGCGCAGGTGATGATGTCGGGCACGTAGCCGAACTTGTCGCAGGCGAAGATCGTGCCCAGCCGGCCGAAGGCGCAGATGACCTCGTCGGAGACGAGCAGTACGTCGTACTGGTCGCAGATCTCGCGGACCCGCTGGAAATAGCCGGGCGGCGGCGGGAAGCAGCCGCCCGCGTTCTGCACGGGCTCCAGGAAGACTGCGGCGACGGTCTCCGGGCCCTCGAAGAGGATCTGCTGCTCGATCTGGTCGGCGGCCCAGCGGCCGAACGCCTCGGGGTCGTCGCCGTGGATCGGGGCGCGGTAGATGTTGGTGTTGGGCACCTTGTGCGCGCCGGGGACCAGCGGCTCGTAGGGAGCCTTGAGGGCGGGCAGGCCGGTGATGGACAGCGCGCCGTGCGGGGTGCCGTGGTAGGCGACGGCCCGGGAGATGACCTTGTGCTTGAGCGGGTTGCCGGTCAGCTTGTGGTACTGCTTGGCCAGCTTCCACGCCGTCTCGACGGCCTCGCCGCCGCCGGTGGTGAAGAAGACCTTGTTCAGGTCGCCCGGGGCGTGGTGCGCCAGCCGCTCGGCCAGCTCGACGGCCTTGGGGTGCGCGTAGGACCAGATGGGGAAGAAGGCGAGGTCCTGGGCCTGCTTGTTGGCGGCCTCGGCCAGCTCGGCGCGGCCGTGACCCGCCTGGACGACGAACAGGCCCGCCAGGCCGTCGAGGTAGCGCTTGCCGTCGGTGTCGTAGATGTAGACGCCCTCGCCGCGGGCGATGGTCGGAACGGGCGCGTGCTGGTACGACGACATGCGGGTGAAGTGCATCCACAGGTGGTCGTTCGCAGTGCTGGAGAGGTCCTTGCTCCCCTGGCCGGCGTGACTGTCCTTGCTCACTTTTATCGCGTTCCCCATGTGTAGGTCTGCTTGCGCAGCTTGAGGTAGACGAAGCTCTCCGTCGACCGCACGCCCGGCAGGGTCCGGATGCGTTTGTTGATCAGTTCGAGGAGATGGTCGTCGTCGTGGCACACGATCTCGACCAGCAGGTCGAACGAGCCCGCCGCGATCACGACGTAGTCGACCTCGTCGATCTCGGCGAGCGCGTCGGCGACCGGTTCGACATCACCGTCGACCGTGACGCCGAGCATCGCCTGGCGCATGAAGCCGACGGTGAGCGGATCGGTCACGGCGACGATCTGCATGACGCCCTGTTCCTGGAGTTTCTGGACGCGCTGCCGCACGGCCGCCTCCGACAGGCCCACGGCCTTGCCGATGGCGGCGTACGGACGCCGTCCATCCTCCTGGAGCTGTTCGATGATTGCCAGGGACACGGCGTCCAGGGAGGAGGAGCCGGCTGTCTTCTTCGAGTCGCGAGCCACGGGTGCCACTGTGCATGAGACATCCTCCGTTACGCAACCCTTGAGCGATGTAATCCGCAGCCATTCGGCTCGCTTAAAACTGATTCCGTTGTTCGGCGGCGTCAGGCGTATCGAAAACGTTGCTCTGCCGGTTAGGGTGGCAGTCTCACCCAATGGACAACGAAGCAGGAGGGGTGCGAAGTGACCACCGAGCTGCGTCGACTGCGCAACTACATCGACGGGGAGTTCAGGGACGCCGCTGACGGCCGGACCACCAAGGTGGTCAACCCGGCGACGGGTGAGGCGTACGCCACGGCACCGCTGTCCGGCGCCGCCGACGTCGACGCCGCGATGGCTGCGGCCGAGGCCGCCTTCCCCGCCTGGCGGGACGCCACGCCCGGCACCCGGCAGCAGGCCATCCTCAAGATCGCCGATGCCCTGGAGGCACGCGCCGACGAGCTGCTGGCCGCCGAGTGCGAGAACTGCGGCAAGCCGCTGGAGCTGACCCGGCAGGAAGAGCTGCCGATGATGCTCGACCAGATCCGCTTCTTCGCGGGTGCGGCCCGGATGCTGGACGGCAAGTCGGCCGGCGAGTACATGGAGGGCCTGACCTCCTTCGTACGGCGCGAGCCGATCGGGGTGTGCGCCCAGGTCGCGCCATGGAACTACCCGGCCATGATGGCCGTGTGGAAGTTCGCCCCGGCCCTGGCGGCGGGCAACACCGTTGTGCTCAAGCCGTCGGACACCACCCCGGCCTCCACTGTCTTCATGGCCGAGGTGATGGGCGAGATCCTGCCCAAGGGTGTCTTCAACGTGGTGTGCGGCGACCGGGACACCGGCCGGCTGCTCGTCGAGCACAAGACCCCGGCGATGGCCTCGATCACCGGGTCGGTCCGGGCGGGTATGGAGGTCGCGGCCAGCGGCGCCAAGGACCTCAAGCGCGTCCACCTGGAGCTGGGCGGCAAGGCCCCCTGCGTGGTGTTCGACGACGCCGACATCCCGGCAGCCGTCGAGGGCATCAGGGACGGCGGCTTCTTCAACGCCGGGCAGGACTGCACGGCGGCCACCCGGGTGCTCGTCCAGGAGGGCGTCTACGAGGAGTTCGTGCAGGCGCTCGCCAAGGCGGCCGCCGAGGTCAAGACCGGTGACCTGAGCGACGAGGACTGCTTCTACGGCCCGCTGAACAACCCCACCCACCTGGAGAAGGTGGAGGGCTTCATCAACCGCCTCCCGGCACACGCCAAGGTCGAGGCGGGCGGCGAGCGCGTCGGCGACAAGGGCTACTTCTACGCGCCCACCGTCGTCTCCGGGCTCAAGCAGGACGACGAGATCATCCAGAACGAGGTCTTCGGGCCGGTGATCACCGTCCAGAAGTTCACCGACGAGGCGCAGGCGGTCGAGTGGGCCAACGACGTGGAGTACGCGCTGGCGTCGTCGGTGTGGACGACCAACCACGGCACCGCCATGCGGTTGTCCAAGGCGCTGGACTTCGGCTGCGTGTGGATCAACACCCACATCCCGCTCGTCGCCGAGATGCCGCACGGCGGCTTCAAGAAGTCCGGCTACGGCAAGGACCTGTCGACGTACGGCCTGGAGGACTACACGCGCGTCAAGCACGTGATGACGGCGCTGTGAGCCGACTCCCTCGCTGAGAGTGCGTACGCATCCGCATACGCATCGGGCCCGCACCCTGCCTTCCGGCGGTGCGGGCCCTCTCGTACCGGCGTGCGGCCTCGGCCTCAGGACTGGTACGGGTTCTGCGGCTGCCGGCCCGCGAAGGGGTTGCCGCTCTGCGCGCCCGGCTGCTGGGGGACGCCGCCCATGCCCTGCTCCGGGCCGGGCTGCCCGGCCGGAGCCGGACCCTGGGCCTGGACCAGCATCTGTTCCGCCGACTCCTTGGACACCTCGGACTGCGCTCCGCAGAAGGTGCACTGCAGCGAGTGCTTCGCAGGTGCGATCGGGAAGAGCGGGATGAAGAAGAGCGAGAACTTCGTGACGCGCTTACGCAGTGCGTGCGCGGCGGGGTTGCCACAGAAGCCGCAGAGCAGGTTCAGCATGGCCAGCTGCACCAGCTTGCTGCTGGTACCAAAAATGATCATGGCGGTTTCCATTCACGAGTGCGTAGACGAGCTCATACGAGCCAATCACTCACGGATGCCCGCCGTAAGCCACTTCATGTAACAGCCCTGCCCCAACTCCGGCGGCCGGGCGGCGACTCCAGGGCGCTCACCAGCCGGGCGATGTGGTTGGTGGTGAGCGCGTCGACGCCCATGGCGGCGAGCCGGCGCATGGTGCGTACCCGGTCGACCGTCCATGCGGAGACCAGCCGTCCGTCGGCGTGTGCACGGTCGACCAGTTCCGGGGTGAGCAGCCCGAAACCGTAGTTGAGCCAGCGGGGTTGCAGCTCGTGGAGCAGGGTCGGCCGCACCGGCGCCGCGCGCTCCCAGGTGAGCGCCACCTCGGCGCCCGGCTCCGCGGCCCGCACCCGCCGCATCGCCTCCGCGCCGCCGCAGTAGTAGACGCGCTCCGCGGCGTCCGCAGCCCGCACCGCCGCGACCGTGGCCCGGGCGGCTGCCGGGTCGGGCAGATCGATCAGCGTACGGACGGAACGCGTGACGGCCAGCGCGTCGGCGAGCGAGGGCACGCCTTCCGCGAGGGCGGCCAGCCGCTCGTGGGTGAGCGCGGAGAGGGCGGCGTCGTGCCCCCACAGCCGCTCCAGCGTCCGGTCGTGCAGCACGACGGGGACTCCGTCCCGGGTGAGCCGTACGTCCAGCTCCACGGCATCGGCCCCGGCGGCCACGGCGGCGCGGAACGAGGGCAGGGTGTTCTCACGCGCGGCGAAGGGCGCGCCCCGGTGCGCCACCGCGGCCGGTCTGCCGCGCGGGGGACCGGGCGATGCTGCCGTCCCGGCCGCGCTGCCGGTCACCTGGGGCGCTGCCAGTCGGCGAGGTAGGTGTCGATCTCCTCGCACAGCCGGGCCTTGCCAGCCTCATCCAGGAAGGAGACCTTCACCGCGTTCCTGGCGAGCGTCGCGACGCCGGGCGCGTCCAGGCCCAGCAGCCGGGCCGCGATGCCGTACTCGGTGTTCAGGTCGGTGCCGAACATCGGCGGGTCGTCGCTGTTGACGGTGACCAGGACGCCGGCCTTGACCATCTCGCTGATGGGATGGCCCTCCAGCGTCTCCACGGCCCGGGTCGCGATGTTCGAGGTGGGGCAGACCTCCAGCGGGATGCCGCGCTCGGCCAGGTGCTCCAGCAGCCGGGGGTCCCGGACGGCGCTGGTGCCGTGGCCGATGCGTTCGGCACGCAGCGAGGTGAGCGCGTCCCAGATGGTCTCCGGGCCCGTGGTCTCTCCCGCGTGCGGAACGCTGTGCAGCCCTGCGGCCAGCGCGCGGTCGAAGTACGGCTTGAACTGCGGCCGGGGCACCCCGATCTCGGGCCCGCCCAGACCGAAGGAGACCAGCCCGTCCGGTGCCATCTCGGTGGCGATCCTGGTGGTCTCCTCCGCCGCCGCGAGACCCGCCTCGCCGGGAATGTCGAACGTCCAGCGCAGCACCACACCCAGCTCCCGCTCGGCGGCGCGGCGGGCGTCCTCGATGGCTTCCAGGAAGGCGCCGTCCGGAATGCCGCGGCTCACGGAGCTGTAGGGAGTGACGGTCAGTTCCGCGTACCGGATCGACTGCCGCGCCATGTCCCGGGCGATCTCGTACGTCAGCAGACGCACGTCCTCGGCGTCCCTGATGAGGTCCACCACCGACAGATAGACCTGGATGAAGTGCGCGAAGTCGGTGAACGTGAAGTATTCGGCAAGTGCTTCGGGGTCGGTCGGTACCCCTGCCTCCGGATGGCGGCCGGCGAGCTCGGCCACGATCCGGGGTGAGGCGGAGCCGACGTGGTGCACGTGCAGCTCGGCCTTGGGCAGTCCTGCGATGAAGGCGGCCAGGTCGGAAGGGTGGGACAAGAGGGCCTCCGGCTGAGTTGCGGGTCCGGATCATCGTAGGCGTCCGCCGCCGGGAGCGGGGCCCGGGCTGCGCATAGCATGAAGGGCAGGGAACGGGAGGAAACGGGAGCAGAGGAGAGGGGACGCGATGGACAAGGGGGCAGGGCATCTGCCGCCTGCCGGAGCGCCCGGGCAGGCGAGCTGGGGGAACGGCAACGGCCCGGGGGACGAGATACCGCCCCCGATACCGCCCGCGCCGGACGGGCCGGGCCGCTCCTACGGCGCACAGCCACCACCCGGGTACGGCCCGCAGAGCGGCCAGGCCGGTTACGGCGGTTACGGCGGCTACGGTGCCGGGGCGTACGCGCAGTACGGATACGGATGGCAGGGGCCGCCTCCGCCGGTCGGCAAGTCCGTGGCGGCCATGGTGGTGGGCATCGCCAGCGTGGTGCTGGTCCTCACCTGCTGGGGCAGCTTCCTCGCGGTGTTCTCCTCCGTCGTCGCGCTGTGCCTGGGCGTCAGCGCCCGGCGCGGAGTGGAGCGTGGGGAGCTGGGCGGCGGTGGACAGGCGACGGCCGGGTTCGTCCTCGGCATCGTCGGGCTGGTGCTTTCGGTGATCGTCAGCACGTTGCTGATCCTCGGTCTGACGGTCTGGTCGGACGACTCCGGAAGCGGCTCGGGCGGCGGCAGTGGTGACTCCTACAACGCACAGAGCTCGCACGTTCCGGTGCTGACGGCCGACTGAACCCATCCTCGGTGCACGACAGTTGACAGAGGGCGGCCCTCCCGCGGGTGCGGGAGGGCCGCCCTTCGTGTTTGCCGCACAGGGTGCGCCCGTCGTGTCGCGCGGGGGATCTTCCGTCGTGCCGCGCAGGGCTCCCCCATCGTGAGGCGAAATCCGCGCCGGGGTATCGATTCCGTGGCGTAATCAAAAGATAACTACGGAATCCCTTGTTGGATGGTCGAACCCCTGCCAGGATCGGCTGTCAACAGCGGCCTGGGCTACGGCGCCGAATCGCACGACCGTGCCCTGAGACCGCCGCAGCACGCCGCATGCCGTAGTGGTCAGGAGTCCCGATGGTCCAGCGCTTCGATGTGTCCGAACGGTTCGCCGCGGGCGCCCAGTACGTCGCGGGCAGGCTCGGGCCCGGCACCTCGGGCCGCTCGCACGCGGTCGTGGACCCCGCGACCGGCGAGGAGGTCTACGCCTTCGAGCTGGCGAGCGCCGCCGACGTCGACACCGCCGTCCGCGCGGCAGACGAAGCCCTCCCCGGCTGGGCGGGTGCCACCCCCGCCGAGCGCTCCGAGGCCATGCACCGCTGGGCGGCCCGGCTGACCGAGCTGACGGACGAGTTCGTGTACGCCGAGTCGCTCCAGTGCGGCAAGCCGCTCAAGCTCTCCGCCGAGTTCGATGTGCCCGGCTCCTTCGACAACGTCGCCTTCTTCGCGGGCGCTGCACGCCACCTCACCGGCGCCGCGGCAGCCGAGTACAGCGGCGAGCACACCTCGGCCGTCCGCCGCGAACCGCTCGGCGTCATCGGCTCCATCGCCCCATGGAACTACCCGCTCCAGACGGCGGCCTGGAAGATCCTCCCGGCCGTGGCGGCCGGCAACACCATCGTCCTCAAGCCCTCCGAGCTCACCCCCCTCACCTCATTGATGTTCGCGCAGGCCGCGCACGAGGCGGGCATCCCGGCCGGCGTCATCAACATCGTCACGGGAGCGGGCCGGGACGCGGGTGAGGCGCTGGTCGCCCACCCAGGCGTCGCCATGACCTCGTTCACCGGCTCCACCGCCGTCGGCAGGCGGGTGGCCGAGATCGCCACCACCGCTTCCCGGCCCGCCAAGCGCCTCCACCTCGAACTGGGCGGCAAGGCACCCTTCCTGGTGTTCGACGACGCCGACCTGGAGGCCGCGGCACACGGCGCGGTCGCGGGCGCGCTCATCAACACCGGCCAGGACTGCACCGCGGCGACCCGCGCCTATGTCCAGCGTCCGCTCTACGAAGCGTTCGTGCGGGCCGTCTCCGACCTGATGGACGGGGTGCGCGTCGGTGACCCGTTCGCGGACGGGACGGACCTGGGGCCGCTGATCTCCCATGCACAGCGCGACCGGGTGGCGGGCTTCGTGGACCGGGCCCGCTCCTACGCCACCGTCGTCACCGGTGGTCAGGCACCCGGCGGAGAGCTCGCCAAGGGCGCGTACTACCGGCCGACGCTCATCACCGACGCGCCGCAGGACAGCGAGGTCGTCCAGCAGGAGATCTTCGGCCCCGTCCTCGTCGTCCTCCCCTTCGACACCGACGACGAGGGCATCGCGCTGGCCAACGACACCCCCTACGGACTCGCCGCCTCCGCCTGGAGCCGCTCCGTCTTCCGCACCGGACGCGCCGCGCGGGAGCTCCAGGCCGGGTGCGTATGGCTCAACGACCACATCCCGATCATCAGCGAGATGCCGCACGGCGGCTACAAGGCGTCCGGCTACGGCAAGGACATGTCCGCCTATTCCTTCGAGGAGTACACGCAGATCAAGCACGTCATGTCGGAGACGACCGGCGTCGTGCGCAAGGACTGGCACCGCACGGTCTTCGGCGCGCGCGACCGCTGAGCGCACGCGCCCCGTCCGTCCCCTCTCCACACCCCCCCGCACCCCTTCCCCGTTCTCCTTCCAGGAAGGCGGTCCCCCATGGACCTGTACGAAGGACTGCCGGAGCCCGTCGCCAAGGCGTGGGAACGCGGTCTGACCAGTGGCCGCGCCGCGATGTCCCGGCGCAGGCTGCTGCGAGCCGCGTCCCTCGCCGCGGCCGGCTCCGCCCTCGCCGCCTGCGGAATCCCGCCCGCGGCAGGCAGCAAGGGCGGCGAGGCCCCCGAGGACACCCCCGACCACTCCCGCAAGGAGAAGGTCCTCAACTTCGCCAACTGGCCGCTCTACATCGACGTCGACGAGAAGAACAAGAAGAAGCGCCCCACGCTCGACCGCTTCGAACGTGAGAGTGGCATCAAGGTCAAGTACGTCGAGGACATCAACGACAACAACGAGTTCTACGGCAAGATCAAGCCCCAGCTCGCAGCAGGCCAGGACACCGGCCGTGACCTGGTGTGCCTGTCCGACTGGATGGCCGGCCGGGTCATCCGGCAGGGCTGGGCGCAGCGCCTGGACCCGGCCAACCTGCCGCACGCCGTCACCAATCTCGAGGACCGCTTCCGCGCCGCGGCGCACGATCCCGGGCGGCAGTACAGCTACCCGTGGGCGGGCACGGCCTGCATCGTCGCGTACAACAAGAAGGCCACCAAGGGGAAGAAGGTCACCAGCGTCACGCAGCTGCTGGAGGACGAGTCCCTCAAGGGCCGGATATCCATGCTGACAGAGATGACCGACACCATCGGGCTGACCATGCTCGACATGGGGATCGACTCCGAGCGCTTCTCCGAGGACGACTTCAACGCGGCCATCGCCCGCATCCAGAAGGCCGTCGACCGCAAACAGCTCCGCCGCTTCAGCGGCAACGACTACATGGACGAGCTCAACTCCGGCGACATCGCCGCCTGTCTGGCCTGGGCAGGTGACGTGGTGCAGCTCCAGCTCGACAACCCCGATGTGGAGTTCGCCGTCCCCGAGCGCGGCTATCTCTTCGGTACGGACGACCTGCTCGTACCCGCCAAGGCCCGGCACCGCAGCAACGCCGAGGCGCTGATCGACTACTACTACCAGCCCAAGGAGGCCGCCGAGCTGGCCGCGTGGGTCAACTACATCTGCCCGGTCTCCGGCGCCAAGGCCGAGATGGAGAAGATCGACAAGGAGCTGGCCGAGGCTCCGCTGATCTTCCCGGACGAGCGGATGATCGCCAAGGGCAAGAACTTCCGGCCGATGAGCGCCAAGGAAGAAGCACGGTACGAGGAGAAGTTCTCCAAGCTCATCGGGGCCTGAACCGCCCGCGTCCCTGCCCGCCGGGCCTGCTCCCCTCGACTGTGGGACCGGCCCCGCCTCCCCGAGGACCGGCTATGACCATCACTCTTTCCGGCATCAGTAAGACCTTCGGCGACTTCACCGCCGTCCATCCGCTCGATCTCACCATCCCGGAGGGCTCGTTCTTCGCCCTGCTGGGCGCCTCCGGCTGCGGCAAGACGACCACGCTGCGCATGATCGCGGGGCTGGAGGAACCGACCTCCGGCAGCATTCTGCTGGGCGACGACGACATCACTCGTCTCCCGCCCCACAAGCGCCCCGTCAACACCGTCTTCCAGAACTACGCGCTCTTCCCGCATCTGGACGTCACCGAGAACATCGCCTTCGGGCTGCGCCGCCGCGGGGTGAAATCTGTGAGCAAGCAGGTCGAGGAGATGCTCGACCTCGTCCAGCTGGGTGACATGGCCCGCCGCAAGCCACGCCAGCTCTCCGGCGGCCAGCAGCAGCGCGTCGCCCTCGCCCGCGCGCTGATCAACCGTCCCCAGGTGCTCCTCCTCGACGAGCCGCTGGGCGCCCTCGACCTCAAGCTGCGCCGCCAGATGCAGCTCGAACTCAAGCGCATCCAGACCGAGGTCGGCATCACCTTCGTGCACGTCACCCACGACCAGGAAGAAGCCATGACGATGGCCGACAGCGTCGCGGTGATGTACGGCGGGCGCGTCGAACAGCTGGGGCCGCCCGCCGAGCTGTACGAGAACCCCCGCTCGACGTTCGTCGCCAACTTCCTGGGCACCTCGAACCTGATCGAGGCGGAGGTGGTCGCGCAGGACGCCGCCGAAACGGATCAGGTGCGGGTCCAGGTGGTGGGCGCCGAGGCCACCCTGCGGCTGCCGACCGCCCGCTGCGCCGTCGAAGAAGTCGACGCGGGCACAAAGGTGCTGGTCGGCGTACGGCCGGAGAAGATCTCCCTCACCCACACCGACGACGCGGACACTGTCCCCCAGGGCGTTCCCGAGGACCACAACCGGCTCACCGGCCGCATCACGGACGCCAGCTATCTGGGAGTCTCCTGGCAGTACCTCGTCGAGACCCCGACCGGCACCGGGCTCACCGTCTACGAGCAGAACGTGGCGCGCGACAGCAGGCTCACGCCCGGCTCCCATGTCGTACTGCACTGGCGGCCCGCGCACACCTTCGCGCTGGACGCGGCCCAGGACGCGGCGGCGGGCGAGGAGGCCGTATGACAGCCGTAGCCCCTCTCTCGCCCTCGGGACCCGCGTCGTCCGACGCGGCTCCCGGCACGGGGAAGTCCCCTGACGGCGCGGCCACAGGGCAGGGCGCCGGACGGGCGCGCCGCAGGCTGACGCCGTACTGGCTGCTGCTGCCCGCCGGGCTCTGGCTCGCCGTCTTCTTCGTCGCCCCGCTCTTCTACCAGGCGTCCACCTCCGTGCAGAGCGGCTCGCTGGAGGAGGGCTTCCGCGTCACCTGGCAGTTCTCGAACTACACCGAAGCGCTGGGGACCTACGGCGAACACTTCGTCCGCTCGTTCGGATACGCGGCCGTCGCGACGGCGCTGTGCCTGCTCATCGGCTACCCGCTCGCCTACATGATCGCCGTACGCGCCGGCCGGTGGCGCAACCTGCTCCTGGTGATGGTGATCGCCCCGTTCTTCACCAGCTTCCTCATCCGCACCCTGGCCTGGAAGACGATCCTCTCCGACGGCGGCCCGGTCGTCGGTGTCCTCAGCTCCCTGCACATCCTCGATGTGACCAGCTGGCTGGGGCTGACCGGCGACGAGCGCGTGCTGGCCACCCCGCTGGCGGTGGTCTGCGGCCTGACCTACAACTTCCTCCCGTTCATGATCCTGCCGCTCTACAGCTCGCTGGAACGGATCGACACCTCGCTGCTCGAGGCCGCCCGCGACCTGTACGCCAAACCCTCGACGACGTTCCGGAAGGTGACCTTCCCGCTCTCGCTGCCCGGCGTGGTGGCCGGCACGCTGCTCACCTTCATCCCGGCGTCCGGCGACTACATCAACGCCCAGCTGCTGGGCTCGCCCAACGAGCAGATGGTCGGCAACGCCATCCAGAAGCAGTTCCTCAACGTCCTCGACTACCCGACGGCGGCAGCGATGTCCTTCATCCTGATGGCGCTCATTCTGATCATGGTCAGTGTCTATATGCGCAAGGCGGGAACGGAGGAGCTGGTCTGATGTCCACCACCGCCCAAGCCCCCTCCCGCTCCCGCTCGCTGGGCTCGCCGGTGCGCTGGCTGCGCAGGAACGCCGTCGTGCTGATGGGGTGTCTGGCCCTGGCGTATCTGCTGGTGCCCAACCTGGTCGTCCTGCTGTTCTCCTTCAACAAACCCGCCGGCCGGTTCAACTACGCCTGGCGCGCGTTCTCCACCGAAGCCTGGACCGACCCCTGCGGCGTCGCGGACATGTGCGGGTCGCTGGGACTCAGCCTCCGGATCGCGGTGCTGTCCACGCTGATCGCCACGGCGTTCGGTACGTTCGCGGCCTTCGCGCTGGCCCGCTACCGCTTCCGGGGCAAGAGCACCACCAACGCGCTGATCTTCCTCCCGATGGCCATGCCCGAGGTCGTGATGGGCGCCTCGCTCGGCACGCTCTTCCTCAACACGCGCATCCAGTTCGGGTTCGTGACGCTCCTGATCGCGCACGTCATGTTCTGTCTGAGCTTTGTGGTGGTCGCCGTCAAAGCGCGGGTGATGAGCATGGACCCCCGCCTTGAGGAGGCCGCACGCGATCTGTACGCCGGGCCCTTCCAGACGTTCTGGCGGGTGACGCTGCCGCTGGCGGCGCCAGGCATAGCCGCCGGCGCCATGCTCAGCTTCGCCCTGTCGTTCGACGACTTCATCATCACCCAGTTCAACGCGGGCCCCTCGACGGTGACCTTCCCCATGTTCGTCTGGGGCGCGGCCCAGCGTGGGGTGCCGGTGCAGGTCAATGTGATCGGCTCGGCGATGTTCGTGCTGGCGCTCGCCATCGTGCTGGGAGGCCAGATCGCGGCCAACCGCCGCAAGAAGTCGTGAGCGCGGGCGGGATCCCGTCTCCCGCCGCTGCCGTTCCCCCGTACGTGTACGCCCGCGTTCACCCCGGCCATCCGCGTACACCCGCGTATATCTGCGTACACCTGAGTACATCCGCGTACACCTGCGTACAACCGTGTGCAACAAGGAGCCGATAACCGTGAGCGATGCTGTGGCCTCCGAAGCTGCCCTCCGCTCCCTCGCCGACGCCCGGCCGAGCCCCTTCTGGCTGGACGACCCCGACCACCGCCCCGCGGCCCGCCCGGCACTCGTCGGTGACGAAAGCTGCGACCTGCTCGTCGTAGGAGGCGGCTACAGCGGACTGTGGACCGCGCTGGTCGCCAAGGAGCGCGATCCCGGGCGCGATGTGGTGCTGGTCGAGGGCGAGGAGGTCGGCTGGGCGGCCTCGGGGCGCAACGGCGGCTTCTGCGCCGCCTCGCTCACCCACGGCTTCGGCAACGGCCTCTCCCGCTGGCCGGACGAACTCGCGGAGCTGGAGCGGCTGGGCCTACGGAACCTGGACGCGATCGAGGAAGCCGTCGCCCGCTACGGCATCGACTGCGACTTCGAACGCACCGGTGAGATCGCCGTGGCCACCGAACCCCACCAGGTGGCCGAACTGGAGGAGTGGGCGCAGCAGGCCCGAGACCTCGGCGTGGGGGAGGGGCTGACCCTGCTGGACCGCGACGCGGTGCGCGCCGAAGCCGACTCCCCGACCTTTCTGGCCGGGCTCTGGGACCGTACGGGCGTGGCCATGGTCAACCCCGCACGGCTCGCCTGGGGCCTCAAGCGCGCCTGCGAACAGGCCGGCGTACGCATCTACGAGCACACCCCGGCCACCCGGCTGGCCCCCAGCGGCTCCGAGATCGCCGTCGCCACCCCGTACGGCCGGGTACGCGCGCGGCAGATCGCCCTCGGCACCAACGCCTTCCCGTCCCTGGTGCGCCGGGTGCGGCCCTACATCGTCCCCGTCTACGACTACGCCCTGATGACGGAGCCGCTCAGCGAGGAGCAGCGGGCCGCGATCGGCTGGCACAACCGCCAAGGGCTCAGCGACAGCGCCAACCACTTCCACTACTTCCGCATCACCGCCGACAACCGCATTCTGTGGGGCGGCTACGACGTTCTCTACCACTACGGCAGCCGCATCTCCCGGGACTACCACCAGCGTCCCGAGACCTTCGCCAAGCTCGCCCGGCACTTCTTCCGCTGTTTCCCGCAGTTGGAGGGGCTCCGCTTCAGCCACACCTGGGGCGGCGTCATCGACACCTGCTCCCGGTTCTCCCCCTTCTTCGGCACCGCCATGGACGGCCGCGTCAGCTACGTGGCCGGCTTCACCGGGCTGGGTGTCGGCGCCAGCCGCTTCGGCGCCGAGGTCATGCTCGACCTGCTCGCGGGCGAACGGACGGAACGCACCGCGCTGGAGATGGTGCGCAAGAAACCGCTCCCGTTCCCCCCGGAGCCGGTGCGCTGGGCCGGGATCGGCCTCACCCAATGGTCGCTGGCCCGCTCCGACGCCCAGGCCGGACGGCGCAACCTGTGGCTGAAGGCGATGGACAAGGTGGGGTTGGGCTTCGACAGCTGACCAGCCGAGCAACTGACCGGCCGAGCAGCCGAGCAGCCGAGCAGCCGAGCACCCGATCTGCCGACGTGCTGATGTGCTGACCTGCTGTCATTCGTCGGGCGTACGGAGGGCGGTGGCGGCGGCCGGGGCCGCGGACAGCAGCAGCACGCCGAGGCACCAGCCCGCCACCACGTCCAACGGCCAGTGGTATCCCCGCCACACCAGGCCGAGCCCGTTGCCGGCGACGAGTACGGCGACGAGCGTCCACCCCGATGACCTGGCAGCGCGGGAGAGCCCATCGCAGAGGAGCAGCAGCGCGCCGCCGAGCGCCACCGCCGTGGTGGCCGCATGCCCCGACGGGAAGTAACCCCCGCCGCCCAGCGGGCCGGTGCGGTCCGTCCACGCCTTCAAGCCCGTCACCAGCGGCGCCATCAGCCCCATCGCCACCGCGTAACAGAGCACCGGCCGCCAACCGCGGCCCCGCCGGCGCAGCAGGGACAGCGCCATCGCGACGGCCAGGATCGGCAGGGCAACCTCCATGTTGCCCAGATCCGACAGCGCCTCGGCGAGGGCCCGCGGCGGTGCCGCACGACGCATGTCCGTACCCAGATCCTCGTCCCAGCCGATCAGCGTGCCCCGGGCGAGCACCTGCCAGATGGTCAGGGCCAGGACGAGACCGCACAGGAAACAGGCCCACAGCGTGGGCGCGGAACGGGTGGTGACGCGTACGGAACCGGTCGTGGACGTGGCCGGCCGCCCGGGAACCGGGGGGACAGTTCCGGGGCGGCCGCGTCGACCGGGTTTCCGCGGGTCCCGGGGGGTGTGGGACAAGCGGCTATCCGATCGGTGAGGAACGTGCGCGAGGGCACGACCGGGCCTGTCTTGGGGAGAGACCGGCTCGGGCCGGGATGCTGGAGGTGGCCCTCCGTGTCTCCCGGCGACTGAGGAAACCGTACGGCAGCCTGAGGGGGCCCGACAGGCGCATTACGTACCGAACATCGGCCCCGCACACATTCTTCACCGGTACCGCTCCCATGCTGGTCACCGCCCACTTGGCCTGCGCTCGGGCGGTGTGCGCGCCCCGTGTCGCGACCCCACGCTACAGGCCCCGGAACGCGAAAGTGCGGGCGCCGGAACGCCCGCACTCGCGTGGACAGAGCTCGACGGAGCCCCGTCGTGCTCTCGGAGGGTCACAGACCGGTGACGGCCTCTTCCAGGACGTCGAGGCCCTCGTTGAGCAGCTCCTCGCCGATCACCAGCGGCGGCAGGAAGCGCACGACGTTGCCGTAGGTGCCGGTCGTCAGGACGAGCAGGCCCTGCTGGTGGCACGCCTTGGCGAGCGCCGCGGTGGCCTCCGGGTTGGGCTCCTTGCCGCCCGGCTTCACCAGCTCGATGGCGAGCATGGCGCCCCGGCCGCGCACGTCGCCGATGATGTCGGACTTCTCCGCCAGCTGCTCCAGCCGCGGCTTCATGATCTCCTCGATGCGCCGGGCCTTGGCGGGCAGGTCCAGCTCACGCATCGTCTCGATGGAGCCGAGTGCCGCGGCGCAGGCCACCGGGTTGCCGCCGTAGGTGCCGCCCAGGCCGCCGCTGTGCGCGGAGTCCATGATGTCGGCCCGGCCGGTGACGGCGGCGAGCGGCAGACCGCCCGCGATGCCCTTCGCGGTGGTGATCAGGTCCGGGACGAGGCCCTCGTCCTCGCAGGCGAACCACTGGCCCGTACGGCAGAAGCCGGACTGGATCTCGTCCGCGACGAAGACGATTCCGTTGTCCCGCGCGAACTGCTGGATCCGCGGCAGGAAGCCCGTGGCCGGGACGATGAACCCGCCCTCGCCCAGCACCGGTTCGATGATGATGGCCGCGACGTTGTCCGGCCCGATCTGCTTGGTGATCTGGTCGATCGCCTGGGCCGCGGCCTCCTCGGCGCAGTTCTCCGGGCCGGTCAGCCAGCGGTAGGGGTAGGCGACCGGGACGCGGTACACCTCGGGGGCGAACGGGCCGAAGCTGTGCTTGTACGGCATGTTCTTGGAGGTGAGCGCCATCGTCAGGTTGGTGCGGCCGTGGTAGCCGTGGTCGAAGACCACGACCGCCTGGCGGCCGGTGTGCGCACGAGCGATCTTGACGGCGTTCTCCACGGCCTCGGCGCCCGAGTTGAACAGCGCGCTCTTCTTGTCGTGGTCGCCCGGCGTGACCTTGGCCAGCTCCTCACAGACCTGCACGTACGGCTCGTAGGGGACGACCATCGCACAGGTGTGGGTGAAGTCGTTGAGCTGCTCGGTCGCCCGGCGTACCACTGCCTCCGCGCTGTTGCCGACGGAGGTGACGGCGATGCCGGAGCCGAAGTCGATGAACGAGTTGCCGTCCACGTCCTCCAGGACGCCGCCGCCGGCCCGCCGTGCAAAGACCGGCAGCACCGTCCCGATGCCGTGGGCGACCGATGCCTGCTTGCGGGCCATCAGCTCCTGCGACTTGGGCCCGGGTACGGCGGTGACGACCCGCCGCTCCTGGGGGAGGGCAGGCCCTCCGGACAGTTCTGTCTTTCCGGTCATAGCGCACTCCTCGGGAGGAACGGGGGTCTGGTACTTCGCAGGCTAGGGGCACGCGCGCGGCCGACACATGCACCGCTCCGGAGAAGTGCCGTCCGCGTGTTGGCCACTACGGATATAGGCGCCGGGGTGTCCATCCGGCCGGGCACGTCCACCCGTGACCACCCTCCCACCATCCTCACGCGCCCCCATGACGCCCCGGTTCTCGGTCGTCCCGGAGGACCGGACGCGCCCGCGGGCCAACTGACGTGGTCGGCCGCTAGATTGGGTGCAGGAGGGTGTCGGCCCGTCAGGGCCGACACGTCGGGGCGTCAGGGAGCTGAGGCAGCACATGGACATGGGGCTTCCCCACCGGAAGCAGGGCACAGGCAGCACGCACCACACTGCCCCCACCCCCACCAGCCACCCCCCGGCGCCGCCCGCGCCCTCCACCCCCTTGCCGCCACCGCCCGGCGGGAGCGGCAGCATTCCCGCCGCGCGCGGCGTGGAGGCAGCACCGCCGCCCATGCCGCCGAGCGCTCCCCAGGCCGGCCCGCCGCTGGCCGACTGGCTGCGGCTGCCCCGCCCGGAGGCCGCCCCGGGCATCTGGCGCTGCGGCTACACACCGCGCCCCCCGGAGGACCCGGACCGCACCCCGGCCCGGCAACTGGTCAGCGGAGCTCTTATCTCGTTCCTGATGGGGTGGCTGTTGTGGTCGCTGCTGTGGAACGGGTATTTGGGGCAGTTCTGGCTTTGGCCCCTCTACGCCATGACGCCCGACTCCGTCGATTCGGGCCGCAAGCTGCTCGCCTACGGGTACTACACCCTCGTCGCTGTCGCCCTCATCGTCTTCTTCGGCCGCGTCGGCCGCTGGGACGAGCTCGCCCGCCGGGTCTGGGCGCGGATGAAGGGCGACGGCGGCCGGCGGTCGGGCGGGTTCGTGCCGGACGGGATGGCGGCAGCCCCCGCACAGGCGCCGACCCCCGCGCCCCCGCCCCACCTCGACCCCGTCCAATGGCCGGAGCTGCGCGCCGGGGGCGCGGGTGAGGCGGCGGAGAAGCTGGCGGAGGAGTTGCAGGCCGGGAGGATGACGGATGTCGACCATGCCCGGCTCGACCGGGCGTGGCAGGTGGTGCGGGCGAGGCCGCAGCGGCTGGAGGCGTTCGTCGCGGGCGTCCTCACGGAAGGCGCGGCGGCGTGCGGGCATCCGTCGGGCGCCCGGGATCTGCCGGTGCGGGCTGCCCGGCACGATCTGTCGCTGCGCCAGGTCCGTATCGGCAGGGCGGCCGACTCCGAGCGCAATCCGCACGAGTACCGGGGCGCGGGCATCGCGCTGGAGCCCTCCCTGCTGGGTACGTCGGCGCTGGCTGTGGGGCCCCCGGGGACGGGTAAGACGAGCAAGCTGGCCCGCCCGGTGGTGGAGTCGCTCTGTCTCCAGGCGCTGGCCGGGCAGGCAGCCGTGATCGCGGTGAGCCCGGCGGGCTCGCACTTCGTGCCGGACGAGTCGTTCGACCTCGTCATCCGGCTCGGGCACCCCGGCTCCACCCACGATCTGGACCCCTACGGCGGTACGACCGACCCGGACGAGGCCGCCGGAATGCTCGCCGAGGCGCTGGTGGGGGACCTGGCGGCGACGCTGCCAGGGGGTGACAGCCGGCGTGCTGCGACGTCGCTGGCCCAGCTGATCGGCCCGTTCGCCGTGGTGCACGGGCGTTTCCCCACCGTTCCCGAGCTGCGCGAGCTGCTGGACGGTGGTCCCGGAGCCCTCGACGCGCTGCGGGAAGCGCTGCGCGCCGACGGGCAGCAGAGCCAGCTCCGCGAACTCGACGCCTTCGAGCGCCAGTCCGGGCGGGCGGGGGATGTCGCAGCGCTGTTGGCGGACCGGATCGCGCTGCTGGACAGGCCCGCGTTCGCCGATTTCTTCCAGCCGGAGGGCAGCCCCAAGGCGGAGGGGCGGCGTCCGTTCTCGCTGCGGGCGCTCGAACATCCGCTGCGGGTCCGGATCGATCTTCCGGAGCGGGGCCACGCGGAGGCGTCGCGCATTCTGGCCCGGCTGATTCTGGCGCAGTTCACCGAGTGCGCGGTCGCGCGCGCGGACCAGTCGCTGTTCGCCTGCCTGGTGCTGGACGACGCCGCCCAGACCGTCACTCCGCAGGCACTGCGCGGCCTCCAGCGGCTGCGCTCGGTGCACGCCGGCGTACTGCTGACGCTGCGGGCGCTGGACGACGTACCCGAGCCGCTCCGCGGTCCGCTGCTGGGTGCCGTGGGCTGCCGGATGGTGTGCGCCGGGGTCACACCGTGGGACGCCGAGCGGTTCGCCGAGGTGTGGGGCACCGAGTGGGTGCAGACCCGCACGGTCACCAACCGGCAGCTGGTCTCGGACGAGCCCGTGACCCGTGTCCTGCACGCGGTGCGGCGGCTGGCGACCGGCAAGCATGTGACAGCCGAGTCGGTGACCGTACGCAGCGAGCAGCGGGAGCGCTGGTCGGCCTCCGATCTGGCCAATGAGCTGCAGCCGGAGCACGCGGTGCTCTCCGTCACCACGGTGCGCGGGGAGCGTACGCCGCCGATCCTGACAAAGCTGGGGGAGTGACCTGGGCCCAGAGCCGGCGTGCCGGGAGGCAGTGCGCCGGGGCCGGTCCACCAGGGCCGGCGTGCCCAGGGGCCGCCGGAACGGTGCCGGATATCTGAGGGACCGAATACGCGCCGACGGCTGTACCGTGAAGTGCGTTATGCCACCGACTCTTGCCGCGCTTGTCCAGAACTCCGCGCTCCGCCTCTCCGTGCTCGCCGGGCACGACCGGCTGGACGCCGTCGTGCGCTGGGCGCACGCGAGCGAGCTTGCCGACCCGACGCCGTACATGGACGGTGGGGAGCTCATCCTCTTCACGGGCCTCAAGCTGGACGCGGGCGACCCCGAGGCGATGCGCGCCTATGTGGAGAAGCTGGTCAGCAAGGGCGTGACCGGGCTCGGTTTCGCGTCAGCCGTCAACTACGAGGGCGTGCCGCAGGCCCTCGTCGACGCCTGCCGGGAAGCGGATCTCCCGCTGCTCGAGGTCCCCAGACGCACCCCCTTCATCGCGATCAGCAAAGCGGTCTCCGCGGACATCGCCGCCGAGCAGTACCGCGCGGTGACCGCCGGGTTCGACGCGCAGCGCGAGATGACCCGAGCCGCGCTCTCCCGTGAGGGTCCCTCCGCGCTGCTCGCCCGGCTGGCCTCGCAGGTCGACGGGTGGGCCGCGCTCTACGACGCCTCCGGCTCGGTCGTCGCCACGGCTCCGGCCTGGGCGGTGCGCAGGGCGGCACGTTTCGTCGGCGACGCCGAGCGGCTGCGGGACCGGCCGGCGCCCGCCAGCGCGGTGGTCAGCGAGGCGGAAGCCGGGGACGACCGTGTCGAACTCCAGTCGATCGGCAGCGGCAGACGCGCCAAAGCGGTGCTGGCGGTCGGTACGGCAGCACCGCTCGGTACGGCCGAGCGGTACGCCGTGAACTCGGCCATCGCCCTGCTGACCCTCACCATGGAGCGCTCGCGGGCGCTGCAGGAGGCAGAGCAGCGGCTGGGCGCTGCGGTGCTCAAGATGCTGCTCGTCGGCGAGGGCGACCATGCGCGTGCCGTGGCCGGGCAGCTCTACGGCGGACTGCTGGACGCCCCGATGCGGGTGATCGTCGCCGAACCGGCCTCGGCCGCGGCAACGCGCTTCGCCCAGGAGGGCATCGCGGCAGTGCATACGGCCCAGGCAGCGCAGGCGTCCGGGGCGCCCTCGGTGCCTGCCGCGGCCGGTGCGCGCCCCTCGCCGCAGCCGCGCAGCGGCTATCTGGCCCGTGCGGGCGAGCCGTGCGGGCTGGCCGACCTCGCCGCGACGAACGGCGGGCCGGCAACCGTCACGGCTTCCTTGGAGGCCGGGACGCCCGCCGGGACGAGGCTGTCCGGCAAACCGTCCGCCGGGAAGCCGTCCGCCAAGTCGTCGGTGAAGCAGCCCGCTGCGAAGCCCTCCGGGCCGCAGTCGCCGCAGTCGTCGGGCACGAAGTCGTCGGCCACGCAGACCGCCGCACCGCAGTCGTCCGCCACCGTCCCCTCCGTCTCAGCTGTCACCTCCGGGGCATCGGCGACCTCCGGTGTGGTGGTCGGCGCGGGCCGCGGTCCGCAGGCCGAGGGCTCCGACACGGGGCGGCTGGGCCGGATCGTCTGGCCGTTGGAAGAACTGGCCGACGCGATAGAGACCGCCGCCGCGCGCAACGGTGAGGCGGTGCTCGTGGTGCCCGACGGGGCGCGGCTGGTGGTGCTCGCCTCGGACGGCGGCGCAGCGGTGGCCGCGTGCGCCGAGTTCGGCTCGACGGCTTCCGCCGCGCAGCCCGGCCGACGCGCCGGTGGGGGCGGCGAGGAGGGGCTGGCGATAGGCGTCTCCGCGCCCGTGGGGCTGTCCGCAGCTGCCGTCGCCTTCAAGCAGGCCGACCAGGCGCTGGCCGTCGCCAGACGGCGCGGAGTGGCCCTCGTGGAGCACGAGGATGTCGCGGCCGGGTCGGTACTGCCGCTGCTGGCCGACGACGCCGTCCGCGCGTTCGCCGACGGACTGCTGCGTGCCCTGCGGGAGCACGACGCGAACGGCAGGGGCGACCTGGTGGCCTCGCTGCGGGCCTGGCTGTCCCGGCACGGCCAGTGGGACGCTGCCGCCGCCGAGCTCGGTGTGCACCGTCACACGCTGCGATACCGCATGCGCCGGGTGGAGGAGATCCTGGGCCGCTCCCTCGACGACCCGGACGTGCGCATGGAGCTGTGGCTGGCTCTCAAGGCCACCAGCTGAGACCGCGAAGGACAAGGCAGTACGGGGCAGGTCCCGGCACGCACGGCGCGGCAGCGGACAGCACGCCGCGGAGGAATCGCGTCCCGGGCGTACGGGGACAAGCCGTACAGCGACAATTCGTAACACGGCGCCGCGCAAGTGCTACATCCCGGCAAAGAAGCGGGCGGGCCTCGACGCCCTAACGTGGACGCTGGAACCGAGCCACTCTCCCGCATCCGGAAGGCGATCCGCAGTGACGACAGCGACTTCTCCTCACGCATTCTGGCTCGCCGGCCGTGAGGCCACCGGCGACAGCACGCTCGACGTCACCTCGCCCTGGGACGGCAGGCACGTCGGCACCGTCAGCATTCCCACGTCCGAGCAGGTGGAGGAGGCCGTGGCCGCTGCCGCCGCGGTCGCCGACGAGTTCTCCGCCACCCCCGCGCACGTCCGCGCCGCGGCGCTCGACCACGTCACGCGCCGCCTCGTGGAGCGTACGGAGGAGATCGCCCAGCTGATCTCGGCGGAGAACGGCAAGCCCATGAAGTGGGCGCGCGGTGAGGTCGGCCGCTGCGTCTCCGTCTTCCGCTGGGCGACCGAGGAGGCCCGCCGGTTCAACGGGGGCGAGGCCCAGCGCCTCGACTCGGACGCGGGCGGCACCGGCAGGCTCGCCTTCACCCGCCGCTTCCCCTACGGCCCGGTCCTGGGTATCGCTCCGTTCAACTTCCCCCTCAACCTGTGCGCCCACAAGGTCGCCCCGGCGCTCGCGGTCGGCACCCCGATCATCCTCAAGCCCGCGCCCGCCACCCCGCTGTCCGGGCTGATCCTGGGCGAACTGCTGGCCGAGACGGATCTGCCGGCGGGCTCGTGGTCGGTGCTGCCGGTGCCGAACGACCAGATGCCGGGACTGGTGCAGGACGAGCGGCTGCCGATCATCTCCTTCACCGGCTCGGCTCCGGTCGGCTGGTCCATCCTGGACTCCGCGCCGCGCAAGCGCGTCACCCTGGAACTGGGCGGCAACGGCGCGGCTGTGGTGCTGGCCGACTACTCCTCCGAGGCCGACCTGGACTGGGCCGCCCAGCGGATCGCCACCTTCTCCAACTACCAGGCGGGCCAGTCCTGCATCTCCGTGCAGCGGGTCGTCGCGGATGCCTCGGTCTACGACCGGCTGGTCCCCAAGGTCGTGGCGGCTGTCGAAGCGCTCAACACCGGTGACCCCTCCGACGAGGCCACCGATGTGGGCCCGCTGGTGAGCGAGGACGCGGCGCGCCGCGTCGAGTCCTGGATCGGCGAGGCGGTCGCGGCCGGCGCCAAGGTGCTCACGGGTGGCAAGCGCGACGGCGCGACGGTGGAGCCGACGGTGCTGGAGAACGTCCCCGCCCACACCCAGATCGGCTGCGAGGAGGTCTTCGGGCCTGTCATGTCGTTCGTGAAGGTGAACGGCGAGCAGGAGGCGTTCGCGGCCGTCAACGAATCCAGGTACGGCCTGCAGGCCGGTCTGTTCACCCACGACGTACAGGCCGCCTTCCGTGCACATCGCGGGCTGGAGGTCGGCGGTGTCGTCGTCGGCGACGTACCGTCCTACCGTGCCGACCAGATGCCCTACGGCGGCGTCAAGGACTCCGGCGTGGGCCGGGAGGGTGTGCGGTTCGCGATGGAGGACTACACCTACGAGCGCGTCATGGTGCTCACCGGTCTCGACCTCTGAGCCGCACCGCCTGCCCTTCCCCGAGCGCACACTGCTGCCGGGCTCCCGCACAGCGCACGCTGTCGGGGGCCCGGCAGCGGCGTTTCCGAGGGACGGCGCAGCTTCTGGATCTATGTACCTACTGGTATGTACAGTGAGGGCATGAGCGGTACTGACACAGCCCACAAGCTGATCGAGGCCACCCAGGAGCTCCTTTGGGAGCGCGGCTACGTGGGCACGAGCCCCCGGGCCATCCAACAGCGGGCCGGGGCAGGCCAGGGCAGTATGTACCACCACTTCGGCGGCAAGCCCGACCTGGCGCGGGCCGCGGTGCGCAAGAGCGCGGAGGAGATGCGTGCGACAGCCGACGCGGACCTCTCGCGCGAGGGGAGCGCCCGGGAGCGCGTCCGTGCCTATCTGGGGCGGGAGCGCTCGGTGCTGCGCGGCTGCCGGATCGGCGGACTCGCCCAGGACCCGGACGTGATCGCGGACCCCGCACTGCGCGCCCACCTGCGGGAGACCTTCGACTGGCTGCGCGCCCGCCTGACCGAAGTGCTCGAGGAGGGGCGGGCGAACGGCGAGTTCGGTCCTGCCTTCGACCCCGCCGGTACGGCTGCGACGATCGTCGCCGTCGTCCAGGGCGGCTATGTGCTCGCCCGCTCCGCCGGGGACCCCGGACCGTTCCACGAGGCGACCGACGGCCTGCTGCGCCTGCTGGACGCCCACGCGGCCGAACCCGGGTCCCCCTCGTGACGCGGGAGGACGGGGGAGCGGCCCCTGCCGTGCGCACCGTCGAGGGCGATCTCCCCGGCCCGGAGCTGGGGGTGTGTGACGCCCACGACCATCTGTTCCTGCGCAGCCCCCGGCTGCCCGGCGAAGAACTGGCGGACACCGACGCCGCCGAGCAGCAGTTGCGAGGGTTCGCCGAGCACGGCGGTCGAAGCCTCGTGCAGTGGACGCCCTACGGACTGGGCCGCCACTCCGGAGCACTGGTGGAACTCGCCCGGCGCACAGGCACCCGGCTCGTGGCGGCGACCGGGCTGCACCAGGCCCAGCACTACACCGAGGAGCCGCCGTCCGATCCGGCGGAGCTGTTCGTCCAGGAGCTGACCCGCGGGATACGCGGTGGCGTCTGCGGCGAGCAGCCCCGGGCGGGGCTGATCAAGGTTGCGGGCGACTTCCACGGGCTCGGCCCTTACGCGCGGCGGACGATGGCAGCTGCGGCCGAGGCACACCATGCCACCGGTGCGCCGATCGCCGTGCACCTGGAACTGGGCACCGGCGCGGCGGACGTACTGGCTTTCCTGTGCGAGCAGCAGGAAGTGCCGCCCTCCAGCGTGCTGTTGGGGCATCTGGGGCGCTGCCCGGATGTGCGGATGCAGCGCGAGGCGGCACGTTCCGGTGCGTGGCTCGTTTTCGACGGACCCTCGCGCACCCATCACGCCACTGACTGGCGCCTTTTCGACAGTCTGGCCGACCTGTTGGAGCAGGGCTATGGCGACCAGTTGCTGCTGGGCGGGGACACGGTCACCGCGACGGCCCGTGCCGAGACGGGGGTGCCGTATGTGACCCGCGTACTGCGGCCACGCGTCACCCGCGAGCTGGGCCCGGAGACGGCCCGGCGGCTCTTCGTGGACAACCCGGCACGCGCCTTCGCCGTCCACTGGAAGAGCTGAGTACGACCGCCGGATCCGCAGGAGTGACCCGGCGCCGGCCCTGGAAACCGACCCGGGGAAGCCGAACCTGCGGAGCCCGGCGGAGCGCCACAGGGCCCCGCACAGCCACCCGAGACGTGACGACAGAGTACGCCCGAGCCACACGACAAGCGAGACGACAAGCGAGCCACACGACAAGCGAGCAAGACGGTAAGCGAGCCACACGACAAGCGAGGAACCAGCAGATGTTCGCCTTCGCGCAGTTCAGCGATATTCACCTCGGCCAGGACCGGGGCGACGGCGGGGCACGCGCCCGCGAGCGCACCGAGCGGGTGCTCGCCTACCTTGCCGGTCTGCCCGGCGAACTCGACGCCGTACTGCTCACCGGGGACATCGCCGACCACGGCGAGGAATCCGAATACACCCTGGCGACGAAGCTCTTCGCCGACCACGGGGTGCTTCCGCTGATCTGCCCCGGCAACCACGACGCACGCGGCCCCTACCGCTCCGTGCTGCTGAACGGCGACGCCTCCGATGTCTCGCCGGTCAACCAGGCGCACCAGTTGCTGGGTGCCACGTTCCTGATGTGCGACTCCAGCGTGCCCGGCAAGGGGCACGGCTATCTCGACGACGCCACCCTCACCTGGCTCGACCAGGCGCTGGCCGGGGCGCCGGGCGACAAGCCCGCCTTCGTGTGCTTCCACCATCCGCCGGTCCCGCTGCACGGCCAGTACGTCGACCCCATCCGGCAGTTCGGCGAGGAACGGCTTGCCGAGGTCGTCGGCTGGTACGGCAATGTGGCGGGGCTGCTGTGCGGGCACAGCCACACCCCGGCGGTCACCACCTTCGCGGGGCTGCCACTGGTGGCGGCACCCGGCGTGGTCTCCACCCTGAAGATGCCCTGGGAGGGTGAGGAGGGCGGGCCCATCGACTACGAACTGCCGCCGGTGCTCGCCTTCCACGTCCACGACGACGAGGGCAGGCTGACGACCCACTTCCGCGTCGTCCCCTGAACCCTGGCATGACCCCGCCCCCTGCGCGCCGCTCGGCGGCACTACAGTGCCTTGAGGAACGTGATTCCGAGGTACTCGTGTGCGATCCGCGGCCGGAGGTCCGGCCCGGAGGCCGGGGGAGGTGGGTCCATGCGCCTTCGCGAGGAGTGGCAGCGGCGACGGATCGGCCGCGCCCTGACCGTCGTCGTGGCGGCTCTCGCACTGCTGCTTTTGCTCATCACTGTGGTGCTGATGCTCAGTGGGCACTCCGCAGCGTCGAACAGCACCACGCCCTGAGGCTGTTGTCTGCGGCCACGGTTTCCCCCTGTCCGTGGCCCGCCCCCCGTCCCCCGGGCGTGGCGCTCTTCCTGAGAACTGAAGTTACGCCGTCCCCGCCCGCCGGTCATCACCGTACGGCGGTAAGTGGAAGCTGTCCTTCTGCGGTAGCCGACCGCCGGAGTGGTACCACAGCGGTAGACGGCGGGCGCGCTACACAGCGCGTCCGGTGGATGAGGGCGCCGTCGGCAGATGGCTACGCTGCGACGATGCGGAGCACGACGGTCTGGACCCGACTGCGCCACAGAGCTGAGCGCGTGCCGGCCTGGGCGTACGACAGCGCCATCGCGCTCGCCATCACTGCCGTCAGCCTGCTGTTGGGCAACGACCGCGTCCCGGCGGGCTGGTCGGGTCTTGACGGCCTGGGCGTGGCGCTGACCTGCGCGGTGAACCTGCCGCTCGTCGCCCGCAGGCGCATCCCGTTCGCGCTGAGCCTGGGCGTCTTCGCGGTATGGACGGTGTATGTCGCGCTCGACTACTGGCCCGTCGTCAACACCCTCGGTCCCCTCCTCGCGCTCTACACCGTCGCGTCCATGCGACCGCTGCGTGAGGCGGTGCTGTGCGCGCTGCTGCTGGCGGCGGTCTGGAACTTCGCGGGGACGACGGGCGAGGAGAGCTCCTGGGCCACCGTGCTGGGCCAGAGCGTGCTCTACACCAGCGTCATCTGCGGCTTCGGCTATCTGGCGCGCAAGTCGGCGCAGCGCAATGTGGAGCTGGCCCGGCTGACCGGCCAGCTGCGCCGCGAACGGGCGGGGGCGGAGCGGCGTGCCGTCGCCGAGGAGCGGGTCCGGATCGCCCGCGAGCTGCACGACGTGGTAGCGCACCACATGTCGGTGATATCCGTGCAGGCGGGACTGGCGGGCTACGTCTTCGACACCGATCCGCAGACCGCCCGCGGCGCGCTCGGCACCATAGCCGACACCTCCGGCGAGGCACTGGCCGAACTCCGCCGCCTGCTGGCCGTGTTGCGGGTGGAGGGCGGCGACCGGCCCGGAGACGGCGGCCCGCAGCTCGTCAAGGGTACCGAGGATCAGGCGGAGTTCGGTCCCGCACCCGGGCTCGACCAGCTGCCGGAACTGGCCGAACGGGTACGCGGCGCAGGCGTGCCCGTACAGTTCACCGTCAGCGGCGAGCCCCGCCCCCTCGCGCCCGGCGCCGGCCAGTGCGCCTACCGCGTCGTCCAGGAAGCGCTCACCAATGTGCTCAAGCACGCCTACCCCGCCCAGGCGGCCGTCACCGTCGCCTACGAGCCCCGGCAGCTGACCGTGACGGTCTCCGACGACGGCCGTACCAGCGGGGGCGGCGAGGGCCGGACCGGCGCGGGCGGCGAGAAGGGCCGCGACAAGGGCGCCGAGAAGGAACGGGCGGGGAGCGCGGGCGGCGCCGACGGTTCTCGTACGCGGATTCCCGTACCGCCGGGTGCCGGCTCGCCCCCTCCGGGCGGGCACGGCTTGATTGGGATGCGGGAGCGCGCCAGGATCTACGGGGGCCGGCTGCACGCCGAGCCACGGGCGAGCGGTGGATTCGAGGTGCAGCTGATCCTCCCCGCCTGACGGGCAGAGGGGAACACACGGTGACGACCAGGGTGCTCGTCGTCGATGATCAGGTGCTCATCAGGGCGGGCGTCGCCGCTCTGCTGCGTGCCGCACCGGACATGGAGGTCGTCGGCGAGGCGTCCGACGGGGACGAGGCGGTCCAACTCGCCGCCGAACAGCGGCCCGACGTCATCCTCATGGACATCCGGATGCCCGGCACCAGCGGTATCACCGCGACCGAGCGGATCCTGGAGGCGAGCCCGGAGCCTCGCCCCCGCATCCTGGTGCTGACCACCTTCGATCTGGACGAGTACGTCTACGCGGCGCTGCGCGCCGGGGCCTGCGGCTTCCTGCTCAAGGACACCGGTCCGCAGCGGCTGCTGGCCGCCATCGCCGCCGTCGCGGAGGGGGACACCCTCTTCTCGCCGAGCGTCACCCGCCGCCTCATCGAGGCGTACGCCCCGCAGCCCGACCCCGCTACCCCGCCGCCCGAGACGCTCGACGTGCTCACCGGACGGGAGCTGGACGTGCTCCGCCTGGTGGCGGGCGGGCTGTCCAACGCCGAGATCGCCGAGGCCCTGGTGATCAGCGAGTCGACCGTCAAGACGCACCTCAACCGCACGATGGCCAAGCTGGACATCGGCAGCCGCGCACAGGCCGTTGTGCTCGCCTACGAGACCGGCCTGGTCACCCCTGGCAGCGGCCGGACAGGGGGACGCGCCCCGTAAGGGGCGCGGGGAACTGCGCGCCCAGCCACGACGCAACCCGCAGCCTGCGGGAGCCAGGCAGGGGCACCCCCTACTCAGCACAGGGGAGGGAAGCACAAGAGTCGCCGGGCACGCACTGGCAGCGGCGCCACGCGGAACGCGTCTGTGCGCGGCGTCTGGTACGCCCCGGAGGAATCGGGTACATACGACCGAGTAGCACCCGTCGGTAGCCGTCAGTCGGCTGTCACCGTCCCGCACCGCGTATCCGCCTCCACACCGTTTCGAGGTGAGCGAGATGACCGTCTCCGAGCGTGAAGCACGCGAAGTCGCCGAGGCAGCCCGGGAGAAGGACTGGCGCAAGCCCAGCTTCGCCAAAGAGCTCTTCCTCGGGCGTTTCCGCCTCGACCTCATCCACCCGCATCCGGAACCGGCGGCCGACGACGTCGCGCGCGGCGAGGAATTCCTGGCGAAGTTGCAAGAGTTCGCCGAGGCCAAGATCGACGGTGCGCTGATCGAACGCGAGTCCCGCATCCCGGACGAGGTGCTCAGCGGGCTCAAGGAGCTCGGCGCGCTCGGCATGAAGGTCGGCACCGAGTACGGCGGCCTCGGCCTGACCCAGGTCTACTACAACAAGGCGCTCGCGCTGGTCAGCTCCGCCAGCCCGGCCGTCGGCGCCCTGCTGTCCGCGCACCAGTCCATCGGCGTTCCGCAGCCGGTGAAGCTGTTCGGCAGCCAGGAGCAGAAGGACGCCTTCCTGCCCCGCTGTGCGCGCAGCGACATCTCCGCGTTCCTGCTGACCGAGCCCGACGTCGGTTCCGACCCGGCGCGGCTGGCCACCACAGCCGTCCCGGAGAGCGGGGGAGATTACGTACTCGATGGAGTGAAGCTGTGGACCACCAACGGGGTGGTCGCCGACCTCCTGGTCGTCATGGCGCGCGTCCCCGAGCCCGCCGCCGACGATCCGCGCCGGGCCGAGGGTCACAAGGGCGGCATCACGGCCTTCGTCGTCGAGGCCGACTCCGAGGGCATCACCGTGGAGAACCGCAACGCCTTCATGGGGCTGCGCGGCCTCGAGAACGGCGTCACCCGCTTCCACCGGGTGCGGGTCCCGGCCGCCAACCGGATCGGGCCCGAGGGCGCCGGTCTCAAGGTCGCGCTGACCACCCTCAACACCGGCCGGCTGTCGTTGCCCGCCACCTGCGTCGGCTCCGGCAAGTGGTGTCTGAAGATTGCCCGCGAGTGGTCGCAGGCGCGCGTCCAGTGGGGCAGGCCGGTCGGGAAGCACGAGGCCGTCGGCAGCAAGATCTCCTTCATCGCGGCGACGACGTTCGCCCTGGAGGCGGTGGTCGACCTGTCGTCCCAGATGGCCGACGAGGACCGCAACGACATCCGGATCGAGGCCGCGCTCGCCAAGCTCTTCGGCAGCGAGATGGCCTGGAAGATGGCCGACGAACTGGTGCAGATCCGCGGTGGCCGCGGTTTCGAGACCGCCGAGTCCCTCGCGGCGCGCGGCGAACGCGGTGTCCCCGCCGAGCAGTTGCTGCGCGATCTGCGGATCAACCGCATCTTCGAGGGCTCGACGGAGATCATGCACCTGCTGATCGCCCGCGAGGCCGTGGACGCGCATCTGTCGGTCGCCGGCGACCTGATCGACCCGGACAAGACCCTCGCCGACAAGCGCAAGGCCGCGGTCGCCGCCGGTACCTTCTACGCCAAGTGGCTGCCCAAGCTGGTCGCGGGCCCCGGCCAGCTGCCGCGTACGTACGCCGAGTTCGACGTCCTCGCCGGGCATCTGCGCTACGTGGAGCGCACGGCACGCAAACTGGCCCGCTCCACCTTCTACGCCATGTCCCGGTGGCAGGGCCGGATGGAGACCAAGCAGGGCTTCCTCGGCCGCATCGTGGACATTGGCGCCGAGCTGTTCGCGATGAGCGCGGCCTGCGTACGGGCGGAGAAGCTGCGGCGTGAGGGGACCGACGGGCAGGCCGCCCATCAGCTGGCCGACGCGTTCTGCCGGCAGTCCCGCATCCGCGTCGAAGAGTTGTTCGGGCGGCTGTGGACCAACACCGACGATCTCGACAACCAGGTTGTCCGAGAGGTCCTGGACGGCTCCTACGCCTGGCTGGAAGAGGGCGTGATCGACGCGTCCACCGAGGGGCCCTGGATCGCCGACGCCACCCCCGGCCCCGCCCAGAAGGAGAACGTGCACCGCCGTATCCCCTGACCCGCGCTCTCCGGTCCGGCTGGCGGCACACCGGTGCCCCCTGCCCAGCTCCACGCCCCCGCCCTAGAGTTGGGGTGTGAGCGAGCAGACGCGCAACACCGTCGACGGGCACGTCAGCACCGGTGCGATCGTCCAGGCGGCCAGCATCGGGGCAGTGCACCACCACACGCACGCCGCACCGCAGGAGCCCACCGCTCCTCCGGTGCAACTGCCGGTCGAAGCGGCGTACTTCGAGGACCGGGACGCCGAACGGGCCGATGTCGCACGGGCGCTCGGGCAGCGCCGCGGGCGCCCGGGGGTGGTGCGGCCGCTGGTCGTGGCCGTGAGCGGCATCGGCGGCGTCGGCAAGAGCGCACTGGGGTTGCGGCTCGCGCACGAGACGTACCGCGAGCGGGGGTGCGGCGCACTGTATGTCGACCTGGACGACGTACGCCGGGACGGCGCCGTGGCCCCGGCGGACGTGCTGGCGGTGCTGCTGCGCGCGCTGGGTGTGCACGAACCGTGGCTGGCAAAGGACTTCGCCGGGCGCCGCCGTCAGTACGAGGAGCGCACCGCACGCCGCGAACTCGTCGTCGTCCTCGACAACGTCGCCTACGGCAGCGAGGTCGAACCCCTGCTGCCCGTCTCCTCCGACAGCGTCGCCATCGTCATCAGCCGAAAGCGCCTGGTGGACCTGTCCGGCGCGCTGGAGGTGCCGCTGGGCCCGCTGCCCGGCGAGGCGGCGGAAGGGCTGCTGCACGCCGTGCTGGACGGCACGCGCCCGGCCGGCGGTCCGGGCACGGTCACCGAGATCGCCCGGATGTGCGGCGGACTGCCCGCGGCGCTGCACGTCGCCGGCCGGTATCTGCGCACCCACCGGCGCAGGCCGCCCGAGCGCCTGGTGGCCGCGCTGCGCACCGAACTCGACGAGGAGGGCCTGCCCGTGGTGGAAGCCGTCTGGGACGCCGCCTACCGCGAGCTGAGCGCCCCCGCGGCCCGCCTCTACCGGCTGCTCGCCGCGCACCCCGGACCGTCCTTCACCGCGGCGTCGGCTGCGGCGCTGCTCGGTGACGCCGACCTGGACACCGCCTACGACGCGCTGGGCGAGTTGGAGCACGCCAGCCTGATCGCGGTCTGGGACCGCGCTGGGGAGGGCGACAGCGCAGCGGCGGGCGGCAGCGCCCCGGAGCGCGGCAGCGCCGCAGAGCCCGACGGGGCGACAGAACGTCTCCGTATGCACGATCTGCTGCGCGCTCACGCCCAGCGCCGCGCCCGCCGCGACAGCGACCCGGGCGAGGCGCCAGCGGCCCGGCGCCGGGTGGTGCGCTGGTACCGGCGGCAGGCGGAACGCGCCGACGAACTGATCGCGGGCGGCCGGATGCGCTTCGCCACCCCCGTGCCCCCGCTGCCGTACGCGCCGGACGTGCCCTTCGCCGACAAGGCGGACGCGGCCCGCTGGATGAGAGCGGAAGAACCCGCGCTGTACGCGTGCGTGCACCTCGCCCATGGCAGCGGCGACCGCGGTGACCCGGAGGGCGACACCGACGCCTGGAGCCTGTGCGAGCCGATGTGGACGCACTTCATGGACCACCGGCACCACGCGGAGGCCATCGACGCCTTCCGCGCCGGGCTCGCCGCCGCGCAGCGCGCTGAGCAGGTGGCGGCGCAGGCCAGGATGTGCTGCCAACTGGCCCGCGCCCTCTGGGAGGTGGGCAGGCTGCCGGAAGCACGCACCATGGTGGACCGCGCCGTGGAGGCCGCGGCGACGCTGGAGGGCGAGCCCAAGCTGCGCGCCTCCACCCTCGAATTCCGCGGACTGCTGCACTGCGCGGAGGGTGATCCGGCGCGCGCAATAGAGCAGTTCATGGCCTCCCGTCGGATCCACGAGGAGATCGGCAACCCCTATGGCGTCCTGCTGCAGAGCTATCTGCTCGGCAAGACCCTCATCGGGCAGGGCGAGCCGCAGCGCGCTGTCGACGCGCTCGAAGGGGCACACCGGATGGCCCTGGAGCAGGACCGCGAACGGATGACCGGGCTCACCGCCTACGAACTCGCCCGCGCCCTGCGCCGACTGGAGCCGGCTGCCGATGACGGCCGGGTCCAGGCGCTGTACGAGCGTGCGCTCACCAGCGCACGTACCCGCGGCGCCGACCACGACGAGGCCGCGGCCCTGTACGCACTGGCCGACCTCGCCGAGTCGGCGGGGGAGCGGGAGACAGCCGAGGCCCACCGCGCTCAGGCCCGCGCCATCGAAGCCGACGCGGGCGGCGTGGTGGATCGCGGCTAGCCGAGCAGCCCCTCCGCCGGCACCCCCGCGTCGTCCGGTACCGGCCCCAACACCGCCACCGCGCGCTGCCCTCCCACCTCGCACCGCACCCGCTGCCCCGCGGGCACGGCCGCACGCCGCTTCATGAGCCACGCGTGCACACCGCACAGCACCGCGACCGGATCGACCCCCTTGGGTGCGGATTCCAGCCGCACATCCAGCAGCCCGCCGTCCCGCACCCGCAGCACATACCGGTCTGGCGCCATCACTGCGGCAGCCGTACGGCACGACCCCGGGTACGCGGCAAGCACCTCCGCGCTCCACTCCCGTACCGAGGCCCCGGCAGCGTTCCCGTCCCAGTGCCGGTACAGCAGCCCGGCGCTCTGCACATGGCGCAGCCCCGCCCAGTCCTCCTCGGCCGCCAGATGGTCACCGGCGCGGCCCGAGACCGGGCGCCGCACCACCCGCACCGTGTCCCCGCTCCCGTCCGCGTCCGCGTCCACGGCGAAGGCCCACGGAGCGGGTGACCGCTGCACCACCTCCACCGGCAGCGGCAGCGGCTCAGGTTCGGCCGGCACCGGGGGCGGGGTGAGGTCCAGCAACTCGTACAGGTGCCTGCGCAGCTCTCCCACCGCGCTCCCGTGCCGGGCGAAGGCGTCCGCCGCCACCGCCCGCACGGTCTCCGGCCGGTGCTCCGCCAGCGCCCGTTCGAGCAGGGGCTCGTACGGCGCGTGCTCGTCCAGCCGCGGCACCGCGGCCAGCAGCCGGGCCATGGGCGTGCCGGGCAGCAGTTCGGTGCCGCCGTCGTAGGCGCCCAGCACGGGGAGGCCAAGTGCCGCCGCGTACAGCGCTGTCGAGCCGTGGTCGGTGATGACGCAGTCCGCGGCGACCAGCAGCGCCGCCCACTCCTCGTACGGGCGCGGCAGCAGTACCCCGGCCTTCCGCTCCGGGGTGAGGTCCAGGCTGAGCCCGAACTGCTCCTTGCGCGCATGCTCGTTCGGGTGCAGCACCAGAGCTGTCTGGTAGGCGTCGTACGGCAGTTCCGTCGCCAGCCGCAGCGGCAGTCCGGGGCGGCGCTCCAGCAGCGACTCACGGCCCCAGGTGGAGAGGGTCACCACCAGCCTCCGCCGGCCGGTCCGCAGGGCGCGCCGGTAGCGGTCCCGGCGTGGCTGCGACTCCAGCAGCCGGTCGAGTGTCGGGTCGCCGACGACGGCAGCGGGTGCGGCGGCCGGCGGCGAGTGTGCGGCCAGCCGGTCGAGCTGACCGGGGTGGGCGAGGGCGTGCAGCCGGGCAAGCGGGGCGCCGTCGGGGCGCAGCAACTGCTCGGGGTGGAGCCCGTTGGCCGCGTCGTCCCCCGGCTCGCCCGGTTGGGCGGGCATCCGTTTACTGAAGCCCGCACCGTGCGGCAGCAGCGTCAGCGGGCCCCGCAGCCGGTGCAGTTCACCGCGTGCGGAGGCCGCCAGTATCAGCCCGAACGAGCGCCGGGTGGCCTCTTCCCAGGGCAGTTGCCGCGCGCGCAGCCCGTCGAGCGCGGCCAAGGCGTCGGCACCGAACTCCGAACCGGGCACCAGCGTGACGTACGGCCGGATCCGCCGGTCACCCGCGAGGGCCGGCGCTGCGTCGAGGAGCCGGTGCAGCGTGGTCGCCGTCCTGACCACGAAAAGCACGCACCGGGCTTCCGGCTCCCGGCTCCCGGCTCCCGGCTCCCGGCTCCCGGCTCCCGGCTCCCGGCTCCCGGCTCCCGGCTCCCGGCTCCCGGCTCCCGGCTCCCGGCTCCCGGCTCCCGGCTCCCGGCTCCCGGCTCCCGGCCAAATCATCGAGTTTAGTGGGCGCCACACGATCGCGTATGCCACTTCGTTGACTCAGCGGCAGCCTGTTCTGATCGCTCGGCGGCATGAGCGTGATCGTACTCGGCGGGAAAGACGGCACTAGGCGGTCCCGCAGCGTGCTGGAAGACCCACGGCTGTGGCGCTGCGTGCCCCCACCCGCGCGCCGACTGCCGCGTGCACCCGGCCTCGCACCCGGTGCGCTGTCCGGTCGGGTCCGGGGAGCGGACACAATGGGGGCATGACCGACTCCCTCGCTGATCCGCATCTGCGCTACCCCGGCACCGAGCCCTCCGGCAACGGCAGTGGCACGGCAGCAGCCTCGCAGGCGGGCGCACCGCGCGACATCGTGATCCTCGGCTCGACGGGTTCGATCGGCACACAGGCCGTCGATGTCGTGCTGAAGAACCCGGGCCGTTTCCGGGTCACCGCGCTGGCCGCCTCGGGCGGCCGGGTGGAGTTGCTGGCCGAGCAGGCGCACCAGCTGCGGGTACGCACGGTGGCCGTGGCCCGCGAGGAGACGGTGCCCGCGCTGCGGACGGCGCTGCGGGAGGCGTACGGCACGAGCGAGCCGCTGCCCGAGGTGCTGGCGGGCCCGGAGGCCGCGACGGAACTGGCCGCCTCCCGGTGCCACACGGTGCTCAACGGCATCACCGGCTCCATCGGCCTCGCACCGACCCTGGCCGCGCTGGAGGCGGGCCGGGTGCTGGCGCTGGCCAACAAGGAGTCGCTCATCGTCGGCGGGCCCCTCGTCAAGGCGCTGGCCCGGCCCGGCCAGATCGTGCCCGTCGACTCGGAGCACTCCGCGCTCTTCCAGGCCCTCATGGGCGGCACCCGCGCTGAGGTGCGCAAGCTGCTGGTCACCGCCTCGGGCGGCCCGTTCCGGGGCCGGAGCAGAGGCGAGCTCGCCGATGTGACGCCGCAGGAGGCGATGGCCCACCCCACCTGGGACATGGGCCCGGTCATCACCGTCAACTCGGCGACTCTGGTCAACAAGGGGCTCGAAGTCATCGAGGCGCATCTGCTCTACGACATCCCGTTCGACCGCATCCAGGTCGTGGTCCATCCGCAGTCCGCCGTGCACTCGATGGTGGAGTTCACGGACGGCTCCACCCTCGCCCAGTGCGGCCCCCCGGACATGCGGCTGCCGATCGCGCTCGGCCTCGGCTGGCCGGAGCGGGTGCCGGACTCCGGGCCCGTCTTCTCCTGGACCGAGGCGATGTCCTGGGACTTCTACCCGCTGGACGAGGAGGCGTTCCCGTCCGTTCCGCTGGCCTGCCGGGTGGGCGCGCTGGGCGGTACGGCCCCCGCCGTCTTCAACGCCGCGAACGAGGAGTGCGTCGAGGCGTTTCTGGCCGGAAGGCTGCCGTTCACGGGCATCGTGGATACGGTTGCGGCTGTGGTCGAAGAGCACGGCACGCCGGACGGAACCGGGCTCACCCTTCCCGATGTCCTCGCCGCAGAGACCTGGGCGCGCGCCCGCGCCCGTGAACTGGCGGCACGTTCCGCCACAGCAACAGCGGAGGCCCGCGCATGACGACGTTCATGACCATCCTCGGCATAGTCGTCTTCGTCGTCGGCCTGCTGTTCTCCATCGCCTGGCACGAACTGGGCCACTTCTCGACGGCCAGGATGTTCGGCGTGCGGGTGCCGCAGTTCATGGTGGGCTTCGGCCCCACTCTGTGGTCCAAGCGCAAGGGCGAGACGGAGTACGGCATCAAGGCGGTGCCGCTCGGCGGCTACATCCGCATGATCGGCATGTTCCCGCCGGGCGACGACGGCGCCGTACGGCAGCGCTCCTCCTCGCCGTTCCGCGGCATGATCGAGGACGCGCGCGCTGCCGCGTACGAGGAGCTCCAGCCCGGTGACGAGCACCGGATGCTCTATACGCGCAAGCCGTGGAAGCGCGTCATCGTGATGTTCGCCGGGCCGTTCATGAACCTGATCCTGGCCGTGGTGATCTTCCTGACGGTGCTGATGACCTTCGGGGTCAACACCCAGACGACCACCGTCTCCACGGTCTCGGAGTGTGTGATCCCCGCCTCGGCGCAGACCGACAAGTGCCCCAAGGACGCCAAGGACTCCCCGGCCAAGGCGGCGGGCCTCAAGCCGGGTGACAAGATCGTCGCCTTCGACGGGCAGCGTGTCGAGGACTGGAGCGCTCTCCAGCAGCACATTCGCGACACCACGGGCCCCGCCACCCTCACCGTCGAGCGGGACGGGACCCGGCACACGCTGCACGCCGATCTGATCGAGAACAAGGTCGCCAAGTCCGACGGCCGCGGCAGCTACGTCCCCGACGAGTACGTGACCGCCGGATTCCTCGGCTTCACCCCGGCCAGCGGCATCGTGCAGCAGTCCTTCCCGCAGGCCGTGGACCGGATGGGCGACATGATGGCCAACGGCGTGGAGGCCCTGATCGACCTGCCGGGCAAGGTGCCCGACCTGTGGAACGCGGCCTTCGACGGCGCCGAGCGCAAGCAGGACTCGCCGATGGGCGTGGTGGGCGCCGCCAGGGTGGGCGGCGAGGTCTTCTCGCTCGACATCCCGCCGAGCCAGCGGGTGGCGACCATGCTCTTCCTGGTCGCGGGCTTCAATCTGAGCCTGTTCCTGTTCAACATGCTGCCGCTGCTGCCGCTGGACGGCGGACACATCGCAGGCGCCCTGTGGGAGTCGCTGCGGCGCAATCTGGCCAAGGTCTTCCGGCGCCCGGACCCCGGTCCCTTCGACGTCGCCAAGCTGATGCCCGTCGCCTACGTGGTGGCCGGTATCTTCCTCTGCTTCACCCTTCTGGTGCTGGTGGCCGACGTGGTGAATCCGGTCAGACTCACCGGCTGACGGGATACGTGTCTCATGCGCTGACGCCCGTGCGAAATCGCACGGGCGTCAGCATTTGCCGCATTCTCCAGTGAGCAATGTGCTCCGGGCGAGGCCGGTGCCGTAATCTCGGGGAACGGGAGCCCGCCGAACCCGGGACTTGAACGACACCGTTGGGGTTGCACGCTGATGACAGCGATTTCGCTCGGAATGCCGGACGTTCCGGCCAAGCTCGCCGACCGCAGGGTCAGCCGGAAGATCCAGGTAGGAACGGTCGCGGTCGGTGGAGACGCGCCCGTGTCCGTGCAGTCCATGACCACGACTCGCACCTCGGATATCGGCTCGACGCTGCAGCAGATCGCCGAGCTGACGGCGTCCGGGTGCCAGATCGTCCGGGTGGCGTGTCCCACACAGGACGACGCCGACGCGCTCGCCACGATCGCCCGTAAGTCGCAGATCCCGGTGATCGCCGACATCCACTTCCAGCCGAAGTACGTCTTCCAGGCCATCGACGCGGGCTGCGCCGCCGTCCGCGTCAACCCCGGCAACATCAAGCAGTTCGACGACAAGGTCAAGGAGATCGCCGCCGCGGCCTCCGCCGCCGGCACCCCCATCCGGATCGGCGTCAACGCGGGCTCGCTGGACAAGCGGCTGCTGGAGAAGTACGGCAAGGCCACCCCCGAGGCACTGGTCGAGTCGGCGCTGTGGGAGTGCTCACTCTTCGAGGAGCACGGCTTCCGCGACATCAAGATCTCGGTCAAGCACAACGACCCCGTCGTGATGGTCAACGCCTACCGGCTGCTGGCCCAGCGCTGCGACTACCCGCTGCACCTCGGCGTCACCGAGGCCGGCCCCGCCTTCCAGGGCACCATCAAGTCGGCCGTCGCCTTCGGCGCCCTGCTCAGCGAGGGCATCGGTGACACGATCCGGGTCTCCCTCTCGGCACCGCCCGCCGAGGAGGTCAAGGTCGGCATCCAGATCCTGGAGTCCCTCGGCCTGCGCCAGCGCGGCCTGGAGATCGTCTCCTGCCCCTCCTGCGGCCGCGCCCAGGTGGACGTCTACAAGCTCGCCGACGAGGTCACCGCCGGCCTCGAGGGCATGGACGTCCCGCTGCGCGTCGCCGTCATGGGCTGCGTCGTCAACGGCCCCGGCGAGGCCCGCGAGGCCGACCTCGGCGTCGCCTCCGGCAACGGCAAGGGCCAGATCTTCGTCAAGGGCGAGGTCATCAAGACGGTGCCCGAGTCCAAGATCGTCGAGACCCTCATCGACGAGGCGATGAAGATCGCCGAGCAGATGGAGAAGGACGGCGTCGCCTCCGGCGAGCCGGTGGTGACGGCGGCGAGCTGACCAGCCCGCCAGCGAGACCAGCACAGCAGCAACCGCCGCGCAGGCCGAGAAGGCCGCGCGGCGGCGGCGTTCTGTGCGCACAGGTACAGTGCCAGCAGATCGTTCCTTACGCCCACGGGCCGCACGGTGAGGCACCGAGACCGTTGTTGACCACCACTTCCACCAAGGTCGTCGAACCGGCCGAGCTGCAGGAGGCGCTCGCCGTTCTGCGCCGGGAGCCGGTCAACAACGCGTTCGTCACTGCCCGTGTGCAGAACTCCGGGCTCGACCCCTGGCGCCTCGGCGGCGAGATGTGGGGCTGGTACCAGGACGGCCGGCTGGCAGCTCTCTGCTACAGCGGAGCCAACCTCGTCCCGCTGTGCGCGGGCCCCGAGGCCGTCCGCGCGTTCGCCGAGCGGGCACGCCGCCAGGGCCGCCGCTGCTCGTCCATCGTCGGGCCCGCAGGCCCCACGGCGGCGCTGTGGTCATATCTGGAGCCGCACTGGGGCCCGGCCCGGGAGGTGCGGCCCAACCAGCCGCTGCTGGTCACCGACCGGATGCCGCACGACATCGCCCCCGACCCGCTGGTGCGGCGGGTCGCCAAGAACGAGATGGACCTCGTGCTGCCCGCCTGCGTGGCGATGTTCACCGAGGAGGTCGGCATCTCCCCGTTGTCAGGCGACGGCGGGCTGGTCTACCAGGCGCGGATCGCCGAGCTCGTCAGCACCGGGCGCTCCCTCGCGCGCATCGAGGACGGCCGCGTCGTCTTCAAGGCCGAGATCGGCGCCGTCACCCCCTACGCCTGTCAGATCCAGGGTGTCTGGGTGGCCCCCGAGCGGCGCGGCGAGGGCCTCTCGGAGACCGGGATGGCCGCCGTCATCGGTCATGCGCTGCGCGATGTCTCCCCGCTCGTGAGCCTGTACGTCAACGACTACAACGCCCCCGCACGCGCCGCCTACCACCGCGTCGGCTTCCGCGAGGTCGGCGCGTTCATGAGCGTCCTGTTCTGAGACCGCCCGGCCCCGATTGCCGCGCTGCGCTGCCTCTTCGCGTGGACACGGCCAAGGAAGTAGCCTCCCGGCCATGCCGCACACAGCCGGGGGGCAGCTCCCGGACCCCCGGAGAGTGGTCATCGGCCCGCTCGACCTCGCAGCGCGCGTCGACGAGGCGCTCGCCGTCCAGGCTGTCGCCTTCGGCCTGACCGACGAGGAGATCGGCGTACGCAGGCACATCGTCCTGCGTCATATGACCTCCCCGGGCGCGCGGGCACTGGGTGCCACCACCGAGGAGGGCCGCCTCGTCGGCTTCGTCTACGGGATGCCGAACGACCGCACCCAGTGGTGGTCGACGGTGGTCGAGCCCTATCTGCGCCAGCAGGGCCACGAGGACTGGCTGGAGAACACCTTCGTCATCACCGAGCTGCATGTGCACCCCGCCTTCCAGCGCCGCGGGATCGGGCGCGAGTTGATCACCCGCCTCACCGACGCGGCCACCGAGCCCCGCTCCCTTCTCTCCGCCCTCGACACCGACAGCCCCGCCCGCGCCCTCTACCGCCGCCTCGGCTACCGCGACCTGGCCCGCCGCGTTCAGTTCCCGAGCGCTGCGCAGCCGTACGTGGTGATGGGGGCACGGTTGCCGTTGGCGCGGGGCTGACATCTCGTTTCCGTGCTGCCGGTCCGGGCCGATAGGCTCCGCATCGACGTGTTCCGTCACTCATCGCGAGTACAGCCCCGAGCAGGAGTCCCCATGGCAGCCCGTGTCCAGCGTTTGTCCCGGTCGATGCTGAAGACGCTGCGTGACGACCCGGCGGACGCGGAGACGCTCAGCCACAAGCTGCTGGTCCGCGCCGGGTACGTACGCCGCACCGCCGCCGGCATCTGGACGTGGCTCCCGCTCGGCAAGCAGGTGCTGGAGAACGTCACCCGTGTCGTACGCGAGGAGATGGACGCCATCGGCGGCCAGGAGGTGCTGCTCCCGGCGCTGCTGCCCAAGGAGCCCTACGAGGTCTCCGGCCGCTACGAGGAGTACGGAGACCTGCTCTTCCGCCTCAAGGACCGCAAGGGCGGCGAGTACCTCCTCGGCCCCACCCACGAGGAGATCTTCACGCAGGTCGTCAAGGACCAGTGCTCCTCGTACAAGGACCTCCCGGTCACCGTCTACCAGATCCAGACCAAGTACCGGGACGAGGCCCGCCCCCGCTCCGGCATCCTGCGTGGCCGCGAGTTCACGATGAAGGACTCCTACTCCTTCGACGTCTCCGACGAGGGCCTGGCCGAGTCCTACGCCGCACACCGCGTCGCCTACAAGCGCATCTTCGAGCGCCTGGGCCTGGACTACCGCATCGTCTCGGCCGTCTCCGGCGCCATGGGCGGCTCGGCCTCCGAGGAGTTCCTGGCCCCCGCCGCGGCCGGCGAGGACACCTATGTGCAGTGCCCGCGGTGCGGCTACGCGGCGAACACCGAGGCCGTCTCGATCACCGTGCCGCCGTCCTCCGCCGAGGGCCACGGCCCGGTGGAGAAGCTGGACACCCCGGACACCCCCACCATCGAGACGCTCGCCGAGTACCTGGGCGTCCCCGCCTCGGCGACGCTGAAGAACCTGCTGGTCAAGGTGGACGGCGAGATCACCGCGGTCGGCGTCCCCGGTGACCGCGAGGTGGACCTGGGCAAGCTCGGCGAGCAGCTGGCGCCCGCCACGGTCGAGCTGGTCACCGCGGAGGACTTCGAGGGCCGTTCGGATCTGGTCCGCGGCTACGTGGGCCCGCAGGGCGGCATGGCGGGCAAGGCGTTCCGCTACCTCGCCGACCCGCGAGTGGCCCCCGGCACCTCCTGGATCACCGGGGCCAACGAGGAGGGCAAGCACGCCCGCAACGTGGTGTGCGGCCGGGACTTCGAGGTGGACCAGTACCTCGACGTCGTCGTTGTCGAGCCGGGCGACCCCTGCCCGATGTGCGGTGCCGGCATCGAGCTGGACCGCGCCATCGAGATCGGCCACATCTTCCAGCTGGGCCGCAAGTACGCCGACGCGTTCGAGCTGGATGTGCTCGGCCAGGACGGCAAGCCGGTCCGCGTCACCATGGGCTCCTACGGCATCGGCGTCTCGCGCGCCGTGGCGGCGCTCGCCGAGCAGCACGCCGACGAGCAGGGCCTGTGCTGGCCCCGCGAGGTGTCGCCCGCCGATGTGCACGTGGTCGCCGCGGGCAAGGCGCAGCAGACCGAGGCGGCGCTGGAGATCGCCGACCGGCTCGGTGCGGCGGGCGTGCGGGTGCTGGTGGACGACCGTACGAGCGTCTCCCCGGGCGTGAAGTTCACCGACGCCGAGCTGATCGGCGTACCGACGATCCTGATCGCCGGACGGGGCATCAAGGACGGCCGCGTGGAGCTGAAGGACCGGCGTACGGGCGAGCGCGAGGAGCTGCCGATCGACGAGGCGGTCGCCCGGCTCACCCAGGGCTGAACGCTCACCGAGCCGGTGCGGAAAGGGCCCCTGTGACAGCAGGGGCCCGCGGTCACAGCCAGGCGGCGAACTCCAGCAGCATCTCCGCGTCCGCTGTGTTGCCGCCCGCGTACTGCCGGCATGCGGACTCGACCGCGCGGTAGAGGGTCCACCGGCGTACCCGTTCACGGGGGACGTCCAGTGAGTCGGCGAGCTTGTTGACGCGGCGGCGGGTGGCGGCAGGGGCACCGCTGGACGCCATCAGGTCGTGCAGCCGGTCCCGTACCAGCCGCGCCAGGTCGTAGGCGGGCTCGCCCACCAGGGGGTCGGGCCCCACGGTCAGCCAGTGCGCCCGCTCACCGCGTTCGGAGGCGGCCAGCACGGCGCCCTGCCGGAAGTCCCCGTGCAGCAGCACCGGATCGCCCTCGGCAGGCTCGGCCAGCATCGCCTCCCGGGCCTCCAGCGCGGCGGCCACCAGTGGCTCGGCGTCCGGTGGCACCGAGGAGCGCATCAGCGCCGCCTCCACGGCGGTGTGCTCGGCGACCGTCTCCAGGCTGTGGCCCGCAGGCTGCGGCACCCACAGGCGCCGCACCACCGAGACCGCCTCCAGCGTCGCCTTCGCCTCCGGCAGTGACCGCAGCGACACCTCGCAGCGCAGCCGCTCCAGCAGCAGCACGCCCTCTTCCGGCGCGGCCCGCAGCACCCGTACGGCACCCAGCCCGTGCCAGGCGGTCAGCACCTCGTACTCGCGCGCTGCCCGCACCGGTGCGGGCGCTCCGTCGGGGGCGAGCAGCTTCAGCGCGGCCGGCGTACCGTCCGCCTGCCGCACCAGTACCACCACACTGCTGCGCCCGCCCGGTGTCACCACCCGGTCGGCCACCAGCTCCCACTGCTGAAGCCACCGCTCCAGCAGTGCGGAGAGCCCCTCCAGCCAGTTCTGCGCCGCGGTGGCCGCAGCGGCGCCCTGCTGGGACGCCAGCGCGCGCAGCAGCCGCTGCGGGGGTTCGAGGGGCAGCACGGAAGCCATTCCGGACGGGCCTTTCTTCAGTACTTTTCTTCAGTACTCGTCTTCAGCACTTTCGAAGGGGCGCGTACGGCGTACGCGTCCGGCGGGGTCACAGCGTGCCTGGGGCGCTCGAACCGCTCGGTGCCCCGGAGGGGGAGGCCGGCGAGTCCCCGGCGCCCAGCTCGGTGAGGCCCGGGAAGGCCACGCTGCTGCCCTTCCAGCGCACCGAACGGACCGCGGCCTCCTGCAGCGCGTCGGCCGCCGCGCGCCGCCGCGCTCCCTCGCTTGCCCGCACCAGGTCCGCGTACACCCCGGCGACGCGGTCCTCCAGCTGGGCCGCGAGCCGTACTGCGGCTTCGCTGTCGGGCACCGCGAAGGGCAGCGCGTAGGCGGCCGCGGCCGGCTCCGGTTCGCCGCCCAGCGAGCGGATGGTACGGCGCAGCGCGTCCCGGCGGGCCCGGTGTGCTTCGTAGCACTCGCGCACCTCGCTCTTGCGGTCCTCGCCGATCCGCCCGCCGACGACCCCGTAGCCGTAGACGGCGGCGTGCTCGGCACGCAACGCGGCCTGGGCGGCGGTCAGTTCCTTCATCCGTCCGCCTCTCCCTCGCTGGTACCGCCCGGGCTGTCGTCGCCGCCCGTGCTCTTGTCGCCGTCCGCCTTCTTGCCGTGTTCGTCGAGGAGGTACCCGTGGGCCGAGCCGCAGGCGGCCACCGACGCCAGCAGCCTGGCGAACTCGGGCGGGGCACCGCCCAGTGCCTTCGTACGTGCGGCGGCCAGTCGCCGCTCGGCCTTGGCCAGCGCCGCGAGCGCCGCCTTCTCGGTCCTGGGCACGGACGCCGTGTCCGGGCTGGGTGGCCGCTCGGAGGGTCCGTCCGGTCCGCCGTCCGGCTGCCCGGACCGGCTGGGGGCCGGCGAGCCGGAGGGCGGCCGGGAGCCGTGGGAGGCGGACGGATGTGGGGAGGGCGTTTCGGTGCCGGACTCGCTGCCGCGCAGCACTCGCGCATGGCGGGCCACCTCGTCGCGCAGCGGGCGCACTCGCGCGGCGAGCGCCGGATGGACCTTGACCGTGCCGTCGTAGCGGGCCAGCAGGTGCTCGCTCTCGTGTGCGGCCCTCCTGCGCAGCTGTCGCGTCGCGTCCGCACGCTCCCCGTCGGCGCTGCCCGGCGCCTCCTCGTCCGTACAGGCCGCGACGAGCGGCAGGCCGAACGCCGCTCCCGTGGCGCCCAGTGCGCCGGTGAGCAGCGATCTGCGGCGTGGTCGTGCCGCCGCCGGTGACGGCGTGAGCGACATGTGCACTCCCTGGATGTGGGCGAACGAACGGCCAGACGGACTGCGGCCTCGCCCGGACTTGTGACCGCAGTGGGGCGCTGGTCACGCCCCGCGAGGGTACCCGGGCTTCTTCCCGCGGCTGTCCGGGGCCACCCCTGCCCGGCCGGTCCGCACCCGGACGCCGGACAGCGGCGCCGGACAGGACGTCTGCCGACGGCGCCCGGGACAGCGCTGCCGCGGCGGCACAGCCGTGCACTGCCGCGCGTTCTCCGACCGGGTCGGCGCAACGCGCCACAGACGATAGGCTTGGTCGGCGACACGCCCCTGTCACGAGGCCCCCTACAACAGCACACGCGGCCGAGGAGTCACCCGGATGAGCACCACCCAGAGCGAGAGGCTGCGCGGACTGCTGGAACCTCTCGTCAGCAAGAGGGGGTTGGATCTCGAAGAGATCGATGTGACCCCGGCCGGAAAGCGACGCGTGCTGCGAGTCGTCGTGGACGCTGATGACGGGGTCCAGCTGGACACCTGCGCGGAGCTGAGCCGCGCCTTCTCCGAAGTGCTCGACGAGAGCGACGCGATGGGCGGCGCCCCGTACGTGCTGGAGGTCACCTCCCCGGGGGCCGACCGCCCGCTGACCGAGCAGCGGCACTACCGCCGCGCCGCCGGGCGGCTCGTCAAGGCACAGCTCACCGAGGCGGCCGGCGGTGGCGAGCTGACCGCTCGCATCACCGCTGTCGACGAAGAGGGCGTCGATCTGGAGGTGCCCGGGGTCAAGGGGCGCAAGCCCACGGCCCGCAGGCTCGCGTTCGACGAGATCGCCAAGGCGCGGGTCGAGATCGAGTTCAACCGCAAGGCCGCGGAGAAGCCGCGGCGCACCTCCGCGGCCGGCGACGCCGAAGCCGCCGGGAACGAGAACGAGGAGGCGTAGCCGTGGACATCGACATGAGTGCCCTGCGTGGGCTGGTCAGGGAGAAGGAGATCTCTCTGGACCTGCTGGTCGAGGCGATCGAGTCGGCCCTCCTCATCGCGTACCACCGCACCGAGGGCAGCAGGCGGGACGCGCGCGTCGAGCTGAACCGCAAGACGGGCCACGTCACGGTGTGGGCCAAGGAGAGCCCCGAGGAGCTCGAAGAGGGCGCCGAGCCACGGGAGTTCGACGACACCCCGAGCGGGTTCGGCCGGATCGCCGCGACGACGGCCAAGCAGGTCATCCTGCAACGGCTGCGAGACGCCGAGGAGGAGGTCACCTTCGGCGAGTACGCGGGCCGTGAGGGCGATGTCGTGGCCGGTGTCGTCCAGCAGGGCAAGGACCCCAAGAGCGTGCTGGTGGACATCGGCAAGCTGGAGGCCATCCTGCCGCCGCAGGAGCAGGTCCCGGGCGAGGATTACGCGCACGGCACCCGGCTGCGTACCTACGTCGTCCGCGTTGCCAAGGGCGTCCGAGGTCCGTCGGTGACCCTCTCCCGCACCCACCCGAACCTGGTCAAGAAGCTCTTCGAGCTGGAGGTCCCGGAAATCGCGGACGGCTCCGTGGAGATCTCGGCCATCGCCCGCGAGGCGGGCCATCGCACCAAGATCGCCGTACGGTCCACCCGCTCCGGGCTCAACGCCAAGGGCGCCTGCATCGGCCCGATGGGCGGCCGTGTGCGCAACGTCATGGCGGAGCTGCACGGCGAGAAGATCGACATCGTGGACTGGTCCGACGACCCGGCCGAGCTGGTCGCCAACGCCCTCTCCCCGGCGCGGGTGAGCAAGGTGGAGATCCTGGACCTGGCAGCGCGCTCCGCTCGGGTCACCGTGCCCGATTACCAGCTGTCACTGGCCATCGGCAAGGAAGGGCAGAACGCCCGGCTCGCCGCCCGCCTGACCGGCTGGCGTATCGACATCCGCCCGGACACCGCGGAAACAGCTGGGGACGGCCAGTCCCAGGACCGTTCCGCCGGGCAGGGCTGAGCGCGGTCACAATACGTGGCCGGAGCCTTGCGGACCGGCTGCGAATGAGTAACGGGGCCCTTACCCCCCACGGGGTTTCGGGGCTTCGGGGAGGTAGACTTAGGCAGTGTCTGGCCGGACGCGTGGTCGGGCGTGCCCTCAGCGGACCTGCGTGGGCTGCCGGGAGCGCGCCGATAAGGATGTTCTGCTGCGAGTGGTGCTGATCGGGGGAAGCCTGATCCCCGATCTTCGCGGTAGGCTGCCCGGTCGGGGTGCTTATGTGCACTCCGTTTCGTCCTGTCTTGAGCAGGCCGTCCGGCGCCGGGCATTCAACCGGGCCTTCCGGGGCCCGGGTCCGTTCGACCTCGCGGAGCTGCGGGAGCACGTGGAGCGGAACGCACAGCAAGCACCGTAAGAGAGCCCGTACGGAACCTCCGTGCGGGGAGAGGTACCTCGCGAGTGGGAAGTAGGTCGAGATTGCGATGAGCACTCGATGAGTACGCGATGAGTACGCCCATGCATCAGTAGCGAAGGTCCGGCGGACGATCCCCCGGGCCGTAAGGAGCGAAGTGGCTAAGGTCCGGGTATACGAACTCGCCAAGGAACTTGGAGTGGAGAGCAAGGTCGTCATGGCCAAGCTCCAGGAACTCGGTGAATTCGTCCGTTCGGCGTCCTCGACAATCGAGGCGCCGGTAGTCCGCAAATTGACAGACGCGTTCGACGCGGGCTCCGGCGGTGGCGCCAAGAAGTCCGCAGCGAAGCCGGCGGCGCCCCAGAAGGCAGCCGCCAGGCCCGCCGCACCCAAGCCGGGTGCGAGCGCGCCGAAGCCGGGCGCACCGAAGCCCGGTGCCCCCAAACCGGGCCCCGAGGCTCCGGTGACCCCTGCCCCGAGCCCCGCACAGGCCGAGACGGGCGCTGTCGAGGCCCCCAGGCCCGGCGCCCCGAAGCCCGGTGCTCCCAAGCCGGGGCCCGCACAGCCCGCAGCGCCCGCGAAGCCTGACTTCCAGGCGCCGCCCGCCGCGCCGAGCGGCCCCAAGCCGAGCCAGGCGCCGCGTCCGGGCGGCCAGGCCCCGAAGCCGGGCCAGGCCCCGAAGCCCGGCGGTCAGGGCCGTCCGCAGGGCGGCGCCCCGAAGCCGGGTCAGCCGACCAAGCCGGGTGGGCGTCCCTCCGGGCCGCGTCCGGGCAACAACCCCTTCACCTCCGGTGGCTCCACCGGTATGGCGCGTCCGCAGACGCCCCGTTCCGGCGGTGCCCCCAAGCCGGGCGCTCCGAAGCCCGGTGCGCCCAAGCCGGGCCAGGGCCCGGGTGGCGCCGGTCAGGCGGGTCCGCGTCCGCAGGCTCCGGGTGGCGGCCGTGCCACGCCGGGCAACATGCCGCGTCCGCAGGCCCCGCAGGGTGGCGGTCCGCGTCCGGGCGGTGGCGGCGGTAACCGCCCGAACCCGGGCATGATGCCGCAGCGTCCTGCCGCGGGCCCGCGTCCGGGTCCCGGCCGTGGCGGTCCCGGTGGTGGCGGCGGTGCCCGTCCGGGTGGTGGCGGCGGTGGCCGTCCCGGTGGTGGCGGCGGCTTCGCCGGTCGTCCCGGTGGTGGCGGCGGTGCCCGTCCCGGCGGTGGCGGCGGCGGTTTCGCAGGCCGTCCGGGCGGCGGTGGCCGTCCCGGTTTCGCCGGTCGTCCGGGTGGTCCCGGCGGCCGTGGCGGCACACAGGGCGCGTTCGGCCGTCCCGGCGGTCCGGCCCGTCGTGGCCGCAAGTCGAAGCGGCAGCGGCGCCAAGAGTACGAGCAGATGCAGGCACCGTCGGTCGGCGGTGTGATGCTGCCGCGCGGCAAGGGCGAGACCGTCCGGCTGTCGCGTGGTGCCTCGCTCACGGACTTCGCGGAGAAGATCAACGCCAACCCGGCGTCCCTGGTCCAGGTGATGTTCAACCTGGGCGAGATGGTCACCGCGACCCAGTCCGTCTCCGACGAGACGCTGCACCTCCTCGGCGAGGAGATGAACTACATCGTCCAGATCGTCAGCCCGGAGGAGGAGGACCGCGAGCTTCTCGAGTCCTTCGACATCGAGTTCGGCGAGGACGAGGGCGGCGAGACGGCGCTCATGCCGCGTCCGCCGGTGGTGACCGTCATGGGTCACGTCGACCACGGTAAGACGAGGCTGCTGGACGCGATCCGGAAGACCAACGTCATCGAGGGCGAGGCCGGCGGCATCACCCAGCACATCGGCGCCTACCAGGCGTCGACCGATGTGAACGGTGAAGAGCGCAAGATCACCTTCATCGACACCCCTGGTCACGAGGCGTTCACCGCCATGCGTGCCCGCGGTGCCAAGTCGACCGACATCGCGATCCTGGTGGTCGCGGCCAACGACGGCGTGATGCCGCAGACCGTCGAGGCGCTCAACCACGCCAAGGCGGCCGACGTGCCGATCGTCGTCGCGGTCAACAAGATCGACGTCGAGGGTGCCGACCCGACCAAGGTCCGCGGCCAGCTGACCGAGTACGGGCTGGTGGCCGAGGAGTACGGCGGCGACACGATGTTCGTCGACATCTCCGCGCGCCAGGGCCTGAACATCGAGGAGCTGCTGGAGGCCGTGGTCCTGACCGCGGACGCCTCGCTCGACCTGCGGGCCAATCCCGACCAGGACGCGCAGGGCATCGCGATCGAGGCCCACCTCGACCGCGGCCGCGGCGCCGTGGCGACCGTGCTGGTCCAGCGCGGCACGCTGCGGGTCGGCGACACCATGGTCGTGGGCGACGCCTACGGCCGGGTGCGCGCGATGCTCGACGACAAGGGCGAGAACATCAAGGAAGCGGATCCCTCGACGCCGGTCCTGGTGCTGGGTCTGACCAATGTCCCGGGCGCCGGCGACAACTTCCTGGTGGTGGACGAGGACCGTACGGCCCGGCAGATCGCCGAGAAGCGCGCGGCGCGCGAGCGCAACGCGGCCTTCGCCAAGCGGACCCGCCGCGTCTCCCTGGAGGACCTGGACAAGGTGCTCAAGGCAGGCGAGGTGCAGCAGCTCAACCTCATCATCAAGGGCGACGCGTCCGGTTCGGTCGAGGCCCTGGAGTCCTCGCTGCTCCAGCTCGACGTCGGCGAAGAGGTGGACCTGCGCATCCTGCACCGCGGTGTGGGTGCGGTCACCGAGACCGACATCGACCTGGCGACCGGCTCGGACGCCATCGTGATCGGCTTCAACGTCCGCGCCGAGGGGCGCGCGACGCAGCTGGCCGAGCGCGAGGGCGTGGACGTCCGCTACTACTCGGTGATCTACCAGGTCATCGAGGAGATCGAGGCGGCCCTCAAGGGCATGCTCAAGCCCGAGTACGAAGAGGTCGAGCTGGGTACGGCGGAGATCCGCGAGGTCTTCCGCTCGTCCAAGCTGGGCAACATCGCCGGTGTCATCATCCGGTCCGGCGAGGTGCGCAGGAACACCAAGGCGCGCGTCATCCGGGACGGCAAGGTCGTGGCGGAGAACCTCAACATCGAGGGCCTGCGCCGCTTCAAGGACGATGTCACCGAGATCCGCGAAGGCTTCGAGGGCGGTATCAACCTCGGAAACTTCAACGACATCAAGGTCGACGACGTCATCGCGACGTACGAGATGCGGGAGAAGCCGCGCGGCTGACCCGCTCCCTCGTTTCCGGGGCCGACCGGCGGAAGATATTTCCGTCGATCGGCCCCGGCCGTTGCGTGTACGGTGCCAGTGACTCCTACGCCCCCAGCCACCGCTGGGCGGCGACCCAAGGCCCCACGGGTGGCTTGACCCGCACTGTATGTACGTAGGGACGCTGTCCTTCGATCTGCTTCTCGGCGACGTGCGGTCGCTCAAGGAGAAGCGCTCCGTCGTCCGCCCCATCGTCGCCGAGCTGCAACGCAAGTACGCGGTCAGCGTGGCGGAGACGGGCGAACAGGACCTCTACCGCAGAGCCCATCTCGGGCTGGCGGCGGTGTCCGGGGACGCGGGGCATCTCAGCGACGTGCTGGACCGCTGCGAGCGGTTGGTCGCCGCGCGTCCTGAGGTGGAACTGCTGTCCGTGCGGCGGCGGTTCCACGGCGACGACGATGAATAGACGCACAGCCGAAGTGGGCGCAGCAGTCGCAGCTAACGCGGCAGCAGGAGCAGCGGCGGCAGCGCAGCAGTGGCAGAAAAGCAGCAACGCAGGAACGCAGCAGCGCGTGAGCGCATGGCGCAGAGCAAGGAGACGGACCAGTGGCCGACAATGCGCGGGCGAAGAGGCTGGCGGACCTCATCCGTGAGGTGGTCGCCGAGAAGCTGCACCGAGGGATCAAGGACCCGCGGCTCGGCACACATGTGACCGTCACGGACACCAGGGTCACCGGCGACCTCAGGGAAGCAACGGTCTTCTACACCGTCTACGGCGACGAGGAGGACCGCAAGGCCGCCGCCGCGGGTCTGGAGAGCGCCAAGGGCGTGCTCCGCTCCGCCGTCGGCTCGGCGGCCGGCATCAAGCACACGCCGAGCCTGACGTTCGTGGCGGACGCGCTGCCGGAGACCGCCAAGACGATCGACGAGGCGCTGGCCCGGGCACGGGCCGCCGACGAGGAAGTCCGCAAGGCGTCCTCGGGTGCCGCGTACGCCGGTGAGCCCGACCCGTACCGCAAGCCGGGCGAGTCCGCTGCCGACGACGCGGATCTCCCGGAGGGCTCGGATGCTCCCGACGGCGAGGACGAGAGCGCCTGATCCGTGGCACGTAAGAGAGACAACGGTCCCGGCGGGCTGATCATCGTCGACAAGCCCGCCGGGTTCACCTCGCACGACGTCGTGGCCAAGTTGCGCGGTATGGCCCGCACCCGGCGCGTCGGCCATGCGGGGACCCTCGATCCGATGGCGACCGGTGTGCTGGTCGTCGGCACAGAGCGGGCCACCCGGCTGCTCGGCCATCTCGCCCTGACGGAGAAGGAGTACGTCGCCACCGTCCGGCTCGGCCAGGAGACCGTCACGGAGGACGCCGAGGGCGAGATCACCGCCTCGCGGGGCGCCAAGGATCTGGACCGGGAGCGTGTGGATGCCGCGGTGGCCGCGCTGACCGGAGAGATCTCGCAGATCCCGTCAGCCGTCAGCGCCGTCAAGGTGGACGGCAGGCGTGCCTATGCGCGGGTGCGCGAGGGCGAGCAGGTGGAGCTGGCCGCACGGCAGGTCACCGTCTCCTCGTTCGCCGTGCACGAAGTGCGCGAGGAGACCGCCGAGGACGGCACACAGGTCACCGACCTGCTGGTTTCGGTGGTGTGCTCGTCCGGCACCTATGTACGGGCGCTCGCCCGGGATGTGGGCACGGCACTGGGCACGGGCGGGCATCTGACGGCGCTGCGGCGCACCCGGGTCGGCCCGTACGGGCTGGACGGCGCGCACACACTGGAGCAGCTGCAGCAGTTCGTGGACGCCGAAGAGCCGTTGCCCGTCCTGCCGTTGGGCGAGGCCGCAGCCGCCGCGTTCTCCCGCTGGGACGTCGACGAGGAACAGGCACGCCGCATCGGGAACGGCGTCCAGCTGCGGATGCCGGTGGACGGGGTCGGACCCGGTCCCGTCGCGGTCTTCGGACCTGGCGGGCAGCTCATCGCGCTGGTGGAAGAGCGGGGCGGCAGGGCGAAGAGCCTCGCTGTCTTCGTGTGAGGGACGGCTGTTGCTTCACGGGGTCTGGTGGGCCTGTCTCCTTGTGGGGGACGGGCCCGTCTTCGTGTGGGGGAGTTTTCGTCGCCGGTAGTGCGGCGAGGCCGTCTTCGTGTGGGTGACATTCCCGTTGTCGTGCCGCTGGCTTCCCCGTCCCCTGGCAGGTGATGAGCCGGGGATATCCCTGGGCGCCGGCGCATTCACCCGGGTGGCCGGGCGCTCGGGGTGAAGCGTGGGCGCGGGTGGGGGCGCGTTCGGCGCCGGGACTGTTGCCGCTGATCAACTGCGCTCTACGGTCGACGCGGTGGTGAGGGCCAGCGCGGAGGTTCGAGCGATGTCGGCGGTGTGCGGGAGACCCACGCTGGTGCGCCTCAGCGATTTGGCGGGACGGCCGCGCGGCCTCGGCTTCGTCGCCGACGACCTCGGAACCGTGGTGACCAGCCACGAGGCGGTGGACGGCCTCAGTCGTGCCGTACTGCACGCGGGAGAGAGCTCGGTCATCGCGGCGAGCTGTGACATCACGCCGTTGCCCGAGTGGAACCTGGCGCTGATCCGTACGGCAGGGCTGTGCCTCGATCCGCTGGTCATCGGGGCAGAGCGACCGCACCCGGGCACCCGAGCCGTCCTGCTGACCGAGGACGAAGCACTCCCCGCCACGCTGACCGGCACCGTGTCGGTCACCTACACCTCCACCGCCCGCTACCACGCCATGGAGCGGGCACTGCTGCTCGAACTGCCCGAGTCCGTCAGCGTCCCGCTGCGGCTGTCCCGGAAGGCGTCGGGTGCCCCCGTGGTGGACGCGGCGAGCGGGGCCGTCCTCGGCGTTCTGGGCACCGCACTGCACGCAACGTCCGGACGCCCCGGGCCCTTCGCGGTACCGCTGTACGCGGCGGGCGGGCCGGCGCCCGACGGTCCACTGGGCGTACTGCTGCGGCAAAACGGTGCCTCCGCGCCCGGGTTCGGCCCCGATCTGAACCTGGCCGGGGTGCTGCGGCTGGCCGCGGCCTCGGTGGGGCCCGCGGTGGAGCGGTGCGCACATGCGGTGCCCCGGCCCGAAGTTGCCGAGCACTTCGACCTGTTCGCACACAGCGGGGCCTCCGTGATCGCGCTGGTGGGCGCCCCCGGGACGGGCCGCACCACCGAGCTCGCCTCCGTCGCGGCCCGCCGGGCGCGTGCTGCCGAGCCCGCTCCGAGTGTCTGGCTGCGCGGCGCCGAGCTGCATCCGCAGGACGCCGGGATCCGGGAGGCGGTCGGCCGCGCACTGGCAGCGGCCGACCGGACCGTTGCGGCTCCTGGTATGCGGGACGGAACCGGGGCCGCGTCGACGGGTGACTTGTGCGAGGTCAACCCCGATGTGGTCGCGCGTCTCGCCTGCGCTGCCGGCCGGCCGCTGCTGGTGCTGCTGGACGCACCGGAGGAGATGCCGCCCCAGCTCGTGCACACGCTGCGGCAGTGGACCGTCCGTACGGCGAGCTGGCTGCGGGCCACCGGTGCGCGGCTGGCGGTCGCGTGCCGCCCCGAGCACTGGGAGCAGGCGGCCGCGCTCTTCCCCGAGGACATGCTCTACGCGCTCGCCGGGACCAACGGCAGTGTGCGGGTGGGCGATCTGCCGCCCCGGCCGGCCGCACGGGCTCTGGCCGCCTACGGCTTGCCGGATGGTGCACTCGCGCCCGGCGATGCCGGGCACCCGCTGGCGATGCGGATGCTCGCCCAGGTGCGCGCGGCGCAGGGTGCCCTGTGCGGGCGGGGCGTATCGCGGGCGCCGGGCGCACAGGACGTGGGCCGGGACGAGGTGTCGGAACCGGCCCCCGCCCGTCATGAGATCTTCGCCGCCTTCCTGGATCTGCTGTGTCTGCGCATCGCACAGCGCCTGATGTCGCGCGGTGAGGGGGAACGGAACATCGGAGTGCCGCAGCGGGCGGCAGGAGCAGCGGTCGGTGGCGACATTGCGGACCCGGGCTCCGTCCGGCGTCTCGCTGCCCGCGTCGCCGGCCGGCTGCACGAGGCCGCGCGCCGCTGTCTCGGGTCCGGGCAGGGCGAGTTGAGCCCCGCAGCGTTCGACGAGCTCTTTCCCTGGCGCTGCGGCTGGGCCTCCGCCGTGCTGACGGAGGGCGCGCTGGCCCCGGCGGGAGAGGGCTACCGGTTCGTGGACGAGGAGTTCTCCGACTGGTTGCAGGGCTGCCATCTCGACCTGGACGTGGCTTTGGACACACTCGTGCCCCGGCGAAGCGGGGCCGGGGACGGTGCGGTTCGGGTGCCCCGCCATCGCGCCGGTCCCGTCGTCCAGGCGCTCCTGCTGTGCGACCGGCGGGACGGCGCGGAGGTGCTCGCCCCGCGCCTGCGCCGGTTGGCCGACGCCTTGGGCGAGACGCTGGGTGCGGGCCTGGACGACGGTGTGCCGGACGGCGAGGCCGCGTGGTGGGCCGTGCACCTACTGCGCGAGACGCTGCCGCGGATGCCGGACGCGTGCCCGTACACGCCCGTCCTGCGCAGCCTGGCGGAGCGGGTGGCCGAGCGGCAGGACAGCGCCATGGTGCGGGAGAGCTTCGGGCCCTGCTTCTGGCGCGGACTCCCCCTGGAAGCCGCCGGGAAGGCGGAGCTGCTGCGGCACCTGTTGCCGACCGACGTACCTGCGGACCGGCCGTGCGAACAGGGCCGCTATCTGGACGTTCTCAAGGAACTGCTGACTGCCGAACCTCGCACCGTGCAGCCGCTGTTGTGCGAGTGGTTCAGCGATCTGCGGCCCCTGCGGCGGCGCACGGATGCGGACGGGCACACTGTGCCCACTGTTGCCACCGCCGCCCAGGCACTGCTGCACACCAACCGGCACATTGCCACGGACGAGCTGGCCGATGCCCTCGTCGACGCCGCACACCTGCGCGCCGACGAGCTCCTGGCCGAGCTGGTGCAAGACGAGCTCCCCGCAATGTGCCGAGCCGTCGAACGGTGGGCACATGACACCCGCACCGACGGACGCCGGACAGCCGCGGCCGTCTACGGGGTGCGTGCGGCGCGCCGGGTAAGCACCGACTCCGACTGCAAACTGCTGCGCTCCGCCGCGCTCGCACTGCTGCGCCGCCCCCAAGACCGCGCACTGCGCACCGCGGCTCTCGCCATCCTCGTACGCGACCCGCACAGCCGCTCCCGGCATATGAGGGCCGCACTGCGCTGTTTCACCGAGACCGGCGACGCCGAGTTGGCGGCTGCTCTGGGTACCGCACTGGGCACCCACCCGGAGCCGGTGCTCGCCGCCTATCAGGCGCTGCTCACCCGGCCTGCCGACCCGGCAGCACAGTCGCAGGCCGTGCGGGCACTCGCACAAGTGCGCACTCCAGCACTGGCCCGGCGCGCTGCTCTGCTGGTACGCGAACACGCCGTGCTCCGCCCGTGGCGGGCCCGCGACGACGTGGCCGCCTTCGTGGAACACCGACTGCGACACGGCCCAGGCGCCCGCGCCGTGCTGCGCCCACTTGTGGCGGAGCTGCTGCAGGAAGAGGAGCCGACATTCCGGGCAGGTCTCGCCCATGTGCTCGGCGAGGGGGAGGGGCCGCTGCGCGACGAACTGCTGGATCTCCTGCTCGACCACGAGCGCGACGAATCCGTCCTGGAGGCCGCGCTGGACGCCGTGGCCCGGCGTACGACCGTCCCACGGCAGCGGGGCGGAACGCCCGAGGAGAAGCTGGTGCGGCGTATCGGGGTGCGAATGGCAGCCACTGCGCAGGGTGCGGCCTCCTTCGACCGGGCGCTCGCCCGCTTCGCGCGTGAGCTGCCCGGGTTCGCGGGGGCCGTCAGCGCCTGGGTGGCACGGGAGCCGGAGTTGTGGACGGCTGTTGTGGGGCCCCGCGCCCGCCGAGTGTGCGACATGCTGGACGAACACGTCTGACCTCCGGGGCGGGGCCGGATCCGTGCTCGCGTCGTGCCGGTGGCCTGGAGGTGGGTCCGTGCGGGCCGGGACGGCGGGGCATGGCACCCTTGAACCGGCAAGACCCGTCATCATCACCATCGGCACAGGCACTGGCGAACCAGGTAGCGACGAGGAGCAGACGTGCAGCGCTGGCGTGGCTTGGAGGACATCCCCGAGGGCTGGGGGCGCAGCGTCGTCACCATCGGCTCGTACGACGGGGTGCACCGGGGGCACCAGCTCATCATCGGCAGGACGGTGGAGCGTGCCAGGGAGCTGGGCGTCCCCGCTGTCGTCGTCACATTCGACCCGCACCCCAGCGAGGTCGTGCGGCCGGGCAGTCACCCCCCGCTGCTCGCACCGCACCACCGGCGTGCCGAACTCATGGGCGAGCTGGGCGTGGACGCCGTCCTCGTGCTGCCCTTCACCGCAGAGTTCTCCAAGCTGTCGCCCGCCGACTTCGTGGTGAAGGTCCTCGTGGACAAACTGCATGCGCGCAGCGTCGTGGAAGGCCCCAACTTCCGCTTCGGACACAAGGCGGCCGGCACCGTCGAGTCCCTGGCCGAGCTGGGGGAGACGTACGACTACGACGTGATCGTCGTCGACCTCTTCGAGCGCATGGAGAGCGGCGACGCGTTCTCCTCCACGATGGCGCGGCGGCTGGTTGCCGAGGGCGACGTGCGCGGCGCGAGCGAGGTGCTGGGCCGTCCGCACCGTGTCGAGGGCATCGTGGTGCGCGGAGCGCAGCGCGGCCGCGACCTCGGCTTCCCCACGGCGAACGTCGACACGCTGCCGCACACCGCCGTCCCGGCCGACGGCGTGTACGCGGGCCTGCTGACGGTGGCGGGCGAGGCGATGCCCGCCGCGCTCTCCGTCGGCACGAACCCCCAGTTCGACGGCACCGAGCGCACCGTCGAGGCGCACGTCATCGACCGCGTCGACCTGGATCTGTACGGGCTGCACGTGGCCGTGGACTTCGTGGAGTACATCCGCGGCCAGGAGAAGTTCGCCACCCTTGACGCGCTGAAGGACCGGATGGCGCAGGACGTCGAGGAAACCCGGCGACTGGTGCCGCCGACGCAGGACTGACTCTGGTCGGCCCGCCGGGTCCGGCCGAGCGTCGGCCGCGCCGAGCGGGTACAGCACGGCGGAGGGGCGGCGGACACTGTCCGCCGCCCTCCGGCTGTGACCGGCCGTATGCGCCCGGCTTGCAGGCTTGTACAGCCGGGCCGGCCCGGCTACAAGCCTTCACGGCTCCCCCGGCTACCGGCTGTCTGCGGCCACCGCTACTGCTGCCAGCCGCTGCCGGGCTGGGGCTGCCCCGGGTGTCCGGGCTGCCCTGGGTGCTGCTGGCCGGGCTGCGCAGGACCCGGGTACCCGTAACCCCCGCCCGCCCCGTACGGCGGCTGCTGCTGCGCGGGTGGCGGACTGGCGGCGGCACCGGGGTGCCCGGGCTGAGCGGGCTGTGCCGGTATGCCGCCCTGGCCGGGCATCGGCGGAGCGAGCTGCGGTGGCGGACTGTTGCCGTCGGCCGTCCACAGGCCCTGCTCCTGCTGGGCCCGTGCGAAGTCCTCGGCGACCATCGCGGACAGGTTGAAGTACGCCTCCCGCGTCCTCGGGCGCATCATGTTCAGGTCCAGCTCGGCGCCCGCCGACAGGTGCTCGTCGAACGGCACGGTGATCACGCCGCGGCACCGGGTCTCGAAGTGCGCCACGATGTCCTCGACCCGGATCATCTTTCCGACCTCGCGCACCCCGGAGATCACCGTGATGCTCCGCTGCACCAGCTCCGAGTAGCCGTGCGCGGCGAGCCAGTCGAGCGTCGTACTGGCACTGCTCGCACCGTCGACGGACGGCGTGGAGATGATGATGAGCTGGTCGGCGAGGTCCAGCACGCCGCGCATCGCGGAGTAGAGCAGGCCCGTTCCCGAGTCCGTCAGGATGATCGGATACTGCCTGCCCAGCACGTCGATGACGCGGCGGTAGTCGTCGTCGTTGAACGTCGTCGAGATCGCCGGGTCGACGTCGTTGGCCAGGATCTCCAGCCCGGACGCCGCCTGGGAGGTGAACCGGCGGATGTCCATGTAGCTGTTGAGGTACGGGATCGCCGTGACCAGGTCCCGGATGGTGGCGCCGGTCTCGCGCCGCACCCGGCGGCCGAGCGTGCCCGCGTCCGGGTTGGCGTCGATGGCGATCACCTTGTCCTGGCGCTCGCTGGCGAGCGTGGAGCCCAGAGCCGTGGTGGTCGTCGTCTTTCCGACCCCGCCCTTGAGGCTGATGACGGCGATCCGGTAGCAGGACAGCACCGGCGTACGGATCACTTCCAGCTTGCGCTGCCGCTCGGCCTCCTCCTTCTTGGCGCCGAACTTGAAACGCGAGGGCTTGTTGCCCGACTGCGGACGCGGCTTCTTCTTGTTGTTGATCAGCCGGTCCGAGGACAGCTCAACTGCCGCCGTGTAGCCCAGCGGTGAGCCGGACTGGTCCACCCGACGCGGGTCCACAGCGCCCGGATTCGGCTGCAGCGGCGACTGCGTTTGCGCGGGCGGCTGTGCATGGGCGGGCTGCTGTGCTTGCGCGGGCTGCTGTGCTTGCGCGGGCTGCTGTGCTTGCGCGGGCGGCTGGTTCTGGGCCGGCGGCTGGTTCTGGGCGGGCTGCTGTGCGTGGGCCGGTGGCTGCTGCGCTTGTGCCGGGGGCTGTGCCTGTACCGGTGGCTGGGCTTGTGCCTGTGCGGGTGGCTGGCCCTGCGCCGGTGTCGGTGCCTGGGGCTGCGCCTGCGCCTGGGGGAGCTGAGCCTGCGGGCGCTGGGCTTGGGCCGGACGTGGGGCGGGCAGCTGGCCCTGCGGCTGTCCCTGCCCTGGCCCTTGTCCCTGCCCCTGCGGCTGTCCCTGCCCCTGCCCCTGCTGGGGCGTACCGGGCTGAGGCCGGCCAGCGTGCGGCTGCGGTGCCGGGGCCTGAGGGGCGGGCAGCCCGTCCGGTGCGGCCTGCTGTCGGCCGTGCGGCGGCACGGGCTGGTTCGGCCCGGGCTGGTACTGCTGCCCGGGCTGGGCCTGGCCGGGCACTGGATGGACGGGCTGCTGCTGTGCGGGTGTCATCCCGGGGCCGCCCTGCGGCTGCTGCTGTCCCGCCTGCGGGTAGCCGTAGCGGCTTTCCGGGGCCTGCTGGACGGGCTGCTGTCCTTGCACCTGCTGCGAGGGCTGCGGCTGCTGGGGGCTCTGGGGAGCCTGCGGGGTTTGGGGAGCCTGCGGGCTCTGGTTCTGACTCTGCGAAGTGTGGGACTGCTGCGGTGCCGCGCCCGGCCACGCGCCGCCCTGCGGTGGTGCGGAGGCAGCGGGCTGGAAGTCCGGCGGCAGCGGGGGCAGCTCCTGCGCGCCCCCCGCAGTGCTGCCACTGCCCTCGCCGGGCGAGCCCGACCAGGGGCCCGCCTCCTGCGGCGGAGCGGGGGAGAGGGGGTGGGGCGGCACGGCATCCCGCGGCTCCGCGTCCTGCGGCTCCGCAGGAGCCTGCGCGGACGGCGCTTCGGCATACCGGCGTTCGCGAGAGGGGGCTTCCAGGCCGAAGTCGTACGCGGCGGGAATCGCATCCCGCGGCTCCGCCGGTTCCGCATCGCTGTCCGCGCGGTCGCTTCCCCCGGCGTCCGGCGCGGTCGAGGCGCTCTCAACCCGACCGGCTGGCACCTCACTTGCCGGGCTGTTCATCGGCTCCGCCGACGCGCGGTCGGTGTCCCGCTGGGGATCGGCCTCCGGCTGCGCGGTCGCGGCGGCCTCGTCGCTCTTGCGCTCCTCCTGAGCGGCGTACGCGGCGATCTCGCGGCGCAGCGCGGCGGCGGAGAACTTCATGGTGGCGCCGTCTTCGGCGTCACCCGGAGCTCGCGGCCCCTCCGCGACCTCCGGGACCTCCGGTGCTTCCGACGCCTCCGGCTCCCGTACCAGCTTCGCGGACTCCGGCTCCGGCTCCGGCCCGGGCTGAGGCTCGGAACCGGATGCGGGCTCGGTCACGGACGGCGCTCGCCAGCTCGGCGAGGCGGTGCTCCGCGGCGCTTCATCGTCTTCGCGTCGGCCGACTTCGCGTTCGTACTGGTCGTCTTCGTCGTACTGGTCGTCTTCGCGCCGGCCGTCCGAACGTGCCGCGTCCGGACCGAAGGAGTCAGGTCCGAGGTCGTCAGCCGCGCTGACCACCGGCTCGCTTTCGGGCTCCCTGCGCAGTTCCTCGTCCCGCGCGACCGAAGTGTCCACGTGCGCCGAAGCGTCCACGTGCGCCGAAGCGTCCACGTGCGCTGAAGTGCCCGCCTCAGCCGAAGTGTCCACGTCCGCCAAAGCATCCACAGGGGACGAAGTGCTGCCGAACGGCTGCTCCCGTTCGTCTCCGTAGCCCCCGGCTTCCGCCGTTTCTCCGGCTTCCGCCGTTCCTCCGGCCTCCGCCGCTCCCGCTGCGTCCTCCGTCTCCTCTCCCCGCTGCTCGCTGAACGGCTTCAGCGAGGGGAAGGCGGGCAGATCGGCAGACGGCGCTTCGCTTTCGGGGGAGCTGGAAATGCCGGAAGACCCCGCCGCTTCAGGGGACTCGTAGCCGGACCGGGGCGGAACGTCCGCCGCTGACGGGACCGACGGAGCAGACGGGGCCGGTGAACTCGCCCACCAGTCACCGTCGTTGAATCGTGAACCACTGAAGTCTGATCCGACTCCCGAGTGTTCTTCCTGCCCCTGCCCCGGCCCTGGTCCGTACGTCGGCGTGGGCGCGCTCGGGGGCGGCGCTTCCTGGGCCTCTGGCCTGCTGGCCGCGTCCTGCGTATACCAGGCAGGCGGCGTGTAGTCGATGGTGAACTGGCCCGTCGACTCCGTCTCGCTCTCGGCATCCGCCTCCGCGTCGAGCTGGTCGGAGCCGGGCATGGTCCCGCGGACGCGGATCTCGTCCCGGTCGCTGCTCACAATGCCTCCTGCTGTGGTCATTCACCCCGGTTTGCCGCGCGCCCGCCTACGCGCGTCAGTCCAGCCTAATCATCGCAACTGTCACGCGGGCAGTGCGGTCCTGCGACCGGCGTCGGTCCAGATCGTGTGTGACTCGTGCGAGACCCGTGTCAGTCCAGCCGTCGCGGCGTCCCCAACAGCCCCGTCTCGGCGTCGGTCGGCTGCGTGAGCGCGTACTGCCGTTCGCGCCGAGTGCACCACAGCGTGACACCGTCGCCCAGGGTGGAGAGCGCCTCCACCTCCTGGCGCGGCAGTTGCATGATGCGCCCGATCTGCTGTGCCTCGTCCGGCGAGACCCGTTGGATGCCGGACAGCGCCGCGCCGCGCAGCAACCGCGGAGCGACCGGGCTCAGATACGGCAGCAGCGTCAGTACCGACTGCCACGGCATGGCGGCGACCCGGCCACGCGGAGGCCGCATTCCGCAGTCCCGGATGACCAGCACCGGACTGCTCACGGTGGGGCCCATGGGCGGCACACGTCCCACGTCGTAGAGCGTGATGCATTCCTGTCCGGCGCCCGCCGCCTGCACCAGATTCGTCCACACCTGGGCCCGGCCCGTCTCCACCGCGACCCGCGCGCCCGTCCCGGCCAGCCGCAGCGCCAGCACCTGTGCCGTCCACAGGCCGCCGATGAGCACCACGTCGTACGGGGTCGGGTGGTGGAAGCCGACCACCTGGGGGCGTCCCTCCGAGTCGTTCCCGACCACCACGCCGTCGTCACCGATGGGCAGCGACAGTGCGCCCAAATGGTCGGCGGGCACGGCATGTTCCGTACGGCGCGGACCCAGCAGTCCTTGCGTGTAGCGGCTCGCCATCAGCGCACACCCCCCAGCGGCAGCGTTGCGAGAGCGCCCGGCAGCTGCTCCCGGTCCAGCCGCACCAGCCCGACCCGCGCCGAGCGTGCGGCCCGCTCCAGCTGCCGCCGGGCCGCCGCCAACTCGTTGTCCGAGCGGCCCGTGAGGCGGACATGGCCGCTGACCGTGACCGCGCTGCGCCGCGCGGAGCGGCCCAGCGTCAGGCTGAACGTCGTCGTGAGCGTCGGTGCGGAGGTCAGCAGCGCCACCAGGCGCGGCAGCGGCGTGGCAGCGCGTCCCAACTCGGGCCAGCGGCCGACGCCGTACGTGGTGTGCCACCGGTCGTCGCACCGCCAGGCGCGCGAGGACTCGGCGGTACGCCGTGCGGGAGCCGCGTCCGGCCGGCTGGCCCTGGCCGTGGCCACCGGGCTCACACAGGCCGAGGTTGCCACCGCGGCTATCAGCTCCTGCTCGTTGAGCACGGTCGCCACGAAACCGGCCCCGGTCACCCGGCTGGCCAGGTGGTCCGCGGCGCGCACCAGACAGCGCTGGGCGCCCTCCAGACCGCCTCCCCGGGCCTCGACCGCCTCCGGGCACAGCTCCGGGTCGAACTTCAGCGCCACCCACGTCAGCCGCAGCGCGGGCGATCCCGTCTGCTCCTGCAACGGCCCGTAACTGCGCCGCGCCACCGACTGCTCCGGAAGATGGGGCGCGGGTGCCGGCTGCACGTGCTGCACCACCTGGACGGACTCCAGCGTGATGCCGTCCACGTCCAGCGCGTCGTGCATCAGCTCCAGCGGCAGGGCGCGCGCCCCGAAAGCCGGGCGCAGCGCGCTGGGTGCAGCCTCTATCCGCACCAGGGCCGTCAGGAAAGTGCCGTCGCCCAGCATCCCTATGGTGCGCCGCTTCTTGTCGATGTAGGCGTACGTACGCAGCGCAGGAGCGCACTCCACCAGGGGGAGGAAGCCGGCGTCGACCCGCTCGCCCTCCTCGTCCAGCACCATGGCGGGCGTCAGCGGCTGGGCCGCGGCTCGTCTGCGGGCACGCAGGGCCAGCAGTGTGCTGAACCAGTCGTGGACCGAGCGCTGGTGCCTGCGCATCACCGCCAGCGCCACCAGCGCGGCAGCGACCACAACGGCGGGCACCAGCAGCAGCCGGTCGATGGCAGCGGCGACCAACAGCACCGCGGCGGCCAGCTCCAGCAGCACCAGCTGTTGCAGCTGGAGCGGTCCCAGACGGCTGGTGCGCGATGTGGTGCGCAGCGTCGTCGAGGCAGGGACCCGGGGCCTGGGCTGGGGTGACCGGGCTGCGGACGCGGCAGCTCCCGGGCGCCGGGGCGCACCCGGCCCAGAGCGCCTCGCGGTGCCGGCCGCACCCCGCGCCCGCGTCGCAGATCCCATCCGAGAAGGCCCCCTCATGTCCGAATTAACCCCACTCGTCGGGGGCGTTGGGCGTGCGATCACGATACCGGAGCGGCACAAGGCAATGCCCAACCGGCATAGTAGGGGCCCGGTCCGACAATCGGCAGCGCTCGCGGGCGTCGCGCGGACCGGTGAGCGGTACCGTTCCGGACCGGCCGGGGCCGTCAGGGCCCGTCAGGGCCGGACGGTGCGGGGGACAGCAGGGACTCAAGGGGAGCGTCTTTCACTCATGGCATCACGGCGCGACGAGCTCAATGCCTATACCTTCGCGAAGAAGCGGTTGGTGGCGGCGTTTCTCCAGCCGTCACCGACAGGCACCGAGGAGGGTGCCCCCCGCCCGCTGCGCGGCATCCTGCCCGGCATCGTCGTCGGCGTGCTGATCCTCGCGGGATTCGGTGCCTGGGGCATGTTCAAACCGAAGGCCCCCGAAGGCTGGGACACACCGGCGGAGAAGGTCATCATCGGCTCCGAGTCCACCACCCGCTACGTGGTGCTGAAGACCGACGGGAAGGCACAGCTCCACCCGGTGCTCAACCTCGCCTCCGCCAAGCTGCTCCTCGACCCGGGCAAGGGCGAGGTCGTCAAGGTCGACGAGAAGGTCCTCGACAAGGGCGAAATACCGCATGGCGCAACCCTCGGCATCCCCTACGCGCCCGACCGGCTCCCCGAGGGCAAGGAGGCGGGTGAGAAGAAACGCTGGGCTGTCTGCGAACGGCCCAGCCAGGGCGACCGCGCCGTCCAGAAGGCGGCCTTCGTACTGGCCGACCGCGACCAGGACAAGCTCGAGGGCGAGAACCGGCTGCGCGGCGGCGAGCTCGCCTTCGTCCAGGGCCCCGACGACCGGCTGTACGTCGTCGACAAGTCCGGCCGCAAGTACCGCATCGCGCAGGACAAGACACTGCTGACCATCCTGGTGGGCAACCGCAAGCCCCAGCGCGCCTCCCGGGAGTGGCTGGCCACGCTGCACACCGGCCAGCACATTTCCTTCCCGCAGGTGCCCGGCCGGATCGGCGCGGACGCCGGAATCTCCGGCCTCGACCCGAACACCAACCGGGTGGGCACCGTGATCCAGTCGGCGTCCGGTAACCACATGCAGCACTACGTCGTCCTGTCCGGCAAGGTCTTGCGGATCACCGACTTCATGGCGCAGCTCCTGCTCTCCTCCAAGCAGCTGCTGCAGCTGAACCAGAATGGTGAGGCCATCAAGGTCAACGCCAGCGCCTTCACCTCGTCCGGCACGTTCGGCGACTCCCTGAAGTGGCCCCGGGAGAAGAGCTACGCCGTCAACTCCGCCGGCCCCGGCACGGGCAGCCGCAACGTCGCCTGCAACGTACTGCGCAAGGTCAACGGCAAGAGCGGCGCCACCACGCTCAGCACCTGGGTGGGCAAAGAGTTCCCGGAGCAGCTCCCCGCAGGCACCTCCAGCGCCTACGTCACCCCCGGAACCGGCCAGCTCTTCCGCCAGTTCAAGGGCCGCAGCCCCCGCGACGGCGGCATCTTCCTGGTGACCGACACCGGGCTGCGCTACGCGATGCAGAACAACACCGACAGCGAACAGGGCGACTCGGGCATCGGCAAGGACCGTAAGAAGTCCAAGCAGGAGCAGCAGCCCGAGGGCCAGAACGCGCAGCGCAGGCTCGGGTACGAGGGCGTCAAGCCCGCGCCCGTCCCCGCCGAGTGGGCCGCTTTCCTGCCCACCGGGCCGCGACTGTCCACCGGTGACGCACTCCAGCCGCAGGGCTCCTGAGGGTGGTGACGACGATGCACAGCACGATGCCCAGCAGCGGTAAGAAAACGCCCAGCCGCGCGACGCGGCACGGCACCACCGGACTGCGGCGGGCGCGCCGCCTGGCAGCGATGGCCGCAGCAACGGCCGTCACCGCCTCTACCCTGACGGTCACCGTCGCCCCGCCCGCCGCCGCAGACGCCAGTACCCAGTGCAGCTTCCCCGCCAAGCCGTACGACGGTCGCCCGTGGTCGCTCCAACGGGTCCTCCTCAACGAGCTGTGGAAGGACACCAATCAAGGCGCGGGCGTCCGGGTCGCCGTGATCGATACCGGCGTCGACATCGTGAACAAGCAGCTCAAGGACGCCGTCGACGCCAAGGCGGGCAAGAACCTGCTCCCCAAGAAGCCGAAGAAGGACGAGACCGGCCAGGCCACCCCCCGCGGCAAGGCCAACGGCACCACGGACGAGGTCGGTCACGGCACCAAGGTCGCGGGCATCATCGCGGCACGCCCGGCCGACAACACCGGTTTTGTGGGGCTCGCCCCCAAGGCGACGATCATTCCGATCAAGCAGAACGACGCCAACGGCAGCGGCACGGCCGCCACCCTCGCCGACTCGATCGACTACGCGGTGAAGGCCGACGCCGACATCATCAACATCTCCCAGGACACCGCCGAGGCCCTGCGGGCGGACTCCTCGCTGGAACTCGCCGTACAGCGTGCCGTCCAGGCGAACGTCGTCGTCGTCGCTTCCGCGGGCAACGACGGACTGGGCGGCAAGGACAAGAAGACCTACCCCGCCTCCTATCCCGGCGTCCTCGCGGTCGCCTCCTCCGACCGCAACAACGAGCGCGCCCCCTTCTCCCAGGCGGGTGACTTCGTTGACGTGGCAGCCCCGGGCGTCGACATGGTCTCCACCGTCCCCAAGGGCGGCCACTGCGTCGACAACGGCACCAGCTTCTCCGCCCCGTATGTGGCGGGCGTGGCGGCCCTCCTCCGCGCGAAGCACAACAAGGGCCCCGACAAGTGGTCCCAGCAGAACATCGTCGCCCAGATCGAGCAGACCGCGGAGCGCTCGATCCCCGGCCGCGACCGCCTCGTCGGCTGGGGCGTCATCGACCCGGTGGCCGCCCTGACCGAGGACGACAAGCGCATTGACCGCCCCGTGGCCCAAGAAGGCGTCGAAACGGCCAAAAAACCGACACCGGCCAAGCTTCAGCTGGGAGAAACCGAGCAAGAACGGAACGAGAGGCTCGGAACCTACGTCCTTGTAGGAGGCGGCACCCTCGTAGCGGTCGTAGCAGGCACCTCGCTCATCTACCGCGACCGGCGCCGCCGCAAGCACCCGGCGCCCAGTCGCTGACCGCCGGCCAGCTGGTCTCCGTCGGCCCGTCGATGTCGGTGGCCACTGGTAGAAAAGGGGTATGTGCAGCAGGAGTGTCACACGTTACGGTCCTGCTACGAGCAACTGTCAGCAGCTCATTTGCAGTTGGGACGAGCCGCATCCAGCTACTACAGTGACCTGAGCGCCTGTTCGACGGACCACGAAGACCGCCGAGCAAGCGGCGAAACGGGGCAGAAGGGGGGAGCCCATGGGGCAGTTGGGGCCGGACGGCAAGGAGACGCCGCCGCCAGTCGTGTCGTCGGAGAAGAAACTGCCGAACTCGAAGTCGGACCTCAAGCGACGCGCGGAAGCGCTCAAGAAGCTGAAGAAGCGCATCGACGGCGTCATCACAGACCTGGACACCTCGCCTGCCGCGAAACACAAGATTTCGTGCAGACGCGTCAGCCGGCAGTCACTCGGTGGTCAGAACATCCCCTTCACCGAAGCGGACGACCTCTTCACCAAGTACAGCGAGGTGCACGAGACCCTCGCTCTTCTCTCCGAGACACTGCGGCTTCAGATCGACGCGATGAGCATCGCGGTCAAGCACGCCGACGGACGCCTGGACGAGGTGGACGAGGCTGAGAAGCAGCGGTTTTGGCAGATCCAGGCCCGAACGGAAGCCTTGACTGAAAAGGTCAAGAATGTTGGCAAGGGTGGGCACGAGAAGCATGACAAGCGCGGGGATGTGCCTGCAAAGGAAGCGCCCAACGGTGGCAACAGCGACGTGAGTTACTAGTCGGCCACATCAGCCCGGAACCAGGAGGACCCATGGGTGGCAAGGGCGACAAGAACGAATCGGTTGATTCGGACTCCGGGAGGGGATTCTCGGCTGATGAGATGCCGAAGGACGCCCTCATCCCGATGGAGTACAACCCTCTCTTCCAGCCGGATCAGAACCCCCTGCTTCCCTACACCGCCGGCGCTCCTCTGCTGCTTTCACGGAATGCCGCACCGGGCTCGGCGACCGATTTCGAAAAGTACCGCCTCAACCAGTTGAAGGACCTCGTCGACGCCGGCGTTCCCCAAGACCTGGAGGACGTCGGAGAAGCCCTCTGGGACGCTGCCCGCGCCATCAAGGATGCCGAGAGGGAACTGAAGACCTACTTCGAAGAGACCGATCCCGACTGGGAGGGTGAAACGAAGAAGGCGGCGTTCGACACCTGGGCCAATGATCTTCGGAAGAACACCATCAAGCTCAGTGAGTACGCGGGCATGGTCGGTTCGCATCTCAAGGGGGCCGGCATCGGCCTGGCCATGGTCCAGAACTCGATGCCCGAGCGGGACAAGGACGAAGATGGTGACTCGTCGAAGAAGGGTGACGACTCCGACTCCAAGGGCAGCGACAAACCCCCGAAGGAAGATCCCAAACACAAAGAGGCCGTCCGCCAGGCGGAAAAGCTGAGCTCCTACTATCGGGTGGCTCTCCAGCACATACAGACGGCGGAGAAGGACAAGCCGGTCTTCGAGGGGCCGCCGCCGCCTCCCGGTTGGAAGCCTCCTCGCTCCTCTGTCGGCGGCGACCCGGCAGGCGGCCAAGAGACGGCGGCAGCGGCCCCGTATGCCGCTGGCAGCCCTGGCCGGGGTGCTTCTGATCAGGCGGGTCCGGCCTATGTGCCTGGCAGCGACGGGGCGATCAGCAGGGCTGACCCCGTCGCGCCTCATCTTCCCGAGGATCCCGTCCGCCCGGGTACGGCTGTTGCCACGAATATTGACAGCGCTCCGCCTACTCCCGTCGTACAGCCGATGGACCGTGGCCCCTCGCCGCAGGTACCTCCGGTGACCGGTCCGCCCGGTCCGCCGCCCGGCGGCCCACCCCCTGGTCCCGGCCCCTTTGTTCCAACGGGAGGGCCGCCGCCCGGTCGAATTGGTCCCGGCAGCGCCCCACCACCACGGCCCGTCGGACCTCCGGCCACGGCTCGTACCGGCCCACCGCGCCCGTTTGTCCCGCCGCCTCCCGCCCCGAACACGGGACGCACCGCGCAAACGGGCCCGAACGGTCCTGTCGGGCGCCCGGGTCCGATGAGGCCGGGACCTGTCGGCCCAGTCATGCCAGGACCGACAGGTCAGCAAGTCGGCAACAACGGACCTCGAGGACTCGGCCGCCCAGGGATGATGGGTGTTCCTCCGGCCGCGATGGGGCCGAACGCCGGGGGACGTGGAACGACTTCCGGTTCCTCTCGGGCCGGCCAACGCGGCGGAATCGTGGGCGGCACCCCCAGCCGGCCTGGATCCGGCTCGAACGCGTCGAGTTCCCAGGTGCCGCGGGGGATGGTCATCGACGGACAGGGTTCGACGGTGCCTCGGCGCCCCACGGGCATGGTCCCGCCCGTCAGCGGTGGGGGTGCAGAAGGAGCGGCCAGCCAGAGCGGCGGACAGCGCGCGGCAAGCGGGAGGGCTGCAACCAACCGGGATGGCGTTGTCGGGGAGCCTCGCAACGGCGATTCGCACCAAGAGGGAGACTCGCGCGGATTCTTTCCCGGTGGTACGGGCCTGGTCGTTGGCGGTCAGCCCCCGTCGCCGCGGAACAAGCCGCAGGATCAGCGGCGCGAGAGGCCGCGACCGGACTATCTGTCAGAAGAGGAGCGGAACAGGTCGACCGGGCGGCGTGGCAGCGTGCCGCCAGTGATCGAGTAATCCAGTGAGAGCGACCATGGCAGCAACATCTCGGAAACAGCGAACAAAGCATCGCCTCCTCACTGGACTTGCGGCAGTCGGAGCCTGGACGGTCTGCATGGTCGGGCTGGCTCCGACTGCCACCGCGGAGGATGCTCAGTCTCAGCAGTGGTACCTGAAGGCGATGCAAGCCGAGAAAATGTGGAAGGTCAGCACTGGCGAGGGAATCAAAGTAGCTGTCGTCGACTCCGGCGTTGACTCGTCCACTCAGTCGCTCCAAGGCCAGGTGCTTCCAGGGAAGGACTTCTCCGGTGCTCCCGGTGACGAAACGCGAGATGACCTCGGCCATGGGACGACAGTGGCCGAACTCATCGCGGGTTCTGGGAAGGGCGGCACGCTGAAGGGACTCGCACCGGGCGCGAAGATTATTCCTGTCCGGACGAATCTGGATCAGATGAAGAACGCCGACCAAACGAAGGACCACGTTGGGGAGGCCATCAGGGCAGCTGCCGACAGCGATGCTCAGATCATCAACATGTCTTTCGCTGGCGTTCCTGATCCGGCCATGAAAAAGGCGATTTCCTACGCGGTGAAGAAGGGGAAACTCCTCCTGGCAGGCACGGGAAATGACGCCCAGAAGGGGAACAACATCAACTTTCCCGCCGGCTACTGGGATGTAGTGGCTGTTGGAGCCACCGACAAGTCCGGTAAGATCGCCGACTTCTCCTCCCGTCGACAGACGATTGTCGCTGGGCCGGGAGTGGACATTCCGGGATGGTGTGACGGCAAGAAGCAGAGGTACTGTTCCCAGCAGGGAACCAGCATGGCCACCGCAATCGCCTCCGCCTCCGCCGCTCTGATCTGGTCCAAGCACCCGGACTGGACGGCGAATCAGGTGAGCCGCGTCCTGATCAAGACGGCCGGCCTCAAGGATCCGGACAAGGGCCCCGGCAAGGGGGTGGGGTTCGGTGCCGTCCGTCCTCGCATCAACCTCCTCGAGAACAAGGGCGATCCCGGCGATCCGGACATCAGCCCGCTCACCGGTGCGCGGACCCTGCACACCAAGTCGAAGTCGTCGAGTTCGCACGCCAAGGACGCAGGCAAAGACTCGAACAAAGAGGCTGCCCCCGGTCAGGCAAAGGTGGCAGACTCGAAGTCCAAGGAGAAGGACGGTGGTTGGCTCCTGCCCGCCCTCGGCATCGCGGCAGGAGTCGTCGTCCTCGCGGGGTGCGGCTTCGCTGCCGTACGTCTGAGGCGGAACTAGCGCGGTAGCGGGGCGCGTCGTACACAGAGCGAACAATCCAAGACAGGGAGGGTCACATCCATGGTAGATGGTGCTGCAAGTGCTGCAGGCTATGGCCAGAAGATTAGTTTCGATGAATTCACTACCTTCAAGAAGAACATCGACGAAATCCACAGGCAGTTGACCGGCAACGTGCGCCAACTTCAGACGCTCATCGGAATGGTAGGCAGCGGCACGGGCTGGCAGGGTGCGGCTGCGGCGGCCTTCCGTAAGGCGCAGAACAGCATCAACAACGACCACCACGCCATCAATCAGATGCTGAGTGGAATCATCGATGCGACCCAGGCGACCGCCAAGCTCGGTGTCGGCAACGACGATGAAATCCTCCAGCAGTTCCAGCACATCGACGTCAACGGTAGTGCTGCGGGCGGTGGCATCGATGCCGACAGCAAACTCGGCGGAATCAGCGCTGGGCTGGAGGGCAAGCTGGACGGCTCCAACTCGAACTACAACGGCGTCAACGCCGCCAGCAAGCTCGGTATGTACTGACAGCGATGCGGCGCGAAGGCGCTGCATCACTGTCGGCCCGCTGGATAGTCCCGTATCGCGATCGGAGAAAGCATGGCAGAGGACCCGCTGAGCTCGCTGAAGGTCAATTACTCCCACCTCGACGAAATCGCTCAGCAGATCAACATTCGCAAGAAGCTGGTCGAGCAGCAGATGCGAGACCTGTGGGCGGAGGTCAAGAAGGTTGACCAGGCCTGGGACGGTGAGGCCAGGGAGATGTTCAACGCGATCGAGAAGCAGTGGCAAGCGCGTGCGAACGACATCAGCACTCAGCTTGCCGCCGTGGAGAAAGTGATTCGCCACGGTAGCCCGCAGTATCAGGCCACGGATAAAAAGGCCGCTAGTCTCTTCGAGCAGATCAAGGGGCTGTAGTCCGGCAAAACAGGTGACAGGAATTGCCGAGAGGCGGCCCTGTCACCTGTTTTCCGTATTGCGTCGGCTTTTCGCGTCGGCGAGCAAGAGCCGTCTGCCAGCGGCGTTCCTCACCCGCGTGTCATGTCAGCGGGAAGCACCGCCGTCGTGAGGCTCCGCCGACTTTCCCCCGTTGTGCGGCATCGGCTCCAAGTCGAATTCCCCGTCCCGTGCCCCGAGTACGAACGCCTCCCACTCGGCGGCCGTGTAGCGCAGCACTACGTCCGGCTCTTTCGAGTTGCGCATGGCGACGGCGCCGCCGGGGAGGTGGGCGATCTCGACGCGTTCGTCCTCCGGACTGCCGGGGGCGCTCTCCCATACCGCGTCGGAGATGTCCATGGCGTACAGCTCTTCCTTTTCCTGCTGAGTACCCACAGCAGTTCTCCTTTCTCCGGCAACTCCGGTATTTCTCCGGTCTCTCCGGCATGCGGAGCACCCGGCTTCGGAGTGTCAGCCTACGTGGACGCGGCGCAACCATGCACCGCGTCCGATGAGCAGGCCCCAGCTCAGGTCTCGTCCGGCAGCCAGCCCAACTGCACCAGCGGCGTCCCCCGCTTGCGGGAGACGAAGAAACCGCGGCCGGCCGGCATGGGCCGGGGTCGGACATTGCCGAGCAGATCGCCTTCGTTGGGGTCGCCGGAGAGGACGACGCCCTGGGCACCGAGCTCCTTGATGCGGGTCATGAAGGACTCGAACATCGACCGGGAGGCGCCGGCGGAGCTGCGGGCGATCAGGAAGCGAACGCCGACATCGCGGGAGAACGGGAGGTGCTCGGTGAGGACGGCCAGCGGGTTGCCGCTGGAGGTGGCGACCAACTCGTAGTCGTCGACGACAACGAAGATCTGCGGGCCCGTCCACCAGCTGCGGTCACGCAGTTGCTGCGGCGTGACGTCGGAGGACGGAGCGCGCCGGTCCATCAGATCGCGGAGCGCGTTCATATGCGTCTCCATCGTGTTGGACATCGGCGCGTACTCCAGCAGATGGCTGTCCGGGATGGCACCGAGCAGCGAGCGCCGGTAGTCGCCGACGACGATCTTCGCCTCGTCGCCCGAGTACCGCTCGGTGATCTGTTTGACGAGCAGCCGCAGCAGCGCGGTCTTGCCGGATTCGCTCTCGCCGAAGACGAGCAAGAACGGATCGGTCTCGAAGTCGACGAAGACCGGCTCCAGGTTGTTCTCGTCGATGGCGAAGGCAACGCCGCGTTCGGGGTGTGCGCCGCCGCCGGGCAGGCGGGCGGCCGGGAGCTCCCGGGGGAGCAGCCTGACCTGCGGTGCGGGGTCGCCCTGCCAGTGGGCGCTGATGGTGTTGCACATCTCGGCGCTGGCGTCGGCGAGTTCGTCGTCGGAGCCGACGCCGTCGATGCGCGGGACGCCGGCCATGAAGTGCTGCGCGTCCATCGTCTGGCCGCGGCCCGGTACGCCGGGCGGGACGTTGGCGGCGACCTTGCGGTTGAACTCGGAGTCCATGGTGTCGCCGAGCCGCAGCTCCAGCCGGTTCATCAGCAGGTCCTTCAGGGCCGCCCGTACCTCCATGTTGCGGGAGGCGGTGATGACCAGGTGGACGCCATAGCCGAGGCCGCGCGCCGCGATGTCGTTGACGACGTCGCCCAGGCCCTCGTAGTCGTTGCGGAAGTTGCCCCAGCCGTCGATGACGAGGAAGACATCGCCCCATGGCTGGTCGGTGATCTCACCGCGGGCGCGGCGCCTGCGGTAGGTCGAGATGGAGTCGATGTTGTTGGCGCGGAAGTACTCCTCGCGGCGGTTGAGGATGCCGTAGACCTCGGCGACCGTACGGCGCACCCGCTCGGGGTCGAGGCGGGAGGCGATGCCGCCCACATGCGGCAGCCCGGAGACGGCCGACATGCCGCCACCGCCGAAGTCGAGCCCGTAGAACTGCACTTCGGCCGGGGTGTGGGTGAGGGCGAACGAGGAGATCAGGGTCCGCATCAGGGTGGACTTGCCGGACTGCGGGCCGCCGACGACCAGCATGTGGCCCGCGGCGCCGGCGAAGTCCAGATACAGCGGATCGCGCCGCTGCTCGAACGGCTTGTCCACCAGGCCGACCGGGACGACCAGCTGCCCCTGCCGCGGGTAGTCGGCGGCGGTCAGGCCACGGCCCTCCACGGGGCTGAGCTGCGGCAGCAGCTCGTCCAGCGGCGAGGCGCTGTCCAGCGGGGGCAGCCACACCTGGTGCGCCGGTGTGCCCTGGCCTTCGAGGCGCCGTACGACCACGTCCAGCACGGTGTCGGCGAGCGCGTCGTCGTCGGCGCCGGTGACGGGCTGTGCTGGCACGGGGGCCGCGTCCGGGTCGGGCCGCTGTACGGGCACCTCGGCGGCGGTGAACAGGACGGGCCGCCGGTTGGGGGCCAGCGGGCCGGCCGGCAGGTTGTCGCCGCCCGCGCGGTAGACGCCGGAGACGTACGCGGCCTTGAAGCGGGTCATCTCGTCGGTGCCGAACTTGAGGTAGCCGGAACCGGGCACCGAGGGCAGGTGGTAGGCGTCGGGCACGCCCAGCGCCGCGCGGGACTCGGCGGCGGAGAAGGTCCGCAGACCGACCCGGTAGGAGAGATAGGTCTCCAGCCCCCGCAGCCGGCCTTCCTCCAGCCGCTGCGAGGCCAGCAGCAGGTGCACACCCAGCGAGCGGCCGATGCGGCCGATCTGGATGAACATGTCGATGAAGTCCGGCTTGGCGGTGAGCAGCTCGCTGAACTCGTCGATGACCAGGACGAGCGACGGGATGGGGGAGAGCGGGGCGCCGGCCGCGCGCGCCTTCTCGTAGTCGTGGATGTTGGCGTAGTTGCCCGCGTCGCGCAGCATCTCCTGGCGCCGGTTGAGCTCGCCGCGGATCGAGTCGCCCATCCGGTCGACGAGGGTCAGGTCGTCGGCGAGGTTGGTGATCACGGCGGCGACATGCGGCATGTGCGCCATACCGGCGAAGGTTGCACCGCCCTTGAAGTCCGCGAGAACGAAGTTCAGCGTCTCGGAGGAGTGGGTGACGGCCAGGCCGAGCACCAGGGTGCGCAGCAGCTCCGACTTACCGGAACCGGTCGCGCCCACGCACAGCCCGTGCGGGCCCATACCGTCCTGCGCCGCCTCCTTGAGGTCGAGCATCACAGGCTGGCCGTCCTCGCCCACACCGATGGGCACCCGCAGCCGCTCGGCCTGTGAGCGCGGCCGCCAGGTGCGGGAGACGTCCACCGAGGCGGCGTCGCCCAGGCTGAGCAGGTCGGTGAACTCCAGCTTGGCCAGCAGGGGTTCGTCGCCGTCGTCGCCGGAGCCGACCCGCAGCGGAGCGAGCTGCCGGGCCACCGCCTCGGCCGCCTCGTAGGAGAGGGCGTCCGGGGTTCCCTCGTAGACCATGCCCTGGCCCGACTCCAGGCGCAGGGCCCGCCGGTCGACGACGACCGACAGGCCGCCGCGAGCCACGTCGATGTCGCCGGGGACGATCTCGACGATGGTGACGCCCTGCAGCCCTTCCGGTGCGGCCAGCAGCGAGTTGGGCAGCACCGAGGTGCCGTCCAGGACGACGACGATGTGCGGCGCTTCCATGACCGGCTCGGCGGCGGAGCTGAACCGGGGCCGTCCCTCCAGCCGGGCGGAGAGCAGCTCCTCCATCTCGATCGTGTCGCCGACGATCAGGCGTCGTGTACCCGCGCCGTCGGCCTGGTCCTTGACCTGCGCATGCGGCAGCCACTTGGCCCAGTCCCAGGCACCGTAGGACTCGCGGCCCGCGGCGACGGCGATCACCAGATCCTCGGGGGAGTGCATCGCGGCGAGCGAGCACAGCAGGGCGCGTGCCGAGGCGTACACCGAGTCGGGGTCGCCGCTGACGGTCACGTGGTAGAAGGCCCGCAGCGACACGGCCATGGGCAGCCCGTCGACAGTGGCGTGGGTGTTGATGAACTGATGCATCGCGCCGACCGTGAGCGGCTCCAGTTCGTCGACCGGCGCCGTCTCCGGGCTGATCAGCGGGGTGGCCAGCTGCTGTACGCCCAGTCCGACACGCACCTGCCCGAAGTCCACGTCGGAAGGACGCCGCTCCCACACCCTGCTGCCCTCGGCCACCAGGGACCACAGCTGGTCGGGCGCGGGGTGCAGATAGAACTGGGCGTCCCGCTGCTTGAGCGCCGTCTTGCGGACCGCGCGACGCGTCTGTGCCAGGTACTTGAGGTAGTCCCGCCGCGACTGTGCCATCTCCCCCTGGGTGCCTCGGCGCATCCGGACAATCATGGCGATGACCATGGCGAGCGTCGAGAACAGCATCAGGACACCCATGATCTTCATCATCGGGTGGGAGTTCATGCCGGGCATGAGGAAGTACACGCTGGAGCCGCCCATGCCGAGCATCGGCAGAACCTGCATCCACATGCCCTCCTGCTGCCCCTTGGGCAGCTCGGGCGGCGGTTCCAGCCGGAGTTCCTCGCCGGGCACTTCGGGAGGCAACGCCCGAGGCGGACGCTTGACGACGATCTGGGTCACTCGCGCACCAATTTCCCTTGCGTTCCCTTAGGTTCCCTGCATCTAGGTTCCCTGAGTCCCTGGGCGGAAGGAACGGTTCGGTGCGGGCACCCCCGTGGTGACGGCCCCTCCTGGACGGTCCCCCTCCGCGGCTGGCGATCCTAGTGGCACAGTGAGTTGACCGGGAGCGGTAGGGTGTCGCGCGCTGCCGCCGTGACCGTGGCAGCCGCCCAGCAGGCTCTTCGAGGGGGACACACAGGTGAGTACGACGGCTTCCGCCGCGGCCACCGGATCCGGCGGGCAGCCGGGCTCCGGCGGTGCCCGAGGTGCGGCCGGTCCGTCCGGCCGGGCGGCCGGGTCGGCCCTGGACACCGGCTTCAGCCGGGTGACCATCGTCGCGCCCGACAGCCGGATCGACGTCGCGCTCCCCGAGGACATTCCGGTCGCCGACCTCTACCCGGAGATTCTGCGGCTCTCCGGCCAGAGCCCGGCGGCGGGTGCGCCCGTCGGCTACCACCTGGTGCGCCGTGACGGCACGGTCCTGGACAGCTCCCGCTCGTTCGCGGCCCAGCGCATTCTCGACGGCGAGGTGCTCAGCCTGCGCCCGTTCGCCGAGTCGCTGCCGCCCGCCGTCTTCGACGACGTCTCCGACGCGGTCGCCTCCGCCGTCACCCGTGACCGCCGGCTGTGGGGCGACGGCATGATGCGCGCCGCCGGACTGATCGGCGGCGGTGTGCTGCTGGCGCTGATGGCGGTCGTGCTGTGGTTCTCCGACCCGGCCGGTCACGACATGCACGGACTGGCGGGCGTTCTGGCGGCCGTCACCGGTGTGCTGCTGATGGCGCTGTCCGCCGTACGGGCCCGCGTCTACGACGACCGGCCCACCGCCGTCACGTTCGGCCTTGCGGCCATGCCGCATCTGATGGTGGCGGGCAGCGGCCTGCTGCCCCTGGAAGAGGGGCTGGGCATCGGCAGGCTCCAGTTCCTGCTCGGCTGTGTGACCGTGCTGCTGGCGTCCGCCATCCTGATCGCGCTCACTCCCAACGGGGACGGCCCGTTCGTCGCCGCCGCCTTCACCTCGACCATCGGCACCCTGATCACCTTCATCGCGATCGTGTCCGACCTGCCCCCGGTGGAGACGGCCGCCATCTGCGCGCCCCTCGCCGTCGGCGTGCTCGCGTTCCTGCCGGGGCTCTCGACCCGCTTCGCGCGGCTGCCGATCGGCTTCGAGGCCACCCGGCCCCAGATGAGCGACTACGACGCCGACCCGGACGCGGCGCCGGAGACCCAGGGGGCGATCGACGCCGAGCGGATCGCGGCGCAGGCGCGGCGCGGTCACGAGCTGCTGGTCGGTCTGGTCGGCGGCTGCGCCGCCGTGGTCGTCGTCTCCACGGCGGTGCTCAGCTTCTCCACGTCCGGCTGGGGGCAGCTGCTCGCCCTCGCCACCGGCATCGCGATGCTGCTGCGCGCCCGCCTCTTCCGCTACACCTCGCAGGTCAGTAGCTCCCTGATCGCCGGTCTCGCGGCGCTGCTGCTGCTCGGCGTCGGACTGGCGGGGGACTTTCCCACCGGCGGTGACGCGCTGCGCACCGTGTGGCTGAGCGCCGCGCTCGCCGGTGCCGCGGTGCTGGCCGTCGCCATCGGTCTGGCCGTTCCGAGCAAGGGCGTGACCCCCTTCTGGGGCCGTTTCGTGGAGATCCTGGAGACGTTCGTCCTGCTCACGCTGGTACCGCTGTGCCTGGCGGTGATGAACGTCTACTCGGCGGCCCGCAGTCTCACCAGCTAGCCACTGATACCCTGTACCGGCCTCCCGAGTATCGAAGACTCCCCTGTGATGCAGACCAGGGGCGCTCGGCGGCCAGAACCCCGAGGAGTACGAGTGTCGTCTCTCGACGCCGCGACGAAGAAGCAGATCATCTCCGAGTTCGCCACCAAGGAAGGTGACACCGGCTCCCCCGAGGTCCAGGTGGCGCTGCTCTCCCGTCGCATCAGCGACCTGACCGAGCACCTGAAGACCCACAAGCACGACCACCACTCGCGCCGTGGTCTGCTGCTGCTGGTCGGCCAGCGTCGCCGCCTGCTGCAGTACCTGGCGAAGAAGGACATCCAGCGCTTCCGTGCGCTTGTCGAGCGCCTCGGCATCCGCCGCGGCGCGGCGGGCGCCCGCTAGAACGTGACGGAGGGAGCGGTTCCCGGACCCGGGGGCCGCTCCCTTCGCCGTATCGCAGTACGGCCGCTCGCCGTATCGCAGTACGACAGCATCTCGCGGAACGTAGAACCTTTGTAGTCTTGTCACGCGAGACAAAGTCGCGAGACAAAGCAGTAAGACACCACCGACAGCATGAGAAGGGAGCGCACCCGAGACGCCGGTCCTCGGTAGTGGCCCCCGGACCCGTGGAACACCCGCGGAGGCACCGGGAGCTTCGATCGAAGACCGGCCCGCACCGGGAGCGCTCCTGAGTACACAGTCCGCCGCGACAACGAGCTGCGGACGCAGACGAGGAGATTTTCCTGGTGGAGAACGAGACCCACTACGCCGAGGCCGTCATCGACAACGGCTCCTTCGGTACCCGTACCATCCGCTTCGAGACCGGCCGGCTGGCCAAGCAGGCCGCCGGTTCCGCCGTGGCCTACCTGGACGACGACACCATGGTGCTGTCGGCCACCACCGCCTCGAAGCAGCCCAAGGACCAGCTGGACTTCTTCCCCCTGACGGTCGACGTCGAGGAGCGGATGTATTCCGCGGGCAAGATCCCCGGCTCCTTCTTCCGTCGTGAGGGCCGCCCGTCCGAGGACGCGATCCTCACCTGCCGGCTGATCGACCGGCCGCTGCGCCCCTCGTTCAAGAAGGGCCTGCGCAACGAGATCCAGATCGTAGAGACGATCATGGCGCTCAACCCCGACCACCTCTACGACGTGGTCGCCATCAACGCCGCCTCCTGCTCCACGCAGCTGGCAGGACTGCCCTTCTCCGGCCCGATCGGCGCCACCCGCGTCGCTCTGATCAAGGGCCAGTGGGTCGCCTTCCCGACCCACACCGAGCTGGAGGAGGCCGTCTTCGACATGGTCGTCGCGGGCCGTGTGCTGCCCGACGGTGACGTGGCCGTGATGATGGTCGAGGCCGAGGCCACCGAGAAGACCATCGAGCTGGTCAAGGGCGGCGCCGAGGCACCGACCGAGGAGGTCGTGGCCGCCGGTCTGGAGGCCGCGAAGCCGTTCATCAAGGTGCTGTGCAGGGCGCAGGCCGACCTCGCCGCGAAGGCCGCCAAGCCCACCGGCGAGTTCCCGATCTTCCTGGACTACCAGGACGACGTCCTGGATGCCCTGACCGAGGCCGTCCGCGACGAGCTCGCGCAGGCGCTGACGATCGCGGGCAAGCAGGAGCGCGAGACCGAGCTGGACCGCGTCAAGGCGCTGGCAGCGGAGAAGCTGCTCCCGCAGTTCGAGGGCCGCGAGAAGGAGATCTCCGCCGCCTACCGCTCGCTGACCAAGACCCTGGTGCGCGAGCGCGTCATCAAGGAGAAGAAGCGCATCGACGGCCGCGGCGTCACGGACATCCGTACGCTGGCCGCCGAGGTCGAGGCCATCCCGCGGGTGCACGGCTCGGCGCTGTTCGAGCGCGGCGAGACCCAGATCCTGGGCGTGACCACGCTGAACATGCTCCGCATGGAGCAGCAGCTGGACACCCTCTCGCCGGTGACCCGCAAGCGCTACATGCACAACTACAACTTCCCGCCCTACTCCACCGGTGAGACGGGCCGCGTCGGCTCCCCCAAGCGCCGCGAGATCGGCCACGGTGCGCTGGCCGAGCGCGCGCTGGTGCCGGTGCTGCCGACCCGCGAGGAGTTCCCGTACGCGATCCGGCAGGTCTCCGAGGCGCTGGGCTCCAACGGCTCGACGTCCATGGGATCGGTCTGCGCCTCCACGATGTCGCTGCTGAACGCCGGTGTGCCGCTGAAGGCCCCGGTCGCCGGTATCGCCATGGGTCTGATCTCCCAGGAGATCGAGGGCGAGACGCACTATGTGACGCTGACCGACATCCTCGGTGCCGAGGACGCGTTCGGCGACATGGACTTCAAGGTCGCCGGCACCAAGCAGTTCGTCACCGCGCTCCAGCTCGACACCAAGCTGGACGGCATTCCGGCCTCCGTGCTGGCCGCGGCCCTCAAGCAGGCCCGCGACGCGCGGCTGCACATTCTCGACGTGATGACCGAGGCCATCGAGGTCCCGGACGAGATGTCCCCGAACGCGCCGCGGATCATCACGGTGAAGATCCCGGTGGACAAGATCGGTGAGGTCATCGGCCCGAAGGGCAAGATGATCAACCAGATCCAGGAGGACACCGGCGCCGACATCACCATCGAGGACGACGGCACCATCTACATCGGTGCCGCCGACGGCCCGGCCGCCGAGGCAGCGCGTGCCACGATCAACGGCATCGCCAACCCGACGATGCCCGAGGTCGGCGAGCGCTACCTGGGCACCGTCGTGAAGACGACCACCTTCGGCGCCTTCGTCTCGCTGCTGCCCGGCAAGGACGGTCTGCTGCACATCTCGCAGATCCGCAAGCTGGCCGGCGGCAAGCGGGTGGAGAACGTCGAGGACGTCGTCGGCGTGGGCCAGAAGGTCCAGGTCGAGATCGCCGAGATCGACCAGCGCGGCAAGCTCTCGCTGATCCCCGTCCTGGACGAGTCCGAGTCCGACAGCGGCTCCGACGCGTCCGAGGCCGGCTCCCCCGACACCGAGGACGAGACCGCGAAGTGACGCGTACGTTCCGTACGACGGCCCGCCCCGCCATCCCGGCAGGGCGGGCCGTCGCCCGTACCAAGACCCGCGAAAAGACCCGCACCCAGACCCTGATCCCGGGGCAGAACGGCGCGGGAACCGTCCGCAGGAGCGTGCTGCCAGGCGGGCTCCGGGTGATCACCGAGACCCTGCCGACGGTCCGCTCCGCAACGTTCGGCATCTGGGCGCACGTCGGCTCCCGCGACGAGACGCCCGCGCTGAGCGGCGCCACGCACTATCTGGAGCACCTGCTCTTCAAGGGCACCGAGCGGCGCAGCGCGCTGGAGATCTCCGCGGCGCTGGACGCGGTGGGCGGCGAGATGAACGCCTTCACCACCAAGGAGTTCACCTGCTACTACGCGCGGGTCCTGGACGCCGATCTGCCGCTGGCCATCGATGTCGTCTCCGACATGCTCACCAGCTCCGTGATCGACCCGGCCGAGGTCGAGTCCGAGCGCGGCGTCATCCTCGAAGAGATCGCGATGACGGAGGACGACGCGAGTGACTGCGTCCACGATCTGTTCGCACACACCATGTTCGGCGACACCCCGCTGGGCCGCCCCGTGCTGGGCACCGTCGACACCGTCAACGCACTGACCCGCGACCAGGTGGCCCGCTTCTACAGGAAGCACTATGACCCCACCCGGCTGGTGGTCGCCGCCGCCGGAAACCTCTCCCACGAGAAGGTCGTACGGCAGGTGCGGGCCGCGTTCGACCGCGCCGGCGCCCTGGAACGCACGGCCGGTGCCGATCCGGTCGGACCCCGCTCGGGCAGCCGTACGCTGCGCAGCGGTGGCCGCGTCGACTTCCTCGACCGGCCGACCGAGCAGGCCCACCTGGTGCTCGGCATGCCCGGCGTCTCCCGGCACGACGAACGCCGCTGGCCACTCGCGGTGCTCAGCACCGCGCTCGGCGGCGGCATGAGCTCCCGGCTCTTCCAGGAGATCCGCGAGCGCCGCGGCCTGGCCTACAGCACCTACGCCTACACCTCCGGCTACGCGGACTGCGGCCTCTTCGGCGTCTATGTGGGCTGCCGTCCCAGCCAGGTGCCCGACGTACTCAAGATCTGCCGCGAGGAGCTCGACAGTGTCGCGCGCCACGGGCTGAGCGACGACGAGGTGCGCCGCGCCGTCGGACAGCTCTCCGGCTCCACGGTGCTCGGCCTGGAGGACACCGGAGCGCTGATGCACCGCGTCGGCAAGAGCGAGCTGTGCTGGGGCGAGCAGATGTCCACGGACGACATGCTCGCCAAGATCGCCGCGGTCACCCCCGACGACGTCCGCGACGTGGCCCGCGACGTGCTGGACCGGCGCCCCTCGGTGGCCGCCATCGGGCGGCTCACCGACCGCCAGACCGCCCATCTGCACGAGGCCGTGGCCTGAGCCTGACGGTCCCCGGCCCCTCCCCCCTCTCTGACACGTAAGGAACGAGCACAATGAGCAAGCTGCGGGTAGCCGTCCTCGGCGCGAAGGGCCGGATGGGCTCCGAGGCCGTACGGGCCGTCGAGGGTGCCGACGACATGGAGCTGGTCGCGGCCCTCGGCAGCGGCGACCCGCTCGGGGCGCTGACCGAGGCGGGCACCCAGGTCGCCGTCGACCTCACCCGCCCGGACGCCGTCATGGGCAACCTGGAGTTCTGCCTGGCCAACGGCATTCACGCCGTCGTCGGCACCACCGGCTGGACGGACGAGCGGCTGGCGACCGTACGCGCCCAGCTCGCCGAGTCGCCCGGCACCGGCGTGCTCATCGCCCCCAACTTCGGTATCGGTGCCGTGCTGACGATGCGCTTCGCGCAGCAGGCGGCCCGCTTCTTCGAGTCCGTCGAGGTCGTCGAGCTGCACCACCCCGGCAAGGCCGACGCCCCCAGCGGTACCGCCGTCCGCACCGCCCAGCTCATCGCCGAGGCCCGCGAGGCCGCGGAACTGCCCGCCCAGCCGGACGCCACCACCACGTCGCTGGAAGGCGCCCGGGGCGCCGACGTGGACGGGGTCCCCGTGCACGCCGTACGGCTGCGCGGCCTGGTCGCGCACCAGGAGGTCCTCTTCGGCGACGAGGCCGAGACGCTCACCATCCGCCACGACTCCCTGCACCGCAGCTCGTTCATGCCGGGCGTCCTGCTGGGCGTACGCAAGGTTCCCGGCGCCCCGGGGCTCACCTTCGGCCTCGAACACTTCCTCGATCTGGACTGACCGCACCGACGGAGCACAGCAGCATGCGCGCGAAGATCACCTACTTCCTCCTGGCCGCCGTCCTGGTCGTCTACTTCGTCCTGGTCGGCAGCCGGGGCGTGCTGCTGATCGAGCAGGGCACCGCCGTCACCGTCCCGTTCGGCATCGCCGTGCTGGTGCTGCCCTTCATCGGGGGCTGGTTCCTGTGGCACACCACGCGCTTCGCACGGCGTGCCGGACGGCTGGCGCGGCTGTTGGAGGCGGAGGGCGGGCTGCCCGTCGACGAGCTCGAACGTACGCCCTCCGGACGTATCGACCGCGCCTCGGCGGACGCGGTTTTCGCCCGACGCCAGGTCGAGACGGAGGAGAACCCGGACGACTGGCGCTCCTGGTTCCGCCTCGCCGTCGCCTACCACGACGCCCGCGACACTCCCCGGGCCCGTAAGGCGATGCAGCACGCGATCGCCCTGCACGCGGCAAGCACCCGCAAGACGTAAGTTTCTCCGTCTACCGCGACTCGGCAGCCCAGCCCTCGATGACATCGGCCGCGCGATCGAAAGCCTGCGGCCGGGAAAGAAAGTCGGCGTTGTGGCTGGTCAGCAGGGCCCGCTCAGCGTCGTCGGGAACCGCAGCGTCGCGCTGGCCAGCGGCCTGCCCCGCAGGCATCAGCACCAGCGCCTGCCCCTGCACAGTACGCGGCAGCCCCAGCCACCGCACGGGCCGCTGCACGGTGCGCAACGTGCCCACCTCGGCCCAGCGCCGCGTCGTCGTACGGAGCAGCCCGACCTGACGCAGCCCGTACGAACTGACCCACACCCCGGCGCGCAGCAGCCGCACCGCGAGGGCTATCAGCAGCACCCCGCAACCGGCGCATATCGCGCCGCTCGGCAATCCGCCGGCGAGGGTGATGATCAGCGCGGAGAAGAGCACATAGGACGCGAGAAGCAACAGCAGCGCGCCGCCACCGACCCGCCAGGGGCCCGGGCGGTAGGGGCGCCGCCACAGATCACGGTCGGCCTCGGCGAGAGTCACCGACTGGGCCGCATGCACGGCGTCTTCGCGGTCGGCCGTCACAAAGGGCAGGGGCACGGCAAGGTCCTCGCTCGCTCACGACAGGGGCTTGGCCCGCGGCTGCTCGCCGCAGCGGTGTGAGCGGTGACATTAGCGAGGCCGGATGGACCCGGCCACCCCCGGGTGCCGTTCCCGGGGGTGGCTGTAAGGGTCAGCGGCCCTCGGCCGCTGCCGGAGGCTCATGCGACGGGCTCTGATTGTCGCTGAGTGCCGGCAGTCCGAGCAGGACCGATCCCACGAGCCCGGCGACGACGGTCAGCCCCACCAGGGCGCTGCCTGCGACCTGGCGGAAGCTTCGACGGGCAGGGGGCGGCGGGGTGACATTGCTGCGGAACCGATCGGCCTCAGCTATGAAGCTGAACGGGACTGACTCTCCGCGGCGGGACATGAAGGTGTGCTCCTGCGTGATCGTTCTGGGCTGGTTATGGAGTGAACGTCCGGGTCGGCGGCAGAGTGCCCGCTGTCGATGGACGCATGTGAAAAATATCAACCGGGACCAAGGGGTATGTCACCGGGGTCGCGTTTCTTCGCCATGAGACTCGTTTGTCCGGTTAAGCATGATCAAAGCGGGCTATCTTCCCCGCGCAACTCCGGCTGTCGGACCCTCCCCTTAGGCTGGCCCCGCTCTGGCAGATGTACGTGGAAGGACCAGCCGGTGACCGAAACCCCCGCCTCGCCCGCCCCCAGTTTCCGCAGCGATATGACGGTCGAGCTGGTCAAGCACAGCGCATCCGACACCGACGTGCTCTGGGCGGCCCGGGTCTCCACCGCGGGCGAGCAGTCCCTGGAGGAGCTGACCAAGGACCCGGAGCGCTCCAAGGGCTTGATCAACTTCCTGATGCGGGACCGCCACGGCAGCCCCTTCGAGCACAACTCCATGACGTTCTTCATCAGCGCCCCGCTCTTCGTCTTCCGGGAGTTCCACCGCCACCGCGTGGGGTGGTCCTACAACGAGGAGTCGGGCCGCTACCGCCGGCTGCAACCCGTCTTCTACATCCCGGATGCATCCCGCAAGCTCGTCCAGCAGGGCCGCCCGGGCAAGTACGAGTTCGTGCCGGGCACCGAGGAACAGCACGAGCTGACGAGCCGCTCCATGGCGGACGTCTACCGGAAGGCGTACGAGACGTATGAGGAGATGCTGGCAGCCGGTGTCGCCCGCGAGGTCGCCCGTGCGGTGCTGCCGGTGGGGCTCTACTCCTCGATGTACGCAACCTGCAACGCCCGCTCCCTGATGCACTTCCTCGGCCTGCGCACCCAGCACGAGCAGGCCAAGGTGCCCAGCTTCCCGCAGCGCGAGATCGAGATGGTGGGGGAGCTGATGGAGGCGCAGTGGGCCAAGCTGATGCCCCTGACCCACGCCGCGTTCAACGCCAACGGCCGCATCGCGCCCTGACGCTCACCCCGGCGGTGCGGCGGGCGCCGCGGGCGCCGCTGCCCCGGAGAAGCTGGGCCTCACCCCTACCGCGCCCCTACCCGCCGGTCGGCGGGGTGCGGGAGGTGTCCACATTGCGGCGTTTGAAGAAGTTCATTTAGGGTGATTGTGCGGTCCCGGCACTGCCTGAACCCCCGAGCAGGCAGTGCCGGGGCCCCTCTTCACCGCCCACTCGATACCGGCACCTCACCGCTTTCCCGGCGGATTCCCCGGCGGATCGGCGCCGCCTCGGCAGCCCCGAGGGAGCGTCGCGGGGTGCGCTGCGAGTAGCGTGGACCCTATGGCTCCGACCTCCACACCGCAGACGCCCTTCGGGCGGGTCCTGACCGCCATGGTCACGCCGTTCACCGCGGACGGCGCGCTCGACCTCGACGGCGCGCAGCAGCTCGCCGCCCACCTGGTGGACGCCGGCAACGACGGCCTTGTCGTCAACGGCACCACGGGCGAGTCCCCGACCACCACCGATGCGGAGAAAGCCCAGCTCGTCAAGGCGGTCGTGGAGGCCGTAGGGGATCGGGCGCATGTCGTCGCCGGGGCCGGCACCAACGACACGGCACACAGCCTCGAGCTGGCCCGCGGTGCGGAGAAGGCCGGCGCGCACGGCCTCCTTGCGGTGACGCCGTACTACAGCAAGCCTCCGCAGGAGGGTCTGTACCGGCACTTCACCGCCATCGCGGACGCCACGGATCTTCCGGTGATGCTCTACGACATCCCGGGCCGCAGCGGGGTCCCAATCAACACCGAGACGATCGTCCGTCTCGCCGAGCACCCGCGCATCGTCGCCAATAAGGACGCCAAGGGCGACCTCGGCCGCGCGAGCTGGGCCATCGCGACCAGCGGCCTCACCTGGTACAGCGGCGATGACATGCTCAACCTCCCGCTGCTGTCCGTCGGTGCCATCGGCTTCGTCTCCGTGGTCGGCCACGTCGTCACGCCCGAGCTGCGCGCCCTGCTGGAGGCGCACCTGAGCGGCGACGTCGCCAAGGCGACCGAGATCCACCAGAAGCTGCTCCCGGTCTTCACCGGCATGTTCCGCACCCAGGGCGTCATCACCACCAAGGCCGCGCTCGCCCGCCTGAGCCTCCCGGCAGGGCCGCTGCGCCTTCCGCTGGTCGAGCTGTCCCCCGAGGAGCTGGAGCAGCTCAAGCACGATCTCGCCCACGGCGGGGTACATCTGTAGGTCCCAGACTTCAACAACTGCATACCGCCGGACAACGGCAGCAGTGCACGACAGTGCATGACCCTTTGGAACAAGCACGACACGTACGGACGACACGTGCGTCTGCGTGCGCATCATGAATATCGCGCGCCACGTGCCCAGGCGGGTGCGTGGCGCGCGTGGTAAGGAGTGTCTTTTGAGTCATCCGCATCCCGAGCTTGGCCCACCGCCGAAGCTCCCCGAGGGTGGCCTCCGCGTCACCCCTCTGGGCGGCCTCGGTGAGATCGGCCGCAACATGACCGTCTTCGAATACGGCGGCAGGCTTCTGATCGTCGACTGCGGCGTCCTCTTCCCCGAGGAGGAGCAACCCGGCATCGACCTGATCCTCCCCGACTTCACCTGCCTCCGGGACCGCCTCGACGACATCGACGGCATCGTCCTCACCCACGGCCACGAGGACCACATCGGTGGCGTGCCCTATCTGCTGCGGGAGAAGGCCGACATCCCGCTGATCGGCTCCAAGCTGACCCTCGCCCTGATCGAGGCCAAGCTCCAGGAGCACCGCATCCGGCCCTACACCCTCGAGGTCGAGGAAGGGCACCTCGAGCGCATCGGCCCCTTCGACTGCGAGTTCCTCGCGGTCAACCACTCCATCCCCGACGCTCTCGCCGTCGCGATCCGCACCCCTGCGGGCATGGTCGTCCACACCGGCGACTTCAAGATGGACCAGTTGCCGATGGACGGCCGCCTCACCGACCTGCGGGCCTTCGCCCGCCTCGGTGAAGAGGGCATCGACCTGCTGCTGAGCGACTCGACCAACGCCGAGGTCCCCGGCTTCGTGCCCCCCGAGCGCGAGATCTCCTCGGTGCTGCGCCAGGTCTTCTCCAGCGCCCAGAAGCGGATCATCGTCGCCAGCTTCGCCAGCCATGTGCACCGCATCCAGCAGATCCTGGACGCCGCCCACGAACACGGCCGCCGCGTCGCCTTCGTCGGCCGTTCCATGGTCCGCAACATGGGCATCGCCCGTGACCTCGGCTACCTCCAGGTCCCGGCCGGCCTCGTCGTCGACGTCAAGACGCTCGACGATCTGCCGGACGACGAGGTCGTGCTGGTCTGCACCGGCTCCCAGGGCGAGCCCATGGCCGCCCTCTCCCGGATGGCCAACCGTGACCACCAGATCCGTATCGTCCAGGGCGACACGGTGATCCTGGCCTCGTCCCTCATCCCGGGCAACGAGAACGCCGTCTACCGCGTGATCAACGGCCTGACCCGCTGGGGAGCCAACGTCGTCCACAAGGGCAACGCCAAGGTCCATGTCTCCGGGCACGCCTCCGCGGGCGAGCTGCTGTACTTCTACAACATCTGCCAGCCCAGGAATCTGATGCCGGTCCACGGCGAATGGCGCCACCTGCGCGCCAACGCGGAGCTGGGTGCGGCGACCGGCGTGCCCCACGACCGCATCGTGATCGCCGAGGACGGCGTCGTCGTCGATCTGCTCGACGGCAAGGCCAAGATCACCGGCAAGGTCCAGGCGGGCTACGTCTACGTCGACGGCCTCTCGGTCGGTGACGTCACCGAGTCCTCCCTCAAGGACCGCCGCATCCTCGGTGACGAGGGCATCATCTCCATCTTCATCGTGGTCGACAGCACCACCGGCAAGATCGTGGGCGGACCTCACCTCCAGTCCCGGGGCTCCGGGATCGACGAGGCCGACTTCGCCGCGGTCCTCCCGAAGATCGACGAGGCACTCGCCAAGTCCGCGCAGGACGGCGTCGCGGAGACCCACCAGCTCCAGCAGCTGGTGCGCCGCACGGTCGGCAAGTGGGTCTCGGACACCTACCGCCGTCGCCCGATGATCCTCCCGGTGGTCGTCGAGGTCTGACCTTCCGTCAGGGCCCCTGTGAGGGCCCGCGGGTGAGCGGGGCGCCTCGATTTGCCTCCAGGCGCCCCGCTCCAGTACGTTTACATCTCCACCGCATCGGGAGCCCGGGCGCTCTACTGCCTGGGGACGATCGATTGCCAGGAATCCGAAATCAGCTCGGAAACGAGTCGGGAAAGGATTCTGGTAAGGTTGGAAACACCGAAAGGGCAAACGTCCGGAGAAGCCGGTGAGACGGTTTCGAAGGAAGCGTCCGTTCCTTGAGAACTCAACAGCGTGCCAAAAGTCAACGCCAGATATGTTGATACCCCGGCCTGTCGA